>NZ_JBUEBA010000085.1:0-485 GCF_058107045.1 Acinetobacter sp. AB03 | reverse complement strand
CGTAAAAGTGAATGGCAAATGGGCATATCTATACCGTGCAGTTGACCAACGTGGCCATACTCTTGATTTCTATCTTTCTGCTAGACGAAATACCCATTCAGCTTATTGTTTTCTTGGTAAGATTTTGAATCATGTCAAAAAATGGCAGATTCCACGAGTCATAAACACTGATAAGGCTCATACCTATGGCCGTGCTTTGTCGCGACTAAAACAGGAAGGAAAGTGTCCTGAAGACCTGGACCATCGACAGATTAAATACAAGAATAACGTGATTGAATGTGATCATGGCAAGCTCAAACGGATCATCAAGGCTACGTTGGGATTCAAGTCTATGAAAACGGCTTATGCCACAATTAAAGGAATTGAGGTTATGCGTGCTCTACGCAAAGGACAAGCTTCATTATTTTATAACGGTAATATTCTAGGAGAAGTTTGGCTAGTAAATAGAGTTTTCGGTCTCTAAGCTTTTTTGAAGGGAAAATCAT
>NZ_JBUEBA010000084.1:0-888 GCF_058107045.1 Acinetobacter sp. AB03 | reverse complement strand
TTTCATCTGATAAGCATTTAAAAAAATTAACTTGATCCATATAAGTCTCCTTCACATTGTTCCCATCCAAGAGATGAGAACGTGCTATTTAATTCTTTGACCATTTTCATCAATAATTTTTTCACCATCTTCTTTGCTAAACGCGCCTTTTTGAGGTAACGGGAGAATATCCAGAACAATTTCAGAAGGACGACACAAACGTGTACCTAAATCCGTCACAACGAATGGGCGATTAATCAAAATTGGATGTTGAAGCATAAAATTTAAAAGCTGTTCATCAGACCAATCTTCCTGATCTATTCCTAAATCAGAATATGGAGGTACATTTTTACGAATTGCTTCTCTAACACTTAAACCAGCACTACGAATAAGTTCAACTAATTCTGCTTTCGAAGGTGGGGTCATTAGATATTCAATAACAATTGGTTCAACACCCGAATTACGGATTAAAGCCAAAGTATTGCGTGAAGTTCCACAAGCGGGATTATGATAAATCTTTATGACGCTAGAATTATTCATTTTACGATTAACTCAAATTCAAAATATCTTTATATATGAATATCCGCATATATTCAATAAAACTGCTGTATTTTTTTATCCAATAGTAAGGGAATAAGACTTTAAGTTATTAATAAAAAATTAAATTTTGAATAAAAATATATATCAAGCTAATAAATAAGTGACTAATGAGGAATTGAAACTATAACCAACCCCCCTCACAGTTCTAATGATTTCTTCGATTTTATTTTTACTTAGAACTAGTCTTATACGTCGTATATATACATCAATTGAACGATCATCAATACGATCATTTTCACCACATAAATGATTTTTGAGCGTAATTCGACTGATAGGACGATCTGGATGCTGAGCAAGAAAATACAATAG
>NZ_JBUEBA010000083.1:0-470 GCF_058107045.1 Acinetobacter sp. AB03 | reverse complement strand
TAATCGATCAATTTGGTGCAATTGGATATTACTTTTTAAAATTACTTTTTCTACATTTCACTCCACCTAAAGAACTAAATCTCAAGAATATAGATGCTGAAAATTGTCTAAGGGAAATAGGTTTACTAGAACACATAGTGAATGCTATTACAAAAAACCCACTAAAATATAATCCCTTAGAAAGCAGATTCAAGAATTTTCGACTCGATGGTGAACAATATCAAGGTTCTAAAGTTTATATTGATATCGAAGATAATGGATGTTTCTATGTTAGTTTAGAGGTACTTCAATTGTTAAAATAAAAAATTTACTAAACAACCAAGCCATACTTGTATTACCCCCGTAAAACGGACAGTTAACTTGCTAATTTTAACGATCGAAACTCCCGAAGGGATTTCATTTTTAGCCCACTATACAGATGATTGCAATTGTAATCTTTAATCCAAATAGGTAAGCACTTCATCACGGCT
>NZ_JBUEBA010000082.1:0-13792 GCF_058107045.1 Acinetobacter sp. AB03 | reverse complement strand
GATTATTCACATTTTGACTAGTATTTTATTTCTAAAGCCTATTGTTTCAGCACTTTAAACCGATTCAGTATATACCAAAGGTTTGCTATTTATATTTCATATATACGATAAGTCTCAAATACTACAAATGGCTTGGTAGCTAAGTGATATAACATGTTTTTGTGCTTCAGGCTTTACAATGCTTTTCTCAGATTATCTAGACCAACATGCCGTTATTCTTGCGCTATGTTTGGCAATCTGCATATCTTCAGTTGTGGTTTATACAAAGTATAGAACTCTACGCGCCGTTTATCTTACTGGTGCATCCCTATTCACTTTAACCGCCACAATATTTCTATCGATCGGATTTTATTTAACTACATTGGATGTATCTGCTTCAGATAGAAAGGAGATCCAAAGCATTATTTCTCAAGTGAGCCAAGACAAAAATATCGCTTCAGCAATTGAACTCAATCAAAGAAATAACTATGAATTATTGGTTGCAGTATCTCAAAAGAAAAACCTTACCTACTCAGATCTAGGCAGTATTCAATATGGCCAAGTACGTGACACAGTAAATTTGACGAAATATTCTCAATACAAAACTTTGGTGAATGCTGAGTACTAATTTTTATTGTTGTTTGCGTTGTTCAAGAACACTGATTTATGCACTACTCGTTGTTCTTCCTCATATCGTATTACTTCATGAGCCACGCAATATAGAGATATATTTCTTAGACATTGTTTCCATAAAAGTTCTGGATAGAGTTTTGTATAGGTCAGGAATGTTCTTTTCCCAAAACAACAATATTTCACCCTTCGTTTTGCATAATTTAAAATCATCGGTATTGGTGAGATCCTCTACCTGTTGAATCATCACTTCCCTTTCTTTTTCTTTGGCTTGTTTTTCTAAAACTTTTTGTTCCTTGATTTTGTCTTGTTCAGACAAAAAGTTCCTACTTTTCTCGCGTTTTTCACTGTCAGTAATGAACTTAACCAAGTGGAATAAATGTTCCATCCATTCATCCGTATGGGTTAAGCCAAGGATGCAACCATTTAGATTAAAGCCAACATTAACCAGGCCTATATCTGATGATGTTTTATTTCTGATATTCAAAATGACATCTTCATCCAGTTCATTTTCTGCAATGAATTCGTCTATATAGTGTTGGTACTCTGGAGATAGAAAACCGTCAAAGGTATATCGAACAACTTCTACCAGTAAAAAATTAACCCCGAAAAGTTCAATGTGTTTTTCAATCTCTTCAACAGGGATTTCCAACTGCATTGTAGATACGAGGCTTTCTACGTGGACCAGTGGCTTACCAATTTGCTGTAACTTTTCATAAAGCTCATTTGCATTCATGGGTTGGTTCAATCCGTTTTTTATATTTTATTCAGCACAGCCAATGTCGCATTGAGCATATCGACTGAAACCTCTAATTTTTTTGCTAAACGGGCCATGTGGCCGTCATCAAGTATTCTTAATGCCTTATGTAATGAAGTATAGTTTTTTAGCTCTGAAAACTCTTCAATTTTTTCATTGATATCCAAACTTAAATAATTAAATCTAAACTTAATTATTTGATACAAACTTAATTATACGAACACACATATGTTGATTGTTTTTGGTCTATTAAACCAAGTTTCACAGCAATTTTGTGGCTTTCACCACGCTTAGGTAGTCGATTGTTTGTGATGACCCTTGTATTGAAAAATTCTTTTTTTACTTGTTCAAAAGTCTTAGCCATTACGGGCACCATCAAAAGTTAATTATTTCGATCGTTTACGATATATCTTTAGAAGTACAAGAAGCGAATAAATTATTAATCTTGGTTCGCTCTAGCGCGTGGATGTGCATCTTTATAAGAACTAATCAACGTTTCGTGATCTACAAGAATATATACTTGTGTCGAAGATAGTGATTTATGACCTAGCATTTCCTGAACGGCGCGAATATTTTTTGTTTTGTTATACAAGTGCGATGCAAAACTATGTCTCAAAGCATGAGTACTACCAATATTTCCAGAACCATGCGCCTTTAACAGAGCTGTAATGCATGCACCTAAATGGTTTTTCGCAATATGTTTGCCAGATGGTGCAATGAATAAATATCCGCAGTCTTCTACTCCAGCTTTTGAAATCCAACGATTACGAACTAAAAGCCAAGTAGAAATAGCCTCTAGTGATTTTTTTCCTAAAAAAACAATCCGTTCATTATTTCCTTTACCCAATACCTTTAGTTGCATAGCACTGAGGTTGATATCACTTAGTTTGATGGCATGTAATTCAGAGATACGTAAACCGCCAGAATAAGCAATTTCTGCAGCTGCTAGATCTCTTAACTTTTGATTATTGTATTTCGGATTTAATGGCGTCTTGTTATCAAGTATCTCATTCAACGTATTCACGGCGATCGGGCGCGGTAAGCTTTGGTTTTTGAACTTAACCCGAATGTCAGAAAAGAAGTTTTCAGGTATATATTCCTTACGCAGACAATAGTTCAGGAAGTTTTTTAAAGCTGATAAATTTTTGTTGAGTGTTCTTGCAGAAACAATATCAACATCGATTCGATGCAACCGAAATGATGTGATGTAATCGCGGTCTAGTTCCAATAGATGTTTACCTTTAAAAAAAGGCATTTCTAACATCAAAAGTAAGCTCTTTTTGTATTCATTAATCGTCATGTCGGACTTATTTTCAAGCTTCAGGCTATCAAGCCATTCTTGAATCAATTCCTCATTCGACATGCTATGCATGGATAGATTTTCCGACATATGAATACCTAAAGCTCTTGAATAGTTTTCTCTAGCTGAACCTGTTTGTCAGCTCCACTTAATTTTATGACAATCTGCACAATATCCATATATTCTTTTACTGAGATTTTGCCATCTGCTTTCGCAGCATCCACGGTCTTACGTAAAAATGGATTGTCTGCATATTTTTGGAATAAAGGGAACGCTTTAAGGTCATTCAGCGCATCAGCATTAATTGAGTCATTTGAATGTTTAATGATGCAATTTTTCACCTGGTTTTCAGGTGTTTTGATGTAGGTCACTTCGGGCATGAATGGCTTGATTTTTGTCACCAATTCCACCTCATTAGAAGTTAAGCAACTATATACAATTTGCGATACTGGCTCTTTTGGACCACTAACACTCCACCCTTTCGTCACTAGAAAAAACGGTATTTTTGAATAAGGATACTTAAACGTATCATCAACAAGCTTATTAAATTGATGTGCAGTTGATAGGTAGCGATCGGAAGAAAAAACATCGATATGCGACATATCATTCGGCACTTCTGAGCATCCCCCGACCATGATTACAGTGGCAATTGATAGGAGAGCTTTTTTCATAGTTTTAACCTTAATTTGATTAGTGGGAAAAGCAACTTATAACTTTTGCTTAGGCTACGGTTAATATTTATCCAGGAACAAAATAAAGCGGTCGATAGTGACCGCTATATACATTAGAAATTGAATTTTTCAGTGTTGTACGCATAGATTTTATTAATATCAATGCGTTTACCTTGCATGGTTGTTATTGCAGTTGGTTGGAATTTAATTGCAAGATCTTTAATTTCAACGTCTTTCCATTCTGGCATGGAAGACGGTATATCAATAGTACGGCGCTCTTTGGTACGGGTAGCTGGTATCCAGTGGTTTAACTTAACCATTGAGTCACCTAACAATGTACCTCTTTTGCGATCAACAATGCGTAAGTTTCCTTCCACCGAACGTATTTTTAAACCAGAATAGTTATCAATTCCATAAGTAAATGTGTTTTGGTTTTTACCGTAAAAACGTACTGTAAATTGATCGCGCATATAATAATCGTAATGTGCTTTTAATACCTGAAGCATAGTTTCACGATCTACAACATTTTCGACAATATCTTTGTCAGTACGTAAGGACTGCAGTTTATTAAGTGCTGGTTCAACATTCAATTGTTCGTCTGATACGTTTGGATTAACTAAAGGGTTACGTTGAGGGTAGAAAATATCGTTTAAGTAAGCTGTGTGCTGAACTAATAAATACATCGCTCGTTGTCGAGTATTCATCTGTTGATAAAGGTGAGCTGTCGCTTTGTATCGTTGATTTGAATTGTTCTCAAAATAGCTATCAGACAGTTTATATTCGCTGATTTCAGGTGTAAGGCCACCAGCAACAACATTAAAGTTTTTAGATGGCGTTAAAAGCCCCACGTAAGCTTCTTTAAAGTTTGGATTTGGGGTTGGTACATCATCATAAGCAAAAGCAGTATGTGCTATTACAGTACCAAGGATACCCACCATCGCAGTTTTTAATAGTTTCATTCAGTATTCTCTGTATAACTTTAAAAGGGTTTTATGTTTGAAAGTATAATACTTTATTTTTGTGCATTTAAAAAACCACTATTTAAACTTAAAGTAAAAATAATAATATTCCTTAAACCTATTTAACGCCATTCGTTAAACTATCGCTTAATCTCATTAGTCTTTTAAAGGTCAGGTAGTTTTTTGGTAGTAGTTTAGAATTAAGCGTTAAATTTGAGCATTGATCTAAGTCAATTTGGGCATTTTGATCGATAGGAAAGAGTTGTCCTTGATATGCAAAACCAGTCGAATTTTTAGCGATCGACTCAATCAAAAATACACCGTATTTATCTTGTTCCGTGGCCACTGTACTTAAACCACCTAAGGATGTAATCAGGTTTTTAAAATATCCTGGTATTGCGTTCTTAGTGCGTAAGAATTCTATTTGATTTTCAAATGCTTCAGGTGTGAGACATAACATAAAAGCATTTTTCTTTTCTTCTGGCGTTTCAAATACCTTGCCATTGGTCCACGACAGGATATTCGGCTTGAATACATGCAGTACTTCAACCGATTTAAGAAGATCCGCTACATTTGTTTTATGTTGTTCATCGGCTTCAGGCACAAACTGATTTTTGGTATATACCGCAGTACAAAACCACTCATAATCAATTAACTGATTATCGGCATCTAATGGTTCATACAGCAAATACACGGCGCTATCACGCTTAATGGCCAACAGTGGTGATACTGCATATTGTTCTGCAAACTGAGTGATTGCATCCAAGAGCTCACTTGATATGTTGAGTTTTTTGGCATTGAATTCATCGCAAATTAACAGTAATTCTTGAGTGAGTGTTGGTACCACGTTTAACGGCGAACCAGTCTTGTTCAGCATCTCGTTAATAGCATTCTCAATTGCCCCTTTTGTTAGGCTATTGATGAACTGCAGCTGCTCTAATGAGATCCCTTCATGATCCAAAGCCTGAATGACCAGATCAAAAGCATGACGAATTTTCTTCTCAAAATGGTTTGCGTACGATAATCCCCAAGCGTCAGAAAAAAATGAGACTGTTTGTTCTGTATAACTGGTATTCATTAGGGTTTTGGCAAGTTGCGCGTTACCGATTAAGTCACTTTCATCTTCTAATTTTTTACGCAAGTACTTCTCAATACCTTGTTTGCGAACGTACTGGATCTTCTTCAGGTTTTGACTTGATAGCCAAGTCTTATATTGCGATACAGCATATTGAATGTTCATATCGGCATATGCAGTAATACGGCAAGGTATACCATCAAAGAACGTTGGTAGAAGCACCTGTAAGAGCTCTAAATCACAAAGAGAAGCATAGATAACGCCGTCAGCCACTTCAAGGTCTGTAATCTTCACTGAGAATGAGTGAATACCGACTCGAACCAGTATTAATTTATCGGTATTTATTAGCACCGCATCATAAGAACTTTCACTGGTGATATTGTTTGCTTTAACCCATTTTTCCCAATGGTTAACGATATGGCCAGAAAGCGCTTCACGAGTATCGAAAGGTTGATCTAGATCTGCAGTTGCACTTATGAACGTATCTAAGCTAAACGCATATCGTAAA
Organism: Acinetobacter sp. AB03; assembly: GCF_058107045.1. Taxonomy (NCBI): domain Bacteria; kingdom Pseudomonadati; phylum Pseudomonadota; class Gammaproteobacteria; order Moraxellales; family Moraxellaceae; genus Acinetobacter; species Acinetobacter sp. AB03. The sequence goes on along the minus strand of NZ_JBUEBA010000082.1, from coordinate 7,913 downwards.
GGCTTTAGCTCGATATATGTCTCAATCGCTGTTGTATGTTGCTGAATACCATTAGTAATGCTTTGGAGCTTCAGTGCATAGTTCAAAGCCTCAAGCTGGAGCACTTCATCATCACCGATCTGCTGAAACACCGATGTAGCATATGAAAAATTAGTTTGTTCGCCGTGAATATAACGTCTTTCTTGCCCAATCTGCAGATACAGATTTTTGGCATCAGATTGGACTAAATCTAGGTAATTTTGTGGCTGAAGATCCTGAGCAAGTTGCGTAAAAGGTATTTTAATTTTTGATACTTTAGGTGCTTTTTTTAAACCTTCAATTGATGTCGGGAATTCAATAACATCTAAAATAAAATCTAGGTTTAAAGTTTTAACATCTATGATCAAATGGTTTTTATAAAAACGTCCAATCAGGTTATTAAAAAAACAAACTTGGGTTTTATGGTTTAGCATAAATATACCTTTATGAATCTTAAAGATCATCTTATAATAGTAGTATAAGTTTTAATACTATTTATCATGTGGTATTTTTAAACAAAGATAAAACTTTTAGTGAGTTGTTTCATGACAGAATCAGTTGTACCAAATAATAGCGCTTCAGAGAACGCACAAATACCAGGTACGATCGGAACATCAGCCGTTGCAGAACACAAGGGCGATAGTTTTAACGGCACAAGCATCATCACGATTGGTCGAGTTGACTTAAGTAGTTCTATTGAGCCTCTATTTGTACCAGTCTCAACATTGTGGTCCATCACACCGGGTAATTATCCTTTAAGCGCAGAAAATATTAAAAACTGCACGGCAGTACGATTTGAGGGTGAAGAACTACTTACCCAAAACTTCGCATTAGGCTCAATTGTGGTTTATAAAATCAATGGTGTTTTAGGGAACCATGTAATTGTGGTCAGTGAGGATCGAGACGGCGGTAACGATAACCGTGCGATTTACTGCAATAGCTTCAATACAACATGTAATATCTTATCTCAGTACGGTATTGCCTTCGCTGAGCTATATCGCCGCAAAGTATTAGAGCTTGATCAAGTCCTCTATACCAACCTCAATAGATCCCTTTTACAAACTCTCTATGCAGAAAATGAAACTGACGTTATTGATTTAGAGTGGAATACAAAGCACCACCCTACTCTATACGTTCATGCGTCAAACTTAGTTGCATCTGAAGAGCACGGTTTTGTGAAATATGATGGTCGTATGGCTGGTATTGGTACCTTTTCTACAAAATGTCTAACTGCAGACCGTAACGGCAACTTAATTAAACCAGAGCTAGCCTTCCTCAATAACATTATTGAAATTAATGTTACTGAAAAAGATGCGTTAGAGTTCTTGAATTGCTCTATTACGAATAACCGCTTCTTTTCGCGTATGGTTGATCAACTCAAAAGTGCTGGTCGTAAAGAATATGACTTCATCACGAACAACATTGATTTCTTCGCCGTACATGTGAAGCTTAACCTTGAAGAAGATCGTCCTAAAATTACGCGAATGGTTTTAGCACCAGATTTACCAATTCTGGAAAACTATTTGTATAAGCAATACGATCCAACCTACCTTGGTGAAGCCGTTGACGACTTAATTCAGTAATACAGATCTAAAAAAGCTAAAAGCCTACAATGTAGGCTTTTTTAATGCAAAAAGGAAAAGGCTTAATAATTACGGAATCCCAACCTGAATAACTGATATTTTTAGCGACCAAAGATCAAACTAAATAAGTACCCAACCCCTTCACCTTTCATACCATTAGCAATATGAAAAGCAATAGCTAAACAGATGATGACCGTTCCATAGAAAAATAGGTACGGTGCTAAAACACCTTTGAATTTCTTTTCCATTTGATCATGTAATGTGTATTTGATCGGAGCGGAACTTTGATCACGACTATTATCACTTGGAGTATCACGATCTTCTGACTGAATAAGATTGCGAACTCTAGGAGCAACACCCTGATCCCAAGAATATTCTTTAAGTTTTAACTTGTTTACTAGGTATACAATATCATCACTAGCAAGACTAATCCCCTTGGTATGGAGTCTAGACAAAGTATCCACTGAATTGGCAATATCGGTAACATAAAACCACTTTCTTACCGAATGAGACAAATCCATTTGCGTACTAGATAACTCATTCAGGATGATGCAACCACTAATAAAACCTAAGTTTTGGTCGGTAAACAATTCAGCACTTTTGAACCACTCTAAAACAGCAAATCTGTTCTTCCGAATCTGAACAAATGGATTAATCTGAGAGCCACCCTGAACCTCAAGCTCACCATTAATCTGCCATTCCCCATTTTCCGACCCAACCAGATTGCCTGAATAGTTTTTTAGGTCAATAACAACGATTGCTTCCTTGGTGAAAGCAATAACATCAATTTCCTGACCTGACCACATTGTGTTATAGAACAAATAAATCCAATCTTCACTATTACCCCAATGAAGCTTCAATTGGGTTAATAAGTCTTCAAACATTTTTTGTTCATTTTTCAGGTGGCTAACATCACCATAATACGCATGAATAGTCATTATTAATCCTCATCCGTATAAAACAAAACTTCACCGCATTTAGCACAAGAGTTGCGAATTTTGTAAGTATTGTTTTTTAAGGCATATCTGCGAATTGATGTACTTTCGCAAAAACAACATTTCACGATATTTGTAGTCACAACACATTGAGGGTATTCAGTCTTATACCATTCAAGTGTTTGCGTGTTACGAACAAAGCGCTGTCTCTGCCACCCAATTTTCCCAATTGTTCCGTGGTAATGGAAATACAATCCTGCTAGAGAGAAACCACCACCCCAAACCAAAAAGAACAAACCAGAATTACCACCCATCAACACGTAGTTATAAATTAGCGCTGTGAAACCCACCGTCATAAAAAGTCCAGTGAATATACTTGAAAAAATCACCTTTTCATTCCACCTAAAGTTTAAAAAATACTGCTTTCAATTAATTTCTAATAACAAATTCGAAATAATCACATCAACCCAATGCTTCTAATTTTCGAGCAATATATTGGTTGATTAAAAGTCAAGTTCCGAAATTTATGGTTTGAGCAATTTCATGATCCAACTATTGCTGATGCTGTAATGGACCCCCAAATGTCAGTTCCAATTTACTAAGCGACAGTTTTATAAAATATCAATAAAATACATTCAATATTCTAAAGAACTGTGCGACAAATTTACTAATCAATGTTGCGATAAGACCAAAAAATTACACTTAACTATGCGACAAAAATAGCAACAGCTAATGTGCAAACAAACACTAGCGTATATTTTGTCGATGTATAAAACCATGAGTAAATAAGCTCATTTTTCTCAGGTTTATTGTTTAAGAGCTTTGCTAAACCGAGCAATACACAAATCAAAGTGGTAGCAATAGTTGCAAACCACAGACCTACCTTAAACCCATAAAACAACATTGATAAATTTGTAATTTCAGCATTTGAGTGAACATAAGTCATAAGAAAACTAAAAAAGAATAATCCAATTACAAATTTCCAAATGAAGATATGGACATTTGTTTTTTTCATCTAAATTCCCTTGAGCAAGCCTTATCGCATGGTTGTTTGGAATGTCGCATAGTTAATTAGAACTCACACCAAAATAATGAATAAAACACCCAATACCATGAGGAAACATAAAAAGGCGAATACATATAGGAACAGGTAAAAAATAACTTTAAAAAAATAATATAGTTTGTTCCTAAATATTCCTTACCTGTTTAGTGATTAAGGCGCTTTAAAATTCAATTGGATTTTATAAGTGTTCAAGACATCTGCTATAACAGTACCTTCAGGGATCTCAATCTTATCCCCTACTTTGTATGTGTTCACAAATTGCCAAAACACCGCTTTTTCTTGTGGATCTAAACGAGAAAGGATGTATAGATAAGCAGATTCAAGCTGTTGTTGGCTTGCATAGCTATCTACTGATACTACTGGCGTAGTTGCGAAGTTATAGTTCAATTCATCAAGAAGAGCTTCATATACAGTCGTACTTGCATACTTGCTGTATTTACCCTTGTTTTCAGGAACCGTATAGCCGTGGTTGTAATTGATCATACGAGCAACGTAACTGGCCAATAGTTCCGAGTTTTTAGGGTTTTGCTGTAAATAGTCTTCCAGCTTGGATTTATCAGCTTCGTGCGCCGTTAAAACCACTTCCCCGTTATTAATAACATTCAAGTTAAGTTTAATGCTCTTAATTTTACGAGGCGGTTGTTCAAATTCCGCACCATTAAAGCGATGTTTAACATTGATATAGTATTGTTCAATTGCATTCGCTTTAACTAAGGGAATTGGTGAAGATGATACAATTGGAGTTTGTGAGACTTTAACGGTTGTGTTGTTGGCATAGAGGTGTGCTGATAGCGAGATTGTACCAATCAGTAAAGCTAAAGTACGTTTATTAAATACCATTTTAAACTTTTCCAGTGAAATAGTCGGTGTTATTTGTGAGAACCAGTTTTACTTTTAAAACTGCTTCTAAGCTGTATTTACAAGATTATACTATTTTTAACATTGCATCACTAATAGTCCTTAAACATTTTTAGTTAATTCGTATCAATCACCGTTAAAACTATCTAATATGTTTAAGAAGTTTAAGCACCCTTTAAAATTTGTTGTGTATTAGGTTTATGGAAACGATTTTAAATTCCTTTTTGTTAAAGTCTATAATTTATTCATTATTGTTTTATATAGTGTATAAGTTAATTTTTGCTTTATGTGGCGTATTTCGCAAACCTAAAACTAAAGCCAAAAAGAATTCAAAAAAAGGCTATCGTAAGCCTCAAAAGAATCAGGAGCTTGTATCTAAAAAAGTCCTTACAAAAGACGAGATTATAATGCTTGATGCACTAGAACAGGTCATTCCATCACGCAACATTTTGGTGCAAGTAAGCATGAGTGCTTTTATGACCACGCAAAACATAAGTACCCGAAATCAGTTTTCTAGGCTTTACGTGGACTATTTGATTGTTGATGAAGACTACAATCCTATATTATCTATTGAGCTTGATGGGCATTATCATAAATATACCCAGGATAAAGATAAAAGGCGTGACGAGCTTTTGAAGAGTGCTGGCATTCCTGTCATTAGGTTTAAGGAAATTCCCGACATAAAAGTTATAAGAAAAACCATTTCAAGGTATATTTAGGTATAAATACGATTAACTCTAATTGATTTTAATAATGTAAATGTGTAAAAATGGTTTTGTCGTAAGAGATATTTTGAATTAATTTTCAAATATATTTCTAAAGGTTTAATCATGAACAACTTAACTCGCAATACTGGAACTAATGACATGTTAAATGTATCAAAACCAGAAAATGTTGCTCAAATGTCACCTGTTGAACTTCAGAATTATATTGAAGAACTTCAACAACAACTAGTCGTTAAAGAAAATAAAGCTTTTCACGATGCTGTTAGTGCCATTAATGCAATCATTTCAGAAAAAATTACTGCCGATGGTGTTGTGGACATCCATACACTTAGCGAATATCTAAAAAACAACCACATTGATACCACAAAAGTTGAGCCTGTAAGACGTCAAAAACGTAAGCTTACGCATGAATGGGTTCACCGTGAAAACAACAGCTTACGTTGGGCTGGTCGCGGTCAAGTAATTAAATGGTTACGTGAAGAAATGATTGAAAAGGGTTTTGATCCTTCAGATAAAGAAGCTGTACGTAGTTATTGCGAACAAAATCTAGACCTTAAAGAGATTTAATCTTTAAAACTAGTGAAACCACCGTAAAAGGTGGTTTTTTTTTGCCATTATATAGTGTCGTTAAGCGATACCCTATTCTATTAGCTTTCAGCCGATAACAAGAAAATTTGCAATTGGTATATACTTAAACCGTTTTTATAAAGGTCACGTTATACAACGGACTAGTTTTAGTTAAATTTTGGTATATACATTATAAGTATATGTGACTATACCTTTGCTTATGTTTCGCTGGAGGCGATTAAATGTCATTCAAAACTCTATTATTAACTGGCTTATTATCTGTAGGTTTGGTTTTAGTTGGTTGTAGTAAAAAAGAAGAATCAACATCTCAATCAAAACCTATTCAACCAGATGAACAAATTGACAAAGTAGATCCATCTGCAGACCTACAAGCAGCGCGTGAAGCTTATGTCGATAATGAAAAACCTTCAAAAGTTGAGGGCCACGATTTTGATGCACATCAAAAAACTGCAGAACAAAATCCACCAAAAGAGGACGAGCAAAATGATATGTCTTCTATGCTGAACGCTGCAGCTGCAGATGCTCAAAAACAAGCAGATCAAAACAAATAACAGCACATAAGCTTGGTACATCTTTAAAGGGGATTCGTTATCCCCTTTTTTAATGCGCCTTTAAAATACTTTTTAAATTCCCTTATTAAAACTTAACTAAAACAGTGATTCATTTTAACTAAAAAAACTTTATACCCCACGACTTAGTTATAATTAACCAGTTAAAACGTAATTAGATAAATGCGTTAAGGAGTATTAAAAATGGCATATGAATATAACTCGCAAGATAAGCGGTTTGAATTCCCTAATCCCTACCGAATAGAAAACATTTTTAAAGTGATCGGTGCCATCGTTTTTATGCTGGCTGGCCTAAGCTTAATTTTCAGTGCAAAAGGTCTATTCAGTAACGGTGTATTTGTTGCACTACCACCGCTTATAGTTGGTCTAGCAATGTTCAGTTATGGCGCTCTACTGCTGACCACAGGCTTATCAAACCTAAAGTTCTACTTTGGTCGTGATCAACCAGCCGGACTTGCACAGGAGTTATCCATTCAAGAAACTGGTGCTTATCCTGGTGCAACCGATATTAAAGAGATCCTACGCCAAAGCGCTTTGATTTATGAAGAACCAAAAGGCTCAGTGAACGGGATTCTATATTCACTGTTCCCTAATCTTATTTTTTCGCCATTATTCATCCGTAACGCTGCAGAAGCTCAATTTCAAAATGCGATTGTTTTTCTGATTACCTTAGTGAGTGCTCTAATCGCGTATGTGGGTGCATCACCCAATACAGGTGCTTGGCTTGGGATTGTTTACAACGCCATTATTTTGATTGTTTTATTGCGTCCTATGGCTAATCCGAACTCAGGTGCACAAGAAATTGGTTTATCTAAAGTCATTGGTTTGGTTTTAGTCGCCATTCTTGGACCTGTATTGGTTCCTATCCTTACCCAACATGCAGTTGCACCTATTTGGTTGCCAAGCATGGATAAAGCAATTTTTACGTTAATTGCAGCGCTGATTGCGATTGCGATATTCTTCTTGGCCGTGATTGCTCAAATGGTAAAACAGCCACCACAAGCCAGTGCTGGAGTCGTTCAGGATAGTTTGAGTATGAATTGCCAACCAATGCAATTGTTTGATGAACTTGAACGCCATCTACAAAAGAATTGGGAAAGTGCTATTCCTAACAGAATCTATTCACGCCAGTTGCCAGTTATCAACTCTCGCAGTAAAAACGGTGCTTTTGAGGGTGAGATCTTAGAAGAAACTCAACCAGTGCCAATCAATACCCTTCGTGATATGACATTGAGCTCATGCTTCAAAGAAGAAAAGTATCGCTGGTTAGCCATCCTCAATAGTTTTGGATTGTTAAGTTTTATTGCTTCAGTCGTATTAATGACTATTTTTGCCAAAGGTCTATATAACGGAAGCTATCTGGATTTTAGCGACTTCACTTATGGTTTCTTTGGTGTATCGATGTGGATCTTAGGGAAGTTTTGTTTTGAGCACGGTAATTACCTATGGAGCCGTTTTGACTTTGTATCAAAACTAATATGGGTTGAGGCTAAAGGTAGCTATCAATTGTCTCAAATGAACTTTGGCCGTTACCTTGACGACAGCGTGAAATCACAAAAAGAAGTCATCAATGT
>NZ_JBUEBA010000081.1:0-14344 GCF_058107045.1 Acinetobacter sp. AB03 | reverse complement strand
ACTTTATTTACAGGCGCTGTAATTCATTGACCGCACTTCCCTGTTCTGCGAGCCATTTTGCGCGTCGCTGGAACAAGGCTGGAGCAGCCTGATTGACCTGATCAATTAAGATTTGCAGATCAGCACGTACCAGTTTTCGGTTTTCTACTACTATCTGACCGTTCACCATGGTCATGTGCACATCCTGTCCCTGTACTGCATGTACCAGATTGGTATGTAAATTAAATAACGGGCCTTGATCAATCAAGGGTGTCATTCTTGGGGTCGCAATATCTACTGCAATCATATCGGCAAGTTTTCCAGCTTCTAACGATCCAATCTGATCCTGCATACCTAAGGCTTTGGCACCTGTCCGAGTTGCCATCTGACAGACTGACCATGAATCGAGTGCTGCGGCATCTAAACCAGAGAACTTCGCCAGTAAAGAAGCAGTTTTCATTTCTTCAAACATATCTAGATTATTATTTTCTTTCTCGCCATCAGTACCCATTCCTACTGCAATGCCATGTTTAAGCATTTCCGTAATGGGTGCAGCCCCAGATGCCAGTTTCATATTCGAGATCGGATTATGTGCGACACCAACATTATAGTGTTTTAAAATTTCGATCTCTGCTGAATTGGCCCAGACACAATGCGCTAACAGGCATTGAGGTACATCCAGCATGCCCAATTGTTCCAGCGTCTGGATCGGACGCACGCCATAACGCCGGAGATTTTCTTCAACATCAAACTTGCTTTCATTGCTATGCGTGTGAAAACCAGTCTGATATTCATGACACATTTTCTGAATACATGCCAAGGCCTTTTCTTCAGCATAAAACAGATGCTCTAGGCCCACCCAGACCTGAATTCTCCCATTTGCAGCTTGATGCCATTTTTGAATTAAAGCTTCATTGCTGTTGAGGGTTTCAAAATAGTTGTGATCTGGATGTTCAGCCACATAAGGCACCAATACTGCACGTATACCTAATTGCTGTGCGGCCTCAGCACTACCTTCCATATAACGCCACATATCCACAATAGTAGTCGTGCCGGATAGCAGCGCTTCTGCATAACAGAGGTAGGAGGCAATTTTGGAATCTTCGGGAGTCACTACCCGATGCATCGGATCAATAAACTGTTGCAACCAGTCCCAGACTGGCAAACCCTCGGCTGTACCGCGCAGTAAACCTGAGTGACAGTGGGTATTAATCAAGCCCGGCATCAATAAACTTTTAGGATACTGGGTAACTGCAGCTTCAGGATATTGCTGAGTTAATTCCTGTAATGTTCCTACCTGCTTAATAAGAGCACCATCAATCAGGAGGGCACCATCTTTAATACAGTCCAGGTTGGAGTTCATGGTCAGGACATAATCTGCGCTTATAATTTTCATAAAGTAATTCCTGAGATTTGTCCGATTAAGGGCTAAAGGTTTTGCCGAGTGACGCTGGTAAATTGAGTTTCAATAACTTGTTGTCACGTGAAATGAGGACTAAGACGACAATGGTTGCGATGTATGGCAATGCCGATAACAGTTCATTCGGTACTTCTAGACCCAGCGCTTGGGCATGAAACTGCAAAATCGTTACACCACCAAATAGATATGCACCTAACATCAAGCGCGTTGGTTTCCATGCAGCAAAAACCACTAATGCAATTGCAATCCAGCCACGTCCTGCGACCATATTTTCAATCCACATTGGGGTATAAACCGTAGATAAAAATGCACCACCAATACCAGCCATTGCACCGCCAAACATGACTGCACCATAGCGAATCGCTAGCACGTTATAGCCCATGGCATGTGCACTTTCTGGAGATTCCCCAACAGCTTTCAGTAACAGGCCTAAACGGGTTTTACTCAGTACCCACCACACCAGCACAAAAGCAAGAATGGACAGATACACCACATAGTTTTGCTGGAACAGGACTGGCCCTATGAATGGAATATCAGCGAGTCCCGGAATTTTTAGGTTTTCCAGACCCGGTAAGGCCGTACTGACATAATTCTGTCCTAGAAAGGCTGAAATCCCGATCCCAAAAATAGTGAGTGCCAGACCACAGGCGGATTGATTGGTGCTTAAAGATAAGGTGAAAAATGCAAAAATTAGTGCCATCAATGTGCCTGCCAATCCGCCCATAAATAAGGCACTGGCGACACTGGCTTCATACTGGCTAGCGAATGCAAATCCGGCAATGGCACCGACCAGCATCATGCCTTCTACCCCAAGATTGATGACACCGGTACGCTCTGCTACTAGCTCACCCAGTCCGGCAAAGATTAAAGGCGTTGCCGCAGCGACAGTTCCGGCAACAATTGCGGTTAATTCAATACTCATGTTGTTATCCTTCTTCTGTCTGGTTCAGGCTGCTTGCGCAGTGGTCATGGTTTTTTTGACTTTCTTTTTGGCAAAACGGTAGCGGTTTTCAATCAGGGCATCTGAAGCCAACAGGAAAAATAAAAGCAGGCCCTGGAAAATTCCGGTAATCGCGACTGGGAGTTGCAACTGCATTTGTGCCAGTTCGCCACCTAAATAGATCAGCGCCATCAGGAAACCTGAAAGTACGATTCCAATTGGATTTAGTCGGCCCAGATAAGCCACAATAATGGCTGCATAACCATAACCTGGTGAAATATTCGGATTGAGCTGGCCGATTGGACCTGCAACTTCACAGATTCCGGCAATCCCCGCCATCAGACCTGAAATTCCCAAACTTAACCAGATGGCTTTTTTTGCTGAAAATCCTGCATATTGAGCTGCCAAAGGTGCCTGACCACTGACTTCCAGTTTATAAGCCATCAGACTCTTACGGATAAAAACCCAGAACAGCACCACTGCGATGATCGTGATAAAAATTGAGGCGTTAATCCGTGTGCCTTCCATAATCAGCGGCAGGGTCGCGCTTTCCGAGAACATTAAGGATTGTGGAAAGTTCATGCCATCTGGATCACGCCATGGACCATTGACCAGATACATCAGCAGGAAAAATGCCACATAGTTCATCATTAAGGTGGTCAAGGTTTCTTGCGCATTAAAATGGGTTTTTAGCAGCGCTGGAATCAGGCCCCAAATTGCACCACCAATCGCACCCATAATCACTATCAAAGGTAAAATCCACCAGCCGATCTGCTCATGAAACAGGATGGCAATACCACCGCCAAAGATGGCCCCCATAGCCAACTGCCCCTCAGCACCAATATTAAACAGACGGGCACGAAACCCAACAGCCAGACCCAAGGCAATTAAAATCAGCGGACTGGCTTTAATTATCAGTTCACTCAGGTTATAGACTGAGCTTAGCGGCTCAATAAAAAAGATATATAAAGCCTGAGCAGAATTCACTCCAAGCATTAAAAACAATAGGCTACCTACCGCCAGCATGGCGAGTAATGCAAGCACAGGTGAGAGCCATTTCATTAATTGAGAAGGATGTTCTCTAGGTTCTAATAAATGCATATTTACACCTCTTCTCTACGCATGCGCTTCATGGACAGGCTCGGATTCAGCCAATATTGCTGGATCTGCCTGAATACCTGACATGAGCAGGCCAATCTGTTCTGCATTGGTATTTTTAGCCGGGACAGGTGCTGACAGCTTTCCACCAGCCATAACACAAATCTGGTCGCTAATTTCAAACAGTTCTTCCAGCTCTTCCGAAATCACTAAAATCGCAACGCCTTGGCGGGAAAGATCAATCAGGGTTTGACGGATAAACATCGATGCGCCGACATCAACGCCCCAGGTTGGCTGGGAGATGATCAGCACTTTCGGCTGTTGTAGGATTTCACGCCCTACAATAAATTTTTGCAGATTGCCGCCCGAAAGGCTGCGGGCTTCCGCTTGTGGCCCTGCGGCTTTTACTCCGAATTTTTCGATACATTGCTGGGCAAAAGCGACAGTTTTCTCAAACTGGATAAAGCCCCATTTGTTTAAACCCTGACGAAAAGCAGTCAATAAAGTGTTTTGTGCCAATGTCATATTCGGCACAGCACCACGACCTAAACGCTCTTCCGGAACAAAGCCCAAGCCTAGATCACGTCGCTGACCTGCACTGAGTTCAGAAATGTCATGATCTAATAGAAAGACTTGACCTTTTTTCGCCGTTTGCTCACCGGAAAGCAGAGCCAGTAATTCAGATTGACCATTACCCGAAATACCAGCAATGCCCAGAATTTCACCGGAATTTAGGTTGAGTTGAATATTGGATAAGGACACGCCAAAAGGATCATCAGTTTCGTAATTCAGGTTTTTCACCTGAAACAGCGTGCGATGTTCGCCTGTATATTCAACATGCGCATACGTCGGCAATTCCCGGCCAATCATTAATTTGGCCAGTTCACTGGTACTATTTTCAGAAGGCAATACATAGCCGGTGACTTTGCCATTACGCAGAATCGTCGCTTCATCACAGAGTTCTTTGATTTCATGTAATTTATGGCTGATATAAAGAATTGAAACACCTTGCGAAGCCACCAGTCGCAAAGTTTTAAATAACTGACATACCGCTTGTGGGGTTAATACGGAGGTCGGTTCATCTAAAATGAGTAAGGAAGGATTTTGGAGTAGACAGCGGATAATTTCGACCCGTTGTCGCTCACCAACCGATAAAGAAAAAACTTCACGCCGTGGATCTACCGGTAAGCCATATTGTTCTGATACTTCGGTGATTTTAGCCCCTAAGCTTTTCAGGTCTATTTTCTCATCCAGACCTAATAAAATATTTTCAGCCACAGTCATAGTTTCAAACAGCGAGAAATGCTGGTACACCATACCGATGCCCAGTTTTCTGGCCATAGACGGACTTTCTATCTGTACTTCTTTGCCATTCCAGACGATATGACCGCTATCTGATTTCGTGGCGCCGTAGATGATTTTCATCAAGGTACTTTTACCAGCACCGTTTTCACCCAAAATGGCATGAATTTGCCCAGGTTGGACTTTTAAATTAATACTGTCATTTGCTTTCAATGAGTTATAGCTTTTGCTGATATTGATCAGCTCCAGTCGTGGAATTTGCTGCTCATTGAGCGATGACATTTCGATGTCATTTGACATGTGAGGCAGATCGCTCATAACTCAGTCTCCACTCATTTTGGCCCAGTCCATAAAGTGATTCATGGACTGGGGGATGATTTTTCAGGATTTACTTTCTTTTATTTTTAAGTCATACACATAGTGAAAGAATTATTTAGGCAATGAACCTTCAACTCCTTTCACATAGAAGTTCATTTTTCCAAGCGCTTCATCTGTCATTTTTCCGCCCTTGGCAATCACCAAAGTTCCATCCTGTTTATAGATTGGGCCCTGGAATGGATGTAATGTGCCTTTATGAATTGCACTTTGTGCATTTAAAGCGGACTGTTTCACCTTGGCAGGAACAGCAGGCCCGAAGTTTTCGATTTTCACTGCATCCTGTTTTACGCCATACCAGAGAGCAGCAGGTTTCCAGGTTTTATTAGCCACTTGCTGCATGGCTGGGGTATAAATTTTTTCCCAGTGCAATACTGAAGCAGCCAGATGCGCTTTAGGTCCAAATTTGCTCATATCTGAATCCCAACCAAAGGCATATACGCCTTTTTGTTGAGCCGCTTGCACAACTGCTGGCGAATCTGTGTTTTGCATCAGCACATCAGCTTTTTGAGAAATCAGCGCCAAAGCCGCATCACGTTCTTTACCCGGGTTAAACCATGAGTTCACCCAGATCACTTTGGTTTTGACTTTAGGATTGACGCTTTGTGCACCTAATGTATAGGCATTAATATTACGAACCACTTCCGGGATCGGGAATGAGGCTACGACACCCAAGGTATTAGTTTTGGTGGTTTGCCCTGCCACTACACCCAGCATGTAAGCACCTTCATAGGTACGCACATCATAGATGCCTAAGTTTTTCCCTTGCTTATAACCGGTCGCGTGCATGAATACGGTATTGGGGAACTGCTTCGCCACTTTTTCCATCTGGTTCATATAACCAAAAGAGGTCGCAAAAATGACTTTATTGCCCTGCTGTGCCAGATTACGAATCACACGTTCAGCATCGGCCGTTTCAGGTACATTTTCGATATAAGTCGTTTTAAATTTTCCGCCCAAAGCTTTTTCAGCTTTAATACGCCCCTGATCATGAGAATATGTCCAGCCATGGTCACTGGTTGGTCCAATATAGACAAATGCAGCTTTATCGACTGCAAAGCTCTGACTGCTGATCCCCAAACCAATAATTGCAGCCGCAATTACAGGCAGTGAAAATTTTTTCATTATCTTTTTATGTTTGGACATATTCAGCATAAATTGCCTCCGTGAATGCCATTTGAGTTTTATAAATAGCGGCTTTAAAAGATCTGAATCGACATCAAAAATTTTACTGATTGCTATATTTTTATTAATTAGCAACTTCTATTCCAATTCAGTTCAAAAAATAGAACAGGTGGATTGCAAGACACTTATAATTTTTAGAATGATCTGTTCTTTTATTTATTTTTATAAATTACAATTATTTACTACCAAGTATTGAGTATAAAAAAGTTGAACAGTTAAGAATATAAGCCGAGAAATATAGATATCAATCTAAGACAATGAGTAAAGTTGCTAGAAAACCAAGCTCAGCTCAAGGTTGAGAAATTAATAAAATTGAAAATTTAAAAATTCTTGTGATTTTCTTTTGATCTGCGCTAGATAAGTGCGTCAGCTCTAAATCGTGTGCGCCAATAAATGGCTTATAATTGGCAATGCACTGAATGAATAAAATGGATTTTTAAAAATAGAAAATTAAGGAAAGTATTTTTAGAAAATAGAGACTGGATTGCAGGGTTTTAAATTGAGCCTACAATCCGGAAGGAAGTCTATTTAAGCCTTTGCTCTTCAATCTAATGTTTCTAAATAGCTAAAAAAAGCCAGTGTGAATATTCACACTGGCTGCTGAAAGCTAACCTTTTAGTTTTACATTTCTTTTTGTGTCTTACAGCTTAGTCGAGTGGATTACCGACAATGTTACTAATAATTCCCTTCATAATATGATTGCCTTGTTCTTTACGTAACTCTTCATACCACTCTCGGGTCACCGCTTCATCTTTCATATGTGTCACATCACAGCGCTTACGGGCACGAAGTACCAACTCATTGGCACGTTCATTACGCTTGTTCTGATAGCGACGTAAAGAATCTTGTAAACCTAAGGTATTAATTTGCAATGAACGTGCCAAATAGATAGCATCTTCCATCGCTTGGCAGCCGCCTTGACCAATATCAGGTGTTGTACTGTGCGCTGCATCACCTACAATCACCACTCGACCTTTGTAAAAATCGGCAAATGGTTCGATATCGTGAATTTCTACACGATTGGTCTTTTGCACATCGACTGCATCAATTAACTTTTGGACAGGCTCACACCATTCTTTAAAGTATTGTTTGAATAAAGCTTTGTATTGGCTACGATCATTTTCAAGACCAACAGCTAACGGCACATCAAAAAAGAAATAGAAACGATTATTCGCCACTGGCATCAGTGAAACACGTTTGCCTTCACCTACAAACGTTGTCCATTGATCTGCTGCGGCATAATCGTCTGAGACATCAACGAGACCATTCCAATTGACATAGCCTGCATAGCGTCGCTCAACTTGCTCACCTAAAACATAGGCACGAGTAATTGAGTGTGTACCGTCTGCACCCACCAATAGATCAGATTCTATTTCGCTACCATCTGCAAATTGAATTTTTACACGCTCTCCTTCTTCAACAAAAGAAATCATTTTCTTAGCTAGATGAATATCTTCACGACCAAATTCATCCATTAACATATTCTGAAGTTCCGCACGTGATACCGGATATGGTCGTTGCCCGACTTCTTCAATCAATGGATAAAGGCTAAACTGGGTCATCACATCGCCCGTCAGACCATCAATATAAGCAAGGTTATCCATTTTGCCGCCAAGCTTTTCAACTTGCTCTGTCAAACCCAAATAATTTAGACATTTCACACCGTTAGACCATAACGAAATAGCAGCACCCACCGGTAAAATTTGTTCTGCCTGTTCATAGATGGTTACTTGGTGTCCGAATTTTTTTAGTGCGATGCCTGTAGTTAGACCCGCCATACCTGCACCAATAATTGTAATTTCCATCTATAATTCCCCTGTGTTTTATAAGTTTCTAAGTCATAAAATGCTAAAAGCGTGCCATTTTTTATAAAGCGCCCTGAAAAAAATCCAAAGTTGGCACACGCTGTGCATCTAAACGCGTGTAAATGCTTGTTTTTATCGTTTGTTAAATTTTTTGTAGCACGATAGCGCAAAGCATGAATTTTGAAAGAAAATAGCGAATGGATTTAATATATGGCGACTTTATTAGCACCCGATTTTGATATTCCTGCACAATTACAGACACTTACCAATTTGGCAGATGACCGTATTGGTGCAAAAATTATTGAATGTTCAGATGAATTTTTCGCAGAAGCAAAACGTATGCTTCAATTTGACGCGCCAATTTTTGTTGAAGATAAATTCGATGACCATGGTAAATGGATGGATGGTTGGGAAACGCGCCGTAAACGTCACACAGGTTATGACTGGGCAATTATTCAATTGGGCGTAGCTGGGCATATTAAGGCTTTAGATATTGACACTACCTTCTTCACTGGGAATTACCCTGCTTCAGCTTCAGTTGAAGCCTGCTACGCCCCTGATGGCGATCTTGCTCAAGCTGAATGGTTGAATATATTAGAGAACAACGTACTTGGCCCAAGTCAGCATCATGTTTTGCCGATTACAGCTGACCAAGTTTTTACTCATGTGCGTTTAAATATTTTTCCTGATGGTGGTGTTGCTCGTTTTAAAGTGTATGGTGAAGTGAGCGTTCAACAACAAGATCACACTGCAACAATTGATTTAGTTGCTTTAGAAAATGGTGGACGTGTAATTGCTTATAGCGATGCACATTTTGGTCATCCACGTAATCTGATTAACCCAGGTCGCGGAATTAATATGGGTGATGGTTGGGAAACCAAACGTCGTCGTGCACCGGGCTTTGATTGGTGTATTTTGGCTTTGGGTCAAACTGGTGCAATTGAAAAAATTGATATCGATACGGCACACTTTAAAGGCAACTTTCCAGCCCAAGTCTCTATTCAAGCCGTATATGTTAAAGATGCAACTGATCCACAATTAATTCCACAAAGTATGTTCTGGCCATTTTTGCTTGAAGCACAAGACATGCAAATGGATCATATTCATAGCTTTGTAAACGAAATTTTGCAACATGAAAAGATCTCGCATATTCGCATTAATATGATTCCAGATGGTGGTATCAGCCGTATTCGTTTGTGGGGTAAAACCAAAAGCTAAATTGAAAGCTTGAATACTTTCTACATCGAGAAGGATAAGTACTGTGGTTTTATCCTTCTTCTCCTACACTTGATATAGACAATAAAAGAATTACACATGGTTCAAACAATTCAGCTACAGCCCCTGAGCATTGAAAACTTTGCCCCTTTTGGTGAGGTGATTTGCTGCGGAGGACAGGATTTTTTTCATATCAATGATGCACATACCGAGCGTTATCATGCCCTTGTAACCACTGAAATCTTCGGTGAAGCACATGCAGGTATTAGTATTTTTCGTAATATTAAACAGACAGAAATTCCTTTTTCGGTTTCGATGCTTGAGCGACATCCGAATGGCTCACAAGCTTTTATCCCGATGCAAGGTCAGGCTTTTTTAATTGTGGTGGCACCTGCATTGGATGATCAAACGCCTGATATTTCAAAACTCTGTGCTTTTATTTCAGATGGTACACAAGGTGTTAACTACCATGCAGGTACATGGCATCACCCTCTATTAACTTTAGAGGCGCCAAGTAACTTTGCCGTGGTTGATCGTATTGGTATTGGACATAATTGTGATGTTTATCAGTTTAATGAAGTACTCAATATCGTGGCATAAATTTAAACTATCATTGAAATTGAAACCTCAATTTAAAATTGTCTCAGAAATTAAAAGCCCCATCCGTGGGGCTTTTAAGTCTTGTGCAGTATGTTGTGTAACGATGTACGGTTTTAACGAATCAATTAGAAGTGATATTTCACTAGCGCACTGACGTTATTTTCATCTTTACCTTTAATATTATATTTATTATTCCAAACTGAATGCTCAACGCCTACATACAGGCGTGTATCTGGGGAAATATGTTGCCCCACATTCCATTTATATTGACTGGTCCAGTTCATCTCACTGGCTGAGCCTTTTTCCGCAGTTGACCAATCCAGAAAAGCATCTGCTAAGAAAGATTCTGAGCCAATTTTAAAAGGTATGGCATAGGTAAGCGTCATTTGATAGTCATCAGCTTTAGTATCATTATTCACTTTATATAAATTTAATTTTGCATATTGAAAATATGGCACATCAAAGTCTAAGCCAATACCATAGAGAAAATTATCCATGTTGCTACCCGCTTCCCAAGTGGTTGCAAGCAATACATCTTTTACAGGGCCAAATTTAAGTTCTTTACCCGTTACAGCGCCTAAACTCAATCGTGGTGATGCTTCAAAATAGGTTTGATCGCCGACGTCATTATGTGTACGGTCGGCAAAAATGAAGAAATCACCATATTTAAGCTTTGACGCGTATTCAAATGTCACAGTGGTTTGTTTGTCTTCTTTTGCAATGAGCTGATAGTCGGTGCCATATAGACCGGTAATACTGAAGTCTTGCCAGATTGGGGCTGCAAAGATAGAGTTGGCTGAAATAGTGCATAGAATTGCAGCTGAAAGAGGCATAAATTTCATTAAATTGTTTTTCCTAGCGATAAATACGTTTTGAGTAATTTATTTAGCAAAAACAAAGCCAATATTAGATTTTTTAATAAAAAAAGCCCACATTAATGTGAGCTTTTTTTATTTATTTTGAATAGCTTAGTGATGACTATCTATAACAATATTGCTGGTTTTATTCACTTCTTTACTTTTAAAAAAGTTTAGATGGTTAAACACAATATTTAATACGATGGCCATGAGGCACGTTGAACTAATACCTGAATGGAACAGGGTTTGTACCCATTTTGGGAAGTTCGCATAGAATGAGTGATCAATAATTGGAATCATACCTGCGGCAATTGCTGTAGCAACAATGATTAGGTTCTTTTGCTCACTATAATCAATTTTAGCTAAAGTACGAATACCACTTGCAGCCACTGTACCGAACAATACCAAACCTGCGCCACCCAATACCGGTACAGGAATTGCAGCAATCAAACGGCCCATAATTGGTAAAATACCCAATACAACTAAAATTAAGCCACCCGCTGCAACAACAAAACGGCTTTTTACACCAGTAATCGCGACCAAGCCTACATTTTGTGCAAAGGCACTTTGCATGAATGAGCCAAATATTGGTGCTGCTGCACTTGAAAGCATATCGGCACGTAGCCCATTGGTAATACGTTCAGCGTCGACTTTGGTACCGACAATTTCACCAACAGCGATAATATCAGCTGTAGTTTCAGTCATAATCACCAATGTCACAATTAGCATGGCAATAATGGCACTCAGTTCAAATGTTGGCATACCAAAGGCAAAGAAACTTGGGAATTGAATCCAATTGCCATTTGCGACTTTTGAGAAATCGCCAAAGCCCATCGCATATGCCAGCACTGTACCTAGCACAATTGCTAATAAGATGGATAAACGACGAATTGTAGCGTTTCGAGTAATATTCAGCACAATGACAATGGCTAAAGTTAGAAAAGCCAAACTAATATTTTCAGCACTGCCCCAATCAGGCGCTTTGCTATTTCCACCCATCATCCAACGTACTGCGACAGGTAGCAATGACAAACCAATCACGGTAATCACGCAGCCGGTCACGATTGGCGGGAAAAAACGAATAATTTTTGAAAAATATGGTGCTAAAAAGAAACCGATTAATGAAGCAACAATAACCGCACCATATACTGCCGAAAGCCCACCACCTGCAGTGACTATGGCAATCATCGTTGCCACACCAGCAAAGGATACGCCTTGAACTAGGGGTAATTTTGCACCGATGTATTTCACACCGACCGTTTGTAAAATCGTGGCTAAACCACCGACAAATAATGCTGCTGCAATTAATAAACCAATTTGTGCAGGTTCAAGTCCTGCGGCTGTACCAATAATCAGTGGCGGCGCAATAATACCGCCATACATCGTCAATACATGTTGTAAGCCATAAGCTAGGCTTTTCCCTGCACCTAAATATTCATGTTCTGGTGAAACTGTTTGATTTTGTTCTGTCATTTTTATATCCCCCGATCCGTTTTATGATGCTGTTTTTAGCTACCGCGATATGTTGAATAGGCAAAAGGGCTAATCAACAAAGGAATATGAAAATGCTGTGAGGCATCTTTTACTAAGAAATGAATCACTGCTTTTGGGAAAAAAGTTTCGGTATTAAGACTTTCAAAATAGTCCGCTGTGGCAAACTCTAAGCTATAGCTACCCGTAGAAAATTCGCTTAAACCAAAGTCGGTCACACGGCCATCTGCATTGGTTTGCCCTTCACCAAGTAACATACCGTCTGCATTGAATAATTTAATCAAGACATTGGCAGCAGGTTTCCCCAGATTTGTATCTAAAATATGTGAGCTGATCATGCACTTAGCTCCTGTTTTAATCTTAATAAGGCAATTTCAGCCAATTGATGATGGACAATACGCTTTTCAGTTTCTGGATCATTCAGCAGACGGTACTGCAATGCTTGTAATACATTTTCACTGCTTAAGCCTGAAGCTTTAATTAAGAAGATATAGCCGTACTTTTTTTCATAAGCGATGTTGCCTTTGAGCAATGCCATTTGTGTTTCTTCATCGGCTGAAATAGCGGATTGTTCACGGTTGGAAAAATTCTTTTCTAATTCAGAAAGTTCAGCTTGGGCTTTTTTTTCACCAATACGCGGGTGATTATCTAAAGCAGATTTAATTTCTTCCCACGACCATGTACGAGCAGCTTGAGCCGCGTATTCCAAAATACTGTCTAATGATGCATACGGACGCTGACTGAGCAGCTCATTCGCCCAGCTTTCAATTTGCACACAGTGCTTTAAAAATGTTTTTACATCGGCTTCGGATGCTTGATTAAATTCAACAAGTTGCACTATTAAATCGCCTAAAAATATTTAATGTTCGTTCAAAACATGTTTTGCAATATCAATGCCAATCCCTTATTTCTTAGACAAATTGCTTTTTATAGGCACAAAAAAAGAGGCGCTAAGCCTCTCTTTCTTCTTTATTTTTTTTATTACGGTGCATGGTGTTTTATCCAATGTTCTGCAATATCGGCACGACGACAAACCCATACTTTTTCATGCGATTGCACATAATCTAAGAATCTTTGTAGTGCTTTAAAGCGTCCTGGTCGCCCTAAAATACGACAGTGCATACCAATAGATAGCATTTTTGGCGCAGTTTCACCTTCGGCATATAACACATCAAAGGCATCTTTAAGGTATTGATAAAATTGCTCACCACTATTAAAACCACCCGGCGAGCAAAACTTCATATCATTACTTTCAAGTGTATATGGAATGATTAAATGCGGACGTGTTGCACCATCTACATTCGTCACTGTGCTCCAAAATGGTAAGTCATCGCCATAATAGTCACAGTCATATTGAATCTGAGGAAATTCAGCAAGTAATTTTCGAGTATTCGGGCTATCACGTCCGGTATACCAACCGATTGGTGTTTTACCAAATAGCGTTTCAAGCACGCTAATAGCTTGATCCATATGTTGGCGTTCTTGTTCGATTGGCATATCTTGATAATGCAACCAACGTTGACCATGCGATACGACATCATAATTGGCTGCTTTAATCGCTTCCACAATGTAAGGATTGCGTGCCAAAGCCATACCCACACCGAAAATGGTCATGGGGAGTTGGCGTTTTTTAAACTCTTGGTGAATGCGCCAAAAGCCCGCTCGTGAGCCATATTCGTACATGGAATCCATCGACATGTGTTTGTCTGGAAAACTGGCCGCGCCAATAATATCTGACAAAAACTGTTCTGAACCTGCATCACCATGTTCTACATGGTTTTCACCGCCTTCTTCATAGTTCAATACAAACTGAACCGCGACACGAGCACCATTTGGCCATTCCACTTTGGGTGGTTCTCCATGATAGCCAATCAGATCTCTGGAATAGTCTTGTTGTTGAATCTGGTCTATCAGATCTTGCCCACGTAAATATGTTGCTGTCACATCCACTTCCTAATTTGTTATATCAAACAGTCAAAAAATAGAATGAATTAAGCAATTAGTGCGCCAAAACTTAGTATACAAGTTTTATTTCCTTTCGGCTTTGTTGCACAAAGATTTGAAATGCAAAGCGCCC
>NZ_JBUEBA010000080.1:0-1247 GCF_058107045.1 Acinetobacter sp. AB03 | reverse complement strand
AATCCGCTTACCCTGTTTTTTTTATGGCTTAAAGCGCTAAATCAATCACAATACGACCATCAATTTTGCCATGTTCCATGCGCTCAAAAATATCATTAATATTTTCGAGTGGCTCAACACTGATATGTGCCTTCACTTTACCACGCGCTGCAATATCCAGAGCTTCTTTCAAATCTAGACGTGTTCCAACAATCGAACCGCGTACAGTAATGCCATCTAATACCATATCAAAAATAGACAGATCAAACTTACCTGGAGGTAAGCCATTAAGCACCATCGTACCGCCACGACGCACAATAGCAACCGCCTGCTCAAAGGCTTTCGGAGAAACTGCCGTCACCAACACACCATGACAGCCATCTCCTGTGGCTTTAATCACCTCATCTTTGACATTCACTTTGAGCGCATTAATTGCAACATCTGCACCCAGTTCTTTTGCCAAATCAAGTTTGGAATCATCCACATCAATTGCGACAACATTGAAGCCCATTGTTTTAGCATATTGCACCGCAACATGTCCTAAACCACCAATTCCTGAAATTGCGACCCAATTCCCCGTCTTGGCTTCTGTCATTTTTAGACCTTTATAGACAGTTACGCCAGCACATAAAATTGGTGCAATTTCCAATAAATCTACACCTTCTGGAATTACACCGACATAATCACCATCAGCAAGGCAATACTCCGCAAAGCTGCCATTGACGGAGTAGCCTGAGTTTTGCTGTTCTTTACACAAAGTTTCCCAGCCCGCATAACAATGATCACAATGCCCACAAGCTGAATATAGCCATGGAATTCCAACTTTATCCCCCACTTTGAGATGTGAAATTCCTTCGCCAATTTCTATCACTTCACCAACACCTTCATGCCCAGGAATAAATGGAACAGTTGGTTTAATCGGCCAGTCACCATGCATGGCATGAAGATCGGTATGGCATACACCTGTTGCAATCACTTTGACCAGTACTTTACCAGCACTGACTTTTGGAATAGCGACCTCTTGGATTTCTAAGGGTTGATTAAATGCTGTGACAACAGCAGCTTTCATTGTGCTTCCCATGTTATTTTCCTTATTATTGAATTGATCAAGAATATTGACAGTTTTCAATTAACTTAACTTAATCATCATTCTCATTAATAACCTAAAGTATTTTGGGTAGGTATTTGGTAGGTATTTGGTAGGTATTTGGTAGGTTTTATGTGAATAATCTCAGATTAGCTCATTTTAAATCTTTTTTTAAATAAAA
>NZ_JBUEBA010000079.1:0-5715 GCF_058107045.1 Acinetobacter sp. AB03 | reverse complement strand
AAAAATATATTTTTTAAAAAAAAGAAAATTTATATTAAATATTCTTATATTAACACTTCTGTATATCAAATTATCTTTTAGCAAAAACACGCTTAAAAAATAAATAAATTAAATCAATAATTTATGTTAAAGTAAAAAAAACCTAGTAATCAAACCGATTGTTAGAAAAGAATATTTCAATTGTTTAAATTAAAATCAATTAAAATAAAACCATGATACAAATTAATCTATCGAATTTACTTAATCATTTTCTTTTTAACTAGTATGCATTCAACTTGAATAATTCTTCATAAACAAATTAAAATCCATGACTTGCTGCTGCTCTAACACTTCTTGCTCAAGAAGAGACTTTTGTGCAACTGATTCAAAAAATTGTTTACGCTCATCCGTCAAAACCTGTTTCGAAAAGTTATTCAA
The DNA here is from genome assembly GCF_058107045.1 of Acinetobacter sp. AB03. Lineage (NCBI taxonomy): Bacteria > Pseudomonadati > Pseudomonadota > Gammaproteobacteria > Moraxellales > Moraxellaceae > Acinetobacter > Acinetobacter sp. AB03. The sequence continues at coordinate 5,298 of NZ_JBUEBA010000079.1, read as the reverse complement.
ATGTTGCTGGCATTGATGTAAAGCGAAGTCATTAAAACCTATATTATGTTGAAACATATATGTTAAGACCTTAGAGGATGGCGTTAAGAATGAATTCTCAATTTTAGCCTGTTGAGCATATATAGCTTCTTTATGTTTATTAATATCATTTGCATGATCGAGTAAATTAGCTAGAGGTCTAATATTAGCCAACAACTCTTGAGCCCAATCATACATAGCAATTGAACTATCTCCATTTTGGAGTTCTAAATTTGGCTTTCGCCCCTTTTCAGCCACAAGGTGAAAGTTATTATTCGCCTGATTAAGGCTATCTTGACTTAATGATGGGCTTTTATATAAAGCACAAAATAATAAAAATGCATCCAAAAAGTAAGCTTGCTCTAAATCAATTCCTAACGAAGAAAAAGGATTAATGTCCAAACAACGTATCTCGACATACTGTACCCCACGTGCATTTAATGCATGAAGCACACGCTCACCAGAATATGGAACTCGTTTTGGTCTAATATTTGAATAATATTCATTTTCTATTTGCAAAATATTAGTATTAAGTTGCACCCATTCGTTATTTTTATGGGTACCAATATTCGTATACAAGGGGTAAGGTGTTTCTAAAGCCTCTTTTATACTATGAATGTATGAATTGAGACTATCAAAACAAGGAGAGATAGTAGATTGTGCACTACTTTGATAACCAATCTTACTCATTCGAAGACTAGTCGCATAAGGCAAGTAGTAAGTGTCATTATCAAATTTTTTAAATTGATCTAAGTTTTTTTTTAAAAAATTTGAATTAACCGCTGGGGATGCTCCGAATAGATAAATCAATAGCCAACTATAACGGTGAAAATTTCGTATCATATCCATATAAATTGATGACCGATCTTTATTTTCGAAAGTAGTTATATTATCTAGTTGGTATAAAAGCTGAATTAATTGCTCAGGTAATGAAAAATTATAGTGAATACCTGCTATACATTGCATGGCCCTACCATATCGAAGAGCTAATCCTTTTCGATAAACGTGTTTAAACTTACCAATATTTGAATTGCCATACTCAGCTATAGGAATCCTTTCTTCTTCTGGCAAAAGAGAAGGCATTGATGAACTCCAAAGGTATTCATTATTTAGTTTTGTATAAACAAAACGATGAATATCATTAAGTTCTGCAAGGACCTCTGAAGCACTCAAACAAGGTGGCGTAACAAATTCCATTAATGATTCGGAATAGTCTGTAGTAATAAACTCATTTGTCAAAGCTGATCCTAGTGTTTTTGGATGCGGTGTAAGCACCAAATTCCCATTCTTCGTTACACGCAAACATTCACGTTCTATCCCTCGCAAACACATAGTCAATAAAGGTAAATTTTCACCTAGAATATTTAGACGATGAGTATAGTGTTCATCAAATATTAATTTATCCATATATCAAACCTTACATTCAAAGTTAATGTGCACCATGAACTACCCTATTAATTAAAGTTACTATAAGAATTCCTATAAAAAGCCAAAGAATTTGGATAATGGTATCTTTAGTTGTCCAACGCTGTTGTAATTGAGGAATTAGATCTGATAAAGACACATAAATAAAACTACTACTAGCCAAAATCATAAGGAAAGGTTGCCATTGCTGTAATCCGGCCAGTAGAAAATATCCACTTAATCCACCTAAAGCTGTCATTGCACCAGCCATAGTAAGCTTTAGTACAGCAGCACTACGATGATTTTTCTGCCTAAGAACTACCAAATCACCCATATGATGAGGTACTTCATGTACAAGAACCGAAGCAGCTGCAATCAGCCCAAGATGTATGTCAACAATGAAAATTGAAGCAATCAAAATACCATCACCAAAACAATGGACTCCATCACCCAATAATAGTGACCAACCATTAGTTGTATGTGGCTCATGTGAATGATTATGCTCATGTCCGTGATGCCACAATTCAGCTTTATTAAGTAGAAAAAAGAAAACTAAACCAATTAGAAGTGCTAAAAAAAGTTGATGTGTATCTATATTGCTTTCAAAAGCCTCTGGTAACAAATGTGTAAAACTTGTTGCTAATAACGCACCAGCTGCTAGACCTAAAAAGCCTTGTTGTACATAACTATCTTGATTGTTAATAGCTGCCCCAGCTCTCGTTACCAATAAGTCTGCGATCAAAACGCTACCTATTCCTACGACCAGAGTGACTAGGGTAATAATGAAAAGTGACATAGATTTAATACATACCTAGTAGACAATCATTTTTAACTAATCGCATATACAAGCCGAAATTCGTTCGATACAACATCAAATTTGTAGATGTTGTATTAAGCAATCTAATATACTATACCCACCTATAGTATAAAAGGGATTTTATAAAAAAGTTTAAGCCACTCAACAATTAATAGGAAATTATTTTAAATTCAATTAAATAGATACAAAAATCATGACATTCTTAATCAAATCTAGTCTATTGAGAAATTTTTATTTTTTACATTATACAAAAGAGCCTAAACAAAGGCCCTTTCATCACTATTCTCTGAGCTCTTAGTATGCTAATTGAATTAAGAATCTAAAAATTCCTGCAATAACCGCTAATGTAACTACACCAATTACCCAAAGTAAGATAAACCATCCTGTCTGTGAAAGTTTCATACAAACTCCTAATGATAACCAGCATCACCAACACGAACTTTACCTTTAAAAATCCAATATGAAAAAATGGTATAAGTCAGAATAATAGGAATGAGCAACAGTGCACCAATCAAAGCAAAAAGTTGACTATTCGCTGGGGCTGCAGCCTGCCAGATCGTTACTGAAGGTGGAATAATATAAGGCCACAAACTAATTAAAAAACCTGTATAAGCAAGGAAGACTAAGCCTAACGTATAAATAAAAGGACTAAGTTCTTTCTTTTGTTTACATGCCCGTAAAGCCATTCCCGTAAAAATAAGTACTAATACAGGAATTGGACTAAAGTACATTAACTGAGGCTGACTAAACCAGCGTTCAGCAATTTGCGGTTGTGAAAGTGGTGTATAGATAGTAACTAATCCAAAAATAATAAATACTGAAATGATCAGTTTAGGCATCATTGAAAACATTTTTTCTTGAATTTCAGCATCAGTTTTATAAATTAACCATCCACATCCTAAAGTTGCATACAGAACGACTACACCAATACCAGTAAACACAGAGAAAGGTGTCAACCAGTCCAACTGCCCACCAGCATAAACACCATTTAAGGTTTTAATACCCTGAATATATGCACCTAGAACTACACCTTGAAGAAAACCTGCAAATACTGAACCACTAATAAAAGCTTTATCCCACAGATGCTTAGTACGGTTTGCTTTAAATCGGAATTCAAAAGCAACTCCACGAAATATTAATGCGATCACCATCAAAATAATCGGCATATAAAGTGCAGAAAGAACTGTTGAATAAACTAGCGGAAAGGCAGCAAAAAGCCCCGCCCCACCAAGCACCATCCAAGTTTCATTACCATCCCAGACCGGAGCAACGGTATTCATTAGCACATCTCGCTCATTGGAACCTTTAATGAAAGGAAATAAAATTCCGATACCTAAGTCAAACCCATCTAGAATGACATAAATCAATACACCAATTCCAATAATGACAATCCAAATAAGAGATAAATCAATCATGGCGATTCTCCCGTATTGATTCTAGTTTATCTAAGCTTCCTTCAACCGCACTCATTGGTCGCATCGGTGTTTGACCAACATCAGCATGTTCGCCTGAATGTACACTTAAGAATTGCGGGCCTTTATGCATTAGCTTTAACATGTAATAAATGCCAATACCGAAAACTACAAAATAAACCAGAACAAAAATAATTAGAGTTATTCCAACTTGCGATGCGGATACGGGTGACAACGCATCTTTAGTACGAAGTACATTGTAAACAACCCAAGGTTGACGACCGACCTCTGTTGTAAACCAACCAGCTAGAAGAGCGATAAAACCTGACGGACCCATATATAATGCAAAACGTTGAAACCATTTACTTTCATATAAACGGTCAGAACGACGCAGCCATAAGCCTAAGACGGCTAATAGCAGCATTAACATTCCCATACCAACCATGACACGGAAACTCCAAAAGATGATCAAAGAATTCGGCCGATCTTCAGGAGCAAATTCTTTTAAGCCTTTGACTTCACCATTTAATGAATGGGTCATGATCAGACTACCTAAATAAGGAATTGATACTCCATATTTAGTACGTTCTTCTTCCATATCAGGAATACCAAATAAATATAAAGGCATAGCTTCATTTTTATTTGTTTCCCAATGGCCTTCAATTGCAGCTAATTTGGCAGGTTGATGATGTAAAGTATTTAAACCATGATTATCGCCCACTAAAATTTGCAAAGGTGCAAGAACCATAATCAGCCAAAGAGCCATTGAAAATGATGTTTTGACTAAAGCATCTCTACGACCTTTAAGTAAATGCCATGCTGCTGTTGCACACACTAACAACGCAGCAACCAAAAATGCAGCAATAGCCATATGTGTAAAACGATAAGGAAATGATGGGTTAAATACAATTTCAAACCAGTTTTGGGGAACAATTATTCCATTTTCGATACTAAAACCTTGGGGGGTATGCATCCAACTATTGGATGCTAAAATCCAGAACATCGAAATACATGTTCCGATCGCTACCATTAAGGTTGCAAAGAAATGAGCTCGAGGACCAACTCGTCCCCAACCAAAAAGCATAATACCCAAAAAGCCGGCTTCTAAGAAAAAGGCGCTTAAAACTTCATATGCTAATAAGGGGCCTGTGACGCCTCCTGCTATTCTCGAAAATTCACTCCAGTTTGTGCCGAATTGGTAGCTCATGACTACCCCAGAGACCACCCCCATGCCAAAGGCAACAGCGAAAATTTTGATCCAAAATTTAAATAAATCTTGATAAATAGGATTTTTGGTTCTTAGCCAACGCCATTCTAAAACAGCTAAAAAACTTGCTAGACCAATTGAAATGGCTGGAAAAATGATATGAAACGAAACGGTAAATGCAAATTGAATTCTTGCTAATTCTAGAGCAGTAAGTCCTAAAGTCATACTACCACCTCTACTTTGAATTGATTGAAGTAATAAATCACACTGATATTTCGTACTAATCACATTTATAAAAAATGTGATTTATATGAGGCTTGATGAAGTAAAAGCGCAAATTCTTTTTAAGTTTCTTCAAAAATATTGTCATGGCGAAGTCCTTACACCAATGGTATAGAATCTATATGCAACACTTTTAGATAGGATCAATCTTTAAAATT
>NZ_JBUEBA010000078.1:0-5587 GCF_058107045.1 Acinetobacter sp. AB03 | reverse complement strand
CTTGAATCAAATTTTAATTTAGGAATTTTAGCTTGATCGTGATGTGCTATTGAATGATTCGAAGTTAAGAATTTATCTAATTGTAAGAGTGCAAATCTTATCCTTACCCCTAGAACGTAATTGAGACAAGGTTTAATAACATAATCATCTGCACCTGCTTGTAAATAGTCTACAAATATTTGGTCATTAAAAGTACTGGTTACAAAAATTAAAGGCACATTTCTCGTTAACGGATTTTGCTTAAATGCAATAATAAAAGCCAAACTAATTTCTGTAGCTTCATCCCAGTCGAGAACCACTAGTGATATCTCTGAAGATGTTGAAGCCCTTAAACCTTCTTGAAAACCTGAAGCCGTTTTTATTCTGTATCCAGATTTTTTCAGCTGATTCTCCACAATTCCTTTATCGTTACACAAGGGATCCTGTACTACCAAAATAGTCTGACTATTTATGATATTTAATTGATAACTTAGCTCGTTAAGATTATCAAGACACTTTGTCACATTCATAGCTTATCCCCTTATTTGTGACGAACATCAACGCCTTCCACGATATAAATAATAAGCTCTGCAATATTTTTAGTATGATCGCCAATTCGCTCTATACCTTTAGCCATAAACAGCAAATCCATTAGAGCAGATACATTTTCGTTATTCGAATAGACTCCTTGCATTAGATTATTTAGAATTTTGACAAACGCATCATTTATGACTTTGTCAGCCTTAATAATCTCCTTAGCTTTCTTAACATCTTGTTGTTTAAAAGCAGTTAAGACGTTCGAAAACAAAGACAAAGAAAGTTGCGATACTTCTAATAGATCAATGTTATTAATCAGGCTGATCTGATTCTCAGAAATTAATCTTCTCGTTTTATTTGCAATTTTTTCGGCCTCATCCCCAATCCGTTCAAGATTTGTAGTCATCTTCGAAACCGCAATAATAAAGCGTAAGTCAGATGCTATAGGCTGCCTTCTGGTAATGATTGAACTGCATAAGGCGTCAATTTCTATCTCATACTCATTGACTTTTTCTTCCTGTTGAATCACAAGCTTAGTTAAAGTCTGATCACTATTCTGTATTGCCCTTATAGCAAAACTTAACTGTGTTTCAACCAACTCCCCCATGTCCAAAAATAGAGAGGACATATTTTGAAGATCAATGTCAAATTGATGATGAATATGTTTTTGTTCCATATACAGTTCCTTGAATACTTAACCAAAACGACCAGTTATATATGCTTCAGTTTCAGGGTGTTGAGGATTAGTAAATATATCTTCTGTCTTACCAAATTCGACTAACTCCCCCATATACATGTAAGCAGTAAAATCAGAAACACGTGTTGCTTGATACATATTGTGAGTTACTATCAAAATAGTCACTTTTTCACGTATTGAATGAATAAGATCTTCAATATTTGCTGTAGCAATAGGGTCTAGTGCAGAAGTTGGCTCATCAAATAACAAAAGTTCTGGATCTGTAGCTAAGCAACGCGCAATACATAAACGCTGCTGTTGCCCACCGGACAAAGAAGTGGCTTGATTATGTAGGCGGTCTTTTACTTCATTCCATAATGCAGCATCTTTTAAGGCCTGCTCTACTCGATCCTGTATATATGTTTTGCTCTTTTCTTTTCTTAAACGCAGACCATACGCCACATTTTCAAAAATTGATTTCGGAAAGGGATTGGGCTTCTGAAATACCATTCCAACGCGCATACGAACTTCAATTGGATCAACTTTAGGATCTAGCAGATTTGTTTCATCTGGATGAAAATCAATACGTCCTTCATAATGCGTATCAGGATATAAGTCATGCATACGATTGAATGAGCGTAATAATGTTGATTTTCCACAACCAGAAGGACCAATTAGTGCAGTAACCTTTTTTTCATAAATTGGCATTGAAACTTTTTTGATTGCATTAAAGTTTCCATAGTAGAAACTAAAATCTCGTGTCTCTGCTTTTAACTTTAATGGAGTTTCTGGAACTTCATTTTGCTGATTAGCTTGTATAGGTTTCATAACGATGCTCATTCTCTTTAAATCTCTTATTCAATTACCAACTAATATTTTTTCGTAATCTGTAGCGTAGGAATATGGCTAAGGCATTCATGGAAAGTGTCAATAAGACTAAAATAAATCCTGCTGCGGCTGCATTTACCTGAAAAGCCTCAGCTGGTCTCGATGTCCAGTTAAACATTTGAATTGGCATGACAGTAAATCCTGAACTTAACCAATCGAAATTTACCCATGGGAATTCTGGGCTAACCGGAGAAGGGGGCAGGAATGCAATAAATGTAAGGGCGCCAATCGTGATAATAGGTGCAGTTTCTCCAATGGCGCGTGACAAACCAATAATGATCCCTGTCAATATTCCTGATAGTGAATAAGGGATAATATGGTCTCGAACAACTTGCCACTTGGTTGCTCCCATTCCATATGCTGCCTCTCTAATATGAGAAGGAATAGCACGAATTGATTCCCGAGTAGAAACAATAATGATTGGCAAAATAAGTAATGCTAAAGTCAGACCTGCAGTCAAAATACTTTGCCCAAGCCCAAATCCGTAAACAAACACTCCTAATGCAAGTAGCCCGTATACGATTGAAGGAACACCCGCCAAATTTGTGACATTGATTTCAATAATGTCGGTTAATAAATTTTTAGGTGCATATTCTTCTAAATAGACACCGGCACCTACTCCTAATGGAATTGCAGCTACCGCTGTAACTAGCATGACCAGTATTGAACCTACCAAGGCAGATAAAATTCCAGCCGACTCGGCTCGGCGTGAAGGAAAGTTTGTAAAAAATTCTGGCGAAATGCGTTCCCACCCGGTTACTGCCATTTGTGCAAATAACACGAGAAACGTCATCACCGCTAACAAGAGCGATAAAAAGCCTAGAATAGAAAATAAAATATCAAAACGCTTATTTTTTTGAATCAGTGTTCTTAACTCGGGTAGAGTTACGCTTATATCTTGCTTCATCAGATTAGTCCTCAATATACTTCGCGGAAACGTTTACGTAATACATGCCCTAAAATATTGAATATTAAGGTAAGTAACATAAGCGCTAGACCCGCAGCAAAAATTGACTGATACCCAATTGAGCCATGAGGTAAATCACCTAAAGCAACTTGCACAATGTATGCCGAAATAGTCTGAGCAGGCTCCATTGGGTTCAATGTCAGATTTGGCTGCATACCTGCTGCTACAGCTACGATCATGGTTTCACCGACAGCTCGTGAAATACCAAGAATATAAGCCGAAAGAATTCCAGAAAGTGCTGCTGGAAAAACGACTCGTAGAGCTGTTTGAAATCTTGTTGCTCCCGCTGCATATGAGCCTTCACGCATACTCATAGGTACTGCTCGCATTGCATCTTCAGCAAGCGAACTAATATAAGGAATAATGGCTACCCCCATAATGAGGCCCGCAGATAACATACTGAAGCCTGGAAGACTCGGGAATATAATCTGTAATAGTGGGGTAATAACGACTAGTGCAAAATATCCATAGACAATGGTAGGAACCCCGCCCAACAACTCCAAGAAAGGTTTTACGACTTCACGGACTTTATGGTTTGCAAATTCTGAAAGATAAATAGCAATGATAGTACCTAGAGGAATAGCAACACTAAGCGCAACCAAGGATGTGGTTAATGTGCCGGCTAAGAGGGGCATAATTCCATAATGAGCATCTTCAAATAGTGGCGTCCATTCAGTATCTGTGACGAAATCAACAATAGAAACATGCTCAAAAAAATGCATAGATTCAGTAACTAAAACCCAGATAATTCCGATTGTGGTTGCAACAGAAACAAATGCAGCAAGGAATAGAATTATCTCAATAATTAATTCTTTAGTATTTCTGAATCTATTTTTAGCAAATCTAGTACTAACATTTGAATTGGAACTCATAACTTAATCCTTACGAGTACAATAAAACGAAAACAAGGTTGCTCTAATTTCTTAAAACAACCTCATACAACTTAAGGATTAGAGTTTAGCTTCACGCTTCATTAACTCTTCAATCGTCAACCCGACTTGCGCCTCACCACCAAATACAGTACCAAGCTTGCCTTTTTTAATTACGTCAAGGTTGTGGGTATATGCCTTTTTAGGCAACGGAACATATTTCACTTCTTTAATCAGCGGAGCTGATTTAGTCATATAAAAATCAACAAACTTTTGTACTTCTGGTTTTTTCAAAGCAGATTGACTTACATAAATAAAGATTGGGCGGGATAATGGGTTATAACTCCCATTTAGAACATTCGCTTCATTTGGTGCAACAATTTTGCCCTTATCATTTACAACTGGCACCGCTTTTAATTTGCTCTTATTTTCAATGTAATAAGCATAGCCTAAATAGCCAAAACCATTTTTGTCACGCGACAAACCTTGAACAATTACATGATCATCTTCTGAAGCTGTGTAATCTCCACGAGAAGATTTTGCCTTACCAACAACAGCTTCAGTAAAATAGTCAAACGTACCTGAGTCTGCACCCGGCCCATATAACTTTAATGGGGTATTTGGAAAACTTGAACTAATTTGACTCCAAGTTTTTACTTTACCTTGTGCAGCAGGTTCCCACACTTTCTTAAGATGGTTAACGGTTAAAGGCTTAATAAAATTATTATTCTTATTTACTACCACTGTTAATGCATCAAATGCTACGGGTAACTCATAAAATTTAATACCATTTTGTGCACAAAGTTCCATTTCTTTTTTTAGAATTGGTCGAGATGCATTAGAAATATCTGTTTCACCACGGCAAAACTTTTTAAAACCACCACCTGTACCCGAAACACCAACTGTTACTTTTTCTTTAGTAGTTATTTGAAACTCTTCAGCCACTGCTTCTGTTACCGGGTATACAGTGCTTGAGCCATCAATTTTAATGATTGCCGCGTGCACATTTGATGCCAGCAAACCAGCTGATAGCAACCCCAAGGTGATACGAGAAAGTTTTTTCATAATTTATTACTCCAATAAATAAAATACTTTTTTGTAAGCATCTATGATTCTAGATATATGGAAATATATATATAAAATATGTCACTTTTATGACAGCCTTATGATTGGTAAACAAAAAGCATTCTAGATATACATATTGTTGTCATACTTTATGACTTATAATTAGAGATTGCTCTTTAGGATTTTCTTTTAGTTTTATGCATACATCTTTAATAAACCCCGAACAGGCAGTAACGTGTTTAAGCGCATTAGCTCAAAGTTCGCGTTTAAAAATATTTAGATTGCTTGTTGTTGCGGGTGATGAGGGGTGTACAGTCGGTAACATCGGTAAACGCTTAGAACTGCCTGCTGCGACTTTATCTTTTCATTTGAAAGAATTGTCCCATTCAGGACTAATTGAAAAAAGGCAGCAAGGTCGATATGTCAACTACGTGGCTAATTATAAACAAATGAAATCACTAATTGAGTTTCTAAGTGAACAATGTTGTGAAGGCATCGAGCAAACAGATTGTTTAATTGAAACTGAAATATGTGACTAAAAAAGGCTTTGTTGCATAAACCTATGTTTGAAGGTATTTTCAACAATATTTTTTGTGATTCATGATC
>NZ_JBUEBA010000077.1:0-816 GCF_058107045.1 Acinetobacter sp. AB03 | reverse complement strand
GCGTATAAAACGAAATATAATTTAGACGATATGACAGAGTTTAATTATGCGCAAAAAGGCTTTATTGCCAAGCCAACAGGTCAAATTAAAAGTGAAAAAGGCAATGTGATCTGGGATTTTGATGCGTTTAATTTTTTAAATGATCCAGCACCAAATACTGTTAATCCTGCACTATGGCGACAAGCAAAGCTCAACAATAATGTTGGTCTATTTAAAGTGACAGATCGAGTTTGGCAAATTCGTGGTTTTGATTTGGCAAATATGACCATTATTCAGGGTGATACTGGCTGGATTATTGTGGATCCATTAACCTCTAAAGAAACGGCTGAAGCAGCACTTAAATTTGCTAGGCAGCATTTAGGTGAGCAAAAAATTTCAGCCATTATCTTTACCCATAGCCATATCGATCATTTTGGTGGTGCATTAGGCGTTCTTTCTACAGAAGAAATTAACGCTAGAAAAACCCCAATTATTGCGCCACAAGGCTTTATGGAAGAAGCGACCAGTGAAAATTTGATGGCAGGTTCAGCCATGATGCGTCGTGCGACCTATATGTATGGAACCTTTTTACCAAAGAATGCTGAAGGATTGGTGGATACAGGTTTAGGTAAGGCTGTTGCTGTTGGGAAAATGGGAATCCTTGAGCCTACACAACTGATCACTCAACCAGAACAGAAAATGACGGTTGATGGCTTGGATTTTGTGTTTTATAACGTGCCGGGTTCAGAAGCACCAGCAGAGTTAACCTTCTCTATCCCATCATTGAAACTTTATAACGGCGCAGAAATTCTATCTCATACCATGCATAATCTTTTA
>NZ_JBUEBA010000076.1:0-816 GCF_058107045.1 Acinetobacter sp. AB03 | reverse complement strand
ATAAAGATTATGCATGGTATGAGATAGAATTTCTGCGCCGTTATAAAGTTTCAATGATGGGATAGAGAACGTTAATTCTGCTGGTGCTTCTGAACCCGGCACGTTATAAAACACAAAATCCAAGCCATCAACCGTCATTTTCTGTTCTGGTTGAGTGATCAGTTGTGTAGGCTCAAGGATGCCCATTTTTCCCACAGCAACAGCCTTACCTAAACCTGTATCCACCAATCCTTCCGCATTTTTAGGTAGAAAAGTTCCATACATATAAGTCGCACGACGTATCATGGCTGAACCTGCCATCACATTTTCACTGGTCGCTTCTTCCATAAAGCCTTTTGGCGCAATAATTGGAGTTTTTCTAGCGTTAATTTCTTCGCTAGAAAGAACGCCTAATGCACCACCAAAATGATCGATATGGCTATGGGTAAAGATAATGGCTGAAATTTTTTGCTCACCTAAATGCTGTCTAGCAAATTTAAGTGCTGCTTCAGCCGTTTCTTTAGAGGTTAATGTATCCACAATAATCCAGCCAGTATCACCCTGAATGATGGTCATATTTGCCAAATCAAAACCACGAATTTGCCAAACTCGATCTGTTACTTTAAATAGCCCAACATTGTTGTTTAATTTTGCTTGTCGCCATAGAGTGGGATTAACGGTATTTGGTGCTTGATCTTGTAAAAAACTAAATGCATCAAAATCCCAGATAACATTGCCTTTCTCACTTTTAATTTGACCTGTTGGCTTGGCAATAAAGCCCTTTTGAGCCTGATTAAACTCAGTCATATCCTCTAAGTTATACTTCGCCTTATATGT
>NZ_JBUEBA010000075.1:0-854 GCF_058107045.1 Acinetobacter sp. AB03 | reverse complement strand
CAAAGTCTGAGAGATATTCAATCCAATTTGGAGTGCCAACAGGAAAAGCTAAGTCATCTCGGAGCAAAGTCTATTCCCCGAAGCACGCTGGCACGAATCAATGAGCAGCAGCCTGCTGCCTTGTATCAACAGCTATTTTACAAGTTGCTTAAATACTATGAACACTCAAAAGTAGCTCATAAATTTCGCTTTAAGAATCCCTTGTATTCCTTGGATGCCAGTCATATTGACCTGTCGCTTTCCTTATGTGAATGGGCCAAAGTTCACGACTCAAAAGCCAGCATGAAACTCAGCATAGGATTGAATCACAGCAATGATATTCCTGAGTTTGTTGCAGTTGAAAATGGCAAAGAAAATGACATGGTACAAGGCCGCAAATTCCAGTTTCCTGCTGGCAGCATTGTAGTTTTTGATAAAGGCTATGTCGATTACCAATGGTATGCAAATCTGACTGCTCAAAACATTGGATTTGTCACACGTTTTAGGCCTAAATCTGTGTATCAGGTGATCCAGCAACATCCAGTGCTTGAATCCAAAGGTATTCTAAAAGATGAAACCATTCAGCTGAATAGCGCACATGCCCTAAAAAGAAAAGCCCCAGTGTTAAGAAGAATTGAATATAGAGATCAGCAAAGTGGCAAGCACTTTAGCTTTCTCAGCAATAACTTTCATTTAGCCGCCTCCACCATTGCGGCGATTTATAAAGATCGTTGGAAAGTTGAGCTGTTCTTTAAGGCGATTAAGCAGAATCTCAAATTAAAAGCGTTTCTAGGCCGCAGCAGGAACGCAATTCAGACACAAATCTGGATTGCGATGATCGCCTATTTATTGGTGAGTTTCGCTCAACATTTAGG
>NZ_JBUEBA010000074.1:0-756 GCF_058107045.1 Acinetobacter sp. AB03 | reverse complement strand
TTTAATGGTTGAGCAATTGAAAATGCATGTTCCTGCCAAAGGTAGACCATCTAAATTAAGCCTAGAAGATCAGATTCTCTTATGCTTAAGCTATTGGCGTGAATACCGAACATTATTCCATGTCGCAACAAGTTATGGCGTGTCAGAGCCCACTGCTTCAAGAATCGTACACCATGTAGAGGACTGCCTCATCAAGTCCAATTTATTTAATTTACCAAAGCATTTGCCTGAAGGCGAAGGTATTGACTGGAATGTGGTGATCGTAGATGCCACAGAAATTCCAATACAAAGGCCTAAAAAAACAGAAGAAAAGCTATAGTGGTAAGAAGAAGGCACATACTTTCAAAGTTCAAGCCATTGTTCATTATAAAACTCAGCAAATTCTGAGTTTATGCACAAGTCGTGGTGCTGTACATGATTTCGAACTTTTCAAACGCAATTTGAATCAGATTCCTGCAAGTGCCTTTATACTTGCAGATAAGGGTTATCAAGGGATTTACACAGTGTATCGAAATAGCCTATTGCCATTAAAAGCAAAAAAACGCTGCAAACTAGATCCTGAGCTAAAGCTTTACAATCGAGAAATTAACAAAAGAAGAATTGGCATTGAGCATGTATTTGGCAGTTTGAAAACCTTCAAAATCCTTGCTGAGCGATATCGCAATCGAGGAAAAAGATTGGGATTGAGGTTCAATCTAATTGCTGGGATCTATAATTTGGAACTGAGTAAAAAATGATTTATGAAAGAGGTCTAAT
>NZ_JBUEBA010000073.1:0-771 GCF_058107045.1 Acinetobacter sp. AB03 | reverse complement strand
TTTTTGGATAGCCAATGGCAATATCGACATACCTTAAGCAGTGTTATATAGCTGTATTGGACTAAGTTTGATTTGATCCATTTTTTCTTGCGGATGAGCATACCATTGAGTCAAATAATCAAACCAGATAGAAATATTGCCTCGGATAATTAAGGCTCGGTTACGAGGTCTGTAAAACAAACTCATTACAGAATAGTGATTAACTATCACTGATTTTTGTAGCTTAATACAGACTTTAACAATGGTTACTTTTTTGGTTATTTTAACTTACAAACTCACAATAATTTTTATAAAAAACATATATATAAATATTTATGTGATGCGTAATATACGCATCATATATAAAGCGTTCTATTTTGATATAATTGATCCAATCAACCACTTATTAGGTTTCATTTAAATTCCATGAGTCTTACTGAAATTAAAGTTCGCCAAGCTCATTGCAAGGAAAAAACCTGTTTTTTATCCGATGAAGATGGGCTTAGCCTGAAGATTGAGCCGAGTGGAAGAAAATCTTGGTGCTATCGCTATACAGATCCACAAACTAAAAAACGTCGACGCATTCAGTTAGGTCTTTATCCTGATTTATCGCTGAAAAAGGCACGACAAGTCAGAGATGACTTTAAAGACAATAATTTCTGTTTTGAACATGATACTGCCTCTAATGTCATCACCTTTGGTAAGGTCGGGGAGGAGTGGTTACAGTTCAAACTGAGGAATGCCTTCAACGATCTACCCCGCTGTGGTGTACTACAGTTAGCAGAAAGATGC
>NZ_JBUEBA010000072.1:0-783 GCF_058107045.1 Acinetobacter sp. AB03 | reverse complement strand
GTGGTGTTTCAAAAAGTATGCTGAAAAAAAGCAGGTTGGATTTTGATAAAATAGAGAAATGCGAATAACTCTAGAAATCAAGTGTCCAGCCTGCCTAAGTGACAGTATAAAGAAAAATGGCACAAAAGTAGATGGTAAGCAAAATTACCAATGTAAAATATGCAGACGTCAATTTATTGGTGATCATGCTCTCAGTTATCAAGGCTGTCACTCAGGTATCAAAACCAAAATATTACACCTCATGGTGCGAGGCAGTGGTGTCAGGGATATAGCAGAAATTGAAAGAGTAAGTATCGGTAAAGTTCTACGGACACTTAGCCAATCAAAATATCAACTTCGAGCACAGCAAAGTCATTATGAAACCCTTGAAGTAGATGAGTTTTGGACTTTTGTTGGTCATAAGCAAAATAAACAATGGCTAATTTATGCCTATCATCGAGAAACAGGTGAAATTGTTGCTTATGTATGGGGTAACCGAGATTTAGCCACTGCAAAACGACTTAAATTAAAATTGAAGCAGTTAGGTGTAAGCTATACATGTATATCAAGTGACCATTGGGATAGCTTTGTTACGACCTTTAAAGAATGCAAACAGTTGATTGGTAAATTTTTCACTGTGGGTATAGAAGGCAATAATTGTCGATTACGGCATCGAATCAGGCGAGGCTTTAGGAGAAGCTGCAACTTCTCCAAAAAGCTTGAAAATCATTTCAAAGCCTTTGATTTAGTGTTCTTTTATATCAATAATGGATTCGTTTAATGCCAGCATACTTTTTGAAACAC
>NZ_JBUEBA010000071.1:0-1313 GCF_058107045.1 Acinetobacter sp. AB03 | reverse complement strand
GGTCCGTGCTGCTGAAATCCTGAATCTTTCCACCCGTCAAATTACCCGATTATTGCAGAAGCTCAATCAAGATGGTGTTTCAGGTCTGGCGCATGCCAGTCGTGGTCAACCTGGTCATCGTCGCCATGACGACTTGTTAAAATCAAAATGTGTTTCCATTATTTCTGAACATCTGCTTGGATTTGGACCCACCTTGGCGCATGAGAAGCTCAGCAGCATGTTTGACCTGAATATCCCGGTAGAAACGGTTCGGCGCTGGATGACGGCCAATGACCTGTGGATTCCTCGATCCAAACGTCTAAAACGCCCATACCAGCCACGCTATAACCGGGATTGCTTCGGTGAACTGATCCAGATTGATGGCTCATATCATGACTGGTTTGAAGGAAGAGCCACCAAATGCTGTTTGCTGGTATTTATCGATGATGCTACCGGCAAGCTGTTGCATCTGCGCTTTTGTGAAGCTGAAACGACCTTTGACTATATGCTTTCAACCCGAGCCTACATTGAGCAATACGGCAAGCCCTTGGCCTTTTATAGCGATAAACACTCGGTATTCCGAGTGAATCAGAAATCCAGCCAAGACAGCAAGATCACGCAATTTGGCCGGATTCTGAATGAGTTAAACATTGATATTATCTTCGCCAATTCCCCACAGGCCAAAGGCCGCGTAGAACGAGCGAACAGAACCCTTCAGGACCGTCTGATCAAGGAGATGCGCCTGGAAGGAATCGGTTCGATTGCAGAAGCAAATGCATGGTTGCCCTGCTTTATTGAGCAGTTCAATCAGAAGTTCGCCAAATGTGCGCGAAACTCAAAGAACCTGCATCGGCCATTAACCGAATCTCATCTTGAACTGGATGATATTTTTACCTGGCAGGAACCGCGTAAGGTCACCAAGAATCTGACCCTGACGTATGACAAATGTATTTATCTGCTTGAACCGACAGAGCTGAATCATAAGCTTGCTGGGCAATACATTTCATTTCTGGAGTACCCGGATGGCACTGTGGCACTCATACACGAGGGACGAAAGCTCAACTACAGCATCTTCAATAAATTGGCTGGGCTACAGCAAAATGAGATTGTTGAGAATAAACGGTTAGGTTCAGTCCTGGCGCATATTCAACAGCAGCATGAAGAACTAGAAAAACAGAATAAACGTTCCCGGGCCAAGAAAAGTATGCCGAGTCGTAAAGCTCAGAAAGCTGTTATTGAACAAAGAAATTTAAATCCTGTGCTTGACTCTTGTGGTTAAAAACAGGACATTTTAAATGGTTTATCGCATAGACATTTTAATTGGTGAATAACAC
>NZ_JBUEBA010000070.1:0-751 GCF_058107045.1 Acinetobacter sp. AB03 | reverse complement strand
ATCAGGCAGCGTATTCATGACCGCAGTATGCCTGAGGTCATGATGCAGAGGAAATAGAACGTTTGGAGAATAGCAGAATGGATGAGCCTGGTTTAGAGCATTGTTACCACTTGCTGCAGTCCGATTCTTTGCCAGGGCAAACCCTGGATCAGTGCCTGTAACTGCTCCGGGCTGATCGCCATACTTTCACCCTGGTGAACTTTAGCCCAGTGGAATTTCCCCTGTTCCAGCCGCCGGGCACACAGCCAGATACCCAGTCCATCATGCACCAGCACTTTCATACGATGGCCACGCTTATTACAGAACAGGTAAGCGCAATGCGGTTTGATGTAGCCAAAGGCTCTCAGCACCTGAGCCATGGCTGTATCCATCCCTGCACGCATGTCCATCGGCTGGGTAGACAACCAGATCTCATCAATACGAATCATTGAGTCAAACCCTGGATCAGCAACAGTAATTCAGTTACTGACTCCACCGGCCAGTCGATCTCGATCATCTGATCCCTTGCGGAACTTGGTGCCTCATGTAATGGAATCCTGATATGAGCGACAGCTTTCTTCTCTGGCACAGGTGGTAGAGGTGCTTCTTGTTTGACTGGAGTCGGGTGAAGAATGACCGGAAGAAAGTCAGTCTGTGGAATGGATGGGGTTTTTAATGCAGGGGGCATTGATCTGGACTGACGAATCCATTTATGTAGCAGATTGGCATTGATCTGATGTTGCATTGCTACCTTGGCCACTGATGTATCTGG
>NZ_JBUEBA010000069.1:0-3546 GCF_058107045.1 Acinetobacter sp. AB03 | reverse complement strand
ACCAATCAATACCATAACCACAATGAGCAATCAGATGCTCAAAGAAAATCCGTTGTGTACGTCCATTACCTTCACGGAATGGGTGTATGACATTAAGCTCACAATACAAGTCGGCAAGTTGAGGAATCAGTTGTTGTGGTGCTAAGCCTTGAAAGTATTTTTTTTCTTGAAGCGGTTTGAGTAGTTTATTGGTTTCAATTTCAATACGGGAAAAATTACAAAAACGGGTGTCACCTTTGGAAATATCGATTTGTCTTAACTTTCCTGCCCAGTCGTATAAGTCGCCAAAGAGCTGCGCATGAATTGATTTTAAGTATTGTAAGTCGTAAGGTGGTTCAGCATATTCAATTAAGTTACTTGCCAATCCAGACAGTTCTAGTTCAGCTTGTTCTAAAATTTGTTCATCATGAATATTGAGTTTGTTCTTTAGGATATTTGTGCCAGGGTAACAATACAGGCTGTCACCCATTTCCCCATATTTATCCATACATGCACCTGACTAAGTTTCGGGTTGCGAATACTTCTTATATTTTTGCAAGATTTCAGCTTTACTTTGTTGAGTTGTTTGAGCTGTCGTTGTAATGCCTTCAAGCTTTAGGCTGGCTTGATAGTTTTGCGCACGTGTCGCTTGAATATATTTTTTTTTCTGTTCAGTGGTTCTGAGCATTTCGAAACTCCATTGATGCTACACGTGAAGTAAGTATAGCAGAGAATCTTTTTGATCAATGCTGCATACACAGCATTTCAAAATGTAATACAACGGTATTGTTTCATGTAATAACAGAAAACTAAAAAAAATTGGAAGAATATTTGAAATTTAGATCAACTTTAATAAGAAAAACCTATGTAGTTGTTGATAATTGTAATTTTAAGAAGATTTGATTGATTAATTAAATGAATTTTCATATACAAAGATATGCTCATTTTTTATATCGATAAAAATGTTAAAATTTGCCTATTTAGTAAAAAATATAGAGATTTTTATGGGGCAATTTATCATGCCCTTTTGCTTTGACCGACCAAATGTTCTGCTTGAGATAGTAAAAATTAACTCAGAACTACTAAAAATCAAAAAGATTAAACAGAGTCAGAAAGTAGTAGTACAGGCAAAGTTCAAAGTAATCTACGTCAAAATTTGGCAAAAAATCTTGCTATTGATGCAAACGGAGCCTGGCTTACGTGTGCATTCTAATTATGTTGCAATCTTACAGTTGATACATAATCTTGATGATTTTATCGAAAAATCACAGCAACACTTGTGCTTTGAAAGGAAAGCTCAGAAAGAGCTGGATGCTAAATTTTTTGCTCGATTTTTTAAGCTAACAAAGAATCCAATAAAAGATCAACTTTTACAAAATTGTTTAGATCGTAATGAATTTAGACAATGCAATGTGATAAAAAATTAAGCGAAAATGAATATGCCGAAGATTGACGCAGAAGAGCACTTTTTAGATTTAGCAGAAAAATTCCAAAAAGATTATTGTCTGTTACATGATGATGTTGTGAATACACAATTTATTGATCTATCAGATGATTTGTATAAAGAAGTCTACGCGCTATACAAATTAGCACAACAAATTTATAGCTATATATCAGGCTCCAGACAGATCGGTAAGTATTCTTTTTTGGCTGCTTTGAGTTATTTTTCATGTCCGAATATTAGTAATACTCAAGAGTTGTCGTCTGTACGTTATTTGATTTTGCAAGCGAGTTTTTTAACATATCGGCAGTATCAAGAATTTGCAAAAATTGATAAAGCTGAGAATAAGCAAAAACATGTTTGTGATCTCTTTCGCTATGTCTCACGATATGTTCTGGATTCTAATCATGCTGAATTATTTCAAGAATGCAGTGAGCTACTAAATCGCTATGTCATGTACGAACGTAACTTGAAAAAGGAGGATCGTAATCAACTTTTTAATATTAAAGATTTCAAACAAGTACAAGCCATAGAGTATTTATCGGCTCTATTAATAATTTTTAAAAGACTAGATGATCGTCGTGTAGTTCATCGTCAGCGTAAGTCAAAAAAAAGCAAAGTTTTGAAATGGCCCACTAAAAATGAACTCAAAAAATTTCGTGAAATAAAATCAGGTAAGCATGAAGATATCGGACATAACGCAAAGATCAGTTTTTATGATGCCTCTCTTCACAAAGATGAAGATCGTGAAATTGAGTTATTGGACACTGAAGTAGAATTATACTCTGAAGATGAAAAAACTAAAAATTTTAATCATTTAATTAGTGATTATGCTGCGTATTACACGCGGCATCGCCAACGCCGTCATGCGCCATTTATTACAAATCCACATTATTTGGCGCCAGATATACTGAAGCAAATTGTTTATGTGTTGAGAACTGAGTTAAATAGGGACTGGAATGATGCTGCAATCGCTGCAGCATGTTTATTGTCACTTTTGACGGGATTATCACCCGTCGCACTGATGGATTTTAACGAGCTTATTCAAGATGGAATTTTGATCCAAAATGGTTCAAGTAGACGTCGCGAATATTTACTCAAATTAAATCTTAAAATTACAGAGCAGAAGATTAAGAGCTTAAATGATGAGCGATGGAATGAAGTGATGACACATCAACTACATTTACCTTCTGCTTGGTTTGACTATATAGAACAAGCATCGAATCCAATAATTTCTTCAACAGACATTAATACAAAACTTAAGAATTGGCTTGATAATCGGTTTGTAGGTTCGATCACTGTTGAAAAACTGCAGGCTCAATTATATTTTCATATATATTATGAAACATATAATGAATATCTAGCTCATGTAATTGCTGGGCGGGATAGTCAGCATCACATGCCTGGTATCTATTATGGAGGGCTACCGAAAGCTCAACTCAGTAGCACATATCTAGCCTTTGTAGAAACAGCACTTACACATTCCTCGCAATTTACTGAAGAACTCAAAATATTGCGACAACAATTCAAAGTGCAATCTGCCTTAGCTCTAGGAAGGATAGGGAGCCAACTGGCACTTGAACCCAGTTTTGTGAAAGAGCAATTTGCTTTTTTACATAAACATTGCCAAGAAAATATTCAAAAAGATCAACATATCATTAATCAACTGAATGCATACGCATGTTGGATGTGGCATATCAGCTTGTTGAGTTTGGCAAGTCGGCCTAAAGAAAACCTGTTGGGGAATTTGGATGATTATTGTGTTGAGCTCAAGCTTTTATATGTAAACGATAAAAGAAATAGTAAAGCAAGAAAAGATGGTCGTTTTATCCCATTATCTGATTTTTTCATAAAAACACTGCAAAATTACACAGTCTTTTTAGAACAAATTATTGAAGCGTACGGTTCGTTTTTTAGACAAGTCTTTGCAAAGAAAATTACTGTAAATGATCTTTTTGGCAAGGTCATTGATAGTAAAGATATCTTGCCGATAACTGTCAAAGAGTGGCAGAGCAGAAAAATTAAGTTAATCCCTTTATCTCGAAACTGGGTAAATTTATATATGGAAGGAATCTTTCCAAAGAATATGTATTCGAATTGGTTACGTCATTTTGATATGAATTTTT
>NZ_JBUEBA010000068.1:0-423 GCF_058107045.1 Acinetobacter sp. AB03 | reverse complement strand
ATCCAGATCGAAAATCACTAAGAAAAAACTGTCACCAAAAAAAGGGCTGCACTATGGATAGATGCAGACCAAACTCTGGATAACTACCAACACGAGAAAGATGTCGCAATTTTGCATAGACATGAATTTGATAAAATCAGCCCAGAAAGCCAGAAATTCATAAAAACTATTTCATCAATCCCCTATAACTTAATCACGTTCATGGTCGATCTTAAATCTTGCGAAAAGTACTCATGCTGACCTAGCCAAACTGTAAAACTCATGTATTCATAGCCTTTAAATGAATCTTTCAATCGGTATATTTAAGGTAAAAACTAGTAATCAGAAGTTATTATCATCCCCATATAAAACAAGCATCAAATTAAAAACAATAACTTAGTGAATTATTCTTCCATTTTTTTTATATTTAGTGTTATTGTTGTC
>NZ_JBUEBA010000067.1:0-1369 GCF_058107045.1 Acinetobacter sp. AB03 | reverse complement strand
TTTCCCTATATTTAAGTTTGTTGTACCAAATTCAATTTTAACAACTCAAAGTATTGGTATTGCTATGTTAAATGCTGTGCGTCGAGGTTATTCAACTAATATTTTAGAAGTTAAAGATATTGTTAAATTATCAAATAATGTGGAATAGAAATTATGTAATTTATCTAAAATTAACATAATACACCTTATGCGAAATCAAAAAAGGGAGCTGTAAGCTCCCTTTTTTACTAATTTTTTTCAATTTTTAGATGTCAATCTAGGCTTCAATAAATTAAGCACCTAAACGCATTAATTTCTCTTGAATCGCATCGCTTACAAAAGCATTAAGAGAATTATCACTTGATGCTAAAACAGCTTTACGGTGTAACTCAGGACTAATACGGACATTAAATGTACCTTTGAATGGCTGATCGGGTTTTTTACCTAATTCAGCACAAGACTCTAAATATCCATCGACAGATTCCTGAAAAGCTTGTTCAAGAGTTTTTAATGTTTCTGCTTCATAAGTGATGAGATCACGGATAAATGCAAGCTTTCCAAATAACTCACCTGTTTCAAGATCAGGTTCAATTGTACCTAGATAACCTTTGTATTTTAAATAGCTCATAAAAATCCCTCCTGCTTGAGTGCCTGTTTTACAGATTTCAAAGCCCCACCTTTGATTTCATTTTCAGGGTGTGGCCTGTGCAGTAAAATCATGTGTTCAGTTTTCGTATTAAAAAAACGGACACGAGAGCCTGCCATTTCAAATTTTTCATAGCCGAGCTGATTCAGTAAAACGACTAAATCTTTATACGGAAATGTATTTTTTGAATTTCCAAATTTTTCCAGTAACTTTTCCGTTTTCCCCATACTTCAGCCCTACTGCTATTGCAACTAAGTATAGTTACTTTTAAATAATAATTGCAACTATATTTAGTTGCAATTTCGTATAACAGCCCTTATGTTAAATCAGGTTTAAAACTTAATATCATGTGAATTAAAGTAGGTCGGATCAAACTCTATCTCTCCTATTTCATCCTCGATAATTTGCATGTAATCGTCATATCTTGGATGTTTGGGGTCTTGTAATGCATCTAAAATATCAAGATATCCAAAAATTCCTCCAATATCTTCAAATGGAGCATGATTTTGACCATCTATACAACATGGATATTTTTTATTTAAATCAGGAGATTGTCTGCTTTCTACAGTAATCAAATGTTCCCAACAATCGCCAAAATCATATGTATATATAATTTTTTTACCTACACGTAGAACTTCTTTCAATTTTTGTCTTTTATTGATCTTTTCATGCTTAATAGTCGTGAATTCATGTAAATGGCTATCTTCCCAATCAAAAGCAGATTGAATTGCCTTATGGAGCCTA
>NZ_JBUEBA010000066.1:0-591 GCF_058107045.1 Acinetobacter sp. AB03 | reverse complement strand
GGTATTGGTATTCACCAGGCAAGTCGCTCTAACTTGTGGGTAAGGTGCAGCTGCTGTTTTGCCTTTGGATGAACCAAAGTGCTTAAAGTTTTCTTCTGTATGAGGCATAGACCAAACCACACCATCTACAGCACAAACGCATAGACCGTGAAAGTTGCTATATTGTTGTTGTGAGTCTTTAAACCATGCCTGACTTAATGTCGAAAATAAAGCACTCATGGGTTCTAAGCCTAAGCGTTGTCTTGCTTGTACGGATGCACTCGGTACACAGTATTCTGCCGTACCGAAAACAAGTTGCAATTGTTGAACCACATACCAAATCGGTTGATTTCGAAATAGAGCAAGTCCGATTACCAGCCAAACAACATGTTCAGCAGGCAGTTTTCTTTTTCGAATTGATGCTTTACCTGTTTGGTCTAAGCAATCTTCAATCCAGTTTAAATCAATCAATTCACTGAATTGTGAAAGTGAAGGTAAGGTTTGTTTTAATGTTAAATCTAGATTCTGAGATAAATTCATAAAAAAAGAGCGTATTTACATACGCTCTTTTTACAGCATTTTAACTTTTTTTGCTTAACTGACTGGCATTAC
>NZ_JBUEBA010000065.1:0-8087 GCF_058107045.1 Acinetobacter sp. AB03 | reverse complement strand
GAAGCACCAGTATTATTTATTATGCTATGACACCTTAATTAATTTTAGTGCTATAAGCAAGGTAAACGGTGTCATATTGCAAGGTAAACGGTGTCATATTGCAAGGTAAACGGTGTCATATTGCAAGGTAAACGGTGTCATATGAAGTCTAGAAGCCTTTATTTACAAGGCTTTCAGCTTACCTAAAAGTATTTAAAAACTTTAAAATAATTAAAAGCCCAGGCAAGGAAAAATTGCCCTATGTTTTCGCTACGCTCAAACTCTATTGAACTTCGCTTTCGCTCAGTTCGTAGGGGCAATTTTTGGCTTAAAATTTCGTGACTTTTTAAAAAAGAAAAGCAACTAGGAATTCGCTTCGCTCATAGAACTTTTTCACTCGCTTCGCTCGACATAAAGCCACCGTAATCAGTTCGCACCCATTCGGGATGCTCTGATTCTGAGTTCTTGATACACAGGGGAGCCTGTAATCAGGGAAAAACAGGTGAAAAAATTTAGATCCCTGTAGTTCGCTCGTAGACACTCGCTAAATGCTCTCATTTGCGATTTAAGAGTTTTTTCTTAACTCAACTATAATCTACTGTGGTTTAGCAAAACATCGCTAAAAACCCTATTTTTTTGCGTTTAAACAGCATTCACCAAGGTCGGTAATCGTTGTTATTTTCATTTTCTGGTTTTTTAGGCTCATTTTTCTGCTGTTTTTCCAATTCTTGGCGTTTTAAAAATGCCAAATGTTCTCGTTCGTGTCTTTCTTGTTCATAGCGTTGTTCTTTTTGCTCTCGTTCTTTACGTAATTGCTCTCTAAATTCACTTTCTCTGCGATCATTTTCAATTCTTCGTTGGCGATCTACTTCCGCTTGGCGTACTTGCTGCATTCTTTCTTGTTCAATTTTGAGATCATCTGCCCGTTTTGCTTTAAGGAGGGGACTCATATCATCATTAAAATCATGTAGGGTATCGAATGAATGAACGTACTCTCGTTTTAGCTTCTGCCAAAACGAGGGTTTTATCGTTGGTCGTTCAATCCCATTATTTTCCAGTATCTCTGAGCATTGGCCTAAGCGCTGGACAACATTCTCAATATCGTATTCTTTAGCAAGTTGTTCGACCTCGGTTGCGTATTCTCTCCAGTTCTCATTTTTTGCCTGTTCTACTGATTTTTCAGTCGCATAAAAATCAGGTTTTTTTATATCTCTGTAAGTATGATGATAAGAGTCATAAAACAAATTATTGGTATGTAGGTAAAAATCGCTTTTGTTTTCTGCTAACCATCGTTTTGTCTTGGTGAGATTTGATTCAATCTGCTTTTGATTATCAGCAGCATTGCTTTGAATGGTGTAAAACTGATTGGCAAATTCTGCATAAATATCCTGGCACCGAATGAAGTCATCATATGCGTTGTCGATCTGTTGAACCTGTTGTTCTTGCAGGCGTTCTTCTTCTAGGTTGAGATTTACTAATTCTGCTAAAAGCTCTTTTTCTTCTGCTTCGGTTAACTGAAGTTCGTTTTCCAGCTGGGTAATCTGATCTTCTAATCGACTTGGAACAATAATTTCTTGATCAAGGCCCTTGATGATCTGTTGGTATTCTCGTGCAGCATCTAAATTTTTGGCTTTGATTGCATCATTTTCAAGTGCAATTCTTGGTAGCACAATTTCAGTGTTACGTTCTTCAAGCGGTCTTTTTTGTTCCTCGTCATATTGTCTGCGAAGTGCTGTAGCTTCATGCCCTTCATGATGAGTGGGTTCAAGAAAGTCTAAGCCCTGATCCTTGTAACTCCGGTGGTCGATGCGTTCGTCTAGCCCGGCATTTTCCAATACTGTATTTACAACATTGGCAAAAGTTGCTCGGCTGTCCTTCAGGATCTCGGGACCATGGTCGTTGAAGATTCTTTGTTTCTTTCCTAATTCGCCTTTTTCATTGATGAGTCTGGTAGTGAACATCATGTGTACGTGATAGTTTTTATTATTGGTTTCATCGTTATGTTCATGTGGTGCATGGATGCAGGCATCGACAATAACATTGTGCTTGTTCACAAAGTCTCGGCAAAAGTCATCAACGATTTTTATGCGTTCTGCATCTGTTAATTCATGTGGTAAAGCACAGATATATTCTTTGGCGAGTCGTGCATTGGCTTTCATTGAGCCATTGGCATTGAATTCTTTTTTTTCTACTGTATTCCAAAGTGTTTGACGGTCTAAAAGTTTTGTATTGGTATGTTCTGGTGCATAAATATTTTTGTATGCAAGTCCCTTTTTTTTAGTGTAGTCCTGAGTCTTTCCAAAAGTCAGATCCTCTAATTTTTCACAGGCACGATAAGCAGCACAAGCAACGGCTGAACGTCCGTCACTTCGTGAGATGTTGCTTTCATTCAAATGAAAAATTGCCATTTTAAAAACCTAAATTTCTGCATACCGTGGTTTTGATTTTCGCAACTTTGAAAAAGTTGCTGACCATGCTAAAGCGAGGTCATGGGGTACAGGGGTTTCCCCTGTCGCAACGTCCACTTTTAAATGAAATGATAAAAGTGGGTAAGTGCGCCCTTCGTTTCACTCCGGGAAAACTTCGCTTCGCTACGTTTGATATTGCTCGCTTTGTTTTTTGACTCTATGATGATGTTTGATTATTGATCATCACGGTTTAATACTATGTCAGATATTCAAGAAAAGAAAGATGCAGTTTTAAAGAAACTCACCAAAGCACAGCAGAAAAAATTATCCCTGCAAGAGCAAATTGAGTATTTAAAAAAAGAACAAGAGCAGATCTTAGAACAGGCAAAACAGAAACAGAATGAGCTTAAACTCAAACAGCAAAAACTTTTAAGCGAAGCAAAAGCCCAAGAACGGAAAAATGAAACTAGACGGAAAATTTTGCTTGGCGCTTGGGTTTTGAATAAATTTAAGAATGATGAATCTTTTAAACATCAATGGGCTGATTTTGAGCAGTTTTTAAGTGTGGAAAGTAAGACAGAAGAAAATAGACAGAAAGATAAAGAGCTTTTTAATGATCTTTTTAAGGGATAAGTTCTAAATTTCATATAAGAGATTTTATGTTAATTTTTGTATAGACATTTTTTAATGTTCTAGAAATGGAGCTGAAAGTACCATTAATCTTACTGGAGCATTTAATATACTTTTAGCTTGTTGAAGTTTTATAAAATCGCCCTCACTTTTTAAAGTAACAAGTACAATTTCCCTATTTTTTTCATCTACAAAAACACCCTGTATTTCAGGAAAAATTACTGATATTTCCTTCAATTTTTCATTAAGTATTAAAGTAAGTTCCTCAAGCGAATAGTTTTTATTTAAATTTTCTCTAAATTCTAAATCTATTAATTCTTTAGAAGTTAATGCTAGATTTTCTGCTGAAGTTACATGAGGTAAACTTAAGCACAAACTTAAAATAATTTTCCTAAACATAAAGTAACTCATACTAGAAATCGGTACTTTGCTTGGTATTTTTCATTACTAATTAAACAAAAACAGTCGCAAAGTTGCCCGACTTTGAAACATGGCTAAAGCCATATTTCAAAGTATCGAGCTAAATTTTAATTAAACACGTTTCAATGCCATGATATGACGAACCATATCGTTAATATGCTGTTTTGTTTCATTATCTTGAGAGCTTAGCCAAGTTACAACATCTGCATCAAAAGCCTTTGCTTGAGCCGTGGCATGGCGTTCTTGTAATTTTTTCACAAAATTTGGTTTTACTACTGGCGCATTGGTAGGGTCAAAATTTTTATAGCGTTCTAATTCATTTTGCATGGTTATACCTCCGCTTTTGATTGTGTGATGGCTCAAAAGCAGTAATGATTCTTGCAACATCACCACGTTCGACCCAAACCACTGTTAGTAGTCTACCACGATTGCTTAGACCGATTGATATCAGCCGTTGTTCGTCATAATGACCAAGATCGTCAAAGGACATCAGCTCTGGATCAAGAAAAACGCTACATACTTCTTCAAAAGTAATTTCACGCCCTCGATAGACTATTTCCATTTTTTTATCGTGCCATTCAAATAGCAGACCGTAATACTCAATCAACGGCATGTTTAGCCTTTTCCTAGATTTACAACTTCTAAAAGTCTACTTAGAGGGTTTTACTTATTCAATAACTCATTAATTTAAATGGGTTCTAACATCTAAATTTCGTATAACCTCCATTATGTTAAGTGGGTATGTTTTTCCGCTGAATAGTGAATTAAGAATGCTCTATAAAATCATTTGTTATTTGCCTTTTAAAGAAGGATTTATCTATGGGAAAGTGGCAATTAATACTTTCTTTACTTCATCTGACGTATTTGGATCTACTTTAAGCTCATTAACGGCTTCAATAATCCGTTTACGAACAGCTTCATTCTCTGGCAGTGAACCCTTAATCTCATGTTCTTTCTGAGTGAGTAGCGAAGCATTATTAAGAGCACCCAGAGCCAAAATTTGAACCTTTGGGTTCGTATCCTTTAAATAAGGAATAATATCGTCTGCTGCTTCAATTGGGTCTAAATTCGTTAGGGATACAAGAATTACACTTAATGCATCAGGGTTCGATTCATTTTGTTTCAACAAATCAACTAGCTTATGGATTTTATCTTCTCGTGAATATGTAGGGCTATCATTAATAGCAATCGTACTTTTTACCCATTTAGGAGGCATTCCATGAGGGAGATTGGGCGCATTGTTAGTGATACCGTCATTAGCATTAAGAGTATTACGGTTGGAACTGATCTTTTCTTGAGTTTCCATCAGCTCTTTACTATGTACATCATCACTTTTTTTGGCAAAAATAAAAAATCCAATAAAAGCTACTACGATTGCCGTAATAACTAAATAAATCAACTTACTATTATTTTTCATATTACCTACGTTTTTAAATAAGAATGTTGTTACATCAATAGAAAAAGCATCAAAGAAACTTTAAATTATATTATTCACCAATTAAATAGGCTCATTCAACGCTTTTTCCAAGAGTTGATATAGTGTAATAATTATTGAGTAAATAAGAGAATTAAGTTAATGAAATACTCAAAAGAAAAAATAGTAAAAGCCCTATTACTTGCTCCTTTACCACTACTTTTTTTCACAGCATTGCTATTTATCATAATGAATCGTGAATATAGTCTATATTCAATTTTTGTGGTTTTTGCAGGGCATGGTCTTGTTTACTTAGCTTATAGTATTTTGACAGTACCTTTTAGCTTTATGGTCTCAATTCTTTTAAATCGTTATAGTATTCTTAATTTGCTAACTATCTGTATTAGCTCTTTAATTATTGCTATGCCATTTTTTGTTCTTTTTGGATGGAGCCATACAGGCGAAGTTTCGAAAGAATGGTGGAAGATGTATACCGACACTTGGACTATCTTTATGGCTCTAATTCCAGGCTTGTCTTATTGGTTATTTTTAACTGATTTTAAAGTTAAAGAATTATTAAAGAAAAAAATAATATATTTCAATATATTAGCTTTTGTTTTGACTTATTTGTCTTTGTTTCATCAGAAATATACATTGATAGACCGGATAGTTGTAGACAAGCTTGGAAAAGTTGAAGTTATAGGAGGAGGATTTCCATTACAGTTTTTAGTAGATGGTGAAATATCTCCAGGCGGTAGTATAGCGCTAGATCCTTTAAATATTATTATAGGAATAGATCAATTCATTTTTTTATATTTTATTCTTGATTATTTATTTTGGCTTATGTGTCTTTTAGTCGGTTATGCGTTTTTTCGAAAGATAAAAGTGAAATTATAATGTCTAAAATATTTATAAAATTAGGAATTTTACTTGTAGGTCTATGTCTACTTCTAATCATTAATTCATACAAACAGAAATTAAATCATGATAAAGAGATGGCAACACAGACAACAATACTTTTCTTTAATTCACTTGCTAAACATGATCTAGAATCAGCAATCAAATATGTTTGGCCAGATGCGCGATTACATAAAGATTTAAAAAGTTCTGAAAGGTTTCTCTCTTTCAAAGACTCAAAAATTTTAGAAATAATAAGAATTAATGATGATTCAGCGGAAAGTAGACCTGAGTATTATCAAGAATTTTATAAAATTATTTCAGTGATGGTAAAAGTTAAAGTCGTGCATATAGATGATGCTGGCAGTCCAGTAGGTGACTATATTTTATTTATTACTCTTGTGAAAAAATCTCCTCAATCTGATTGGCTAATTACAGGATTGGGTAGTGGGCCTTAAGCTAATAATTATTTATTTTCCCTAAAATTAACATAATACACCTTATACGAAATGCTCTTTTTATATCTATATAATTCAATGTGTTAATTGATATCATAAAGCCGAACTCAGCTGAGTTCGGCTTTTTTGTTGAATACTACCGTTCCACGCTTAATCTTTAATCAATGTTCCACGCTTTTGATTAGCTCAATTGAATAATCAGGATGCCTGGTCTTTTTCTTTTTGGCGTTCATCCAGCTCTTTCTTCAGTGCCTTTTTATCCTGGTACGATGCAATCAGCATAATCGGGATCAGCAGCGGAGCCACAATAATGCCCAGGGCAATATCTTTCAGTTTCGGCATGATCTCTCTCCCTTGATTGCTCAGTCATGATCAAAAACAGCATTCAGTACACGGCCAAATAAGCCACGTTTTTTGTGTTGTGGCACTGCCACATTTTGCAACGTGGCATGCTGTAGCGTTTGGGTGTGGTATGCCGTAGTTTCTTGCTGTGGCACTGCCACATTTTCTGCAATATTTAATTCATTATTCTTTTTATTATCATTGTCTTGTTGTGTTGTCGCATGCTGTGGTAGGTCGGTGTCGCATGCCGTAGCATCTTGTTGTGGTGCTGCTGTGGCAGGAGCAACACTTTTCAGCTCAATGAGTGTTTGCATACGGTCAATTTGTTGCATTAACCGTTCTTCACGTTCTTGGTATTTTTTGACTTCATTTTCTAAATGGGCAATAAGTTTTTTTGTAGATTCATCACCTTCTTGCTTAGATGATTCAATTTTTTGAGATGTTTGCTCAGGTTCTCCAAAGCATCGGATGACCTCTGCTAGATCGAATTGTCCATCACTGGAGCGTGATAAACGTCCATTACGTACAGCTCTGTAAATGGTTGATCTATCCACATGAAATTTTTTAGATACTTCACTTAGTGATAACTTAGCCATTTACGGTGTCCTTTTTATTTGATGGCATATATCCCACTTTTTTTAGGTATGGGTATAGTTCTTTTATTCGGTCAGGGTCTTGCAGCATCTCAGCAATACGAATAGCAAATTGCGGATAGCTTTCAGTTCCCTGGGAATAACGACCCATTTCAGGAAGTTCGGAAAGTTTATTTGCAAACATATGCCGTTGAGCATCGGTCATCTTTGAAGAAAGACCCAAAGTATCCGGATCTCTTTCTATTGATGGGCTGTCCTTCTTTTTCTGTTTAAAGTTAAAAGAAAATCCTGAAATTGATCGACCTCTTTTGTGTTGTTCATACTTCACTGTGATATCTGTATGTTCGTTAATTTGTTTAATAGCGAGCTCAAGTACACTAGTTTTAAAGCGTTCCATACGCTTGTACTCAGTATCGAGTACGCCAATTCTTTGACGGAAATCACTTAGCTCTATAATTGGAGTAGAGCCCGTACTTCTCCAAGCAATTAATAACTCATATAAACGAACAGCATAAGCACTACTGAGATTACTAACTTGCTGCAATTCGTATTTAGTAAAATGCTCTTCTAAGCGCGTAATTAATGGAACTATGGCAGGGGCAAAAATAAGCTTAACCACTGCTTCATTATCTACATATCCAATTTCACTAACCCAACGGGATCTATAGTTCTCAATATTCCCTCTTTCATTTATTTTTTGATAGCTGAATTGTCTTGCGAATAAATCATTACAGGCATCTTTTAATGCCTGATAAGCGGTATTGCGATGTACGCCAAATTGATTGATATAGCTTTCTGCATGGACAGTTAAGGGATCATTAGCATTAATCCCTTTCCCACTTTCTCTTGCCTCAACAATAGCTAATAAAATTAAACGTTGTTCTACTAAATCTAAGTTATAACTTGCATTAATTAAGGCATTGTCTTTTACAACTAACTCTCTCAT
>NZ_JBUEBA010000064.1:0-11733 GCF_058107045.1 Acinetobacter sp. AB03 | reverse complement strand
CTCTTGTGAAAAACCCGTAATTTCACGACAAGCAATATTGGTATTAAGAACGTATCCTTGCAGATCAAGTTCAAGAATTACATCTGGATGATAATTGTAAAAAGAACTATATTTTTCATTTATGGCTATTTTTTGTTGGCGTTCATCATCAAGCTCAATCGCTAATGCAACTAAAGAGGCGGCCTGTTCTAAAAGACGAATATTATGTTTCGTCGGTTTTTTGGGAGTTCGGTAATAAGTCCCAAAAGTTCCATATAAAATATTTCTTGCATTAATAATAGGCATAGACCAGCAACTTGAAAGCTGCTCTGCCTTTACTAATGCACGATAAGCTGCCCAATTCGGATCTTCCATCAGATCCTGACTAATGACCAACTTACGTAAAAATGCAGCTGTTCCACAAGCACCGCGCTGAGGACCAATTTTTAAATTATTGACGGCTTTACAGTATTGATTTGAGAAATGTTGTTTACCACTGATAAGCTTTAAAGTTTGATCATGTTCGGAATAAAGCATGATCGTAACTAAGGCATCAGGAATATGGGATTCAAGCCACCCAGAAATTGCATTTAAAATGGGTTCTAATTCAGCGTACTGCCCTATAAGATTAAAAATATGATACGTATCATAACTCTCTCTCATTTGCTTCTACCCTCGCTTGACCTCTATTCAATCCTTGGTCTATTTTTGACTTCATTATTATAACAGTTTGTATATTTTTCATTTATGACGGCTACATTAACAAGTAACATTAGCCTTTCCTTATGACTATAACATTTTTATAGAATATCGATTAGGTCTCTTTCATAAGTGAAAAGTAATCTTTTTTATTAAAGTTTATACTTGGCATGGTTGAGCTAGGGAAAGGAATAGGCTTTGTTGTGATGTGGGTCTAGGATTTTAGACCACGCCTATAAGTGATAATCTACTCCCCAATGAGCATGGGAAATGCTTGTTTTTGGAGTCAACCATGACACGAAGAAAACGTCGTAATCATTCAGCAGAGTTTAAAGTTAAAGTTGCTCTAGCAGCAATTAAAGGCGACCACACACTCGCTGAACTTTCTACTCAATTCGATTTAGATCAAAACCAAATAATTGATTGGCAAAATCAACTGCTTGAGCAATCAGTCAATATTTTTTCACGACCAACAGCACAACAAGAACCAGAGATTGACCTCAAAGCTCTACATACCAAGATAGGACATCAGGCATTGCAAATTGATTTTTTAGAAGGTGCACTCAGAAAAATAGGGCAGCTGAGCGGCAAAAAATGATCGATAAGACCCATCAACTTTCGGTACGACAACAATCGCAATTGATTCAAATCAATCGCAGTACGTTGTATTACAAGCCCAAAGAGATTTCATCAACTGATTGGAGTTTGATGCGTCTGATCGATGAAATTCATCTCGACTACCCATTTATGGGCAGTCGAATGATACGAGATATGCTACAGCGTCAAGGACATCAAATAGGTCGGCGTAAAGTCCGACGTTTAATGCGCTTGATGGGAATACATGCCTTGTATCCAAAACCCAATACCAGTAAGCCTAATCTTGCACACCGTATTTTCCCATATCTTTTGAAAAACATGGTCATAGATCACTCTAATCAAGTCTGGTGTACAGATATCACGTACATTCCTATGGCTAAAGGCTTTGTCTATCTGTGTGCAATTATAGATTGGCATAGTCATAAAGTACTGGCTCATCGTGTATCAATCAGTATGGAAACAGACTTTTGCATAGATGCGTTGCAAGAAGCAATTGTGAAATATGGTTGTCCTGAGGTGTTTAATACAGACCAAGGCAGTCAACTCACAAGCGAGGCATTTTTGAATGAGTTAAAATTGCGAAAAATCCGTATCAGTATGGATGGGAAAGGACGGTGGATAGATAATGTGATGATTGAGCGTTTATGGTGCAGCGTGAAGCATGAGGAAGTCTATTTGAAGGCTTACGATACGGTTAAACAAGCGAAACAATCAATTGCTGAATATTTGGATTTTTATAACATGATACGTCCTCATTCAAGTTTGAATAAGGCAACACCGAATGAATTTTATGATCAACATTTACTAAAAGTAATGGCAGCATAATTTAAATATTTAGAGCGGATTTATCACTTATAAAACTAAATTGAGTGGTCTAATTAACGGAACCACATTAGATGACCAATTTGTTGTACGGTAAATTTTAGGTGTAGGCTTATTCATCTGAGAATTATATTGCTGAATAAGCCTTAAGAGGTAGATTTATGCAACCAAGCCATGTGTGTATAGAATTTTGGTGACTATTCACATTTCTGTTCCATGATTCATGGTTACTTATTACTTATGTTACTATGTCAGGGGCGATACAAGATTATGAAAATAGCGAATACGTACTAGTTGGTGCTTTTATGGCCCTAACTTTAACTATGCTTAGCCCTGCCGTACTTGCAAATGATAACAATGATATTCGAAAGACTGTTGTAGTTAAGTTTGCAAAAAAAGCTTACTCTGCAAATTATTACGGAAGGCTAGATGGATACAAGTATGATTCCTACAAATTTTATGCTAAAAAAGGGCAAAAGTTAAAAGTGACGTTGACTGGAGGAAATGTTGAAACTTACTTATGGGGTAATCAATTAAAAGACTCTATCAATCTTGGAGAATATTCTCCAGAGCTTGATGATAATGGTGTTTATATTTTACCTGCTTCAGGTGAGTATGAAATTAGAGTATTACAACCTAGATCACAGGCAAGAAAAGATAAAAAACCTCAATACTGGATGAGTATTAACATTAAATAAAGACTTGCTAGATTCGTTTAAACTTTTATACAAGGGTTCAAAAGCTATTGCCAGTTAAGCAGGGCGTGATTTTTACGTATATGTATTTATGTTAGTAAAATGATGTAGTTTACTTGTTTAATACCCCGAGGAATAATTTAATCTTGCTGTGCGTTAGTCACGTTTCTTTCTTTCAAAAGTTGATTATATCTTTCAACGTAACCGTCGTGATATTCAAGCCCTTTTGATAGGAATTTGCAGTGAAAGAATAGGCGAAACTTGTCTTGAATAATGATAATTCCTTATCTTTAAAATAGAGAACGCCCGATGAAATTCATTAGGCGTTTACTTTAAATAAGTGTCAGCTTATTTTATAACCAGACGTACTTGTCAATCATGATTCTTTTTCTCAATTGCCTTAAAAAAACAATCTTGCTATTTTTGACTTTTCACACCATTTTGTTCAATTTGTACTGCGGCTTGCCAGCTAGGTAGTTGGCTTAAACCTGCTACGTAACGTTGGATATGGGGATAATTTTCACCTTGTCCCATATGATAAACTAAAGCATGTAGTCCAAAGCCCATCATAAAGTCAGCACCGGTTAAACGGTCTGCCACTAGAAATTCTTTATCTTTTAAATATTCATTTAAATGGCCAAATACTTTATCGAACTCAACTTGAGTATAATTTTCTAGAAATACCAACTTCGTGCCCTGCTTGGTTTCTATCGCATTAAACGTTTTTAATAAAAATGGCAGCATGGCAGAGCTTTCTGAGAAATGAATCCACTGTAGATAATCGACATAGGTAGGTTCATCCATATCTGGTCCTAAATGCGGCGCAAGTTTCTGAATTAATAACTCAACGATTGCGCCTGACTCTGCAATAACTTTGCCATCCCATTCCAATACTGGAGATTTCCCTAAAGGGTGAATGGTTTTTAAAGAGTCAGGGGCCAAATGCGTGCTTGAGTCACGATAATAGCGTTTCAGCTCATAGGGCTGCTTGATTTCTTCAAGTAACCACAAAATGCGAAAAGAACGTGATTGATCTAAATGATGTAGTGTGATCATGATAATTCCTATTTTTTTAAATTTTTACAACCACTTTGCCAAAGTTTTCGCCTTTCAACATACCATTGAAAGCATTGATCGTGTTATCTAAACCTTGCACCATATGCTCTTTATATTTGATTTTTCCGTCTTTCAACCATTCAGACATTTGCTGATAGAATTCCGGATACTGACTGCCATAATCATCAAAAATAATAAAGCCTTGCATGCGAATACGCTTTTTTAAAAGGGTGGAAATAAAGCCCGGTAAACGGTCTGGCCCTTGTGCTTGCTCGGTAGCGTTATACTGGGAAACCACACCACACACCGGTACACGTGCCGCAGAGTTAAGCAATGGCCATACCGCATCAAACACTTTACCCCCGACATTCTCATAATAAATATCAATACCGTTGGGAGCTGCTTGTTGTAATTGTTCTGCAAAATTTTCATCATGATGATTGATACAAGCATCGAAGCCGAGTTCTTCTACAGCATAACGGCATTTTTCAGGCCCACCTGCGATGCCAACCACGCGACAACCTTTAAGTTTGCCAATCTGTCCAACCGTAGCACCAACAGGTCCCGTTGCAGCTGCAACGACTAAAGTTTCACCGGCTTTAGGCTGACCAATGTCCAACAGCCCCATATAAGCAGTAAATCCTGGCATTCCCAAAATACCCAATGCCCAAGATGGATGTTCAGGTTGCATACCTAAGCTTTGACATGCAGTCCCATTAGAAATTGCGTAGCCCTGCCAGCCATTTCCGGAAAGAACCCACTCGCCTTCTTTGAATTTTGGGTTTTTAGAGGCCACTACTTGACTGACTGTTCCACCGACCATCACTTCGCCAATTTCAACCGGTGCTGCATATGAAGGAGCATCACTCATACGACCACGCATATAAGGATCGAGTGACAAGTAAATGGTTTTCAACAATATTTCGCCTTGTTTAAGTTCATTGAGCTCAATTTGCTCAATACGAAAATCGCTGTGTTTTGGCTCACCCACTGGCCGTTTAGCTAAAACGATGCGTTGGTTAATAACTGTTTTCACACATATAACTCCATGTTTTATTTAGAAGTATTTCTCTTCACAATCAAAAACTATGATTAAAATTTCTTTACAACCATTGTAGATGAGTTATAATAAAAAACAATACGACTGGTCTATTTTTTTACAATAGAGTAAATAATTAATATGAAGCCTACTCCTATTAAAAAGTCTGAAGCGAAGCGCTTACACATTCTTAACACCAGTTCAGACCTGATTTTGCATAAAGGTTTTACCGGTGTAGGATTACAGGAAATTTTACAGAGCTGTGAGATCCCTAAAGGCTCGTTTTATCATTATTTCCAATCTAAGGAAGCTTTCGGATGTGAATTGGTACAGCATTATGTGGATAATTACCAAGTCCGTTTAAATGATGTATGGCGTAGCGATAAATCCCCTTATCAAAAGCTGATTGAGTATTTTAATTTATGGATAGAAGATCCTGAAACACAGTGTGGTTGGGCGGATAGCTGTTTAATTGTGAAACTTGCCGCAGAAGTTGCCGATCTATCTGAAGATATGCGCTCGATTATGTCCGCTGGCGTCGATGATGTAATCCAACGTATTGCTAGTTTAATTGATTTGGGTAAACAGGATCAATCTATTCAAGCAGATACTGAGGCCTCGACGTTGGCACAAGTACTTTACCAAATGTGGTTAGGTGCAGCATTACTGAGTAAGTTGCAAAAAGATAAAACACCATTACATCAAGCTCTGAGAGCAACTAAATTTCTATTAAAAAGTGAAGATTCATAAAAATTAGATTAAATATCAATTACATAATTAATGACAGCAGCCAATGATTACTTATTAATGTGTTGCTATTTGATCAATTTACAATCCATGAGTATAGCGCACAATGAATTCTCCTTCTAAAGCCCTCATGACTCGTATTTTAGTCGGATATTTAGGCTTATATCCCACGCTATTACTGGTACTCACT
The DNA here is from genome assembly GCF_058107045.1 of Acinetobacter sp. AB03. Taxonomy (NCBI): domain Bacteria; kingdom Pseudomonadati; phylum Pseudomonadota; class Gammaproteobacteria; order Moraxellales; family Moraxellaceae; genus Acinetobacter; species Acinetobacter sp. AB03. The sequence goes on along the minus strand of NZ_JBUEBA010000064.1, from coordinate 5,909 downwards.
TTATTAAAGCCAATTACTCAGCATCAAAGTTTCCCGATGATGGTGTTGATTGAAGTCATAGTATTAGTGCCAGTAACGCAACTGATTTCTTTCCCACTGGCAGGTTGGCTCATTACACAGCTAAAAAATTTTAAGAATTTGTTTTAACAAGAAATTGTGCTGACAACAGCAATCCTAAGTTCTTACTTTGCCAACCATAAAGGTTGGCAAAATAACTCACTTAGTCAATATTAATCTGCGTAAGCTGGATAATCAATATAGCCTTTTTCCGTCCCACCATACATAGTGCTTGCATCTACTGCATTCAATGGCCAGCCATTGGCGATGCGATCGGGTAAATCTGGATTCGCAATAAATGGGCGTCCAAATGCAATTAAATCGGCCAGCCCTGCCTCTAAAATTCGAGTCCCTCTTTCTGCCGTATATCGACCTGCGTAAATAATCCGACCACTGAAAGTGTCTCTGACATCTCTACGAAAATCATGAGGAAGTTCTGGTGCATTATCCCAATCAGCTTCTGCAATTGATAAATAGGCAATCCCAACTTCTTCAAGTATTTTTATGGCTTCAATATAAGTCACATGTGGATCATCTTCAACCAACCCTATGTAAACACGATCTTCCTCTGTACTTTCAAATAGCGGGGCAAAACGCACTCCTAAACGATCTGCACCAACCACCTCAGCAACTGCCTCTACTACTTCACGTAAAAAACGCAAACGATTGTTTAGTGATCCACCATATTCATCTTCACGGTGGTTACTATGTGCAGAGATAAATTGATTCACCAAATAACCATTTGCACAATGAATTTCAACCCCATCAAAACCAGCAGCCAAGGCATTGCGTGCTGCTTGAGCATAGAGTTGCACTAATTCTTTAACTTCTGCATTGCTTAAAGCACGTGGCATTGAAGGATCAGCCAAGGCCCCTGCATTGGGCCCGGTTTCAATAAAGACTTTAACGTTACTATCAGCCCTAATAGCCGAGGGTGCGACCGGTGATGCATGATTGGGTTGCAAAGATGTATGTGAAACACGCCCAACATGCCAAAGTTGTGCAAAAATAATGCCTCCTTTAGCATGCACTGCTTCCGTCACTTTACGCCATCCAGCAATCTGTTCAGGGCTGTAAATACCAGGAGTCCAAGCATAGCCTTGACCACGTGGCTCGATTTGCGTACCTTCGGTGACCATAAATCCTGCCCCGGTACGCTGTTGATAATAGGTTGCCATCAGTTCATTTGGAATATTCCCTGGCTGAGTACTGCGCGACCGCGTTAATGGTGGCAATACAATACGGTTTTGCAAAACATACGGGCCTAAGCTCAGGTTTTGAAAAAATTTGCTGGCTTTCATTTCATTGTTTCCAAGTGATCATGACTTAATTGATCTAAATTAAAAAAAATACCCTTCCTTCCTAGATATAGAAAAATAAAGAAAGGAAAGCTATTCACTCAGGCCCTTCACCATTAAGTGAGGGTTATTTTGCTTATTGCGCCCGTTGCTCAGAGTCAGAAGTTTTATTCATTGCTAAGCACCACAACACAAACTAGCTACTCTTTATTTCAACAATTGAAGTAATGCTGAGGCAGTTGCAGCAGAAGATGCTGGATTTTGTCCAGTAACCAGCAAGCCATCTACTTGAACATATACTTGCCAATCATCCACTTTAGAATAATGACCACCGTTTTCTTTAAGCATGTCTTCGACTAAAAATGGTACAATTTCAGTCAAACCTACAGCGGCCTCCTCAGTATTAGTGAAACCAGTCACTAATTTACCGCTAACTAAAGGCGCTCCATTACTCGCTTTCACATGACGAAGAACACCCGGGGCATGACACACTGCTGCAACAGGTTTGCCAGACTGAATCGCCTGTTCAATCAGAGAAATTGAAATCGGATCTTCTGCTAAATCCAACAATGGGCCATGCCCGCCTGGATAAAACACTGCATCATAATCAGCTACAGAAATTTCGCTAAGTTTATGCGTCTGTGCCAATGCTTGCATTGCAGTTGGATCAGCTTCAAAACGATGAGTGGTTTCAGTTTGCGCATCGGCTAAATTACTTTTCGGATCTAGTGGTGGCTGCCCACCTTGAGGCGACGCCAGCGTAACTTCAGCACCAGAATCAATAAAGGTGTAATACGGTGCAGCAAGTTCTTCTAGCCAGAAACCTGTTTTCTTACCAGTATTGCCAAGTTGATCATGTGAGGTTAAAACGAGTAAAATTTTCATATTATTTCTCTGATAATTTTCAGGATTGAGGAGCATTGTTGCATGATCACTTGCCGTGTGGCGTGACCACGACAGATACGCTTATTTAGATGCTCATCTCGAGAATTTGGCGACTGATCTCTAATGAAACATTTTTATGTTCACCTAACTGGGTCAGATTGTGTGAGTCGAGTTGCGTAATGATGATCTCAATATCTGTTTCCCCAAGTCCAAAATCGCTAAGACGAGTCGGCAATCCGAGTTGCTCAAAGAAGGTTCGAGTACGGGTAATAGCTGCATCAATACGTTGTTCTTCATCACCTTCGACAATCTGCCAGACACGAGCCGCATATTGTAGTAATTTTTCTCGCTTCTCTTGACGACGTACTTGTAGATTGGCCGGCAACACAATTGCCAAGGTACGAGCATGATCAATACCATATAAAGCCGTGAGCTCATGTCCAATCAAATGGGTTGACCAATCTTGTGGTACACCAGCTCCAATCAGCCCATTTAGTGCCATGCTGGCGGTCCACATCAAGTTGGCACGCGTGTCATAGTCTGCCGAATCTTCCAAGATTTTCGGTCCAATCTCAATCAGAGTTTGCAATAGACCTTCGGCAAAACGATCTTGTACTTGTGCATTGACAGGGTAAGTTAAGTACTGTTCCATGACATGAATAAATGCATCGACCACGCCATTAGCCAACTGGCGCGTCGGCAAGCTAAAGGTTTTATTCGGATCCAGTACGGAAAATTGCGGAAAAACATAGGGACTGCTAAATGACAATTTGGCTTGGGTCGATTTTCTGGTGACTACCCCACCGTTATTCATTTCTGAACCAGTTGCTGGAAGGGTGAGTACACTCGCAAAAGGCAAAGCTTGGGTAATTTTAGTACCATGGGTTTCTAAAATCTCCCATGTATCCCCTGTATAATTGACTGCTGCTGCAATAAATTTAGTACCGTCAATTACCGATCCACCACCGACAGCCATCAAGAAATCAATCTTTTGTTCACGAATCAGCTCTACAGCTTTCATGAGGGTTTCATAACTCGGATTCGGCTCAATTCCGCCAAATTCATGAATTTCTCTTGTGCCTAATGCTTCACGCACTTCAGCTAAAGTACCATTCTTACGTGCACTTTCACCACCAAACAACATTAATACTTTTGCTTCTGTAGGCACATAGTCATTGATTTTAGCTATTGTATCGCCACCAAAAATAATGCGGGTCGGATTATAAAAGTTAAAATTCAGCATATTTTTATCCTAGGATGATCAGTTAATTGATTTGAAAAACCACCGTTATTCATCAAATAAACTTTAAAAAAATTGGACAACACTGCGGCTTTTGACTACACCATGTGGTGACTATACATAAAAATAGACCAGTCGTCTATTTTTATAAAAATTATTTCAGCTTGGAGACTTGAGTGATGGTTAAACACATTCAGGCTTGTTCTATACCGCTTTTATTATTGATGTATTTTCACGAGCGATTGTTGGATGGAAGGTATCAACACGTATGACTACTGACATGGTCGTGAACGCATTAGCTAAAACAATGAATGGCTCATACAAAATAGCAATGATTAAATATTTTAAAAGCAGATTGGCACGGTTTAGCAGATGTACAAATGCAACACTAAATTACATATATTGGTTCAACAAAAAGCGTGTACACAGTGCACTGGGATATGTATCGCCTTTTGAGTTTGAAGCAATGTACTATGATAAGATTAACCCGTTAGGTCAGGTAGTCTAACTTAAATAAAAAAGTCTCCGACAAACCCGGTACGGTTCATAGATTGGTTCAATATAAAGCATGTACATGGGTGCATTCATTTATTTACCCTGTTTTGATATTGACCCATGTAAATGATGAGATTAAGCCATTAGATAAAGTAGCCCAACTTGAATAAAAAGCTTCCGACAAACCTCACAGGGTTAAAGTGCTGCCTTTCATTCGAAATTTCAGGCAGCACCCTCATACATTTAAGCGTCAGTATGAGCTGGCAGTTTACTAGCCAAAACATCTACTTTTTCAATTGACGGTGGCTCTGAAAATAGCTCATCGGCCTGAGCCATCAAAGCAGCTGCAACCTTGCCAGATAGATGTGCTTGACGACCCGCCTCATCAGGAAATGCATCAAATATACCAAATGTTGTAGGTCCAAGACGTAGGCCAAACCACGCAACTGTCGCGGGTTCTTCCATTACAATAGGTAAACCGGCTTTAAGGAAAGCTTCCACTTCGTCTTCTTTACCTGGTTTAGCTTCAAGGCGGACATATAAAGCTGTTTTAAGCATGACTAAAACTCCACAATTGACTAGAATTAAAACTGATTCTTACATTGCTAATTTATGAATGTCAGAAAGTTTTGTTGTATAAAAGTTAAAAAAAATCCCCATAGCTGAGCCAAAATATAGTTTTTTATTTCGACATAATGCTATGAATTTATTCAAGTTAATATCATTAACATTTGAATCAAAAAATTAAGATATGAGATGATTAAATTCAATCTTAGTTATATAAGGATCAATTGACTCTGCCTTAGATTTATAAGCTGACCTCTTCATCTAGAAATTATATTGTTCAAGAAGCATTCAAGAACAACATTGTACATCCTCATATCTATGAAAGTTATTTAGCTATGAATTTGCTGTGAAACTCTATATGTTTCTCTATAAAGCTCGCAATGAAGTAATAGCTATGGTCATACCCTTCTCTTAGGTTAAGTGTAAGAGGATATTCTTGTTCCAAACAAATATTACTAAGAAGCTTAGGCCTTAACTGTTCTTCAAGAAAATCATCAGCTGTTCCCTGATCGACTAAAATAGGTAAATGAACTTCAGCGTTTTTGATTAATTCAATCGCATCATAGCTTTTCCATAAAGTTTCGGTTTCACCTAGGTAGTGTGTAAAAGCCTTTTTCCCCCAAGGTACTTGGCTAGGTGCAACAATGGGTGCAAAAGCAGAAATACTTTTATACAGCTCAGGGTTTTTTAACCCAATTACTAATGCACCATGACCACCCATGCTATGACCCATAATACTTTGGACTTGATTGGTCGGAAAATTCAGGTCAATCAGATTTCTGAGTTCTTCCACAATATAATCATACATTTTGAAATGCTGTGATTAGGGTGCCTGTGTTGCATTCACATAGAATCCTGCGCCTTGGCCTAAATCATAATCTGCATGATCTGGTACTTCCTCTCCACGTGGGCTGGTATCTGGTGCAACAATAATGACTTTATGTTCAGCCGCATACTTTTGTGCTCCAGCTTTACTAATAAAGTTCTGTTCGTTGCAAGTCAGTCCTGATAACCAATATAAAACTGGCAACCGCTCATCTTTGTCATGAGGTGGCAGATATATTGAGAATTTCATTGAACAGTTTAATACTATTGACTGATGGCGATACACTTCTTGCGATCCACCAAAAGAAGCATGTTTCTCAATTATTTCCATAATCAATTACCTATGTTGAGCAAGACTTCATGAGAAATCGAGTAAACAAAGAGTCTCATATTCTCCACAGAGAATAGTGATAAAGATTTAAAATGTAGGCAGGTTTATTGAACCTATACACGATGCCTACACAGATAGATCGGTTTTACAGATAATGTGCCTTTTTAGAGGATTCCATGCATGTCAATCATGATGCACATGCATGGAAAAC
>NZ_JBUEBA010000063.1:0-11752 GCF_058107045.1 Acinetobacter sp. AB03 | reverse complement strand
GTATATACTATTATTTAGAAAAAAGTTGTTGCTAACAATATTTTTTTATTTGTCTTTAGGGGGGCGATAAATTGGGCTTTGAAAATTCAAGTATTTTGGAAAAAAGTAAAAAATCTGAGCAGATTTTTATTAATAAAAAAATACAGGCAAGGGCTGTTGAGTCAGATCTTAAAATGGTTAAGCAGACTATTAAGCTTTTGTCGGAAGGTGGGGTAAGTGCAGTTACTTTAGAAGCTGTTGGAGTGAATGCAGGATATAGCCGAGGCTTAGTCACACGTCGTTATGGCTCTAAAGATAAATTGTTAATTCGTGTTTTGGATTATTTGGAAAATTGGCTTAATGAGAAATCTAAATTATCTACTAAAAATAAATATGGTTTGGATGCGATTAATAGTTTGCTTTTAAATGTGGCAGATGATGTTTATGTCTATCGTGAAAAATATCGTGCTTATTTTTGGTTGAGATTTTATGGGTTGGAATCAAATAAAGCTTTAAATGAATATCTTGTTAATTCACAGAGTGTGCGTGAATCAGATAATATTAAATGGTTGAAAGAAGCTTTGGTTTTGGAGCAGTTGTCTCGAAATGTTGATATTGAAATGGTCGCAGATTTTATTATGACTTCTTTAATGGGGCTGGTACATAAATGGATGGTCGATCAAAATTTTAATATTGAACTGAGATTAAGGCAGTTGGTTCATGTGCATTTAAAAAATATGTTCAACCATTCACATTTATATCATGCTGTAAATTATTGGGGGGAATGAGGTTATGCAATTCACTTCTTTAAAATGGATGTGTGTCGTATTGACATCAAGTCTTGTGGGTTGTTCTCAAATAACGCCTCTCCCAGAACATCAAGTGGCTCTGTCTCAAACATATCCATTGCAAACTCAAGGTAACTACCAAGTCTTATCTTGGGACAATTATGTTAATGATCAGCAGCTAATTAATCTTGTTGATTTGGCATTAGTGTCCAATCAAGATTTAAAAATTGCTTCATTACGGATACATGAAGCACAAGCAGCATATGGTATCCAACGTGCGGAGCTTTTCCCCAATATTGGCGGGAATGCAGGTATGGAACGTAATCATGTGCCTGCCGATTTATCTTATGTTGGCCGAGAAATGACGACCAGCCAGTATTCTGTTGGTTTGGGTATGAACCAATGGGAGCTGGACTTATGGGGGCGTATACGCAGCTTGAATGAAGCAGCTTTACAGCAGTTCTTTGCAGTAGAGAGTAATGTGCAAGCGGTACGCAACAGTCTTATTCAGCAGACAGTTCTAAGTTATTTAACACTTTCTGAACTAGACAAACGCATTTATTTTGCTCAGCGCTCTGTACAGAATTATGAAAAATCAGTACGAATTTTTAAGCGCCGTTTTGAGGTGGGTGCAGGCTCTAAAGTGGAATACATGCAAGCAAAAACAATGCTCAGTAATGGTCAAGCTTTAGTGGCTGAAATACAGAAATCCCGTGCACTGACTGCAAACTATTTAGTGCAATTGGTGGGACAGCCGATTTCTTTGCCTAAAACAGATTTAGATCAAGTGACTTTTAAAACAAGTATGCTACAAACGGGTTTGCCTTCAGACTTATTGTTGAACCGTCCTGATATTCATGCTGCGGAAGCAATGCTTAAATCTAAGCATGCCAATATCTATGCGGCACGCGCAGCATTTTTTCCACGTATCGCACTGACGGGCAGTTTTGGAACAGCCAGTGCAGATTTAGACGATTTATTTAAATCTGGCAGCAGTGTTTGGTCGTTTGCTCCAAGTATCAGTGTGCCGATTTTTACTGCGGGTCGTCTAAAAAATAATTTGACCTTAGCAGAAGTGCGTAAAGAGATTGCAGTGGCAGAGTATGAAAAGACGGTACAGAACGCATTCCGTGAAGTCTCTGATGCACTGGTTCAACAGAAATATTTAGATCAACAATTACGGATTCAGAAACAAGGACTCAGTGCTTTCCAGGAAACTGCACGGCTGGCACAACTGCGTTATGACAACGGTGCTGTGGGATATTTAGACGTTTTGGATGCACAGCGCAATTTACTTAGTGCAGAACAGCAATGGATTGAAACGCAAAGTAGCTTAATGCAGTCCTATGTCAGTCTTTATTTTGCCTTGGGTGGTGACACCGCATTTGCAAAAAAAATTTAAAATATTGGGTAATTAAACATGAATTTTAAGAAAATAACCATTGCTGGGTTCATCGTTGTTTTAGGGTTGGTCGCTTATCTGATCTGGAAAAATATGAATAAGCCAGACACTGATGCCTTAGTCAGTGGCAATGGACGTATTGAAGCCACTGAAATTAACGTATCTAGTAAGCTATCTGGTCAGTTAGAAGAAATTTTGGTTAAAGAAGGTGACTTTGTCGAGCCTGGTCAAATCTTGGCGCGGGTTAAAATTTCTGCTTTAGAGGCCCAATTGCGTGAATTGGAAGCACAACAGCGTCAAGCCCAGGATGCGATTGCGACAGCGGAAGCACAAGTGTCAATGCGCATTAGTGAAAAATCTGCTGCTGAGGCAATGGTACAGCAGCGTGAAACCGAATTGATGGCCGCTAAAAACCGTTTGGCGCGTACTGAGGTTTTAGCCAAAGAGGGAGCCTCATCAAAGCAGCAACTCGATGATGAACGTGCCTCTGCGCAGCAAGTAGCAGCGGTATTAAGCGCAGCTAAAGCACAAGTGCAAAGTGCGCAAGGTGCGATCGTGGCCTCTAAAAGTCAAGTTTCAGCGGCTCATTCTCAAGTTGATGCAATCAAAGCATCGATTGAACGGATTAAATTTGATATGGATGATGCGCAATTACGTGCTCCATTAAAAGCAAGAGTGCAGTTCCGTGTTGCACAGCCGGGTGAATTGGTGGCAGCAGGTGGACGTGTTTTAAATCTGATTGATCTGTCTGATGTGTATATGACCTTCTTTTTGCCGGAAACTGTCGCAGGGCATATCGCCATTGGTACAGAAGTTCGCATTGTGTTGGATGCCGCGAAAAATGTGGTGATTCCTGCCAAAGTGTCATTTGTTGCAGATACTGCACAGTTCACACCAAAATCGGTGGAAACTGAAAGCGAACGCCAAAAATTGATGTTCCGTGTTAAAGCGAAAATTGATCCGACTTTATTAAACAATAATATTGAACAAGTCAAAACAGGTTTGCCGGGTGTGGCATATATCAAAATTGATGATCAGGCAGTGTGGCCGACATTTTTAGAGAAAAAAGCTAAATGATGACACAACAATCTGAAAAAGGATCGTTTGTTGCAGAAATTGAAAATGTCAGCCTGAAATATGGAAAAACAGTCGCGCTTAATAAAGTGTCGTTAACGTTACCTGCAGGTTGCATGATTGGTTTGATTGGTCCAGATGGGGTAGGTAAATCTAGCTTATTGGCTTTGCTGTCAGGTGCTAAAATTGTGCAGCAGGGGAAAGTAACAGTCTTGGGTGGTGATATTGCAGATAAATATCATCGAATTCAGGTCTGCCCATATATTGCCTATATGCCGCAGGGTCTAGGAAAAAACCTCTATAAAACATTAACTGTTGAAGAAAATTTACAATTTGTGGCCCGGTTATTTGGACATGATGCCATCGAGCGCCGCAAACGAATTGATGAACTGACCAAGAGTACAGGTTTATACAATTTTTTAGATCGCCCAGCAGGAAAACTTTCTGGCGGGATGAAGCAGAAATTGAGTCTATGCTGCTCTTTAATTCATGATCCGGATTTTCTGATTTTAGATGAGCCTACAACAGGGGTTGACCCTTTGGCGCGAGCGCAATTTTGGGAATTAATTAACCGTATTCGCAAAGTTCGTCCACATATGAGCGTCATTGTTGCTACTGCTTATATGGATGAGGCACAAGGTTTCGACTGGCTTGCAATGATGGATGATGGGGAAATTTTAAAAACTGGCACACCGCAGGAGCTGCTCAGTCAAACCCAAAGCATCAGCTTAGAAGATGCATTTATTAAATTGCTGCCAGAAGAAAAAAAAGCCGGTTATGAACCTGTCGTGATCCCGCCCTTGCCAGATTATGGTTCAGATACCTTTGCACTTGAAGCGAAAGATTTAACAGTAAAATTCGGAGATTTTACTGCTGTAGATCATGTTAATTTTCAAATTAAACGTGGTGAGATTTTTGGCTTTCTAGGTTCAAATGGCTGCGGTAAATCTACCACCATGAAAGTGCTGACGGGCCTCTTAGAAGCATCGGAAGGGCAGGCATGGCTGTTTGGTCAGCCCGTTGAAGGCAGCAATATTGAAACCCGGCGTCGTGTGGGCTATATGTCGCAGGCTTTTTCCCTGTATAGCGAACTGACTATTGTGCAGAATTTGGTATTGCATGCCAAATTATTTCATGTGCCACAAGAGCAAATTGAGCCGCGTGTACAACTGATGCTCGAGCGTTTTGATCTTGAGAATGTGAAAGAAAAACTGCCTGATGATTTGCCCTTGGGGGTTCGTCAGCGTTTATCACTCGCAGTGGCACTGGTGCATAATCCTGAAATTTTAATTCTGGATGAACCAACATCTGGGGTTGACCCGATTGCGCGTGATAATTTCTGGCGCTATTTAATCAATTTGTCGCGTAATGATGGGGTCACGATCTTTATTTCAACTCATTTTATGAACGAAGCGTTGCGCTGTGACCGAATGTCAATGATGCACGCTGGACGAGTGCTTGACAGTGCGTCACCAGCACAGCTGATAAAAAACCGCCATGCTGAAACACTTGAAGAAGCTTTTATCGGTTATTTGATTGATGCTGGTGCAGGCACTAAAGATCAGCCCAATGATTTGGCGAAAAGTATTGCTGAAACAAATGGCAGTAAAGAACTGAATGCCAAGCCAAAAAAATTCAGTTTGCGCCGGTTATTGAGTGTTGCCTGGCGTGAATCTTTGGAGTTGGCGCGTGATCCGATTCGCGCCACCATGGCTTTAATGGGGTCATTAATTTTACTGCTGGTCATGGGCTACGGCATCACCATGGATGTTGAAGACCTCAAATTCGCTGTGTTGGATCGTGACCAAACGAGCTTAAGTCAAAACTACAGCATGAGTATTGCAGGGTCGCGTTATTTTATCGAACAGCCAGCGCTGCAAAGCTATGATGATATTGATCAGCGTATGCGTAGTGGGGATATTTCCTTGGCGATAGAAATTCCGCCAAATTTTGCTCGTGATGTTGCTCGTGGTGAACAGGTGCAAGTGGCGGCATGGATCGATGGGGCGATGCCGCAACGTGCAGAAACGGTGCAAGGTTATGTGCAGGGGATTCACACGTATTGGCTGATGCAAAAAGCATTGGAACAAAGTGGTTATAAAACATCTAGTACTGTGAGTGTTGAAACTCGTTACCGCTATAACCCAGATATTAAAAGTTTACCTGCGATGACCCCCGCAGTATTGCCTTTATTATTACTGTTGATTCCTGCCATGTTGACTGCTTTATCTGTGGTGCGAGAAAAAGAATTAGGTTCGATTGTGAATTTGTATGTCACACCAGTGACGCGGACAGAATTTTTAATTGGTAAACAGATTCCATATATCTTGTTGGCAATGTTGAACTATTTCCTTATGTGTTTGGTCATGGTTACTTTATTTGATGTACCTGTAAAAGGTAGCTTCTTTGCTCTGACCTTAGCTTCTTTTTTGTTTGTAATTTTTGCCACAGGTATGGGCCTATTGGCATCTACTATTACCAAAAGCCAGATTGCTTCAATGTTTTTAGTCATGATTGGGACTTTGATACCAGTTATGCAGTTTGCTGGAATTATCAATCCTGTATCTTCTTTGGAAGGTTTTGGGCGTTGGTTTGGGGAGATATATCCTGCAACACATATGGTGAATATCAGCCGTGGAATTTTTAATAAAGGTTTGGACTTTGCAGATCTCAAGCAGGCTATCTGGATAATGGCTCTCGCTGTTCCGGTGATTATGTTTGCGGCCATTGTTTTGTTGAAAAAACAGGAGCAATAAGATGTTCACAAAATTACAGAATATCTATCAGCTCGGCTGTAAAGAGCTTTGGAGCTTGTGGCGAGATCCGATAATGTTAGTGTTGATTATTTACACGTTTACCTTATCGATTTACACCTCATCAACTGCAGTGAAAGACACGCTAAATATGGCCCCTATTGCAATTGTTGATGAGGATCACTCGATTTTGTCTGAGCGGATTTCCTCAGCTTTTTATCCACCAAATTTCACCAGTAAAACGGCTATGCTCAGTACGATGGATTCGGGGATGGATGCTGGTGAGTTTACTTTTGCTGTAAATATTCCAGCAAATTTTCAGCTAGATGTATTATCTGGCGACAGCGCTGAGATTCAGGTCAATGTCGATGCGACCCGCATGAGTCAGGCTATGTCTGGTGCAGGCTATATTCAGCAAATTATTCAGGCTGAAGTGAATGAATATGTATTGCGTAACCGCGAAATCACAATTTTACCTATAGATTTGGCTATGCGTTCGCGCTTCAACCCGACACTGGAAAATCAATGGTTTACCAGTGTGATGCGGATTATTAATAATGTGGCGATGCTTTCAATTATTCTCACTGGTGCCGCGCTAATTCGTGAGCGCGAGCATGGCACCATTGAACATCTAATGGTGATGCCTGTAACAGTATTTGAAATCATGATGTCCAAAGTCTGGTCAATGAGTCTTGTGGTATTGATCGCAGTATTTGTTGGCTTAAAAGTCGTGATTCAGGGTGTATTGCATGTCCCGATTGATGGTAGTTTGCCGCTCTTTTTCTTTGGCGCCTTACTCACACTGTTTGCAACAACTTCAATGGGTATTTACATGGCAACTGTATCTAAATCTATGCCGCAGTTTGGTTTGCTCATGATGCTCGTATTGATTCCGATGCAAATGCTATCAGGCGGCTCAACTCCACGTGAAAGTATGCCGGAAATTGTACAGCACGTGATGATGATTGCCCCAACGACGCATTTTGTTTCCTTAGCTCAAGCCATTTTATACCGCAATGCTGGATTTGATGTGGTATGGCCATCTTTTGTATGGCTGTTAGGTATTGCAGTGGTATTTTTCTATATATCGTGGAAACGCTTTAAAGACACCATTCATACCATGGCTTAACAATTTCCTTTTGGCAGGCAGTGTCCATCCCTTAAAAGACTGCCTACTTTTTTTATTCAGTAATGAAAACATGATATTCATTGCATATTCTGGGGGTGCTCTGGTGGGCGAACTTTTACTCAGTTTATCTTTGTCGCAATTGTTGACTATTATGGCGTCTGCTCTAGGCAGCGGTATATTAATTGGCTTAGAGCGCGAACGTCATAATAATGCAGCCGGTGAACCAAGCTTTGCAGGATTACGCTCATTTACAATCGCGGCTTTGTTAGGAGCATTGTGCTTTTTAATTCACCTTGCTGTAGGGATTGTGGGAGCAGCAGCCGTCACTGCTTTTTGTTTATACAGCTTGTACAAACAGCAAAAAGATATAGGCAGTACCACGGAGCTTGCTTTTTTAATGACCTACTTAATAGGTGCATTGTGTGTATTCAATCCCTTGTTTGCAGCAGGTCTGGCCGTATTGCTCACCATTGTTTTAAGGGCAAAAGGCGTAATGCATCGTTTTGCAGGGCAAACCATTCGAGATTTTGAATTGCGTGATGGCTTGTTTCTGTTGGCATTAATCTTAATTGCTTTGCCATTGATGCCAAATCAGCCGTATTGGGACTCTGTGCTGAATCCCTATGTCATTCTGAAATTAGTGATTTTAATTCTGATTGTACAGTCTTTGGCGCATGTGGCGAAAAGGCTTTTCTCACAAGATAAAGCACTTATTTTATCGTCTTTCGCTTCAGGTTTTGTATCCAGTACAGCAACGGTTGCAAGTTATGGCATGCAAGTGCGTGCAGGAAAGGCGGATGCAAAAATAAGTGCAGGCGCAGCCTTGCTTTCCTGTGTTTCAACCTTGGTGCAATTGTTGATTGTCGTTGCAGGAGTCAGCCTAGGGTGGCTGAAATTTTTACTGTTGCCATGTATTGCAGGCATTGTGATGTTAACTGTGACCGCTTTATTTTTACTCCATAAAATGCCTATGTCTTCACAGCAGAAAAATGTGTCATCAGAAACAAGCAATATGGCTGAAGATTCCCGCATGTTCAGTATCAAAGAAGCCGTGATTATTGCACTAACACTTACGGTGATTCAGGCCTTAGTTTATGGACTGAGCGTACTGTTGGGGGATAAAGGTTTAATCATAGGCACCCTATTGGCTTCACTTTTTGAAGTACATGCTGCGATGACTGCTGTCGTCGTACAGGGTGATATTCATAACAGTATTTTGGTTTATGCAATGGTACTCGGTTTGGCAACTCATTCAGGTTCAAAATGCGTAAATGCCTTTATGACAGGTGGCTGGAGATATGGCATTTATTTCGCTCCAGTACAGATCGTGCATGTGTTATGTGTAGGCGGATTACTGCTGCTTCAAGTTTAAATAGCGATGAAGGATTGTGGTGATGAAATTTTTAAAAAAAGAAATCAGGTACTTATATTGAAAACCAAGAAGTATAGGGGAAACGATGCATCAAGTTTTTGCAGAATTATTCGGTGGTGTTGGCTTATTTTTGCTGGGCATGACTTTAATGACCAATGGGTTAAAGGATGCAACAGGTGAAACGCTTAAAAAGTTATTAACTAAATTTACCGAAACGCAGTTTAAAGCCATGCTGTCAGGTATAGGCCTAACTTTATTGGTTCAATCTTCAACTGCAACGACAATGGCCACAATTGGCTTCGTAAATGCAGGGATCATGAGTTTTGCTCAAGCCATTGGTGTTATGATTGGGGCCAATATCGGAACCACAAGCACGGGATGGATGGTTGCGCTATTAGGCTTGAAATTTTCAATTTCAATGATCGCACTGCCTTTGATTGGATTTGGCGCTGTCATCAATTTATTAGGTAAAGACCGAATTGCAGTATTGGGTTTAATTATTGCAGGTTTTGGCCTGATTTTTTTTGGTATCAGTGTATTGCAAGAAGCCATGAATGGGTTTTCAAAACAAGGTGATTTATCATTTTTAAATGCCAATGAGTTTTTGGGACAAATAATTTTAGTACTGATTGGTCTTGTCATGGCTTTACTTTTGCAATCGTCCAGTGCTGCGATTACGACGACTTTGGCAGCATTAGCGACAGGAGCGATAGATTTATCTGAAGCTATTTATATGGTGATTGGTCAGAACGTTGGTGCAGTGGGGATTACTGTTATTTCTGTGATTGGTGCTTCAGTCAGTGCGAAACGAACAGTTGCGGTAAATGTGGTTTTTAATCTTGTCACTGCGATATTAGCTTTTTTTATATTGGCTCCTTTATTTATCTATTTTTATCAGCAATATACTTTTTTTACTCAATGGGATGTCTTGATTATTTTGGCCTTATTCCATACTGCATTTAGTGTTATGGGGGCCTTGGTTTTTATGCCTGCGACAAAACAGCTGGAAAAGTGGCTGCTGCGTATTTTACCCAATGACTTGCCTGCGATTATGAAATTTCTGGATGAGGCTAATCTTGAGTTTTCTGCTATTGCTGTTCAGTCTGCACAGACCGTTCAATATTATATTTTATTCGAAATATTCAGTTTTTTGAGTGCAGCATTTCAGGAAGGTGCTATGCCTTCTCAGCGGAAAATAAAACAATTAGATGAAATAATTTTACAGCTGGAAGCATATCTAGAAAAAATCAATGTGCCTTATTCACATGAAAGTAATCATGATTTTGTCAGCTTATTGCGAGTGATGGTTTATGTACGTGTATTACGCAGTGATCTTGAAAATATTGATTACGCAATTTTATTACGTACTCAGCCAGCAGTTTTACAAACAGCTTTGGACTATAAGCATATTGTTGAGAGCTATATACAACAACGAGAGCAGCTAGGAAATCCTAAAAATATAGAGCCAATGCGCAATGAATTAAATAGTTTAAAGAAGTGGACCAGTCAGCATCGTGCCGAAATACGCCAAAAAATTCTGCAGCATACTGAAGTGAATCAACTTAATGCAGCAAAGGGGATTGAGTTACTTGCTGCGCAACGTTGGCTAGATCGTTTAGTTGCACATACTTACCGTTTTTCTAATGTGCTGTATGAAAGTATTCTCAAAAATGAAGAAAGGAAATTTAAAAATGGCTGTTAAATTGACACGCCGTACAAAGTATTCATTCAGGGTGTTGAACTTGGCGATGCTGTCTATATTGTGTACAGAAGCAGGCTATGCTTATCAACCTGCAAGTGCTTCTGCTTGTGTAGCACTTGAGTCAAATGCAGAGCGTTTAAATTGTTATGACGGTTTATTTTCAGTAAAGCTCAGCGACGTAACAGTGGCATCGGTATTAGTTGCAGAAGGCGCTGGATCTGCTGAGGCCATGCCGTTACAAACATTAAAACGGCCGAGCAGCCGAGATAACAAGCAGGGCAATCCGAACCATTTTTTTGCTTTAGAACATCATCAATCGGATTTAAAAGCATCATTAATCGACCAGCGTTGGGAATTAACACCAGAACAAAAACTAGGAACATGGAATTTACGGGCTTACCAGCCTATTTATTTGCTACCTGCACTGTGGACAAGTGAAAAAAATGAAGTTCCGCATACGCCAAACAAGACACTGGCAGAACAGCAAAATTTGAATTCGATGGAAGCTAAACTGCAGTTATCTTTAAAGACCAAAGCACTTGAGAATCTCTTTGAAGACAATGGGGATATGTGGGTTGGCTATACGCAGACTGCGCATTGGCAAGTCTATAATGAAGATGAATCGAGGCCTTTTCGTGAAACAAATTATGAGCCTGAAGCCAGTTTAATTTTTAGAACAGACTATAGCATTTTGGGCTTAAATGGGCGCTTATTGGGATTAACTTATAATCATCAATCTAATGGTCGTTCTGGTCCCTTATCTCGCAGCTGGGACCGTATTATGCTGAATATTGGTTTAGAAAAAGATAATTTTGCGCTTATGTTGCGACCTTGGTATCGCCTAGATGAAGATGCCGGAAAAGATGATAATCCTGACATTAAAAACTATGTAGGACGGGGAGATTTAACAGCATTTTACCGTCGTAATGATAATGAGTTTTCATTGCTTTTACGACATTCTTTAAGAGGGGGAGATGATTCTCGCGGCGCTATGCAATTTGATTGGGCATTTCCGATCGCAGGCAAGTTAAGAGGATATTTTCAATTGTTTGACGGTTATGGGGAGAGTTTGATTGATTACAATCATCGAGCAACTTACGTGGGGTTAGGCGTTTCTTTAATGAATAGGTATTAGATAGAGCTGCTCTAGAAACAAAGATTGGCGCACTAAATATTAAATCTATTTGAAATCATAATCATGGTTTTTTCGCAATAATATTCTGTGGGTTATAAAATTTTATTGTTGGCTAAATATGCTATGAATGGGTATTTTTTTATTTAAACACATGATTTTTCATGTAAAAATTAATTGTAAGTCGAGGGTGAAATGAAATTTTCTTCAACTAATTTTTTAATAATATTGACCATGATTATATTAATTATCAGTTTTGCAATTTTATTGTACCGTATTAATTTTATATAATTTTTCTTTGAATTATTCTCAAAGGGCTTTGTTGTACAAACCTAGCATGGAAGGCTTATTCAGCAATATAATTTCCAGATGAATAAGCCTGCACCTAAACTTTATCGTACAACGGCTTTGTTGCACAAAC
>NZ_JBUEBA010000062.1:0-872 GCF_058107045.1 Acinetobacter sp. AB03 | reverse complement strand
TAGATCTCTTGCGAAAGTTAATTTAAGAGCATCCAATTCACCATTCCAGTAATTAAATTCATTCTTAGACCAAATCGTTTCCGTCTATTTCTATAGCGTTCTGTTAATATCCGAAAATGTTTAAGTTTGCCGTTGATATGTTCAATTGTGATCCTACGCCGACTGATTTCTTGGTTGATCTGTTTTGCTATTTTGGGTAATGATAAATTCTTAGGTTTCTTGATTGGAATGAGTAACTTACTCTTAATCTGATGAAATCCTTTATAGGCTAAATCTGCCATGATACAAGGATAAATGATCATCTCCTTCAAATACTTACGCGCAATCGTCAGATCATGTTTTTTGCCACTTTCGACCTGTATACTTACAATTTGCTTTAGTCTTGGGTTAAAAATGACCTGTGTTTTTAGCGTATGTTTCTTCTTTTTACCACTATAGAATTTTCTTTGTTTTTTTGGGACGCTCAATCTGTGACTCAGTGACATCAACGATCACATAATCCCCCTCACTAAACTTTTGATTCCTTTTAGGCAATGCGAAAATCCGTGATTGAATCAGAGTATTTTCAACTTTCTGAATAGTACGATTCACATTGCTTTCAGCTAGGTTATAGTCAGCGGATAACTCAATTTGAGTTCTATAACAGCGTAAGTAATTTAAAGTTAACAACAATTGATCCTCTAAACACAACGAATGAGGTCTTCCAGATTTTTTCTTGGCAAGTTCAGCGTGTTGTAACACCGATACCATTTTTAAGAATAATGGACGAGGAACTCCAACGAGTCGTTTAAATTCCCCATCATTAAATCGAGTTAAATTTTCATATTTCATGGGGCTAGTATAAACAATTTTTTACTTTCGCAAGAGATCTA
>NZ_JBUEBA010000061.1:0-858 GCF_058107045.1 Acinetobacter sp. AB03 | reverse complement strand
AATGCCATAAATCTTTAGCTCTTACTTTTTGAATGTGAAATCGTTCAGTTAATTGACCTATAACAGTCTCAATTTTTCTACGAGCATTCATGAGCCTCGCCATAGCTTCCTTAGACCTGCTATCAGTCATGTTCTTTCTATAAGGTGTTTGTAAATCAATATCTTGGTACTTAAAATAGTGTTTTAATTCAGGTCTTAAGTATCCTTTATCACCACCAAGTAATCCCTGAATATCTTGAGTAATTTCTGGTGCAACATCACGTTCATCACAATGAGCTGGAGCAAAAGTATAGCCTGTAATCATTCCTGAAAAGTTAATAACGATATGTCCTTTGAAACCATAATATTTTTCTTGTTTAGCCGCACAATAACTAAAACCTGCAGATTCTTTGAAGTTTTTATGTTTTTTTGCTCTAGCATAACGACAAACAGGTATAGGAAAGCCATCGATAAAATGAATATTATCTAAACCGAAAACAGATTTTAGTTGTGACATAATCTGTTGATTTACATGCCATAATTTTGCACAATGTTTGCAAAAATTAGGATAGGAACCTAATTTTGGAAACCATTCAAACCAATTGTGTTTAAAGTAGAACCAGATATTTTTATCAGAATCTAAGCCAAGAAACTCTCCCACAATTTGTATAGTAAGAATTTCAATATCACTTAAAGCGGGTGGAAATCCTCTACTTCTTAAAGGTTGAATGACAATCGCTGAGTAAAATTGCTCTATGATTAAAAATACAGAAATGATAAATTCGTAAATGGACATAACTTGCTTTGCTTTTCTTAGTCGAAAATTAAATTGGGTTATGTCCTTTTTATTTCAAAGACTTAAAAAGTTGAGATTCGCGT
>NZ_JBUEBA010000060.1:0-3031 GCF_058107045.1 Acinetobacter sp. AB03 | reverse complement strand
ATATGGTCTATGAAAATCCGGTGGTCTAGAATCTTCAGGCAACAAAAAACCCCATAAACCAAAGGCTTACGAGGTTGAATGTGGTGGGCCCAGACAGACTTGAACTGTCGACCAACGGATTATGAGTCCGTTAACATAGCAATTAAAAATCAACAAGCCTCAGATATAAAATCAATACTATCAGATATTTATATAATTTTAAAATTTTATTATTCACTCTTTTTGTTGATTAATATATATTGATTTTGCTTACTACTTGCTTACCAGACGCTTACTAGAATGAAGTTAACAAAACCTGCTATTGATAGAATTGATTGCTCAGACAAAGATAAGCCAACTTTTTTTTGGGATGAGAAAACACCTGGATTTGGTGTTAAAGTTACACCTAAAAATAATAAAAGCTATATTTTCCAAGGGCGTATTGGACTCCAAAATCGCCGTATCAAAATTGGTGACGTTGATGTATGGAAATTAGATGACGCTCGTAAGTATGCACAAGAATTAGCTATTATGTGCCATAAAGGGATTGATCCATTGATCGAGCGCAAGAAAGCTTTAGCTGATAATAAAGAACTGTTAAAACAAGAAAAACGCAAAACTATTAAATTTAAAGATGTATGGTTTGAATACTTAAAAGCAAGACAACCTAATTGGCGACCAAGAAGTTATCAGGATCACATCGAATTATCTAGAGGTGGTTACGATCCTGAAAATAATAGTGTTTATACTAGTCAACCTATTTTTCAACTGTTTGAGTATAAACTTTCTGAATTGACTGCAGGTGTATTTTGCGATTGGCTTGATCACAATGACTTCCGTCCAACAACATCAGCTAAAGCATACCGACTTACACGAGCTTTCCTAAATTGGTGTGAGGAACATGAGGATTATGAAAACTTAGTTCCTCTAAAATCATACAACTCTAAAAAAGTTAAAGATAAAGTCCCTTCTCCCAAAGCCAAAAATGATTGTTTGATGAAACAACATCTAAAACCATGGTTTGAAGAGGTAAATAAGTTAACTAGTAGAAAAATTGCGATTTTTTTAATATGTAGTTTAATCACTGGTTGCCGAAAGAATGAGCTACTTTCATTAAAATGGACTGATGTCGATTTTCGATGGAAAACAGCAAAAGTTAGAGATAAAATTGAAGATGAAGGTCGCCTAATTCCTCTGACGGCATATGTTGAAAGCCTATTTTTAGAACTAAGGAAAAATTCTGATTCTAAATTCATATTTAGCAGTAAGGGTGCTAAATGTGGTCATATTGTCAATCCTTACGATAGCTTAGAGAAAATATGTAAAAAACTAAATATTGAACTTACACCCCATGGATTGAGAAGGTCATATAAAACATTAGCTATATGGGCAAAAATCAATGAAGGATCTTTAGCCCAGATCTCAGGTCATAAACCAAGTGCATTAGTTGAAAGACACTATATCGTACGACCTATGGATATGCTACGAGAAACGCTACAAGAATATGAGGATTGGATTTTGCAACAAGTGCGAAATGGCATTAATTGAAATACCTCGACACGTAATTAGGTCGACCACTTACCTAAGTTACGCCTTAAATTTGGCTTAATTAGGGCGCTTTGCATTTCAAATCATTGTGCAACAAAGCCGTTTCCAAATCATCATTCCTGTATCAGGACATGCTAAGCAGGTTTTAACGGGAAGTTCACTATTTAAAAATGGAACATGAAGAAATTCCCATGGTGCAGTATTAGTATTAATTACAAAAGGTTGTTGATTCATTTTGGCTATCCTATGTTTTTTAACAATATTGGAGATTTGATGCAGCCGAAGTTGAGACTATTCAGCTACCTGATAATTAAGCCAATGATGATAATGTTGAGGATATATGCAGAGGTGCAACATTTAATTGTTGAATGAGATGATCAGCAATAAACTCAGCATCTTTAGCAACATCCATAAAACGTCCTGAACCCCATGTGTTTAACCAAGGTAAACCAATAAAGCTTACTTCAGGGTCAACGGTAATACCGCGATCATGTTTTGGATATCCATTTGTCTGGAATATGTCTAAATCAATCCAAGAATAGTCTGGTCTAAATCCGATACACCAAATGATCGAAGTGATGTTCTCTTCAACTAAATCAATATGGGTAATTTCCTGTTCTGGCTGCCAAAGTGGCTGATATACAGATGCTGGCTCTTCAGTCACAATATTATTTTTCTCTATATAGTCATCAATAGAGGCATTAATACGATTGTAAGTTGCATCTGCCATGTCTAAGTTCTGGATTAAATCTGGACGGAAGACAAACTGACCTTCCTTATAGTCCTCAAATCGTCCAAGCAATCGCATACCTTCTAATGCAAATTTACGTAGATCAATATCACGACCACCATCTCGCCCAGTCACATAATGATTAGTGCTGTTACGAACCTCTTCACTATATCGGTGATCTTTGACAGTTGTTTCGTAATAACCCATTTCATAAAGCCACTTCACTACGTCTTTACCACGATAAAAACGCGCACAGCGTGGTGCATCTCCCGTAGAAAGATAGACCTTTTTACCTGCCAAATGTAGATCTTCTGCAATTTGGGCACCTGATTGTCCTGAACCGACAACCAAAACATTACCTTCAGGTAACTGTTCCACATTAAAATATTGGGTGGTGTTTCAAAAAGTATGCTGGCGTTAAACAAATCCGTTATTAAGGTAAAAGAAAGTCAAATCAAAGGCTTTAAAATGATTTTCGAGCTTTTTAGAAAAGTTGCAACTTCTCCTAAATCCACGCCTAATTCGATGACGAATTCTACAATTGTTACCTTCAATACCGACGGTAAAAAACTTACCGATCACTTGCTTGCAACATTGAAATGCTGTGATAAAACTATCCCAGTGATCACTCGCAATTCGAGCATATTGAACCCCAAGCTTTTTAAGTCTAGCTTTAAGACGTTGAACCGTTGCTAAATCCCGCTTACCCCAAACATAAGCAATAATTTCTCCAGATTCTCGATGGTAGGCATAAATAAGCCATTGTTTATTTTG
>NZ_JBUEBA010000059.1:0-2048 GCF_058107045.1 Acinetobacter sp. AB03 | reverse complement strand
CCCATATCTGTTGAAAAACATGGTCATCGATCACTCTAATCAAGTCTGGTGTACAGATATCAGTGTGCCGCAGCAAGCGGCGTAAGAGATGAGGGTATGGCCCCTCGCTATCGGCTTGCAGGAGCAGGTAGCAAACCACCATAAGCGGCTTGGATCAAAAGTCCCGGTCGTGAGCGTTATGGAAAAGGCGTTGTAAAGGCGTCAGGTAAGAATTAGGAAGGCGAACACCAGTGAACTGCCGTTCAAGTGTCGAAAGTACTCAAATGACATCAAAACCGGGGATGGATGTTGCCCCGCGATCAGTTTGGCCGTTACCTGCTTACGGGCCATTCGGTGTCCGGCGTAGAGGCAGCGCGATCCTAATTCAGGCTTTTACGTTGAACTGCGGGAACCTTCGGTGGCGATGTCAAGCGAAAGGTACAAGCTCAAAAGGCAAGGCCGATAATAGCAATGCGTCACCAAGGGGCGGAGCAGCTCGTAGTAGTGTTGAAGTTACTGTAATGGTAATGGAGCGAAGGGGCTGCATTATCCAGGTCTGCGGTCTTGTCAACTGCACAAGCAGGAGGAACAAGGCTTTATGACCAAACCATTTAACATTCCTAAAGCGTTAATTTGGGAGGCATTCAAGAAAGTCAAAGAGAATGGCGGTGCTGCAGGCATCGATCATGAATCTATTGAGCAATTCGAACACCACTTAAAAGGCAACCTGTATAAACTATGGAACCGACTTTGTTCAGGCAGTTATTTTCCACCGCCAGTCAAAGGTGTTCCGATTCCAAAGAAATCAGGTGGGGTACGTATGTTAGGCATTCCAACAGTAGCGGATCGAGTAGCACAAACAGCTGTCAAGCTTATATTGGAGCCACAGATTGATCCTCTATTTCATCCAAACTCTTATGGATATCGTCCAGGGCGTTCTGCCCATGATGCGATAGCTGTGGTGAGACGACGAAGTTGGGAGTATGACTGGGTTGTGGAATTTGATATCAAAGGTCTATTTGATAACATTGATCATAATCTACTCATGCGTGCACTTAAGAAACACTGCGAAATTCCATGGATTCTTCTTTATGTAGAACGCTGGTTAAAAGCACCTATGCAAAATGTAGATGGTCAAGTTTTAGAAAGGAATCACGGCACACCGCAAGGTGGAGTTATCAGTCCTCTATTGGCTAATTTATTTATGCATTATGCTTTTGACATGTGGATTACCAAGAATCTTGCGAGTGTAAGATTCTGCCGCTATGCGGATGATGGAGTAATTCATTGCCGAAGTTTATCTCAAGCCAAACTTGTTTTACAAAAGATTGGTGCACGATTTCGTGAATGTGGACTCGAATTGCATCCAGATAAGACAAAGATTGTTTATTGCCAAGATGTGAATCGTCGCCAAGCATATCCAGATGTTCAATTTACTTTTCTCGGGTACACGTTTAGGCCCCGTAAGGCTGTGGACAAGTATAAAAGAGTTTATGTAAATTTCTCTCCTGCAGTCAGTCGTGATGCACTTAAAACAATGCGACAGACTATTCGGAAATGGCATCTACATCTGATGTGTAATCGCGAATTAAGTGATTTATCTGCAATATTTAATCCAATTCTTCAAGGTTGGCAGCAATACTATGGTCGATTCCATGGTTCAGCAATGTCAGCGATCTGGCAACACATGAATGCTTATCTTATACGCTGGATGAGGCGTAAGTATAAAAACTTGGCCCGTCATAAAAGACGGGCTAGATATGCCTTAGGGCGACTTGCGCGTGATTTTCCAAATGCCTTTGTGCACTGGAAAATGGGATGTTTACCATCGGTTGGATAATGGGAGCCGGATGAGCTGAGAGGTTCACGTCCGGTTCTGCGAGGGGCTAAGGGTGAGATTCCCTTGGTCTACTCACCCGTACATTCCTATGGCTAAAGGCTTTGTCTATCTGTGTGCAATTATAGATTGGCATAGTCGTAAAGTACTGGCTCATCGCGTATCGATCAGTATGGAAACAGACTTTTGCATAGATGCGTTGCAAGAAGCAATTGTGAAATATGGTTGTCCT
>NZ_JBUEBA010000058.1:0-2196 GCF_058107045.1 Acinetobacter sp. AB03 | reverse complement strand
GCTGTACTTTTTGATGCACTATGAGTATCGCACTCATCTTTTCCATCCTAAACATTGGGATATTCCACGGCTTAGTATGAAAAATAGCTGCGTAAACTCTCTATTCACAACGCAGACCCTGCCGTAAAAAAAGCGTAAAAATTTAGCTCCGCTCATTTATAAACAGTGAAAAATAGCTTAAAAAGATGGAAATTTTTAACTCTTTACTGCATCTATTTATGGATAATCTTGCACTGCTTAAAGCCTTATTTTTAGGTTTAATTGAAGGCTTAACCGAGTTTTTACCTATCTCCAGTACAGGACATTTAATTCTCTTTGGTCATCTTATCGATTTTCAATCGGATTCTGGACGTGCTTTTGAAGTTGTTATTCAACTGGGTGCCATTCTTGCCGTTTGCTGGCTGTATCGACAAAAAATTATAGAATTGGTTAAAGGCTTTTTTTCGGGTGATGTTCATGCAAGACGCTTTGCAATCAATGTATTTGTGGCCTTTCTTCCTGCCGTGGTTATTGGGGTCTTAGCTGTCGATTTTATTAAGCAAGTGTTGTTTAGCCCATTGGTGGTCGCTTTTGCCTTAATTATTGGCGGACTTATTATTTTTGCAGTTGAAGCCAGAGAATATAAACCAAAAACTATTGAAGCCACGGACATTAGTTTAAAGCAAGCTATCCTTGTGGGTTTTGCACAATGTGTTGCCATGATTCCTGGTACATCTCGCTCAGGTGCAACCATTATTGGTGGCATGCTATCGGGCTTATCACGTAAAGCAGCAACTGAGTTTTCTTTTTTCCTTGCTATGCCCACTATGTTGGGGGCAGCAACTTATGACTTATTTCGTAATGCTAATGTTTTAACTTCAGATAATTTAGTAAATATTTCTGTAGGTTTTATGGCTGCATTTGTTGCAGCCTTATTGGTCATCAAAGCTTTGGTTAAGTTTGTAGAAAAACACTCATTAAGAGTATTTGCTTGGTATAGAATTGTCTTGGGGATACTTATATTGATTATTTTTTAGAAAATACCAAAAAATTAACTTAATTAACCTCAATCGCGGATAAGCGACTGAGTTGAAAAATACAAGGACTAGAGTAATCAGTTGAGTTACCACACCAAACTCACAACTCTAGTCCTGATGATAATCTTAGAGAATATTCCATGAGAGTTCTTCTTTAACAGGAGGTTCAAATAGAGCAGCCCACTTAGCCAAGTTATCAAGATTGACTTGAGGAACTGTTGGAATACATAGCTTATTTCTTTCAATAATTCTGTTTCTGATTTCGTCCAGATTCGTATCTAAGAAGTGAATTTTAGTAGTTACTCCCCACTGACTTGCCATAGATCGATAATTATCTCTTTCAATTTTTAACCAGAAGCCATTTTCAAGAATTACACTATTTCCAGATTTCAGTAATTCTTGAGCAAACTGCCATTGTAGTTTTTCTACTCGAATTCTTATCTCATCATCATAGAAATCCAAACCAAGATCATAAAGCCATTCATCTGGAGAAAAGCGTATTGCCTTACACTCTTTTGAGAGTTGCTTGGCTAAAGTTGTTTTCCCGGAACCCCTGGAAGGCCACACATAAGATGCAGAACTGGAGAAACACATTTATTTTTCATTTCAACTCCCTGAAATTC
Organism: Acinetobacter sp. AB03; assembly: GCF_058107045.1. Classification (NCBI taxonomy): domain Bacteria; kingdom Pseudomonadati; phylum Pseudomonadota; class Gammaproteobacteria; order Moraxellales; family Moraxellaceae; genus Acinetobacter; species Acinetobacter sp. AB03. Next base: position 557 of record NZ_JBUEBA010000058.1, on the reverse strand, counting down.
ATTACCTAATTTAGTTTTATTTATTTTACTAAAAATTTTATAAGAAATTAAAAAGTAAATTCTTTTAACTTTAGTGATAGTAAATTTTTCGCGAATCAAACCCAAAAACAGTATGATGAACGATATCCAATTTTCAGATTGCGCAAAGGCATGTATGAGCTGTTCCCTTACCTGTGCCAGTTGTGCAAATGCCTGTCTAAAAGAAGAAAATCTGGAGATGATGCGAGAATGTATTCAGCGTTGTCTAGATTGTGCAGATATTTGTCAGCTCTGTGCTCGTATGCAGCAAAATGAATCTCCTTTTATGAAAGAAATTTGTGAGCTTTGTGCCAAGGCTTGTGAATACTGTGCAGATGAATGTAGCCAACATGAGCATCAACACTGCCAGCAATGTGCTGATGCTTGCCGTGAATGTGCCGTCGAATGTCGAAAAATGGTTGTCTGATAAATAAAAGAATTAGTTGAGTTTAGGATTTACTCAATGAATAGCCAACGTGTTAGTTGTTAGTGGGTCAAACCACTAACAACGGCACTGTTGCAAATAGGGATCTGAGTCG
>NZ_JBUEBA010000057.1:0-562 GCF_058107045.1 Acinetobacter sp. AB03 | reverse complement strand
TTTATTGAACCAATCTACCCAGTTTAGTGTCGCAAGTTGTACATCTGCTAAACCTTGCCAATATGCTTTTAAATATTCAATCACCTCTGTTTTGTATAAGCCATTCACCGTTTCAGCCAAAGCATTATCGTATGAGTCACCCGTTGTACCGACTGAAGCTCGTAAATTTGCTGCTTCTAAACGATTGGTATAGCGAATGGAAAGATACTGTACGCCTCTGTCACTATGATGAATCACGTTCTTTGGCATGCCTCGATCATGCAATGCTTGCTCCAATGCATCCAGGACCATGTCTGTATTCATGCGTGTTGATACTTTCCATCCAACAATTGCTCGTGAGAAGACATCAATAATAAAGGCGGTATAGACCCAACCTGAATTGGTTTGAATATACGTGAAGTCAGCGACCCACAGGTGGTCAGGTTGATCAGCACTAAAATTCCGTTTCACTAAATCATCTGCTCGTTTTTGATCATCTCTGCTACGGGTAGTTTGTTTATTCTTCCCACGCCAAACACCTTGTATACCTAGCTTTTGCATCAATCGAGCAACTGTACAGCGT
>NZ_JBUEBA010000056.1:0-2345 GCF_058107045.1 Acinetobacter sp. AB03 | reverse complement strand
GTGCGACACGAAGTCGCTTAATGAAGTTGTTCCCCCCTGCGGGAACCACCCGTGTCACCGGGTGAATCTAGAAGGCTGAATAAAGAGCGCCTTCGACAATGTAACGAGGCACCGCAAGGTGCGGGGTATCAATCGTGAGAGGCGTACCCTTCTGGCAGCCATAGCCGGACAAGGGCTAGATAATCGGTATGGTGAACACATGTGAATCTGCGTAACGATCGTTAAGTTGAACGAGCGGAAATGGCTGATACGCTCGAACCAAAACGGTAATGGAGGTGGGAATTGCGTCTTTCGACTACGCATTCGTGACCCATACGCCTCCCGGTCGATAGCAGGCACCTAAGCCGATGTACTTCAGTAAGCGGAACGTGGAAATCCCGTATTACTCCCATTGGGAAAGCAGTTTGCAAAAACTGCCCATGGTGATGCGGGCGAAGGAACGAGGAAAAAGCGAATGCCAGTCTGTAATGGGTTGGATAGAGGTTGAAACATTACCCCACGCGAAAGCGGGCTGACGTCCTTATGGTCTCTCATCACAAGAGAGTGTGTAGAACCCTTTTAATGGAGGGAGAGCAAATGAATGCAGCAGTATCAGCGTGTGCACCTTCCAGCACATCGTGGGACAGCATCGATTGGATTGCTGTACAGCGTCATGTCAGAGGGCTGCAAGCGCGTATTGTGAAGGCGGTACAAGACGGCAGGCATAACAAGGCGAAAGCTTTGCAATGGCTGCTGACTCACTCGTTTAGTGGCAAAGCATTGGCCGTCAAACGAGTGTCTGAAAACAAAGGCAAAAACACGGCTGGGGTCGACAAGGTGACTTGGAATACACCCAAGGCCAAGACCGGTGCGATGATGTCGTTGAAGAGGCGAGGTTACACGCCCCTTCCGCTTCGGAGAGTCCTTATTCCGAAGAAAAATGGCAAGATGAGACCTCTCGGGATACCCACGATGAAATGCCGGGCCATGCAGGCGCTCCATCTGCTGGCTTTGGAACCCATCGCGGAGACCATCGCTGATCGGAACTCTTATGGGTTCAGACCGCAACGCTCAACCGCGGATGCTGCAGCACAGTGCTTTGGTGTGCTGTCAAGAAAAGTAAGTGCGGAGTGGGTGCTAGAGGGTGACATTCAAGGCTGTTTCGACAATATCAGCCATGACTGGATGATCGCCAACCTCCCAATGGACAAGGTGATTCTACGGAAATGGCTCAAAGCCGGTTACGTCTACCAAAGCAAGCTGTTTCCCAGTCTTTCCGGAACACCGCAAGGAGGTATTATCTCCCCGGTGCTGGCCAACATGACCTTGGACGGACTGGAAACGATGCTGGCGAAGAGGTTCTCTAACGCCAAATGGACAGGCAAAAAGCTGCAACTGGTACGGTATGCGGATGATTTCATCATCACGGGGTATTCTAAAGAGTGGCTCGAAAATGAAGTTCGTCCTGCCGTGGTTGAATTTCTGGCGCAGCGCGGTCTCGTGCTCTCTCAGGAAAAGACCAAAATCACGCACATAGGGAACGGGTTCGATTTTCTTGGCTGGAACGTACGTAAGTACAACGGCAAGCTACTGATCAAGCCGTCAAAGGCAAACATCAGCGCTCATCTTGACAAGCTGCGAGCATTAATCAATGCAAACAAAGCGACACGACAGGCCACTTTGATCGGTTTGCTCAACCCGATTCTAAGGGGTTGGGCCAACTATCACAGTCATGTCGTTGCCAAGAAGGTTTTCAACCAGGTAGACAACGCAGTGTGGGAAATGCTCTGGCGATGGGCTGTACGTCGCCACCCTCGCAAGACACTCCGATGGGTCAAAGATCGGTATTTCAAAGTACAAGGAGCGCGTCGATGGGTGTTCTCATGTGATGAACAGTCCGCCGATGGTCGGAAGCGACAATACACATTAGTGTCTGCCTCGGACACGCCAATTGTGCGACATATCAAGATCAAGGCTGCTGCTAACCCTCATGACCCCGCATGGGATGAGTACTTCGAATCCCGATGGGGTAAAAGAATGCTGGTCTCCGCAAAGGGGCGAGCCAAGCTGTATCGGGTGTGGCTAAAACAAGGTGGTCGCTGCTGCGCCTGTCTTAAACCAGTCACCAAAGATACACCATGGCACAGCCGTCATATTGTGAAGCTAAGTCATGGTGGAACGGATGCAGTTGCTAATCTTGAGATTTACCATCTGTATTGTCCGAGGAGTGTTCAGTTTGCCAATGTCAACGATGTATAACCGGGTGCCGAATGGCGCCTTAGCAGAGGCTTGAGCCGTGTGCTGGGAAACTCGCATGCACGGTTCTTAGGGGGTTGGACGTAGGTAACTGCGTCTGACTACCCGAC
>NZ_JBUEBA010000055.1:0-1388 GCF_058107045.1 Acinetobacter sp. AB03 | reverse complement strand
CTAATATAAAAGCTTATTTTCAATAAAAAACACATCATAATACCCCCTTGCCTTTTAACCACAAAAATATTGAAGTTATTATTTAGAAGCAATTAATAGAAAAATAAACAAATCTTTTTTAAACAAGCTACTAATAAAAATATCTCCATCGAAAATAAAGTATAAAAATTCAAAAACCATTTAATAAAGTATCAATAGAGTTAAAATACATATAGCTTACTTTTAATTTTAAAGAGGAATACAAGAAATAATTTCTTGTATTCCTGTTATAAGATTGGGAGAACCAAGTTGATAATTTCACCCATTTCTTTGGATCTATTAATTTAAGTTTCGACTTTACTTATTTGAGCTTAGCCATTTGGTCGAGTCACAATCGGGAAAATTGAATCTGGACGTTTAAACATTGCAAAGAATTTTCCAATTTTCAGTGGATTACCTTTGACTTTACTGTCTTTAGAAAGCAGGACTTTTACCCCTTCTATTTGACCTGTAATCATTTTTAGATATAAGGGCTTGGTTAAGGTTAATGTAGGGCAATCCAATGCCAAATCTTTACTTTCATCATAACGCTTAAACTGCATGACTGAGTTTTCAACCCATAATGAAAAATGCTCTTTGGTATCCGACAAAACCAGATTGATACACTGGTTTTCATTTTTTAAATTTTCCACATCTAAATTTGTCGCCATAGCTTCAAGAAATCTTTCAGTTGGTGTATGAATCAATAAATCACTCGGATCAGAAGTATTTTGTAGGGGTACATTATTTTGTAGCTCTTGAGCGCCCACCAAAAAGAAATTACGCCAAGTTGAAGCCTCAGCAGCATAGCCCAATTGACGATAAGTATTCGCCAATAAGTCTTTTGCTTGTTGGTTTTGAGGGTTATTCAACACAATATGTTTTAAAATCTCGGCAGCCCATCTATAGTCAGCTTGAGCGTAGGCATCCCGCGCATTTTTCAATGCATTGTTCTCCCCACCTGCTAACTCAATATATTTTTTTGCAACAGCTTTAGGGGGTAATGGATCTAAATTGGAAGGATGGGCATCGAACCATCCCATATAATATTGGTATACTGCTTTTACATTATGTTTTAGGGTTCCATAATAGCCATGCGCATATAGTTTTTGATCAAGTGCCGCTGGAAGCTTAATTTTTTCGGCAATTTCAGCGCCATTAAAACCAGAGTTCATATATCTCACCGTCTGATCATGCGTGAACTTATAAACATCTCGCTGGGTTTTAATAAAATCTTGAATATTGTCATTGCCCCAGACAGGCCAATGATGCTGTGCAATCAATACATCGGATGCTTTGGCATGCTGCATTGCTTGGTCTAGATAGCCCACCCATTTTAAGGCATCACGGACTTTAGCACCCCGAAGGGT
>NZ_JBUEBA010000054.1:0-2978 GCF_058107045.1 Acinetobacter sp. AB03 | reverse complement strand
ATGGCATTCTAGCGGATGAACCAACCAGCCACCTTGATCTCAATGGAATAGATCTACTTATTGGTCAACTTAAAGCATTTGATGGAGCATTACTTGTTATCAGTCATGACCGATATTTTCTTGATATGGTTGTAGACAAGATATGGGAGTTAAAAGACGGTAAAATTACGGAATATTGGGGTGGTTACTCGGATTACTTGCGTCAAAAAGAAGAAGAGCGACAACACCAAGCCGTAGAATATGAGCTGATGATGAAGGAACGGGAGCGATTAGAATCTGCTGTGCAAGAAAAACGCCAGCAAGCTAATCGATTAGACAATAAGAAAAAAGGAGAAAAATCCAAAAACTCTACCGAAAGTGCTGGACGACTTGGGCATGCAAAAATGACTGGCACCAAGCAAAGAAAACTGTATCAGGCAGCTAAGAGTATGGAAAAGCGTTTGGCTGCATTAGAAGATATTCAAGCACCAGAGCATTTGCGTTCTATTCGTTTTCGTCAAAGTTCAGCCCTAGAACTGCACAATAAGTTCCCGATTACGGCAGATGGTCTGAGCTTAAAATTTGGTAGCCGTACTATCTTTGATGACGCTAACTTTATAATACCGCTTGGCGCTAAAGTCGCTATAACTGGATCGAATGGAACAGGGAAAACGTCCTTGTTAAAAATGATATCAGAACGTGCTGATGGATTAACCATATCTCCAAAAGCTGAAATTGGCTACTTTACACAAACAGGATATAAATTTAACACGCATAAATCTGTGCTCTCCTTTATGCAGGAAGAGTGCGAGTACACAGTTGCGGAAATTCGTGCAGTATTGGCTTCAATGGGGATCGGAGCGAATGATATTCAAAAAAACTTATCCGACTTATCGGGAGGTGAAATCATCAAACTGCTTTTATCCAAAATGCTTTTAGGAAAATATAATATTTTGCTTATGGATGAACCAGGAAACTATCTTGACCTAAAAAGTATTGCCGCATTAGAAACAATGATGAAGTCCTATGCAGGAACTATTATCTTCGTATCTCATGACAAGCAATTGGTCGATAATATTGCTGACATTATCTACGAGATCAAAGACCACAAAATCATCAAGACTTTTGAGAGAGATTGTTAATGATAGCCAATCTAATCCGAACATTAATTATTGAACTCTTTAAAGGAAATTAAAAATGACAATTCAAGATATTCAATCACTTGCTGAAGCACACGGCTTGTTGCTTACGGACAAAATGAATTTCAATGAAATGGGCATTGATTTTAAGGTCGTTTTTGCTCTTGATACAAAGGGGCAACAATGGTTGCTGCGTATTCCTCGTCGTGATGGCATGAGGGAACAAATCAAGAAAGAAAAACGCATTTTAGAATTGGTAAAAAAACATCTTTCTGTAGAGGTTCCTGATTGGAGAATTTCATCTACAGAATTAGTGGCTTATCCCATACTTAAAGATAATCCTGTTTTAAATTTGGATGCTGAAACCTATGAAATAATTTGGAATATGGACAAAGATAGCCCGAAATACATAACATCTTTGGCAAAAACCTTATTTGAAATCCATAGTATTCCTGAAAAAGAAGTTCGGGAAAATGATTTGAAAATTATGAAACCTTCAGATTTAAGACCTGAAATAGCAAACAATTTGCAGTTAGTAAAATCTGAAATTGGTATAAGTGAGCAATTGGAAACCCGCTACAGAAAATGGTTGGATAATGATGTTCTATGGGCAGATTTCACCCAATTTATACATGGCGATTTATATGCTGGGCATGTACTAGCTTCAAAGGATGGAGCTGTTTCAGGCGTTATTGATTGGTCAACAGCCCATATAGATGACCCAGCGATTGATTTTGCTGGGCATGTAACTTTGTTTGGAGAAGAAAGCCTCAAAACTCTAATCATCGAGTATGAAAAACTAGGGGGTAAAGTTTGGAATAAACTATATGAACAGACTTTAGAAAGAGCAGCGGCCTCTCCTTTGATGTATGGTTTATTTGCCTTAGAAACTCAAAATGAAAGCCTTATCGTTGGAGCAAAAGCTCAGTTGGGAGTTATATAATTTAAAAATATGATTGCTGAGAACTGCCTTGTTTTGAAACTTGGTTGGCTTTAATTAGTTTTTAGTATTCTTTATAGAAAATGCCTCGATCAAGGGGCATTTCTAACAATCATTTAACATAAAATTTCTTATGTGAAGTAACCTGAATGCAGCGGTGCCCCATTGGGGGCGCGTTGAGATAAGCCTCTTTTAGATAACTTTAGCAACTCGATAGACAGTTGCAACTCCACAATTCACTGCTTTGGCAATTTCTTCCTTAGTCATATTGCCAACTACTAGCAATTCTTTTATTCGTTTATGTTTAGCCTCATTTGCCTTCTTGCCTGTTGGTTTGTAACCCGAACGTGCCAGGCCCTGCTTAATACGTTCTATACGTTTCTCATTGTCTAGGCGGGCCATTGTTGCCAGAAGATCAATCAACATATTGTTGATGAGTTCCAAGATTGAATGAGTAATGCTGTCACTGGTTTGAATCATTTGGTAGGTAGTAGGAAGATCTGCTACGACTAAACGAAGTCCCTTCTCCTGGATCCTGCGCTTCAGCTCTTGAAAATCTCGTTGGGTTAGGCGTGATAAGCGGTCAATACTTTCAACTAACAATGTGTCACCTTGATTTGCTTCTGACAGTAGCTTATTCAATTCAGGTCGGTCTAACTTCGTACCACTATAGTTTTCCACGTACACAATGGTTTCACCCAAATTCAAGTTTTGGTTTAGATCCTGAAGAATCTGCAAAGCCCTTTCTGCATCTTGATCTTTAGTTGAAGCTCGTAGATAAATACGTGTATTCATTTCTATCATTTAATCTTAATTCTATTAGATTAATGATAATACTATCATTTAATTATTGCATTAAGTCTAATGATAGATATTGTATGCGATTTGGCTCGCTATCATTCAGGTATAGTCTTTTGATA
>NZ_JBUEBA010000053.1:0-2593 GCF_058107045.1 Acinetobacter sp. AB03 | reverse complement strand
GAATCATTGCAGAAACGGGTGCTGGACAACATGGTGTTGCAACAGCAACGGTTTGCGCACTGTTTAAGATGAAATGTACCATTTTTATGGGAGAAACAGATATTCAGCGCCAACAAATGAATGTTGAACGTATGAAATTACTCGGTGCTGAAGTCAGAAGTGTTCAAAAAGGTCGTGGGACTTTAAAAGATGCCATGAATGAAGCATTACGTGACTGGATTCATCATGTGGATACAACCTATTACCTGTTGGGTACGGTTGCTGGCCCTCATCCATATCCCACCATGGTCAGAGAATTTCAGAAAATTATTGGTTTAGAAGCCAGAAACCAAATACTCCTCAAAGAAAATAAACTGCCCGATGCCTTGGTTGCTTGTGTTGGTGGTGGATCAAATGCATTAGGGTTGATGCATCCTTTTCTAGAAGACCCAAATGTCAAAATGTTTGGCGTTGAGGCGGGGGGAAAAGGAACACATACTGGTGAACATGCCGCCTCTATTTGCAAAGGTCAAGTTGGTGTGCTGCATGGCAATTTAACCTATTTATTACAAGATTTAGATGGGCAGATTTTAGAAGGGCACTCTATATCAGCTGGCTTAGATTATCCTGGTATCGGCCCTGAACATGGCCTTCTGTTTGAAACTGGACGCGTGACATACACGGCTATAACCGACCAAGAAGCCGTAAATGCATTTCAGCTTTTAAGCCAACAGGAGGGTATTATTCCTGCTCTTGAGAGTTCCCATGCGATTGCATATGCGATTCAACTTGCTCAAGAAATGCAGCCAGAACAGATCATTATTGTCAATTTAAGTGGCAGAGGCGACAAAGACTTAAACACGGTCAAAAAATATCTTGCAGGAGTTACAGCATGAACCGTCTAGATCAAAAATTAGAGCAATTGAAACTGGAAAATCGAAGTGGTCTGGTCTGTTATTTTACTGCTGGAGATCCTAATTTTGCAGAAAGTTGTCGTCTGTTGAGCCAATTAGGTCAAGCTGGAGCTGACATTATTGAAGTTGGCATTCCATTTTCAGATCCAGTGGCAGATGGAGAGATCATTCAGGCAGCGCATCTTAGGGCTTTAGGTGCAGGTCAAACGGTAAAACAGACCATTGAGTTGGTAAAAGCAATCAGGCTACATGATGAAAAAACACCAATAATTTTTATGACTTATTTAAATCCGATGATGCAATATGGTTTCGAAACACTTATCGCCGAAACAGAGAATCTTATAGATGGAATATTGATTTTAGATGCTCCATATGGATATCGAGAAAAATTTGAAGTGCAGTTAAATGAAAAAAATATGCATTTAATTGCAATGACAGCGCCGACTACCCCAATTGAAAGGTTAGAGCAAATTTCAGCGCGTGCGACAGGTTTTTTATATCATGTTGCAGAAAATGGTTTAACAGGGGGAGACTTCAATCTGCTTAATCTTGAGAAAAAGATTGCTGAAATTAAGCCTATTTTTAATATTCCTGTTGCAATTGGCTTTGGGATCAAAAATGAAAGTCATGTTAAAGCCTTAGCCAATAAGGTAGATTTGATTATTATCGGCTCAGCGCTTGTCGATACTTTTTTTAATAAGGGGATGAACGCAACTTTAGAAAAAGTCACAGCTTTTTCGCAAATACTTAGAGAAAATAAATAATATCCTGTTTTTTAATCAGTATATTTAAAGTTAATTTATCAAGAACTATATGTGATAAAACCCTCTCCCGTAAGGGAGGTGGAACTTTGTCTGTGAATTTTTACCGAAAGTGATCGCTTTTTAGAAATCACTATTATCATACAGATGTGACATACGTTTTTGCTTTGTCTCTAGATAAGCTTTGTTAAAAATATTTAAGCCAACTTTTAATGGAACCCGCTCAACAACATCAATTCCTAAATCAGTTAAAGATTTAATTTTAAGTGGATTATTTGTAATGAGTTTTACATTCTTTATTTTTAAATAATCTAACATAATGGCGCACATGTCATATTTACGAGCGTCTGCTGGTAAATTTAATAATAAATTGGCGTCAAGAGTATCATGTCCTTGGTCTTGAAGTGCGTAAGCTCGAATTTTATTGGTTAGTCCTATGCCGCGACCTTCTTGGCGTAAGTATAAGATCACACCTTGACCTGCATCATTTATCATTTTCATAGTTGAGTGTAATTGTGGACCACAATCACATTTGAGTGATCCAAAAGCATCACCTGTTAAGCATTCCGAATGAATTCTGACGAGTACAGATTGATTAGAAATAGTATCCATTCCTTTAGCAAGAGCGATATGTTCTTCACCAGTACTTTGGTCTTGAAACGCTATAATTTCAAAATCGCCAAACGCAGTAGGTAACTTTGATTTGGAAATAAATTCTATAGCCATTTAACTATACCCCTGTATTTTAAGAATTTAGAAACTTGCAAATATTACTTTCCAGCTAAAATAGTTCTCAGATAGTGAAATTTATGTGAAAACACAAGAGTTTTTAGTGTGTGAAGTAAATTTCAATAAAAAGCAATCAGTTACTTATAATTTTAGGTTTGACAAGTTTTCTAAAATTATTTTTTAGTTGGATGTTAAATATACAATTTTTAT
>NZ_JBUEBA010000052.1:0-1349 GCF_058107045.1 Acinetobacter sp. AB03 | reverse complement strand
AGTCCGTGCTGCTGAAATCCTGAATCTTTCCACCCGTCAAATTACCCGGTTATTGCAGAAGCTCAATCAAGATGGTGTTTCAGGCATGACGCATGCCAGTCGTGGTCAACCGGGCCATCATCGCCATGACGATTTATTAAAATCGCAATGTCTTTCCATTATTTCTGAACATCTGCTGGGCTTTGGACCTACCTTGGCGCATGAGAAGCTCAGCAGCATGTTTGACCTGAATATCCCGGTAGAAACGGTTCGGCGCTGGATGACTGCAAATGACCTTTGGATTCCGCGATCCAAACGTCTAAAACGCCCATACCAGCCACGCTATAACCGTGATTGCTTCGGTGAGCTGATCCAGATTGATGGCTCATATCATGACTGGTTTGAAGGAAGAGCCACCAAATGCTGTTTGCTGGTTTATATCGATGATGCTACCGGCAAGCTGTTGCATCTGCGCTTTTGTGAGGCTGAAACGACCTTTGACTATATGCTTTCAACCCGAGCCTACATTGAGCAATACGGCAAGCCCTTGGCCTTTTATAGCGATAAACACTCGGTATTTAGAGTCAACCAGAAATCCAGCCAAGACAGCAAGATCACGCAATTTGGCCGGATTCTGAATGAGTTAAACATTGATATTATCTTTGCCAACTCACCACAGGCTAAAGGTCGCGTAGAACGCGCGAATAGAACCCTTCAAGACCGTTTGATCAAAGAGATGCGTCTGGAAGGCATCAGTTCAATTGCCGAAGCCAATGCCTGGTTACCCTGCTTTATTGAGCATTTCAACCAGAAGTTCGCCAAGTGTGCGCGAAATTCAAAGAACTTACATCGTCCGCTAACAGAGTCTGATGCTGAGCTGGAGGATATATTCACCTGGCAGGAACCGCGTAAGGTCACCAAGAACCTGACGATTACCTATGACAAGTGTATTTATCTGCTTGAACCGACAGAGCTGAATCATAAGCTTGTTGGGCAATACATTTCATTTCTGGAGTATCCGGATGGCACTGTGGCCCTCATGCATGAAGGACGAAAGCTCAACTACAGCATCTTCAATAAATTGGCTGGACTACAGCAGAATGAAGTGGTTGAGAATAAAAGATTAGGCTCGGTTCTGGCGCATATCCAGCAACAGCATGAAGAGTTGGAAAAACAAAATAAACGTTCCCGTCTCAAGAAAAGTATGCCGAGTCGTAAAGCTCAGAAAGCGGTTATTGAACAAAGAAATTTAAATCCTGTGCTTGACTCTTGTGGTTAAAAACAGGACATTTTAAATGGTTTATCGCATAGACATTTTAATTGGTGAATAACATTTAAAAACTAGAATTTTCCACCAATTCACCATCCAT
>NZ_JBUEBA010000051.1:0-384 GCF_058107045.1 Acinetobacter sp. AB03 | reverse complement strand
GGTGGTGTTTCAAAAAGTATGCTGGCGTTAAACAAATCCATTATTAAGGTAAAAGAAAGTCAAATCAAAGGCTTTAAAATGATTTTCGAGCTTTTTAGAAAAGTTGCAACTTCTCCTAAATCCACGCCTGATTCGATGACGAATTCTACAGTTGTTACCTTCAATACCGACGGTAAAAAACTTACCGATCACTTGCTTGCAACATTGAAATGCTGTAATAAAACTATCCCAATGATCACTCGCAATTCGAGCATATTGAACCCCAAGCTTTTTAAGTCTAGCTTTAAGACGTTGAACCGTTGCTAAATCCCGCTTACCCCAAACATAAGCAACAATTTCTCCAGATTCTCGATGGTAGGCATAAATAAGCCATTGTTTATTTTT
>NZ_JBUEBA010000050.1:0-9760 GCF_058107045.1 Acinetobacter sp. AB03 | reverse complement strand
GATTAAATATATTCTTCAACCGTACTGGTCATAAGTTTTTTCATCTTGTAAGGTTTGTAATGAGGAACATAACAAGGCTTGCAAACTGATTCATAGGTTTTGGTATCAGAATGATAATAAAAACGATCCAGTGGTTCATAACCGTTGCAATGATGGCAATAACGCTCAAAACCCAATGAAGTGAAGATCATCTTCTCCATAAATGCTTGTTTTTTATGTTTTGCTTTAAGTGTGGGTGAGTTTTTGACTTCACAAGAACAGATGTAATCTTGGTAATTATCTAACTCTGGTGATTCTTGGTATATACAAACAAACCGACTTAAGACATTCGGATCAAAAATATTCCATTGCTGGTCATGTTCTGAAAATAGGAAATATCCATCTGCACCTGATGGCATTTCTTTACTGTATTTCGAGTAATGGATAACATGTTTTTCCGTTGGCTCAAAGTCATTCAGGAACATTCTCAAGGTATTGATGTTCGGGAATTGGACTTTCATTAACTGTGCTTGAGTCACCAGATTGGATCTTGATTCGTAGTTCACCAGAACCATAATTTTACGGCTTTTGTCGATTCTGCCGATGATGTAATTATAGATATGATCAGACATTGTATTTTCTCCTATTCCATAGAGATCCATGTTAAGAACATGGATCATTCCCAAAAAATGCAATGAGATCGTTGCTCTGGTAGCTAAACTGCAATTCGATGTAGTCCATTTTCAGTGTGCTATCTAAGTACGGTGTAATGTCGAGTTGCACGAATGAATCAATAAATTCACTTTCTGCGCCATACGCATCTATTGAGCCTTTGAACAGCTCCAGTACATTGCATGTTACATAGTCGCCAATTTCTGATTTATGTGTCTTACATGATGGTAGGAGTGCCAAGTCATTCAGGATCACTTGAACATGAGTGCCATCATATGAGCCTTGATATAGGCTGTAATGTTTTTCAGGATTCAAGATACATTCAAGAACTAAATCAAAGTTGTTGCTGTAAGAGTTACGCATAGCGACATATACACTTTCTGCTACTGGCTTTTCGACTTTGGTGAGAGTGATTGAGTCTGAATACTCATGAGCGAACAAAATAGGGTCGTCTTCGTCTTGTTCTTCATCTGGCTCAATGTCCATTAACGCCAAGCGTCTATCTTTGGTTTCTTGGTCGAGAATTTCCCAACCATCGATAGATAAAGTACCGCCGTCAGCAAGTTGAATGAGAACAGGGGTTTCTTTGTCCTGATCTGTATTGTCCAGAATGGTGAAGATCCCTAGTAATCGAACCCATGAAGTGATTAACTTGCAAATGGGTAGGTTTTCATTAATTTCATGGCGATTCTTGCAAGACTCGCTAAACATCGCCAGATTTTCAGGGTGATTAATATCAATATAGACATTGTGCAAAACAGCATCAGCACTGGTGTTGTTTGGTGCTTCGTAGCTCAATTCAATCAATAAGTATTTTTTAGACATGATCAATATTCCTTAGTACAAAACTTCAGTGCCAACAAAGCAATCCAAAAACTTACCTTGCAGATCAAATACTAAAAATTGTTGCAGTTCTTTTTGTGTCGAGTGGATGTTAAAAACAGGCACAATCAAGCTGTCTTTTTCAAATAGGTTATGGTTGTTAATGACGAAATCATGAGCTGAATAGCAATGACCTTGCAGATATACACCGCAACGCATCAGCTTATCTAAATCAAAAGATTGAGAGATGTAGTGAACATCTTCTGGTGCATATTCACTGGCAATATCTCGGCTATATGCAAGATTGACTTGCTTGACCAAGCTTTGTTGAAAAAAGTCGCTGTCATGCACTTCTGAACGTGCGATGTCAGTAACAACTAAAATGGGTTGTGTTTCCCAAAAAATGCTGAGCAATTGATTAAAATCAAGATGCTCAGGGAATTGAACTTTTGAAGTAATAACGCCCCAATCATCAAGGGTTAAAGATAGAAAGTTTCCGTAATGATCAAGCGGAATAACCGTTAATACATTAAGGTCTTGATGCAATTCTTCGTTATACGAAAAATCAGCAAGGGAATGACCTGTATTTAATTCAGGATTCACAATAATGTTTAATGTTTTAGAACGGTTTGTAAAAAAATCAAGTAGGCTTTTCATATCTTCAACTCCAAGTTATAAGCAATTGCTTAGGTATGAATTAATTATATTTTTGAAATATCCCTTAAAAACTTTTCTCAAATTACTTATGGAACTGGCAATGAAAAATTCCAATATTTTTTAATCAATTAAAAAACATCGTATACGTCATAAAATCTAAAGGCATAAAAAAAGAGGGTAGACCTTTATTGGATCTCCCTCTATTTGTTTAATGGTTTCTTATGACAGGTTGTTTTTAAAGTACTCAATCAGTCTTAAATAAACAGTGTTCGCCATAAAATGTGAGCTATGCAGCGCATTAAAATCTGCGACATCTTCAAAACATTCAGTCAGTAATGCACTGGCGAAACCTTTATTCCATGTATTGAACTTTTCCAGTTCTGCATCTGACAGCAAATCATATTGAATCATGTCATTAATGGCCTGGCGTTGTAAATTAATCGCCACATCCATGACTTCGCCCTCAATCAATGCATGAGAATCATCAGGATTGAATCTAAATGATTCGTGAGCGTCTGCGATGACTTGAGCCTGTAACGGTGCATTGACTTCAATGCAGTAGGCTTGTGACTTGTGTTGGTGAAATAAAACGACATCCAGTTCAATGTTAAAAATAAACTGCGGATCTGCTTTGGTTGCTACGCCAATCACATTGATGACGCAACTTGGTAAACCGTCATACGCTTGGGTGAAGCTTTGTAGCAAGTGGCGCACATTAGCAGTACCAGCATTAAATTTTTGTAGTTGCATTGTCGTATCTCCAAGTTTTAAGCAATGAGCTTTGATGTAATAATTATATCGGTGCATGTAGACTGAATAACTTTTCAGTAAAAGTATTTCGGCTGATAGGCTCATGATTTCAAGTTATTTTTAATCAATTAAAAACATCGTTTACGGCCATCATCTTATGAAAGGAATAAGCTATGGGTGCTTATTCCTGGTGGGTGTGATTAGTGCGGTTCTACGTCATACGTGTTTTCATTTTCTTTAAGTCTGGCTTTTTCACGCTTCAGTCTTAAACGCTCCTGATGTTCCCTGTATAGGTTGGTGAGTTGACCGACTGGCAAATGTAGAAACTTTAGATCAATGTTTCTTACCCAACTATCAACAGCAAGCTTTTTGCTTTTTTTAACGTCTGGCACTTCGTAATGATCACGCTTGATTGCGCCTTTTACGGCATTTAACACGAGATCCGCGGTAGCTTCATTCCAGCACTTGAATAATTTAATGCCTTTAAACGCCTTATATTTTGCTGGTACTTTTTCACTGTACTTAAACAGCTCTCCAGTAGATGTCACGGCGATAAACCAGTCACAACGGACAAGCTTCATCGTTTCTATACGTTTTAATTCGTTTTTTTCTCTTTGTTGTTCTATTTCTTGCATATTTGCAAAGCCGAATAAGTCAGGGTTGTCAATTTTCATAGTCGCCATTTGAATTTTTTATACCTCTCAATGAACGTTCGGATCTCAAAAAAACCTAGCATTGTTTGGTCAATGCTAGGTGTTGTGTTTATTGGTCTTCAGGCATCATAAAAGTAATGATAGGCTCACCATTCACACCAGGCCCAACCGTAGCAATATTGGTGATTAAGGTGTCAGAAAAGGTATGCGGTGTATCTTGTAGAGCATATTTAAACTTAACGCTTTGGTCATTAAGTGCAACTGAACCACGAACGCTCATGTTCAACATATCAAAGATGGTATATCCCATTAAATCATTGATTTTTTCAGCATCAGCTTCCGTACCATTCGGAAAAATTGCTTTTGCAGCTGTCAGGTGCTTGTTATACAAGTTGCTTGTAATATAAACAGGGAACTTATAGAACTGTTTGCAATCTTTGGCATGTTCTTCTTTATCGCTAAGGCATATAATCACGCCCTCTTCTAAAGCGTCTTGTAAAGAAAAAACAGTGATGACTTCAGCACCAGCGAAAAAATTATTCATAATAGCTACTCCATGTTTTAAGCAATTGCTTTTGATGTTTTAATTATAATAAATCCATAAACCTTAAAACTTTTTTTTAAAAAAAAGATAGTATTTATTTAGGTTTAACAAATATAATTAATATAGCTTTTAATATATATGGGGTTTTAGGTGGTACTAACAGGAACAATTAAAAAATATAATAATGAGCGTGGTTTTGGTTTTATATCTACGAGTAATTTTGGTGATGTATTTTTCCATATTAAGGATTTTCAGAAAGGCGAACAGCCAATAGTAGGTCGAGAGGTCTATTTCGAGGTAGTTAAAAAAGAAAATAAAAATAGGGCAATCCATGTTTACTATTCCGACCATGAACAAACGCATGACAAGCAAAAATCATTGCCACTATATCTATGGATAATTTTTATTAGCATAGCTATTGGGGTGGCATATCTAGGTAGCATTCAATTAAAGAAATATCTATATAAAGATAATCAAACTACAAATGCTATATATCAAAAGCCAGTAGCCTATAAGTGCGATGGTCGTAAGCATTGCTCTCAAATGCGATCTAAAGAAGAAGCTGATTGGTTTGTGAAAAACTGCCCAGATACCATGATGGATGGTGACGGCGATGGCGATGCTTGTGAAAATGATTCAAGGTGGTAGTTGTATAGTTTCAGACAATAAAAAATGAGCTATTAATACTTAATTAATAACTCATTCCTTAGGTTGATTTTAGATTTCTGCCAGTGTTTTACCGTCTTGTAATTCATTAATCTGCGCCAGTGTGACAGCTTGAGCGTCATATTCTTCTGTCACATACGATACAATTTCTTCTATTGAACATTCACCAACTACACCCCAAAGCACAAAATTGGTATGGGTTTTTTCATTCCAGATCTGCTCAACTTGTTCTAGATCCAGATGCCCAATACTCACAAAAAGGTCATAAGCCAATGCCCAATTTTCGTAACGGCTGACAGATTCATCAATGATAGGATCATCAGACATTAAATAGGTCATCATTGCCTTAGCTTTACAGAACTTTTGCATTGTTTCGTTTAAAGTTGTCATAAACATCATCTCATATTGATTGGTTTAAAATCATTTTATGCTGACAGGTGGTGTCAAAAACTTATTCAAAAACAAAATTATTCCAAACCATTTTTAATCAATTAAAAAACATCGCTTGCGGTTTTCATCCTAAAAAGGTGCCAAATGGCACCCTAATTTACAGCGATCCACAACCCTCCTTGTTGAATGCGCCTGGTGGAACCGTCCAGTTATCCGTGAACACTGGTAGGTAATAACTTTCAATTTTGGACTGTACCAGTGCTTCCATATCCTGAATGTCGAATGGCTCAATGCCATTGCTCAGACTGACGACATCGATCTTTGAGCGACTGATCGTACAATCAAACTTTTGTTCATAACCAGCGATCAG
Source organism: Acinetobacter sp. AB03 (assembly GCF_058107045.1). NCBI lineage: Bacteria > Pseudomonadati > Pseudomonadota > Gammaproteobacteria > Moraxellales > Moraxellaceae > Acinetobacter > Acinetobacter sp. AB03. The sequence goes on along the minus strand of NZ_JBUEBA010000050.1, from coordinate 4,257 downwards.
CTGAGCGCGTTCAGGGTAGTAGGTGCTGATGGTTGACCAGATTTTAGGACTGTTGAAGATACAGGTCATGCATGAGCTACGGCCCCAACCTAAGCGATATGGCACTGGTGGAGTAACCTTGTACTTCTCCAGTAACTCCCATACTTGCTCTTCAGTGAAGTGAAGCACGTTCTTCCACCAGTCAACGCGTCTTGCTTTCTTACCGCTTCTACGGTCGCATGGGTGCGGTTCTAGCTGGTTGTACTTACTGCGGTTTGGTGACTCTTCACGGCGTTCACCAGTGATAAAACAAATGTTCTTGCCGTCAAAGCGTTCCTGGTTGTTCAATGCTCTGCGTCCGACATCGATCTTTAACGCTGAAGAACACCAGCGCGTCATGAGGCTGGCTGCTTGTTGTGGGAACTTCAAGCGTGTGCCTGGTTTACTGCGGTTGTTGTCGCGTTCAAGCTTAATTAAGCCCTCTGGTGTTTCTACGAAGTGGGGTTTTGAGTAGCTGTTTTCTTTGAGCATTTCGCCAAGGAAACCGCCCTCGAGCCAACTGAAGTACAATGGTGTGTCGAATGCCTGAGCGAATGCTTTGGTATAGTTTTCCATGAACACCCAATCCATGAACGGCTGGTTTTCTTCATCAATTTTGTGGTGCCAAAGCTCAATTTTGCTTTTATCTACTCCAGCCTCCAGTAAGCGCAAATACGCTGCAATCGAATCCTTACCGCCACTTAAGCAGACAATAAAAATGTCATAGATACTTAGATCGATGTCTGGTGCTTCATGAAAAACATGCTCAGCCAGTTCTTTGTTTAGATCGGTACCAGACAGCAACTCCAGTTGCCCGGCTATTGTTGGGATGATGACTTGATCATCGTACTTATGCGCTGTATTCACTCGACTTACTCCAGATTTAAGGCTTTGTGCCTTGCTTGCTATGGATTAAGTATAGAGGGGTGTACCAGGGGAAAAACTTTTCTCAAAATTTAAAAATATTGAAAATATTTTAACCAATTAAAATCATCGTAAGCGGTTATAACGTCTAGCAAAACGGCATTGCGCCGTTTCGGTGGTTACTTATATTTTTGGATGATGCGTTCAATAAATCGAATCATTGTGTCCTTATCAATTTTGGCCTGGTCGTAATTGTCATAGCTAAACATCACCAAAGCATCTTCCTGAGTGATGCCAAAAAACTCACGTACTGCTTTCCACTGGTAAACGACTGGTACAGTGACAACAGGCGCATCTTTTAGCTCTTCATTGCTGAGTATTTTTTCATACATGAAGATTGGCCCAACAGAACCATGAAAATTGAAACCTAGATTTTGGAAATACTCGACAGACGTAGCCCAACCAATCAGGCATCCTACAATATTTTTATCTAACAATTCTTCTGTGGTGAAACCTGAAAAGAAATCGGTGTGTTGTTCTGTATGGCTTGCGTCATAATCACGCCAAATGTCGAAATCAAAGCTTTCATCAGGAATGACCTCGATCACTAGCTCAATCAGCTTTTCTAAACGCTCAACGGTCGTTGCTTTGTTCATATCTGCTCCAAGTTTTAGGCGGTGTGCCAAAAGGGGTAGCGGTACATATTGGCGCACGTACCGCTGTTGGAATTACAAATCCAGTTGAATTAAGAACAGAGGTAAAGGTGCATCACTGTCTTGTGTAATGAGCATAGGCAAGAAGAAACTAAATCCCTCAAAAAACACGCCCATGTCGTAATCATCTTGAAAAGAAAAGGGCTGTGAAGTGATACTGACATTCTCAATAGCACTAATTAGTGCCTCGATGTTGGTATGTTTTGCTGTATCGATCACATACACACGAAAACCGGCTTCTGTGGTGTTCGGTATCTGTTGTACTTGCTGTGGCAAGTAAAAGCCAAGTTCGTTGATGGCACTGACGAGTTGCGGATTTTCAATTGTCATGGGTAGGTTTCCTTATTGAACTACTTTTGCGCTATTTAAATTTTGCAATGCGATATGCGTTAAACGTTGATTAATGATTTCGTCATACGGCGAAATGAAATCCTCTTGCCAGTTATGCATGAGATGTTCGATCGGGTATGTTTCCAGATATTCTTCTAATGCTTCATTCGGCTTAGGAACGAAAGCTAATGGCTCTTTAATGTTGTAATTGCTGGCGATGTATTCCAGTGGATCACAATCACCTGGTACGTTGACCGTAGCAACAAACTCAAGATAAGCACCATCGGGAAAAAACTTATTGAAGCAATCAACCACAACAGATATTTCACGGACTTCATCATCATTTAAAGTGAACTCACGGACTTCGTTATCCAGTGCAACAATTGAGCTAGATAACAAGTGGTCAAGGTCTTGTGGACGGATGTTCACGCAATTAATAACTTGGTTGATATGATGAATAATCTCGTCTTTGATTCGGTCTTCAAAAGCGTAGTTGCTGTCAAAAATAATATGATCGACATCTTCATAATTGAGTCCAAAAAACTCACGTACTGCTTCAGAACCGCGATAAACAACATTTGTTTTGAGTTCTTCATAAGTGAATGGCTCACCAGTATTCGCACGGAATGGTGCATAAAGGGGAACGCCGTCTAACATCATGAAGTTAAGTCTTTTAAATGTTTCATCAGCTGTCGCCCAACCTATGACGCAACAATTAGCATCACTATTTATAAGTTGAGCAAAAGTCATATTGTCGGTACCAGGGATCGTGCGCCATAAATCCAGATCAAAACGCTCATGTGGTACTTGCTTGATGATATTTTTTAAATGATTTAACTTATCAAGTTGATTCATTACAGGACTCCAAGTTTTAAGCAATTGCTTTCGATAGAGCCATTTTATTTAAAAAATACTAATGAATAACTTTATTGGAATTGATTAACCGACCTAAAACACGTAATGGATATTTGAAATATTTTTAATCAATTAAAATCATCGTATACGTTTTAACCCATGCTTAGACGGCGTATATACCGGTCTATTTTTCTAATGCAAAAAAAAGAGTACTTAAGTTCGGACTTAAATACTCTTAATGAGTTGGGGCATTATTTCCGATTGGCTAAGTTGAAAAATAGTGAATACATTGCATTCTTAAATAACCAAAAGGTGAGGGGATTATCCGCTTCATCTTTAGACTGGTGGCGAATGATATTCCAGTTGAAATACTTTTCTGAATAGCCCATGTGAGTGACATAAGCAAAATTACGAACGTCATTTTCTGAAACGTATTGGAATGCTTGTTTAAGCTCATTTTGGGCGTTTTGTTCGCCGTCATGGTCAAAAGCATCAGCTTCTAAGATAAGTTCGCGCATGCCGACCATAGCAAGGTATATGACTGCTTCAAAGTCATAGTTCATCATGCGTAGGAAGTGTTTTTTCAAAAAGGCTTCGTCAATGTGTTCAACTTCTTTGTAATTTTTAAGTGCGCTTAGACCATGCTCACCAAAGATATATTTAAGTACACGAAATTGAGCGCATAACGGCAAGTTTTCACCCTCCACATGTGAGCAAAGGGCGGTGTAGCGGTTCATGTCGATGACTGAGCTTAGAGATTGTTTTAAAGCGCCTAATAGCATTGTTATATCCTTTTTCGGGTTTTGTTTATTGTATGGTGTACGGTTAAGCAAGAAATGTGTTAACTAAATGAGTTGTGTCATGGTGTTGAGATAACTTTTCGGCATCCATGTCGTTATGTTCTTCATAGATAGTTTTTAAGGTTTTAATGGTTTCATGCATCAAGGTTTCATGATGCTCAGTATTGAATTTGAACTTGTGGCACTCTTTAGCAAGGGATACACGAACTTTGAATTTTTCTAAAAATTCGATGGTTTTATTGGTGGTGTCACTTTCACATCCAAAGTAACAAACATTATCAATATGCAATGCGGTTGTTTTCAGCATTAATGGATTTTTATCAAACACAAAATAAGCAAAAATGCAGCTTTCTCGACTGTTGTAAGTAATGTAAGACTTCTCAACATTAATTGCGTCCACTGATTTAAACCAAACAACGCCATCGTCATAGGTTTCAGCATGGCTTGAGAAAAGCATATAAATTAAGGTGTCGATAATTTCTGCGGTGCTGTTGCCGATAATTAAATGATTCAGACTTGAATCACTTCCGTTTGTAAATTGGTATTGAGCGACCACTTTATTTGCAAATTGATGTGCTGCGTTATTCATTATTCATCTCCAAGTTTCGGACAATATTTTCCTAAGGTTTTATTTTAATCTGAGTCACTTCATTAGAAATTTTTCTCAAAAAAAAAAG
>NZ_JBUEBA010000049.1:0-9836 GCF_058107045.1 Acinetobacter sp. AB03 | reverse complement strand
TAGGCTTCTTCATTTGAAAATTATATCGCTGAAAAAACCTTTACAGATAGGTTTGTGCAACAAAGCCGTTTTAAACTAGTCATACAATTTCAATACGGCGCTTAAAAAAAATCTGGTATAGTGTGGGTCAATTAAAATCTCTGTGATTTAGCCAGATTTTTTAAAACTAACTTTAAAACTTATTTGATGGTTGATAAAAAGTAAGACAACTGTTTTAAGAGTAAAGTTTTGATTTTAACTTCTTGGCCAAAATACAACTGACATCTGTATGGAATAAGTTTTTTGAATAGGGTTGAAAATGTCTATAGATAACCATCAATTAGAATTAATTGGCAGAAAACAAGAGCTTTTTGTTGAAGATATTCAACATTGGAATGATAAATTAATTGAAATTGTTTCAACCTCGAAGTTTTTGGTTCTAGGCGGTGCGGGTTCAATTGGACAGGCTGTTGTCAAAGAAATTTTTAAGCGCAATCCTTTGAAGTTGCATGTTGTTGATATATCAGAAAATAATCTAACTGAGGTTGTTCGCGATATCCGAAGTTCCTTGGGTTATATTCATGGTGATTTCCAGACATTTGCATTGGATATTGGTTCTATAGAATATGATGCTTATATCCAGAATGATGGTGACTTTGATTACGTTTTAAACCTTTCTGCTTTAAAGCATGTACGTAGTGAAAAGGATCCATTCACTCTCATGCGTATGATCCATGTTAATATTTTAAATACTGAAAAAACCATTCAGCAATCGATTGAAAATGGTGTAAAAAAATATTTTTGCGTTTCAACAGATAAGGCTGCAAACCCTGTCAATATGATGGGTGGGTCAAAACGTATTATGGAAATGTTCCTTATGCGTCAAAGTCAGCAGATTGATATTTCAACTGCCCGTTTTGCCAATGTTGCATTTTCCGATGGTTCTTTATTACATGGTTTTAACCAACGTATTCAGAAAAATCAGCCGATCGCTGCGCCAAATGATATCCGTCGTTATTTCGTTACTCCTAAAGAATCTGGTGAGTTATGTTTAATGTCATGCTTATTAGGTGAAAATAGAGATATTTTCTTCCCTAAGCTAAGTGAACATTTACACTTGATTACTTTTGCAGACATTGCGGTTAAATATCTGAATAACCTTGGATATGAGCCGTATTTGTGTGAGTCAGAAGACGAGGCCAGAAGCTTGATTGAAACCTTGCCAAAACAGAGTAAATGGCCTTGTCTATTTGCAGGAAGTAATACAACTGGTGAAAAAGACTTTGAAGAGTTTTTTACAGACAATGAAGTGTTGGATATGCAACGCTTTAACAATTTGGGTGTAATCAAAAATCCACTCAATGTTGAAGAAGATAAGTTGCATGTATTCGAAGAAAAAATTCATGCGATGCTTTTAAATAAGCAGTGGAATAAAGAAGAAATTATTGATCTATTTAACTATATGATGCCTAACTTTGGACACAAAGAAACAGGCTTATATTTAGATGGGAAAATGTAATGGATACTTCTAAATTTAATCAATTTGTACGAGATATTTATCGTACTAATAATTTTATTCCATTACATGAACCGCGTTTTCTTGGTAATGAAAAAAAATATGTATCAGATACGATTGATAGTACTTTCGTCTCTAGTGTTGGTGCGTATGTAAACGACTTTGAAGCTAAGGTTCAACAGTTTACAGGCTGTACTAAAGCTATTGCGACTGTTAATGGAACCGCTGCATTACATATTGCTCTCTTACTAGCTGGGGTAAAGCGCGATGATATCGTAATTACGCAAGCTTTGACATTTGTCGCAACGTGTAATGCCTTGTCGTATATTGGTGCAGAACCATTATTTATTGATGTTTCATTGAAAACACTTGGTTTATGTCCAAAGGCATTAGACAGTTATTTACAAGAAAATGCTTTTATTGATGACCAGGGTGTGTGTAAACATAAAGGAACTAATAAGCGTATTTCTGCAATCGTACCAATGCATACATTTGGCCATCCTGTAGAAATTGATGAGCTTCAACAGGTTGTAACCAAGTGGAATATTGCATTAGTTGAAGATGCTGCTGAAAGTCTAGGTTCTTACTACAAAGGTAAACATACCGGAACTTTTGGTTTAGTTTCAGCACTTAGTTTTAATGGAAATAAAGTCATTACCACAGGCGGCGGCGGTATGGTCTTATGTCAAGATGAAGAACTTGGCATAAGAGCGAAGCACATTACGACAACTGCCAAAATACCACATCCCTATGAGTTCTATCATGATGAAAATAGTTTTAACTACCGGTTACCTAATTTGAATGCTGCTTTAGGTTGTGCACAAATGGAAAGCTTAGAAGGTTTTCTTGTTAAAAAGCGTAATTTGGCACAGCAATATCAAAATTTCTTTAAAGATAGTGATATTTCATTTGTTGTAGAGCCAGAAGACTGCCAATCTAACTATTGGTTAAATGCCATTATTTGTAAAAATAAAGCCCAGCGTGATTTGATTTTGGATGAAACCAATTCAAATAAAATTATGACTCGTCCAATCTGGACTTTAATGACCAGATTACCAATGTACCAAAATGCATTACAAGGCGATTTAACTAACTCATTATGGTTGGAAGAAAGAGTTGTAAATATTCCAAGTTCGGTTCCTGTGGAGTAATGAGAATGAAAAAAATAGCCGTTTTTACAGGAACTCGAGCTGAATATGGTTTGCTGTATTGGTTAATGCAAGATATTCAGCAAGATCCAGAGCTAGAGTTACAAATTCTAGCTACAGCTATGCATTATTCACCTGAGCACGGTGAAACTTGGAAAACTATTGTACAAGATGGTTTTGAAATTACTGAATCGGTAGAAATGCTGCTGTCATCCGATACATCGTCTGCTGTTGTGAAATCAATGGGTGTTGGCTTACTTGGATTTGCAGATGCATTGAAACGTATGCAACCTGATTTATTGGTTGTTTTGGGGGATCGTTTCGAAGCTTTGGCAGTGACTCAAGCGGCTTTAATCATGCATGTACCTGTTGCACATTTGCATGGCGGTGAAATTACTGAAGGGGCATATGACGAATCAATTCGTCATGCAATCACCAAAATGTCCAATATTCATTTTGCTGCGGCAGAAGAATATAAGAAACGAATTATTCAGTTAGGCGAGCAACCAGAAAAAGTATTCAACGTTGGTGCACTAGGCTTGGATCATATCCAACGTACAACATTTAAAAATATTGCAGAATTGAGCGAATTATATGATTTTGATTTTTCAAAACCATATTTTCTCATTACTTATCATCCTGAAACTAATTTACTAGAAGAAAATGTTGCGCCTTTATTTGATGCACTTAAGCACATAAAAGATGTCAATTTTGTTTTTAGTTATCCAAATGCCGATAATGGTAATACTAACATTGTGAAAGCAATGCTTGATTTAAAAGCACAGTTGCCAGATCGTGTATTACTTGTAAAGAGTTTTGGTATTCAAAATTATTTAAGTGTTTTGAAAAATGCTTTAGCTATGGTGGGTAACTCATCAAGTGGCTTGTCAGAAGCTCCAGCGTTACAGGTTCCAACAGTAAATATTGGTGATCGTCAAAAAGGACGTTTGCGTTGTGAATCTATCCTTGATGTTAAATTAGACAAAAATGAAATTTTAGATGCATTGCAAAAAGCAATTAATTCCCCAGATGATGAATTGAGTCAAGTTGTTCCACCTTTAGGGCTTGGCAACACTTCTCAGAAAATAATTGAACTTATTAAAACGACGGATTTTAAAAAGAAGGCGCCATTTTATGATCTTTAATCAAGACGAAATTTATGTTATTGCAGAAATTGGTGTAAATCATAACGGTTCTGTCGAGTTGGCAAAAGAGCTTATTTTAAAAGCTAAAGAAAGTGGAGCAGATGCTGTTAAATTTCAAACCTTTAAGGCTGAAGAGGTTTTGTCTGATCAAGCAGATATGGCTGCATATCAAAAAACGAATACGGGTAAAGACTCTAGCCAATTAGAAATGGTTAAAAAGTTAGAGTTAAGCTTTGAAGATACTAAGACATTAAGAGATTTTTCTGAGAATAATGGAATCACTTTTATTTCTACTCCGTTTGATAACGATAGCTTAGATTTTCTTTCAAATGATTTAGATGTTCCTTTTTTGAAAGTGTCTTCAGCAGATATTTCTAATTTACCATTTCTTTATAAAGTTGCATTAACAGGAAAACCTGTAGTGCTTTCAACAGGAACAGCGAGTTTAGGTGATATTGAAAAAGCATTATCAGTATTTACTTATGTTATTGAGTATGGCAAGACGGAATTACCAACGGTTGAAAAGTTAAGGTTGTCTTATGCTAAACAAGCTAATCGACAAGCTCTAAAAAATAAGATTGTAATTTTACATTGTGTAACACAGTACCCTGCAACATTAGAAGGTAGTAACTTACTAGCTATTTCAACGATACAAAATGCTTTTGGCTTAAATGTAGGATATTCAGATCATACATTGAATGAATATACTGCTATTGCAGCAGTAGCATTGGGTGCAACAATTTTTGAAAAGCATATTACATTAGATAAAAAAATGGACGGCCCAGATCATGCGGCATCTATGGAAATTGATGATTTTAAAAGATACGTTTCGACTTTACGTAAGATAAAGTTAGGCCTTGGTGATGGTATTAAATTTATGCAAGAGCAGGAAAAGGATAATTTCTCACTAGTTAGAAGATCATTAGTTGCGCGTAAAGATATTAAGCAAGGTGAAATATTTACAGAACAAAATATCGTGGCTAAAAGAGCAGGAAAAGTACAGTTATTGCCAGAACAGCTTTGGGAGTTGCTTGGAACTGCTGCAACGAAAAACTATAAAGTTAATGAGTTAATTGAGAAATAATATGATCAAGTTAGCGATTTTCGGAACTAGCGGGTTCTCTAAAGAGGTCCTTGATATTGCATATGATCAGGGCTATGAAGAGTTTGTTTTTCTAACAAATGATGTGTTATCAGAGAATAATATATTAGGGTTTCCAATTCAAAATGAATCATCAATCCCTGAGCTATGTAAAACAGGATATAAGTTTGCAATAGCAGTTGGTAGTGGTGTGATTCGAGAAAAAATCTTTAAAACATATCCTGACTTGCAATATCCAAATTTGATTCATTCAAGCGTAACTTATGGTTATGGTATGAAAGAAGAGTTTGCGAATTCAAAGGGCTTAATTATTGCTGCTGGTGTGAGGGTGACAACCTGCTGTGAATTTGGCAATTTTATTGTTTTAAATTTGAATGTAACTGTTGGGCATGATTCTGTTTTAGAAGATTTTGTGTCAATTATGCCCGGAGCGAATATTTCAGGTAATGTACATTTAGCATGTAAGAGTTATGTTGGTACAGGCGCAACAATTTTACAAGGCAAAGATGAGAGTAATCGTATGCTCATTGGTACTAAATCTGTTGTAGGTGCTGGTTCAGTTGTAGTTAAACCTGTAGCAGAGGGAGTTGTTGTAGTTGGAGCTCCTGCTAAGGAGCTAAAACGTGATTAGAGATGTTAATAAAATAGTTTTGCATAAAAATGATACGGTTTTGAAAGCATTAGAGCTACTTGATTTATATGCTTTAAGAATTGTTTTGGTTGTAGATGATAACAATCAGTTAATCGGTAGTATTACAGATGGTGATATCCGTAGAGGTCTTTTAAAAGGGCAAGATTTACATGCACCTGTTGATACAATTATGCATACCAACCCATATAGCATTGAGGAAGGTAGCTTAGATAATCGTCAGATTTTTGAGATCATGCGTGAAAAAAGCTATCTGGCATTACCTATAATTAAAAATAATCAACTCGTTAATATTATTACGCTTGATGATTTGATTCGTAAAAAGCGCAAAGAAAATCCAGTTTTTATTATGGCTGGAGGTTTTGGTACGCGTTTGCGCCCACTTACAGATACATGCCCGAAACCGATGTTACCTGTTGGGGGTAAGCCTTTACTAGAAACCATTATTTCAAGCTTTAAAAATCAAGGTTTTTACAAATTTTATATTTCTACCCACTATTTACCAGAAGTGATTAATGAGCATTTTGGTAATGGCGAGAAGTTTGACGTACAGATTCAATATGTACATGAAACTGATCCACTTGGTACAGGCGGTGCATTGAGTTTATTGCCAGCATCAGATATTAAATTGCCATTCATTGTGATTAATGGTGATGTATTAACAAATATGAATTTTGAAAAATTATTGGATTTTCATGAAAAGCGTGAAGCTATTGCCACGATGTGCGTGCGAGAGTTCCAATATCAAATTCCTTATGGCGTAGTTAACTCTGAAGATAATGTAATACAAAGCATGACTGAAAAACCAAGTTATTTCTTTGATATTAATACAGGTATTTATGTCATTTCACCTGAATTGTTGGCTCAAGTTAATGCACAGTTTATTGGTATGCCAACTATCTTAGAACAGCAGATGGAAAAGAAAAATAAAGTCTTAAGCTATCCTTTACATGAATATTGGCTTGATATTGGGCATATGGAAGACTATAACCGTGCGCAAAAAGATATTATTAATTTAGATTTTGGTAAGTTCTAATGATAGGGCAGTATCGAGTTACAGCTTTGATTCCTGCACGTGGTGGCAGTAAACGTTTACCGCGTAAAAATGTAAAATTATTGGGTGATAAACCTTTAATTGCATGGTCGATAGAGGCAGCTAAAGCATCTAAGTATATAGATCGAGTAATTGTATCAACTGATGATGAAGAGATTAAACAGGTTTCTGAGCAGTATGGTGCACAAGTGCCATTTTTGCGCCCAGAACATTTGTCAAATGATCATGCATCAAGCTTCGATGTTATAAAGCATGCCATTGGTTTGTTACAGTTGGATCAGCCAAATGAACTTATTGTTTTGCTTCAGCCTACATCTCCTTTACGTTTGGTTTCGGAGTTAGATACTGCGTTAGAATTTTTTATTACGAAAAATGCTAAAGGTATTGTTTCGATTTCGGAAACTGAGCACAGTCCAATGTGGTCAAATACATTACCAGAAAATGGCTGTATGTCTGATTTTATTCGACCGGAAGTACAGGGCAAACGAAGTCAGGACCTACCTAAGTTTTTCCGTTTGAATGGTTCAATCTATATTTACGAAGCTCTATCTTTGTTAGAACAAGCCAAATTTTTTTTTGATGAAAATGTTTATGGTTTTGAAACACCTTTAGAGACAGCTGTTGATATAGATACAGCATTAGATTTTTTTGTTGCTGAACAGATATTGAGTAGTAGATAAAATGAATTTATATATAGTTGAATCTCCATTACAAGTAATATGTGCATATGAATCAATTTTAGAAAATAAAGAAAAAAATTATGATTTTTATATTAGATTAACAGGTAGAGGTAAAAATGATTTGCATACAATTTGTTGCGCAGAATTTTTCAACATAAGATATAAAACTTTTAAATTTTCCCCTAATAGTTTGAAATTAGACTTTATATTAAACATAGGTTTATGGGTTAAATTTATTTTTTTAAAGAGAGATGCTGTTTATTTTGGGAGTATTTTTTCCAAAACCCTAAACTTTATTAAAAATATTATTAAATATAATGAAATAGTTTATTTGGATGATGGGGCTGCGACTTTAAAAGCATATGATTTAATGTTTAAAAAAGATTTTAAAATAGAAAATTTATTTACTTTTTTTAATTTGAAACCCTTGTCAGGTCAAAATATTAGTGTACATAAATTAAATGGGATTAAATCCAAGTTAGATAGTAAAAAAAGTAAAGGATTATATTTTATAGGTCAGCCATATGAGAACATGTTAGGGTTTTCTAAGGAAGAGTATATTATGAGTGTGAGTAGAGCCGCTTTAAATTGTAAAAAAGGGGAGTATTTGAATTATATACCACATCGAATGGAAGATATTAGTATAATCAATGATATTGATAATGTTAAAATTTTAGAAATTGATATGCCTATAGAATTGTATTTTATTAAAGAAAGTGATTTTAGTCCACTTTATATTTACTCTTGTTACTCAACAGCTTTACTCACCTTGAAGTTGTTATATCCAGATGCCTTTATATATGCTATTAAACCTGAAAAGAGCAAAATAAATGAGCTAGACTCAATATATTATTATTTTGAAAAAAATGGTATTAATTTGATTTAGTTTTTGAAACAGTTATTAATATATGAAAATTATCAAAGATAGTATAATTTATTTGCTTTCAGAGTTCATAGCTAAAATAACACCTTTTTTAATTATGCCGTATCTGGCTAGAGTTATGGGTGCTGAAAATTATGGAATTTTATCTTACTATCAAACAGTTATTATATTAATAATAATATTTATTGGATTAAGTCAAGAAGGGGCTATAACAAGATCATATTATAAGTATGGTGTTAATTCTTTGAATTATATTGTGGCAACTTGTTATATATATAATGTATCTATTTCACTTTTACTAATTATTTTTTTCTTTTTTTTGGGCTTGTATGATTATATCATTTTAACATTGATAGCTAGTTTTCAATCATTATTTAGTGTGCAGTTGGCAATCAGACAATGTCAGAAAAAGGCGAAAGAATATTTAAAATTGCAGTTTTTAAATTTTATTTTTTTGATTAGTAGTCTTTTGTTTTTTATTAAAATGAATAGCTTTGATAATTTGAAATCATGGTTATATTCCTTGCTATTTACTTATATGGTTTGTTTTTTTATTGGGCTTAAGGATTTTAAATTATTAGGTAGAAGAAAAATAAGTTTCAGAATTTTTAAATTAAATTTGATTTATTTTATTTCATTTGGGGTTCCATTATTATTACATCAATTGAGTGTTTTTGCTAAAGGTAATTTTGATAAAATATATATTTATAATTTTTTTGACAAAAATGAATTAGGAGTTTATTCAATAGGTGTGCAATTTGCAAGCCTAATTTCGGTAGGGTTGATGGCTGCAAATAAAGCAATTGTACCTTACTATTTTGAATATCTCAAAAAGGGTAAGATTACAAATAAAATTGTTTTTAAATATGCTTTGATAAGTTTTCTTTTTGTTCCTATACCTATATTGTTTTTTAAAATCGTACCAGCTGAATTTTACATCTATTTATTGGGAAAAGAATTTGAGGGTGCTAAAGGTGTGGTTGAAATTTTCTCACTATCATTTATGTTCTTATTGCCATACTTAATATTTGTTAATTATCTATTTTACATGGGTAAAGTTTTAATTATAAGCTGTATTTCATTTATATCTATTTTATTCTATCTTGCGTTTTTAATTTACTTTTCTAAATTTGGTGTATTTTATATTCCTTACTCTATGTTGATAGGTAATATTGTGCAGGTTTTACTATTAGGATGTTATATTTTTTTGGGATTAAATAAATGCAAATAATTATATTGGTTTTAATTGCATATTTATTTATGCCAGTTGTAGGTATTTTTCTTCTTCTCGTTACTGGTGAAAGTGTTGTGGCTGGAGATGTTACAGGTGCGCTTTTATTCCACAACTTAAACTATTCAATTATAGTAATCTCTATAGTTATATTATCATATTTAAAGAAAAGAAAAAATGAAATTAATTTTGTGGCTAGTAATAAGGATTGTAGAAGTGTTTTTCGTGCAGCAGTATTAATGACATTAATCTGTATTATTGTTTTTATGTTCTCTGGTTATGATTATCTTATTAAAGGTGTTAATCGAGGAGATATTAGAGTTGGTTTTGGTTTATTTGGTTTTTTTTATAAGTGGTTAACAATTTACGCTATACCAGTTTTAATGTTGATTACTACTATTTTATTCATTACTAATAAAAAAATAAAGAAAAAATTAATAATATATATT
>NZ_JBUEBA010000048.1:0-669 GCF_058107045.1 Acinetobacter sp. AB03 | reverse complement strand
CCAAGTCCGCAGATATGAGTTCCTCAAGCTTACGGACAAACTGATCGTTTGTGACGCCCACAACTTCACTGATCAAGTCCTGCAGAACAGTGTACCCTGGGATGGCGACTTTTTGTGCTGATAAGCATTCTATAGCCCTGTCGAATAGGGATCTCGGTTGACCCCATGCCCGTGCATGCTCATTTAGATCCTTTATCAACGCCGAACTATGACTTTTGTTGAGCCAACGCTGATGGCCCGTCAATTTGAAGATGCGTTGATAAATCCGAACACGGGCCTTCTGAGTAAGATTGAAGGGTCGGAGACCAGGGCCGGGAAAGACCTCGGAACACACATACTTGAGGTCCTGCTTAATTTGATGGTAGCCGGGACTCAACATGATGGGCTTCACTTTGAAGTACCCCAACAGTACAACAAACATGCACCTGTGATCGCGCTCACGGATTCTGTTGCACTCTGCTAATTCAGCGTCATTGAGAGTGAAGAAGAAACGTTGATCATTCGAACTTAGAATGGGGGGGCCGAACAGCTCAGCAATCTCCGCCTCGGTCAGGATTTTGATACGTTTTTCGGTGGCCATGATAAATTCTCAAAGCCAGCGATTTTAGCCAAAATACTCCAAAACGGTAAGAAAATGAGAAGTAACCCCATCCGGGAGGCCAGGAATGG
>NZ_JBUEBA010000047.1:0-634 GCF_058107045.1 Acinetobacter sp. AB03 | reverse complement strand
ACATCTTTCTGCTAACTGTAGTACACCGCAGCGGGGTGAATCATTAAATGCATTTTTCAGTTTGAACTGCAGCCACTCCTCCCCTACCTTACGAAAGGTGATGACATTAGAGACAGTATCATGCTCAAAACAATAATTATTGTCTTTAAAGTCATCTTTGACTTGTCGTGCCTTTTTCAGCGATAAATCAGGATAAAGCCCCAACTGAATGCGGCGACGTTTTTTTGTTTGTGGATCTGTATAGCGATAGCACCAAGATTTTCTTCCAGTCGGCTCAATCTTCAGGCTAAGTCCATCTTCATCGGATAAAAAACAAGTTTTTTCCTTGCAATGAGCTTGGCGAACTTTAATTTCAGTAAGACTCATGAAATTTAAATGAAACCTATCAGCGGATTGACGAGATCCATTATATCAAAATAGAAGAAAATATATATGATGCGTACACTACGCATCATATATATTTGTAATATATTGTTTTATATATTTAATATTTTAAGTATTTGTATTTTAGTAACCATTATAAGTACCACCTCTTCTTTAAGTTCCCAACAACTCACTTTTTCTGTCATCAATGTTAAATAAGTCTTGTGCTTTAAATTCTTAGATGACCTCCTCTACCCTTTATTATCATTTT
>NZ_JBUEBA010000046.1:0-670 GCF_058107045.1 Acinetobacter sp. AB03 | reverse complement strand
GGTGTTGTTCAAATTTCCTGATCCACCTCTGTTTTTACCGGTATTTTTTAGTCCATGAACAATCTGAGCACCTAATAAAGGTTTGTTCTGATATTTACCTACACATTTGCTGCATTTCTGTGCTTCACCCGGTGTGAAAACATCAACGATTTTTGCAGAAAGTACGCCATTCGATGTCTCGGTAAATTGGACAACAGATAAAGGTTGCTTGGTTTTATCATCAATGGTTTTCCACTTTGTTCCATTGAGTGGATCAGCAGCGAGTGCTAGGGTTGAGACCAAGAATACTAAGAGTTGTTTTTATCATTTTAGAACCTCTATTTCGTGTTACGAGATGTGTGAGTTCGTCTTACTGATCAGCTCACACATGCCATGAAGAAAGTAAACATGTCGTTCAACTTTCAAGAGGAATCTTCGCAAATAAATAAGTATATATTGTGGATCTTTTATACACATTTTGATGATGTGAAGGCTCAATCGTGTAGAAATTTAGAGTTCGTGTTGAGCAATGTTATTGATTTGGCAAGTTTGTGACTATTTGTCTAAACAGTGAGGAATGGATTACTGATCGTCAATTAGGGATTACATTTCATAATATAAAGCTGTTCTGATGATGTAATCCCTTTAATTTTTCTAATCCTTTTTAGTATTAAGGGGCTTTGTTGCACAT
>NZ_JBUEBA010000045.1:0-9472 GCF_058107045.1 Acinetobacter sp. AB03 | reverse complement strand
TTGCTGATAGCCGTACAGTCATTGAAGGTTCAACGACTTCTCTTGTAACTGTGTTGGTTAATGATACAGATGTTGATAGTGCTACTTTAACTGTTGCTCAGTTTGCAACCAATGCCAGTGGTACAGGTGCACAAACAGCAAATGGCAGCAATACCATTACGACTGTTTTAGGTGGTACAGTGACCATGAATAGTAATGGCACATTTAGCTATGTTGCCCCAATACGTAATCATGGTAACAACGGTGTAACGGATACTGATGGTGCGGATGTAGATAGTTTCTACTATAGGGCATCAGATGGTACGCTGGAATCTGGCTGGACGCAGGTGCAGATCACGATTACGGATACTGCACCAGTTGCCAAGAATGATTCGGCAAGCGTGGCGATAGGTGACACAGTTACAGGTAATGTGATTACAGGTACAGTAAATGGTATTGTCACTTCTGCAAGTGTAGATACACCAAGTCTGGATACACCAAATAGAATTACTTCGGTGAATTTTGGTGGAACGAACCATACGGTAGCACAATCAGGCATTACCACCATTACAACAGATGACGGTAAACTTGAAATCCAGAGTAATGGCGAATACACCTATACTTCAGGGTATAGAAATGTATATGTCGATAGAAATGGTTCTGATACCGCTCCAGACCTTACTAAATGGAAAGACTATGCAACGACTGGTGTAAAAAATGTGTATGGTTTTGATGGTTCTTCACCTATATCGGGTACAACTCTCAACCTTAATGCTTTAACGAACTCAACTGCCAATATTGTACGTTTGGTTGATGCTACTACTGGTAATAACAATGATGGTTTAGGTGTTGAAACAACACTGTCGGGTAGTACATCCGATCAGCAGAATATCAGTCGTGTCGAAAATGGTGAATATATCGTTTTTGATTTAGGTGCATTGTCGAAGAATGCTGTAGTGACTTTAACTGATGTTTCAAATGCAACAGAAGCTGGTTATATTACATGGTATGCCTTTAATGCCAGTGGTACTCTTGTGGGTACAGATACAGTTTCGGGTACGCCATCAAGTAGTGTACTGGGATTTAGCTTGCCAACGAATATCAATTATCAATATATTGCTTTTACTTCGACCAATAATTCTGGTCATTTCCGTGTTAATGGTCTGCGTGCAGAGGCTGCGGTTACAGGTAATTCAACTGATGAGTTTACTTATACTCTATCAGATAGTGATGGTAGTCTGGCAACTGCAAAACTGACCATTAACACCACAGGGTTGAATGTATTACCTGATGCCGCGACAGTACGTGAATCACATCTGCCAAATGGTACGTTCCAGGGCACCAAGACCCAATATACGACGACGGGTAATCTGTTTACCAACGATACTGTGACCAACACAACACAGATTGATGACATCAGCTTTAGTAGTGGTGCAAGTGGTACGCCAAACAAAGTTATTTCGGGCACTACGATTACCATTAGTGATGCTGATGGCACATTGGTGGTCAATAAGCTGACAGGTGCTTATACCTATACCCTGAATGCGGCAACAACTCAAGGTGTCGATGATATCAAGGTATTTAGCTACATTGCCAAAGATCAAGTAACAGGTCAGACCAGTGCTGCGACCAACTTAACTATCAACGTTATAGATGATGCACCCGTTGCAACGGATATTAATCAGACCTTGAGTATGGCAGCAACACCGCAGACCTATAATCTGACCATTATCCTCGATGTATCGGGTAGTATGGCGCAGGATGAAAATGGTAGAGGCTCAGCGACTGCTGGTTTTGATCCGAATACTATTCGTTTGATGCTGGCAAAACAGGCGATTGCACAATTAATTGACAAAGTTGATACTCTGGGCAATGTCAATGTCAAGATGATTAATTTTAGTAGCGCGAACTCGGAAGAGGTTTCACAGTGGTATGTGGATTCTGCGACGGGTGCGATTAACTTTGTCAATACGCAGCAGGCCGATGGTGGCACTTCTTATCTTTCAGCGATTAATAAGACCATGACTGATTGGGGTACACCACCAGCAGCAGATAAACACTTTGTGTATTTTATTACCGATGGTGCTCCTGATACTAATCAGGGGATTGATGCAACTACTGGCACAAACTGGCGTAATTTCCTAAATACCAAAAATATTGATGCAATGTATGCGGTAAGAATCGGCGGTAGTGATACCAGTGCTATTGCTCCATTGATACGAACACAACCTGCGGGTACGAATGATGAGGCAGTTGCAATCTCCAGTCCGACAGAATTGCTCAATACACTACTCAGCAGCATTGATGATGGTATTGTTCAGGGGAATGTGTCTATTCTTTCAGGTAGTGGTAGTACTGGCGGGATGATACTGGGTGCAGATGGTGGATATCTGGAAAGTGTTACTGTAGATGGCGTGGTTTATACTCTTGCTGGTGGGAACACTCAAGTCATTCATACCGAAAAAGGTGGTGCATTAACGGTTGATTTCACCACAGGTGAATATCGCTATGAAATTATTGTCAATAAGACTATTCTGGGTGAAATGGAAAGCTTCCAGATTGGTGCAGTGGATGGCGATGGTGATGCTATTTCGATGAATTTAAACATCAGCTTGAACTATCAGGCACAGGTTGATGCTAATCGGGATACGATTATTACCAATGTACAAAATGGTACAGCGATATCTATCTCGGACGCTGCATTAATGCACAATGATCTGGTGAGTAATAATACCTTCTTGTCTAGCAGTAGCAATGCCGTGAATGGTACGGTATCGGGTACAAATACGATTACTTTTACCCCGAATGTAACAGGTATTCCAGCACAGACGATTCGAGTGATTAACGAAAGTGCATACAACAATGGCACTGCCTGGACCAATAATGATGCTTCAAGCTTGCCAAAAAATAACATTAAAGAACTCGCTGTGGACTTTAGTGACCGTAGCCTGTTTGGTACGACGGGAACGGCAGCAACCATTACTGCTTATCAGACAGGTCAAACCATCTCGGGCTGGGCTGTCGATAGTGGTATTAATGGTTACACTCAGGTCTTTAATGGTACGTTCTATTCGAGTGCAGATCGTGATTTGGTAAAAGTGTATCTTTATGCAGGTGAACGTATCTATATTGATGTAGATGGTACGACTGGATCGAATACCAATGTTTCAGGTACGACTACACGAGCTGTACTGGATGCCAGTGGTACTGCAACGAGCTTTAGTCAGACTACGGATGGCTGGTTTACTGCCACGACTACTGGTGAGTATTATGTGCAACTCTCCAACACAAATTCTTCTTCAACTAGCTATAACCTTGCTCTGACCATTGATAATGGTACTTCGACTGCTGGTGGCGGGACATCTGCTGCACCTAAAGGGGCAATTGGACCATCTTCAGGTGGCTTTGACTATACTTTGAATGAGCTTGGTGTTCTAACCAATGCAAAAGCCGATATTTATCATGTCGCTGGTACTACACTCAATGGTACAGAGCGTGATGATATTCTGCTGGGTGGTGCGACCAACGATACATTGTACGGCGGTAAAGGCAATGATGTACTCATTGGTGGTTCAGGTCAGGATACGCTATATGGTGGCAATGGTAATGATCGTCTGGAAGGTGGGATCGGCAACGATATACTGTATGGCGATGCAGGGAATGACATCCTGATCGGTGGGGTAGGTAATGATATCCTCAACGGTGGATTGGGTGCTGATACCTTTGTTTGGGGTGCAACTGATAATGTGAACCAGACTGATACCATCAATGACTTTAGCAAAGCTCAGGGTGACAAGATTAATGCCAAAGCCTTATTAGTACAACTTGGTTGGGATCAGGATGTGGGTAAATTAAGTGATTATGTCAGCCTGACCACAGGTAGTAGTACTATCAAGATCCATAATATAGAGAATAGCGTGAATGTGAATATTGTGGTCACAGGCCAGTCATTTACAGAGAATGACATCATCGACATGATCAACAAAACCAACTTCCAGACTTAAACCTAGCGTAGAGGGCGGAGTCACTTCGCCCTCTATCCCAAATTTATTTATTAATATGATGGCAACATCGTTAAACATTTAAGAAACCTTAAAACAAGGGGAAACCTGTGAAAGTATTAGCATTAACAAAAATCGCAAGCATGATTGCTGGGGCAAGTGTAGCAATGACTGTATCAGCAGCAGATTTAACATCTGTAACTAAAACTGCGATTGAAAATAACCCAGAAGTTCAGGTGCAATGGTCAAACTTTCTTGAAGCCACTGCGAATCAAAAACAGGCGCGAGCAGGTTATTTACCATCAATTGATTTAAATGCAGCTTATGGTAAAGGTAACCGTGAATTCGATGGCGATCGTGGTTGGTTCAATCAAGGTCAGGCAGAAATTGCATTAACGCAAGTGTTGTTCGATGGTTTTCGTATTAAAAGCAAAGTTGAGCAAGGCGATTATGCAGCGCTAAAACGCTATTATGAGTTAAATGCTGGTGTGGAACAAAAAGCCTTTGAAGCAGCGCAAGCTTATTTGGATGTTCAACGTTACCGTGATCTGGTTAAATTGGCAGAAACCAACTTTAATAACCATCAACGTGTTTATAACCAAATTCAGCAAAAGACCAAGCAGGGTGTGGGCAATGGTGCGGATTTAGCACAAATATCAGGTCGTTTATCTTTGGCACAAACCAATTTAATGACGGAACAAGCGAATTTAAATGATGTATCAGCACGTTTTGCGCGAATTGTAGGTGTTGAGCCAAGTAGTAATCTTGCACCCGTTACAATCAATGTGGCTCTTCCGAATAGCACACAAGAAGTCGTTACTGCTGCGTACAACAATAACAACAGTTTAAAAGCTGCGTTAAGTGAAATGCAATATGCACGTGCAAGTGCGCAAGAATTCAAAGCCAATATGTACCCGAAACTGTCGTTTGTGGCGCGTACAGGTTTATATCAAAACCGTAATAGTTTTGATGAACGCACCAATCCCGATAACGATAAATACGGGCAAGATAGCGCAGTTGAGTTAAGACTCAACTACAATCTATTTAATGGTTTTGCTGATAGAGCAGCCATGAATGCTGCCAATGCACGTGTTTTACAATCCGATGATTTGAAAAACAAAGCATGTGTCGATATTCGCCAAACTTCAGCCGTGGCTTATAACAATGTCAATAACTATAGCAGCCAGTTGCAATGGTTACAGCGTCATCGTGATGAATCTGCTTCAGTTGTGAAAGCGTATAATGATCAGTTTGATATTGGTCGTCGTACTTTGCTTGATGTACTTGATTCAGAAAATGAAGCCTTTCAGGCCAATCGTGCTTATGTCAGTGCGCAATATGATTTGAAAATTGCACAATTCCAAACACTTTATAGCACAGGACAATTGTTACCTGCGCTAGGTATTCAACGTGATAATTTACCTGCTGTATCAGAAGTGAGTCAGCGTGAAATTAATGCAGCGAATATGTGTTCTGCGAACGTGCAAGCACAAGTTGCTGAATAATGAAAGTATGAAATGAAAAATAGGGTGCAACGTGTGCCCTATTTTTGTTCGTAAAATATACATTTTATATAAGAGAAGTTTTTGTTATTGATTCGTTGGAAGCAATACATTAATTAGACCTCTTTCATAACCCCTTTGTTTTCCCCCTTGAGAATTGGGATGAGGAATATATTCCGCAAGTGGGGTTTAAAAACTTATGAGAGAGGTCTATTAATAGCAAGTTTTAGTTCAAAAAATCAAAATGCATTTTGACCCATGGTGAATAAGTGACAACACAAATATTTGACCCTTTAGCGTTATGCCTGATTCGGGTGGCTAAAGATTATGAGGTAAGTATTACCCAAGAAGGGCTACTTTCTGGCTTGCCTTTGCCCAATGGTTTACTAATTCCGAGCTTTGTTTCGCGTGCTGCAGATCGTGTGAGTTTAAGCAGTAATATAGTGCAGCAAGGTTTAGCACAGTTAAATCACTTTGTGTTTCCTGCAATTTTATTGTTAAAAAATAATACTGCGTGTGTGTTGTATCGAATTGATCATGAGCAGCAACTAGCAACCGTTTATTTTCCAGAATTGGCCGATACCGTTAAACAAATTCCAATTGCAGAATTGCAAGAGCAGTATGTCGGTTCAGTGATTTATCTCCAACAACGTCAGTTTATTGTCGATAACAAACTGAAAATGGAAAAAAATCAGCAACACTGGTTTTGGCGTGTAATTCGTGAACACCGTTCAATTTATAAAGATATTTTGCTCGGTGCATTATTCATCAATATTTTCGCCTTATGTTCTCCATTTTTTGTCATGAACGTATATGACCGAGTTGTACCAAATCATGCATTGGATACGTTATGGGTTTTGGCACTCGGCATCATGATTATTATTACCGCCGATTTTGTTTTAAAGTTAGGACGCAGTTATTTTGTCGATTTAGCTGCGACGCGTGCAGACAATAAACTATCTGCTTATATCATGGAAAAAGTGCTTGGTCGTCGCATGGAGCAGAATAATATGTCGGTTGGTATGACGGCATCAAATATTCAATCCTATGAATCGATTCGTTCATTTACCAGTTCATTGACTGTTGTTTCCTTAGTCGATCTGCCGTTTTTTGTATTGTTCCTTGCGGTCATTTGTATCATTTCATGGGTGTTTGTGATTCCGCTGCTCATTGCAGCATTTATCATTTTATTGCACGCGTTGTCAGTGCATGTCAACTTGAAAAAATTATCTGATGCGATGGCAGAAGCTTCACAACAACGTCAAGCCTTGTTAATTGAAACTTTAAACAATGAAGAAACCATTAAGAGTTTTAATGCTAACGGTCGTATGCAAGCTTTGTGGGAAAAAGCCACCCGTTTTACCGTGCATTATTCTGCAAAGTTACGTTTTTTGGGTGGAACGGTTGGAAACTTTGCGTCATGGGTTCAACAAACAGTTGGCGTCGTCATTATCATCATCGGGGTTTACTTGATTGTTGATGGTAAGTTAACGCAAGGCGCACTCATTGCATGTTATATGATTTCGACACGTGCGTTAGCACCGATTGCACAGGTTGCGGGCTTACTTACTCAATATTATCAAGCGTCAAGCGCATTAAATTTATTGAACCAAACAGTTGAAGCTGAACAAGAACGAGAAAATCTGAAAGGTTGGGTCAGTCATACTCATCTAATTGGCAATATTGAATTTAAAAATGTCAGTTTGCGCTATCCGAATGAGTCACGTTCAGCTTTGGAAGATATTACGCTTTCCATTCGTGCAGGTGAAAAAGTCGCGATATTGGGTAAAGTCGGTTCTGGTAAAAGTTCGATTGAGAAAATATTGTTGTCGCTTTATCGACCTACAGAGGGTGCGGTATTTATTGATCAAACCAATATTGCTCAGATTGATCCTGCGGAATTACGTAACCAAATTGGTTATATTCCACAAGACACTGACTTATTGAATGGTACGGTGTTGTCGAATATTGTGTTGGGCAATCCGCATGTGAGCCGAACCGTACTAGAACAAAGTTTGGTGATTTCAGGTTTAGGACAAATTCTTAAAGCACATGAAGATGGTTTGTCTTTGCAAGTGGGTGAGCGAGGGCACAAGTTGTCGGGCGGGCAACGTCAAGCAATCGCAGTCGCACGTGCAATTGCTCAAAATGCGAAAATTTTGATTTTTGATGAGCCGACCAGTGCGATGGACACACCATTGGAAAATCATGTGATTCATCATTTAAAACAATACATGACAGCCCAACACACATTGATCTTGGTCACGCATAAACCTGCTTTATTGGCTTTGGTCGATCGAATTATCATTCTTGAAGATGGCAAGATCATTGCAAATGGCGAGAAAGAAACGGTCTTGAAAGCGATGTTTCCTCAACAAGAAAAAGCTGCAGGAGTAATGTCGTGAGCGAAGAACAAAAAAAGACCCATCGCGAGAAGCTGTTTCAAGGCGTAGGCAAAAGCATAGAAAACTCTGAAAAGGTGATGAATCCTATTTTCGGGCGTTTGCGTTTGTTTAAACAATATCAGCCTGCCGATGCAAATGATTGGCAGCGACAGGTTAAGGAAGTCACACAATCACAAAAACCACTCAAGACACGAATGACCCTTTATATTATTGCGGTGACTTTTGTCTGCCTGTTGCTTTGGGCAGGTTTTGCCAAAGTCGATGAAATTACTCGTGGTGAAGGCAAAGTTATTCCATCTCAACAGATGCAAGTGATTCAATCGGTTGATGGTGGCGTGGTTGAAAAGGTGTATGTGCAGGAAGGTGAGCACGTCAAAAAAGGCGATCTATTGATTCGTATTGACCCGACACGGTTCACCTCAAATTTGAATGAAGTTAATGCCAAGATTTTTGCCTTGCAAACCAAAGTTAGACGTTTAAGTGCACAATTAAATGGCTCGGGCTATACCTCAGGCAGTGTCCCAGCCGGTGTTTCACCTGATGCAGCGGCAATGATTATGGCGCAAGAAAGCCAATATTATGCAGAAAGTCTGCGTGAACTGAGTCAAAGAACGATGACCAATCAAGGCACGGTTTCGACCCGTCAACAGGAATCGCAACGGGCGCAAGCTGCGCTCGGACAAGCTGAAAGAGCCTATCAACTTGCAGTGCGTGAACTCAATACCACACGACCTTTGTTAAAGACTGGTGCGGTGTCGGAAATGGATATTTTGCGTTTAGAGCGTGATGTCTCCAATGCCGATGGTGAGCGTAAGCAGGCAGCAGCAAACTTACGTGGTTCGCAAGCCTCAATCGGCGAAGCGCAATCAAGAACCTCTGAAGCTGCGGTCAGTTTGAAAAACCAATGGCGCAATGAATTAGCAGAAGCGCAAGCGCAGTTGGTGAGTTTAAAAGAAAGTATTTCAGGCGTGGCAGATCGAGTAAAAACCACAGATATTCGTTCACCGACCAATGGTATCGTGCAGAAAATTTTCTTTAATACCATCGGTGGGGTGGTGAAACCGAGTGATCAAGTCGCGGAAATCGTACCTTTAGATGGTCAATTGATCGTTGAGGCAAAAGTATCGCCGAAAGATATTGCCTTTGTACGACCAGACTTGCCTGCGGTAATTAAATTTACCGCCTATGATTTTTCGATTTATGGCGGAATGGATGCGAAGGTGAAACACATTAGCCCAGACACATTTACCGATGAAAAAGGCAATATGTTTTATATCGTCCGTGCAGTGACAGACAAACCAACTTTCGGTAAAGGATTGTCTGTGATTCCAGGGATGACGGTTCAATTGGATATTATGACAGGTAAGAAAACAATTCTTTCTTATTTACTTAAACCAATTTTAAAAGCGAAAAACAATGCCTTAACCGAGCGTTAAGTCGAATAAACGTCATCAATCTACTAAAAATCCTTCTTTTAAAAAGAGGGATTTTTAATTTATAAAGCAGATTTTATAAGTGTTAATTGTAAGCGTCCGCTGAACACATCTTATGAATTCGTCCTATAAGCCTTAATTTAGTCCTCACT
>NZ_JBUEBA010000044.1:0-611 GCF_058107045.1 Acinetobacter sp. AB03 | reverse complement strand
GATACGGTTAAACAAGCGAAACAATCAATTGCTGAATATTTGGATTTTTATAACATGATACGTCCTCATTCAAGTTTGAATAAGGCAACACCGGATGAATTTTATGATCAACATTTACTAAAAGTAATGGCAGCATAATTTAAATATTTAGAGCGGATTTATCATTTATAAAACTGAATTGAGTGGTCTAATTAACGGAACCATGTCATTTTTATCAATCATAATTTATACTGGAATCTATAATGCGAGCCAAGTTCATAAAATTAGCACGTTCTACAATAAAGCGTTTACCATAATATATAGGCATTGTACTTGTAGGTGACCAACCACCTAAGGCTCTTAGATCATCCTGTGCTTTTAGCAGAGCATCATTTACACTTTGTTTGAGATCAGAGTAATTAACATTTTCTTTCTTATACTTCTCAAAAGAAAAGCTTAACATCATATAAGCCCAAGAATGTCTACATACGTGTGGAGTTAGACGTTCTATTGAGTCATAAGCTGAAGTATCAAAACATTCAGGTAGCAACGCTTTTAATGACAAATCTACTTGATCAAATATCTTTTTAACACTGGCATAACTTAAAGCAGAGTAGGGAGGCTTTAAGGAA
>NZ_JBUEBA010000043.1:0-435 GCF_058107045.1 Acinetobacter sp. AB03 | reverse complement strand
CTTAATAGATCTTGTATATCTGGTCGTTTATGGAAGGCTGCATTGTCCATGACAATTACACTATTCGAGGGTAGTTCTGGTAATAAAAACTGATCTACCCAAAAATAAAATACATCCGAATTTACTTTGCTATCAAATAAACCCACTGCAAATAACTTACCCTCATGGATTGCTCCTATTGCATTGGTTTGATTTTTTAATTGCCAATTATATGTTCCATAACAAGGAGTTCCCTGTTTTGAATAACCATGAGGTCTATGTTCATGAGATTTAAATCCACTTTCATCAAGATAGATGATCGGGTGTTGATACCTTAATCGGTTTAAATCTTTTAAATACTGCTCTCTGAGTTCTGTTTTTGCTTTCGGGTGCCGTAAGGTCTTTTTTTAACTGTAATATTTAGACGCTTGAGCGCATCTCCAATTGTAGAAGTAG
>NZ_JBUEBA010000042.1:0-604 GCF_058107045.1 Acinetobacter sp. AB03 | reverse complement strand
CTCTACCCAATTATTGCAAATCGGTAGATTGCCATCATCCAAATAGCGGCTTAAAGCTGGCCAACGCTTCAGAGTGTAATTGATGGCCTTGGCGGTGGGAGAACTCGATGGCACCGTCAGCTGATGTTGGTTGAGCCATTCATATAGTTGTTGCATGACCGGTTGACTATGCTGTTGTCGGTATTCGCGGCGGTCTTCCGCTGTACCATCGGTCTTTTTCCTGAGCTCTGCTTCTATGGCATACAGTTTCTGAATCAGCACTAATGCCTGTTCAGCGACCTGACTTTTCCCAGTTACATGCAGTTCATGGAATTTACGACGTGCATGGGCCATGCAGCCCACCTCTATGACCTGGCCTGATTTAAAGCGTGCTTTATAACCACTGTAATCATCACAGACTAGATAACCCTGCCAGCCTTTCAAGAACTCTGCAGCATGCTGGCCTGAACGACTATCCTGAAAGTCATAGATCACCGCCTGAACTGGATTGTACTGTGTAGTGGCATAGGCCCAGACATAACCTTTCTTCGGTTTTTTATCATTCTCACCCATCCGCATGATGGTGACCGGTGTTTCATCTGCATGCAGCACCTGCTGTTGTAGT
>NZ_JBUEBA010000041.1:0-543 GCF_058107045.1 Acinetobacter sp. AB03 | reverse complement strand
AAAACCTTTAATTGAGTAGTAGATATTTCCATCTTGTTTTGTCCAAACAAGATCTTCTTGCCAATTTTTGCGGCGGTGGGTCAGTTTCTCTTCATTAATGCCTGTTAGTGCTGAAAACTGGCTGGCACTAACCCAATCCAATGGGATTAGACCAAAGCGCGAAAGTAGTTCTAAGAGTTCCTCATTCATATCTCATCTCCATTTTCATGAAAGTGATCCAGTGAGTATTCGCACGCTTACCACTGATATGTCCGAACACAGGCTTTTGATCTGTTAAAGCTAAAATTTCACTGACTTTAATTTGTGTTTCATTCCACTTGAAAATAAGCACACCACCGTTGGCCAACACACGGAAACATTCCTCAAATCCTTTTTGAATATCTGCCTGCCAGTTTTCTTTCAGCTTTCCATACTTCAAAGCTAACCAGCTTTCTTTTCCTGCTTTGATCAAATGTGGTGGATCAAATACAACTAAATTGAATTGACCATCTTTGAATGGCATTGCTCGAAAATCCATTTCAATATCTGGCGACACCTCAAGAG
>NZ_JBUEBA010000040.1:0-2516 GCF_058107045.1 Acinetobacter sp. AB03 | reverse complement strand
CGGGGGCTACAGAGGCTTTTGTCCGTTTACGAGGGAAAATCCCTAGTACCCCAAATTGAATCGAAATAAGCCGGTAGAAATACAGGCCGCTGAAGCCATGTGTTATGTACTGCAAAATAAAAGTATAGAAATATATCCCGATGAACTGGTAGTCGGAAATTACACCTCCCATAGAGTGGGAGGAATTATCTATCCAGAAAAGGCAGGGCTTTCGGCACTCGCTGAAATTTTTACTTTTCATAAACGTAAAGTAAACCCCTTATCGACATCAAGAGGGGACCGCTTCCGACTCTTTTCAATTATCCCTTTTTGGTTAAATCGTAACGTCTTATATATTGCACCCATAAAAAAACCGCTCTCCCTTTTCATCGTTAGACTTTCGTCATTAGAATCAAGGGAAGCGGTTTTTTTAAGCAATCAGTAATCTAAATTTTCAATCTCAGTCAGTAGAAGCCGATCAAATCGGAGAGCTACATTCAAACGTTAAGCCCTTTTTATAAAAGCTATCTGGTCTAAAAATCCACTCATCGTCATCCATCTTTTGTGCGTCTTTCTAATCTTTTATTCTAGTCACTCATTTTGTTCTTAGAAAGAGCCTAGCTCATACTTAGCTTAATGCAAGATAAGTACAAACAGGCGCTTACTTTCTCTTAAGCTTAAACAGCTTTAAGAGGAATTGCTGGGCGCGCTAGGTCTTCAGACGGTGGCGCGAAGCTTGTTAGGTTAATACCTTCAACCGCTGCTTTGTACTCAGCAATCGTTGGGAAACGGCCTAGGATAGAAGCCAGTACAACCATTGGAGTTGAACCTAGTAGAGATTCACCTTTCTTCTCAGTAGAGTCTTCTACAACACGGCCTTGGAAAAGACGAGTAGAAGTAGCAAGAACAGTATCACCTGCTTCTGCTTTCTCTTGGTTGCCCATGCAAAGGTTACAACCAGGGCGTTCTAGGTACATGATGTTTTCGTACTTAGTACGTGCTGCTTCTTTTGGATGTGAATCATCGAAAGTGAAACCAGCGTATTTCGCTAGAACTTCCCAAGTACGTAGGTGGCGCTACCATTTCGATTGCTGATTTTTCTTTGGCGGGGCAATTGAGTGAAGTGGTTAGGAGCAGCCACTTAAGAGATAAATTACTGGCGCTGCCTCATCTGGCTAAATGGCTAAAACTTATGCAGGGTAATTGAGGTTAATAATGCCTCGTTATAATTTGGTACAAGGGTCAGTAGGCTGTAATGATCCTGATTGAAAGTTTGATAATAATACGAGCCTTAAAATCAATTAAAATGACCGATAGATAAGCCTATTGTTTTTGTTAACTCAGGCTCGGTATACCCCCTTATATTCTCTAAAACAGATATGCCAGAAGAGCTGAAGAATAATAGAGCGCTGAAAACTGGCTAAAGCCCGTCTTGTATCGGTTTAATGTTGATTTTAATGTTCAATCGTCAGAGGCAATCATGATCTCGCTGACCAATAGCCTCGGTAGAAAGTCATACCTACTCAAGAAATGCTGTTACGATCTACCTTCAAAAAACTATTCCGATATTTAAGTGGGGTTTGCCCGACCCACTTTTTAAATGCTCGAGTGAACGCGCTGTGCTCGGAAAAACCCAGCATCAAACTAATTTCAGTCAAACTCAAGTCGGGGTTTTTGATGTAACGAATTGCAAGCTGGTATCTCAATTCATCCAAAAGGTTTTGATAGCTGCGCCCACGCTCACTCAACTTCCGATAAAGACTGCTCTCAGAAATCCCTAACTTCCCAGCCAGCCACTTCATGCTGAGTTGGCCAACCTCTAAGCCATTCAGTATGTGCTGCTGTATGTCCTTAAGAAATTCATCCGGTTTAGGCAACGTAGCCAGTATCGATTCTGCTTGCTGCTCCAGAATCAATCTAAGTTGAGGATTACTGTTATCAATCGATAGCTGCAGCATACTTAATGGCAACTTCATCGCCAATACGTCGTCGGTAATGACCACAGGGCAGCCTAATAATCTCTCATATTCTTTCTGCTCGTCAACAGGAATCCCCGCTAGCTCCACTTCTAACGGCGTAAATGTTTGAGTACCAATAAGCTTGCGGATAAAAGCCAGGGTTCCTGATACCACCACATCATTGGATAATACAGTTGACTCATTACCACTGCCTTCCCAGCCGATATAGATATGGTCTTGTTTTATTTTCACCCAAGAATGGGACAAATTTTGTAGCAGTGGTTCAAAGCGCTGCAACCGTGCAACGGCTTCAACTAGGGAATCACAAGAAGCCGCCAGATATCCCAAAATACCGGCATCTTGGATTTCGCCTCGCATACCAATCTGGATACCCAGCGCAGGTATCGGGTGAAGTGTCGCGAGCTCTTCCAGTAAGCCCCACCAATGCTCGATACTGATGCGATCAACAGACTTTGCTGCTTCGATGCGAGAGCGAAAATCAGCGTTAGCAATGCCTTCTTCGTCAATAGACTTCCGTCATAAATCAAAAAACGTACAATTTATTTGATCTTAAATTAA
>NZ_JBUEBA010000039.1:0-105343 GCF_058107045.1 Acinetobacter sp. AB03 | reverse complement strand
TGTAGTTTTCCTTGGCAAACTTTTGTAGTTGATTGAAGTTACTACCCGGTACCATCGCAGCAATATGGTCATGGTTGAACTGTTTCTTTTCTAGCGTCTTGAAACACCATATAAAACCATATGACAGTAGAAACATTAGGAGTGGAACAACAGCAACAGAGAGCATAAGTAGCTTAAAGTTTTCGTCTAGTCGCTTGGTTCGGTCTTTGGTCTTAATATAAGGTGTTGCCAAGCACCAGCTGAGCACTACTGTCATCAATATTAAAATAACAAGAAAAGTCATGGTGTAGCCAACTGGTTCAATAAACGTAAAGGCAATCCACGCATAACAAGTTAGGACGGTTAAGGTCCACGAAATGATGTTTAAAATGATTTTTGTTTTCACGCAGTTAGCATCCCTAATCTATAAAAATAAATGTGGCCCATTAAACGGGCCATATTGAGTCTGTTCTCTTCATCATCGCCAATCTGGTCGATATAAATAATTAACAAATCATCAAAGCTAAAAACTTTTCTTAAAAATTTAAGTTGGCTGCACACCAGGATAATCGTTGTAGTTGCCATCAATAAATTGATTGGTCGATTTACTGACATCATACCAAATCGGCATGCATTTCGACTTGTCACTTTGATCGATGGCCATGTATGGAAGTCCTAATTCGTTTTGAATCAATTCAGCACCCATAAATGGCTCAAGAACCTTCATAGGAATGGAAAACAAACACTCAACATACCCATTATCATGAATGACCTTCCGACTGGCTTTAGAAGCACTGTCAAAGCGCAATGCATTCCACAAGTGAGAAGCTTCATTGATGGTATGTGGTTGTTTTAGGTAATTAGGATTTTCAGACGCATAGATCGACAGTGTATTCACATCAATCATCAGCTTAAGTACACCTGAACCGACCATATGTTCAATCGGTATATACAGCATGATAGCGCCGTATCCTAAGCTTCGTTTTTTAGCATCTGGATGTTCACCAATACCACCAATAACGCTATGAATAAGAATAGGTAGAGTTGTGTTCATTTTATAAACCTTTCAATAGTTTTGTAGCTCTTTATACATTTGATACCGCGTATAGCAGATATATAACACGGCGATGTTAATAGAGATTGCATAAAGAATGATGATCAGGTTGGCACCCGATAATTCATCATATAAGGGCGAATAAAACGCATAAACGACTGAGAGTTCAGACATTAAAATCCAAAAAAAGCGGATAGAGGGGATATATCTAAAAGCTTCACTTTTTGCTTAATTTGTTTTTGCTGACTCATATTTCTCACCATTAGATTACAGCCATTAATATTGATTAATGACTTCATCCATCACATAAATTGAGTAGTTGTACTGGTCTAAGCGATATTTGCTTTCTTCAGTATGTTCACTGGCCAATGCTTGTAGTTGAGTTTCGTTCATGGAAGAAGCATAGCGGTTACGGATTGATTTAAGCTGGCTCAATTCTAAACGTCCAGTACTCTTGGTCAGATTGCTGACAGTTGTGAATAGATCCTGGTCATATTCTTGCAATTCACCATACAGCCAAGCAAGGTGTTCTGCATTGATGTATGGGTTATTTTTTTCATAGTAGTTTTTCAGTTTGAATAAACTCAAACCACATATGAACACAGCAACTATAAGGCTAATGACAAGCCCCTCACCGAGTTTAAGTAGGTATAGGAATATAAAGATACTAATCACGCCAATGGCAATAGAGATATATCGCATGGTTTGATTTTGGAACATTTCTAACATGGGCATTACTCACTTTTTGTAATGTTGTTTTGATAAAGATGGTCTATTTGAGCGATGGCAAGTTTCATGCGTTCCGTGGTGCAAGTCAGGTCGTCATCAAAACGATGGTTGAATTCAACAATCCCCTGTTCTTCCATGTCTTGCATTTCACGCTTAGCATTACTTAAGCCTTTTTCTATACCAACCAGATTCAAGTTAAAGAAGTCTTCTAGTAGCTTTTCACTCTCAATGATTTGTTTGAGCTCAGTAACATAGACTTCAGTTTTCTTTTTGCTGATTTCCGCAGCCATCGCATAACGAAAGTTGCCGTTTACAACAACAGTTTTGAGATCTGGTGAATATTCGTTGTATTCACTTGGAATTCGACTAACGGACTGGACGGCGTGACTCCAGCCATACTTCTGAAAATATTCAATTCCCGTCATGGTATATACCTACGATTGTTCTTTTTTAAGTTCAATAACAGCCAATAACGCTTTGTTTTGGCGTTCCAATTCATATTGTTTTTGGCGGTCTACATTTTGGCGATCGAAAAGTTCTCTAATCTGCTGTTTGTAGTGGTTGTCATAGTACGAATAGGCTTTACGTTCTGCTTTTCTACGTGCAATGCGAACTTTGGGATGCCAGTTGAATTCTTTGTCGTCTGCATAACCCCTCATGAACTCAACCAGTTTGCTATCACCACGCATTTTACAAACCTTAATGAAGCCCATTTCTAAAACTGTAATTGGCGCACGGCGCGGATCTCCAAACTCCCAACGCCGTTTAATCCCAAAGCCACACATCTCTATTTGAACCGTAATCATGGTTTAACCTTTATCAAATGTTTGAGCTTCTGGATCTTCGACATTAAATCTGGACCATCACTTTCATGGTAAACAAGGTGTTCATTAACGAATGTGATAAAAGCATCCAATTCAGTTTGAATCGTTGCCAATTGATTGCGTAACCACTGGCATGTGGCTTCATCTTGTTTTATCGCCGTTTCAAGCAATCCTCTCGCATGTTCATAGGCATTTGCCTCACCTTGCGCCACCATATCTGCAGATGATTTCCAATCGCCCCATTTCTTATTCCAAAAGTCATCGAGCAACTGCAGTAATTTTTCCACTTCCAATTGGTCATCGCTGATGGCTGGTGTTTGCATTTGATAGATAGATTTTTTAGTTTCTACTTCACTTTGCATCCAACCATCACGAAAAGCTTCCCATTTCGCCTGATGCACCCAAGAAGAATAATTGCCACTGGCCAACAGACTACCGACCACGCCGTATCTATTTTCAAAAGCGCTACGAGCTTCAATTTCTGAAGCAATGTTTTCATTAGTATTTTGCGTATCAATCATGCTGACTATCCCCATGAAGCAAAGGCACTTGTAATGAGATTTTTGTTTCCTTCATCTCATGAAGTTTTTGAATCGCACGTTCTGGATCTATCACCCATGCATCAAAGAGAAGTTGAGTGACAAAAGAAAACTTCTCACCAACTTTGCGGAACGGTGCGCCGTGGCTATTCAGGAATTGTTCAAACACAAGATATTGCTGTTCGATGGCCTGGTTAAGTTCAAACAGGTCAATACAGCCCTCTAGCAAGTTGTACTCACCTGAAGCATTCGGCATAAACATCCATTTACGCTCATGGGTTAAGCCATCTACATGTAGGTAGGCATGTTTGTTGAGACTAGTCCACTCAGGTTTCATCATGACGTAGGTGTTGTACTCGTCATCTTCAAGATAGTTGTAGTGGGTAGCATCAACGGGTTTCTTTGCTAAAACAGAAATGGCCTGTTCAAGTGTCAGACCGAGAATGAGTGCATGTGGTGTAGTTGATGATTGGTGATCCATATTCCCTACCCCTTAGATTGTCGGGCTAGTCGGTTTAGGACCACTCAAACAAACTTCGTTTTGAACGTGATTGTAGATCTCAGCCAAGTGAGGGCGTGTGCTAAAAAATTGATCTTTTGATGTATCAGAGAGGTTAGCACTCATGATGGTGAGTAGTGCTTCATTTTTGAATTGCGCTTGAACCGCCGTCTTTAATGCACCATTCAATGAAGCATGCAGATTGTTGAATAGCGAAATAACACGGGCATTCTGATCATTCTTTTTGAAGAAGATAAAATTAACTTCACGTTCACGGAAAAACACCAGCTGATATTCAAGCCCTGATTCTGATAAATCATTCCCCATATCAATCAATGCATCATCTGGTACGGCGAACGCAGCGTATTTTGAATCAAAGTTTTGAAGTGCTTTATTTGAGATTAGATTCAAACTTACTTTGCCTTGAATCGGCACACATTGGCTCAGTTTCTTAGCCAAGTAATGTGCAGCAGCCATGTGATGTGATCCACCAGCATTTTGAACAAAAATCTTAGGACTCCAGCCATAGATAAAAAATTGATCAGTGGTTGTATCTGGAGAGTTCAATAAACGGATTTCTGGCCATAACAACATTCGATCTAAATTTTCCATACTCACATCACTAATGTAATCAGGGCATGCGTTTTTTACAAAATCATCAATGCTACGGTACTGGCTTAAATCCGACTTGGAATTTGAGAAGCCCCCAATTTCAGATAGGTCAAGTAAGCATGGTGTTTCAAGATGAATGATTTCTGCAAAAATCGGATTAAATACTTCAGCCAATTCTTCAGCAAAGGTAGAGATGTAGAACGGCTTATGATTTTGCGTATCTTGACCAAGGTAGCTGATGGAATCGTTATCTTTGGCATGTGGATTCAAAACAATGTTTTTGCCTGGTACAAAATTAGTAGGAGATATACCAGTCATACAAAGAGAATCTTTGATTTGATGAAAAGGGAAAACATCGGTCATGGCGATGCTGTCAGAATTGACTAAACGGGTATCAATAAAGGGTTTTAACTTGAGATTCTTATAAAGCTTATGTTTTGCTGAAAATACCGAAAGTAAAGTGTCTAACATTTTAAGCACTCCATTGATTAATGCTTTATTAAAACTAATAAAGATATATTAATACAGAAAGTGCTTATAAGTATTTTTTTGGAAAATTAATTTAAGAATTGCGGTTGAGTGGTATTAGTTGCAAGTGGTTGTACGGCGTTGTTATCGACAGACTTTGAGTACTGTTGCACTTCAACAATTCGCACACCTTTAACGTGTAAACGTGTTTTATAGTCAGTCATTCCAAGTGTTTGTAAGTTTTCTAGCTGTTCTTTAGTCATTGCCTATATCCTGTATATTGGATGTGATTTAAGGGCAATTTAATTGATGTATTAAGGATTGTAAAGGGTAAAACACAGTTCATTAAACTTTTTATGAAATGGTATATACCGATTAAGCCTAAAACAAAACAAGGTTTTAAGAAGTGGTTTAGTTATGTTTAAGAATATGCACGTTAAAACTAAGTTATTATATTAAAATGCATCTAAACTAGGGTTAAAACCAAACTGGATGCCAATATGTGTTCAAACATTGAATCTTACGCCGTGAACCTATCCAATGTACCTAAAGCTATCTCTTGCTTGAATATGTATGACTTTCAAACGTTAGCACTAGGACCAACCTATTTACCCCGATTTATCACTTGCAGATCGCCACATTCCATATACGGCGCTATTGGTTGCATTTGATGTGAATGCGTCTGAAAAGTTTCGCTTAATCGAAATGATGGTGCCTGAAGCCATTCCGCTGTCGCAGTTGTTGTTATTGGCCATATTCAATGAAACGCCGTATAAGAGCGAATATGAAATAGCCCAATACATGCCGAGTGATGAATTAAGGCGTATTAAGTACAAACAGCTCACCCAAAAAAACTAAAGGCTGGATAACCAGCCTTATGTCTTCTACATGGATGCGTTTAGTCATCCTTTTTTTTGATTGTAATGCCTGATCGTAATGAAGCTGAAGAACCTTTTGAACCAAGTATCACCAACAATTTTTCAAAAGTAACGCATTCGTGCGAGAACGGGTTTTTCATCAAAGCTTTTTCAAACTTAGCTGCATACTGTTGTTCTACGAATTCCATTTCATTTTTAGTGCTATGTGAGATGGCTTGATCAAGACTGGCTTTGTTTTCCGCAATGTATTGTGTCTGATCTTCAGGTTTTACATGGCGTGGTATCTGAACAAGCTGATATTCAGTAATTGGCGCAACGGTTAAGTCATATCCTGTTAGGATCTCTTTCAATTCATCATAGTAGCTGTCTAGGTTCATTGGTGTGATAACGGCGCGAGTCACAGTTTCAACATCACTTTCCTGTTGAGCCTGTTCAGGTTCGCTTATACGTTCACCATAGATATTAAATTCAGCATCAAGATCCGCATTGTTGTAAGCACCAGCTTCTACTTGAGGTGAAATATCAGAACCCCTACCGAAGTACTGCAACTGTTTTCGGTTCTCAATAGTCTGGTCTTTATCACTTGCTTCTTTTTGTGCTGAAACAATACTTTCACGGTGTTTTTGTTCTTTGGAGATTTCACCTTTCGCCGTGGACGAAGACATTACTGTTCTTTGACCAGGTGCCATCCCTTCAGGTGTGATGGATTCAAGACGTCTTGCTTCAAGAATCTGATGTACAAAATCTTGAGTAAAGTCTTTTACCGTGTTGTTGTTTTCGTACAAGGTGTTATTGAGCTTTCTGCAGATCTCAAAATCACCAAGCGCCGTGACATTGGCAGATGAATTGTTGTCTGTCAGTAGCGTGTGTTTTTCCTCAATCTCATGAATGAAGTCTTCAATTTTTAAAGTAGGATCGTAGATTTCAGATTTTTGGATATTGAAGATTGGGCAAAGGTCATTTAAGCGTAAGTACTTGGGTTGATCACCAGCCACATAGAACGCCAACATTGATACGATTTTAACGTCTGAAGTTTTACCACCTTCCCCTTTAGTTGATATGAGCAAAGTAAATTCGCCGTTGTGCTGTCCGGCAATTTGTTCAATTGTCACACGTTTTTCTTTGGCGAACTGGACTTCTGTTTGTGGTACCGAACGGTTGAATACTAGACCTTGATACATATTGATTGAGTTAACTTTACCTTGCCACTCTTCACCAGCAAAACCATCAACCAATTTGTATGTTGTACTTTCAGCACCCGAAGTAGTACGTCCAATGGCTTTAACGGTCGTGTTACCCCATGTAGCAGCTGCTTCCTCTTTAGATCCACGTTCAATATCTTCAAATGTTTGAGCACCGAACGTAATAGAGAAGTTAAGCGAACGTGCCTGAGCTGGTAAAACCGAAGCACCGACAATAACGATGTAGCCCCATTCGTCCAAAAATAGCTTAAATGAAGTAGAGGCGTTGGTTGGTCGTGCGTCAATAATGGCACGGCGTAAACCTTCCATTTTGTTACCAAGGGAACCAGCCATCATTTGTTTAATTGAGCCAATGATTAATTTTCCGAGCATTTTGAGTGAGTCTGGTGAACGCTCAAGAGCTGGTAATGGCACAGTTAAGATACGGCGGTTAAGTACAACGTCAAAAATATCAATATCACCGCCATGCTCTACACCAAAGATGTGACCATAGTTAAACGTCAAGTCGTTAATCGCCTTGGTTAACTGCATGGTGATATAACCGTGTTGCTCACGGGTTTTGGTTTCTTGTTTCTTTAACTTTTTAGGGTTGCTTGAATAACCAGGTAATGAAACGAGGTAGCCTTGAAGCTGTTCAGCCACACGTTCAAAGTCAATCCCGTATTTATCGTTATGACAAAATACCAATTCTTCAAGTGCTTCAAGTTCCATGTATTGCGTGAATACTTTTGGTGAAAGCTGAATGAAGCCATTGTCACGTAGATAGACCAAAACTCGTGTAAGTGCAGCGATAAAGGCCATCGCACGACCTTTCCACATGTCACCACCGCCACCGCCTGAGTCATCAAGCAAGTTGATCAAGAATTCAATCAACATCCCTGAGCTGGTGTTGCTCATTTGGTTCATTGAGTTGGTCATCTTGTCGGTTTGTGCACGTAGCATGTTACGACCTGAGGTAATGAAGTTGATCGTTAATAGATCCTCATTACGCCCAAAGCGGTTACATAAACGATAGTGGTCTTGTTGAGCCTTGGTATCACCTTTTGCGTCTACAAAGATATAACCTGAGTTTTGTACGTACTGGTTGGCACAGTTACCTAGCATGTATTCTGTTTTACCCGAACCCGTAGTACCTAACACAATTTGATGTGTACGGTCATCGGAGTTGGATGCATAAACAGGTAGACCAGTTTCACGGCAACGACCAAGGTAAGTCACACCCTCACCTTGTAGCTTATCGCGATTGGTACGTGCGTATTCCAAAAAGGCTTTTGGATTGTCCAGTACGTCATCTTTTACGCGTGATGTAATGTCAGTTGACGCATCCAGTGAGTTTGAATGCAACGGCGCACGGAATGGCCACTCAAAAAAGTAATCATTCGGATGTGTGTAGCGTTTTAATAGGTAATACGCGATCCCTATAAATATCTCACCGCCAAACGGAACAACAAACAAAATAACTGCAATAGCACCAAGAACGCCAACC
Source organism: Acinetobacter sp. AB03 (assembly GCF_058107045.1). Classification (NCBI taxonomy): domain Bacteria; kingdom Pseudomonadati; phylum Pseudomonadota; class Gammaproteobacteria; order Moraxellales; family Moraxellaceae; genus Acinetobacter; species Acinetobacter sp. AB03. The sequence continues at coordinate 97,073 of NZ_JBUEBA010000039.1, read as the reverse complement.
AAATAATTAGCGCCGTCTGGCGCTGTAAGTTTTAAATGGATTTTCTCTAAGCCTGATCGTGTATCACGCTTAAGCGAACTAGGTCTGAACTTTGTTTGTGTGCCGTATTTTTGTGTAGAAGCCATACTTTGCGACCTACTCTTTTATCTTCAGGATAATAGGCAAAGTCGTTGTTTAACGACCTTACCCATATCCAAGCACTTCAATGTATATACCAATTAACGCAAATCTATATAGCTGATTGGAGTTAAGAAGAAACAGCTTCAGACTTACGTTGGTTCAGTAATTTTTTCTTCATGTTTTGCTCAAGTTCATAGCGTTGATATTCAACAACCATCTCTTGTGCCATGGTAGAAATCACTGAAGCAGTTGCTTTGTTTTCGTCAAAGTCCGTGCCTTTATTTTTGGCATTTTTCTCAATCATGGTACGCCGTGTCTTAATCTGGTTCTTCGCACCTTTTGGGTAAAATTGTGCAAGGACCTTCAACGCCTTACCACGTTCACCGATAAGGTCATACGTGTAGTTACGGAGCGCACGTTCATCGGGATGTGTACTGAGTGACCATAAAAGGATTGGACCAAGTGAAACGGTATATAAGCCCGAACATTCCATTTTTTCGAGTTTAATTTTACTGAAGTACGTTAAGCCTTGATCTGAGAAACCTACGTTACCTGAACCAAGCGCATCCATTTCTAGTTGAGTTAGACCGATACTGTCACGAATAGCTTCACGAGATTCGCGTGTACCAGGATCGACAATCACATACGCCGTAGCAAAGCCAACCAAGTCTTTAAAGTCTTCTACTTTGTGTGATGCCAAGTTAAGACGAGCACCCCATTTACGCAATGTACGTGCGTCTTCAGCCAATTCTTCTAATAGGATTGGATCGCCTTTCGCAACGTGCAATTCGTCATAAGACATAATTTTGCGGTCTTCAAGAAGCTCATTAATCAGTTGGGTTGCATATTCACGATAAGCTTGTGGGAATTTTGGAATATCGTCACGGCTCACGGCGAACTTACGTTTAATGAACATCCGTACAATCTGGAAGAATAGCGATGTAGTTTTAGGATCTGATGATGTCGCAACTTCGTTTAAGTCGATAGAAGCTACACGAGCGTTACCAATGTCAAAGTTGGTGTGATAGAAGAATGCTGGATAGGTATTTTGTGCAGCCATAATCTGATGCGCCAAAAAGTCCAGTGCTCGTTCATTATCAATATGAACATCACTCCAAACATCTAAAATTGATGAATCAGAAAGTGTTTCAATCATATCGCCAATAGTCGGCATTGCGTAACGGTGAGCCAACGTGCGTCCACGGATCTCATTCAATGAATGGAAAAGATCACGTAGAGCGTAATAAGAAATATCCTTACCTTGTTCAGAATGTGGCTCAATCAGTCCGTGTTTTTCCATGATGCGATCTAGTTCTGGATCTGCAAAGCGCATGTACTTACGTGCTTTATGATCAGCATTCGTATCATCAGCAAAATAGAATGTACGGCGTAGGACCGCACCAATAACGTCAGAAGTGTTTTTGGCTGGTTGCCCTTTCAATTCAGGCGGTGTTACCAATGAACTTAAAAACGCTGTCATTTGACGCATTTCGTAGTTCAACGGGTAGCGTAAGCCCATGCTGAATTCAAGCGGATTAATCGCTTCTTCTTTTGAGTTTTTAATACGCTTATAGATGGCATAGTGACGTAGCTCTTCAGGCAATGAATCTTGCACTGTTTCTACTAACCCACGGCTTGACTCACCCACATCGACAATATAGGTCAACGGGATACGTTCGTTACCAGGCATCATGATGTCCTCAAGCATGCCTTTGTTCATTGTGACCGATTTACCCGTACCCGGTTTACCAATGTTAATAGTCGTCCATACAGTCACTTCATTTGAGAACGAATCAAGAATAATCAGTTTACCGTCCAAGGTTTTGTTGAGCTGATGCCCTTTATGGAATGGTGAGTTAATACGTGTCAGCGGTAACATGTAGAACACATCAAACAACGGCGCTGGTGAAATAGGTGCGTGATTACGTACCATCAAGCCCGGTATATGTGATGCCCAAGTCAAAATAGGATCGCCAGCCTGTTCCATGACTTTTGCACCGCCCCACGCTTCAAAACTCTTCCAAAGCTTTTGGCGCCGTCCTACAAGAATGTTTACACCATCTTCGGTATTCGGTGCCCATGTCATCATGGTCATTTGCAGACCAGCAACAGTGTCTACTTGATCTAGGTCATTTTTAGTGGCCATCAAAATGTTACCAGCATTACGAATGGCTTTGTTTTGTGCCGTCATAAAGTGAATAACGCTTGATAACGTGCGTTTCATCATGGTTCCAGCCATACCATCACCAGTAATACAGTAACTCACCGCATATGGGATAGAACGGATGTTACCGCTAGTGTCGTGCGTTTTGGCCTGGTGTAATAAGCGGAATAGCGTTTCAAACGTATTCGTCTTCGCTGGATATATATCTACCATCAATGGCGCATATACAACGCCGTCAGTGATAACACTTCCCACTGGATAGAATGAACCTTGACTTGTACCAGGTAAGATCGCATTCGTCATGAGTTGTTCTGAGATCGGTTGATACAAAACGTGTGACGCATCATCTTCTGATGGTATTTCTTTCCAACGCATCGGTAAGCGTGTATTCAACATCGGCACAGACAAGGTGAAGTCATCTGAAGTTGAATGTGAGGCAATTTGTTTTTTAATCGTTAGACCAGCTTCAACAACATTCAATACTTCATAGATTGCTGGAAATTCTTCAGTTGAGAGTGAGTTTAAGAATTGTGAGACAAAAGACTCATGGTGTACGTATAAGCTGTCCGATGATTTAAGCATGTCTTGAGCATTGACCGTACTTGGCATTGTAATTTGCGACAGTAGCTTTTTACGGTTTTTTGAGTCTTGAGCTTTATCGATTGGCGATAGTAAGGTTGGCTCAGAGATTAAAGCGATATAACAGCTTTCGTTAAATACACCGCCTGAAATGGTTTCTGTCATTTCATCAATGATGATGTCTAGATTCATCGCACAACGCGCCGTGGTCGCCTTTTGCATGGCGTTCAAGTCATGAATCGCGTATGGCGTCTCATGGTCTACTTTGAACGCTAGATGAATCGTATGTCCACGGTCTTTGAAGTAGTTACGCATGTTGCTCGTCATCAAACCAATTTGACGGCTGAATGCATCACCACTAATTAAACTCTTAATCCCCTTATATTCGATGATCGTAATCATTGCACCAGTTTTTGTGACAAACGTATGTTCGTCCGATACTGTTTCTAAATCGCAATAATCCTCCACGTCAGCTTTCATGCTTTGTAGGAATAACATCAATATAATTTCAATCTTGGAGTAACCAGTCTTTTTATAACCAGACTTCTCAGCTTTCTTCTTACTCATTTAAACACCTTTATTAATTCACCTTTCTACGTCTATCTTTGATTAGACATGCCTTTAAGCATTAAGCACTAAAAAATGGTAATTCTCTTAAAACGTTAATCGCACTGTCGAAATCCTTATTTTGAATTGCGACCTCAAGACTTTTAACAGAGGGTTTTAAGCTTGTATCTAAAACCAACCTTAATAAAAGCTCATAGAAGGTACTGTTAAAAGGGATATTATCATTTTTTGAATTAGTAAATACATCAGTTTTAACGGTTTCGTCCTCTTTTAATTCGACATACTTCTTAAAACTATTTAGATCAAACACTAAACCCTTATTAAGCAGTTGCCAAAACGCCATTTCTAAAACCTCTTGGTTTTCCCCTAAAGTACCCACCTTGAAGTTTAAGGAACCTGTATTTTTAAGTTGGAAGTGAACCTTATCAAGCTCTATGTAGATCTCTTTGTTCTGGTATAAGCCCTGTTCGTGGAAAACTTTAGACACCGATAGCTTTAAGTTTTGGTATATACAAAAAGATTGCAGCGAACTCATTTTTAAGTTGCCCGTATCTATCTGGTTTGTCGCATCTTCTACGGACGTTGGTAGATGTATCATCGGAAAGTAGCGTGTCAGTTCTTCAGACAGTTTCTTTTGTTCCAAAACGCTTATAATTGATAATGGATTGTCAAATCCAAAGTTGGTGCTCAGTAATTTCTTATGCTTCACACTCACACTTTGCTTAACCTGTATTTCAACGTCTAAGCCACTCAGCGCCGTTATTTTGTTTAGGTGTACCAAAGTGTCATCCAACAGCAAACAATCGCTGTTAACGGGGATATTCATCAACAGTAGCGCTTTAATCAGTGGATCTTGAAAATGCCCCGTTGAGTCTTCACCAGTTGTTGTCTGATTCCCTATCGCTATATGTACAACATAGAGTAGCATTAGCGTGTTAGATGTATGACCAGTGTCGCGTGTCGTTGGTATATACAAATCGTTCAGGAAGTTGAAAGCCTCAGTACCTATAACGCATAAGCGAAATATCGATAGCTGATCGTGCGTTTCCTTTGGTAGTGCATCTATCCCAAGTTCCCAATATTTGTAGATGTATGGACCAATAAATGAGTATTCATCATCATTCAATATGTCCGTCTCAAATACGCTATCCAATACCGCTATATCATTCACTATGTCAGGCTTAAATGGCTGTAACACTATGCCCGATATAACGTCTTCTAAGCTCATATCTATGTATTCGGTATCTGTTAAGCATTCTGTCATTTATGTGAACTCACTTATCACCCAAACCCTTAAATACATCTAGTGTTTGGTAGTACTCATACTGCTCGTCAGTAAAGATATTCGGGGAAAATACTATGTAGTGGTTTGGCAGATTAAAGCTCTCGTATGCTTCGTCTGATACCTTTTCCAAAGCTTTTGCGAGTTGATACAAAGAAAAGTTTTTATTCTCTTTGATGGCATTCAAATACCACTCTTTGTACTTGCGGAGCTGGTCTACGTAATCAACGTTCGCTACCAACATATCTTCTTGCTTGGCTTCTTCATATTCAGCCATTGTGTTGAACTTAATGTCCGTGAAGTACAGTTGGGTATCAATTGTTTGGGTTCGTGTCTTAATCGCATTAAACGCCTGTATATCCTCAAACATATTACGTGCGTATTCTGCTTCAGACATCTTTGTAGGATTAGGGCGTTGATGGCGCTTTAACGGCTCTACAAGCAAGCTTTGGCGATGTCGCCGTGCGAACTTAGCAAGCTCAGGATCTTGGTTGTCAGACTTATGCGATAACACCAGTAATGCACGTTGATATTGATTAAAGATCTCTTGAGGTATGTTCGTACTCAATACGCATATTTCAGCTTTCTTTTCCAGTGATAGTGCAAAGATGTGGTTTTGTGCATGGCATAGCGTACAGACCGCTACAATGTTCTCAGCCGTATGGTTGCTATGATCGCCGTCTAAGTGATGTGGCTCTAAAAAGTATTCGTCATAGAAATCACAAAAATAGCATTTAGCTGGTTGTGAAGACATTATTTGCTTTATTGTCTCATTGGTTTTAAAACCATCATGGATAGTTTTATCTTGACGTATCTCTTGCTTGTCGTTTACGCCGTTAATAGGTCTTAAAATACCAAACTTACGGTTTATATGTTTCACTTAAACCCCTTAATACTATTAAGTAAGGTCTAATTAAAACATGTATATACTATTTTTAAAATAAAAAAAGCGCAGCCTAAGCCACGCTTTTAAACTTATTTATTATTGTATTACGCTTTACCAGTAATAGTGTTCGCAGCAGAGAACATGATGAAGCCTACGATTGATAACGCACCACCCACACCAATACAGATCCAAGCAGTTTTCTTTTTCTTTTGTTGATCTTCTTCTGATGTATACATCATATACAAACCAGTACCAACTAAGCCTAAACCAAGCACCATGAACACTACGATTAAGAATTTATAAACGTTTTGACCTAATGTTTCACCACGGCCTAAGATTTCATTCGCATCAGAACCAGCAGCGTGTTTTCCGTAAGCTGTACCACCTGGGTTCCATGTGCCAGTGTTTGCATATGCAACTTGACCCATTAATGCAGAAACAAAAGCTAAAAACATTACTTTTGCGCGGAATGCAGTCGCTTTTACAGTGCGAACTGAGTGTTTTACTAATGATACCATTGTCATTTTCCTTTTATTTAATATACGGGAGCTAATCTCCGCACTGTAATTAAACATTCTTAAAACCCTATTGCTTTAAGTTGCTTAATTTTAAACTTCTCGTTAAATATCTTCAATATCTTATACAAGGTTTTTAAGAAACTCTCACCCTATTTTAAGAAGATTGTTTAAAATATTGTAAAAAAGGTTCCTCCTATTTGTGTTCCAAAGGTATTAACAAAGACATCGTGTACGTCCTGAACGTATACGCATAATACACCTGTTATAATTAAAACCCATGCTTTGCGGTATGTCGCATTGCCTTGAGCATCAATTTTCTCTACAAAACCATATAAGCCACGAGCTACGGCTATAATCCCTACCAGTTGCGTAAAACCTACAACCGCCGTAACGATATATGCACCTAAATCATTAGCACCAGCATCAGGCAAGTAACTTTGTACCGTTACAAGTTCTATGCCATTACCACCAAACAATGAAGAACCTAGTGCACCAATGATATATCCGTCATATCCAAGTGATGCAAAAGCACCACCGATAAGAATCTTCAACAATGCCCCACCAGTGGTAGGCTCTTTCATTCCATGACCAAAGAACTTTTGTTGAGGTGATGATGCTTGCACTAAGTCAAAAAGCGCCGTGCCAGTAATCACCAACCCCGTTACAACAAAGCAAATGCGTATAAAGCTTAGTAGTGGACCGTATATGTTTAATATCGCTTTAACTATATCTAATGCATCCACGCTATTTTCCTTATTTCACCCAAATGGCTTGTTCGTTTTCGTCAACAGCATAGACCGTGCGATTGTCTGGCATCTTCTGACCTACATAGACTGTATATGTATGGTTTTGAGAATCTGTCATCCAAGCGCGATCGCCTACAACCGCAAAAGCATCCAAGCGTTTTGCACCTTTTGGAATTGATAAGGTTTTAGATCCCGATGTACTTAAAGCCTTTTGCTTAGTCTGGTCTTTAGCTATTTTGATTAAACTAGTCTTTAATTCCTTAATTGCCTGTTCTTGCAATTCAACAAGGTTTTTAAGATCGTCATTTTCAGCTTTCAGTTGTTCATTTTTGATTATGGTTTCTGATTGAGCAACTGCAGTTTGTTCGCCGTTTTGTACTTGCCCATGCGCTTGCTCTTTTTCTTTCAAACGTTGTAATAAAATAAGTGCATTCGTACCCTGACTTTGATAGAAGTTAATTGCCTCTATTCCTAGATCAGAATCAATCGGATACGACATGGATTTGTACATAATCATGTATTGACCAGTGGTAGGATCTTTAAACACAATATTTTCATCAACAATGAACGCCGTATCATCAGCAATACTATTGTCCTTTAAAGGTTGTTGATTTTGATTGTATGTTGCTTGTGTTTGTTGAATGCCTTGACCAACAGTATCAATGGATTCTGGTGTTTGTTCTGGAGCAACTGCCGTGCTGACGTCTTTTGGTTTACTCATTTGTATCCAAAAGAAAGTACCAATCATAATTAAGGCAATAACACCAATAACAATAAGAAGTTTTGGAGGAATACCACCCTTCGCACGACCTTCGCCTTTTTGGGGTTTGCCTTCAGCATCTTTTAGATTTTTCTTTGCCTGTTCAGCAGTCATTTGATTATCAGACATTTCGCTTACCCCTTACTTTTCGGTGTTGTTACGTCAGCATCAAAAAAGACTTCAAATACTTTTCCGCTGTTAACGATATACGTAGTTGGTCGAACTGTTGATGTACGTGCCATGTTCGCCATTTCCGTACCAACGTTACCAATGATGTTCCCGGCAATTTCTTTATCGTTTGGCTCTTCCTTCGTGCTTACAACATTGCCAGTATTTGTGATTTGGGTTGTACCAATGTTTTGATAGGCTTGTCCGTAACCCTCAAAGATTCCAGCAGTAACCATACCGCCAAGCTTTTGCAAAGTGTGTTTTTGGACTTTATCAGCCATGCCCGATTGTTTTGTTCCAAGAGTTAAAGCTCGTACTTGGATTGCATACTCTTCGCCCTTAAACAACATACGGGTAAAGTTAAATTCAATATCCGCAGTATTCAGACCAACAGTACCAATAAGTTTTGCGCCGTTAAATTTACCGCCAATAACAGTAGCAAATAGGTTTTTACCTTTATCAGTATTCACACCTGTATCTAAACGCGCTTTCATTGTTGTACCAGCTTTAATGATTGCTAGTCCTTTAGTAGATTCGCTAGTCGTATTCGCAACGTTCAAGCTTCCAAGGTTTTGTTGCCCTTCCGATGCTTTAGTGTTGTGTGAATATTTATATGTTGAATATCCGTTGACCTTGTTCTTTGTATTAGAAAACGCAGCAAGTTGATCAACAAAAGCAGTTTGACTTAATTCACGCGTTGCAGCATTACATTCTGCATAAGCAGCTGCTTGTTGGCTATATACATTAGCAACATCATTAGCAGCAGATGAAGCATGTTCATATTGTTGCGCGTAGTTAGTTTGATAAATCGGTGCGTTTTGATTAGCACCGTTTTGTGTTTGTGGTTGTTGTGGTAGACCACCGCTAGTTGGTTGAGGTAATGCACCACCTTGATTTGCCATATTAGCTCTGGCCATCTGGTCAAGTTCAAGCGTAATATTTGGTGTACCACCTGTTGCAGAACCGTTTACAGGTTGCCCATTTGGACCTGTAATAAAATTCTGATCGTTCAGATCGCCGTTTGGATCTTGTGTTGCAACTGTTTTAAATTCGGGCAAATAGCTTTCACCATTTTTGCCAGCTCGAGCAGCTTCTTCAGCTTGTTTTTGACGTTCATATTCTACGTATTCAGGAGGGATAACATTTGTACCCTGTCCTTGGATTTCTGGTGTAGCAATAGCAACCTGATTATCTAAAGCTAGTTGGTCACTTTTCCCCATTGGGTTAAACATAAAAAAACCTAATCCACCAACTACTACCAAACCAATAATTGCAACAACGCGAAAGCGCGTATCTGCAAAAACACGTTTTTTGTTAGCAGTTTTAATACTTGTATTTTTCAGTTTTTTAGGTTGGTCTTCTTCTGAATGAACTTGGTTTGCAGAAATAATAGTTTCATCGGTAGTACCTACTTCAGTGCTACGACTAGAATTCTCTTCAATGTCATTCGGGTTATTTTGTTGGTTCGTTGAATCCATTTTTAATTCTCACTTAATGACTTAAAATGCGTCTTCGAGGTAAACAGTTTTAGGTGTACCGCCAGTCGTTGAAAATGTGATGTACTTCAGATCTTCAGAATCTTCATAACGGAAGATCTTCATACCGTTGTTAGCGCGGAAAGAACTCAAAAAGGCTGGTTGAATAACACCAAAGTTACTACGCACATATATATAGCCACCAAACTTCCAAGCACGGACATTAGGACTATCAGTTCGCATTTCAACAGCACCCTCAGGCGCTAAGCCATCCATAAATTGCAAACTCACACCATCTGGAATAATCGATGTTTGATTGCCTGTTGAATACATAGCTTTGGCTGTTGGGCTTCGACCAGGTATACGTGCGTCTACACGAACATCTAAATCACGTTGGCCAGTAGCTAACATCAAAATTACTGGAGCACCCAATCCCTTTAATGTGACCGTTACGTTTCCGAAAGCAGCTGGATCTAATGGTTCGATTGAAAGGATGTTAGTTTCAGGGATTTCGTCTGGCTCTTTTTCGTTTTGCTCACCTAAGCCATCTGAGAAACGTCCACGGTCCAAAGAAATCTTTTCAATGTTCCATGGATTTCCTGAAGAATCGGTAAAGACAATAGTAGATAGCATGCCAGCGCTTAAACGAATTACTGGCGGTTCCTCACCAGGGTTTAATGAAATACCCAAACTACGGGTTTTCGCTTGTGGCGTATTTACATAAGGACTAGAAAGGCTTCGTTTTTGTTGCAACAAAAGTCCTTTAACTATTTTTGTTTGCTCAGGTGTGAACTGCAAACCAACAAGATTGTGAACCTGTCTGTCAATTTCCGATGCTGTATCAACTACCTCAGGTGCAACCAAAGGAGATTGAGCATCCGCAAAAGTATTCGGAGGCATATCAGCAGCATTAACTATTGTAGTTAATGCAGTAGAAGCAAAAAGAGCCAAAGATAATTTTTTCAATTTCATAAGTATCATCCAATTAACGCGCTGGAGTTAACGTAATTGTCTTAACAGCAATACCGTTGTAGTTCAGATAAGAACGTGGATGCTCAACAATAGTAACTGTCGCAATGAAGCGGTGAGTCTCTTTAGGTTGTTTGTCACCTAAGAAGAATTGAGTAGTGATAGGAACACGAACAGTCCAACTAGGTTCTGCAGCATGTAAATCACGGTTTTCGATTTGTGGAACATCAGTAGCAGTAGTTCGCATCGTTAGGTTGTTTTGTACGATTGTGCCAACTGTTTGTGATTGAGCGATTTGCTTCATCAATGAATCTTTACCGCCCTCAGTGAAATACATTGAACCAGCATTGTTAATAACGTCACGCCAGTTCAAGAAATCAAAGTTGTAGACAGAAAGAATTGCACTCTTACCGAATTCAGAAATAACAACGTCAGTAACGCGAGGGTTTTTTGATGCTTCGATTGGACAGATAACCGAGTTATCTACTGTTTGAACAGCTTTGACTTTTGGGTATGCATTAAAGGCAGCAAAAATAATCATCGCAAGAACAGCACTCACGATAAAAGCGAAAAACACGAAAACAAGCCATCGTCTTAACTTTGCAATCTCCTTATCTTTTTCATCCACCTGTTTTCTGAGCCAAAGACTAGGATCACAAGAACCTATTTCAGCGTTTTCATTAGATTTGTCTTTAGACACAACAGCACTCCTATTTCGCTGGCTGATATATAACAGATGGAATTGGACGATCTGATTTAGAGCTAAGCACACACTTAACTGGTGTGCCGTCATCAAAAACCAAAGATTCAAAATCTGTTGTGGTGAGTTTAAAAGCTACAAAACTAAGCGTTGTTAAAACGGTTAAAATGCACAATGAGGCAAACGTACTAACCAACACTCTTAAAAGCCTTGCGTATTTTCTTTTACCTATTATTGATACTTCAGCGTAAGGAGAACCCCATGTTGAAGTAGTCAAATTAGTTTTAGAGTTATCCATTTAGTCAATCACTAAACCCGACTTTAATTCGTCCTTATAATAGTCGGTATTAAACTCATTTGCTATATTAAGATCAAAATAATAAAAGGTATCTAGGTTATTAGCTAAAAGTGTTTTAACAAATTCATGGCTACCATTAACGTTTTCAATAGAATCTAAAGTAGGCTTTATACTAAAACCACTATGGCCTCTCCACTTTCGCCCATAAAAGTTAGAAGCAGTATCTTTACCAGCATGTCCAAAAGCACCGGCTATCACAAACTTATCAATACCCTTTACCTTAGCATTTGCAATACATTGATGCCTTGTACTGTATAAAGTAGGTCGTTGATCTTCATTAGTTAAAACCTTGCCTCTAAGCTTAAAGTAATTGATATAACTTAAACGTAAACGCTCTTGCAGTATTTTAATAAAAGTCTGTTTTTCATCCCATCCAAAGGTATAGCCACTACTTTTATTTAAACTAGATACCTTTCTCACATACCTATTTAGCAAGTTCCAATAAAGGTATATCTTTTCTTGATCTTCATGTTTAAGGTCATCAAGTATTAAATACCTTTTAAGTCCATTAGCCCGACCATGTGTAGCCTTGCCATTTTCCACAATCATGATCAGTTTTGGTCCTTTTACTGCACAACAGAATGAAACGGAAAACCACTCAACAGGACGCAATCCAACAACAAGATTGGCATCAACAAAAGCAACCATCATCCGATCAAACTCACTAACCCTGGTGTTACTCTCGTTCTTATGCTCGAATTCTCTTACCAAGTAGTTGTAAAACGTGCGTTCAAAGTACTTTGTTTTCAGCTCAGAAGTACGCTTAGGTTTGTCCTTATTAGCTGTATATTTTGTGTTAATGATTCTTAAATATAATTCTTCTAAAAAATATTCATCAAAACCAGCATCTATATCTTCATCATTAATAGAGCCATTATTTAACTCATTAAGCTTTAGACCGATTCCATACACTAAATATGCACGATATGTTCTAAATGTAGATTCCGCGTAATAACCATTTTCAGATTTAGTTTTAAATTCAGAATATATGTTTTCATATAACATTTTTAAATCTAGCTCTGAACTATCTAAATGTTTATCAATCTTTTGCTTAAGCTCAATATCATATTTAGTCTTAGTAGAATACGGAAAATCTTCTATACGACTTGTGTATTCTTTTAATGTCTTTGGATAGCTATTAGGATTCTCAAAACTGCTCACCACTACCACCCTTAATCCACATGCAAAACATGAGCACATACTACAACGTTAAACACCTTTCTAAAAGTACTCGTTAAAACGTTTTTCACTTTAAGCAAAATGTTTTTCACTTTTAAGCCCAATAAATGCAAATGTCTTTTTTGACTCCTCTCTTGTTAGTACAGTGGAAAAATCAAAAAAATGAAGTTGAGAAATCATAAAAACACAGTGGACCTTTTTTACAGTGAAGTGCTTGATATGCATAGTTTCAATAGTCTTTTGCCAGTTGTGATGCCTTAAATTTTTAGGGAAAAATACGATCTAAGCCTATCATTATTGCAGTTTAATTGGTGTTTAAGGTGTCAAATCTTTATATTTAAGATGCACAGCACTAAACCATAAGGTAGGTTTTTATAAGTAGCAGTTTTAATGACTTTAAACTTTTAAATTAGGAATGGTATATACCAAGATGCATTTTTTTTCAAACAGTTTTTATCAATTTATTTAATATTAAAGAAGCTGGCTTATAAATAAATTGTATTATCACCAATAATATTTTTAATATTAATTAAAAAAAGCATATAAACATCTTTATTAATATACTTCTATACTGTAAAATATAAATTACAGTATTAACAATATTTTAATTAAAAAAAGAATAAATGTACTTTGTTATTTTCTGTATAAATTATATTCTAAAAAAAGAACAAAAAAGAATAGAAAAGATAATAAAAAGAAAGAATAAGACTATAAAGGAATATAAAAGATGTCTAGCAAACTATAAGAGCTCATTTACTCTCTATAATTGATTGAAAAAAGTACGTTGTATTTCCATTTCAGATAAGTACTACTAAAAAAAAGCATTGTTTTGGACAGACAATGCACTTAAAAAGAGTATTTTTTACAGATTTGTCTTGTTTAGGCCAGGTACGACTGCCTGAAGAACGCCCTTAGATATACGTTAAAGCTTATAAATTAGGTTTAAGCGAGTGCCTAAAAGTCGGCTTTATACCTTTTAAGGGATTTTTTATAATTAAAAAAGTGCATTTTAATAGTTTTTAGACTAAAATCATTTTGTCTTTATACCCACTTAATCTGGAGTAAAAATGAAGCACAATAAAAAGCTTTTAAGCGTTCTTGCAATTGGTTTAATGATGTCTGGGTGTGCTAGTCGTGATGTAACTCAATTAAACGTAGCAAGCCCTTTATCTATTATATCTGAAGCATCTCAAGAGGCTTTAATTGCACAACAGAACTTAAAGAACTCTTCTGCAATTCAAATGCAAACTGTTCAGAAGAAACAAGGTAGCATCAACCATGACCTTTTAAATATCGACTACATAGGCGATCCAATACCTTTAATTAAAAGTATTTCTAGCCAATACGGATACCGTTTTGTAGAAGCTGGTCCTACTCATGAGCTTCCAATTGTTAATTTTAATAAAAAGCGTCTTACTGGTGTAGAAGCTTTACGCGATGTTTCTGCATATTTAAATACTGCTTCGATAACTCTAGATCATCAAAATAAAAGTATTTTATTGACTTATAACTAATACCCTTTAAATCCTTTTATACATATCTGGAGTTTTTATGGACTACTCTAATAATGCTTCATTACAAGAGCTACTAAACCCATCTAACCAGTCTTCTTTAGAAGTTCATGTTAGTAATGTTGAACAGCAAGCTCGTTATGAAGCCATGCTTGAATTAGTTAAGCAAAAAGGTATTAAGTTAGGGATCAATACTTATTTAAGCAACGCTCGTGAGGTCATCAAAAGCCAAGAGCGTAACCTTGATACAATCTTTAACTTTAAACCTTACATGATCAAAGATGTTGTTGTTCCCCCGGTTATTATTGAATCAAAAGATGTAACTGAGACACCTAATGCCATGTCGTACAAGACGACTAAGCAGACTTATAAAATCTTGAAACAAGCTCGTTTCAGTAATCGTGCACCTGATTGGCGTCAGTACCTTGTTTTCCCTACACTTGATAGCAATGTTGATTACGTGACTTTCATTCCGAAAGAAATGTTACCAGCTAACGAACAAGAACGAAAAATATGGAAAGAGACTGCTGCTAAGTCTTATGAAATGGGTTTAGTTGAGGGCCGAAATATTGTTGAAGATGCAGTAGATCGTCTTAAACGAGATTATTTGGGGATGGTTACTTTCCATAAGTTTGTTTTAGAGGGCAAGTTATCAATGCCAGCAATTAGCAGTCAATCACTGGCTGTTTCTTCTACACAAGACACTATTGCTCTTGATATGAAATTGCTTCAAATCCAACAATTACCGCAGTTCAATTCAAATATTGAAACTTGGAAACCAATTCTCCAACCTGAACAAATTGCACCTAGCTATCAAATTCCAAAAATTAACCTTGTTAGCGAACCTTAAGTTCGCTAACTCAATTGGAAGTTTTAAATGCAAATGAAGGTTTCGACATTAAAAGCAAAATCTGCATTATTTGATGTTAACAAGATTAAAGGATCTGAAAATAAGATTCTGACAGCTACCAAAGACATTCGCAAAGACTACGATTCTAGCCGTGGTTTTGGTTTGGCTACATTAACAGCCATAACGACATACAAAGATCCGAAACAAGGGTTTAAAAGTCGCGATGAATTTGAAAGTCTTCTATATGAAGCATTAGCTCATGGTGCTTCAGATATTTTCATTAGTCCAGATCGCCCCATCACAATGATGAAAGACTTGGAGTTATATTCGTTAACACACCGTATTATCAATCGTGATGAAGCTCTACACATCCTAAGAACGATTGCTGATGAAAATGCCTACTTAGTCCTTATTAATAATAAGTTTATTAATAAGGCATATCGTATTCTGCAGAAAGACGCTTCAGGTAAGGAAACTCGTTATAACTTTCGTGTGAACGTATCTCGAACTTCGTATCGTGGATCTGGAGATTCTTTTCAGATAACGTTACGTACAATTTCTGGCATTCCCCCTCACTTTTCAAAAGTGGGTTTAGATGAAGATTTCATTAAAAGATCGCTACCTCACAATGGTTGCTACATCATTGGCGGTATCACTGGTTCTGGTAAAAGTACAACACTAGCTTCAAATATTCGCTATGTGTTGGAAAATAATACTCATATTCGTGGAAATATTTTGACTCACAACGAGCCTATCGAATACGAGTATGACGCAATTGAAAGCACACACAGTATTGTTAGTCAAAGCGAAATCCCCAATAACTTCGAGACTTTTGCGGATGCAAATAGAGAGGCGATGCGTAGACGTCCTGCTGCAGTTGAAATCGGTGAATTGCGAGATAAAGAAACAATTTCTGCAGCTCTAGAACTTTCTTTAACTGGCCACCCTGTTTTTGCAACGGTTCACGCAACCACCGTAGACAAAATTATTCCACGTATGTTGAAGCGCTTTAAGCATGAAGAACATCTTCAGGCTGCAGCTGACATTATTGGTTCAGTTTATACATTGATTGCTCAACGTCTTGTTAAAGATGTGAACGGCAAGGTATTTGCTGTAAGGGAACACTTAATTTTATCACCTCAACTGAAAGAAGAATTGCTTTTAATTGATGATATTCATGCTCAACAGAAGTTTATTCGAGAGTTAATGATTAATTCTGATGGTTCAGATCCAAACATCAGTAAGAGTTTCAGGAAACAAGCTGACGATCTACTCAAAGCTGGTCGTTTGCATGAAGACTACTATTACAAACTGATTTATTAAGAGGCGAATATGGATGATCAATATGCACACTGGTCGCAATTTAGATTAAATCTAATCCTATGGGGCGGTTTAAACGGATATTTGTTTATACCTTTTCTAGCTGTTGTTATTAAGTTTTCCTTGTTCAAACTTATGCTTTTCATCGGCTTGATAGTAGCAACATTGGTTATTGAAAAAGTATTTAAATACAAATACAGCTATATCCCCTCTGCTCTTAGACGCTTAGTTTTTGGGGGCAATAAATACACTAGACGCGGTAGAAGACGTTACTCGTTGTAAATCTTGAAAAATTGAAAGGTAAACTTATGAAAAATACTCAAAATGAAAAACCAGCGATTGAAGAACGTTATATTGTTCTAGGTATTGATGATGGACATGGCGGTACAAAGCTTTATGCTGGTCTAGATCAAGATGGAAATGAAATCAAACTGACTATTCCTAGTATTGCTTATTCAGGAAAAGTCCTCACTGGCGAAGAGGATTCTACTGACTATTATGTGGTTAAAGTTAATGAAAACTTTTATACAGTTGGTAAGAAGATCAATAGTAGTGTTCCTCTGGATACCAGAACAGACGAATACCCGACATCTGAATATAACAAGGCACTAATACACCAGGCAATTAAGGCCTATATTGACCATATCGGAACATATGATGGTAGAGCGTTTGCAATCGCTACTTCACTTCCTGTTAGTCGCTATTACACACCTGAAAAAACCAAAAACATGCCACTTATTGATATGAAAACTAATTTTCTACTCAATGGTGATGTTTGCTTCAACTTAAAAGATCATAAAGCTGGTAAACCGCTTAATATCATTAAAAGACATATTGTTAAATGTGAAGCTCAAACAGCTTATTTTAATGAGATTATTGATGTACACGGAAACGGTTCAGAAGATAGTGATCTTTTAATAAGTTCTGAATGTGCTGTAATCGATATTGGCGGTAAAACCACTGATATTGTAGTCACATTAGATGGAGGAAACATGCTTGATGGCCATCGTTCTACATCACGTAACCTTGGTATTCTTACCATCTATGAACGAATCACTAGCTTAATTCTTGAATCTGGCTATAAAACAGTTAACGCTAACTGGCTAGATTTCGCACTAAAATCTGGAACTTATGGTATAGGATCTCAAGCCAAAGATATTACAGATTTAATTCAGCAAGCTAAAAACGAATTCATGATCGAATTAAATAACTTTATCTCTAAACAGATCGGTGGAGGCGATGATTTAGCATTAGTATTATTTTGTGGAGGCGGTGCAGCTTTTCTTGAAAAAGAGATTAAAGAAAAGTACGACTTACCGAACGTAAGAATCGCTGAATCACCAGAGTATGCCAATGCTAAAGGTTTATATAAGTTAGCTAAATACATGTATAAAATGTACGCAGAAATCAAATGACAGATTCAAACTACATACAACTATCCTATCAATTAATTCACTTAACAAGAGAAGATCTTGATGTGATTAGTAGTGTTAATAGAAATCTACCAGGTCTAGACTTAAACGCTTTTAGTTTAAGTCTGCTGTATTTAGGATTTATCTTTTGTACTGACAAGCAGAAGATTTTTCTAAATGCGCCAGTGCAAAATGAAATAGACGAGACGTTTGCACAGCCTGTACGAATGAAAATAGATAAAAATGCAAATCAAAAACTATTTAATTCAATTAAAAAACATCCTCAAGGAAAGCTTCGTAGAAATTACATAACTGCTGTTTTACATGCTGGTATAGCGGTTCTAATTGAGCTTTCATACCTTTATAAGTTGTATGAAGTTAATGAGGATATGGCAAGCCTATATTCTGTCAATTCTTTCCTATTAAGGTTTGGCTTAAGTACTTGTGTTGAAACATACACCAAGTTTAATACTGCTTACTATGTGTACGATATTGAATATCTTGAAAAAAAGTATCTTGATCATATATCCATACAAATACCAGAAAGTAGTAAGGAGCAAATTGAACAATCACCTAAAAAGCCCGTAACTAATTCTATCAAGAGCAAGGAGGTTCCTGTTCAAAAAGCAGTTAAGATAAAGGAAGCTAAACATACTGAACATAAAAACATTCAGGACCACTCCCCTACCGTTGAAACATCTCAAAATACCGAAACGTCCGAAATTAACAATGCTAAACCAAGTCAAAACGTATCTGAATCAAAACCAGTAACCAATCCAAGTAGTTCGGATTGGCTTAACCAGACTTTTAATCCAGATCTATTATAAAAAAAACCGGCAATGCCGGTTTTTTTAATTCAAAGTTTTGAAACTTCAATCATTCAAGCTCTTAAAAAACTCTTCAATTTTTCTAGCTTTCTCTTCTGTAATATCTGCATCCAAGGCTACTCGCAACTTAAGTACACTCTTACCTTTGGTACCACATTCAGAACTCATAGAACCAAATTTAACGCCCTTATCTGTCTTAAAATCGAATTTAATCTTACTCGGTTGTTCTTCAGTAGTAGCTTCTTCAGTTTTTTCAGGCTTAGTCGCCTTATTTGCTTTTTCTTCTTCACTCAAAATAGCTATAAATCCTTTATGACGCTTGCCCGTGGATTTAAATTCTTCAACGTATTTATCCCATTCTGGTCTTAACAAGTCGAAAATTGCTTTTTCAGTTTTAGTTTCTAAAGCTTTATTTATTGCGGTATTCACTTCTTGAGCAATATATCCAGAAATTAGCTCAGGATCTTCGTTCAAAGAGTCCAAAATGAACTCAGGTAAGTCTAGAATATATTTGAGACGGAAATACTTCGACTTATCAATCGCAAATTTTTCAGTAACAAATTCATAACTTTCAAAAGGATAACCAAACTCTTCACATAATTGCTTGATTTTTAATATGCTTTCAAAATCTGAAAGATTTTGTCTAGCAGTATTATCCAATAAAGCTGTTATAGCAGCTTTATCATCATTCATAGATGTTTTAACTAAAGCAGTAATTCTCTTGAGCTTTAAAATCTCTTTAATTGCTCTAAAACGTCTCTCACCAGCAATTAACTCGTAACGATTACCCTTCTGTCGAACTGTAATCGGGTTAATTTGTCCATTAGTTTCTATATCAGCAGCCAAAATTGGCAACTTCTCATATACACGTTTATTCATGATACGTGGTTGATAAGGTGATGGATCAATTAAATCAATGTCGATTGATTCTAAATGAGATCCGCTAACAATATTTTTTGTTTCTCGCTTAGCTAGTGGGTTAAGACTCCCCTCTTCTATGGTTGGAGTCGCTGTATTTTCTTTTACATCAGTAACTTGAGCATCACTCCCTGTTGCATTAGCAACAGATGTTTTTTTCATGCTTTTTACTTTATCTTTAAAGTTCATATCAGCACCTTATAATTTTTTGTATTCAGAAACCATTAGATCTACAAGTTGATTAATTGCTTGTTTTGCTGGTGTTTCTTTTCCAGCATCCAGATCAAATACGGAACACTTAACATATGATGCTTGACTAAAAACCGTAGCATTTGGAATACAGATTAATTCCTTATTTACCAGTTTTTCTTGCAATTTTGGTTGAGCATATTCATTGCGAATATCTTCAGCCAAGGTAAGATCCACTGTATTACGCTTGTTATAAAAGTTTAGTACTGGCGATAGAATTTTTAAATCTGGATTGCTTGTCTCTAAGTCATCCATAGAGTTAAGTATATCTTCCAAACCCTGAATACTGTATTCACCCTGTAATGGAATTAATAAACTGTTTGATGCTAACAAAGCATTAAAAGTTAGAGTTTCCATTCGCGGTGGACAATCTAACAAAATAAAGTCGAAATCCCCTTTTATCTTTCTTAATACACTTCTAATAATTTCATTAGGAACTGGACTAGAACGCTGAATATTGATTTCAACATCACGAATGTTATTAGCACAAGCAATCAAAGACACATTTTCAAAGTTGGTTTTATCTGGACCTTGTATAACATCGTGAATGTTAATTGTTTTATAGTTTTCAAAAATATCTTTTAGAGTGCCATCTATATCGTTAATATCTGGAACATTTGAAATATGTTTTGTTGCATTACGTTGGCTATCTAAGTCGATTACTAAAACCGTATAACCTAATTTTCCAAGCTTAGCAGCACAATTCACCGTAGATGTTGTTTTGCCCACACCACCTTTAAAGTGGATGCTTGTACAAATATAAGTTTTTCCTGAGTTCTTTTCCATTTTTCAATCACCTTTCAAGTAAAGTCAAACAATACAATATTTGAAAAATATTTAAAATACTTTTTCACTTTATTTTTAATATATTTCAACTTTTTCAATCTATATGCCTAACATGTGTCCATATCTTATGTGTTTTTCATTATCAGACTGATAACAGCTTTAGATTCCTTGGCGTGGTTTTTTTCATTATCAGACTGATAACAGCTTTAGATCCCTTGGCGTGGTTTTTTACATTATCAGACTGATAACAGCTTTAGATTTTTAATCGTGGATTTTTTCATTATCAGACTGATAACAGCTTTAGATTTTTAATCGTGGATTTTTTCATTATCAGACTGACAACAGCTTTCGATTTTTAATCGTGGATTTTTTCATTATCAGACTGATAACAGCTTTAGATCCCTTGGCGTGTTTTTTTTCATTATCAGACTGATAACAGCTTTAGATTCCTTGGCGTGGTTTTTTTCATTATCAGACTGATAACAGCTTTAGATCCCTTGGCGTGGTTTTTTTCATTATCAGACTGATAACAGCTTTAGATTCCTTGGCATGGTTTTTTTCATTATCAGACTGATAACAGCTTTAGATCCCTTGGCGTGGTTTTTTCATTATCAGGCTGATAACGGTTTTTCGATTCTAAATCGTTGATTTATTCATTATCAGACTGATAAAAATGGAGTTGCCAAGAAGAGGGGAGGGCTTACTACTACTTACAGTTAAATAAATGAGTAGACGTTGTGAAATGTACAACTGAAAATGATCTATATTAGCTGAGTAGGGGAGTACCCTATTCAATAAAAAGACTACCAACAATATTTATAGAGAAATTTATTATATAGGCGGTTAATCCACTTAAATGTCTAGTAGGGGAGGGCTTCTTATTCATTCTTTTTAGTATTTGACCAAGAATACTGGCTTAGTGTTGAGATTGACCTGATTTAAGCTTTAAAAGGTATTAAATGCCACTTTAGTCAAGAGCTTAAAACCAGACTTAAAATCCTTAAAAGGTTTAAGGGGAATTAGATTAAAACCAATATTAACTATATAATACCCAACAATACACATATTAATAGGCTATAAAATGGCAGATCCAAAAGATAAGCTTGTACATGAGAATCATATTTATATATTTACTGTTGTTATGGTTTTAGTGGCTTTTTTGGCTGTATGGTTTGCTTATAAACCTCAAATTGTAGGGTTTTTAGTATACACAAAAGGCATTTTAATTATTCCTCTATGGTGGATACATAGCATATTCAAAGCTATCGGGCTTAACTACGTGCCTTTACTAAGTGAGTTGGTGTATTCAACAGAACACCTATGTAAACCAACAAACAATTGGCTTCCATTATTTTGTCAAAATAAGTTTAGCGAAGTCACTATTTTTCAAATTTCAAAAGCCAGTCAAGCATGGAATTTATTAATATTTTTGCTGGCAACACCTTGGATAAAGAAAGCTTATGACCGCTTCAACAGCGAGCATCCAGCACGGGGCTTTATCAAAAGCATGAACCTAGAAGAGTTCATAGAGGAACAAATTCCAAACCAAAGACACTTACAGGTTTTTGGTCCATTAGACTTGTCAAAATATGATACGAACAATGGTCATTTTAAAGCGCTAGATTCAACTTATGAGTTTGCAAATAGGCATGAGTTAATTACAGGAACTAAAGAGCGCCTTGTGAACATTACAATCAACGGAGTAACGAAAGAATATAATGATAAAAGTGAAACAGTACCTATCATAGATGAAGAGAAGTTTTTAAATGTCTTACGTGAACAACTAGGGGATCTTTGGATAACCCTTGATAATTCAAAAGAAACATCACCCGATGAATTATCGTATTTATCCGATGTTGATACAATTTTGCTAGCTTTGTATTTACCAGTAGCATGTGCAACCGATGAATCTATGGATGATGAAGAGTTCCGTAAAATCAAAAAAGATTCAACAACATTAATTAATTACTATTGGGATATTTGCACAAAAAATATACCTAACAACTCATTGTTTGCAATTGAAAATCAGTATGTTGAGGGCGATCGTAAGCTTGTAGGGTTTAATTTTGATTTCCTTAGAAAAAGAATTCACAAATACATTAAACATCCCGTTGCTACTAAGATTTTTAAAAACCATGCATATGTAAGAACTATTTTGTGTGAGGTTGTATTAACAGCAAGACAACTAGGTGTAATGCCACCAACAGATATACGCTGGTTAAAACTATACAATCGAACTGCATACGCATTCATACAGAATATTGGTAGACCGTCTTTGTTTAGTGAGGGTTTAGGTCCAATCTCGCATTATCTAATTGAGGTGAAATTAGGGAAGCCATTAGAAGAGCCAGACTTTAACATTGGCCTTGTTGGTTTTGAATACGAATTATTGAGTTTTGCCATGACTGAAGCTAGACAAAAAGCTGCTGAAGATGTGAACAGTATTATTCGAGTAGTAGAGTTTACGGACAAGGAATTAAACAACGGATCTTATAACTCTAAAAACAATGATAAAGATGATTTTAAGTATAGTGACGATCATGTTTTTGATATGGTGAGCGTAGAAATACCACAGGATGAAATACAAAAAAACAAGCAAAAAGGGTTTTAGTCTTAAACTTATAAGTTATAATTGACCGGTATTAAAACACCGGTCTTTTTTATTTAACTATTTTTTTAAAACCATATTTTAACTATACTGCTAAAACATGGCTTAAAAGGTAATACTCTAAAATGCTTTTAAATAATTTCACTAAAATAGTAGCAAGTTGCGCTATTAGTATTATTACAATCTCTACTTACGCTGCACCATCTCAGGACCTTACTTCTAAGATGCAAAAAATGGGCAAAGTAAAAGAAGTTAAACCCTTTAGTGGAGGTTTAACTTCTTGGATTCTTGAGGCACCTAATGGGAAAAATGCGGTGTTTTTTACAACATCCGATGAAAAAGTCATCTTACATGGTACAGCTTGGGATTCTGCTACTAAAAAAAATATATCTGAGCCTCTTAAATTAACTGCAAAAAAAATGAATACACCAGCACGACAACCAACAGCTTCCGTTGGGAATTTGGCCAGTGCATACAATCATCCAGTCTTTAAAGCTGTAAAAACGCTTTCAGGGTTTAAAGAGGGGAAAGCGAATGATAACAACACTGTTTACATCATTTACGATCCACGCTGTAAATATTGTCACGAAACATTCAACCTTTCTCGCTCATACGTTAAAAGCGGTGCAACTATTAAATGGATTCCAGCTTTAGTTCTAAACCAAAGTGAAAACGGAAAACAATTAGCAGCTGGAATTCTTCGTAAACCATCTGAAGATACTATTAATAAAACCTTTAATGGAACAGATGAAGAAATTAACTCAATTAAAGTGATTCCTACACCACAGGAACTTGCTGAGTTGGATAAACACTTAGGCGCTCTTCAATCTATCTTCTTCTATCACGAAGATATTGTTGCAATGCCAAAAGAAGATCGTGAACAGCGAGAAGCAATTCGTAGCGCTGGACAAAAGCCACAGCCACTAACTGCTGGTGTACCAGTTGCTATCTTTGTAAATAAAAAGACTGGAAAAGTTGAAGCTCGTAGAGGAACTTCAGAAACAGCCACTCTTGACTATATTTTCAAATAAGAGGGAATTGAGATGAACAAAACTCAATTGAAAGCTTTCCAATCGATTGTCGGAAACTTTTCACCTTATTTCTCTAAGATAAACAATGAGTCTATGTTTTTAGATTCTGACCTTTCTGGAGATACGGATAGAAATCGCCAGGTGAGCATCTTCAATATAGATGCAAAGGCCACGGATCTACTATTAACGATCAAAGGATTTGATCAGGTCGAGAATAATTTGTTTAGAGGACAAGTTTTCTTAAAGTCTGACGAAAACACAGAAATTCTTATAAGTGAGCCATGCTATTACTTAAACAAAAGCAAGGTTCGTTTCAGTACATATGAACTTCAGAGCTACATAAAGGAAGTTTGGCATCAAGCTCTAAATGAATATAAGGCTGATGTTACAGACAGCCCTATACGTTCTAATGAAGAAAAATACAGCTTATCTTTAGCAGATAGATTCTCTAGTTTTAAAACGTCTTGGCCAGCTATGGGCATTGTAGCTGCAGTAGTTGTTTTTGCTGGAGGCGGTTACTTTTTAGGTTCAGGTACTAATGAGAAAAATGCATCTTCAGAAACAAGTTCGCAACAACTAAGCACATCTGATAACCCTGAACTTGACGGTAAAGCCTTGGCTCTTAAAAACATGGGGTTAGATCCTAACTCAATGGCTTTTGATAACTCATGCTTTCAAGAAAAATAAGGTGAATTATCTATGAGAGCTAGACGAATAGAAAACCTTGAAGCATTACAGCTAAAGGCCTCAGAAATAGCACAAATAACCGTTAAAGAGTTGGAAGCACGACACTATTTAGTTTGGTGGTTGAGCTCATATGACCGAAACATGAAACGTGGCTATAACAATGAAACCATTTGCTTAAGCACCTATCAGGTGAATGAGTTTTGTTTTTCATATGCAATCACAAGCGAAGTTGAAAAGTTTTATTTACTAATACAACCCGAAAATTGGTTTTTAAATGATTTAACTTTCGAGTCTGCTTCTATAGATGAAAAAGGCTTAGTTTTAAATTTAGCTGAAGTAAATGATCAGTTATTCAAGCTGTATATATCGCGAATGCAAATCAGATTTAATCTTGATGAAATTCATGCTGAACGTTTAACACACGCAAAGAAATATGCAAAAGAACTGGTCTTTATTCAATACAACCCACAGAAAAATCAGGTCATGAATGTAGGTGTTTCTATCAATTTAGAAAACAACACAATCACTCGAAAATCATCAAATCAAACGGCAAAAAATAAGCGCTTGAAAGGGGCATTCTAATGAAGAAATCAAACTATTTTAAGGTAATTGGTGCAATAGCAGTTTCAACAGTTGTTTCACTTGCTTATGCTGGCTTTACTGAAATTAATAGTTCTGGAGACATTGTATCTAAAGACAGTGCAAATGCTTTACGCACCAGTTTTTCAACACCAAATCAAAATATACCAGCGCCATTACGCACATATTCACTATGGGATAAGATCTCAGAGACAACCAAATATAATGGCACAGTACAACCAAAGCCAACACCTGTTGCAATTGAGAGTACATCTTCTCAAGCACAAAATATTCAAAGCAAGAGCAATATTAATGTGGCTAACATAGAGAGCCAACAGGAAATCAAAAGATTACAGGCAGCACTAAAAGAGAAAGAAACTGAGAATAACAAGCTCAAATATTCAAACCTTGAGATGCAAGTGCAAGTAGTTGAACTAAAAAGCGATATAAACGAACTGAAGCAACAAGTTAACTTTTTAGCAAGCCAGATGCAAATTGTTGAAAGCGATGTGCTTGTAATGAAAAACAAAAAACCAAGTTCTTTTTTAGCACGAAATTAAGCAATGGTTGTGAAGAAAATTACTCAAAAACCTACCAGTGAACAGCAACGAGCAATTGATAAAGCAACACGACTAAAAACCAGTTTTAAATTGATTGCTTTTGCTGGTACTGGTAAGACTACGACATTGATCCATTGTAGTAGTGCTTTGCAACAACTAGGTAAGCTTGGACTATATCTATCATTTAATAAAAAGATGGCAGATGAAGCTAATCAAAAATTCGCTGAATATGGGCTGAATTCAGTCACATGTTCTACATTCCATTCTCTAGCTTACAGAAATATACCTGGTTGGCTGAAAAATAAGATTAACAAACCTACGTTACTTCCTAAAGATATTGTTCAAAAGTTTAAGCTTGAAAACATTCGATTTCAGTACAACGGGAAAAACCGACAACTCACCGATCTAACATTAGCGCTGATTATCCTTAATACATTACGTTATTTTTGTATGACAGTGGATCAGACTGTTACCAATGATCATGCTTACATAGCTTTAAAAGAACAAACATCAATTAAGCGCAATGACGTTCTTGAAGATAAAATCACTTCAATTGCGAAAATGATCTGGAATGATGTAGTTGATCCAAACGGTGATTATGGTATTACACACGATTACTATCTCAAGTGGTGGGTACTGCAAAAACCACAACTTGATTTTGATTACGTGATGGTAGATGAAAGCCAAGATAGTGACCAATTAATACTAGACGTACTCAAACGTCAAAAAGCAAAAGTTATTTTTGTTGGAGATCCATACCAAAGCATATATGGCTTTAGGGGTGCGAAAGATATTTTACAGAACCTAGATCTTGAAGCATTGTACTTAGAACAGTCGTTTCGGTTTGGTAATGCAGTTGCAGATATAGCTAATCTACTTCTCAATAAACTTTTTGGTGAAACCAGACAGTTAAAAGGTTTACCAAGTAAAACGTCAAAAGTTACCACTTTCAGTACATCAAGTTATGCACCATCTTCATTGAACGCGATTATTTGTAGAACAAATGCTACGGCTTTTGAATACTTTTTTAAGTTTCATGGCTACCTTAATGGCGAAAAGAAAATACGTCTTGAGGTTGATGGAAAGCGCAGTAAAGATATTTTCAGTGGGATTTTTCAACTGAGAGCAAATAAACGGCCAACGTGTAAAGAGCTTCAAAACTTTTCTTCCTACCAAGAGCTTGTGGACCATATACAAGTGTTTGGAGAAGTGGAGGGGGCAACTACAGAATTAAAAACCTTTCTGGATCTAACAAACCAATACTCATGGCAAGTGATTGAGTGGGCGTTAGAAAATAGTATGGCTGATGATGAAACTGACCCAAAAAACACTTTGGTCATTAGCACATCACACAAGAGTAAAGGTTTAGAGTGGGATAATGTCCTAATCGCAAAAGGCTTTAACTATAAAATTCTCGATAAAAAGCTAATGATTTCTGCAGATGAAAAACGGCTGTTGTATGTGACCGTAACACGAGCCAAAAACATATTATTTACAGATGGCATTAATGATTTATTGGAACACTTAAATTCAAAAAATACGGAGATTTCAAATGCCTAATCAAGTTGAAGTTCTGCAAAATAGAGTGTTTCAGGCATGTCACAATGCTAGTTATATTCGCGGAGAGTTTCATCACGAACCGTATATCATGGAGCTTGTTAAGAAAAAGGGCTCACAGGTCGCAGATATAATCACACCACTTCTTGAAATGTTTCATCTAATTGAAAAGGAAACAAAGTCAATCTTTAGTTTCACGGAAGATTTTAATTTCAAGCAACGCCATTTTGAACCAGGTGTTTATCTCAAAACTAAAGAGATATTAAATGGTGTAGAAACGTTCGATGGCCTGGCTATCGTTGATATTCCTTCAGGATCTTTTAGAAGCATTGTCATAGATTCAGGCGGTGGAATTGCTTCAAGTAAACATACAATTGAGCAGTTTAAGGAATTAAAGGGGAGATATTTAATTCCATTTTATTTTGATGGAATATATGTGCACCCTCACTGTTATACATATTTTTTCATCGAAAATGATATTAAGAGGGTGATGCCCCTTGAGGCTTATGATTCAAGCAAAGTAGGAAATGAGCAAAACATGGGCTTGCATTGGGTAGAAGAAGCAATTGAATACGGTAATCTTCACTTTGGGTTTGAAGTTGAAACACCAGATACCGAAACAATTATAGAAAAAGTCTAAAACCAAACGACAAAAAAGGGCATCTTATAGATGCCCTTTTTATGTTTTGAAATTAATAAGAAAGGTCGATTGCCACTTGTGCTAAAGATGTAAAAGCAGAGGATTCACACATAAAAGATTGACGAATAAAAAACGATGGATTGTATGAGCTCACCATAGTTTGACTATCACAGTTTTGGCTAAATTTAATATGTTGTGTATTGATTGCTTGCCAAGCTGCAGCATTCTTTTGACTTTCCGCACGAACGTCTTTGATGAAACGTGTTAATGATTGGTTGTATGGTGTATTGCACTTAAGTTCTGGTGAACCGTACTCAGAATCACGCGCTTCATTATAATTAAACACGCATTTTTGATACTCAGCTTGTACCTTGTTATAAGCTTGAATAGCTTCAGCTTTGGTCTTATAACCAGCGTTGGCAGATGACGTAATAATGGTAGCAGCACATAACAAAGCTAAACTTAAAAACTTTTTCATAACCTGATCCTTTATTACTTCATTAATGCCGGAATAAACATTGCCCAACCTAATTTATTGGTCGCTTTACATTGCATGCTTAGTGTTTTGTACTTTGCAGTCTGGCCAGCGTATAACTGATCGCAGTTAGCAAGTAACTGAGTAAAGTTTCGATTGTGATCAGCTAGAACACGCGGAGCTTCTTCATTATTAATATATTTAGAAGCAAGGCTACCAAGCTGACTTGCGCGGTTATAAACATTTGTATAGCAATTTAGGTGTTTTGCATCAAATGGATCGTTAGAAACCGCAGCACATTTAACGTTTACTAAGCGCAGTTTTTCAAGTTCAGCACGAATAGAGTCTGAGCTAGTATTAGCACTAGCATTAAAAGATGCACATGCTAAAAGGCTAAAACCCAATAAAGACAAAAATCTGTTTTTCATAATATTTCCTTTAATTGCTCTATTAAGGGTATTCAGAATAGTAAGGGCATAAACGCATAACAATACCTTCAAATGTAACGGCTTCAGCTAAAGTCACAACACCATCTCGAGGGTTTCTATCGAGGTTTCTGTTCGCATTATATTCACGACTAGGGCTTTTATATGGTCCACCTAAAACTAGAGCATAAAACCCAGCTATTGTTTTATTATTATAGTCGCTTTTACGTTGTCGTGCTTTTACTGCAAGATATAAATCTAATAATTCGACTTGTTGTTGAGCACTCAGTGTAGTGATTTGCTTAGGGTTTGATTTAATTGAAGCTGGTATTCCTCTCGCTGTTAAATCTGAAGCATTAATATCTGTTATACCAATTTTAGTCCATTGACTTAAACCATATGCACCAGCGTTGTTGTCAATTTTAAGATTAAAACCGGCAGATTCAAAACCAAGAATAGCTGCAACGTCATTAGGGTTATAACCATGTTTTAAAGAAACACGTTTAATACCATCTTTAACCGCACCAAAAGCACCTGGTATACCCCAACCACATTTACGATCTGGAGTACCTTGTCCACCTTTTAAGATTTGTGCATCTGAATAAACTTGCCCGTTTCCACCTTCCTCAAAAAGCTGTTTCATTTCAACTACTGCTACTTCAGGAATAACAGTTGGTTGTTCAGCTTTCGTATAAAGTTCATCTACACGGCCAGAATAGCGTTGAGTTTCTGACGCTGTATAAGCTGCCAAAAGAGCCTCTAAGCGTTCATTTTGTTTATGGATCTCTTTAGTCAAATAGTTTTGTGCATTGATAATGTTTAGCTTTTCAATCAAAAGCCCCATCATCGACATAGTTGCTAATTCATTAAACCATTTAGAGTTGCCATAACGTCCAGTACCAATGTTTTCAATTAATTCTGCTGGCGTAGAATTAAGTGCACCAATATCAAAACCCACATCATCAGCCGTACCACCAAAAATAGTTCTAGGCGGTGCATATTGAGCAACATCATTTGCATAAATGGTACCGCTTGCAGCTGCTTCAGGTGAGATAGTACCGTCAGCAATCATTTGAGCGACTTGCACTTGTGCAGATCCATAAGCATCCATCGAAACATCGCCACTAAATGCAAGTGCTGGAAGCTTTTTGCCTTGTTTTACTGCAATGCCATCTACCGATGAAGAAACGGGGAGGGTGATTCCTGTTGATGATGAATATAAGGCATTCCATTGAGTCCTAATGGTGTTACCCAAGTACGGTGTGTATTTGTTTTCTAATGCTTGTCCTTGTGGCGAGACACTAATCACAACGTCTTGAGGTAAATATGGCGTAGGATCTGTTAACTTATATTCAGAACTACCCACATATGGCGCAGATCCTTTAACGCGTTGCTGAAGTGCAATGGATGGATTTTTAAAAACTTGATCTAAGTTTTTATTCAGCCAAACATCTAGCCCACGTTTTGCCTTTACACCATATTCAATGTGCAAATGCACGGCACATGAACCACAGCCTTTATTTGACATGTGTGCGATGTTTTGACCAGCTTGAATACGTTGACCAGGGTAAGCGTTATATTTTTTTTGATACGATGGATCAGTATGGCGATACATGATTCGATCGCCAGTATCCATCTGCATAATTAGTGGGTTAGTGGTTGATTGGTTGCTTGCACCAGATGAACGTGTGTCATAAGAGATAATAGAACCTGAACCAATTGCTTTAAGTGTAAGGTCATTAGGATTCGCACGACTAATATCAATACCGTTATGACTACCAGCAGCGCCCCCTCGCAAACGAAATTCACCAAAACGACCAGCACTACGGCGCCCATCATTCGGCATGATCGAATATTTATGGAAAATCATTTTTTGAGCGTTGTTAGGAACTTTTGCCGTATTAGCATTTGTAGCGGTTACGTTTTCAGAAATAGGATCGGCGTTAGCGGTATAAATAAAAGCCGAACAAGTCACTAAAATTGCGACTTTAATGCCACAGCTCAAGGGCTTTAATTGAAATGAGGGTTTAAATTTCATAAGTGAATCGCCAGGCTTAAAGGAAGTTCTTAAAATAAATTAACTTCTTATTAAATGTCCCTAATAGCTAAGTGGACGGATTAAGTATATACGATTAAATACTTATTTTATACTTTAAAAAAAGTTTTTAGGTTTTGTTTTAAGATAGTATATACATATAGCGTTAATCTTATTGATAGGTTTAAGAATAAGGTTACATGGTTTTAATATTTTAATTTAATAAAAGTAGTGAGGTATCTAAATATGTTAAATCACGCACACGTTTTAAGCGCTACTTTCGACCAAGCGATTGACCGTGCTTCAATGGGATTAGACTTTTTAATCCAAAACAAAGTACACATGAAGAATGAAAATGCCTTGTTAGCTCACATTGAAATGCTAGAAAACAGAATCAAAGGTATTACAAATCAGTACAACGAATTGGTTGCTGAAGCGAACGCACACATTGATGACGTTACAAGCAAGCACAATGAGCTGGCGAACAAGTACAACAATGTTTGCGCCCAAATGAAAGCAAAAGACATCGAGCTTAATAACAAGCAAATTGAGTTAGAAGAAGAGCGTATCAACAACTTTGACTTACTTGTGCAAAACCGTTCATATAACAATTTGAACCGTGCTTACAGTCATGCAGTTGGTCAGCTAGAGAAAGATCAACAGCAACTTGTTAATATCGGCGTTCGTAGATTTATTTTTAACTCTACAAACAAAAACAACATTCAGAAAATCAACTTTTAATTATGAATATTTTGATAAAAAAAATGGTGCTTATAAAGCACCATTTTTTATTGTCTAGATTTTAAGGTTTACCTTTAAACTTAGACAGAGTTGAACTTAAACCTGAACGCACACGATTAGTCATAGTGCTACGGCCAGAAATATTAGATTTCTTGGTTGCACTAGAACTAGCACCAAAACGTGCATTAGGAGTCGAACCAGTACCATACGTATAGCC
The DNA here is from genome assembly GCF_058107045.1 of Acinetobacter sp. AB03. Lineage (NCBI taxonomy): Bacteria > Pseudomonadati > Pseudomonadota > Gammaproteobacteria > Moraxellales > Moraxellaceae > Acinetobacter > Acinetobacter sp. AB03. The sequence continues at coordinate 65,174 of NZ_JBUEBA010000039.1, read as the reverse complement.
AGTACCACTTGCAACATTCACACTACCGAAAGTAGAACCAGTCTTAGATGCTGATGCTTTAGCTACACCACGATTAAACGTAGAAGCTGTTTTTCCGTAAGCATTTGCACCATATAGACCACCACCAGTAGTAGGCGTATTATTTGTACCACTTACACTTGTAGCACCCATACCGAATGTAGATTGACCTTGGCTTGGGGTAGGTGATGTTGGTTTAGCACCAAGACCAGTTCTACCACCCGTACCACCAGTGACACCACTTGGAGTAATACCACCTGTACCACCAGTTGCAGCGCCAAAAGAAGCGGATCTAGCTGGCATGTTTACAGGGCTATATGCAGTCGTACTACCAGTACCGCCTAATGTATTACCACCTGTACCACCATTGCCACCACCACCACCTTTCGGATTATTTGGACCACCCTTACCACCATCAGGACGTCTACCAGGCGGTAAAGGACGGCGAGATGCTGGAGATGGACCAGACAACGTACTTGCAGCGCCACCAAACTTTTGAATAGCTTCTTTTGAGTTTGTTTCACCCCACTGACCGCCATTCAATCCAGAACCAATCCATTGTTGTACTTGGTCAGCAACACTAAATACCAACCCGTAAATCAGGTAGATCGCTGAAGTCATCAAGAATAGATATAAGAAGAACTTCCAGATAAACGTAATCAGCTCAGTAAAGATAACTGTAAACGTATTAGATGAATAAGCGATGCTCATTGCACCTTGGTAGCTAAAGAACATATCAGTAAGCGTAACAAGAGCTGGCCCGATAATAATTTCAGCCATCCAGAAACCAACAATGATAAATATTGGTCGCATGAACAACGTTAATACCGTGACATAACCTTGTGTTTGGCTACCGACAAAAGTACGCTCAGGGATCATGTGCATTAGCGCCCATAAAGGCAAACCACACACAGCGTATAGGATATGGATGATCCAACCTACACAAGCTAGACCAAAGAAGATCATTGGCATATATGGAATAACAACCGCCATCCACACACCAAGAATCGTCAAATACGTTACTAGCTGACCAAGGATAGGAGCAAAGATATTTTCAACGGCATATTCTAAAGCGTTGGTGCCTTCTTCAGTTACGCCCTTAAGCCCTGGTACCCATTGAACAAGAGCAGAACCAGAACGAGCAGTAAGCACGACTAATTTCATGCCGACAACAGTACCTTGAGCCACAGCTTTATAGACTAAGATTGCTTCACCAGTATCTTGAATATTACGGATAACATTCGTATTGCGGTGCAATGTAGTAGGGCTGATATTTGAGCTTGACGAATTATTATTTAATAATTCCGCATCGCCTTTTTCACCGACCAATACACCCATTACCAATGATTTAGTAATGTTTGTTGCCCAAGCAGAACCATATGCCGAAAACTTTTGATCGATGTTGGATACTTTGTTTGAGTCACCACCATCGGTAGACATTGATATTAAGTTGGTAGAGTCGGCAATATCGCCGTTTGCCACCCAATTATTGTTGGATGTAATGCTACCAACAGCATTATCCATTGCAACATAAACGGTGTTATAAATTGCTTCACCTTTTGAGTTGCTCATGATTGCTGAATTCAGTGTAGGAGGGCTGAACGTCCACAAAGGTTCAGTAATATACTTCTCAACAATAGCGCGATATTGACCTACTTTAATACGAGCTTCAGGCGTCATCATCCAACCGCGCTGATTTAGCGTATTAACAACAGTTTGAACCGCAGTATAGCCATTTTCAGAAGTCAGAACATTATTCGTTACGGTATGACTCTTATTCACATAATTATCAACTAGCGCATTGAAAGCATCCATAGCAGCTTTACTAATCGGGAATGTTCCTTCCTGTTCAGTGGCATTAGGGCTTACTTGATATGCGATATACCACTTTTCTAAATCGATAAAGAATTGACGATATAGATTGTTCTTTTCTTGTTGTAACTTAGCTTGAACATTTGCCAAAGCAACGTTGATCTTGTTTTGATCTGATTGGCGAAGTTTATAAACAGGAATGTCCATTAACTCAGCATTAACCGCAGCTGGATTAACAACGTTCATTGAAGCACCGCCACAGATCGGCTCTTTTTTGCCCCCAACTTCTAAACGGCTGTCAGCGTAAGCGAAGTTATAAGTAACAGATGTCCAGTTACTTGCAGTTTTAGCGGTTTTATCAATGTAGTTTTGCTTTTTCTCTACTGCAGTCATGCTAACACCAGGATTAGCATTCGCCCCATAAGCACCATCACTAAAATAGCGCCCGAATGCTGGCGGTAGAGTATAAAACTCTTGGTTTAGAACGTTAATACAATGCAACTGGCGAAGCATAACAGGCGCATTTTTCCTAAATCCAAAGATGTCACGCTGATGATCGTGCGTATCTGACAAACTAGCCGAAGCCATTAAGGATTCGCCTAACGTTCTATTATTAATTGTATTGGATACATTATTTGACCATAGCACCATACCTAGCACGACTACTTGAATGAAACAGTAGCCGGACGCCGTAGGTAAAAGTAAAATAATCGAATATAATATTCGGGAAAACATCGTAGTGACTTTTGAATCTTTCCCGAAAGCTTCACCGTCCTGGGCGCTTTTCAAAAGTGCTGTTAAACCAATACCGATCGCAAAAACCAAAACCAACGACATTGCCACACTAGCTACACCGCCTAATAATATATTAGTGAGTAAACCTGATGATGGTACTGTCGAGGCTGGTCCAGACGCATTGATAAACGCATTGATGAAGTCGTGTCCAAAGATAGATGAGAGAAGAGTAACGGCTTGGTCGCCATCACAATTCGGATTTGTCGATTGACAAAATAAACTCATAGCTAACTCACCGTTTTTCTTAATGCTTCTTATACATCGCTTACTTAAGACGACTAAAAGCAAAGTGTTATAAATTACAAGTTAGACGTTTAACTAAAAGGCTTAATACCTTTTAACCAAAGAATCATTAAAACCATTTTATTACAAATAACAATGGTTTTTAAATTAGCAATAATGTACCACAAAACTGTTATTGGTATATACAGAAAGTTTAAACATGACTTGCTAATTGTTTTAATGATTTAGTTTAAATACAAGAGACTATTATGGATAAAGCAAAGTTTACATCTCACTTAATTTTACTGTCGGAAATTAAGAAATCTGTATCTAAAGATATGGGGAAAGATATAACTGTTTTAGAGTTATCCTACATACTCAACCAAAGCATAAATCCTTTAATGGCAATAACTTATAAAGAAAAACTAGATAAAATAAATACTTTTGAATTAGATCCTATTGAAGTTCTCAAAAAACGGAAGAACCTAAAAATATTAAAAGTATTAAACCTCATGCTTACGTTAAATCTAGACAAAACCATTAAAAAAGACGATATAGAAAGTTACAACGAGTATAAAGACAAGTTTTTAGAGAACATCGCAACAATAGGTTTAGACAGATTAGAGCAAGAAGCGTTAAAGGTACAAATTGAAAATTTATTGAAGTATAATTGGGTATCTTAATACATCTCTTAATTTTAAGATTCTGACTTTAATAAAGGGTTTAAGCCAAATGGAAAACATACAGAACGAAGAAGATATACTTCAAGACGCGACCAGAGCCGTTTTTAATTGTGGCACTAGTTTTAGTGAAGCTAAAGTAGTTTCCCTTACTGACGAGTTTAACCCACAACCTACACTACAAACACAACGAACCAACCTAAAATATATCTACGACAATAAACTACCGAATGAAATTGGACGTCAATTAGCGCAAGAACCAGAATACCAAGAAGAAACACGTTCATTACTTGTTGGTCACTTTAAAGAAATGGCTCTAGAAGATTTAATTGAGCAGCAAGATTACCAAAACCGCTACAAACAAACAGATCCAGAATTGGACCAAGACAATGAATCTGAAAACAATATGGATAATGAATACACATCACGCCCACCAGAGCCTAGACCTTGGTAAGCCTAACCATTAAAAAGAAAATGCCCGAATGATGGGCATTTTTTATATCTACGTAATATCTAGCTTCAAAAGTTCAGATGGATCTATGCGCTGACGGAATGAACATGCGAGTTCTTTTACAATTTGATTTTGATATTGTTTGCGGTCGAATGTGTCAAAAGCTGAAACCTCAATTTCAGGATCAGTGATTGCATTTAGAAGATCCTTGGTTGCATTGAGTGATGCTGTAGGACAAACATAGATAAGGTTAAGCACTGAAGTACGAAGCAAAATATCTAATAAGTGATATTTGGGCGGTTCCAGTTCCTTATCTACATTAGAAAAGTAGTTCACAAGATAAATGTCATTTGATAAATGCAGATTGATATTGTCAATGAGATCTTTGGTAACACCGTCAAGAATGCCATTCACCTTCAACAAAAGTTCAGTGTTTTCTATGTCTTTAATTTTTTGCGTATCGACACGTTCATTAAATAAGTTGTTTAGATTTCTCAAAAACTTTGGTTGTGGCGCCGTAGTTTCAAAATACATCTGATTTTTAATACGGTTCTTCATGTAAGTTTGGATCATCTTAGCTTCAGAAGAAAGAAACTCAATCTTAAACGTGTCGTATGACACTAGATCAATAAATACTTGCTGGCCAGCACCCGACTTAATATCAAACCAGTTCATAAAAATACTGGCTTTGAGTGATTTCAATTGTTTAAGAATAGCCGTCTTCTCAAAATCATTCATATTGAAGTAGCTACTTGAAAAAGTATCGAGATAAAACTTCCATTTATCTTGCACTATATTCCACGCTTGATTAATAGAAATGATTGGAGCATCTATAATTTCATCTTTGATGAATTTTGACAGCTCATATAATTCATTTAAACGTGCTTGGTAGTTGAAGTCTTGAGTAATCACATTCTTTTCTGATGTTGTGGACTCAGAATCCTCAAGATCCGCACCAACTAATAAATAAGCATCGGTTACTTTTGGTGTTTCCTTATTTGACGGTGCTGGTACTGGAGCACTAGAAAGTTCAGTGGAAAAAGTTTCATCATCTTCCGCTGGCGTATACGGCGGTGTAGTCTCTTCATTAGGAGAACGTGCGTCTGTACGTTCAGCAAAAAAGTAAAACAATTCTTCTTGCGGTGCAACTTTAAACGGCATCACATTATTATTGATGATTGCTTTTACAATATGGTTTGCCAGTTTAAGCGTGTAGGATAGGGCATGTATATAAAGCTCTAATGTTGCAAAGTTACTGATATCAACTTCATTAGCACCAAACCAAGATAGGTTACGCAGTTCAAGCCAGCTCGTGAAAGAATCGTGAGAGCTATTAAAACTTAGATCTACGGTCTTGGACAAATAGATAAAAACGCAAAACAAAAACCTATTTTTGTACTCATACTTAAATACATCAGAATCGGTCCAGATCTTATTCTCAATGAGAGCAAGAATGTAATTTAAAAGCTCATGGTGTTTAATCGAATCGATTAAGTTGTCTGGTAATACTTTTAGTTTATTAAGGTGTGGTTTTACAGGTGCATCATTGGATGGTTTAAGGAAGTGGTAGAACAAGTTAAATGTTTGCGTATCATCTATATCAATTACAGGTTCATAATCATCTTCATCTACGTTATTTAGATCCTGTTGAATATCGACTATTTGCCCGGTGTGACCTTCTGAACGGTCAATCTGGCAGATACTAAAAAGAACAGGCAAAACCCCGACAATATTACGGTTGTCAATTGTTTGATAGTGGGTATCAAAAAATATCGTATCAGCTAAAAACGTACCTTTATGATAGTTGAGAAAGAAGAATAGTACGTTATTTAAAGAACGGTGATTTTCACCAGAAGAGGTGTTAGAAATAGCGTTAAAGTCATCGAAAAAAACTAAATTTGTATCCATCTAAAAATACTTTAAACCACACCCTTAAACTATTACTAATAAGCATATAAGTTTTAAGAGAGGGTTTAAAGTTAATTTTAAATATATTTAATGGAGTTTAAGACATGGGGCTTTGTAAGCGCTCTACATTTGATGAAAGGTCAGAAACATCTTGCTCTAAAGTCATTGCCTGGTCTATCGCACGTTTCATTAAATATTCTTGATTAATTTCTTTAGGCTCTTTACGAGTAGCATTCTTTTGTTCTTCTTCTAATTTGAAACGTTCAAAAGCGAAAATAGAACGAATAATACATAAGCTATCTTCAAGTAGGTCTGAATGCACTTTAGGAAAAATTAGATCAGGATCTAAATCAGATGCGACTTGGTTAAACAGCATAAATTGATCGCGATGTTCGATAAGAAATTCATCATATGTACCGAACTCAGATTCGATCATATCTGGACAATTTGCGAGAGTAGAGACTTTCGTATCTTGTGATAACAGAATTGAATCACCTGATGGCGCAACTAAAGCATGAATAGGTTGTTCTGCAATAGGAGCCAACAACACTACAGTAAATGGGCGTGTTTGGTTTTTCATGGTTAGTCCTAATTAATATAAAAAAAGCTTTGGCCAAAAAGTCTATTTTGAAATTTTGGTAGGTTAATGGAATCGAATAGAAGGTCCGTCTCTTTAGTACACTTCTGATTAATTAGATAAATGATATTTTGAAGAAGTGCAATTAATTTAAATGGACTGTTGTATTCATTGAATATGGGTGCAGCAATGCAAAGAGTCTTTTTTCTATCGGTTGATAATGCCCATGGGTTCACCAGGGTAAAGCTCACCTTGGCATTATTATGTTCAATTGGTCGTGCATAAATATCAAGAACATCGGATAAAGTAGATACCTTTAATTCTTTTGAAATGTCAGTAAGAATCTCACTGACTTGAAGCGCTGTTTTATCATGAATATCGCTTATAGTGATGCAAACACCACTATTACTATTCATTAAATTTGCATAAAGAACTTCAATAACCATGGACTCGTCTTTGGATAAATCCTTTAAATTGGCATTGACTAAATCTATGATCCGATCTGATTTTTGTTCAAGTTTAATTTGAAGCAAAAGCGGTTCATTCTTTTTTGAAACAGGGAGTACTTTATAATCGCTAAGATTGTAATTTAACCGCTTCATTTCAGTAATCAGTGTTTCTTTGGCATTATCAAAAAGCTTCTGATCTCTCTTGGTTAAACCAATAACAAAATTTGTAGACATGAGTATATTCATGATCCACAAAGCAGTAGATAAGGATAAAACACTATCCTTAACAACTTCTGAATCTGAATCAGAAAACCCAGATATTTGCTTGATTTTGTCGGTTATCGAAATCATGTGAACCCTTGTTTAATTCGGCATTTTCATCTGAAACTTTGTCAAAAAGATTAGTTTGATTAAGTACGTCTTGGATATTTTTTTGTGGATCATCACTGAGTAAACATTGGAATAGGGCGCTAATTAAAGTAGCAAGTGATGTTCCATAGTCATTGGTACACTTGATTAACTGGCCAGCATCTAAGCAAATTGGTGTTTCATCATCATAAAGCAAGTGTAATTCTGGTGATTCAGCATAAACCAACTTTACATGAGTATCCGTGATGATTAACTCAACTTCTAAGTACTCATTATTTTCAACAAAATATTTAAAGCGCAACATCAATGCATCATCGCCACGTTCTATATATACAATTTGTCGATCGGTCGTATTGGTATGGCTGACGAATCTATTCTCTTTTGTGATCTGATCAATGTAGTTCAAAAAGATGGTTTTGAGTGACGCACTTAAAATACCTTTGGCAGCGAGTTCACTTTTCAAGTAAGGCAGAAAGTTTTCAAGATTTTCATGCAATGGTTTTTGCATTCGATCATCTCCAATGGGATTAATAAAAGGGCATACACATCAAATGTACAGCGACTCAGTTATGACTATTTCGTTACAACAGTTACTTAAAAGACTGCAGACTGTTTGACTTATAAAACTGATACTTTCGCCACACTTTTAATTCAGAAATATCTAACTTGTTTCTAAATCAATATGGCTTTATTTGATTATAAAGCCACATTGAAAGTTTAAATATTTAAAAATTATTTTTAGTATATACCTAAATCTAAGATTTAAAATGGATCTAACTTTTAACTGGCAAACTTTGTTGCTTTGGTTAAAAGGGTTAAGTCTTCATGGAATTGATTTTTTAAAAACCCATAGTTAAAAACGTAACTAATAAAGGTGAAAAACTCTAATTGGTTCGGTATTTTGTCTTCAAGAATACTGACCTCTAATTGCAATGTTCCTGTTGCACGTTTCTTAGAATGAAACTTAAGACCATCAAATGTTTGACCGTAATAAGTTGATATTTCCAAGAAAACTAAACGGAAAAAATAAGGGAAGATTTGAGAAACAACACGCTCAGGATCATCAATTTGAGTTAAACGTCTACCGTTGTGATATTTAAACTTAATACCATCAGCCATACTTTTTTCTACCAACAGGCGAATATAGGCATGACTACGAGTAATCATGCTTTTAAGTGGCGTTTTTGCTTCATGAATATTTTCGTATTGCATTTAGTTATCTCACATCTCAAGTCTTAATTGGTCAGCTTCATTTTCTTTTTCAATCGAAACTTCAGCAATAATTTTTTGGGTATTTTCGTTTTGCAGATCTTGATCAAATATTTCATTCACACAAGTTTCGACTAATTGTTCAGTCAAGTTTCTGCAGATCTCAAACTCTAAACCTTTAGGTTGTACGGTAGGGTAGCCGTCAATTAAAAATGAGTTTTTCATTTCATTTTCATTTGAAACTTTAGAGTACAAATAAGTCTCAAAATAACGAGCAAACATTTCGGTACTGGTCGCGTAATACGGCGTTGCACGATTTTCAGCACTGTCGATATTTAAACAATCCTTTTTATAACGCGATAGATTGTCACTAAAACGAATATCACCTACGTTAACTTCAACGTCTTGCGACTTATCAAAGAAGTTTTGCATTTGAGTATGAGGATTTTTAACTCCCTCAGGCATGTACTTCTCTACCAGGTTATAGAACTTGTATTTAGATGACTCTATCAAGTATTCAGATAGGTTTTGCGATAGTGTTTTTAAATCCACATTCGCTGCGTTCGCAACACCTGTAATTTTTTCTTCCAAACCGGTTGTAGGTAAATGATGTTCTGGCTGGCGCATATCATTAAGTTTTTGCTGATAGCGCTCAAACGACTTAAAGCTTATAGCATTAATGTCAGTGTTAATTTTAGAGACAATGACATCCACCTTGTCTTGAACTGTACTGAAGAAAGATAGGTTTGTATCAGCTTTATATTCACGCTCATACTTCTTCAAGTACTCTTCAATTTTCTCAAACTGACGGCGAATGAGATCTTCATAGTGCTTTTGGTGCCAGTCAAAGAAGCTGTTTAAGGTTTTGCGCGTAGAATTAGGATAATTCTCTTTATTCTTAATCACTTCATCATGCATTGAATCAGCAACAGTGTGGTACGCCTTGATTGCAGTCTCAGCATTCTCATGAAGTACTTGACCGTAATTTTTCATTGGCTGAACTGGCTCATTCATCATCGCACGATGTACCTTTTCAAAAGCACGACCGGACTCAGTAACAGGGGAGTATCCAGCATCCAACATATTTGATAAGAAGTGTCGTGCACCTGGTATCTCAAAATTAGGGATGTCTTCATAATAGTCCTGAAGTACAGAACGATTCATTTGAGCGTGATTTTTATATACTTCCGCTTTTTCCAACATTCCCAAGTGTGCATCTAGCGCATGGCCATACTCATGAGCCAAACTTCCAGATCCGCTATCACGAGTTAAGTTAACCACGTTCTTAGACAGTTCAAAATGCGCTGCAGATCCTTTAATTCCGCGTGAAGCCAAAGCAACACCCAAGTTCAATAAACCATTGTTTGATTTAAAGCCCATGAGTTGTTTTAAGTCAGCCAATGAGTCATACACGGCATTAACCAACTGTTGAGCCACAGGACTAACTTTATTGCCTACTTCAACACCACGGATAGAAAAGTCATCTTTAAGCTTGAATGAATCCACATCGGCACCTTGGCGATGATCAGGACCAGTACGAGAGTAATTTAACAATCCGTAAATACTTGATTGGACTTTTTCAGTCACAAAGCCATTTTCAAGTTTTTTCACTTCACTGGTAAATGACGGCAAACGTGGTGCTTTAGGTGTATTCACAGCTTCAGTCGTTGCTTCTATAACTGGTGCAACAGGATCTTTAACATAAATAGGTGCAGATTCAGCTTTAACTAAACCACTTTCAATCGCACTTTTCAGAACGTATGGTTCAAGCACAGTTGAATATAAGCCAGTACGTTGCATGTTGCTGATCGCATCGCTCACATCTTTAGTGACTTTCGACTTACCGTAAAAATCAAAGATCTTACCTGTTGATAGAATCTCACTGAGTTCTTTATCAATCGTTTTTTCGATGATTTTCTCAAGCTGAACACTGATACCGCCTGTATGTTCTGGCATAATGTAGTACTCATTCAAATTGCTAAGCAATTCGAAGTAGTTTTTGTAGTTGTTCTTGGTACCTTTACTATAAAGCCCGATATAGTCTTTACGTTGGCGATCAGTCATACCAAGACTTTCAGCAGATAAGCTTTTATTGTTTCTTACCGCATGAATCAACTCTTCTTGAGTATCTACCATCAAATTTCTGATGTTAGAAACAACAGCCACATACGCACGTAATTCTGTCGCTCGTTGGCTATCAAGCATCAACGCATTTTTAGAGAATAACGGTTTAGTTGGGCAGTAGTCATACATTGCCTTTACGAATATTTTGTCATCAATACCGAGTGGCGTATTGGTGTACCAAGCTTGGAATTCTTTATTTGCAACGATTTTTGCTTTTCGATAGTCCGTAGCTGTTTGATCGGCTGATGTCGCTGAAATATATTCCAATGAAATGTATTCACCGTAGCGATCTTTATGTGCACCGCCAAACTTGGCACCTACATCACCTAAGTACATAGCAGGGGAGTCACTTGGCTCTACCTTTACATCAACAGGCACATATTTGTCTTTTGGTACCAATTGATCGATAAACGTGAAGTCAGTAAACACACGGTTTTGAAGTTGTAAGACATCTTCAACTGAGCGCATACTTTTAACAGGAAAAACGCACAGAGACTTGTAATCACCGTGAATATCGGACTTATCACCAAAAAGTTTAACCGATGCATATTCATTGTCGGTCGATGGCTTGATGGCCAAAAACAATTTGTGATTTTCAGTTTTGATATACGGCTTTATGTGTGCGGTTTGATCGTATAGAGCACCAAGCGTATTCGTAATCAAAGTTTGGAAATGCAAACTTGCTAACTGTTTATTCTCAAAGTCAGTTTTGTGTTTAATCTGAATTTCAGGCAAGTTAGATAGTGCTAATTGCTCTAAAGTGGTACCGAAATTAACCTTAGATTCGATAGCATTTAAGATTTCGTGACTAAACTGGTCTACATCATCAAAACCAGTAATCAATTGATACTGATAGTCATGAGACGGTATACGAAGAAGCACGGCAGTTAATTGAGGCTCATAGTCCGTATCAACCATAAACAATTGCGGTGTTTCATCTTGTTGAGATGATTTGTTTAGCAACTTGTATTGGTGAACTTTAGGGTTGGAACCTACAAAATGCTCAGCATAAGCCTGTTTAATCGTATCTTGTAATGCTTTGACATGCTCAAGCATGACGGCATTGACTTCATTTAAAGCGGTTAAGGTTTTATATTTTTCTGCAAACGCCTCATTCACGGCGATCTGCTCTAACATAAATCTAGGCTGAATATCCTCAAGTTCTGGATTACCTACACGGTTTAATACAACACTAAATTTGAGCTTATTAATGAACGGATCAGGTTCACCATTGATACCATTGCTAAAAAGTTCTTTAAGATCACTTTTCTGAAGTTTAGAGTTCACCAAATCAAACGGATGAACTTCTTCAAATGCCTGAACATCAAAAACTTTGGTTAAGTTTTTAGGCATGATTGCTGTCTGGCCATCTACATGAGCGATAACATAGGTGTACGCTGGAGAGATGTTGCTCAGAAGCTCAGTGACTTCATTCGGTTTTTTATCGTAGCTAAGATCCTCAAACTTTTCGTATGTTGCAGAATTAAGATTGCTGATGAAATCTAATTTAGAGTTGAAATTAGATGGATGATCAGAAATGTACTGGAACATCTTGTTTGGTAAAGACGTAAACACTTTATTGATTAAAGTTTGCTGACTATCTTTAGCTTTGAAGAAGTTGAGATCTGACTCGTAATATTTTTCAAAAGTGAACTTAGCTGGAGGCATAAACGTCATGCTGTTGCGTGAAGTCGATAACTTAAACAAAGCATTCGCAGACGTTTTAACCGCATCTCTATCATTAAAGCCAGTAGCCTTATGTATATTGGCATCTAGGGAAACTGAATGCCCAATAAACGGCGCATTTTTGTCTTTATGATTGTAGAGGCGTATATACTGAAGATCATTCTTTTGAAACACAGTTATAAACAAATCATGATCAGGGATCTTGATTGCGCCGTGGTGATCTTCATAGTGCTTTACAGCATTTTCTAGCTGAGTGTTAAAGTATTCAGATTCACTATTGAACTGTACGTTCTCTTCTTCAGCTGTTAGAGAAAAATATTTAACGTTATTCTGAAAAGCTACATTAGGTTTGAGAAGATCCTTAATCACCTCAAATTCTTTTTGTACTTCAACATCAAATTTGCCAAAAACTGTACGCTGATTAATATCAATCAGGTTCAGATAGTTGAATAGCTGAATGTTGTTGTAGTTGTGGTTCGGTAGGGCAGTTTTGTTTAACTGGAGCTTACCATCTTCTAACTGCATGCTTTGGACTTGCTTCAAGTCATCTGCAGTCAGCTCTACACCAAAGACTTTCTTAGTTTCTTGTTTGAGCTCTTTATCTTCACCAGCAATCACTAAGGCAGCTAGTTTTTGTGCCTTGTCATAATCGCCATCTTCTAGATATAGGGTTTTTTCAACAAAATACTTGGCAATGTTCGCATACGCTTGATTTGTTGCTTTGTAGCCATCGGTAGACAATGAAAAATGTTTGTTTTCATCAAATTCATTTGATTTAACGGTTTTAACTTTTAAATCGTCAATGTCACCCGTTGGTTTAATCTGAACATAGATTTCATCTGCAGCGAGATCCATGTTCGAGACAAATAAGGTCGAATTTTTAGAATAAAACTGACGTTCGATACTCGACAACAGATCCTTTGCATCTTTACGGTCTTCTTCCATGTCAGACTGCATATCTTCAGCAATCGACTTGATGTTTTCGCCACGGTCATCCTTTGTGATAAATGACCAGTCTTGTTGCGGATATTTGGCTGTTAATGCCTTTTGGAAGCTTTGAACTTCAACAAAGCGATTGAACTGACGGTCCAGACTAAACCCATCTGTATGTGATGAAGTTTTAGCAAGAATATCCTCAGGAACAGAATCAGATTTAGTCTTACGATTGAAGTTTTCACTTGCATTTGGCACCAATAAATTACGGAATAAAATCTCATTTACACCGTTCTTTAAGAATGACGCACTTTTAGTTTGTGATAGAGATTGTTTTAAAAATGCTTCATCAAAGTTTGATTCATCAAGAAGCCGAGTAAACTCTTCAAAATACGCTGAAGCTAATTTATCGTTATTAGCAAGATCAGCCGTGCACAGATCGCTTAACTCTAAACGCTGTACATCTTGCTCTAGCTCTAAAGGCGCAGAAAAATCACCAGCAACAAAATCATTGATATTTTGCTCAACATAATTGTTCGTGCGTGACATCAACATATCAACTGCAGTTTCATTATTCACAAATTCCTGAAGCTCAGGCGTGTTAATTGAAACCAATTGATTGTCGAATTGCTTAGATAGTAATTTGAACAGATCCGCTTTATGTTGATTGCTTTCTACTTCAGATTCAAAACCTACAAATTTGCCGTTTTCATCTTTAGCGTAGTAGAAGCTGTTTTTATTAAACAAAAAGGTATTTGTTGCAGACGTAATGCCAGATACCAAAGTTTCACTTTGCCATAAGACTTTTTTAACTTCATTGTACTGTTTTGAGATCTCAACATTGTGTGTGTCGATTTCGTCAGAGATCGCTTGAATATCATCTACGCTGAAGTTTTTTGTTTGTGTAGCTGAGCGCACGACATCTTGAATTTCAGCATATTTCTGATTTAGATAATCACTATATTGCTTCTCAATTTGTTGAGCTTGTTCAGTAGCCTTAGGAATGACATAGACATCCAAGATCTGTCTAATTTCAAGCATAGACGGCGCGAAATCACGCACCTTGTCATTGCCTCTTGCATCCAATAATTCTTCAGGAAACTTTAAGAGCTCTTTAAGTACGGCAACATCATCAATTTCTGGAGTAGGGAGGTCATTTGCAATGTTGAGTAGATCAGACTCAGTAATAGATGCCTTCTCAGTTGCCTCAAAATTAACATCAAGGTCATTCAAGATCTCGTTAACATTTGATTCATTGAGTTGTTCTTCTAGTTTACGCTGTTTGATTTCAGCAGATTGGTGATCATAGAGCGCATTAAACTTAGGAACGATGTTTACAGAGAATTCAGAGAACTCTTGGCTCAGATCGGCAAAGAAAACTTTACCTGTTGGCATCTGGCGTACCATTTGTTGTAAGACATCATGGCGAAGCATGGCAGCGTCATACACCATCTTATCTACAAGGCGTGTTTCAATACCTTGTTTAGACGCCATCCATGTGCCGTGTTCATCTTTATAAAAAGCTGGAATACCTTGTTTAGCTGATTCTAATAGCTTTGGATACGGCAATTGCTGTTGATTAAACACACGGTCTATCACAACAAGATCAGAAGCTAATTTTTGTACATAAGCATCAACATCTTTAAAGCTCATGTTAAACATTCTGTTGCCACGGCCATGCTCAATCAGCTGATTAAAAGTGGACTCGTATTCATGAGCAAAATGCACCAGGTTAATATTGTCATTTAACCCCAATGCTTCATACGGATCATGAGCAAAGATTTCAGGAATATGGCGCAAGTCATCAATAATCAGTAACGAACCATCTTTTTCGTAATTGACGGGTACTGCAAATGGAGACAACTTAATTTTGGCTAGATTATCTAGACTTTCGCCACTGGCCATCGCCGATTCTTCATCTAGATAGACTTTAGAGAAGATATTTTCATAGCCATAATCTTGAAGACGATTAAAAGGAATTTTTGAAGACTGAAATTGAGCCAAGTAGGATTTGTTCGATTCCTGAAGACTGGTTTTCAGCGTATCAAGGATATTAGATCCATTGTTTAGCTTACTGACATACACTTCAGGGAAAGCAGAAAGGCGTTCGGTCGCTGATGCGAAGTAACTTTTCCAGTTCGGAATGTTCTTCTTAAACGGTAGATTGGTGAGATAAATATCTTCTTGCTTAGTCGGTACTTTCATATCGTTGGTAAACGCTGGAAAGACCTTCTGAAGATCGTTTAGATCGATACCAGACTTTGCCGGGTTCTTATAGTAGTACGCATGAATACCATCATCATTTTGCACTTCATAAAAATGGGCATCCATTAACACTTGTTCAAATTGCTTAGAACTGTTTTGTTCAATAGATTTTTTGAATTGCTCAAATTCATTAACAACAAGCATCGCCGTTTTTGGGCGAAAATTGTTGGCTGGCGATACTACAAGACGCGCACCAAGACCAGTTAAATTAGGCCATTTAACTTCATTCACTTTATAGTCTCCTACTTGGTCACATAGCATGATCCAAGACTTTAAAACGACTCTTACGAGTACTTATATGTGCTTATATTAAACTAAAAAATTAACTTTGAGGGAGGGTTTAGGCGTTATTCTTTAAAATAGTATATACCGAGTAAATAGCACTGTTTAAATACCTATCATTTTTAATAAAACCATCTAAAACCGTGCACTATTCTTTCTTTTTTTATAAATAAAAATGCCACCGTATAGGTGACATCTTGCTTAAAGCTGATGGTTACATTTTAACAAATTCGTTTTTAGCGAGTTCGTCTGGTTGGGTGCCATCTTCTACACCTACAATAATTCCAGTACCACGAATAAAGTAGCCACTATTATTCGGATATTGGACCAAGGTAACATTATGCTCAAGGTTACTTTCTAAAAAGGTAGTGCCGTATCCCCAAAACTTATTTAATCCTTGCCATGGAGCATCCTTAATATAATTGTTTTGGGCATATTGAATGGTGTATTGACCAATTGGAAGAGATATATTGACAGTTTGCTTTTTGGGTACCTGAACAACGGCTCGTAACCTTTTAGTGGCCTTATCTCGAATGATAAACACAGTATCAACATTTTGAGATTCCATTGAAACAGGACCAAAATGTTGTGTGTTTTCCATACTGGAAACATTAATCACTTCTTTTTTAAATGGCATGGCTGCACTATTGGCTACCATTTTTTGATGTTCAGCATAGTCTTTTGCCATTTGTAGACCGTTTTCAGGTTCATTCGGTTGGCCTGGATTGGCTGACTCTACTGATTGAGCTTGTTTCGATATTGCCCGTGTAGCACTTTGAGCAAAGAGATCGACCAATCCGAAATGATTAGCCACAGATATAATTGCAACTGCTAGACCAAAACCAGCAAATTGCTTTGGAATTGCTATTGCCATAGTGCCCCCTGATTCCATTTATAAGATTTAAATAAAAAAAAGATGCCACCCACAGGGGATAGCATCCAAGATCTCAAAATTGCTTATAGTGCCAATTCAGGATCGCTATTCTTTTGTTTGCTTAATTCTGGATCTGCTTGTACTTCAATGTTGGTCATGAGCTTAGTCCAATATTCATCGTATTCAGCTTGTGACATCTCATTAATGACTTCATTCCATTTAACTAGGTTCTCATGTTGATCTGTACCCGGTTGGAAGAAGTGCATTGCATTTCTGACATACTGCTGATGATCAGCAAAACGCAGTTCAGCAATATTTTCCTGAATATAGTCCAGGCCTTTCACCGTAAATTCGCGAATCTCCTTCATGATTGCATCTTTTTCTATACCATGCGGTTGAGTTACAGAAGATGAACCACCTTCAGGACATGGGTAAACAAGCCAATCATTACGCAAGTTCATTTCTGCTAAGGTCACTTGTAAGTACTGCTCACCACTACGGGCAAACATTTCATGTGCGGTCGTCCAATACGGCTTCTTAGCACTTGTTAAGCCCTCTAATACCATCGCATTTTTGTAGAAATCAGTTTTTAGCTGAGATTGATTAGTTGATGTTAAGCGATCGTTCGTCTGTAAGCTTAAAGAAATTAACTTTAAGTGTTCATCTGACAATGGTTTAGGGCTGTTTTCTTTGATGAAGTCGAGTGCACATATCGCAAACTGACTACGCAACATTTGTCGATAATCACGGAATACAACTGATCTAAAGACTGTACTGTTCGCTGCACCAAGTACTTGCGCTGCAAAGACACGATCATGATCAATTTCAGATCGAGATTGCGAGATATATTTGTTGAGCTCAGTCCGTGGGATTGGATACTCATTTTCAGACAAGAACTTATGCAAGCCTTGGGCAACGTGCATATAACGTCTATGTTGTATGGCGTCCTTTTGGAAAAGTTCAGGATCTTCATGACGATTAGCGAAGTTAATCAATGAAGATAGTTCAGTATGCAACTTGCCACGTTCCGCAATAAACGTATTAATTTTCTCTTTTATGCTGTCTCTATCTGGCGTAAACAAATCAACAATGTCAGGTTGATCTACCAATGTTTTATCCAAAATCGTTTTGATGCTGGTTTCATAAAACTTGACTTGATTCTCAAGATTCGTGCGAAGTACTTCTATCGAGTCATCCTTTTTCATTGGCAAGTAATACATCGCTTGATTTACTTTGGCTGCAGCTTGCAACAAATCTTGGTTAATGTTGGCATACTTCTCAGACTTAATGTTATTCAATTCTGCAAAACGAGTTAGATAAGGCTGTACGTTTTCCATCATCATTTTTGGTTGATTGCGTGTCATCGCACTAAAAATGAGATGGTCATAGGCATGGAAAAATTCATGACCAAACGAGCCAAAACCTGAATTCTTGGTTAAGTTAATCACACGGTTAGATGGCTCGTAATGTGCCATCGCAGCGGAACGTCCACGCGAACCAAAAGCAACACCCAACATACCGTTAAAGCCAACAAATTTCGGATCTATATCAAGTGCCTTAGCAAGAGCGAAACAACCGTCATATGCGTTATTTAATGCGATTTGACGATCGCTCTGGTTCAAGTACTCGCCAAACTCTACGGCTTTAAATCCAAAGGTCGCTTGCAAGGTATGTGCTGTAACATCTTGGCCATTACGTGAAGCAATGTTTTCCGTCACAACCACATCACTGAGCTTGAATGCCTTACGCATAGTACGAGGCTTAGCATACTCTTTGAATAGGGCATCTAAGGTACTCGCCGTGTCATCTACAATGTGCGATACATTCTTTTCAGATAACGAGACTTCTTGAGTATCATCATTCTCTGCAGTTGCGTCTTTGGTTTTTTTAGCAGTTAACAGATCCATGACCTGTTCAGATAGACCAGCATCAGATCTGCTAAATAGCGTACTCGAATCTATAATGTTGCCACTTCTAAAAGTAACAGTCGCTTTTACTTTGTCTTGGAACGGTTTGGCATCAATCGCACTACGTATTTTTTTATAGATAGAGTAGGTGCCTTTAACTGGCGGTAACTCTTTCCTTAAATGATGAAGTGCTTCAGTGAGCGTTTTACGTGCTTCACTACTATCGGTTTTCGCCAATTCAGAACTAATAATCATGTCAGTGGCAGCATATTCAGCATAGCTTTCTACCAATGAAAATAATGACCGATCTAATGATTTAAACGCCGTGAACAGATCTTTGTCTTCATTCAAACGAACGTATAAATCACATGCATTAGGAATAAATTCACGAACTGTTTTTGCTTCCATTAATGCATCACGCATACTTAAAACAGCGTCATAGTATCCAGCACCTACTTTTTTAAACTGTTCTTCAGTGGCATTTTCAAGCGGATAACGTGGCTGATCATTCGTCATCTTACGTACAGCGTCAGTCAGCAAGTGAATGTAAATATCTCGACCAGCTTCTTTTGCTTGTAAAACCGATTCCTTTTTCCAAATTTTGTCACGCGTAATTAGGTTTTTGACTTGCAAAAGCGACATATCTTGAATCTGACTGAGCGATAAACGTGGACCATACAGATCCTTTTTCGCACCAGGCATTTTCATACCCGTATCTTCAATAAGTCCAACTTCAGAACGTGGCTCAGTGGCTTTCGGTTTGGTTGTTTTTGGCTCTTTTGGTGCTTCAGCTTCAGGCTTACCCTCAGACTCAAACAGTGATGTTTGTTCTGGAGCAACTGGCTCAGTCGGCTCTACAACTTCTACCGTTGTTTCCTGTACTTCTGGTTCAGTAGGCTTTTGAACTTCAGGCTCAGTTACGGTCGGTTCTTCAACCAATGGTTCTTGGGCAACTTCTACAACAGGTGCGCTTTGAACCATATGTTCAGGTTTATATACTTGATCGCGAGACTTAAATAATTCTGCTTTTTTGAATGATTTTGCAAAATCAGTAATTAAGAAGTTCTTAGAGTTCAGGTGCTTTGGCGTAGGAAGAATTTTATAGCCTTGATCAACAAATTGCTGATGTTCGGCATTATTCACAATGGCCAGTTTTAACGGAGCTTGATCATCGGCAACTTTAATCGCGAGATCGAACCGGTCTTTAGATTCAAGTAGCTTTTCACCAAAGGCAAAATCAATTTTATTGACCAATGTTGAAATATTAACAGCCACAATCTCATTAAGGCCTTTAACATCAATATTTTCAAAACTTGGTGATAATGGCACCTTGATTGTCTGCAGTATGTTTTCACGTAACCCAAGATCATTTAATACTTGGTCCACAAGATGCGCTTTTATCCCGTTTAACTGGAAGTCTTTAAACAATCCACCACGCTCGTTGAATTTAGCAAACTGCTCAACATTATCAAAAACCCGTAATTGATCATGCTGTAAAACTGGTGTGTCTTTATCAATGACAGAAATCACTAAATCAGCACCGTCATTGGCCACAATAATTTTGGAGCCGTTTTCAAACGCTTGATCCATTTCTTTTTGATTGATGTAGTCGGTAAAGACGTTCATCAAATCAACATTGGTCATCACATCATTGCTTTTCACAAAATCGATTAGATCTTGTTTCGCCGTTGGATCGATGTATTGATTATCGGCATCACGTAAAGTTAATGCCTTGTAATCGTCCAACTCAGGGTTAAACAATACCTTTTCTTTAAGGTGTAGGTTTTCGATCGACTGGAAGATCTGATAGCGTTTTTCTAATGAGTCGATCAAGTACTGCATTTGCTCTTGCGTACTTAAAACTGAATCATTGCTAAGCGTCAAAGCTTTAAACAGCGCCTTATCGTCTGCAGCTAAGTCATTCAGACTTGATTTAACGATTAAGCGATCGGTAGACGGAATCTGTTCACCGCTGAAATATAAGTTAATCGCACCGTGCTTTTGTTCATCAGCTGGTGAAACCGTGAGATAAATATTTATCTCAGGAAACTCAAACTCTTTAATGCGTTCAGGATTGGTGATAATGCTTAAAAGAGATCCCGTTTTTGTCTCGAGGGATTTATTTTTTAGTGCCGTCCATTCTTCAATAGAACGATTTTCAAATGACTGCAGTAGGGCAGAATTGATTAAATCACGGTTGAGGTTAAATCCATTCTTGAGTGAGTCTGGAGTCGATTGTAATGCTTCAAGCACAAGCCCATGTTTAAAGAGATTGCCAAAGTCATTTTCACTGTTAACATCGGTCTTTTCAAGTGGCAAGAAACTTGATGCATGCTCATAGACATTCTTAACTTCAATATCAAGCTTTAAGCCTTTTTCATATTTCGGTACCGCTTCCTTGGTCAAAATACGATTAAGAATTACATTCTTAAGGTCATCATAGGTCAGCTTGTTTTCGCTGATCGGATTAGAGCTCAGGATATGTTCAAACGAAGAAGCACCATTAATCATAATGGTTTTTTGCTTTTGTAATGAACTAACCTTTTGACCTAGATCCATCGGTAGTAAGCGAATGAAGTTCTGATCAGATGCTATCGTACTGCTATACACCGCCAAAGAACGTGCGCTAACTTCAGGCTCAACCATCAAAGCGTTACCTTCAGCTAGGTAGGTTTTTACCGCTTCTTCAGTCAACGTGACGACATTTTCAATTTTCGAGTCTTTTGGTGCCGTGACTTCATTGTAGGTCGGTGTTAGATAACCTAGTGCCGTCAAAATATGCTTGTGCTCATTATTAATAATGGCAATAACCGCCTCAGATTTAGACTCTTCACCCACGGCATTTTGATAAAAGTCTTGTAGATAGCGCTTATACGCCATACTTACCGCGACCTTTTTATTTAAGGCAAAAAGCTGTTCTTGTGTATTTGAGTTGAAGTGGTCTTTATGTATCACCTTAGGCAGATAGTTTTGAAAGCTGTCTACCACATAGATTTCATCTTTTTCGAGTGTTTCTTTTAAAGACAAAACTTCATTGGTCGCAGCAAAAACAATCGCGTTGGCCAGTGCATTACCAGGATTCGTGCGTACACGTAATTCTTCATTTATCGCATGATTGAGTTGCGACCTAATATCAGGTAATCGGTTAAGGATAGGGGAGTCAGGATTGTTGCCAATATTGCTACTCAGCTCAGAAAGCACATGAGCCACATCGATGCGCTTATTAAAACCCTTGTAGTTACCGTCCTGTTCTAACAGGTTATAGAATGGCTCTAAGCTTTCATCTGATAAATATTGTGATGCAATGCTATGGGCATCACCATCACCAAGCGCCGTAAATTGGCTATTAATACTATGCAGTTGTTGAAGAATACGAGGCATTTGCTGATGAAATGAAAAGTAGTTTTTACCTACATTTTCAGCACTGGTCGCAATCATGTCCTCAATACTGTTATCCAGCACTGATACAGCATTCGAGAACACCATATCGTTAAAATCTGGCATTGCAGATTCTTGAGATGGTGAATATCCCAAAATAGAATATTCAAACTTTTCGACTGCAGATAACTCTTGATCTTGTTCATCATAATAATGAACCACATCAAACTGGTTAACAGCTTCATTCCAAAGCCCGTTCGGTTCTTCACCTAGATCAACGTTGAAATGATAAATGTCAATGTCATTTGAGGTGTGAGTAGCTTCAAACTCGTTCGCTTCATCCAATAGACGTTGCATTTCATCTTGCAATTCATCATCGGTGACAACGCTTTGTAGGAAGTTATCAAGATCCGTGCCGTATTCTTCACGGTCTATCACTGAATCAAAAAAACTATCATAAAGATTGTTCAGACGCGTAGAAGCAATGTTTAACTGACTTAATGCCAATTCCATTTCATAAGCTTGATCGTCATAGGCTTGCTGATCCAAAACATACGCATTTTCAGTAGCAACAGCGACTTGAATCGCAACCGCTTTTTCAATACGCTCACTGATGGTATGTGTTGCTTTCGCTTCAACAATGGCTTGACGTTCTTCTTTGAGCTTTGCAATTTTTTGTAGGTATTCTTGCTTAATTTTTCGCATTAAAGCGAGTTTAGTCAAAGAGTCCTTAATGACTGGTTCTGGAATGTTCGGCTTAAACTTGGTGTGTCTAAAAAAGTGATCAATTCGATTGAACAAACGTTTTACTGGAACCTTAGGTTCAGGCGGTATGGTTTGCTTAATTTGATTGAGATCCAAGCTTTCTAAACTTGTACCGATGTCATCCAAACTTTCAGAAATTAATTCACGATCAAAACTGCTATCACCAATAGAGTAGGGATCAAATGTTCTTAAATTATTAATATTATTTTGAACGCTTTGAATCAGGTCCTTAATCTTATCGGCAAGGTCGAATTCTTCTACATCTAAAGTTTGGTTGTTGTATTCCCAAACTTTCCAATCATTGTCCACCAGCTGTAACGCAGTTGTTTCTATACCAAATGGTGCCAATGCTGACGGAATGCTGTTTTCTTCGTATGAATACAAACAGTCATTGATTTTCGTGACTAAGGTTTGAAGCTTGATCAATCCTTGGTGATTAACGGCATGATCATCCGATCTGAGCGCATTCACAATTGGATCAATGCTCGTATTCAGCCCCTTATTCAGCTCTCGAATATCAATAAATTGCTTCGGTAAGCTGTTATACGCTGGCCATGCTGGATGTGAAGATATTTTATAATTGGTCAGCTCAGGGATTTGCGTAATATCTTTTAGGGCAAGTACTTCACCGCCTGAATTAACCGAAATCACTAGCTGTTTGCTTAGTTCAATAGGCTCTATCGTATCTTCTATGAGTCCAGCATTTAGCGCTGCTTCTTTATCAACATAATAACGAGTCAGTGTTTTATCTGCTTGGTACCCGTAATTGTCTAAATCAGCCAACGGCAATGGATCTACGGACTGCAGTAATGTCGGTAGCTTATTCCAGCCTAAATCTGCTTTATTGAATTGTTTAACCGCACCCATAATGGTTGTATTTGGGGCAAACGGTTTTTGCTGTTTTGCTTGGTAAAGCACAACGGACTTTTGATTATTGAGTTCAAATAGGGATTGCCACTGGTTTTTTTCAGCACTACTCATTGGGTTTTGCAGATATATATCTGACATATCCATTTCAATGAGGTCATTTTTAGAGTCGTAAGGAAAAACAGATTTTATGTCAGCAAGAGAGAGACTATCTTGCGAACTCTTATACATAAAACTAAGGTCGTTATTTTGCTCATTGGTGATATAAACAAACTTTCCAGTCTGTTTTAAACCTGTTAAGAAGCTGTTTAAGGATGTGTTCAACTTTTTCTCTAAAAGCTCAACATCTTTAATCTTAATAATGGCTGCTTGGTTTCTTAAATCAGTTTTAGGGGTTACTACAAGTTGAGCGCCAAAGCTACTCAGATCCAACCATTTCTTTTTAGTTGACATATAAACTCCATGGCAATATGTATAAGCATCTTTTAATTAAAATATCAAAGCACCATCGGTTACTTTTGAACGGTATATACTAAAGATTATAAGAGAATTTATATAAAGAAACTATCTAAAAGGGTTTTAAACAAAGAAAGGGATGGCTTAAAACCATCCCTTTTTTTTAAGTTTTTTTCATTATCAGCCTGATAATGAAAAAATCAGGCTATTTACTTGCCATTGCTTGTGAAAGTGCAATCCTACGAATGTTACCCGTAGACTTAGAACGATCAATCACTTCAATTGAGCCGTCAGTTAATTTGCTTTCAGCAGAAACTAGCGCAGCCAATACCGCTTCTTTACGTTCATTTGACTTGTATTGTTGATATTGCAAGTTCAAGCGTTCAGTACTTTGAATTAAACCATCGACCATCAAACCACGTTCATCTTTAATCGCTTGTGATTTAGCAAAGTCTTTGTAATCTTGCCCTGAACCTAAATAACGAGAGACACTTTTTTCCAAGTGTTGCATCGGTGCAAGTTTGGTACTTGAATCATGACTATTGGTACCACCACCAGCAACAGGGGAGTATTGCGCTTGAATTGCTTTCAAAGAGGTAATTGCTGGAGAAGTTAAAGCATCTTTCGCCAGTTTAGCCATCACATAATCTTGACCAGCAGATGTTTTCGCAATTCTACCGTCAATTGGAGCATCAGGTAGACCAACCATGTTGTTGATCAATGCATTTTGAGCACGAGCCATCGCCGTGTCTGGCGCTGCAGTCGTGAATAAAGTTGAAGCTTGTAAACTTAGACCAGCATTTTCACCAGCAGCACCACATAGTCCAGACGCAGCCTGAGAAGTGGTACAAAACTCATTATGAGCTTGTAACATAGCTTCTTGTGCTTTGTGAGGGTTCATGTAGACACCAGGCGCAGCAACCACTTCAGAGCCAACTTTATTTAAAATTGAACTATCAGCAGATTTATTGTCTTGTTGAGCTTGTTCACGATCGCCTAAAACTTCACACGCTTTAAATGCTTGGCCATGTGCACCAAACTCAAATTGAGCTTTTTTCATTTGCTCACTTTGTTTAACAGCTTGGTACGCCGTTACAAGACTTTGTGCGTTTTTATGTGCGTTATCTGAAATACCTTGAGCAGATACAGCCTCTTGTTTCGTCAGGATCTTAATCGCTGCCGTCACATCATCTTGTTGCTTTTTAATGCCCAAAGATAAGTTTGTGTCCAACGCACGTAACGCAGCGCTTTCCACCGCATCAGCCTGTTGAATAAGCATATTCAAGGTATTTACTGCCATCGGGTTGCCCACGGAAGCACAGTAATAAGCAGATGCAGAACCGCTAATAATGGCGAGGGTTAAACCGAGTGCACTAATTTTTGAACGAGAGCCGTGCGCTTGTGGCGCTTTCATAACTTTACGTGATGTTCTTTTCGGAGTACGCATTATTTAGTCTCCTTAAAATTGAGGCATAGTTTGTGAAAGCTTAACTTTCACTGACTGGCCGTATTTCGTTTTCACATCATCTTTTATCGGCTGAGATTTCGCTAAAAGTAATGCAGACAATAAACCTTCTTCACGCAAACTTTGCTTGTAAGTTTGAAGATCTAAATAAACAGAAACACCGTTAATGATATTGGCTTCTTTAAGTAGACCGCGTGGATCTTGCATCGCCATCGCCATTTGCCATTTTTTAGCTTCAGGACCACCGTAGTAACGTGCGATTGTTTGGTCGATCAAATCGTTGGCAGACACCATTTTGCCGTCAATATCTTTGAATGATTTTGTATTTTGCGCGTCAATAACCGCCAAGCTATACGCTGGCATAGCAAGTAAAGCTGTTTTTTGGTTTGTTGCTTGCAAATAATCTCGACCAGCTGGAGTACGTGCCGTTGCATTAGACAATGATTTATCTGGTGTACCTAAAATGTTTTCACGCACGTAATGTCTTGCAAGAGCTTCTTTTGAACCAGGTGCAACAGACTTAAACAGTAGGGAAGCATTGGTATCGCCACCCGGTAATTTAGACAACGTACATTGACCAGCTTGTGCTTCAGCAACCGTACAGAATTCAGCTTTATGCACGTTTAGGCGTTGATTAATCACTTCCTGTTGAGAGCCAACTAATTTACCGCCGACTTGAGAAGTTTGAGTCGCCATATCAGCTGCTTGATCAATCACTTGACCAGATGCACTCGACATATTTGTATTTTCAGCCAAAACCTCACAAGACTTAAAGCCTTGACCAGTATTGGCGCCATAAGCAAATTGTGCTTTTTTCATGGTATCTGACTGTAAAAGCGCTTGAATACCAGAGGCAATAGTTTGGGTGTTTTTAGTTGTCGCATCGGTAATTTGGTTAGCAGCTTGCGCCTTTTGCTTCACCGCAACTTTAAGCGCTGCAACGATGTTTTCAGTCGAATCATCTAACTTTCTACGGGTACTTTGAGATACTTGTTGAATATCATTTGCTTGGTTGCTTGCATGCTTAGGAATCTGAGAAGACATCTCGCTCATAATCGTACCCAAACCAACCGTAGCCCATTCAGCAAAAACAGGACTACTAATCACCAAAGTTGCACCTAAAATGACAGGTACAAACTTTGATTTTCCTTTAGGCTGTCTTAAAGTATTTTTACGCTTTCTCATAGTCATTACTCAAAGAATTTGGCTGAAGCATTGGAGTTTGGTGTAGTGCGTTGCATCACATTATTAGCCACCGAATAGTTAGCCAGTGATGAAAGAGTACTTCCAGCCATGTATTTATTTTGAAAATCAACGCAAGTTGATGAAGAGCATTCCATCAATCCGACTGGAACAACGTTGTTAGATGCAATTGACGAGTAGTTCAATGCAACAGTCGCTTGCTGTTCAGAAAGTCGAGAACGAGAAAAAACAAAAGCAGTATCAATGTCGCCATACTGCAGACCATTTGGAATCAAATTACAGACACCTATTTTTGCTTCTTCTACGCCACACGAGGTCGCCAAGTGAAACGCATATGGTGAGGTTGCTTCATCTGTTGAATTTGAGAAAAGTTTCCCTGAAACATCTTGCATGTATTTAGAAACGTTAAAGTCTTTTAAGTTTCTATTGAGATCGGTTTGTTCACGTTCTTCAAGAGCCGTACAAAAAGCTGAATCAGGGAGGGCAGCATTCGTACCAGAATTTAAAATCGCTTTTTTGATCTCAATATTTTTATCGACACTTTGAATACCAGCAACGATCATTTCTGAATCACGCGTTTGGTTATCAACAATTTGATTTGCACTGACCGCTGTTTGTTGAGTAGATACACGCACAGCAGAACGTACCATCAATTGCTGAGCTTGTATTGCAAGCTCAGAAAGGATAGTGCCAAGACTAAAAGCATTGGTAAAAAGTGGTACGGATAATAGACCAACCGTTAAAGTACCCACCGCAATTGCTTTAACAGGTGAAAACTGATTAACAGTAATTCTTCTTTTACGCAGATTATTTCTATTTTTCATACCACCCCCAACTTAAGAGAAAAAGTCTTTAATTGATTGGGTGACAGAAGTAGATTCTGAACTTGAAGTTTTTGCGTTAGACGGTGTGCTAGTACTGGCTTTTTGATCAGTTGAATAAGAAACTGGACTAGTCGAGCTACTACCATTGATTGTATAAGTATCTCCACCCTCAAAAGCACCGCTAGGCATAACTAGACCAGGATCAAGTTTACCAAGTTGACCATTCACAGCAGTACCAAGCGCACCCGATACATCAGTATATTGACCAGCTTTGTTGATTTCACCTATAACATCATTCAATGGGCCAACAAGTTCAGTACTTGCAGTTTTCATTGCGTCACACGCTTTTTTAGTCGCGTAATCGACAACCATTTGTTGCGCTGCATTGATGATTGTATCAAGTGATGGAATAGTCACAGAAAGGTCAATGATTTTACCGATGTCAGCAAAACAGCCACCTTGACTAGCTGGACTGAACATTTTGTTAATATCGATTGGACGACCCCAAACCGTCATTTGTAGATCTAAGTTGTCTTTAACGACTTTACCGATCCCATCAGTTGCACATGATTCAATATTGGTTTGAATGTTTTGAGCAGCTGCTTGTTCACCTTTTTTAACCGCCATGAAGTTGTTTTCAGCAGCAGTAGAGTTGAATGACGAATTAGAACTGGTAGACGAATAATATCCGCTATTTGAATTCGACAAAGGCGTATCACCACCAGAGCTACTTGCAATGGTCGATGATGTTGCGATGTTTAAGTTACCCATGTTTTGAGTATTACTGGTAACAGAAGCAACGGAACTTTGTTGAACTGCAATAGCACTTGAACACCCAATAACGGTAGCAACAAAAATGCTTAAAGCACTTTTAGTTTTAAAAACTGGCTTAACATTTTGTAGATTAGGGTTAGTCCTTAAAGTCTTGCCCCGAACTTGTTGTAGCCTTTTAGCTTTCTTGTGATTGTTACGCATATCTAGCCCTTTAAAAGAGTTATGATTAATGTTTTTTAGAAGCAAGTTCGCAAAGCACTACAACATCTTTTACTACAGCTTCACTACTTAAATATAAGGTAGCTATAAGGTGTTTTAACTCATATATCCTTTTAGCGAACTTATATATAGAATCATAATACCATTCTTCACCATATTGTAGTATATACTTCTCATTGGTTAAACATAGTTTTATGAATTCTTTTAAAATAGGACGCTTAAAAATAATAGCTGTCGTAATATATATAAACTGAGTACTAACCAAACACATTAAAGTATTAATTAGCTCTACTTCCTCTTTTAAGCATTCCTGTAAAACCGATGGCTTTAGGGTTTTAGAAAAACCTTCCTCAGTCACAATATCTTTTAAAAAACCTGAATCCGAGTACTTATTTTTCAGAAAATTACTTAATTCATGCACGTTCTTTAAGTAAATATTGATCTGATCTTTAGACGCAGTTTTGAAATGTTCCTCTACACGTTTTGGATCGTTTAACGTGATGTCGAGCATTTCAGATTCATTATTTTTTTGATTTAAAAGCACAAAAGCGGTGAAGCTGGTAACTTTGCGTGTTTCGCCAAGATAGCCACTACTGCAAGCATTCAAAAAAACAAGGCAATGCTGTTCAGTAAGATACAAGCCGTATTCTTTTGGTGTACCTGGTTCAAAGAAATTGAGTGAACGCTTATCAAAATGAAAAGTGTTCTCTAAGGTCTGACAAAAGTAGTTAATAGAGTGTACAAAAGCTTCTGGTACAAAGGTTGTAGGCTCTTGAGACAATGCTATGTTTTGGCTTTCTATGCTCATTCCCACGATTTAGTCCTCTTTGAGAGGTAGGGCGTAATAGCCCATTTGACTTAAAACACGTAAAGGAATATCAAAGTTAAGACTTTGCGTTAGACCAGATTTAGGGTTAAAGGTTTTAGCTGAAGCTATAAACAAAGTTTGCTCATTAATAAACACTTGAATGCTATTCGTGACTTTTTGTTCATCAAGTATGACGCCACATACAATATCTAATTTCACATCAAACGTATAAGCATCCATTTGAACGTCTATTGATTCCCAATCGATCGTCATGAACAAGTTTTGGTTTTCAAATTCCAAATTACCTTCTTCAAGAGCTTTATGGATTAATCCCTTTTCTAATAATTCCAAGTAAAACGCATGTAAAGGCGTTGCATCTGCAAAACCATGAGGATTAAACGGCGTTCTTGTCGGTTCAGTGATTTTAGTTTGAATCATGTTTAACTCCATTAAAGGGTATTTAGATTCTATCTTAAAACACCCTAAATGTTTTTATTTAAAATTAATTAAAACCCATTGCTATAAGTTGAAGCGCTTTCTTTAGTTTTAACGTTTTCAAGATTGCTTTGCGTAATAGTATCTTTGTAATGCTGACTAAACGTATTTTTACCCGTTTCGTTTATGTTCTTAAGCTCATTTTTAATGACCTTAAGATAGTCTTGATATTTTGGTGACTGTTCTACATAAACTTCGGTCGCTGCAATTGAGAACATGTTCTTATCATTGGTTGCGATCGGAAATAGGGCAGTATAGGAAGCATCTTGCTTGAGCTGGTCTACAGTTGTTTGTTGCTCAATGATCTTCGCCTGATAGTCCAACAATGTTTTATTGATATTTTCATGACTATGGATAACGAAATTCAACTGTCTGTCATTCGGACGTTCAAGGGTAAACGGCTGATCGATACCAGAAAGCTTATTACAGATCTCCATATTGTATCGGTAGGCTTCAAACGAGTCTGAAAAGTGATTAAAGTCTTTTCGGAGAGCATTATTGTTTTCTAAGTCTTGCTGAAAGTCTTGAAAGCATTGCAATACATATTCATCTTCATTTTTCTCAACGAATAATTGAGCGATGTTGGAGCACTGGTGCCGTTCGCAGAGATCCGCAAGCTTTTGAATGCTTTTAACCTCATTTTTCTTTTCTAAGATGTTGCGTAAATGTAGCTGAGTTGCCCGATACTCTTGCATCAACATATTGTGATGCTCGACAAATAGCTCATAATCGCTTTTAAGGTACGGACTGGCACCTTCAATCTCACGCTCTACCTTTTCATGCTTAGAGTTGGTTTGAACACGCTCACGCGTGGTATTCACTGTATTTTGACCAAAACCACCTAAGATTTTATCAAAAGTAATCATCGCATCGATGTCGCCAGTTACGTTTTTATAGAGATCCATGATTAACGCCCCAATGTTTGATCATTGTCATGATCGTTTCTACGTGCGACTTCTAAATCTATATGCTTATCAAGGTCACTCAAAAATTGAGATGTCGTATTTTTCTCAAGCTTTACTTGGTCTAAGTAGTTTTTAGTATTGAGATTCAAACCATCTTGGAGCGCTTCTAAGCGTAGGCCAGTTTTATCAAAATCAGCCTCAAGGATCTGATTCACTTCTTTGATTTTGTCCATGTCTTGCTGTTCTAGACGGTGTAACTTCACATCTTCATGAATCGCAGCGATATAGTGATCGGTTAAGATCTCTTGCTTTAAGTGCTGAAGCGCAATTTCCACGTTTCCTGTTTCAGCAATCACGGCGTTGAAGCTGTCAAAGATTTGACCTGTTTCAGCCGAGTTTCTAAATTCAACAATACGAGGCTCAACACTATTAAGGTTTACAAACTTGGCATCACCATACGCAGTAGGTAGTACTAGATGATCATCCATACATTCAAAAAGTTGCTTATATTCAGCATTCATAAGATTTGATGCTGCTTGAAGCTTTAAATCTTGTTGTAACGTGTCTAGGCGTTGGTTGAGATGTAGAAAGCTTTGAACATACATCTCGTTTTGAGAGTTTTCAGGCGCAACAACGGTTGAGGCCATACCTTTAACAACATTTTTCAGTTGCGTATTTTGAATCTGATCAGCAATTTGATTAAGCGCGTTAATGTGATCGGCTTTCACAAGGTTATTGTTTTTCAGTTGTTCAATAAATTGATTTTGTTCAATCACTTTTTCACTTTCCTTTTCGCTGAATAACGAATCTTTAATTTGTTGTTTCACCTGGTCCAAGTTAGAGAAGAGGTGAAGTACTTCTTGTTCATTGCTGTTATTGACTGCATTTAGCAATGTAACAAACACATCATGGCTGATTAGTTGTTGCTGATTATTTTCCGCATTCTGAAATTCAGCAATTTGGCTACGGCTAATGACTTCAACACCAACATCATTGATATAGCTTGCACCAATCGGGGAGAGTTGATTATCTGGAGCTTTTACGGCGTAGTACTCGCCTGATTTGCCATCATCTTTGGCGCATAGACCAATATATGTATTGCCATCTTGCGTAATGATTTTTGAACCGATGCTATTGAGTGCTGCAGAGGGTTGTAACGTACTCAAGGTTTGAATCAATTCTTTTTCGCGATTTTGATGAATTGCATTACTTACTGCTTGGTAAACTTCAGGATCTAAATAAGTCACCTGATTGGCAGATTCTTCATTGAGCGCCGTGACAGTATTCCACTCTAAAATATCTTTACGCGGTATCGTTGTAATACCGGCATTAATAATATCTTCCGTGGTAATTTGACGATCAAGGTTGGTAATGGCCACGGCGTTGTATTCGGGTGCAATTGATTTATGACCTTCCGAATCTGAAGTCAGTACCACGAATTGACCGTAATCCGTTTTCACCATAGCACCTACAACACTGAGCTTGCCTTCCAAAATCATTTTTGAAAGTTCAAGTTCACGTTCGGCAGATCTGGCGTAAGTATTAGTCTGTTCTGCAGTATTGTTGATGGTATCGGCTTTGAGCTTGTCTAAGTATTCGCTTGAAAATTTACCAAGCGCATTTAACTCGTCTATCGGCTCGACAGACTCCAGCTCATACAGTGGAACGGTAGAGGATTCATTCACGATGTCTTTAAGATAAAGCACATCTTTTTCAGTGATATTTTCGAGATCTTCAATCACCGAAAGAGGCACAACGATCGCACGTTTATCCAGATTATCGGAAGCTATATCCAAAACAACCATATTGGTTTGGGTTGTTTCATCTTCATAAACCATACCGACAAACTGTTCAATTTCAGCATTAGAAACATTGTTGTGACGGTCTTTAAAGAATGCTTCTAAGTCAGAATCATGATCAACATAAATACTGTCATAAGGGTTCATTGGTTTACCGTCATTGTTTTGGTCTTGGCTTTGCGGTGCTGATTGAGTTGCCGACTGTTCTGCAGTATTGCCTTTAAACTTACCCAAAAGGTTTGAAAGTTTAGATTTGGCTTTCTTTACTTGATCCGAAATCATTTGACCTGATTGATAGGCACGTTGAATAAACTGATCTTTGTATGAAGCTTTGGCTTCTTCAGTCATTTGTTCTGGATCTTGCCCTAATGGATATTCGGCACCAAGGAACATACGTGCTTGTTCTAAATACTGAGAACAAATGGGTTCAAAAAAGCGACCTTCAAACTCATGGATCTTTTCAGACTTAATGCCTTCGTGCAGTTCTTCAATTGAGAGAAACGTTACTTTGTCTTCAATCGTTTCTAAATAGAACGGCGTAATCGGGGTAGGTGCATCGCTACCTTCCACTTGAGGCGGTAAATCTGCTTCCTTAACCAGTTTGATAAATGGGGTAGAGGATTCAACACCTTCGACAGAATCCTTACCGACTACATCAATCACGATGTATTGTTCACCGTCAATGGCATAGACTTTAGCGACATTTAGATCGAATTCTTCTAAGGTAACGCCGTCACGGTCTTTATTCAGTTGAGTGGTATATGGATCGTTTAAAAGAGGCAACATTTGCTCTTTTGAGATCGGTTTTAAAATATCGGCATTCTTACCAGGTTCAGTCAATTTTGATTTATCGGCTGTATTGGCAAGCTGTTCGGGTTGTTGTGCGTCTGGATGGTTACTTTTAACGGTAACATCAGGATTGATTGGTTTATCCCAAATATTTTTCAGGTTATCAAGGCTTTTGTTCTTGTTGAACATGGCCATAATCGCTGCAATGATCAACTTGATTGTTTTCTTAACCAGTTCAATCATGACTGCAATCATTTTTGCACTGAGCGCAGCGAGTTCATCAGCGACCGTGCGTGGATGGCCGTGGCTATTTTCACGCGCTAAAGGAGGACGTTCGTTACCTTCCTCATTTCGCATATCCTTAAAGCTTTTAGAGGCAACGCTACTTGCAGCCAAACTTGCTTTGTCTTGTGGACCACCAGCAATGTTTAATGTGCTCTTTGGTGTACCTTTTGGTGCATTCGGATCAGCTGATTCAACATCTTCCTTTACTGTCTCTTTAGTCTTCTGATTTTCTTTATGTTCTTTCAAAAGTAGAGCAGCTTGTAACTGGTCGCTATGTTCACGGGTTTCTAATAACTGAATTACTTCCTTGGTTAACGTGTCCGTATTGAATTCAAGATAGTGAATCTCAAGTTGTTCAAGTCGAGCAGCTGTATGGTCGCTATTCACACGCCATTGATCCATGACGATAGTTTTTGGCACTAAGCCAAGTTCTTCAGCTTCAATCCCACGAATTAAGCAAAAGTCACGCACTTGGCGCATCAATGCGTTAATTTGGTTTTTATCGGTTAATTCACCTGAAAAATAGGTATTCGGTGCACCCGTAACTTCGTTGTAGATCTGCTGTTTTGCTTCACGCACGACTTGGTTTTGGTTAATCAAGCCTTCAATCGCGAATTGACGATTACTCAGGAAGTTGAGGGCATTTTCTTTAGTTGCACCCTTCAGGCTTAAACCATAGTAGGGCTGAGTGACAAAAGATTTTGTCTCAAAGTTAAAGAGGGTTTTTTCAGCCACTTGAACGGCTTCAAATGGATTCTCTTCTTTGGAAAGGAGGAAATCAGGATCATTGTCTGATAGGAATAATTTAGAGTCTGCAGTTGTATATACACGGTCTTCAACTGGCAATGAACTGTTATTTTCAGCAATATTGCCTAATCCTTGGTCCAGTGCGTTTTTAGTCTGGATTTTATTCAGATCCGCAATAAACTTAAGATCATCATCATTCTGCAGATCAAGCCCGATGTCTGCAAAGAATTCTAATTGACTGGCTGGATCTCTTTGCTCAAGTGCATCAAATACTTTACCAATCAGAACAGGATCAAGTTCAGCTAAATCATTGACAGTGACAGCGGAAAGATCAAACGTGTTTTCAGGAATGATGGACTGTTCATTCTCGTAGATCGGGTAGCTACTACGCTCATAATCACCTTCGTCAAAAAACATCGGTTCATCATCGTTCAACCGAGTATCTTCAAGAGGGGGAGCGTAATCATAATCTGGGTGCCCAGGAGGTACAGAGTTACCGCCCATAGGCTGATCATATTGATACCCATCATCTTGCATGACTGGCGGTTCTTCCATTAATGGAGGTTCAGATAGGGGATCTTTGGGATATGGTTCAGACTGGTATTGTTGCGATTGATCTTGTGCAACATTGTTTTGTTGTGGCGTAGGCTGGATGGATTGAAATTCCACGGCGTCCAAACTTAAATCATCCCACTGTTCCAGGCCCTCATTGAAAGTTAATGATTGGCCGTCTTGCAGTTGATCAAGTGTTTGCTCGTCAAAATTATCTTGTTTAGGGCTTTGGTCCATATTTGATCCTTATGACAGGTGGCCTTTCTGATTTTAAGAGTCCTTTTTAGAATCTGTATCAACATTCCAAATAAAGTCTTCTTTAAAGTCAGAATTAAAACCAGTTGTGATGTCTAATTCACTGTCAAAATCCACTAAATCTGAGTTATTAGAAGATTCCTCTAAGGGATTAGAGTTGCACATAAAATACCTGTATTTGTTTTTTAAAACGTCAATGTGATCGTCACAGATATGATACATGGTATATACGAACTAGACCACACGTAATTGTTATTCACGTATGGTCTGGTATATACCTTTTAAGGGAGGGTTTTAGAAAGATAATTGCTGGATTTCTTGATCGTTATCTAGGGTTTTACCCTCATGTAACTCAGCCTTATAAGCTGGTTCTTCTGGAGGATTAAGCATACGGTTAATTTCATTTAAAAAGTAACCATTACCATCAGGAAGTTTAGATTTTAAATCCAAAAAGGCAGCTTCAATTTTGGTTGTACTGTCCAGCTCGTCAACAAAGCGTTCAACATCCTTGAGATCAAGCGCAAATCTAAACTCATTACGGCCTGGCTCAGTAAAGTGGATGTTCAACGATTCATCTGTTTTACCGCCTTTAGGATCATGGAATACGTTGGTATTCGACATAAAACGATTGAACTGTTTTGCAACAGATTTCACCGTCACATTAAAGCAGTCTGAACCGTTGTAGTAGAACTCAATACTTGCTTTCTTGTACGGGAAATTAACCTTAGTACCCACATAGTTATTGCGGTTGAAATCAATGTTTACAGGCAATTGATTAAAGAAGTTCGCAATCTCTTTAACTTGCTTAAACGTCACTTGGTTTTCAAGAGAGCTTTCAAACAAGTCAGTTGGTGTATTTGATGGCAATAATAACGCACGGTTACGCATACCATCAGCATCGGTAAATATAACGGTTGAATGTCGTAGATCTAGTGAGCTGACAATCTTATGTGCCTTGAACATATTGCCCGTTAAGGTAATCGCTTGTCGTGTGACATCACCAGACGGCGCTTTTTCAAAATAGGTACGCGTATAACGGGAATAATTGTTTTGTTCAGTAAATAAGTTCACCAAGGGTTGACGATCCTCAACATGACGTCTATTCACATCAGCATAAGAATAAAATTCAGGATTGAAGCGTTTTAGGATAATACGTCCTTTTTCACTCACTGGAGCTACCCAATCCAAGTCTTGCTTGGCATTTTGCATGGTGTAATTGATCAGTGGAACTTTAAACGACTTCTTATCACCAGGGTAAACCAAATCAAGCTTAACCGCATTCGGTGTGATTGCACCTCCACGTAACGGCGGTAGGTCTAGACGTAGCAAAGCACCTGTTTTGTGATCTGGCGTCACTTCATCATCAAAAAGACTAGGTTTTGAGATAAGGAACAATAACCCATGCGCTGAATGACCTTCTTTTTCGTTCCTTTCCATAGAACGAGCCAAGAATTTTAGATCCTGAACAATTCGATACATGCGATCAAAGTTAGAGGTCAAAATAGGATCATTGGCAAGATAAACCGCTTCAGCTACTTTTTCAAAAGCATCTGCAGAGTGATCATCAGGTTTACGAAATTGAATATCATCAATGTGTTTTACATTGGCTTCAACAACACCGAAATGATCAAATACTTCGTGTCGATAATCACGAATCACTTCACCACGCATTTGCCCATTTTTGAAAAATAACTTTTGCTTAGCAAAGCCTTCATATTTTTGGTACATCAATGCCTCAAAGTTATAGGCATAGTGTAGTAGTCCGTGTACCGTTTCATTGATGTTTTCATTGATACGTTTAAATTGACGCACCAGATAATCATCACTTTCTTTGAACATGAGTTTTAGATTGTCAGCACGTAATGGCTCAACATGTTCAATGTATTGCAGACCTTCAAAACGCACAGGTAGATCAAAGGTATTGATCTTGGCTGCTTCTGTTTCTGAAGTCACGGTAAAGAAGTTGTCCTTCACTTCAAACTCACGGACTTTTTTAGCTTTCCAGTCTAAAAAGTTGGTCTTGAGAGGGTTACGACCCAACAAGTCTAATTCACGGATCTTATCGTTATAGTCAACAACCAAGTCTTGATAAACCTGTTCTTGCTGACTAATCGGCATCAAAATCAGTTTAGATAGCAACTGGTTCACATGATAGTTTTGCGCCGTGCGATATGATGGTCCTTTTTCATCATCCGAAATATCAATATCAAGTGTGTTCGCCAAGTTTACGTTATTTTTTAAATAGTCCAACGCTACCCGGTTGCCAATGTAGTTGAGCATGTCAGGATAATCGTTTTCGTTAAACTTGGTTTCTGAGTTGGCAGAGACGTTCGCTGATAGGGTAGACAGTTTACGAATCATCATTAAGTGCATACGTGTTTCTGCTGGAATACCCGAATCTACTGTCGTCATAATCGGATGTGATTCTTCACCACGGCGACCCACACGACCGATCATCTGAATCGTATCGGTAGAGTTCTCAGGTTTTTGCAAGAAAAACAACTCACGTTGGCGCAAGTGATCCGATGGAATTGTAGGATCAGGGTTTTTGGCTGCATGTAGAGAAATACCCGTACAACCAGAGCGAGTCACAATAACAACATCGATTTCACCAGATTGGAATTTTGATTGAACCAAAATCTTACCTTGTGTCGTATTGTTCTCTTGTTTATTAACCTTCCATTTGCCGTCTCTTGTTTCCGTTAAGTGGATCTGACGGCCAGAGATTTCATCAATCTTGAAGCCAGCTTTTGTCACCTTGTTACGTAGTACGTCCAAAGGCATCAAAGGTAGGTCAGGGAACTTTTGAATCTTTTCTTTGATACGATCCAAAATGATTTTATACGGACTTACCACTGGATCGCCGTTTTCATTAAATGTCACTTCCGTACTGAGCTTCTTAACGAACGAGTTACCGTAGTTATCTTCAGCTTTCACCACATCGATGCGATCTAACATCACTTCAAGCAAGTCACGGAATTGTGGGAGTTCATCTAAAACAGAAATTTGACTTTGCAGATAGCTACCGCGCTTATCTTCAAGCTTAGTCAATTCCTTTTGAATATTTTTCGCTGCTTTTTCATCGCCAGCGTCACGGTTTTCTTTGATCATGAGTTTTTGAAGCTCACTTTCAAGAAATTCAATTTCTGACGATACCGACTTGAAGTTATTAAACGCTTTTTCTTTTTCAGGCGAATCAGCGGTAACGTCTTGCGCCGTATCTGCTTTTAAAATCGCTTCCATGTGACTTTGCATCAAAATGTTGAATAGACTCTCACCCGTATTTTCCAAACCAATCACGGGCTTTCTACCCTCATGTAACGCCTGAATCACAGCATCACTTGTAGAGTCAGTTTTCAATGCCAATAGGAATTGCTTTTGGATCTGGTACATTCGAGATCCAAAGTTCATCACACTCAAACTTAAACGGTTTTTCGGATCGTCTGAATCCTGATGAAAGTCTAAATTGGCAACAGCATCATCATCATTGGCAATGTTTTCTAGCGCATCGAGGCGAATGTCTTTAGAAAATTTCACCATGTCCGTCAAGATGTCAGAAAGAACATCTGAGTAATTGTGAAATTTCTTAATTTCCTCTTCAGTTGGCACAAAGGTTTGAATGGTAATGTGCGAGAGATCTTGCTCTCTACGAATCATTGCAGAGCTATCTACCAAACCTTCAGAAATAAACTCCAAAATTGGACCATCTGCATTATCGATAACCTTTTGTAAGTCATTACGAGATACGGATCGAGGGAACAATTTATGGAAGAATTCAAGATTTTCAGGTTTCTTAATTGCCGATGCAGACAGGAAATTAATTAGGTTGGTCTGATCAATAACATCTAAGAAAAATTGACTTGTAGCTGATTTCAAGGATGCTGCACGGTGCGTTTCATCCATCACCAAAACAGTGTCTTGATTAATAAAACGAGTCAATAACGCACGTTTACGGTTTGGTCGGTTAAATTGGCTATACGTTGCCAATACCAAGTCATGTTGCGCTGGAATATCTTCAATTTCCTTAGGCAGATCTTGGCCAGTGAATAAAACCTCTTCAGTACCAAAGCGGTTAATCACAGCATCCGAGTTAAAGATAAACGGATCTTTAAAGAACTTGTCACTGTCTGTAGCAACAATATCACGCCAAATGTCGTTCAAGAGTTGCGTTGTATCTGTAAGGAAAACAGGGGGCTTTCCTCTTAACGCACTATATCGTAAACACGCAGCTGCAATACGACCTTTACCTAAACCCGTCTGGTCGCCAATAAGCACAGGTAAGTTTTGGTCAAAACGTAAAATGATATGGGCAACCGCATCGACCTGTTCACATGCAAAAGCGGACTTTAGTGCATCAAAATTGTCATATTGCAATTTCTTAGCGACATAGGCATCAACAAGAGTAGGGTAGTTACCATTATCGACTTCAGCTTGGAAATTGATACCCCCAAAACCTAATACATTTTGGATGTGTTTAGTCAATTGAGCATTTGCCTGATTAATCGCTTTAATCTGGTTTTTAGCCACTAAAGCAATTGGCTCAGATGCCATGGACATCGGTATATACTTAACTTGGTATATATTTTCCGGAGTTGGTTCTGTTGTGTTTTCAGCATTAGGAACAGGAACAATCGGCTGTAAATTTGATTGGTCAGATTCAACAGTCGGTTCTTCTTCTTTTTGCTCAGTACCGATCGCTAATTCAGAATTTAACTTAGCAATCTCTTCAGCAGTTAAACCCGGTTCCTGTTTTACTTGCTCTACCGCTGGTTCTTCAGCTGGTGTTTGTTCAGGTGTTTCACCCTCATTGGTCGCCGTGGTATCACCTACTTGAAGATTAACGTCATCGTCAAGGTCTTCATCCTGATTTTGGTTCTCGTGCGGATTCTTTACCTCAGGCACGAAATCATTGTCATTTTCATTTTCAAACGTTGGTGTAGCTTCAGTTGGTGTAGGTACATCATCATCTGAACTGGTTGTTTGCGTACTAACTTCAACGGTTCCGAAGTCAAAAGAAACTTTATTCGGTTTTGATTTAGGTTTACGACCAAACATCGGTTTTGGTTTGACAGCTTCCTCTTGCTTAATCTCTTCTTCTTTAGCGACCACGACTTCATCAAACATAGTGACTGCAGACGTAGGCGTTACACTTGATGCAATATCTTCAAGTGGCGAAACAGGCTGTTCATCACCTAGACTGGCAAACAAATCGTCATTTTCTTTTTCAACAGGCTTAACCTCAACAACAGGTTCAACCACTGGTGCTTGTTGCTCAACTGGAGTCGGAGTAGTTGGCTTGAAGTATAGATCCTTATTCGGATTCAAACGTTTATAGATTACGTTATTAGCCCATCCCCAAAGTTCGTCATAGTCCGTTATGACTTTCAACTTATCTGGTACCACAGAAGATTGGTAAGTTTGTAGTAACGCTTGTTCATTTTTACGATTGCCTACCACCAACATACGAACATTTTGATTAGCGCCGTTTCGTGCATATGCATTGCCGTGGATTTCTACAACCGCCTCAACTTCATAATGCTTATAGAGATAATTGAGTAAATTCTTTGATTTACGCTCAACCGTACCATCTGAAATCTGTTTATCTGAGCCAATAATGAAAACTGAACGCCCTTGATCGTTTCGTGCGTTTAGTGATTTAACCAGAATGGCATGGTCCAATTTATCCGTACTGAACCAGACGTTTTCTGATGGATCTACCAATAATGGGTTTGGATCTACGCCGTTACGCTGTTGAACCAAAATTGGTGCAACACGTTCTAATTTATCCATAGCACCAAAAGGAGGGTTGGCAATCACATAGTCAACTTTTTGCTTAAACGTTTGCTCAAAATCAATTTGTGTAGCATCTGCAGTAACAACCGTGCATTCATAATTTTGAGTCAGTGCTTTTGTACGTTCAGCACGTTTGGGATCTAACTCAACCGCATAGACAGAAGCATTACGCTCTTGGGTTAATAAACCGATTAAAGATCCATTACCCACAGTTGGCTCGAGCACGGAAAAGTTTTGTTTTGTTCGGTTATCACCCTCAATCAATAAGCGCTGAGCCACAAGTGACATCGGGATTGGAGTCGAATATTGCTGTAACATACGAATCGTATTGTTTCGCATGGTCTTAGTCGGCATGCGATTGTATAACGCTAAACTCGTTTTAAATGAGCTCTCAGTAAAATCAAGCTCACCTAACTTTTCGACCATCACTGTTTCAAGCGCTTCTTCTGCAGTATGGATCTGTTTATCTGTTACCTTGGATACATCAACGTCAGCATTTTTGGCTTGCGTGATTAGAGCTAAAAACTTTAAAAAGTCCTGGTGATTATGGCTCTTTGTTTCATGTTCTAATTGATAGATATAGCCTCTTAAGCATTCTTTTAAATCTTTTTGCTTGGTCGCACGTAAGTACAGACTAGACGGCTGATCATTAGGACCTTCAGGTATTTGCGTACCTTGGGCATTCACGTAAAAACGGTTATGAGCTGAAGCATAGATTTTGTTGCCATCAGAGTTATAACCGAGTGGAGTTGCACTATTCAACGCAACGTTCAATCGTTGTGGCACCAATGTTTTTGCTTGGGCATTGAACAAATCATGCAATTCTTGGCGAGTCGCAAGCACACTACGGATAAATTCTTTTGGAATACCCAAAACTTCATGAAACAGTCTTGGTTTGATCGTTTCATTCAAATTGTATTGATACAAGTGACCGTCAAAGTGAGGATAAGCCTCAAACTTCATCGGTGTAAAACCAATGTTATTCAAATTTTCTTTAGATAGTTTTTTTTGAACGTCCAATAAGAGTAATTGGCTATCCGTCTGGCCAACACGCCGTACATCGAGATATACACCAGCTTGTGATAAGTCGATCCATTTAATTTTTTCGTTTAAATCATGAGTAGTCATAGCGAACCTGAAGAAGAATTATTAAATTTGATTAAAAAGTCATGTCGTTATAGACATCAGAAGTCGCAGCCTTTTCTTGGCTTTTCTTAACATCCATTTCTGGCTGTCTGACTTTCATCATTAACTCTTGTGGATCAGGTAAAAGATCGTGGTTGAAGTTCTTAGATAACGGACTATCGATTGAAGCTTTATGTTGCTGTACATGCTCTACCGTAATTTCTGAAAAGTTCAACGCATTCATACGGGTTTGAGTAAGTTCAACAGGCTCGATAAACGAGACAAAACAATTATTCGAGTTCCGTTGGTGTGGTTGAATAACAATAAACGCTTCAGCAAATTGCTGTTTTGCATGCGTCAATTTATTCATGGTCTGACGATCAACTTGACTTAAAAATTGAGGATTTAAGTCGTGCGGTTTTGGATTGCCGTAGTCATCGGTAAATTGATTCACTAGGGGAGGTGCACCAACACCACGAACACCCTCACCAGTACGTAAATCTATTTCTGGATCTACCTTGCGAAAACCAGCGTGAGGCGTTTTATTGTTGAAAAATTTCTTTAAGAACGTGTCTTTGTAAAGCGCACCTAGTTGTAGTTGTTGGCCATGATAAACCTCAGGCAGTAATTTTTGACTCACCAAGCCAGCGTAAAGACGTTTTAAATTTTGATTTTTTTCTTTGTCTACATCTTCATTGTAGAACACTTTAATTTGTCGATCGC
The DNA here is from genome assembly GCF_058107045.1 of Acinetobacter sp. AB03. Lineage (NCBI taxonomy): Bacteria > Pseudomonadati > Pseudomonadota > Gammaproteobacteria > Moraxellales > Moraxellaceae > Acinetobacter > Acinetobacter sp. AB03. The sequence continues at coordinate 22,386 of NZ_JBUEBA010000039.1, read as the reverse complement.
CAAGTAATGCAAACAGGGCAATACGGGCCTGGTCCATAACATAAACGTTCTGAGCCTGTTTATCGAACTGGTCTTTTTCATGCTGGTTGGATGGTACAAAATTTGGATCAAAAGTTGCGGTGTGAAAGTCATTGCCGTTCAAAATATCTTTGATACTTTCAATCGGATCTTTAGCAACCCGATAAGACTTTTTAGTTTTATCAATACCGCCACGTTGCATCAACGGATCTGGCTTAGCGAATTGCTTAACACTTTCACGATCAGCACTGTCATAGGTTGGAATCAATGGGATTGTAGTTAATACAGAACCAGACTCATAGCGCACAACAATTTTTGAAAATGGAATGCGCTCAGGTTGGTTGTCAGTACTATTCGATAAAGATTTAACAAGAAGCTGTAAATTATTTTTAATAATAGCGTTATGAAGTGCTGGAGAATTAATTTTTACATTGGGCACTTGCATATGTGCTGCATCTTCAATGATTTGAGCTTTAACAAAGAAATCGCCGTTTTTTTGTTGATGCACATTGATAGAAGTGACTGCTTTGATTAATTGTGAATTCGGGTTGTTACTCATTACGTTGCACCACTGAGCAACATAAGTTTTATAACCGTCAAGAGATTCGTAGGGTGAGTCAACACATTTGTCAAAACAGATAATTCGACCACGGTTAGCACCGCGATTATGTGTGTCTAATGAAGTACGTTGGTTACGTCCAGAATCAAATTTTGCGTGGACTTCATCTACTGAAACATTCTCAGTATGATGCTTGTTGAGTTTATTAATGATCTTCGTGAATTCTTCAGATGAACTCATTCGTATGCGAACTGGTTCATTGGTAGACATATCAAAGCCGTATGCATACAGCTCGTCTTGTTCATCATGTTTGTAAAATTGATCTACAGTCATGACGATACGTTTAATCGTATTATCACTTTTACTCATTTCTTAAATTCCACGCTTTATATTTTTGATTGCTGGTCATTGACTCAAGCTATTTATAAAATACTACAAAACCTCATTGGTATATACTAAGGAGGCAAATAAAAAATTAAAAAATATATTAAAAAGTTTAAGAGTAAATTTTTAAAAAGAAATTTTTTGTTTATTATCTTTCTAATTAAGGGAAGTTAATTAGGGACATTTTTTATGCTTATTTTTCATGATATTACAGGATTAGTACGGAAAAACACAAATGGTACGAGCGAAAATCAAATTCATTTGAGCGCAAATTGAATTTGAATTTTTAGAAAATAAGGCGTTTTTAGCTGGTTTTTGATGTTTTTATCCACTTTCCTATTAAATTCTATCCACAAATTAAGTTCTTGTATATTAGAATGAATTTAAAAATATGAGTAAAATATTGTTCATTTTTTAGCTTTTTGCAATATTGGAAATTTGCAAACTAGCAAGTGTTGTAAGTCGCTGTTTATAATAAAATTAAATAGAATAAAAAATACTTCCAGCGCAAATTAAATTCATTTGAGCGCAAATTAAATTCAAAACGTTGCGGATAACTTCTCCAATTTCCTGAGAGCCTTGATAATAAAGACTTTCAGATTTTATGAGGAATAGCCCTTATATATGACCCAACGATCGCTATTTAGCTTGTTTTACGACAAATCAATAACTTACGCCATTAGGACGGAAGAAAGTTTACAACCCATTTATAAAAAACTTTCGCTGAGTTCAGACTATAACAGAAAATCAATGAGTTACGCCATTAGGACGGAAGAAAGTTTACATCCACTTATAAAAAACTTTCGCTCGTATTTTGACACAACTATAAATCAATAACTTACGTCATTAGGACGGAAGAAAGTTTACAACCCATTTATAAAAAACTTTCGCTGGAAGTTAGGTACAGCCAAAAAGTTATAACCTAACCTTAAAACATACTAAACATACTATCTATGATAGTTGAGCTATTGGATCTGGACAAAAAAGTAAAATCAATAACTTACGCTATTAGGACGGAAGAAAGTTTACAACCCATTTATAAAAAACTTTCGCTCGTATTTTGGCACCACTATAAATCAACAACTTACATCATTAGGACGGAAGAAAGTTTACACCCACTTATAAAAAACTTTCGCTCGAAATTTGCCAGCAATATAAATCAACAACTTACATCATTAGGACGGAAGAAAGTTTAAAACCCATTTATAAAAAACTTTCGCTCGAAATTTGCCAGCACTATAAATCAACAACTTACATCATTAGGACGGAAGAAAGTTTACAACCCATTTATAAAAAAGTTTCGCTCGAAATTTGCCAGCACTATAAATCAACAACTTACATCATTAGGACGGAAGAAAGTTTACAACCCATTTATAAAAAAGTTTCGCTCGTATTTTGGCACCACTATAAAACAATAACTTACGTCATTAGGACGGAAGAAAGTTTACAAACCATTTATAAAAAAGTTTCGCTGGGTGCCTATCTTGAGCACATATTTATTTGATCAAGTATTACATTGGTTAACTTACATTGTAATTGTGAATATTACTCATATAAGGCACTGTTTTTCATAGTCTTATTTATTAAGAAATTACTGTTAAAAATGCTTTTAATCGTAGTCTAATTAACGAATTGATGCTATAATGTCTACTCAGAATGCCTATGGGAATTCGAGATATGCAATATCAATCATTTAGTCTTAGACATCAAAAAATACTCATTGACTTCAATGTGTTTAGCTCTGGCTCGTCTGATATTTTGCTAAAAGGTGTTTTATCTGCCGAATTGCTTATTCTAGTTGATAATTTAAATGCATTTTATTCTGCAGAAGACGGTAGATACGTTGTATCAGCTGAAAAAGTTAACCACGTTACAGGTCTAGATTTTAATAAGAAAACTATCAACCAGATCATGCGTGAAGCTTGTGATTTATCATTTATGATTGATACAGATGCGAAGCAAGCTGCAGCACCTATGATTGACGAAATTCAAATCTTATCAAGTGGCGATATTACTTTTAAACTCACTAAAAGCTTTGATTTTTTTAGAAATTCTCTTAGTTTTAAAAGCATATATGAGAAGCTACCATACAGGTTCACTACTTCTAAACTAGAGTTACCGCAGATCGGTCAACAAATAATGTTAATTGCGTAATTAAGCCTCTGACGAGGCTTTTTTATTGTCTAAAATTTAGTTAGTATATACACAGCTTTAAAGCGAAAAGACTACAACGTTAGTTGGGTTGCAAATATATTTTTATTTTTATTTTTTAATTCAATCTCAGGCAATGTACGTTGTACGTTGTCTAAAGTGGAGCAGTTATGCAAGATTCTTCACAAGTCTGCATAAGTAAAGGAATTTCAGAAGATGAAATTTTTGGACTATCGCAGTCAATCAAAGACTCAATTATTAATGCCGAAACAAAAACCATGGATCTCTTGGGTTACGGCAACAAAATCAGTAATTTCATAGTCGAATGTTATCTAGATATTCCAGTTGTTGATCAATTCATTTTTTACTTAATGTTGGTGAATGCCAAAAATAAGTATGCACATCAGCTGCAGCGCGTTATCGCTGAAAAACCTGAATTATCCCAAATTGAAGCATTACAACTAGCGAACAACTTTGTTCTGAATTTTGAATACATCCGTCAAATTCTTTTATTCAAAAATAAAGCTAATTACCTTAGCAATGGCCGTATCAAATCTTTGGCATGGAATACGCTAAATAGTGTTGGTAAAGTGATGCTACCAATGAGCTCTTTACGCCAAATGGACAGCGAACCATTTTCAAGAAATGACGTAGACAGCGTAACTCATAAAAGAATGTTTGCCAGTACGGGCTATTTTGAATTAGATAACAATGCGTTTATTTGCTATCAGCTTGAAGAAACGTTGATTGCCAATCTATCTGAATTAGATTTTGATAAAAAGGGGCGCTACACAGTTCTCGACACTTTAACGGTTCTTGGATTTAAGGACCGTTTTGATCTTTATATGTATAACTTGATGAAGATCAATGAGTTTCGTGGCGAAGTGGTTATTCCTTACATTGACTTCAAAGCATTAACCGAGTTTTCAGTAGAATTTAAATACAAAGCAAGTGATTTTTACCGTAAACGACTTCTTGTTTCATTAGAAAGACTGAATAACAATCCATCTATTGAATTATTTATTTCTGTTAAGTATGAACCATGCAATAAGCGTACACCAGATCGTGACAATTTTTGCAATTATCGTTTTCAGATTCAGTTGAAGTCCAACTATCGTAAAGCGCTTAATACATTAAATGAAATGTGTGCAAAGGTTCAGGATGAACAGGGCAATGAGCTTAAAATCAGTAATGCGCTCTTCACTTCAGCAATTCGATTGAATAATGGTGAACCTGAAAAAGTAATAGAACTTGTTAAGGATCGTTTAGCTGCTTATACAACTAAGAATGGACCATCATATTTAGCTAAAAATCTTAATTTGGTTGCGTCTTATGTTACGCGAGCTCTAGAAGATCTATATAAAAGTAATCACTTCTTTGAAAGATTCCTAAACGATATGAAGCAAGCAGATAATTTACTTTATCTGAGAAATCGTGATAAGAAAGTTGAGATCGAAAACAAAAGTGCATCTACTTTCTCAAGCGAATTCATTAATATTCGCGACAAAGTTGATGTTACCACTTGTGAAATTCTTACAAACGCTGAGTACATTTCAAAGAAAACGGAAGCTACTGTAATTATTGATTATGCTTTCATACGTAATTCTATTTTTATTACACATCCTCATTTGCGCCACCAGCGAAATGCAGACGAGAAAAAATACATAGATCTCGTGTGTGAAAGCACAAAGCTTTGCCAAATATTCTTTGGTACGGGTAATGAAAATAAAAAAACGTTAACTCAAAACTATTTAACAGAACTCCTGTTTGAACATTTTTTTGATGATAATTTCCACTTGAACTCAGATGTATTAAAGAATCTTCTAAAAAAAGATAAGGACTATTGGGTACAAGAAAAGCAAAAGACATTTATGCGGTTGTGGAAACTTGCAAATGAGTTCAGTTTAAAAGCTATTAGTCCAGCGAACTACAACGGTAAAGAGAGTTCAGACAATGAATAATAAACTTTATTTATGTGCAATTTTTACGGCTACTATATTGAGTAGTAGTGCAAATGCCGATTTTAGTGATTGGTATAAAAAAGCAACTTCAAATGAAGATTCAACTCAGCAAGTGCCAGCTCAACAACAGCAAGCACCTGGTCAAATTCAACAGCAAGCACCAGTTCAGGTTCAGCAACAGCCGATACAGCAAAGACAATATAATTCTAATCGGAACACCACAGCTACGCGTTACCAAAACAATAATGCAAATGTCACTGGTGATTCTGGCCTTGAAGCACGAATGAATAACTTGAATTCGACCATTGAGAATCTAAACAAGTCATCAAAAAGTGGTGACAACCTCACGAATAACTATCTAAATATTGTTCAATTCATAGTGATAAACGAAGAAACACGTAAATTGGATGGTAAAGACAATACATCACTGATCAATAACATGTTGGCTGGTATTGTGAGTTGTCAGAATAAATACAAAGTCGATGTTATACAAAAAGTGAATAATCAACTCCCAAGAGATGTTGCTAACACCGTACAACGGTATTTAAGCCAGAATGGACGCTCTATTGGTGCAAACGGCAACTGTTTATACTAATTAAACCCCCTTTTAAAACCGTCCTTAAAAGGCGGTTTTTTTATTCTTAAAACATACCTATTTATTTTAAAACCACATTCTATATACTACTAACAGTTTAATGAATATTAATGTGGGTTTTATCATGATCAGTTCTAAAACAATATATGAACTATATCAATTGCTGAATCAATCCGAAGTACAAGAATTAAAATCATCTATAACTGAGACTTTTGGTGCAGATGTGGAAAGTGAAGTTGATAAAAGCCCGGTCTTACAGCAAAAGATCAATTATTTTATTTATCAATATATACATCTCAAGCATCCAGAAAGAACAGACAAGATCTTATTCGATGCAAATGAGTCGGCTCACGAGGTTGTAAAAACAGAACACCTTAAAAGTGAGCCAGTACCCTTATTAAAAGATTTTGTATCAAACAGCAGCAATAAAAGTTTAGCACCTGAAGAACAAAAAGATGTAATTGCAGTCACTTTACCAGCCGAATTATCTGACATTCCTGTTGAACCAACAAATCAAAACCATACAGGAAATAATGAAGTAAAACATGACTATAACATTATCCTTGATGGTCGAACTAAGCTAAATATATTGCTCGAAAGATATTTAAGTGGTGTTGATGATGTGGCTCGTGAAATCATTGTGAAGTGCTTTCTTGTTATCTCTATATTTGTAGCACTGATCTCTCTTGTTATGGTTCTTCTGAATACGACCAATATTAACCAGATCCAAGAAATGTATGATATTGGCCATAAAACATTCCTATTCCAATATGCTGAAGTCTGCAATGTAAATGTTGAAGTTGCAAAAGCGAATCCATGTGTTATCTCAGAAATCAATAAACGTATTTCTGAACTATCAAATAGCAGATTTTGGAACACGTTCGGGGTGGTGCTTTTCTCACTTTTATCGTGCTTTTTCTTCTACCATATCTCTACTTACCGTGATTCTAAAGATAAGCACAACGGCTAGTCTTAAAAGGAGGGTAGGGTGTTTTAAAATGGTCTTAAAAGGCCATTTTTTTATTTTAATAACAAAGTTTTATAGTTGATAAAAGGTATTCTAAAAGTATAATAGATACACTCTTAAAACTGGAATGCGTTGTGCTTTTTAAAATTCCAAAAACGGGTGAGATTGATTCAAGTGAACAATCGATGACAGGCCTGGTACTCAAATCGGCATACAACTTAGTTGCCATTTTCAATATTTGCTACATCTTTGTAGTTGTATTCTTTGTGTTTGAAATGTTTTTAAATACAACGATATACAAGATTAAATATCTACCAGAAACCCTCAATACTCCATCATATATATTGCAAATCATCATATTCATTTTATGTTTTTCTTCACTTCTGTATGCGATAAACAAAATGTTTGATGAAAAGTATATCCCTACACGCAAAGAAATCTATCTATTCCTTATCTCTTTTACTATCAATAGTTTATCAATGTTTAATTTTTTAGCTACCAAATAACACTGTAATACCAAGTTCCCACCGTAGCCTAAGCAAAAGTTACCTGTTTTTTTGGGTTTTAAAAGCAGTAAACAAGGGCAGAATTAAAACACAAAAAAATAAAATTAATAGTTTTAAAAAATATTTTTTAAAACTAAATCAGTGATAATATGTAACCAACGTTAAGTTTAAGAAAGTATATTATGTCTGATATTCGCAGCATCTATTTTTACGGTAATAATAAAAGCATCAAATTGGGTAAAAACCCAATCTTAAATACTGTCTTTGAAATTTTTCCAGCCACTAAAACCCCTTTAAAGCGGATTCTTAATCATAACCACCAGTGGGTTAGTAATTGCGCTTTTTACGTGCCTAACGATGTGAAAAGTGAATGGGTTAAAACGGTAACACTTTCAATTTTGACAATCTCAATTATGGCTTCCTTCCGTAATGCAATTGCACAGCAAAAAGGGTTGTCACCAAACGATGAAGCACTTGATGAAGAGGTAGAGAACCTTGTGCCAGATTCGTTATTCAATTCTGCTATTGAATTATCGGATCTTAAAAAAAGTTTATTAGAAGTTCTGCCAAATTTAATGAGCGAATACCTTGCACAAAACTTTGGTGAATACGAAAGCATTATTACAAACGGTGTAGCTAAGCTTTTTATTGATAACCATGAATTTTTGGATAAGCAACTTGATTCTGATGCTGGAACAGATAATCAGATTTCAATGTTAAATTTTACTGACAATGCAGATGAATTATTTCACACAACAAACTATATTTTAGTCCGTATTGCTGATTCAAATGAAAACTTGAAAATCAACTTTACTAACAGCAAACCACATGCAGAACACTTAGGCCGAATTCTGCATACATTGTTGGGGGATGAAAGTTTTGAGATCTCAAAAGGTTCAATTGAGATACCTAATGACGAAGATGGCCAAGAAATTTTCATCTTTGAAAAAGAAACGAACTTTATTGATTTTTACAATTCATTATTGCTGGAAGTTAGTTTTTTTCTAGATCATGCAACAGTCTTAGAGCATATAGAAAAGTATGCACCAATTAACCAAACACTAAGCAGTTTGAGTGAGAATTTAGAAAAGAATATTAACTTTGTCATTTCTTCATTCAAAGAAACTCGCGATCTATCTGCATATTTAGAAAGCCGTGCTCAAATCATAGGGTTAATTCATGAAGCTGCACAAATCGCCAGCATTGAAATACAGCCAGTTGCTCAGGCTAAGGACCTTAAATCGTTAATTGAATCGCATCACCTGGTTACTTTTAATGATAAAGACACCTTTAAACAATTTAATTTATTTTGAGGTGAATATGAAATTTGTTATTAAAAATGGCATTGGTACACGTAAAGTCGAAGTGGATCTCGCATTAGATATACCATTGGTGCTACAAAAATCCATTTCTGTAATTGAGTATGAAGATTTCTTTAAATATTTTAGTGAGCAACATTTTCACATTTGCAAATTTAGAACGTTGAACTTTAAAGATAATAGCGTAGAGGGAAGTAGTAAGGAATTAAATCGCTTTATCTGGCTTGCTATGGCACATCAAGCTTATATGGAGCGTAAAGCTTTACTACCAAGTAAATATATTGCGGATCTAGAAGCTTCAATTTCAAGCATGTTTAATTTAGAGAGCGAATCGCGAGAATGGTACCGAGCTATTCACAAAGCCATAGATGCTTACCTTAAATCACAATTTCCTGAAGCAATAGAGTTTTTACCTTCCAACATTGCACCACTGGATGAAGTGACTAAAATTCTTATGCAAGAAGTACAGCCAGTGATACCAGTTGCAGACGAGCCAGCGAAGCTTTATAGCTGATTCTAGAAATAATTAAGACATAAAAAAACCATCTAAAAATTAGATGGTTTTTTTTGTTTGTGTTTTTATAATTTTGCGAATACTTCAGGATTGTCATTCATAAACTGTTCAATGAAATCATTGTCTAATTCGACATGTTTTGGAAGCTTCTCATGTTCACGAACAATGGATTTTATAGATTCAATATTTTGCTGATTGAAAACAGGTGTTGTACGGCTCTTATAGCCAGTATCAGCCATCGCATAGCGATCATCAAACATACCTGAAGAGGTATTAGAATCGACTTCTGAGTCGCTTATAGATAGTGTTAAGTTGCGGTCTTCAGCTAACTTTAAAATGAATTCGTCAGAGATAAAGTTACGTAGCTCATGCAGCATAGATTCAACTTTATTGTGTTTAAAAAGCACCTTTGCAATTGAACGACAAGATAAGAAACCTTTTGTGATGTTTAGATCTAGTAATTTTTGAGGAATGATTGGATCGCTTTTCTTGTTGCTATTCGCGATCTGTTCAACTTCTTCATCAGTCATAGAAGCTATAATGTTTTTAAAGAAATTGCCATATTGAAACTTTTCAATTTTCTCCAGCATTGTCACTTGTTCTGTATCTAATAAGCAAAAAGAAATAGGTTTAAGCTTGCGTTGGTCGGTTTTGCTTAAACTGCCATTTTGGTTTAAGCGGTTCTCTTTGGTTTTAGCGTTAGTTTTAGAGTTAGTCATTTTAAACACCTTTCAATATGTTTTAAACTTTGGTTAATACCAATAATCATATTATAAGTGGTTTTAGCTAAAATACAAAAAATGAACATTTTGTTTTTTTAAAAAAATCTTTTAAATGTTTTTCGTATATACTATAAGAATATCTATCTTAAAAGGTATAACTCGTGATTAAAACTGATACAGGCGATACGGTTGGAGGGGGTTTAACGAATCCTCAGGATGAAGTTCTAGCATTGTTAGAAGAGTGCTTAAACTCTGAACAATATACAGCTCGTATTACTTATATTTGTGAAGATGGCGGTCAATTAGTAGGTAAAAAGGCAGCTTTAAAGATTTTAAAGGAACAAGAGGACAATGGTTTAATGCTGGTTCCAATACCAGTCTTAGGAAAACAACTAAGAGTCTGGAGTGGTTTAAGTAAAACCAAAATGTCTAGTCACACAGGATTGTACAACAATATACAGTGGTCAAACTTTGAAAGTGGCGAAAAGTTAATAACAAAGCAAGCGTGGACATTACTTCAACTTAGACTTGGGGTTCATCCAAAATACAAATTGGTTTTAAAAAATGAATTAGATGTCGAGTGAATTATATGTTAGTGAAATTAGCCCTTAGTGGTCATGCTTCTCCAGAAGCTTTAAGTAAATTTGAACGTATCAAAGCGTATGTGCCAGATAGCGCACCTGTTTTGGTCACATACTTTAATAAACAAGTTTTATTAAGTGATCTACTGGTTAATTTTTCTAATTTTTTACCATCGCTCGAAATCACAAAAGATAAAGACATGCTGGTTACGATTAGAGGAAATGAAACACCTTTAGTCGAATTTATTGTCAATTTAAAACTATACAGCATGAAATTAGGCAAACTTTTCTTTGAATTTGAGAATCAATTTAAAGAAAAAGAGCAAGACTTTAAGGGCTTTATTAAACGTCACAAACTTAAAGGTTTTGATCATGCCAATTTTGTTAATTACGTGAAACTAGGTGCATATGATAGTGCTTTAGACATTATCAAACACCAGTACGAAAGCGTTAAAAAAACATTCTTTGTACTGTTTAAAGATCGTTTCACCCTATTAGAAAGTAAGGGTTTTATTTAAGGATATTCTATGGAAATGTTAGATCCATCAAACACAAACCCTGGGCTCTTTTTAGTCATAATGGCTACGGCAATTGGTACCATACTTTTTGGTTTTTTAATTGTCGCTTTAATTGCACGATATAAGTTCAAGATTAGAGTTACGGTATCTAGTTTTATAGCTGCAGTTACTTTATCTGTATTTAGCTTTATATGCTTTGGTTCACTTGGTCCGATGGAACCTAAATACAGTACTTCAGTTGTTCAGCTTTATGCGTTGGGCTTACTGGCTGGTACTTTAATATTAAATATAGTTCTTCTGAAATTATTCAGCCCTAAAACTATTGAACAGTTAGCTTTGAAAGGTTTTAATAAGTCAGAAAATGAACAAAAAGAGCATTACAAAAACATCTTAAAAGAGTTTAAATGTATTACTGATTTGGAAGATAAAAACAAGCTTAATAAGCGCAGTTTTAACTTGTTAAATGTTTTTAAACATAAAGGAAAACAAAATGTTTGATTTTAAGATGAAATCTTTGTGTGTTTTGGCTGTTGCCGGATCTCTTTTAACTGGTTGCGTATCTAGTACTATTGATGGAATGGGTTCTAAACGCAAACAAATCATGTTGTATTCTGAAAAAGAATATCTTCAGCAAAGTACTCAGTCTTACAACAACATCATCACGACTGCTAAACAGCGTGGATTGATTGTGAATAACGCTCAAGTAAATAGAGTAGCAAAACGTCTTATCGCACAAGTTCCACATTATCGAGCTGACGCAGCAAATTGGAATTGGGAAGTTAATACAATCCGAGATAATGAAATCAACGCGTTTTGTCTATCTGGAGGCAAGATCGGTGTGTTGACTGGTTCTATCACAAAAATTAATGCAACTGATGATGAATTGGCTGCACTGATCGGCCACGAAATTGCACATGCTTTACGTGATCATGGGCGTGAAAAGGTAAGTAAAAAGCTTTTAACTGGTTTAGGTGTGCTTGCAGCTAGTTCGGCTGGTCTTGGTGACATGGTTGTATCTGGCACAAGTTTACTAGGCGATTATGGGGTTAACTTACCTGGTTCGCGCAAACTTGAAAGTGAAGCGGATCTTCTAGGTGTTGATATTATGGTTCGTGCTGGTTACAACCCACAGGGCGCAGTCAGCTTTTGGAATAAAGTAGTAGCCCAAGAAAAACAGGGCACTAAAATTGATTTCTTATCAACGCATCCTACTTCAGAAAAAAGAATTGTAGCGATCCAAGAATACATCAACCAAAATTACAGGAAATAATATAAGGAGCTGGTTATGGATATTTACACAGTTATCCGAGTGAGCAAAAAGTTGTTTGACCACGGTTATGTTGTAATACCAGAACACAAAGTAGATTTTAAATCGGCTTTACTGCTCTTAAATGAACAAACCGTTGATGATCGATTTCTAATATCTAAAGATATAGTAGGTGCTGAAATCAGAGGGAATTTTGCCTTAATTGAAAAGGAGGGGAAGTTTCAATTGTTTACCAAAGGAATAGATTACTTTTGTTTGAATGTTGAGCCTGAAAAATCCAGTACTGATCCTAAACCTGAAAAAGAGGTAAAAAAGAGTAAAGTAGTTCTCAAAAACCGTTATTTATATAAAAGTGGCGTGAAGAAGATAGGGGAGCTGGACACGTACAAGAAAAGAAGCGTCAAGATTACGAATGTAGGAAAACCATTTGTACTAAAACAAAAATTGCATGACGTTCCAGATTGGCTTTTTGAAAAGCTAAAAGACCAAGATGTATGTTGGATCTATTTTGAATATGCTGAAGAACAATTATCAGAGGCACCAATAGAAACTGCACCAATCAATTTAAAAAGTGACATTGAAAGTTGTGTTAAATACTTTAAGTTACATGGTGAAAAAACAAGAAAAAAACCAATTATCAATGCTGAAGCACCAGGTAACGTAAACCTATTCAGATATTGTGATTTACGGCGCATTGATCAGGAATTAAAAGTCTTATTTGTTTGTAGTGAAAACTATCTTTGGTTACTGGAACAAAATAGACAAGATCCACTACCTAACATCAAATTAAACAATATTAGTTTTGGCGGTTGGATCATTCCCAAGACGACAAACCAAGATATGTTGAATAAGCTAATAATGTTAGATAAAGAATTAAAAACGAATCCAGATGCTTATCTTCTAAGTGTACGAGAGTAAAGTACTCTCGTACAATAACTATTGTAATGCTACTAATTAAGTTGCTTAAATCTAAATAATTAAACATAGCTGCAAACATGAATCTCAATTTTTTATTCGGCTTTATCATAATTATTGTTGGCGGTGGTGCAGCAATAGTTGCGCTTCGTTCAATGTTAGAAAATGAAATTTTTATGAAGGATAGTATATGGCTATGAATAATTCTAAATTCGATAAATACTTATTGCGCTCATTTTTAAAAAATACTGGACTTGCAATAATTTCAATTAGTGCAATAGCATTGGTTATATTTGCATGTTATGTGGTTTATATAGGAATAGGAAAAGCATCAACTTATGTATTCAATAACTTTGTACTAACTCTAAAAACTATTGGCTATATCGTATTATTTTTAATCGCTTTAAATTTAGTTATCTGTTTTATTGAAAATGTTATCAAAGAAGCCAATCAAAAAAGGAGTGAAGATAGTTCAGAAGATAATGTATGAGGGTAATAAAAAGTATCATACTGGCTTACTCTCAACACTTTGATTTTTTGGTCTTTATCTCCATCAAGTGTATTTTCTAAAATATAGTATGAATCTTTTACCCTCATACACTAAGGGGTTAAGAAAGGTTTCGGCAAGAAACGCCCCTCAACAAAACACCTACGATAAAAAAGTTTTAGTGATCGTGGTGATCTGTATCAATTACGTCATTATTGTTTGCATTAAACTTAGCCTGCTCTTTATAAAAATTATAGTCGGCATTGTCGTATACAAGCTCTTTTGGGTAAGGGATACCCATTTCATCAAGCTTTAAAGCGTAATAATGCGGTATTGGCTTGGTTGGATTGAAGTATGGTTCAGGGTAGTACTGAGTAACGACTTTAGCGGAGTAGGAATTAACGAGTTGATCTACATCGCTTTCTATTGTTTTTTGTTGGTCATTGTAATAAGAGTCAACAAGCTCTTTGTCTGAGTGGCTTGCTGCACAACCTGAAAATATTAAAGGTATTAAAATAGCGATAATTCTATAATGTTTCATTTTAAATAGGCCCAGGTGTAGTGTATATTTAATGGAACGTTAAAATACTTTTGATTATACATGACTTTTAAAGATGCTGTAACACCACCTTTTAGCAGAGGAAAAAGAGAACATAAGTTCTTGGCTAAAATGTTAAAATCTGAAAAAGATAAGATTAAGCTTTATACCAAAAGTTTAAGAAAAATTACTTTTAATGAGCTTTTAATTAGAGCAACTTTAATTTTAGTTGTGGTTTTTGCGTTAAGTTTTTGTATCTTTGGCGTATACCTATCTTTGAACGGTTTATTCTCAAAAGATGTGCATTTAGGAATGATTGGCATTATAGGTGATAGTAGTAGAATAATATTATGTACCATCTCAGCTATATTGTGCGCGGTTACAGCTTTCAAACTGTTTAAGAAAGCAAAAATTGACTGGAAAGAACATCAGTCATCAAAACGATATGCCAAAGCAATAACGAAAGAGTACCAGTCATTAAATAATTTGATTTTGGAACAGATTAAACAAGATAAAACAGGCAGTTATTGGCTGAACAGCAAAGAGATCCTGAGCATAACAGAGCAATACGAAGATAACATAAATGAAAACACAAAAGATTATCTGGTAAGTTTTACGCAAGATACGACTAAAAAGTATGTTAGGTTTTACATATATAATAATTCGCATATCTCTAATGGGTATACCAATGTTTTACATATACACTCGACTACTTTAACAATTTATTCACACTGTCTAAGTTATTCGGATTCGTTGAGTGTTAAAGACCTTTTAGATATTTCTGTTAAAAGTATTTGCATAAATTATTAGTTTTACTATAATACTTTTAAGAACAAAATTTAAATGTTTCTTACGACATTAAAAGAATGGGAGGCTTATAGCTTCCCATTTTTCTTTTTAAAATAACTATTATTTTTCTAAAACATCATTTGCCTTTTTCTCAAAACCCTTAACTTCTGCTAAAAGTTCTTCATTTTGGGCCATTGTGTCAGTAAAGGTCTGTTTCGAGAATTTAATGAATTCCAATGCATCATTGATCGATTGCTCTTTGCTTGGCTTCACGTACTTCGGGAGCTTATTGAATTCAGTATCCACATTTCTTTTGATCGCAGAAAAGTCTTTATCAAGCGACTCGAATGCTGCACTGGTTGACTCAAGCTGTATACGTTCAGAAACTCTATGGTCGATGTTTTGGAACACCAGGAACACACATACAAAAACTAAACTAGCAATTAAACTATTTTTTAGAACAACTGTATCCATTTTAAAACCCTTTAACATTTCTTTGATATTTTTAGTATAATCACTTTAATGTCTTTAAAATTTTTTTAAAAAATATGTCTAAAGCCTCCAACGTTGAGCTCTTAAACTTTTATAGTCTTGTTAAAGTACCTTTTAAATATGCTCACAAAGAGGTGTTGTTCTCCATTTCTATTTTATATTTTAACGGTAAAACTAAATCATACGTTCATTATCACAAATTTGAAGATGAAGAATTGCAGACTGTTCTAGGGTATGTGGTTTCGGAGAGTCTGGCGTGGACCTTTGGATCTTTGAAAACTGATAAATTCACTGTTAATCAGAATTTTATTTTCAATACTGTGCAAGAAGTGGAAAAAAGCCTTAAAGAACAAATAAATGCTTTATATAAAAGCACGGGTATAAATGCTAAGTTTTCCATGCAATATGCCTTAAAGGATAAGCCATCTGCAGAAAACAACGACTTATTAGAGAAGATATTTGCGATTGATAAAATGCTACCATTTGCTTTTACATTTAATAATAACGGCGGTTATGAAGTTGCATTAAAAGAATGTTCGTTAAAACTAATTAATGATATTGGGTTTTTCGCTTAAAAGTCCTTAAACTATTAAATACCACTTCATTAATACCTATTTTTAATTATAATGTGGGGTATTAGTAGTTTTAAGTTAGGTCATTAATTAGTGAATAAGAAAACCCTTACCATAGCGATATTGTCAGTTTTGCTATTTGGTTGTGATAAGTTAAAGCCTTCAAATACTGATACTGCATCTCAAGAAGAACAAATAGATCCCATTGAAAAGAAAGTTGAGGAACAAGTTCGCAAATATGATGAACGTGTTACCACTTACAATCCATCTAACTACAAATTACCTCAATCAAGCCTTTCTACCACCAGCCACAAAGTAGCGTGTAATTTTGGTGTAGGGGGAGATCTACCAGCTTTGGCATCAAATGGCATGTTCTCACAGCCGTTATATCGTATTGAAGCTGAGCAGATCATGGATAAAGTTCAGGGCGATGTGATGTATGCCCCTTATTCAATCGCGACATCTGTTGAGGGTGATGTTTTATATGAATCTGAAATTGATAGCTTTGATCGACAGTTAAATACATTACGAAGTTATCAAATTAAATCATCTGAACAAAATATCATTTCGTCATCTGGCTTTTACACCAATTCAAACAAAGCTGTTCGTATGGCACCTATCCGCAGTTACCCGGTTGCTTATGTGAAGCGCTTGGACGGCGATATTGTTTCTACATCTATGTTTAATGATGCATGCGACAAAGAAGTAGGTGTACGTAACTACAAATGGCGCGAAATTGATGTGTCGGGCAAACCATATGCAAGTTTAGCATCCACTGTATCTGAGCAAATTGTTCGGGTGAATCAGTTTGGCATGTTCACCAGTGCATCAAATTTTTACAGCTACTTCAGTAGTGAGTTTGGCAACTTCTTGGATGCAAATAACAAGTTTAGATCCGCATTGGAGAAATCAGGACGTTTCCCTAAAGGTTCAAAAATCTACGTTCCATCTGAGATTAAAACGACTGATGAAACACTGGTGATTACGAAGAACCCTGAGCTTGAAATTACAGACTTCCAAAAAGACAAGGTTTTAGAGGCATACAACAAAGAGGCCAAAATACGGAATCTTGGCCAGATCGTATTCAAGGTCTACAACCTCAAAAACAATACTGTTTTCTATACACCATGGAATGAAACCAAGCACCGTGAAGCGGTCGAGTTTGAACCTATTGTTGTTATCGATGGCAAGGCTTATTCAGCAGTTTGGCATGTTCCTAATACTTTGACATTCAATGATTCGACCAGTGCTGGAAACTTAACGTATTACAACGCTACGGCGCATAACGCATTCGTCAATGCTGTTAAAGGTATATACCAAGGTCAGCAAAGCATGGTTGGTACAGAGCACGAAGATGATACCGAATATTCAATGAAGACTGCAGTTGAATACCAGAAAGCCCAGGCAGAGAAATAATATGGAATTAAGCACTATTGAAAAGAATACCGAAGCTCAAGACATTCAATCTGATGCGTATGACCAGCGTGTACATTCAGTATTGATAGTACCTGAACATGCCCTAAAAAAAATTGAGTCGATGATTTTGGCTACTGGTCATGTACAAAGTGACAGTACCAATCTTTTAGAAGTTTTAAGGCCAATGCCTGAAGAATTCAGAAAAGACGTTGATAACACCGAATTTACAGAAAAAGAAAACGGCGACATCGGTGATGCAGCCGTGGTCATTGTTGATTGTTTGATTCACGACACAAAACGCGGTGTTTGGATCTCTCAAAATTGGGGTTGTGGTAGTCCTAAATTCACCAAGCTTATTCAGGCTGGAGCTGAGCCACCAATTGAACTGATTGCCAAAAATAAGGGGGATAAGTTTAGTGCGACTTTAACGCACGAATTTCAAAAAGCGTATGAGCGAATGGGTTATACCCAAAAACAGGTCGGTTATATACACATCCTATCAAATGGTACACCAACGACTTTCTTTAACTACCTGAGTGACGAATTGCTGTGCAAACTGGAATTCATATCAGTAGACAACAACCGTTTAAACGCCTCACAAACTAACTTTTATAGTGCCGTAGAGCGAGGATCTGTTTCAGATTGGGGAGTGAGCTATCACAGAAAACCTTTTAACTTAGAAAATTACCCGATCAATTCTCTATTGGTGTCGGGATTAACAATAACTTTTATTTTGTACCTGATTTACAGCTATCTCTTTGGAGCTTAATACCAAATGAAATATTTAAACAGAACATCTCAAGATCGCGAAAAACATCATTACTTTAATCAACAACAGGGCGACAATAGAAAACAGCACAATCCGAACCATCGTCACCACTCTATTAGCTTAAATGATGTATTTCGGTCGTTATTAGCCCTTACTCAACTAGACAAAGACATCCCGACATTGATCAAGCTTTTTGAAGAACAAGGGCTTGAAATATGCGAAACGCGTGTACGCACTTGGTCAACACCCGTGCATATCAACAATAGACCAATACCACACATTATTTTTGTTGGTTTTATGAATTTACTTGAGTGCATCAATGCTGAAGCAAAACTCAAAGATATTAATCTGTTTGATCTGTCAGAAATCTTGGACGATATACGCAACTAACAATTATGTGGTTTAGCTATGACTGAAGAAATAAATAGTAATGAAAAAAAAGATGGTCCTATTACGGATGTAGGTAAAAAGTTTGCTGGTGCACGTAAAGACAACCCATCACCAGACTTCTCAGGCAACATGAATGGAATTAAGTCTGACAGCCTAGTGACTAAAAAGGAATATTGGCAAAAGCCTGATTTTAGAGCTGATGCCCAATCTGGCCATAAACCTGTAAAACATGCACTATTATTTTCTTTGGTCTATGCAAACTTAACCAACAAGCCTTTAGGGGGCGGTTGGTTTAGCATAGGTCAAAAGCAATGGGATGATGCCTACATTGCTACGCTACACTTCTTAAAAAACAAATATGAAAGCTCACACTACGAACGTTTAGAACAACTGACAGACGACTTTAATGCGTACATGACCGTTAAGTTTGGTGCTGGACGAAGTGAAAAAGATATTTTAGAACGCTACTCAGCTGGACGACATACCAATCGCAGAGTTAAACACCCACTATCATTTAGTTCAGACACACGTTTACGCTTAAAAAACTTAATCCCTTTAGGATGGCCAGACGATCGTGTACTTGATACGGATAATTATGGTGCCAAAAAATTATTAAACACTGAGACTGGTCAACATAAGTGGTATGCCGTTAAATCCATTTCAGCAAAGCGGTTTCAAACACTAGATGATTGGACGGAATACGACACATTCAATGCAGCACTAGAAAAAGTAAAAACATTTTTTCAGCCAATTTTAGATGAACGAGTCATAGAACCCAAAAAAGGACGCGCAAAACCACCCAAAAGACCGCGCTACGACAGAGTTGAAGTGCGCGAGGGTAAGGACCATCGAAAGGGTGAAAACATCGATAGCCAGTTGCTTATGGACTATTTCAAATTTTCTGGAGTCGAGTTCGGCAATTGGGTAAATCAAAAGGAACGTGCATGGTTTCTGAATTGCACGTATGACTCACTAATGGATCTTGTCGAACTTCTAGGTCTACCCGTTACGTTCGCATCTTTAGGCGGTAAGCTAGGAATAGCATTCGGTTCGCGTGGCACAGGCGTTGATAGCGCAGCAGCTCACTTTGAACCAGGTAATATGCTTATTCATTTGACCAAGACGCAAGGTGTTGGAGCACTAGCCCATGAGTTCGCGCACGGATTTGATTGTGTTTTGGCAAAACGAAACGGACTCAATAATAACTTTTTTAGCGAATACTTTCTTTACACCAGTAAAGGGCGTTACTCAGTACAGAATCATCAAGAGTCAGCATACAAACATCTTAAAGATGGCCAGACTGCAGATAAGTTTATCAAGCTGGTTAATTATCTTACTTTTAAGTCAACCAAATACCTTGATTACGAAGAAAGACAAGGCGGTACGGGCTTTATGAATAACGCCATGCACCTAGATCAATCACGGTCAATGTATTGGTCACAGCCAACAGAAATCTTTGCCAGACTGTTTGAATGTTGGGTGACGGATAAGCTGGCTGAAAATGATCAACAAAATGGGTTTTTGGTGCACGGCACAGAAGAGTCGGCAAATAGTTGGAATATGAAGTTAAGCGCATATCCAACAGGCAGAGAACGGGCAATTTTAGTTGATTTGATGGATGATTGGCTAAAAGCATTAGTGAGGTCGTGGACGAAATGAATGCAATCACTAAGACCTCAAAAAAAGAACGGATCTTATTCAATAATCCCAAAGCAACACGACTTTACAGGGAAGCAATAACAGAGCTTATTGCGTTTAAACCTTGGGAAGTTAACGCCACTGAGAATATGCTTACGATCTGCAACACCTACCGCTATGTCGTGAATAAACGTTGTTGTTTAGGGTACGAGTTTTGGTGTTACGACCGAAGCGAAAAAGAATGGGTACGTGTTAAGCCCTCAAGCGGTCGCCACAACTATGGGAAAAACTGGTGCAAAACAAATGACAAAAACAATGGTCTACAAGGCAGTAAAACGAGCAGATTTTGAGTATTCAAACGCAGCGCGTGGATACGTGTATCGGGGAGAGAAAATATCTGATGCTGAAGCGGAAAAACTAAAGCATAAATGGGCTAAAAAAGACCTGATGGACAATGCAAAAAAAGATGGATCGTTCACACCAGAATCATTAGAAATGTTCAAAACCTTGGTGAATCATGTATCACCACGGGAGTTGACCGCCAAACAGCAAGCTTTGACATACCATAGCCTTAAACGCTACACAGATTGCGTATTTAACCTTTATGAAGTCACCGCTAAACAAACACCTCCAGCAAAACTAAAACGACCGTACAGCATGCCTAGACTGGATGGTACGGATAACCCTTGGAACCAAGGCAAACGAGAAAACGATGTCTATATATACAAGGGGATTGAGTACAAAGGCATTGAAGCGGAAACAGCAATGCATAAAGTGGTGATTGCATCAGAATTAACGGCAATTGCCGGATTGGATAATCAGTTAGCGAATCTGGCCAACGAAACAGGTGTAGCGTTGTTTTCAGAATTTATTGAAGTTGCACACCAGAACAATGATTTAAAGGATTTAACATATGTAGTTTTTGATTATGTAAAACATCTAATTGTGACGATTGATCGCTATTTTGATTTAAAACTGAAATCTAACGTGTCGGTCAGTATTTCAGTGAACCGAGTAGCTGGCTATTCAAGGTATAGCATAGTTCAACGGAAATAGACGCACGAACGCAACCAGTGACATTACATGTGTCGTCAATGACAGCTTATGTGTCTCGAACGTGCACGTAATTTTGGATTGATTGGTTTGAATGCAGAAAATGTAAATTATGCAAAGTAACACCATGAATATAGCTGATGATTGTACGGTAGTACGTAGACCGTATCAAAGAATGACGACAGCTAACATGCTTAAGATTTGTTATAATAAACAAATTGTTAGTATCTAAACGACACATGAGCTGTCATTTTTTGGAAATTGCGACTACCCTATTCATTTTAATTCGAACTTTAACTTATGTTCACCTGAAGTCTAGTTAATAAAACTTTTAATAATTTTATTTATTATTTTCAATAACTTATATAAATAAAAAAATAATTATAAATTTTTGGTTCATGAACCTAATGAATTTATTGATACTTTTATAAAATAGAGTTAATTTGTCCGAGAGATATGGGTAGATATCTATTTTTGGTCTTTTTAGTGATTAGAGATATGACCATTGTCATCAAATTTTAAGGAACTCCTTAAGTTTTTTTCTTATAATTCAATAAAATAATTTTGAATACTCAAAAATTAAATGTAATATAAGTCACATTATGAACCGTTAAGTGAAATACGTTTTGCTTAAACGAATGATTGAGTTAGATCATCTAAATGATGATCGTGCTAGAAGACTCAGGTTTTACACCAAAATATTTGGCAGACTTTATTTTAAATACAATCCTAAACTGAATATAAAAAACCTTCGGAGGGCTTATTTGGCCAAACTAACCATCAACCTGAAAAAACTAAATTCTTACGCTAAGTATTTTTTCTAAAAGACACCGTACATATAGCATTACTTTATGTTAATAAAAATTTAGCATCATTTTTGACGCTTATTTGTTGTATGTGCAAAAGCAAGACATTTTAAATAAAGAATCTTTTAATATGAAAGTTACATATCCAGAGACAGGTATATACGAGCACGAACTCAAAGCAATTGATAAGATTAAAAAGGTCTTTGATCGTGGCGAAAAAACTAAAAACTGGCGAGCATATGCTGGTTTTGAATTTATGCATAAAAATGGAAAAAAAGCAGTAGCGAAAGGTAGTTCTGAGAAATTTGAATATGATCTCCTAATTATTACTCATGCAAACATTTTGGTCATTGAATTCAAGGACTGGAACGGTAAGGAAATTACAAAAGTTGCAGGAAAATGGTACGTAGGTAATAAAGAGCAAGATTCATGCCCTGTAGCTAAAAATGTAAAAAAAAT
>NZ_JBUEBA010000038.1:0-519 GCF_058107045.1 Acinetobacter sp. AB03 | reverse complement strand
CCACGTTCATAGCAGTGAGCGTGGGGAATCTGCCTTTCACCCTGTCATCATGTTTAAAGTATTACTCTTACAAAAACTCTATAACCTATCGGATCCAGCCATGGAAAAACAACTGGCACGAGACTTACTATTTCGTCGCTTTGTTGGCCTATCATTAACGGATGATGTACCCGACCATAGCACCATTTGGCGATACCACAAACACCTAGGTGAGCTTAGACTGATTGAACCATTGTTCAACCAAATCAATGAGCAACTAGCCCAACAAAACATTTTTATCAAAGCGGGCAGTGTCAGCATCATCGATGCCAGTATCGTTGAAGCTAAAAACAAACGACCTAAGAAAGGCAAACACACCGACAATACCCAAGATAACGAAGCCGCCTATGTCAGTAAAAAAGACAGTACAGGTAAAGTAAAAACCACCTACGGCTTTAAAATTCATCTCAACTGTGATGAAGACAGCTTTGTCAAAAAGGTTGAAACTACCCCTGCCAATGTCCATGATTCCCAATGTTT
>NZ_JBUEBA010000037.1:0-1526 GCF_058107045.1 Acinetobacter sp. AB03 | reverse complement strand
CTCTCGCCGAGCCTCGAACTTTTGGCCATCGGCACTGGCGTGGATAACATCCTCTTGGATGTTGTAATGCTTAAAGATGGGAAGCTTGGCTGTCGCGTTGCTGATGTTGTCGTTAGCCGTATTCAGGGTTTCCAGTCGTAGATAGTTTGCCTGGATGGTGCTGAGCTGGTCATAGGTGCGATCGGAGATTTGTGCCATACCGTAGATTCCTTGGTTAGTCGCATTTCCCACTAGAATCGCCAACAGGTCATATTCGTGGACTCTGCTCTTGGGCTGCGAGCCCAGCACATGTTCAAAGCAGTCAATGAATCCAGTGTCGCGATCCACCATGCGAAGCACATCGGCAACGCCCGTCGTCGGTATTTGCTGGAAGAATGGGTTGTTGACCAAGTACTTTTTACTTGCCGTCGGTAACCGCCACAGGCGCTTACCCTTGGGATTACGTAGAATAATATTTCGGTTATCGCCTCGTTCCAGATATTCACTGACTTCATGCAAACGGATCTCCAGATCCCTAGTCATTGGCTCAATCAGTTTGTTCGGTTCGGCGGCCAACTTTGGTAGCTGGGTTTGCTCCAGCAACTTTGCCTTATCCCTTCGCCAACGTTCTCGACTCACCAGATCTGCTTCCAAGGCCCTGTATTTAATGACATTCGGCAAGGTCAGTTGCCCATTTAGCCGATCGGGAATCTGTAGATACAGGTACCATTCGTAGCGACCTGGCTTGAAATTTCCATCTTGGTCCTGCAAGAGCGGCAACTGTTTTTTGGGAGGTAGACGGCGGTCTATATTTGCCTTTGAGATGACTCCTTGATCTGATAAGTCGAGTCGAGCGTGATCCAGTACTGCTGCTAGACGTAGAGTGCCTTCACTGCCTTCAAAGCGCAGGCAAAGAAACAGCTGCCGAAGCAACCCTTCCCTCAAGCTATCTCTCTGATCATAATACTGCCACATAGCTTCCTCAACGGAACGCTTTTGCTCATTCAGGAACAGGCAGACGGATTCCAGCTCTTTAGCCGCAAGCAGCTTCAACGCCTGCTGCTTTACCGCTCCAAAGGGTTGCTGTTGATCGATGCTCTCATCAATGAACAGGTGCAGAACTTCCGCCGCCTTGCTGACATTTTTAGCGGCTTTTTGCCAGTCTTGATAAACCGCGTCCTGCGCATATGCCTTGGCTTTTTGTTTTATCTGTCGAACATGATGAACAAAACCATCGGCAATGCGTTCCAGTGCCTGCACCCGGCGGGTTTGCAAATAACACAACAGATAAAGGCGTTGATTGCCAATAGACTGGTGCTTCAGCTTGGCACCGTAGTAATCCACCCGCTCAGCAAAGTGCTGCTGATTCTTCGAGGACAGAGATAACACGCTCAACACCTCATTAACTTCCGGCATCCATGACTGGATATAGGAAAGCACGGTAAGCTCTTTCTCCAGCTCAGTCCCTGTGAAGTTTCTGGCCGATTGACGCAACTGTCGCAAGGTTAAGGAGTTATTTCCAATGACAAGTTCAGATAGCATCACTG
>NZ_JBUEBA010000036.1:0-12801 GCF_058107045.1 Acinetobacter sp. AB03 | reverse complement strand
CATTCAAACTCAGATTCTCGCTAGACTAAGAAATCAGCGTTTTTATTCATTGACTGAATTGAATAAAGAACTCTATATACATAACCAAAAAATCAATGAAAAACAAACTAAGACCTTTCCTATGGGGAGGACACAGCTATTTTTACAAACTGACAAAGTTGCACTATCACCATTACCAGAACTGCCATTTGAGATATGTGAACGTAAGTATGATGTACGTGTTAATGAATTTGGTCTGATTGAGTGGAATAAGCATTTTTATTCAGTACCTCATCAATATGTACATTGCCTAGTTGATCTTAAAGTGACACAACATATGATTGAAATTACACATCAGCGTCAATTTATTGCCCAACATTTATTAAATGATCAAACTGGTGGCCATACGATTTCATCCGAGCATATGACTGAGACACAACGAGCTTATAAAGAATTAACTTTACCTTATCTAATCGAATGGGCAGAAAAAACAGGCCCATATACGACTGAATTTGTCCAAAAGAAAATTTCGGAGAGACGTGATTTTGCGAACGGTATCCGTACAGTACAACGATTAAAGCAATGGTCTAATCAATCAGGATACACAAGTGAAGATTTAGAGTCTGCTTTGCAATATGCTATAAAAATTAATGCTTTAACTTTTGACAGAATAAAATCAATTATCCAAAAAAAAGTATATGGTAATCCTAGGGATACACCTACTACTAAACTCACTTTACATCATAATATCCGAGGTGCCGATTATTTTAATATCAACAAATTAGGAGATAAATGATGCTATCACCTGATTTAAGAAATAAATTAGTTCAACTCAGATTATCAGCTATGGTCAAAGTTTTGGATTTACATTTGGTTGACCCAAAATTTTTAGAATTAACGTTTGAGCAACAACTCACTCATATCGCCGATGCTGAAATTTCAGATCGTGCCAATAGAAAAATTAGTCGATTATTAAAAAATGCAAGCCTGAGATACCCTCGCGCATCAATAGATAATATTGACTATCACTCAGAAAGAGGCATTCAGAGACGCCAAATTTCAACATTATTTGATAATAAATGGATTCAGCATCGTCAAAATTTAATTATTCTTGGTGCAACTGGAACAGGAAAAAGTTGGTTAGGTTGTGCCTTTGCAACACATGCTTGTCGCCATCATTATAGCGTTTTGTATTTCAATACCAATACTCTGTTTGAGGCACTAGCTCTTGCTGTAGCTGATCGAACGCTACCGCAGTTAAGACGTAAGTTGATTAATACTAATCTATTAATTATTGATGACTTTGGCTTGGGAAGCATAGATTCGCATTTAGCATCCATATTTCTGGATATTATTGACTTACAGGCCGTAAACGGATCATTACTTCTAACAAGTCAGTACCCTACGTCTGTATGGCATAGTCGATTTGAAGATCCCACATTGGGAGATGCTGTTTTAGATCGGATCGTGCATAAAGCTCATCTTGTAGAGTTACAGGGAGAATCTATGAGAAAAAGACAAGGCAAAAATACAAATTAATTTTTAGGGAGACTGAAATATGTCTCCTTTATTTTATGTATGAAAAAATGGTCAGGTTAGAAAGATTTTATCTGGTCATATCAAAAGAGCATGAGTGGTCAGGTCAATAGATATTTTGCATTATAAATGGCTAATTGGCGAATTTTTTACAATTACCCTAAGTAACAGAGATAAAAAATTTACTCATGAAAACTGCCTCATTCCTATGTACAAAACATTTAATTTAATGAATAATTTAAATAAGTTGCTTAACTTTAAAGTTTATATTACTGGATAATAAAAAATTTATTTCTGCATGTTTATTCTTATCATAAACAGACTATTGTGGTTCTTATTTTCGTATTGAATTTGCCCTGCATGAGCTAAAACTATAGCATGAACAACTGAGAGACCTAAGCCAGTCCCACCAAACTCCCTATTCCTAGATTGCTCAACTCTAAAAAAAGGTGTGAATAGTTCATTTTGATATTGAACTGGAATACCTGGTCCATCATCTTGAACTTCCAATATCCACATATTTTCTTTCACAACAGATCTAATCCTAATTACTCCAGGATTCGCATATCGTATAGCATTATCTATGAGTGCAATAAGTATTTGTTCTATACGACGTTGATCGCAATAAATTAAATCATCTGATACCTCTGATAAGATTTCAATTCTTGCATTAGATAATTTTTCAGAAAACATTATTTTTATTTTATTTACAGATTCCTCAAAGTTCACAGGTTCTATTTTTAATTTAAGTTGTTGATTTTCAAACAAACTTAATGTTCTCAAATCTTCAACCAAATACGACAATCCTTCAACTTGATGTAGTAAGCTTTTCATTAGAGAATGATTCGGTTCGAATACTTCATCAACCACTCCTTGCAATCGACCTTGAAGTATAGTGATTGGGGTCCTCAGCTCATGCGCAATAGCAGCATTCCAAATATGAGCATTATTATTTGACACTTCAAACTTTTGCGCCATATCGTTAAAATTATTGATCAATTCTAAAATTTCATTAGAAGTGTCTACAGGCTCAGGGACTCGGGTTGCTAACTCACCTTGGCTAATTTTTCTTGTAGCAATTGCTAAAGATTGTAAAGGCACAATTAAACGGCTTGCATGCTTCACACCTAGAAATATTGATAAAGCAGAGCCTATAAATAAGACTGATAATATCCATAACCAGTCTAAAAGATGGAACCAAGGCCAGCTATGATATAATTGTTCTAAAGTTACAAATTTTGATTTAAGTGCTATTCCATAAATTGCAATGCCTATAATGCAGGCGATACAAATAATGCTGAAATTAAAAATACACAATGTAAAAATCAGCTGCTTACTGACTCCATATTTATTTTTCATTAATTTGATCTAGGCGGTAGCCTACCCCCCGAATATTGATTAACATTTGGCAATCCATTTTTTCTTCAAGTTTCTTCCTTAACTTACTCACATGACTATCTACAGTGCGTTCTAAAGCATTACCATCTGGTAAACAATGGTTCATTAACTCACTACGCGTAAATACTTTATAAGGATAATCAATCATTAACACTAAAATTTTATATTCAGTCAATGTGAGATTTAGTAAAGTTTTCTTATTGAGTTGATGTATATAAACACTATGAACATCAGTATCAATTTCAATATTTTTGTACTTTAAATTTTTGTTGGGAATCTGAGTGCTTTGATTTGTCCGTCTAAGTACAGCATGAACCCGTGCAACAACTTCATTTGGGTTAAAAGGTTTGATCACAAAATCATCTGCCCCCATTCTCAATGCAGTGACCTTATCAACATCCTGATCCAGTGCTGTTAGCATAATTACTGGTGTTCGTTGATTGCTCTGACGTATTCTTTTTAAAACCTCCCAACCATTTAATTCTGGTAACTTTATGTCCAAAAGTATGAGATCTATTGATTGTGTTGCATTAATTTCTATAGCCTGTTTTCCATTCATAGCGCGAATAACTCGCATACCTTCTCGCTGTAAATAATGCTCAATGATATCCCCAATATCATACTCATCTTCAACAACAAGAATAAGTCTATCTTGAACATCTAAAGAGTAAGGGTTTTCAAACATAGCGATGAAATCTTAATAATACTTTACTTATCATATCGTCATTTTTCTTGCAATCTCCACACTTTTTCCATCTTTTATCAACGCTTCTTCCACACTTATTAAAAATAATATAAATATCAAAACTCCAAGGTTTGAATAATATGCAAAAAAATTTATTACTCCCATTATGTTTGTCTGTCGCACTTGCTCTACAAGGCTGTGGTTCAGATGAGGCCGCTCAGAATGAAACGCCGACGAGTAAAGTCAGTGTGCTCAGCATTCAACCACAATCTGTAAACTTCAGTGAAAACCTTCCAGCACGCGTACATGCTTTCCGTGTTGCAGAAATTCGCCCACAAGTCGGTGGAATTATTGAAAAAGTATTATTTAGACAAGGAAGTGAGGTTAAAGCAGGACAAGCCTTATATAAAATTAACTCAGAAACTTTCCAAGCCGATGTAAATAGTAATCAAGCTTCACTCAAAAAAGCAGAAGCAGAAGCCGCCCGTTTAAGAGTTCAATTGGAGCGTTATCAACAATTGCTCCCAAGTAACGCCATTAGTAAACAAGAAGTTAGTAATGTTCAGGCTGAATATAATCAAGCCCTAGCTGATGTCGCTCAAATGAAAGCTTTGCTTACACGACAAAACCTGAACTTGCAATATGCCACAGTTCGGGCCCCTATCTCTGGCCGTATTGGACAATCTTTTGTCACTGAAGGAGCTTTGGTTAGCCAAGGTGATGCCAACACCATGGCAACGGTACAGCAAATCGATAAAGTCTATGTCGATGTGAAGCAATCGATCAGTGAATATGAACGTCTACAGGCAGCATTACAAAGTGGAGAGCTCGCTGTAAATAGCGAAAATACGGTTCGTATTACCAATAGTCACGGACAACCTTATAATGTCGTAGCAAAAATGCTATTTGAAGATATCAATGTTGATCCTGAAACAGGTAACGTGACCATTCGCATTGAAGTCAATAATGCTGAACGAAAACTCCTTCCGGGCATGTATGTTCGCGTCAATATTG
Source organism: Acinetobacter sp. AB03 (assembly GCF_058107045.1). NCBI lineage: Bacteria > Pseudomonadati > Pseudomonadota > Gammaproteobacteria > Moraxellales > Moraxellaceae > Acinetobacter > Acinetobacter sp. AB03. Next base: position 8,189 of record NZ_JBUEBA010000036.1, on the reverse strand, counting down.
ATCGTGCAAGTGTACCTCAAGCATTACTCATTCCCGCACAAGCTATTCAACGTAATATTAATGGCGATCCGCAAGTCTATGTGATTAACGCCAAAGGCATGGCTGACATTCGCCCGATTGAGCTTGGCCCACAATATGAACAGTATTACATTGCCAGCAAAGGTCTGAAAACTGGAGACAAAGTAGTTGTCGAAGGTATTGACCGTATTCAGCCCAATCAAAAATTAGAACTGGCGACTTGGAAAGTTCCTACATCAACGAATAAAGCTGTATCTACTGAGGCTCAAAAACCCAATGCACAAGGAGCTCAATGATGATGTCACAATTCTTCATTCGCCGCCCTATCTTTGCATGGGTGATTGCGATTTTTATTATTCTCTTTGGTTTACTCAGTATTCCTAAGCTCCCGATTGCACGTTTTCCAAGTGTTGCACCACCTCAAGTTGTTATCACAGCGACTTATCCTGGTGCAACTCCAAAAGCCATTAATGACAGTGTCGTCACTCTAATTGAACGTGAATTATCTGGTGTTAAAGACCTGCTTTACTATAGTGCCACTACAGATACTTCAGGGATTGCGCAAATTACTGCGACCTTTAGGCCTGGTACAGATCCCGATATGGCTCAAGTAAATGTACAAAACAAAATTAAAGCTGTTGAAGCCCGATTACCTCAAGTTGTTCGTCAACAAGGTTTATTAGTAGAAGCGTCATCCTCTGGTTTTTTAATGCTAGTCAGTCTTAGCTCTCCAAATGGAAAATATTCAGAAATCGACTTAAGTGACTATTTGGTTCGTAATGCCGTTGAAGAACTTAAGCGTGTTGAAGGTGTTGGTAAAGTCCAATCTTTCGGTGCTGAAAAAGCCATGCGAATTTGGGTCGATCCAAATAAACTGGTGTCTTATGGTTTATCCATTAGCGATGTCAACAACGCAATTCGTTACAATAATGTCGAAATTGCCCCAGGTCGTTTAGGGGATGTGCCTTCAGAAAAAGGACAATTGATTACGATTCCACTCTCTGCTCAAGGGCAATTAAATAGTGTTGAAGAGTTCAATAATATTAGTTTAAAAGGCAAGCTGAGTGGTAGTTCGATTAAATTATCAGATGTTGCTCATGTTGAAATGGGTTCTCAAGCTTACAATTTTGCTATTTTACAAAATGGTAAACCAGCCACTGCTGCTGCCATCCAGTTAAGTCCTGGGGCGAATGCGGTCAAAACAGCAGATGGTGTGCAAGCCAAAATCGAAGAATTAAGAGCAAATTTACCAGAAGGGATGCAAGTCGATATTCCTTATAACACGGCGCCTTTTGTTAAAATCTCGATTGAAAAAGTAATTTATACTTTACTTGAAGCCATGGTTTTGGTTTTCATTGTGATGTATTTATTCTTACACAATGTTCGCTATACACTTATTCCAGCCATTGTCGCGCCGATTGCCCTGTTGGGTACTTTTGCTGTCATGCTGATTGCGGGTTACTCGATTAACGTACTCACCATGTTTGGTATGGTGCTCGCAATCGGGATTATCGTCGATGATGCGATTGTGGTGGTTGAAAACGTCGAGCGGATTATGGCGACCGAAGGTTTGTCTCCGAAAGAGGCAACCTCTAAAGCCATGAAAGAAATTACCAGTCCAATTATTGGGATTACGCTGGTTCTTGCCGCGGTATTTTTACCGATGGCTTTTGCCAGTGGTTCAGTCGGAATTATCTATCGTCAATTTACAGTGACGATGTCCGTGTCGATTCTATTCTCAGCACTTTTAGCACTGATTCTAACGCCAGCGCTGTGCGCTACCATTTTAAAACCAATCGATGGTCATCATCAGAAAAAAGGCTTCTTTGCTTGGTTCGACCGCACTTTTGACAAAGTGACGACCAAATATGAAATGATTTTGGTCAAAGTCATTAAACATAGCATTCCAATGATGATTGCTTTTGTGGTCATCACAGGTCTCACTTTTGCAGGCATGAAATATTGGCCAACGGCATTTATGCCAGAGGAAGACCAAGGCTGGTTCTTAACCACATTCCAATTACCATCCGATGCAACACGTGAAAGAACGCAAAACATTGTTCAAGATTTTGAAGGTAATTTATCCGGAAAATCAGATATTAAGAATAATATTTCAATTCTTGGATGGGGGTTTGGTGGTGCTGGGCAAAACGTAGGCGTGTCATTCACGACACTCAAAGATTTTGATGAGAGAACAACGCCTTCATCTGAATATGCCAACTCATTAAATACCGTAATGGCAAAAAGCGGTGAAGGCAGTGTGATGTCGATCCTTCCACCGCCAATTGATGAATTAGGTACATATTCTGGTTTTAGTTTACGTTTACAAGACAAAGCCAATTTAGGTATGCCAGCACTCATCAAGGCCAAAGAGCAACTCCTTGAAATGGCCGCTAAGAATGAGAAATTCTATATGGTGTGGGCTGAAGGTTTACCAGAGGGTAATAGCGTTAGCTTAAAAATCGATCGGGAAAAATTAAATACTCTCGGTGTTAATTTTGCTGATGTCTCAGATATCATCTCAACTTCTATGGGTTCAATGTATATCAATGACTTTCCAAATCAGGGTCGTATGCAACAAGTCATTGTTCAAGTCGATGCTAAATCACGAATGCAACTTGAAGATGTTTTGAATTTAAAAGTGGCAGGTGCAAGTGGGCAATTGGTTTCTTTGTCTGAAGTGGTTAGTCCTCAATGGAGTAAAGCACCTCAACAATATAACCGTTATAACGGTCGACCTTCATTAAGCATTGCAGGTATTCCCAATATTGGAACTTCATCAGGTGATGCAATGCGTGAAATGGAACAATTGGTTGCCAAGCTACCTAAAGGTATTGGCTATGAATGGACAGGAATTTCCCTGCAAGAAAAGCAGTCTGAATCACAAATCGCATTTTTACTGGCTTTATCGATGTTGGTCATTTTTCTTGTACTCGCTGCGCTGTATGAAAGCTGGGCTATTCCTTTGTCGGTCATGTTAGTCGTACCACTGGGTATTTTTGGTGCAGTGGTTGCCATTATGTCGCGAGGCATGATGAATGACGTGTTCTTTAAAATTGGTCTGATTACGATTATTGGTTTATCAGCCAAAAATGCCATCCTGATTGTTGAGTTTGCAAAAATGCTACGAGAAGAAGGCATGAGCTTAATTGAAGCAACTGTTCAAGCATCAAAACTTCGATTACGCCCAATTCTAATGACATCACTCGCCTTTACTTGCGGTGTAGTCCCATTGGTCATTGCATCAGGGGCAAGTTCTGAAACTCAACATGCTTTAGGTACTGGTGTATTTGGTGGCATGATTTCCGCAACCATTCTGGCGATTTTCTTTGTACCAGTCTTCTTCATCTTTGTATTAGGCACTGTGGAAAAACTGTTCTCTTCCAAAAAGAAAACCTCATCCTAATTTGAATTAATCGGAGGAAATATAAAAGTTTCCTCCGATGCCATTTATTCCTAAACACTTTTATTATTTGGAAAATACCATGTTTAAATCGACTACTTTAAATCGAGGACTACTGGTCTCCACACTTTCAATGGCACTCACTGCCTGTGTGAGTATGCAAGCTCCTCTACCCACAATCAAATCAGATATACCACAGAACTACGACAATACAACCAATGGAACCTCAATTGCAGCGCAAGGCTATAAAGAATTCTTTTCAGACTCACAGTTACTACAAGTCATTGAAATTAGTTTAAATAACAACCGTGATTTACGTACAGCGACTTTGAATATTCAGCGTGCACAGCAACAATATCAAATCACTAAAAATGACCAACTCCCTACGATTGGTGCATCAGGTAGCGCTGTACGACAGGTCAGTCCTTCTGTAAACCCCAATAATCCGTATTCTACCTTTCAAGTGGGATTAGGTGTCACTGCCTACGAATTAGATTTTTGGGGTCGTGTGCAAAGTCTAAAAGACGCTGCTTTGAATAATTACTTTGCCACTCAAAGTGCAAAGGATGCGACACAAATCAGCTTAGTCAGCCAAGTTACACAAGCATGGTTGAATTATGCTTTTGCAAATGCAAATTTAACCCTTGCTGAACAAACATTAAAAGCACAGCTGGACTCTTACAACCTGAACAAGAAACGTTTTGATGTGGGTATTGATAGTGAAATCCCCCTCCGTCAGGCACAAATTTCGGTTGAAACAGCACGCAATGATGTTGCGAATTATAAAACTCAAGCAGCTCAAGCACAGAATTTGTTAAATCTATTGGCGGGACAATCCATTCCTCAAAACCTACTACCCAATCATGCAATTAAAAACATCACCTCTGAGACGGCTTTTGCAACAGGTTTACCGAGTGATTTACTTAATCATCGTCCAGACCTAAAAGCTAGTGAGTACCAACTGCGTGCTGCTGGCGCGAATATTGGTGCAGCCAAAGCAAGGCTCTTCCCCACGATTAGTCTGACAGGATCTGCTGGTTATGCATCGACTGAACTAAATGACTTATTTAAATCAGGTGGTTTCGCTTGGTCGGTTGGACCGAGTATTGATGTTCCAATTTTTGATTGGGGAACTCGTAAAGCCAATATACAAATTTCTGAAATAGATCAAAAAATTGCACTTGCTGACTATGAGAAAGCCATTCAATCTGCTTTTCGTGAAGTCAATGATGCGCTTGCAGCCCATGCACATATTGATGATCGTTTAAGTGCACAGCAACGCTTAGTCTCAGCCACGGATACGACTTATAAACTATCTAGCGCCCGGTTTAGAGCCGGTATTGATAACTATTTAACGGTCTTGGATGCACAACGTTCTGCTTATGCAGCCCAACAAGGGCTACTGATCCTTGAGCAAACTAAACTGAATAATCAGATTGAACTATATAAAGCGCTAGGAGGTGGATTAAATAAAAAATGAATTAAACACTTTCAAAAATATTTTAAGGGCTAATCAAATACATGATTCGCCCTTGACTTAAATAGTTTCTAAAAACTAATTAATACAAAATATTCTGACCCTATATGTAATTAAGTAATTTTAGAGTTTTTAGCCACACCTTGCTTACGAGGTTTATCTATGAAAATACGAGTATTTATTCTGAACCAATATCTATTAGCATTCACATTATGCAGTATAACTGCTCTCAGCGGGTGCCAACTTGTCAGCCTGAAGCAACAAACCCTTCACACAACACTTGCTAATGAACGTAATAGCATACTTACGCAAAATAAATTGAGTGAAGCAAGCCTCAATGTTATATATATGTCGAATAAAGACGTTAAAACATGTATACAGGCCCCAAAAGAATGTATAGACACATTAAAAAAGATACCCCAATTACAAGATGAACAATTATTATCTACTGCTAGTGAATTATATCTATCAAAAGCAATTGCTCTTTCAGAGTCTTATGAGTGTGAAAGTAATAAACTTATAAAAGCTAAAACAGAAGAAGGGCAAAAACATTTAAAATGTTTAGATGAACAACTTGATGCATTGTAAGCATCCGCTGAACCCCATTGCTATGTTTTAACGAGGTTCAGGTTTCCAACGGTGTGGCAGTAATTCTTCTATTTGGGTCACTTTATGTGTCGGCAGCCTTTTCAGCACATCACTTAAATAGGCATAGGGATCCGGCCCATTCAGCTTTGCTGACTGAATCAGCATCATGATGTTCGCCGCTCGCTGCCCATTGCGCAATGATTCTGAAAATAACCTGTTCTTACGTCCCAAGGCCTACCTAAAGGTGGATCCATAGATATTCAATGCAATTTAATTTTTGGATTAACCCTTCTTGCAAAAAGATCTTTAGCCGTAATTAACATGGTTTTACCTATACCATGTATTTTGGTTTGATGGATCCGATATAGCGTCTGATACATCATTCTAGCAGATTGACCTTTTACAATTTTATCCCCTAATATTTGCCCAACCGCATCTGCTTCACTAAGTGAAACCAAGGTTCCTTTTTCATTAAACTTAAACATGGGTAAGGATTTTCCATTGAGGTAGCAAATAACAGCATGCACTAAAAATTCTGCTTGTTGGCTAGCCACCTGTGCTCGTGCACCTAATGGTTTCTCACTACTATCCAATTGACAATGTGCACAGTCGCCAAAAGCAAAGATACTTGGGTCAGTGAAGGTTTGTAATGTGGCATGTACTTTCAATCGATTGATATTGTCTTTTTCAAATCCTACTAGGCTCTCTAATACTTTAGGTGCTTTAATGCCTGCAGCCCAGATAATCGAATCGGCTTGTATTGAGAAACCATCTGAAAAGTGAATCGTTTTATCCTCAATACTTTTCACTTGATGATCAGTTAAGACATTGATATCTAAACCTAATAAAACATCTTTAGTTTTAATCGAAACCTGTTCGGAGAGCGTATTGATTAACCGGTTCCCGCCTTCTATTAAATGGATATTAATATTTTCAGGTCTAATTTTTTTAAAGCCATAATCAAACAAGGTATGTTTGGCTTGTGCTAATTCAGCAGCAAATTCTATACCTGTAGCCCCGCCTCCAATAATAGCAATATTAAAAACGGGTTCATCCTCAAGTAAATGAGAGTTCTTATAGACCGTCATCATATTTTTTTGGAATTTTTTCGCTTGCTCAATATCATCAAGAAAATAACAATTATCAGCTACTCCAGGTGTACCAAAATCATTTGACTTTGACCCCACAGCTAAGACCAGTACATCATAAGACTTTTCATATGTATAATTGATTAATGGAGTATCTTCTATTATTGTTTGCTCAATTTTGAGTTGCACGGTTTTATTTTGATGATCAATATTGATCAGTTCTCCCTGCATAAAATGATAGTCATGCTCTTTTGCATGATCATAATAATTGGTTTCCTCTTCTGCTACATTTAAAGTTCCCACCGCAACTTCATGCAGCAGAGGTTTCCAAATGTGGGATGGTGCTTTATCAATTAAAGTGATTGAAATGTCTTCATTCTTTTTCAAAGCATCTGATAATTGTGTGACAAATTCGAGCCCACCAGCTCCACCGCCCACTACTACAATATTTTTCATAGATTTCTCGTCAATATCATTTTGAAATGTGAAAAGAAAAACTCTTTTCACATTCATAACAGTCAGATTAATGGTGATCGCCACCTAAAGCCTTGTACAAATCCACCTTGGAACTTACCATTTGCAAATTGGATAAAGCATTTTGAGCTACACATAAACTTCTGTGGGAGTCCGGAACATTTAAATAGCTATCAATACCTGCTTTAAATCGAGCTTGCGCCAAGTTATATGAAATTTGGGATGTCTTGGAGCAATTGCTTTTACGCATTTACTCGGCTATCCATGAACTCCCTAAAGACCAACACATCATTTACTTCTTTAAATGCGGTCTGTATGGATTTTCATATTGAGCCAAAGTGATGTCATAATCGATTTTGCTGATTTCTAGATTTTTTTTACATGTCCCATAATTCAATAGCGACATATCAATTCTAGAACCCAAATTCCATATCCCTTTATCAAAAAGATCTGCAGATGCAAAATCTGCTTTTCCAGTTAAAGAAATACTTGGAAATAAATTTGCATTCGCGACTTGAATATTGGCTCCAGAAGTAACCAATTTTTATTTTGCATGTTTCAAATCGGGTCGATTGATTAATAAATCACTGGGTAAGCCAACTTTATTTAAATCTGTATAAATCACATGCAAAACCTTAACTTTTGGCAATAAATGATCCGAAATCATTGTCCCTGCCAATAATTTAATTAAGTTATGATCCTGCTTGATTTGCGTCTGTAAAACTAACATATCATATTGAGCAGCATACATCAATGTTTCAGACTGACGTACTGCGACTTCAGAAATGTACAATATTTATTACAAAAAACTCAAAATATGATCAACGATATATAAATTAGCGTGACTAAAATCACATATTACTTGAAATTATAAATCATCAAAATGGACTTGGTTGGTAAGCATCCGCTGAACCCCATTGCTATGTTTTAACGGGGTTCAGGTTTCCAACGGTGTGGCAGTAATTCTTCTATTTGGGTCACTTTATGTGTCGGCAGCCTTTTCAGTACATCACTTAAATAGGCATACGGATCCAGCCCATTCAGTTTTGCTGACTGGATTAAAGTCATGATATTTGCCGCTCGCTGACCACTGCGCAGCGAACCTGCAAATAACCAGTTCTTACGCCCCAAAGCCCAAGGC
>NZ_JBUEBA010000035.1:0-12424 GCF_058107045.1 Acinetobacter sp. AB03 | reverse complement strand
AAAATTTATAGTACTTCGATTTGTAAGGAACTGGCAGTATCCAGATATTGCCAGTTCAATTCACTATGATGCTTATTTCACATAAGTAAACCGATTTAAAGCCACAATCAATAATAATAGACCCGATAGTGCCATAAACACTGTACTTAGGCCAATCAGCTCACTCACCATTCCAATGAAAGCAGGTCCAACCAGAATACCCGTATAAGCCATGGTCGAAACACAAGACAATGCAACTGCGCTCGGCATCACCGTCTGACGTCCAGCACGGGAAAACATGATCGGGACGATGTTAGAACAACCTGTCCCAACCAGTGTATAACCCACTAAAACCAGCCACCAATAAGGTGCGATACTGACCAAAGCTAAACCTAAAGTTGCACAAATCGCGCTATAGGTTAAAAGCTTTTTTTCACCAAAATAACGGATCAGATAATGCCCCGTAAAACGCCCTGTGGTCATGGCAATCGCGAAGAAGGTATACGCCAATCCCGCAAAAGCGGTATTAACTCCATATTGTTGCGTTAAATAAATACCACTCCAGTCCATCGCCGCGCCTTCCATCATGAAAATGATGAAGCAGGCAATACCAATTAATATAATCAAAGGTTGTGGCAGGCGCTGGCGTATCGACTTTTTCACTTTCGAAGATGCTTCAAGACTGGTGTTTTCTACAGCTTTTATGCTGTATGGCACTGAAAGAAAAACAATAATTACCAACAGTAAACTCACAGCAAATGCGCTCATAACAGCCGAAATACTTAAAGCAAGCAATGCAGTAATCGTCAGTACCCCAGCTAATCCGCCTAGACTCGCCATACCATGAAAGCCAGACATCAATGATTTTAAGCTATTTTTCTCAACCACTACGGCCTGAATATTGAGTGCAACGCCCAGACTTCCTGCTGCTGTACCAAATAAGAATAAGGTGATCGCCATCATTAACGGCGTGGTCCATAAGCTTAGGCTTGGCAATAAAACGGCAAGCAAGAGTAAAGCGAAACCGATCGGCACACGACAACCAACACGCTGAACAATTTTACCTGTTGCAGGCATAGCTAGCATTGCACCTAAGCCGCTGCATAATAGCAACAAACCAAAATCGGCATGATTAAAATGTAAACGTTGCTGGGCAAAAGGAATCAGCGGCGCCCATGCAGCCGTGGCGAAACCAAGACCGAAAAAGCTAAAACGAGTTGAAAGACGTTGAGCACTTAATTGAATTTCAGGATCAATAAGAGCAGTTCTGGAAAAAAGGATCATTTAATACCATCCACACAAATTAACTCAGAGCGTCCATCTCGGATAAATCGCCATAGAAAAACCCCTGCTAATTTATAGAGAAGTTCTATAAATCCACAGAGGCTTTTATGGCGAAATTATACACAAAACCAAGCTAAAAATAGTATTTTTTGCAAAAAATAAAATCAATACATATCAATAATTTATCTTCATTTATTCAAATAAAATTAAAGCGTTTATTTTTAACACTTTTTATTCTTAGCTTTTCAATTAAATTAGGCAAAGATATGAATTTACTTAAATTTTATAGGGATAACTGAATTAAGCAGTTCATTTATAAAGCTGAATAATCTATTTCACTCGGTATAGCTGTGGATTAGCTTTCTCCACCAAATCAGATCAATTTTATAAATGTTTTAAAAAGTACGATAAACCTTCAGGTGCACGTCCATTTAATCGACTGCTAGTGGTGACGCGAACCAAATTACTCCAAGTGATTTTGCAACATTGCTTAATAAATTTTTCAATTAATGAGACATCCTCATGACAAGGAATAGGTTCAAAGCCTCCCGCCTGAATATAGGCTTCGGCACTAAAGCTTAAATTCGCCCCATGTATATGTTGATGATCCATCATGTCCTGATAATGCGTCAGATATTTTTGCTGTTGTTGTATTGATAAGTGACTAAGATCATCCAATATAACGATTCCACAAATAGCATCTGTTGGCTGATGTCGCATTTGGCATAGTAACCAATCAGGATCTACAATTGTATCAGCATCCGTGCAAGCGACCCATGTAACTCCTTGATCGATTAGCTGCCTAATGCCAAGGTCTCTGGCCTTGCCCACACAAGCAAAATTACATTCAAGCCAATTCATCTGATGTGACTTTACAATCATGAGGGACTGGTCAGTACAACTGTCTAAAACCACTAGAATCTCGACCTGACCATGACCTATATGCTGTATAGCGTGTTTAATTGACTGCAAACAAGCGGATAAATTTTGTTCCTCATTATGGGCTGGGATAACAATACCTATTTTCATACTAAGCCCTGTTGTTTTGCCAAAGATGAAGGATTTACCGTCCAGATATCAATGATGAAATCTGGATCATTCAAACTTAAATAATGAGTGAACAACAAAGATTGTTTTAAACAATGATGGACTTGATAAGCATCTAGTTCAAAATCCTGAATGGCGTGACGCCAGTGACAACACAGAATTTCACCTTGTGGCGTTAAACTGTCTTGGAGCTGATCGATCAGTTCATGCAGTTCATTGCGTGATAAGTAATAGGCCACTTCACTGATGACAATCAGATCAAATTTCTGTTCAGGAAAATATTCAGGAATTTTTTGGTGTTGAACGCTCACATGCTTCAAATTCTCTAAACGTTTAGAGGCCCAATGAACAGCATGTTCAGAAAAATCTAGACATAAAAGCTGATCAGCGCGTTTGGCTAAATGTACACTTAAATGGCCATTGGAACAGCCGATTTCCAACACTGATGAATAACGCTGTTGAGTAAGCAATGCCAAACAAATCTGCCTTTTACGAGCTTCATACCAATGTAAATCATAGCCCCAAGGGTCATTATTGTGATGATATAAGGCTTCGAAATATTGACTAGAATCATTCACAAAGATAAACCTCCCAAGGCATTAACAAACGTTCGATGATTGCTGGAGATAAAATCGCAGCATTGCCTGTACTTTCATCAGCTTCAATCTGACTCTTAAACTGCATGATGGCCTGACGTTTTTTGATTAATTGGGCCTGAGTTAAGTTGTAAGCTCTAGCCTTTTGCCAGTTGATACGCGGATCTAGTGGTCGCGCCCAATGCCAAGCCCAGATCAGCACGTGTAAATATGACATGTCATGAGCTAGAGCAAATGCCTGTACAGTTTTTCCTACCGCTTCATGATCTGGATGCCCATCCTGTGCATAGCTACAAATTAAAATATCTTCCGCTTTAACCAACTTGTCTAATTCTTGCCACAGATGTTCCCTGTGCAAATGAATCTGCCCATCTGGTAAATTTAGTGCAATACGTTGAACATATTTAGAAATATCTAGACGCTGTAAGGCCGCCAAGCTTTCTTGTGGGCGAATTTGATCTAATTGATCTGCGCTGTATTTGGTTGAATGTGGATGGCTTTGTGTCCCATTACTGACGGCAACAATCACCAACTGACAATTCAACATAATTAATTGTTGCATCAAGCCACCACACCCCAGTATCTCATCATCTGGATGGGGTGCAACAATCAAGATTCTTTTATATTGAAATTTTTTAAAATTGAGTAGAGTAAGCGGCTGCTGCTCAAATGCATGCAGCCATTGTTCTCGGGAGGTCCCTTGCCCTTCAATAATACGATCTTCGACTAAAGGATGTTTTAGATCTGCCATGATATTTGCTCCTGTAAACATCGTTCAGCAATTTGCTCATCGTCGAATGCTGCATGACTTTGCCGAATAAATACAGGTAAATCAGCCATTAGGCTGGCAAAAGTTGCTTGTTCACAAAAAGGCCGTGCTCCAAGTGCTTTTCCTACCCCTTCAATAACCTCCAAACAGCTTTGTTCTGCCTGCGCACGCAAGATCCGTACATCCCGTTCATGGCTAAGCTTGGGTTGGCTATCAATCAGTTGCGCGATATATTGGAAATATTGTCGGGTTACAGCAAGTCGAGTTACCAACCGCCCTAAATACATTTTCTTAAAAGGATTAGGGGTTTTAAGGCAACTTTGTTGTAGCTCATCCACTAACCGTACAGCGGCACCGTACCAGCAAGCTGCAACACCCGCAGCACCATGCCAGAAACCAACCCGATCAAGGTAGTCATTGGGATGACCAATGAGTTTGACTGCTATCTCCTGAAAATTGACTCTTGCGGTCTGTGTTCCCTGCATGCCTATAGCTTGCCAGTGAGCCAGATCAATGGTGATCAAGGATTGGTTGAGGTCAATAATGCAGAGCTGAGATTGCCCCTGTTGATCTTTAAAACTGATTAATGCTTTATGAATAAATTCAGCGCCTGAACACCACGGCTTAATTCCATGACAAAGCCCATTTTCGACCTGTAACGGCACGGGTCCACCATCGGCAGCCCAAACAGCCCATGTCTCCTCATTGATTTCATGATGATAACCGAGTTCATGCAAAATACTTAAAGCATCAAAATGGGACTCAAAAAGCTTTGCTAAACTTAGGTCAAAGCCAGCTATCTGGGCCAAAATTTGCCAGCGTTGATAGGTTTGTCCCGAAGCAGGGTCAGGCAATCGTCCAACAGAATGAATCAACTGTTTCAACACAATTGGACGTTGAGTTAGCTTTTCTTCAGCTGAATACTGCTCAAAGCGATTTAATATGTCTAAAGTTGAGCTTTTTATAAATATTTTTCTATTCATTCTTAAAATGTTAATTCAAATGAGTTTATTTAAATAATAATTGAAATAATCTGTTTAGTTAAATAGATAAATTGTAATGAAGAGATAATTATTCGTAATTATTTAACTATTTATTTCTTTTTGTTTCATTGTTAACTAAATAGTAGGTTTAAGTGAATCTATAAAATCATCATGTAAGGTTTATTTAAAATCCAACAATTATGAGGAAATAAGAAGTAGCTTAAAGGCTTCCGTGTTGTAATGTTTATAAAAGAGGTTTAAGAAATGAGTACTTTAAATATTCAAGATATTAAAAAACATTCAGATGTAATTTCTTCTTGTGGTACCAAAGTCGGAACAGTTGATCATCTCGAAGGTGATAGCCAACTCAAGCTGACGCGTGATGAAAATGATCAGCATCATCTGATCCCAACGGCATGGATTGGTGAAGTCAAAGATGACAAAATAGTTCTGATTAAAAATTCAGAAGCAGTTAAGCAACAATGGCAAGCTATTTAAATTATCCTAAAGTAAAGAGTACGGCTAGACTTTGATCGTACTCTTTATTTCTTTGTAAGTAATTTCAAAAAAGCCCTAACCCTTCGCAATGTCCGTTTGAGTCATAGGTATTTCATTTCATACTTGAAAAAAATAGCTAGATGCCATCTATTTGTCATAGACTACATCTATTCTCTATAAATTAATAAGTTAGCCTACTCTTATTTAAAATTACTGCCTAAGAATGGGAAAATATACTCAACTACTTTTTGAGTAGCCCATAAACCAATCTCTTGGTGATGTTGATGTGGAGCTAAATATGGCATCAATTTGCTAATTTTATGGCCAGTATTTGTAGATATCTGAATTTGCTGCTGTAACAGCAATAATTCCTTTTCTGACAAATAACTAAAATCATTTAGTTCGATAAAGTTTTTTATATATTCTGAATTTACTGGATTAATGCGTCTACTTAAATTAGCACCCGCAATCCAATCATAAATAAAAGTTTTTTCTGCAGCAGAGAAAACTCCAAACATTTTCCCATCTTCTTCATTGATCATTTTCCAAAATCGGCTATGTTCAGGATCTTCGTTAAGCTTAATCCATCCTATTTTTGTTAGCTCAAGAATGAATTCCTCAACCTGATCTTCTTCTGATAACCATGAATTTACAGACTTATTCTTAAACTTGCATTTCTCATTATGCATGTGCTTTCCAACTAAAGCTTTGCTCTTGAAAATCTCCAGAACCACTCGCTCAGTATTTAGGTTCTTTATTATTTGAACTGAGCTAACTCCCCGATTATTTAATAAAAAGCCTATCTTTAATTTACGAATAAATTCGGATTGATTTGGGTAGCGTTTGGCTAAACATTTAATCGCATTTGTACCTAATTGAGCATGTCCATTATCAATATTATCAATTGTAATGTGTAGGTTAAAATATTTGGAATCAATGCCTAAGTCTTTAAGTTCATAATTTGTTATCAATAAATGAAGTGGTAGTTGTTCATATCCAAAATTAAAACCTGCAATCTCGGGTATAAAATCTGATGGAGCATAAGCTAAAGCCAATTGTATTGCCGACTGGTGATAGTATTCATCAGGTAAATTCATCGAAAATTGATGAAGACCAAGTGATAGAAGTAATTTATTGAAAAGTTTTACATGGTTACTTTGGCTAGAACCTAACCCCAACTCCTCAACATATATCTGTATAAAGTCTCTAAAAGCTGGATCATTCCAGTACTGCGTAAAGCTATAAAGCCAAGCACCGTCTACACGTTTGGTCGGTGCTACTTTATATAAAAATTCATAAGCTTTACTTGTAGTTCCAAAAAACTCCCTTGCACTCCCATTTTCACGCCTTTCTAAGTACTCTTTGTAATGCAAGCATTGTGTTTTATTTTGTTGCTGCATCCAGACTGCCAATTGATCAAGATTAGTAGGAAAATCAGAGAAATCGCTATCCAAATGAAGTATTTCGTTTTCTAGGAAATGAAAAGCTTTCAACTCTTTTGCAGAACGTGAGATTGATGGATCTAAAAAAAATTGTGTTATTTCAAAATATTTCTGATGGGCATCTGTTATTAAATTTAAAATTCTCTCTTTTACTGCAGTAGGCATTATAATTATCTCGCGGTAAATAACTTATACCAACATAATTGACACTAGAACTCAATTAATTAACAACTTTGAAAAGAAACGTTAATAAATGTAACCTCATAATTTATTTAATAACACAATTCAACACTTTAATTAAATATTTATAATTTTTAAAAATAAGTAAAATTTTGACATGTGTGATACCCATCACATTATTCCAAATTTTAATGGCTTTGTTGCATAAATATGTAAGCATCTGATTTAAATAAATTTAATTTTAGATCAAAAAATAATCAAAACTTTTAAAATCATATAGTTATGAAATCTTTGTGCAACAAAGCCAATTTTAATTAATAAATATTTAAAAAATAAATCACTTAAAAAGTACTGTCTAGAATCATAAAAAAATAACCTTAACACTAATATAAAAAATAAAAAACACTTAAATCAAACTCTTAGATAAAGTATGTAGGCTTACTTAAGAAAGGTAGATCTAAAACCAAGAAAAACATTTTGGCACATTTTTCTGTGTAATATTCTATAAAAACAAATTCTTCTCTTATAAAACAGATATCAAATCAAAAACTTAAATCTTAATTCTTATCTATATATGAATATCTGTAAAAATTAATAAAAATATTAATGTTAACCGTTTGTAATATTTCAAATATATACATTCATAAATTATCAATACTTAACACTACAAACTAAACACAATTTAACTAAAAAATTAAAATGTAACATCTTTAATATTTTTACAACCATGCAATCATGCTATTAATAATATATCTACCAATTAATTAATGTAGATTAATTCTAATCTTATGAGGTTCAATAAAATGACTAATCAAATCAGCAGAAGGATAATCAACGTCAGCAAAACCAGCAAGATGACAAGCAAAACCAACAGCGAAAATAGTAGTTAGGTTAATAATAAAGTAAAAATACTAGAATTCTTTCATTAGTTTAATAGAGTTGGAGTTCATTATGACTATCAATGACCATCAAGACGAAAACCCAATCAAGCATGATTGGCGTACAGATTATTCAAACCGCCCATATTACAGCGATATCCAAAGAGAACTTCCTGATGTGGATTATGACCGTGATCTTCGTTCAGCCTATGAACTAGGTCAGCATGCCCGTAATGAGCGTGGTACTGATGCACGATTTGAAGATTCTGAAAGTGATTTGAAAGTAAAATGGGAAGAACTAAAGGCTGAATCACGCTTAAAGTGGGAACAAGCCAAACATGCGATTAAAGATGCATGGGACAAAATGTAAGCCAATATAATGATAATGAGCCTTTTAGGCTCATTATCAGCACATCTAAATAATAATTAAATAGGTGTAAAATGGACTTTATAAAAATACTATTAGCTGATACTACATTTACTTTTGCAGCAGAAATTGTACTTCGTAGTGTCTTGATGTACTTCCTGATTATCTTAGTTTTAAGATTTTCTGGTAAACGTGGTGTTAGGCAACTTTCCATCTTTGAAATCGCAATTATTCTTAGTTTAGGATCTGCTGCTGGCGATGCTATGTTCTATGAAGAAGTTCCTATCATTCATGCTGTCATCGTTTTTGCAGTAATTATGGCTTTATATCGCTTAACAACTTACTTAATGATGAAATCCGATGCTATTGAGACCGTATTGGAAGGTCGACCAATATACATCGTCAAAAATGGTTTACTGATTGTTGAGGATATTAAGCAAGAAAAGTATTCATATGATGAGTTCTTTGCTGAAATGCGCCAAAAGAAAATAGAGCATCTTGGACAAGTTAAAATGGCACTGCTTGAGACTGATGGCTGCCTAAGCGTGATCCCATATTCTAAAGAAAATATAAAATGGGGCCTTCCTCTATTTCCCGATGAATACCAAATCGCAGATCATCACAATGTAGATCACTTTTATTCTTGTATGTTGTGTGGTCAAACCCAACATTTAAATCATTTAAATGAAGAATGCCCACGCTGTCAAAATACCAAATGGGCTAAATCCTGTTTGTATTGCGAGGAATATCAAAATTAATAAGCTTTTGTTTTGACTTAGATTAATTCAATATTATTTAAAATAAATAGTTTAAGCGAACAAAAAATACACATTTCTTTACCTTACTCAAAGAGTAAATACTTAAAGTTTATATGGGTATCTTTGATCCAAAAAAGAGTTTTCTTGCAAGTAACTCATATTCGATTGTAGATAACCTATTAAATTGTATAAGCACAAAATATCCGTCAACAAATAAGCCATTAACTTACGTGAAAATAAATACTTATTTTCATAAAACGTTATAAAGCAAATGTATAAGAGAATGTGATATGAAAGAACCAAATACACCAAAAATCGACCAGCTTTCTGAGGAAGCATACGTGGATCCTATAGGTAAAACTCTTACCACTTCTTTAGGTGTTCCCGTAGCTGATAATCAAAATAGTCTAAAAATTAATGAGAAAGGCCCTACTCTTCTCGAGGACTTTCTTCTAAGGGATAAACTTATTCATTTTGATCGTGAGCGTATTCCAGAACGTGTTGTACATGCTCGAGGGGTCGGTGCTCATGGTTACTTTCAAGCTTATACCGGTAATGAAAAATGGACTAAAGCTAAGTTCCTAACGGACACAAATAATCAAACCCCTATCTTTGTCCGTATTTCTACAGTTCAAGGTGGGCGAGGTTCGGCTGATGTCGTTCGAGATGTACGAGGTTTTTCTATAAAATTTTATACTGAAGAAGGAAATTATGATTTGGTGGGGAATAATATCCCTGTCTTCTTCATTCAGGATGCTATTAAATTTCCGGACTTTGTTCATGCTGTAAAACCAGAAGATGCCAATGAAGTTCCAACTGGTCAATCTGCCCATGATACTTTCTGGGATTTTATTTCTTTAAACACCGAAGCATCACATATGACTACTTGGATAATGTCTGATAGAGCAATTCCAAGAAATCTACGCTCTATACAAGGTTTTGGTGTTCATACATTTAGATTGATTAATAAGAATAATGAAGCATTCTTAGTGAAATTCCATTGGACTCCAAAGCAAGGGGTAGCTCAAGTCGTCTGGGATGAAGCCCTAAAAATTAATGGCAAAGATCCCGATTTTCACAGACGTGATCTGTGGGATGCTATTGAGCGTGGCAATTACCCGGAATGGGAATTAGGCGCACAAATTTTCTCTGAAGAAGATGCAAAACAATGGGACTTTGATGTCTTAGATGCTACAAAATTAATCCCAGAAGAACTTGTACCAGTCACTCCACTAGGTAAATTTGTTTTAAACAAAAATACAGATGATTTTTTCGCAGAAACAGAACAAGTTGCTTTTAGTCCTGCAAATATTGTCTCAGGTATAGATTTTAGTAACGATCCCCTTTTACAAGGACGGCTGTTTAGCTATACGGATACTCACTTACACAGACTAGGTACGGTAAATTTTAATCAAATTCCAATTAACAAACCCGTTTGTCCTTTTCATACGAATAGACGAGGTGGTTATGCTAATCACGAAGTTTATAAAGGAAAGGCAAATTATGAACCTAATTCTGTTGATGAAAATTGGCCAAGAGAATCACCTAATGACGGTGGTGCCTTCAAGACACATCCTGAAGAAGTACAAGGCAGCAAACTAAGAGTTCGACCAGAAAGTTTCGCTGATCATTTCTCGCAAGCCACAATGCACTATCATAGTTTGGAAAAATATGAACAACAGCATATTAAGGATGCATATTCTTTTGAATTATCTAAGGTTAAATCGGAAGATATCCGCAGACGTGTAGTTTACGCTGTCTTAGCTAATATTGACTTGGACTTAGCTGAATATGTTGCCAAAGAGTTAGGTATTAAAACTCCCCCTAAACAGCAAGATAGTCTGCACCAGCCCGCAATTGCATCTTCGAAAAGATTAAGTACCTCATCTTTTCCTGCATCTGATATTAAACAGCGAAAAATTGCCTTGCTCGTTCATGACGGTGTAAATGCATCATCAATAGATGATATTAAAATATGGGCTGAAGCAGAAAAAGCTATTGTGGAAACTTTAGCACCGAAAGCAGCCCCTGTTAAATCTAGTGATGGCAATGAAATACCAGTAGATGGGAGACAAAATGGCGAGCCTTCAGTGACTTATGATGCCGTAATCGTGGTTGATGGGAATAATTTAGAAGTATTTAAGGCTGATGGAGTTTCTAAACATTATGTATTAGAGACATATAAGCATCTCAAACCTATTGTTTTCCTCGGTGATAAATGCGCTTTAATAGATGAGTTTCAGCTCAGTAAGGATGCAGCTCTATTCTCTACTCAAAATTTTAAAGAGATCCAAGATCAATTTAAACAAGCTATTCAAAATCACCGTTTTTGGGATAGAGAAAAAGTTGTCGCAGCTATTCCAGCATGAATTTATTTGAGCTTAAAAGTAGTGTAAGCATTTGATTTCAAAAAGCCCTCGACGAGGTCTTTTTGATCTACTTTTGCTCTTTAAGTGGATTCTCAGGCTCTTCATTTGGTTTTTTCTGAGGATCTGGATTCTGATAGGTTTTCTGATCACCCTTGTCATCGTTTGATTCTTTTTGAGGTTTTGATTCTGGATTTTGCTTATTAGTCATGTCGGTTCCATCACGTTAAATACTATAATAATAAATATGACATCAAGCTCTGACTATCAATAATAGATATGTTACGCAACCCTACCTTTATAGGGCTTTGTTGCACAAAGATTTGAAATGCAAAGCGCCCCTAATTGAGCCAAATTTAAGGTGAACCGTATCGGGTTTGTCGGAGACCAACTTTCCTGAGATGAGAAGCATCGCTTCGCAAGGGAACATCGAGCAAAACGATATCTACATGATTTTCATCATGCTGAGCAAATCAAACAAATTCGGAAAGAAAGTTCGGGGCGATATGGCATTCGTAAAGTCTGGCAACAACTGCAACGAGAAGTTATGTTATTGCGCGCTTTACAGTTGCTCGATTGATGCAAAAGCTTGAAATACAAGGTGTATTGCGTGGTAAGAATAAGCGAACCACACGTAGCTGAGATGATCAAAAACAAGTGAATGACTTGGTAAAGCGCAATTTTAATACTGATCATGCAAACCCTTGCGAAGCAGTGCTGCTGCATATGTAGGTTTGGTTCCAGTACATCAGCTGTATGGCAGTTCAGTCAACAAGCAAAGTCACTTATCATTAGTTATCTAGCTAAGAATGAAACAAAAGAAGAATTGAAAGGAAAAAGGCTCACTCAGTCAAAGACACCAATAGCACATAAGACTAAGCAAGCCCAAAAGATAAGGACAATTAAAATTGATTTAAAGGATTAGGCTTAATAGCATTCAAGTTGTGGTCTCGATGCAACTAATACTTTTGATATTTCTGCTCCTGTTTCAACTTCTGATGCTACTTCAGGTATTAACAGCCAAATATCAGTTAAGGTAACTTTCGCACTTCCTACATAAGTGCAACTGTCAGATGTTGGTATACCTCGGCTAACTATTTGTGAGTTTTTTATAATAGGATTATCAACATTATCTACAATTACTCCAAAATCTAGCAGGTCTTGGATTGCAGTATCCTCTGTACTGAATTTGAGAAGTAATTGTTTTTGATCATTTATTGAGTCATAACTATATTTGTATTTAACATCTATAGGTCTATTAGCCTTGTAAGTCTTTA
>NZ_JBUEBA010000034.1:0-13536 GCF_058107045.1 Acinetobacter sp. AB03 | reverse complement strand
CTAACATATAGAATAGCACGCCGAAGTACTAAATTTTAAAAATTAGATGAAAGAGCACTCTATACACTTAAACATCTATTTTTGAAGATATAAAAGTTAAACAGTAACTTGGCATATAGGAACTATTTTCCTCCTATAATTATACTTCCCTCACTTCTCAGAAGTTATTTAGAGAATTCAGATGACAGAACTGACTTGCTTCAAAGCCTATGACATTCGCGGCAAACTCGGCACCGAGCTCAATGAAGAGATTGCCTATAAAATTGGCCGTGCATATGGGCAAATTTATCAACCCAAAACTGTGGTCATCGGTTGCGATATTCGTTTGACTAGTGAAAGCCTCAAACAAGCCACCATTCAGGGTTTAAATGATGCTGGAGTGAATGTCCTTAATCTTGGTATGACAGGTACAGAAGAGGTTTACTTCGGTACATTTCATCTCGATGTTCAAGGCGGCATTGAGATTACAGCGAGCCACAACCCCATGGATTACAATGGGATGAAATTGGTTCGTGAACAAGCGCGCCCTATTGGTGCAGATAGCGGTCTGGCGGAAATTCAAGCCTTAGCAGAATCGGGGGCATTTACAGAAGTTCCGCAAAAAGGCTCAACCACACCTTATAATATTCTGCCTGAGTTTATTGAACACCTTATGGGGTATATTAATCCTGCTAAAATCCGCCCATTAAAATTGGTCGTGAATGCAGGAAATGGCGCCGCAGGTCATGTCATTGATGCGATCGAAGAAAAATTCAAAGCATTAAATATCCCTGTTGAATTTATTAAAATTCACCATGAAGCTAATGGTCATTTCCCCAATGGCATTCCCAACCCGATTTTAGTTGAAAATCGTGATAGCACCCGTCATGCCGTGCTTGAACATCAAGCAGATATGGGCATTGCATGGGATGGTGACTTCGACCGCTGTTTCCTGTTTGATGAAAAAGGCCAATTCATTGAAGGTTATTATATTGTTGGTCTTTTAGCACAAGCCTTCTTACTCAAACAATCAGGCGAAAAAATTGTCCATGACCCACGTCTAATTTGGAACACTTTTGATGTCGTAGAGAAATATCAAGGTATCCCTGTTCAGTCGAAATCAGGGCATTCCTTTATTAAAGACAAAATGCGTGAACACAATGCCGTTTATGGCGGCGAAATGTCTGCACACCATTATTTCCGCGATTTTTCTTATTGCGATAGTGGCATGATTCCATGGTTGTTGGTTGTTTCTGTACTGTCTGAAACTGGAAAATCTTTGTCCTCATTGGTTGAAGAAATGATCAAAAAGTTTCCTTGCTCAGGGGAAATCAATTTCAAAGTCGCAGATACTCAAGTCACGATTCAAAAGCTTTTTGACCATTTCGCAGATCAAAATCCAAGTATTGACCACACAGATGGCGTAAGTTTAGATTTTGGGGCTTGGCGCTTTAACGTACGTGCTTCAAACACAGAGCCCCTATTACGTTTAAATATTGAAAGCCGTGCGGATAAAAATCCTAAAAAAATGCAAGACTATGTGGATGAGCTGACCCAGCTGATTCAAGGCAGCTGAAGTCAGAAAAAAAAGAGCCACATCAAAATGGCTCTTTTTTTATTCTTGATACTTATCTGAACAAATTAATCGCGATAGCCTTGTGGATTCTGCTTCTGCCAATTCCAACTGTCTGCCAACATATCTTCTAGTTTATATTTTGGTTTCCATCCCAGTTCACTCACCGCTCGAGCATTATTCGCAAAAGATGTTGCCACATCGCCTTCACGACGAGGGGCTAATTCAAATGCAATCGCAACACCATTCACCTGCTCAAAAGTATCTTTAACTTGCAACACTGAAATGCCATTACCTGTACCAATATTCCAGGCACGGCAACCTTGCGCAGTTAGACGATTATTGAGGGCACATAAATGTGCATTGGCCAGATCCACTACATGAATATAATCGCGTACACCCGTGCCATCGACAGTGTCATAATCATGACCGAAAATAGATAGCTTTTCACGACGACCGACTGCCACTTGAGTCACGAAAGGCATCAGGTTATTGGGAATACCTTGTGGATCTTCCCCGATCTGCCCACTTTTATGCGCGCCGACCGGATTAAAATAACGTAATAAGGCAATCGACCAACGTTCATCCGCCACAGACAACTTTTCTAAGAGCTGCTCCACAATCAGCTTAGTATAGCCATAGTTATTGGTCGGCATTCCGGTAGGCATTTCTTCATTTAAAGGTGAAGGATTATTTTCGCCATACACCGTTGCTGAGGAACTAAACACCAGTTTAAAAACCTGTGCGCGTTGCATGGCCTGAACCAGGCTGATTGAACCGGCAATATTATTGTCAAAATAAGCCAATGGTATTTGCTGGCTTTCTCCGACCGCTTTCAGACCGGCAAAATGAATCACTGCATCAATCGAGTGTTGCTGAAATACCTGATCTAATAATTGAGCATCCCGGATATCCCCTTCAATAAATGTCAGGCTTTTCTGGGTCAACTGTTGCACCCGATTTAAAGACTCAGCAGCGCTATTGCACAGATTATCTAAAACCACCACCTCATGGCCGGCATTTAATAACTCAACACAAGTATGCGAACCAATATAGCCTGCCCCGCCCGTTACCAGAATTTTAGCCATGCTGCTTCCCTAATAAAATGTTAATTAAACCTTGAGTTGAACCATCCAGACCACCTAGCTCAGACTGTTCACCATTCAAAATAGGCAGCAACTGGTTGGCAATTTCCTTACCTTTCTCCACGCCCCACTGGTCAAATGGGTTGATATTCCACAGCACCGATTGCACAAAAACTTTATGTTCATATAGAGCAATCAGCATACCCAGACTATAAGGATTCAGCTCTTGCATCAACAGCGTACTGCTCGGTTGGTTGCCTTCATACTGTTTATAGGCTGGCAAGCTCTCTAATTCTTTTGGGTCCAAAGCCTCATTACCAAAGGCCAATAAACGTGATTGCGCCAAGCAGTTAGACAGGGCCAAATGATGCTGTTCAATTAATGCTTCGGCACTGTCTGCATAGGTATATTGCTGACTGTTATAGCGCTTGACCGGCGCAATAAAGTCACAACTCACTGACTGCGTACCTTGATGGAGGAGCTGATAAAAAGCATGTTGCGCATTCGGTCCCACTTCGCCCCAAATAATCGGACAGGTATCCAGCTGAACTTTTTCACCATCACGTTGAATTGACTTGCCGTTGGATTCCATTTCCAGCTGTTGCAAATAAGAAGCAAAGTATTTTAATCGTCCATCATAAGGCAGGATGGCATGGGTCTGAATATCCAGAAAATTGTTATTCCATGCACCCAAGAGCCCCATCAACACCGGAATATTGCGCTCAAAAGGCTGATACTGAAAATGCTGATCGACTGCATAGGCACCGGCCAGCAGCTGCTTAAAACCTTCAATGCCGATACTCAGTGCAATCGGCAATCCGATACAGGACCACAGTGAATAGCGACCACCGACCCAATCCCATAATAAGAGCTGGTTTTCCGGAGCAATTCCCCAGGCCGTCATTTTTTCCGGCTTGGTGGAAACTCCGATAAAATGATGCTTCAGAATATAGGGATGCTGACCCAAGGCTTTTTCCAGCCACAGGCGTACTGTCTGGGCATTGGTCAGGGTATCAATCGTGCCAAATGATTTGGACGAAATAATAAATAGCGTGGTTTCCGGACGCAGTTGATGCAACAACTCGGACAGCTGACTGCCATCCATGGTCGAGACAAAATGCACATTGAGTGGCTGGGCAGACTGGTATTTAAAATCCGATAAGGCATGGGTGACCATTAGAGGGCCAAGATCTGATCCGCCCACGCCAATATTGACCACATCCTGAATCACTTCACCGGTGGCGCCACGGCGCTGCCCAGCATGAATTTGTTCTACCAAAGCATACATGCGCTCAAGTTGAGCATGCACATCAGCGGCCAGATCCGCATGCTGCTGATCCTGGACTGGCAAGCGTAATGCCCAATGCATGGCAGCACGTTGCTCGGTATAATTAATGTCCTGATTTGAAAATAAAGACCCGATCCAGGATCTTAAGTTTTGTGCATCTGCCCATTCAATCAGGTCCTCCATCACCGTGTTATCAATTCTGTGTTTACTATAATCGAAGACCAGCTGTTCAAACTGAATTGAATATTTGTTAAAACGCTGGGGGTCTGCGGCAAACAGTTCTCGTAGATGCACCGCATCAAGTTGTTCTTTGCTCGAGGCGAGTTTTTGACACACAGTTTCAGTATTTAGATCTGGTTTAAGCTGACTTAACATTAACGTCCCACCCCAATATAATTAAAACCACGCGCCTTGATATAGGCCGGATCATACAGATTACGCCCATCCAAAATCAGGGGATGCTGCATCAGTTTAATGAGGTGTGGATAATCTGGACTACCATACTGTTTCCAGGCAGTCATCAAACATAAGGCATCTGCCCCCTCAACTGCCTGATATTGATCTTCACACAGTATTAGATCCTGCCGTGTCCCATAGACTTTTTTAATATTGGCCAATGCTTGCGGATCATGCAGTTTGACCGTCACCCCTTGCGCCCATAATGCAGTGAGCATGGCATGCACTGGAGATTGCTGGATGCTCGGGGTATTTTCCTTAAAGGCTGCGCCCCAAATCGCCACCACTTTTCCCTGTAAATCGCCACGGAAATAATTCCATAGTTTGCGGAACAGTAATTCTTTTTGTTGTTCGTTAATCTCCCAGACCTGTTCCAGCAACTGGTTTTTTACCCCTGAATCTGCTACTGCATGCGTTAAGGTGCGGATATCATGCGAGAAGTTCTCTCCACCAAAACCGACGCCCGGAAACAAATAGGCGGAACCAATCCGGTTATCCGCCGCCATGCCTTGGCGCACCTGTTCAATATCGATCCCGAGTTTTTCTGCCACGCTGGCCAGATCATTCATATAACTGATCCGGGTGGCCAGCATGCCGGAAATACTGAGTTTGGTAAATTCGGCATCCAGTACCGGCATAAACAGATACTGCTGCGCACGCGGAAACAAGGGGCGTAACAGCTCTCTGATTTTAGCCTGTGCATCTGCATGATCACAGCCCACGATCAGCTGGCTGGCCTGAACAAAACTACGCAGGGCATTACCTTCCTGAATAATATCGGGCAGATAAATCCAGTCATCATTCGGCAGCAGTTGTTGAAAACGTTGGGTGCCATGCAAGCCAAAGGTCGAAGCATTAATCATCAGCTTCGGATGAGCAAAACAGGCATGCCGAAGGGTATCCAGCATCTGAAATGCCTGCTGCTCTTCGTTGGCATTAAAACTAAAGAAAAAAACATCCTGATTGAAATCCAGATGCTGAAAATCACAACAGTTTAAAAAACCAGATTTTTCCTGTTTTTGCAGCAATGACTGCAAGGATTCATCCTGAAAATAAGTCCGGGCCGGCTCATCTGCACTGAAGCTGTTACACCACACCACCTGATGACCACATTCAGACAAAAGGGCCGAAATGACCCCAGAAAATAAGGTTTTCCCCAGTACTGCGACTTTCATAGTATTCCTTGGTTATTATTTTTTATTATAAAGCGAGTTCTTGGATCAACGCTTTAAACTCGTGACCGAGCTTGGGATGATCAACCCCATAATGTAATACAGCTTTAAGATAGCCGAGCTTGTTGCCACAGTCAAAAGTTTGACCTTTCATGCGATAAGCTTCCACTGCTTCAGTCTGCTGTAACATGGCAATCGCATCGGTGAGCTGAATTTCATTGCCTGCCCCGCGTGGTGTCTGTTCCAGAAGCTGCATGATTTTTGCCGGCAGGATATAACGCCCGACCACAGACAGATTCGATGGTGCGGTGCCGACTGCCGGTTTTTCAACAATCCCTTGCATGACAATGCTTTCGCCTTCCTCAGGTGATGCAGCAACATCAACAATGCCATACTGATCCACCAGATGTTCAGGCACCGCTTCAACCATGATTTGTGCTGCTTGAGACGCGTCATAACGCTGAATCATGCGAGACAAATCATTTTCCGGATCCTGATCCTTGACCAGCACATCTGGTAATAATACTGCAAAATCTTCATCGCCAATCACGGCCTTGGCACACAGTACCGCATGGCCCAAGCCCAAAGGCTGCGGTTGACGTACACTCATGATACTTACACCGCTAGGCAGAATTTCAGTAATTTCTTTGAGTAAATCGGTTTTGTTTTTTTGCTCAAGCGTGGTTTCAAGTTCAAAATTACGATCGAAGTAATTTTCAATCGATGCTTTTGAAGAATGTGTCACCAAAATAATTTGTTCAATTCCGGCGGCTACCGCTTCACGGACCACATATTCAATCGCCGGACGGTCGACCACAGTGACCATTTCTTTGGGAATCGATTTGCTGGCAGGTAAAAAACGCGTACCAAGGCCGGCCACAGGAAGAATTGCTTTCTTAATCATATTTATAAATAACCTAGTTCACTTGAATTTCGTTGCTACGGACATAACCATCGACATAGTATTCCAGCTGCGCCAATGCCCATTCAATATCGGCTTGCATCGCTGAAAGTTCATGCATCCGGTTAAATACTTCCAGAATTTCTGCCAATGGATAATGCTTCTCGACTGATCTCAAAATACGCTTATGCGAGGTAATTTCTGTATTTTCTTCGTCAATCAGCAGCTCTTCATACAGTTTTTCACCTGGACGCAAGCCGGTATATTGAATTTCAATATCGCCATTTGGATTTTGATCATCTCGGACTTTGAGACCACTCAGTGAAATCATTTGTCGTGCCAGATCCTGAATCCGTACCGGTTCCCCCATATCCAGCAAGAACACATCTCCACCGGTACCGAGGGCACCAGCCTGAATCACCAGCTGCGAGGCTTCCGGAATGGTCATGAAGAACCGGGTCACTTCGGGATCGGTCACCGTGATTGGCCCACCCTTGGCAATCTGCTGTTTAAACAGCGGTACCACCGAGCCCGAAGAACCCAGTACATTACCAAAGCGTACAATACTGATCTGGGTCTGATCCTGAGCTTCCGCCATGGCCTGACAATACAGCTCTGCCATGCGTTTGGTCGCACCCATCACGTTGGTCGGACGTACCGCTTTATCGGTCGAGATCAATACAAAAGTTTCAACACCTTTTTTCACCGCAGCATTGACACTAAATGCCGTTCCCACCGCGTTATTTTTCAGGCCTGCTAATGGGTTACACTCCACCAAAGGTACATGTTTATAAGCCGCCGCATGATAAACCGTTTGCACGCCGTACTGTTCAATCACCCGTTCCAGCTTGCGCTCATCCAGTACAGAACCCAAAATTGGGATAATGTCACACGTGGCAGTCAGACGTAATTCTTTATCAATACTATATAAAGCGAATTCTGTCAGTTCATAAATAATAATTTTGGCCGGCTGGTTTTTAATAATCTGGCGACACAGTTCGGAACCAATTGAGCCACCTGCACCAGTCACCATCACCACTTTATCTTGAATATTTTTAGCTAAAAGTTCTGCCACCGGAGGTACCGGATCGCGGCCCAGCAGGTCAATAATATCCACTTCCTGAATATCGGAAATTCGAATTTCACCATCGACCAGCTTGGTCAGGCCGGGAATCTCGGTAATTTTAAGATGCGCCGGTTCTAAAAATTTAACGATTTCACTTTTACGTATCCGCCCGACTGAGGGCAGTGCAATCAGAATTTCATCAATTTTGAGTTTTGTAAAACATTTCAAAGCAGTATGTGGTAAAAAAACTTGAATACCACCAATATTTTGGCCATTTAAAGACGGATTATCGTCAATAAATATAATCGGCACATGCTCATTGGAGCGATTTAAGGTGGCTGCCACCTGTTGCCCTGCATTACCAGCGCCGTAAATCGCGATACGTTTTTTAGGCACTCCGGCCTGTAAATAAGAACGCACGATAAAACGGATAAAACCTCGGCTAAACCAGACCCAGGCAAACATCATAAAGCCAAACATCAACGGGATGGATGTCGGAATAAAGGCATGGGTGCTATAAGCCAATAAATACAGGCCAATCACGGATAAGATCGTTGCCAAACCCAGTTTAACAATAAAGAATTCATTGAAGGTACGGACAATAAAGCGATATACACCGCAGAGAAATAGAGCCAATACAGCAATAGCACTGACCCAAACCGCACCAAAAGGAATATTGGGTACAACTTCTGCGCCGAGGTCAAACTGGCGGATGGCATAACACAGCCAGATTAGAACAGGGAAAATACAAAAGTCTAAAATGACTAAAAATGCGAGTTTTGCTGAACGTGGAGATTCAACCAGAGGAATTACAAGAGATTTCATATATTTTTCAGCACGTCATATCTTAATTTAAAGAAGTTGTTATTAAGACTTATGTTCTATGATACTTCCCACTTCCAAGAAAGAAAATGTAGGGATAATATTATTACTTGCAACTTTCACCCCAATACTTAAGTGTACAAATTGTTCAACCACCACATCATGGTCCAATAATGTACCCATATTTAAAATAGTACCATCTTGGATAATCGTATTTGTTCCAATAACACACCCAGCCATAATACTTACCCCCTGCCCTATTTTCGCACTCGGAGCAATGACGGTTTGTGGATGTATAATAGTCGTAATTGGTATAGATAAATCAAGCAGTAATTGTTGCCATTTTTGTCGTATTTGGTTATTTCCAACGGCAATGATGGCCTCAAAATCTTGTTGCTTGATTAAGGATAAGTTTTGAATATTTGAAACAATAGGATAACAACCTAACCATTCCTGCTCAGGCCATCGATCATCAACAAAAGAAATACTCTCCCAATTACCTAAAAGTTCAGCAACTTCAGCAATTGTTTGGCCAAAACCGCCTGCTCCTAAAATAAGCAATTTTTTTTCAGGCATCAGGATTTCCTGCTTTCAATTTGATGGCCAAGAATACTAATGGTAAATAAGCAATCAATATCGCGAATTCAGGATACGCCCATTGTTGGGTGGTCGTGATATAGGCGATTGGAAAGAGCCACAATAAATTAATAGCTGCTACCGCCAAAGTCACTGGCGTATGGCTGCCCCATTTACGCGATAAAATTTGGTAGCTGTGGCTGCGATGCGCATCATACATTTTATAGCCACTGAGCACGCGTTTAATCAGGGTATAAGTCGCATCGACCACAAATACACCTAGACAAATAATCCATGCACAAAACAGCGCCAAGTTTTCTTTGAGGGCAATTAATGCCAAAATCCCTAATGTTAGCCCTAAAAACCCACTACAGGCATCGCCCATAAAAATTTTGGCTTTGGGAAAGTTCCATAATAGGAAGCCAAATATGCAGGCAGCTAATAACCAAAGTAGATCTGAATTCAGCGATGTATTTAGCAGATAGTACAAAATTGCCATACTGGCTGTAGTCGTGATGGCTTCAACACTGGCAATACCATTAATGCCATCCATAAAATTATACAGATTGAGTAACCACACCAAAAATAATACCGCAATGATATTGGCTACAAAGCCGAGTTGCAGACCATTAAATATAGTGACTTCGGCAAAACCACCTAAACTGATCACCGCACCTATAGCCACTAGAAAATGGATGGCTAGACGCAACATGGAGTTGATATGCCCATGATCATCTAAGAAACCAAGCAGTGCGATGACAAAGCCTGCCCCCATAAGGGCTAAACCTATATGGACTGTCAGTTGTTGGCTATAGATCAGTACAGCCAACGCCAATAAATAGCTACACACCACAGCTACACCACCACCGCGTGGGGTAGGTACACTGTGGGAGCTTCGTTCATTTGGGTTGTCTATGATGTTTTTCTTTAGGGCATAATGCCGCATGTAGCCTGTAAATAGTAATGTCAGTATAAAAAATACAATGCTCTGTGCAAAAATTGACATACTTGAATTACTCTTTCATTTTTAGATAATCTTGGCCTGCTTTTAACATGGCTTGCTGGGTACTTAACGGAGCTATCCAGCCCAACAACTTTTGAGCCTTGGAAGCATCTACTTCAAGTGATTCAAACAGTTGTTCATAAAGTTTGGATTTACCTACACATGCAGCCCCTAGTTTCATAAGAGGCTGTGGAATATAAATAAAATATGGGGTTTTTCCCATACCCTGTTTTAAGTATTGAACCAATTCTCGGGTGGAAATGCTGTTCTGATCTGCCACTAAAAATGTCTGGTTGGCAGCATTGGGATGTTCAATACAAACCTGAATAAAATCGACCAAGTTCTCAAGTGCGACAAAACTACGTTTGTTTTGTGTACGTGCAAAGGGTAAAGGTAGATTGGTTGCGACTAATTTGAGTAAACGAGCAAAGTTACCTGGCGCATACGCTGCATACACCAAAGGCGGGCGAATAATGACTAACTCTGTATCTGATCCAGCAAATAGTTTTTTTAATGCTTCCTCTGCTTCTAGCTTGGAAAGAGCATAATCTGCATGAGGTTGTGGTAAAGTATCTTCTGTAAATGGCTGCTGTAAGGTCACTGCACCATTGACACCGATAGAACTCATAAATATGAAGCGTTTTACTTTTTTGTCCAAAGCCTGACGGGCAAGTTGTAATGTCCCTTCTACATTGACTTTACGAAATTCAGTTAATGGATCTGTCGTTTGTTCATTTAGAATATGAGCACGACCTGCTAAGTGAATAATGACATCTATATTGCTAGGTAAGTCTGCTTCAAAAATATTATTAGCAACAAGTTGCTGGATATTTGCAGACAATAGATTATTTTGAGTACGAACTAAAGCAATAGTATCATACAAACTACTCACCCGTTCAGATAGAACTGAACCTACAAACCCTGTCGCACCTGTCATTAAAATTTTCATTTAAATCCTATTTTCTTAAAATGCCTAATATTGCATAATTAATGAAACAATAAATAGCATGTATTAAAGATAGTTTTTCAACTTCTCTATATACAGTCCAAGTGTATTTAGCTACATTAACCTTATTTGCAGAAATTGAATCAGATCTTACTGTATAACTAGCTAAATCTTCTTGTAATCCATAGGCATAGGGTATCATTTTCAATAACTTCAACCACAAAGCATAGTCTTGACGTTTACGTATTAATGGAAAATAAACTTTTCCTAACTTTTCCGAATCATACATAACTGTTAAACAACCAATATAATTAGTTTTCAAAAGCTTATTATAGTTAATAAATTTTGGCATCTTTGCATTTTTAATAAAGGCAGCATTTTCATCTACTTTATAATAGCCTGTATAAGTAAAATAGTATTGATTATCCAACATAAATTTTATTTGTTTTTCTAGCTTCTTAGGATGCCAAGTGTCATCACTATCTAAGAATGCAATAAAGCGCCCATTAGCATTTTCAATACCAGTATTTCTTGCAACAGCCGCACCAGAGTTTTCATTTAACTTTATAATTTTTATACGTTTATCTTTTTCAGAAATTTTTTGAACAACTTTATAGGAATTGTCCTTAGAACAATCATCTATTACAAACAACTCCCAATTGGTATAAGTCTGCTCCATAATTGAAAAAATTGTTTTTTCAATATATTTTTCAGCATTATATAAAGGAGTAATAATCGATACTAATGGCAAGATATCTTGAGACATACAATAATCCTTACAAGATTAATTATTATTAAAAATATCACGCGTATAAATTTTTTCAGAAATATCTAATAAGTCATCATCCATACGATTCGTTAACACTAAATTTGACATATTTTTAAAATCAATGAGATTATGCTCAACAGGGCAACCATCAAATATATTTAAATTTAATGTTGGTTCATAAATAATAACTTTAACACCAGATTTCTGAAGTAATGAAATTATAGTATGAATTGCTGAAGATCTAAAATTATCTGAACCATGCTTCATAATTAGTCTATAGACACCTACTACTTTAGGACTTTTAGATAAAATCTGATTTACAATAAATTTTTTTCTTGTATTATTAGAATTTACAATAGCAGCAATAATATCATTTGGTATATCCTTATAATTGGCTAATAATTGCTTAGTATCTTTAGGCAAACAATAACCACCATAGCCAAAAGAAGGATTATTATAATAATTGCCTATTCGTGGATCCAAACTGATCCCTTCAATAATTTGTTTAGTATCAAGATCTTTTAACTCAGCATATGTATCTAATTCATTAAAAAAAGAAACTCTTAAAGCGAGATAAGTATTAGCAAAAAGTTTAATAGCTTCAGCTTCATTTGAATTAGTTAGTAAGATATCTACATTCTTCTTTAAAGCTCCATCTAATAACAAATTAGCAAAATCACGAGCCCTTTCAGATTTTTCACCAACAATGATCCTAGATGGATATAAATTGTCGTATAAAGCTTTTCCTTCTCTTAAAAATTCAGGAGAAAAAACTATATTATTTGTATTAAAATTTGCTTTCATATTCTCAACAAAACCCACTGGAATTGTGGATTTAATAATAATCAAAGCATTTTTATTTACTGTAAGAATATTTTTAATAACCAACTCCACAGATGATGTATTAAAATAATTTTTATCTTCATTATAGTCTGTTGGTGTAGCAATAATGATAATATCTGACTGTCTGTACGCTTCTATCCAATCTAATGTTGCAGTTAAATTTAACTCATGTTCTTTCAAGTATTTACTAATTTCTAAATCTTGAATCGGAGATTTTTTTTGGTTAATCAGATTTACTCTTTCCTCGCTTGTATCTACTGCAGTTACATTATTTCTCTGTGAAAGTAAAATTGCATTTGATAATCCCACATACCCTAAACCAACCACTGAAATATTAACATTCATAATAACTAACCCAATAATATTTAAAAACTTCCAAAGATACTAAATTATACACTCAACTTAAAAGATTTTGGTGTGAAAGATAAACTTAAGCAATACATACGTTAAAAACATGTAAAGAAAAACAGGCAAACTAAATAAAGTTAAAAAAGATGATGAGTTTATCCAAGATAAGATTACTGCAGCTGTAAATATGTAGTATAAACTAGTTTTAATAATATCACCCTTACTTATAAAGTAATCTACTTTTTTTACAAAAAATGCAACTATCAATCCAGAAATAATCGCATAGAGCCAGTATAATCCACCAAAAATATAAATAGCTTCACCAAAGTTAGTTACAGTAATATTGGTAGTTCCTGAAATAGCTTTTTCCCAACTAGGATAGACTAAATAAGTCATCTTCCTAGAAAGATTAGTATCTAAAACTTCTATGGAGTTAAAATCAATACCAAAAACATATTCATTAATTTTATTTCCGAATATATTATAAACTAATTTAATTGATTCACTTAACGAAACACCATCTTTAAAATTTTCCCAAACACCAATAGTTCCAAAAGCCGACATGACAGTCATTCTATGAATAATAAAAGTAAATGCATCAGAGTAATTTGAATAACCCATCACCTGCTTAGTAGTTAATGTTAATATACTTAGCACTATCGGGGTAATAAAAAAAACAACTTTTATAATATTATTTTTGTAAAATATA
>NZ_JBUEBA010000033.1:0-8919 GCF_058107045.1 Acinetobacter sp. AB03 | reverse complement strand
GATTTCTAGAGTTATTTGCATTTCTCTATTTTATCAAAATTCAACCTGCTTTTTTTAGCATACTTTTTGATACACCACCCAATAATGATGTGTCTAACGGTTTCGATCGCCGTCTCATATTGCGATGTAATCATTTCAGCCAAGCTATTCACTGATTCATATTCAAGGTGACTTAATGGTGTGAAATCCTCACCAAACTCTCTTAAAAACAGCGATTCAAAGTCTTCTGCTTCGGTATCCGCAATCGCAATAAAATCAAAAACGGTGCTTAACTGAAGGTTGCAGTTAGCATCAAAACTAAGGTGGTTATTCACCGCATCAGCTTTGACAAGTCCTATTGCCCAATCACTTAAAGGATTCGATGCAAAATGTTTTGCTGATTTAGCGTCAACTGGTAATGAGTGCATAGGGGATCGCCTATCTGTTGGAATAGATACATAGTATCAATCCTTAAAAGGTTTTAACTTTTCTCTAAAACTTAAAACGAGAGTTTTATTTTAATCAATTAAAATCAGCGTATGCGTTTTTAAGCAAGCTAAAAAAGGTTTTATAAGTCTTTTTAAATATTTTAAGTAAAGAATTATTATTTTTAGAAAAAAAGTTTTAAGGGTTTTATTTTCTATAATTAAAAGCGAAAGGTGAATTTATTTAAGGAAAACCAAAATGATTTTAGGTGATATTTTAGCTCTTGCGATGGTTGGTACTTGGTTGCTTGCTCTTGATGAATACAAAGCAAAGCTTCTCGCATGGGGTCGCACGACATTTACGTTGTTAGCGATTACTGGTGTTGCAACCATCATTATTTCTTATGTATTTTATTCTACGGCGCAAATCGCATCTAAAGACTATGGCCAAGTAGTCGGCTGGTATGAAACCGTGCGTATTGCTGAGATCAGTGGACCATCGGAAAAAAAGGAACAAGAGATTCGTAAGTTTTATACGATCATGGCTCAAAACCCTAAAGAGCTATCTCACCGTGAGTTCTACAAGCTCCAAACACAATATAAGAATGTGATTTATACAAAGTAATCATTTTCCAGGCCTGGTTACAGGCCTTTCGTCTATTCAATCGTAGGATGTATTCAAATGTTGATTCAAGAAAAAGAACTCGCTGCGGTTATCAATGAGCTTGCTACGCTTAAAGATGAAGTTGATCACTCAGATTCAAAGCTATTGTGCAACTAATCTGTATGTGTCTACTTCACAAAAGGACCTGATAAAAAAGCGTAATGACCTACTGAATTACATGCAATCAGGTGAAGTTACACTGACCTGTATAGAAAGCGAAATGGCAATAGAGTTTTTTTTGGGAGTTAGCCACTTATGAAAAGGGCAGAAATAGATAAAATACTAAACGAGTTGTTTTTTGAATTTAATGATAAAGCTACGGCGCTACTTGATGCTAGAAAAGTATTTGTAAACTTTGATCCAGAAGTTCAATTACTGCACACAAAACGGCAAAGTGTTTGGGCTTAATGCTGCACGTAAGGCACTATCTGTTATGAATGATCTTTCAAATAATTCATCACTGATTGATGTGCTTGCTAATCAAGTCGGTATATACGATACGATATGGAGTTTTAAGTTTGTTGAGAAATCACCTAAAACACGTATTCATGGTACTGGTATCAATAAGAAAAGAAAAATAGACCAATGTTTCAATATGGTTCGTACTTTTGAACAAATAGCTAAAACAATTAATTTAAGCATCAGTGCTGATGAGTCATTGTTAGACATTGATGAAAAAAATTTTGATAAGGCTATCGATGAATTAACAACAAATCTAAATATGAATAAAGGGTATTACATTCGTATTAACGAACATCTTGAAATTCAATTAGCGAAAACGGCAATCACTATTTACGTAAAGTTTAGTGAAATAGCATCAGGCAAACTTAATAAGTTATATGGGCGATAGGTGAAGGCATGATTTTAAGTGGTCCAAGCAAAGATTTTTTTAAACGTAGATTCTTCCAAAATCACAAGGTTTTGAAAGTAATGCTATACATTTTTTTCATGGCTATTTTTCCAATACTACTTGGTGTAATGGGATTTTTTATTTCAACCAATATTGGTACCATTTTTAGCTTTGGTGTAGTCGAACATTTTTTTCTTTCTGTTCCTTTGACATTGGGGTTCTTCATCTTCGGACTGTGTTTCTTCCTTTGGCTAACTAAAGACTAGTAGGTATTTACTATGACTAATTCATGCGCCATTAATAAAGAACACTACTTTGCTGTTCGTTATTCCTGGTTGCATCAACCAGTAATGTAACCACTAGCATTAGAGTTATGTGAGGGTATTAATAAAATATAAATCTTATTTTCGCTAATAATAAAAGGCTGATCATTTCAGCCTTTTCTATTTCATATTATTTTTTTTAAAAAAGTTTTATTAGAAAAACTGACTCTACAATTAAGTAATCAAGCTCATTGCTTAAAACTTGGAGTCGGTCGTGGATTTAGTAAAAACGCAAAACAACAATGAACAATTGCAACTTTTCAATAAGCTTTTATTGGATGCAAGAAGTAGTTTTATTGATGCTGAGTTTAAGATTTCAAATATCTTTGATGCACCGCATAAGAATGAAGTTGTTCGCTTAAATAAGAAATCACAAGCATATGTTGAAGCTAATGGCTGGATGTCCAGATCTTCCGCATTAGAGCGTTTAGAACAATGGAAAAACGTTGCGTTTAACCAATATCTAGATCCAACGATCCGCAACCAAAACAACCAAAAAATTGTCATTTCTCTTTTTGATTTGTCTGGCACATGGTCACAACCATGGGTTGATGCTGGCTATCAAGTATTTCGCTTTGATATACAGGCAGATCCTTATTTTGGCGATATTAATAACTTCAGCGTGGAATTCTTTAACGAGCTTTTTGCATGCTTTGATGGTTTGGACGTTCATGCGATTTTAGCTGCATGCCCATGTACTGACTTTGCTGTTTCTGGTGCAAGACATTTTACCGCCAAAGATGCTGATGGTCGCACGTTAAGCAGTATTGAGCTGGTGTACCAAACTTTAAGAACAATTGAATTTTTTAAACCGAATATTTGGGCAATTGAGAATCCAGTAGGGCGTATTGCGAGCTTAACCGGGTTGTCGCCGTGGCGTCTGTCGTTTGATCCGTTTCATTTTGGGGATACTTACACTAAGAAAACCTTATTATGGGGTAGATTTAATGCTGACCTACCTATTGCACCAGTAGAGCCTATAGAGGGATCTAAAATGCACAAGTTATATGGTGGGAAAAGCTTGGCCACTAAAAATGCTCGAAGTGTAACGCCTGTTGGTTTTGCATATTCATTCTTTATGGCCAATAACGCGCATGACCATAAACTGATGGCATTTTCAAACAAATATGACCGATTAGACCGGAATCTTTTAAAACTCGCTCTGAATTCAGGAGTTTCTGAATATGAAATTTCGTCTGCCATCGATGATGCTTACTATGATTATGATGATTTGGCAGCCATTGATTCTATAAATGAACTAATGCTTGCCTAAGTATTCATACAGTATTCGCGTACACGAATTTAGTGGCAAAAAGCCAAAAACTTGGAGTTTATATTATGTTTAATTTATTACCACACGAACTTATTGTTGATAATTTTGCCGGGGGTGGTGGAACATCAACCGGTTTAGAACGTGCATTTGGGAGACCGATTGATATTGCTATTAATCATGATCCTAAAGCTTTGGCGATGCACCGGGTAAATCATCCTCTTACAAAACATTATTGTGAAAGTGTTTGGGATGTAGATCCAGTTGAAATCACTGGTAATCAACCCGTTGGATTAGTCTGGTTGAGCCCAGACTGTAAACACCATTCCAAAGCTAAGGGAGGTAAACCTCTCAATAAAAACATTAGGGGATTGGCCTGGATTGCATTGCGCTGGGCAGCAAAGGTTCGACCTCGTGTAATAATGCTTGAAAATGTAACGGAGTTTGCAGAATGGGGTGACCTTGATAAAGATGGACGTCCATGCCCAAAGCGTAAGGGACGAACGTTTAATTGCTTTGTAAATGCATTGAAATATCAAGGATACTCAGTTGAATACAAAGAATTAAAAGCATGTGACTTCGGTTCACCAACTATACGAAATCGATTTTTCTTAATAGCTCGCCGTGATGGATTGCCAATCGTATGGCCAAAGGAAACCCATGGTAATCCTAATACCAGTCTTGTAAAAAAGGGACGTTTATTGCCATGGCGTACAGCTGCTGAATGCGTAGATCTAAGTTTTGATTGCCCTAGTATATTTAAAAGAAAAAAAGCACTGGCACCAGCTACGTTAGAGCGTATTGTTCGCGGTATTTTGAAATATATCGTTCATAATCCAGAGCCATATATCGTTGATGCAGCTGCTCCAATTCTTACAGAATGTGCAAATGGATCAAGTCGGAGATCAATGCCGATCGATGAGCCTTTGAGGACAATTACAGCTGAAACTAAAGGCGGTACCCACTCACTATATGTTTGTCACCTTTCAAAAATGAAAAATGGATGTACTGGCCAAGAGTTAAATGAACCTATGCATACACTCACAACAGTAAATCAATTTGCAGAGGTACGAGCTTTATTAACGAGATTTACTGAAGGGTTAAATTTCAAAAATGAACTTTTTGAAAAATTTGGAATCATTGAAATCAATGGTGAACGCTATTGTATTGAAGATATTGGCTTTAGAATGCTTCAACCATTTGAACTTTATAAGGCTCAAGGCTTTCCGCATGATTATATTTTCAGTTATGGACATGATGAAAATAACCAACAATTGAAGTTAACTAAACAAGACCAATATCGTATGGTCGGTAACTCAGTACCACCTGATTTATCTTATGCACTGGTTCTGGCCAACTTTACTCATGAACAGGAATATAGTCTGGCCTCATAAGGCTATTTGCATTCTATAAATTATGAGTTAAAAAAAGAGGTCCCTAATGACCTCTTTTTAAGCTAGATAATAAAATTAATAATTACACTTAAACCAATTTGCTTTACTGTCCCAAACCGTTCTACCAGCTTCAAGTGGGATCTGGTTGTACAACACATCACTTCCAGCTGAGATTCCATTTTGGGTATTTAAAAAGCCTTTGATATGGAACAGAGCCATTAATTATAAAGCAGGGGAATAAGTTTATCCTTGTCTGTGATCGTGGATTCCCATCGGATATTGAAGATCCGAGTATTTATAATTACTTGTCCAATTATATCCAATAGAAATCATTTTCTATAAAACAGAGTGTGTTTCCACACTCTGTTTTATACGGTATTTAGGTCCTTTAAAAGTTCAAAAGCATCCATTTCTTTAACGATGTTCAATAAATATTGCCTGTTGTTTAATAGCAATTCATCAAAGTGACGTATATCAACGATATTACTTAAATTATGTATTTTGAATTGATTTTTTGACATGTAATTAATGCATTCATCTTGATCAAAACATTTTGTTGCTGGAGATCCTGATTCACTTATGAAAATAATGCTGCTGTTCCACATAGATAAATAAAAATATCTGTAAATTTTATCATTTCGCGAAGAGTACCAGTCAGGAAGCATAATTTCACAAGAGTACTTAACATCACCTCCATGAGAATATTGATCCCAAAGTTCAATCATTTCAGAACGTTTTAATTTAGATGTCTCCAGTGCTAAAACTGTGTATTGAGAATCCCTACTTAACCCTAATTTAAAACACATATCTGCGTAATTAATCTGATCGATATCAATTGTGTCTTTGTATCGTTGTTTTTTTAATTGATTCAATAATTCAATCTGATTGCTTGTAAAAATATCCATCCATTGAGTAACTGGCAATGATTTTATTAGGGCCAAAAAAGCTTTTTTATCTTCTCTGGTGCAATCTATGTCTTCTTTCACTTGTCTATTCCGCAAGTATCCATAATTGCCATTTTCTAAATCGGAGCTAACCCAATATGCATCCTGTAAAGTTCTATCGGCTTTACTTTCTAAAGGTGTAATGTCAAATAGTCGGAGATCGTTAGGACAGCACTCTGTAAATGTTGGATGCTTAATAGGTCTGCTGGTATACGCTATTAAAGTTTTACGATGCTTTGATAAGAGAAAAACACTATCTAAATAGTTAGTCATCGTGTTTAGAACGGATAAAGGTAAGGCATATTCTTCATTTTTAGTTTTATATGTATCTAGGACGTCTATCTCAGAGTAACATTCAATATAAGGATAGTGTTGATGCTGACGAAAATTAGCAATAGCTTTTTTATTCTTACTATCAGAAAACTCATATTGAATATTATTCGAGTCTAACCAACTATAAAATGATTGATTAATAATATCCTTCACACGATGATCGATAACCAGGATATCTGGTATTCCAAAAACTAATGGAATATTTGGGCCATTAGTCTTGTAGTAACGGCTCCAAAAAGTCTTCAGGAATTTTGACAGGGAACAACTACTGTCATTTTTTTCATAATATTCCGTGTAATTTAATGGAAAATCATTGACGGAGATGCCAAGTAAACATAATGGCTGCATTGATAGATCAGGATCTATAACTAATGGATCATTAGAACGCATTACGCCGTAGTTAGGCTCTATGAATACCCGTTTGCAAACCTGTACTGTTAAGTAATGAATAATTGGCATCATCTCTGACATATTACGTGTAAATTTTATTATTCATAAGATAGACGATCTTTATTCTAACTCCAAGGATAACCCATTGTGTATTGGTAACTTTTAAGAAATATTTGAACAAACATACAGCTCTCAATACAATGGGTCTCAAATCATAGTAAGGTTTTTTTCATGTCTACTTGCAGTTCAACGTCAGGAAAACCTGAAACGAAAGTTATCGCATTTAGCGGTGCAAATAAAAAGATAAGCGATATTCTTGACCTCGAGCACGTCAGATCTAACTCGCTTTTACAAATTCCTATTGCAGCTGAATTATTATCAGCTGGATTTCCTTCACCAGCACAAGATTTTATTGAAAAGTCGGTCGATCTCAACGAAATGCTGATCACCAATGAGTACTCTACGTTTATTGGTAAAGTAGGCTCTCGTTCCATGCTAAATGCTGGTATAGATATTAACGATAAGCTCATAATCGATAGAAGCTTCAATGCCAAGCATCTAGATATTATTGTTGCTCAGCTAGAAACAGACTTTACCGTTAAGCGGTTGATGATCACCAAGCAAATGTCAGCTGGTGAAATTAATGAAATTTTTGGTCCAGATGCAAAATCTATCCCTCCAGTTTGGCTTAAAGCAGAAAACCAAGAGCACTCACATATTTTTCTAAAACCTGAACAGGAATTGATTGTGTGGGGCGTAGTGACTTACATCATTAAAGACGCACGAAAATGACAAACCGGGTATTTATTCATGTTGATATAAATTCGGCATATTGTTCGATGGAAGCATTTTGGAACCCTAAGTTAAAGGGTAAACCATGCGTTGTCTTAAGCTCTAATGACGGAACAATCATCGCGAGAAGCGCTGAAGCTAAACTCTTAAAAATCCCGATGGGTGCGCCACTCTTTAAGGTCCAAGACATCATCAATAAACATAACGTTCATGTGCTATCGAGCAATTTTGCGCTGTATGGCGAAATGTCACGCCGTTTTCATGGAATATTATCTGGTTTTGTAGATCCAAGCTGTTACAGCATTTACAGCATTGATGAAGGCTTTATAGAATTTACTCAATTTACTAAAAACTTTGATGCTACTGAAATGGCACGGGAGATTCGGCATCAAGTATATAAGCTTATTGGCTTAACAACGTGCGTGGGTGTTGGTAGAACACTGACTGAAAGTAAAATGGCCAACAACCTTGCCAAAAAGAATCCAGAATTAAATGGAATCTGTAATTTAGTGACAATGAGCCTGGTAGATGTCGAAAGCTACTATCAAAGCATGCCAGTTGATGAAATATGGGGTGTAGGGCGAAAGTACGCTAAAAAGCTTAATGACATGGGGATTTTAACTGTGCTGGATCTTGCAACATCCAACCCGAATCGAATGCGTGAACTCTTCAATGTGAATATGCAAAGTACGATTTTAGAATTGCTTGGCCAGTCATGCTTTGAATTTGAAAGTTCACCTAAGGCGAAACAACAGATTGTCTCGAGCAAATCTTTCGGCCAGAAAATTACTGAGCTCTCAATTCTTCAAGAAGCCGTCAGCAAATATACCCATAATGCATTCAATCGGCTTGTTGATGAACACCAGCTTTGCGGATCTCTGATTGTTTTCTTGCAATCCAACCCATTTGACCAGTCAAAACCGTATTACAGCAAGTCGTTAACATACACGTTTACCCAACCTACAAACAATTTGATGCAACTTGTTAAAGCTGCCACATCACTGATTGATAAATTGTACAAAGAGGGGATAGAGTTTAAGAAATGTGGCGTGATGTTGTGTGAATTGATAAAAGAAGAACATCGCACGATCGGCCTACTAACTGACGTAGAGCAGCTTGAAAAAGAGCAAGCGTTAATGACGGCGTTTCAAAGCATTCAAAGTAAGTTTGGCAAGGCTAAAATTGCTGCTGGATCATGTAATCTGAAAAATAGAGATTGGGAACCTAAGTCAGAACGTCAAAGCCGTAACTATTTTAGTGAGGCTGGTATGATTGTCTTCAATTGATTCATTTGAGGGAATTTGTTGGCAATGACGGGGATGGTCAGACTCGAACTGACATTCAAGGAATTAAACCTTTGCTTTAATGAGATTGATCAGATCTCAAAACCAATTGGCTACACCCTCGGAAATATAAGTACTTTTACCTCCAAAATAAGAAATTAAGATTGCTGATAGCTTCTTGGTGATTCAGCTGGTGTACCATCATCATATCGCCAAAATAAGAAGCTTCCACTCCATTCGACATCACCTGAAGCATAGTCACGGATCTTATC
>NZ_JBUEBA010000032.1:0-9059 GCF_058107045.1 Acinetobacter sp. AB03 | reverse complement strand
TATATATTTTTGCGCCTTGTTTGATTCGGTTATATACCCCGATAAACTCCGGCATTTTCGCATTTGGTAATTTTGCACTGACTACAAATAGTGCCGAACCAATAAATCCAACCACAGTTCCCAAAAACAAGTTGTGATAACTCATCACAGTGAGTAACAAGCCTGCCAGCATTGGACTTATAATATTTTCTAGGTCGTAGGCCAATCGTGATAGAGACAGCGCGTTTGTATACTCTTCTTCTATGGGCAATACATCAGGAATCATGGCTTGAAATGTGGGGGTAAAAGCAGCTGAGGCAGACTGAAGAATAAAGATCAAAATATAGATTTGCCAGATTTGAGTCACGAAAGGCAGACACAATGCGGTTAAGGCTCGAATGACATCCAACCCTACCAAAACTTTTTTTCTCGGTAATCTTTCTGCAAATGCGGAGGCAATGGGTGCGACACTAATATAAGCAATCATTTTAATCGCCAAGGCAATACCCAGGACTTGGGCTGCTTGCTCTTTTGCGATGTCATAAGCCTGTAAAGCT
Organism: Acinetobacter sp. AB03; assembly: GCF_058107045.1. Lineage (NCBI taxonomy): Bacteria > Pseudomonadati > Pseudomonadota > Gammaproteobacteria > Moraxellales > Moraxellaceae > Acinetobacter > Acinetobacter sp. AB03. The sequence goes on along the minus strand of NZ_JBUEBA010000032.1, from coordinate 8,523 downwards.
AGAGCAATAGTAATGAGTCCAGTACCAATCAAAGCGATGACTTGGGCTAAGAACAAATGCCGATATGTTGTGTTTTTTAATACTTCTAGCATTTTAGGGACTCCTTATTTAGAACCTAACTTTTATGCCATACAGGTTCCAGATGAGGCTTAGCCCTCATCTGGAATTTTACAAATTAAAAGACCTTTTTCATTTCACTGAAATGACCTTCAATATTCAAAGTTACAGTCACTGGATTTTCTGTTCTGTTTCGCCAGAACCAGCCATGCTTTCCGTCAAATGCAGCGGTCAATGTGCCAGATTGCTCAGTTTCATTTTTACCTTTACCGTATCCATGATAGAAATCTTTTGGTGCATTTACAGGATCACCATGCGTGTCATAGTTCAGACCACCACCTGATGATTTCCAATCAAAGGTTACACTTGCATCTTTGGGCATAGCCAACTTAACTTCGGTTGCCTGGTTAGGTTTTAATTCGATAGAGATCGATTCTTTCTTAATAGCGGGCATTGTATTTGAGCTCTCATCTGGTACAGCAGCCTGAGCAACCGAACTATTAGCAGTAGTTACTGAAGGGATCTGAGAGCTCTCTCCCATACCATTCACTGATTCAGCCGCTAAAGATTGCTTAATTTCACCCATTTTGGTTAAACCCAAAACTTTACCGACACCAGTAGGGTCAATAGCGTATTCGGCTGGCATTACCCAAGTCACAAGAACAACAATGGCGCTCACCGCCGCAATAACAGTTGATTTGATCAGTTTTTTTGAAGAGGGTAATTCAACATCTTTTGGAATTTCAGCGTTAAACATAATTTAGATCCTTATTGAGTAATGAAGCCAGTGAGTTGGTAGCCAACAAGTAGAAAACCAAGGAACATCAAGAAGACATTGCTTTGATATGCTGTTCTGAAGAAATAAGGAGTTTTTCTCCACATCGTCATAAGCAGTAAAATGATGGCTAATGCCATGAGTTGCCCTAATTCGACCCCGATGTTGAATGAGATCAGATTCGCAAGCAGGCCATCATCTGGCACTTCATATTCCTGAATTTTTACAGCTAAACCAAAGCCGTGAATCAAACCAAAAATCAGCGTGGCAATTTTTGTATTGGGCTGGAATCCAAACCAGCGCTGATAAGCACCTAAATTATCTAAAGCTTTATAAACAATAGAAAAACCAATGATTGCATCAATAATGTATGCATTCATCGAAATGTTGTAATACACCCCTATCAGCATGGTAACTGAATGACCGATGGCGAACAGGCTGACATACAAACCAATATCTTTCATACGGTATAAGAAGAAAATAATACCGACCAGAAATAATAAATGGTCATAACCTGTAACCATGTGTTTGGCGCCCAGATAAATAAAGGGGATCACATGAACACCGTAGATTTCCTGTATATAGCCTTTGTCACCCTCTGCAACTCCATGAGCAAAAAGTGCAGGACTTATCAAGACCATACCTAAAGCAATCAACAGCTTTAAATAGGTTTTGAGCTTCACATAATGTGAATCAATAATTTGCATCTAAATCAAACTCCAAAAATTAAAAAATGGTTCAAAAAACTCATGATTTTTTTTGGAGGTTTAAAAATACGACTTGCAAGCAATAGAGCGTATTTCTGCGTACGGTCAAATATTTGCGCACCTAACAGAAGCAAGATGAGTGCTATTTCTTTGAGAGATGCAACATTAGAAAAATGTTCGTAATAGGTATCTTGATGATGATGTGAATGTTGCTGATTTACCTCATGATGATGATGTGAATGTTGCTGATTTACCTCATGATGATGAGTGTGAATCACATCTACATAGGCATGCTCTTGAAGACTCGTTTCAGTCGCATGCTCGTTAGAATGCAGACATAGTGCAAGACTGATGATGCAAACCAGCCACATCATCACATATCTCATTTTTGAATCTTGCACTATTGCCATCATATTGAACTTCTCTACCCGTTCTGCTCAGCGAAATCGTCAGATTTTTTCTGACGAGCTTGGTTAAACCAAACATACAGGGTGGGCAGAATAATCAAGGTAAGTAGCGTTGAGGAAATAATTCCCCCTATAACAACGGTTGCAATTGGACGCTGTACTTCTGAACCAATCCCCACGTTTAAAGCCATAGGAATAAAGCCCAAAGAGGCAACTAGTGCAGTAATCAGCACTGGCCGCAAACGTTCTAATGCACCATGTTTTACTGCATCAATCAGCCCTTCGCCCTGATCACGCAATCTCTGAATAGCCGATACGAGTACCAAACCATTGAGTACTGCAACACCCGATAAAGCAATAAAACCAACAGCAGCTGAGATAGAGAAAGGAATATCACGGAGGGCTAAAGCAATGACTCCACCCGTTAATGCAAAAGGCACACCAGTAAAGACCAGCACACTATTTCTGATATTGCCTAAGGCCATATAAATCATTGCAAATATCAAAATCAAAGCGATGGGTACAACAATCATAAGTCGATTAGAGGCTGACTCCATTTGTTCAAAAGTACCGCCCCAAGTGAGCCAGTAACCTTCTGGCATTTGGAAATCAGAGTTTAATTTTGATTGTGCATCAGCAATGTAACTACCGATATCAGTACCACGCACGTTTGCCGTGATCACAATACGACGTTTACCATTTTCACGAGAAATTTGGTTTGGTCCTTGAATATTCTTTAATTCAATCAACTCGGACAACAATACACTTGAACCATCAGGCAAATTGACAGGAATTTGATACAGTTTTTCCAAGTCAGTTACTGAGTTTTGATCCATCCGCACAACAATATCGAACTTCCGATCACCCTCAAATACTTTACCTGCTGTTTCACCGGTGATTAGACTAGAAACGTGCTTTTGCACATCTTCTGCATCTAGCCCATAGTTCGCAATCATATCTTTTTTGAGTTCAACAGACACCATTGGCAGTCCCGACATCTGTTCAACTTTCAAGTCAGCTGTACCATTCACACCTTCAAGTACATCTGCAACCCCATTTCCCAATTCCAAAAGCTGCTCTAAATCGTCTCCATAAATTTTTACAGCAACGTCAGTACGGACACCTGAAATAAGTTCGTTGAATCGCATTTGAATCGGTTGAGTGAACTCATAGTTGTTCCCATATACACCTTTAGAAACACGCTCAATTTCAGCAACGATAGCGGATTTTTCTTTATCGGGATCTGGCCACTGATCGCGTGGTTTCAATATGACAAAATTATCAGCTACGTTTGGCGGCACCGGATCAGTTGCAATCTCAGCCGTACCGACTTTGGCAAATATCGTTTGAACCTCAGGGATTTTCTTGATTTCTTTCTCAAGCGCATATTGCATTTCGACCGCTTGAGTTAAGGACGTGCCCGGTATACGCAGCGCATGTAATGCCACATCACCTTCATCTAAAGAGGGAATAAATTCAGACCCCAATCGTGTTGAAAGGCTTGCACTAAATACAAAGAATACAGCTACAAAAGCAATCAGCTTGTACCTATGATTCAATGACCAATCTAAGACCGGGTTATAAATCTTTTTAATGAAGTAAACAATTCTAGACTCTTCATCTTTGATTTTACCTGCGGTCACTAAAGCCACCATTGCAGGTACAAATGTAATCGATAGAAGCATAGCGGCAACCAATGCCATCACCACGGTCATTGCCATAGGCGTGAACATCTTGCCTTCTACCCCAGTCAAGGTCATTATCGGCAAATACACCAAGATGATAATCAACTGACCGTAGAGAATGGCTTTTCGTGATTCTTTAGTCGCTTCAAAAACCGTTGTGAATCGTTCTTGACGGGTGAGTATTCGTCCTAATTCTTTCTGCTTCATGGCCAATCTGGCCAGTGAGGCTTCAACAATTACCACGGCACCATCTACAATGATCCCGAAGTCCAAAGCCCCTAAGCTCATTAAATTTGCACTAATTTTCTGATTCACCATGCCTGTGATAGTCATCAACATCGACAGTGGTATCACCATTGCGGTAATCAGCGCAGCACGGAAATGACCCAGAAAAATGAACAACACGACAATGACCAGAATTGCACCTTCAAGCAAATTCTTCTTCACGGTTTCAATCGTGGCATCCACTAATGTCGTACGGTTATATACTGCTTTGGCTTCAACACCTTCAGGTAAGGACTTTTGGACTTGCTGTAATTTTTGATCTACTGCATCAGCGACATTACGCGAGTTTTCTCCAATCAGCATAAAAGCTGTACCCAGCACAATTTCCTGGCCATCTTTTGTTGCAGCGCCTGTACGGAGTTCGTGTCCAATAGAAATCTTAGCTACATCTTTTAAACGCAAGATATAACCATTGCTTGTGGTGATCGGAATATTCTGAATTTGCTCAATCGAACTGATTTGAGAATCAGAACGTATCAAGTACTGCTCACCATTCTTCTCAATATAGCCTGAACCTTTATTCATGCTATTTTTAGAAATAGCATCCAAAATAGTCTTTTGATCTAGACCAATACTTCGTAAATACGCATAGTCGGGCTGTACAACAAATTGTTTTAAATAGCCACCAATCGTATTGATTTCATTCACACCTTCGACATTTCGAAGCTGAGGCTTGATCACCCAATCCTGAAGTGTTCGCAATTCAGTCGGTGAAAGTGGAGTCGGGTTGTTTTTTGCATTTTCCACCGTGTACATGAAGATTTCGCCAAGTCCTGTAGAAACAGGACCCATAGAAGTCGATATACCCCCGGGGAGACTTGGTGTAACCCCTTGCAACTTTTCATTCACTAGCTGACGGGCAAAGTAAATGTCCGTGCCTTCCTTAAAAATCGCAGTCACTTGAGATAAGCCGTATCTGGATACTGATCGGGTATAGTCCAGATTAGGAATACCAGCCAAAGCCGTTTCAATGGGGTAGGTGACCTGGGATTCCATCTCGGTTGGAGATAAGCCCTGGGCCTCACTGTTAATTTGAACTTGTACGTTGGTAATATCGGGTACAGCATCAATTGGCAGTTTAAAATAGTTGTAAACGCCAAATGCCCCTATGAATAGGAAAATGATCAGTACCAGCCAACGATTCTTTATCGAGAGCTTTACAATTTGGTCAAACATAAACGCTACTCCTTAATGATCATGAGTAGCGCCAGATTTACCCAGCTCTGCTTTTAATAAATAAGAATTACCTGCTGCATAAATCTGCCCTGCTTTTAGACCAGATTTAACTTCAACAAAACCATTAAATTTATCGCCTAACTCTAGAGGACGTGCTTCAAAGTCATTCCCGACACGAATAAACACCACATCCCAATCACGGAAGTTTTGCAAAGCATCTTCACGGACAACCATCGGTTTCATGCTCTGGTTTTCAAAGATTTGTGCAGTGATTAACTGTCCTGAACGCCATCTGAACTGGTTGGGAATTTCAATAAAAACTTGCGCAGTTCGTGTTTTTGGATCAATCACGTCACTGATATATTTGATGCGCCCCAATGCTTCTTCTGTGCCTGTTTGAGTTTGAGGCTTAACAGTTACTTTATTATTTGGATTAATGGCATCCAGTTGATCCGCAGGCACATTAACCACAGCAATAAGTTGAGATGTATTGGCAATTTTGAACAATGGAGATGATGGCGTTACATTAGAACCAACAGCACCAAGCACTTGTAGAATCGTACCTGACATTACGGCTCTGACTTCAATTGTTCCATTACCTGCCCCCCCATAGGAACGGATTAAGCTATTCAGCTCATTGGCCCTAGTCTGAGCATTTTCAAATTCACGTTTGGCATTGATGTAGTCAATTTCAGGTGAAACTTTCTTTTGAAATAAAACTCGTTCCTGTTCCATCTTTTTACGGGCAAATTGTAAGGTATCCAATGCAAGCGTACGTTCCGCATTAAGACGGATTAACTCCTGACTTTGCACAGTCGCTAACAGATCCCCCTGATTCACTTTATCGCCAATTGAACGGTACGTTTTTATTAATGTTCCACTCGTTTTAGGTGTAATAAAGCCTTCAAAATTATCAGGAAATTTAAGTTCACCTTTGAGTTCGAGTGCATTTTCAAACATCATGGGTTCAACTTTTAAAAGTTCCAAACCACTGCTCTTGATACTGCTATCAAGCATAGTGACTCGTCCCTCTTTGGTATCCCATTTCCAAGTATGTTTTTTACCTTGATAATCAACATTGATCACCATCAAGAATGAATGTGGCTCATAGACAATTTCATTCCCAATCAGATAATCGCTTTCAGGCTTAAATGATATGGTTTGTTCTGCATCAAGACGCTGGATAAAAATATTGGCACTAATCTCTTCTGGTTTTAATGGCTTATCTTTAAAGTAGCCATACACCCGTAAATGAGGCTCTACCCCTTCCTCGAAGATTTTGACTTCAGCAGCAAAATCACCATCGCGATATAAACGGCCCCCATGCGGGCCTTTTTCATCTCCTGCTACAGCAACTTTTTCTTCAGTCACCTCATTATGACTTGAAGTTTCGGCTTTATTACCCGTTTTGTACCAAGCGATTGCACATAAAACGACTAATAAAGCGATAACACCTGTAGTAATTAAAGTATTGGTTGGTTTATTCATATTTTCAGGCCTTATTCTTGATCTAAATTGGTCACATAATTTCGTTCAACCTCTGCAATTTGATTTTGCAAAGCCAACCACAAATCGAATCGAGCGAGATGTTTATCCAACCAAATTTGCTTAATAGTATTGAATTCAAGTAAAGAAATTTTTCCTGCCTGATACCCCATTTCAGCAATTCTCAAACTTTCTTTGGTGGCAGGAAGTATGGACTGATCATAATTTTTGATCGAATCAATCAGGTTCGATACTTCAATAGACTTATTTTCTAATTCAATTTTGGAGTTACGGTTTACGAGAATAGAACGAGTTTCTGCATGTACTTGCTCCGCTTGTGCAAGTGCAATGCTCCCCTTATTTCGATTAAAAACAGATAGGGGAATAGATGTAGAAACTAAGAAAACTTGATCATTGGTCTCCTGATAGTTCCTTACCCCTAAACCCAGCGTAATATCTGGCACGGCTTCTTTTTTAGCTAATTCATACTGGGTTTTAGCCAGTTGAGTTTTAAGCAAGGCTTCTTGTTCAGATAAGCTCAGTTTATCCGCAAAGTTAATGCTTAAAGGAACTTCTATTGCTTGATCAGGTAATACAGATATGAATTTGGAACACAGATTTTTTTGAAATTGAACTTTCTTCACTTCGTTCTGATAACGTAGTTTTGATTCAGACGATAAAGCTGAACTCAATTGAACATCAGATGGAATTACTCTGCCAAACTTCAATTTTTCATTCAGAACATGGGCTTGTCTCGCGTTCATCTTGCTTTCGGTAGAATAAATTTCTACCCGTTTTGAAGCCGCATACCAATTTGACATACAAACACGGAAATCGGCTTTTAATTCAGCCTGACGCTTCAATGCCTCAAATTGGTTATTATTCCCTTGAAACCCTGCCAACTGCCTACGCAAAGCGCGTTTATTATTGAGAGGAATATCCTGGGACAAACCAATCATAGTCGTTGGCCCATCAAGATCTTTAAGGTCTGAATTACCTAAATTGTCTAATTCAAGATTAAACGTAGGATTATTAAGTCTACCGGCATATTTCTGATTTATGGCATATGCGTGTTGAGACTGTTGCAAACTCTTCAAAATTGAATCGTTTGAAATTACCTGTTGTTGTAGCTGAACGTAATCAGATGCTGCAAATAATCGAGTCGTTGCTGCTACTAAACCACAGGCAAGAAATATCTGATATTTTTTAGACATGACTTTACCTATACAAAAAAATGGAAATTATTTTTTGTACAGAAAAATCAATTTCTTAGAACAATTAAACCTTTTGTAAATATATAGGAATTACAAAGATATTCTATCCTTTTCCTAAGTGCATAGGATCGAACGGGTCGTTCAAAAAGACTCAGGAAAAGCAGAATGAGCGGGAGGGAAAAACTTAAGAGAAAAACTGGATCAATTGTAATTTGATCATCAGCTTGAATAGGCTTAGTAGAATGATGAAAAGGTGCTTCATCATAACTGGTCCAGTTGTGATTTTTAGTATCTTCTAAGACTTGCTCTTCAGCATGATGAATAAGAGACCATTGGCTGGAACTGTCTGTTTCAACTGAGATAGTCACATCATGATGATGGTCAAGATTTTTAGCTATAACTGGCGCCCATGTGTAAGCTCCCGTTGTTGTTATCGCAAACAAAAACAGGACAAACGCAAGAATAAGTTTTGAGAACTTATTATGTGGCATACGAAAAAATCATCTCGAGATTCGCAGAAAGCATACTGAATAGAACTTCAAAAGTAAATTGTTACCTAAGATAAAAACTATTTGTATTATTTTTAGAAAAAGGTATGAGTAAGCTACCAAAGATAAGTACTCTAATGTTTGATTTCCTCAACAACCTTATTTTGGAATTATCTTATTCAATACCCACTACTGTTGTTATGCCTGTAATAAGGATCTCATTTCCAAATATATAAAGTGAAGC
>NZ_JBUEBA010000031.1:0-12395 GCF_058107045.1 Acinetobacter sp. AB03 | reverse complement strand
GAAAGTATTGATTTCAGTGCAGATCGTCTTGGGCGGTGCAATTCGCGATGAAGGGATCGCCGTGGAGAGCGATGAGTGCACTATTTCGATAAAGGAGTCGTTTTACATAGGTCGATGAAGCGCGTTGCGGCATCGCCTACTGTCATTTCTCAAATCTGACTATGGGGCTTGGGGCGAAGGGCGGCACTGACTAGGCTTAGAACAGCTACCAACTAGCCGCGCGGCCGCGATGCACAAAGAATGGTAACTGAGCCGTGAGTGCGGTGGGCGCCCGCATTTATTTCCAAACCCTACAGATACATCGATCTTCGACTTCAACCGGGCAGATAGCTGTTGCAGCAAGCCTATCAATCGACTTTGACGTGTTAAAGAGGATAGGTTTTCCAGGGTTGGGGAACAGCATGCCCTGCAGAACGACACACGTCACTTTTGTTAAATTAATAAGCTAGCTACCTATTGGGCATAACCTTGCAATTTGCTTCAATTTACGCACATGCACTTGCGACCTCAAAATGCAACGTAAGCCCCGAATATCTCCATTATTGTCGCCGCCAGCCTTAGTTACAGCTGCTATGATGAATGAGATCGAAAACTGAAATCCCCCACTAGAATTGTTGACTGGAGTCAAAATGAATAAAAAGCGGCCGGTTAATCTTGATATTCGAACCATTCAGCTTCCTCTCACGGCGCTTACATCGATTCTGCACCGGATTTCAGGAATTATGCTCTTTATTTTTCTGGGACTGATACTGTATATGCTGAGCAAATCGTTGGAGTCAGAAAAGGGTTTTAATGAAGTCAAGGAGATTTTTTCTTCACCTTTCGGCAAAGTTAGTTTCTGGTTGGTATACTCTTCATTTATTTATCATCTCGTAGCCGGAATTCGACACCTAGTTATGGATGTGGGTGTTGGTCATACTTTGAAAGGCAGCAATCGCGCCTCTACTATTGTTTTAGTAGTGTCGGGTGTTTTAATGGTTGCTGGCGCCGTATGGATTTGGTAGCTGTGGAGTCGTAATGCGTATTTACAAGGACTAAAAGCGTCCTTTAAAGCTAACTTACGAAAGTATTTATAATCGACGGTTCACGCTTAAACGGTTGAATCCTTTCGGGCTTCCGAATAGCTGTTAGCTGAAAGCTATCATGAGCTAAATTTTCTGTGCATCATCAAATGTGTTAATGGGAGCGCCATAGTACTAGGTACAAATATGGCTCTAGGACAATGTTAGATGTTTTGGATTTTGAGGCGGATCGCTCTTATCGAAGATCGTCTAATTCGCTCTGAAGCGCAGGTTTTTTGAAACTATCACCTGGTTGGCACACTGTGCGAATCAACATCAGATATGAGAAAGCCAATCAGGTGAACACTACCCTCGAGGGCTCATCTGTCCAGTTAAAGCCTCGAGTCTTTCTGGGTGCGCAAAAGACAAGAAGGTTATATGGGAAAATTATGAGGCCTGGATACCATGCGTCATGGGCGTGCCGATGCTGTGAGTGACAGAGCGAGAAGCAAGTGAAAGTCCCTGAAGTAGGGGCGGGATGCGCCCGAGTGGCATTTTTTGTCTTAAGGTAGATCGCGTAGCTGTTCTTCAGAATAATCTTCAGAGCGTTGACGACAGCCATCGCTGTGCATTCCTCAAGAATAGAATGTGTCGGAAGGGTGGCGTCATTGGTGTTAGTCATCGCTTAGGATTTCTCAATCTGGCTTACACGGGCGCCTGTACCGATATCCCCGCGGATGGCGACGTATCGATGTTGAATTCCTCGCCAGACGAAGTGCAATGAGCTGCGGCTATAGGCTTGCGCAGCCTTAGATAGCCGGCCGTCGCAGGCGCGCCGGTTGGCCGGGATCTTCTTCTGCCCGTCAGGTGTCCGGTCGGAACTCCAGCACGAACGCTACGACCTTTTCGGCGGACATTTCGCACGGCTTCAACAATGTCCTATCTGATGTAACGCGGAAGAGGTTGAAGCTGACAATGTCAGTCCCGTCCAACTCCCTGGCGAACAGACTGTTGCGACGTCCGTCCCCAGATCGCCGGACGATCAAGCTGAAACGCCGGCCTTCATAAGTCCCTTCTCTGTATCCCTCCGCAAGCTTCGCGAAAGCGGCATCGAACTCGGAATGCTCCATGTCATCCATCCTTATTGATAGAACAGAGGCGCGGCGGGTGCGAGACCGCCAGTGCCGGGTCGCGCTAAGGTGCCGGGCAGATTCCTGCAGCCGACGAGGCCCGGGGTGGGCAGGATAATTGAGATGTCGGCGCCCGCATGGCTATCAGCGAAGTCGTCCGTCCAGTCTGCTAGGCAACGTCCACGCCTTTCCAGAAAGCGATGTAATCCCGGATACCCTCGGCATCCGGAGTGGGGGCGGGATAGGTCCAAGCGGCGTTCACGTTGAGCGCGTCACCCGCGCGAACATGAAAGAAGCGCGCGGCGCCTTTGATCGGACAGACAGATGTGTGCGGGCTCATCTCAAGCAGGCTCAGGTCGACTCCTGACGGTGGGAAGTAGTGATTTCCCTCGACGATGACTGTTTCGTCGCTTGTGGCGATAGTAGTGTCTTTCCAGATGGCTGAGACCAACGGACTCTCCTTTTGTATTCATCAACCGGCGAAGGCTCGCGGGCTGGCTGCCCCAAGCCGCACCTCCTCAGGTGGCAGGCGGGTTGCGCCCGAGAAGTTTGTCGAGCTCGCCTCTGACATCGAGCGCGAATAGCTCATCGGAGCCACCGATAAGGGTGCCATTGATGAAGATCTGCGGCACGGAGCTTCGCCCCGACGCTTCCGCCATGGCCTGCCGGTGAGCCGGATCCGCCTCAATATCGAGCTCCTTCCATCGCACGCCCTTTTCCTTGAGGAGCGCCTTCGCTCGGCGGCAGAACGGGCACCAATTCGTGGTGTACAGCAATACATCAGTTGTCATATTGCATCTCCGGCAGTTGCACGCGGATCGCTGTCATGGCGTTGATCTCCAATTCGCGGCGTTCAAAGATGGCGACTGCACCTTGGCCGACATCGGAGCAGATGCTGACGATTGGCCGCTATCCAGGCGACATGGCCCAAAGTGCTTTCACCGCCAGGCAGAGGCCGCACGCGCCTCCTGTAGCGCCGAGCCGATGCTCTAAGGTAACCGAGCCTCGATTGGGACGGAAGCGGTCCCGCTCGAATCGCCCATCATGCTGGTCGAGCATATCAGGACGACGGATAGTGCAGGAACTTTCAAATTGAGCTTGATGTCGAGCCAGGTATCGCGAGCGAAGGCGTTCTAGAGGCCGGGGGGTACGAAGACTGTGTTCGGCAAAACGGTTCACGTTGATCGCCAAAGCTTCCCAGGGCGCACGTCTACGATCGGCGCGACGTGAGATAGCTCGCGCCGCTAGCCCCCGTAGCGCTCCGTCTTGATGATGGAGGCGTCCAAGCCCGCCAGCAGCGCGCTATCGGTTGCGATGTTGACGAATCCGTTAGACCCGCAGACGAACACTTGCGTCGGCTTTCCCTGAAGCCTGGTTAGAATTTCTTGGACCATCATGCCGTCGATCCGTCGCGCAAAGTCCGATGCGCGAACCGGTTTCTCGCGCGTAATCGCGAGCGCCAGGACGAACGCCGGATCGCTGATTTCGATGCAATGAAGTTCTTCTGAGAAGAGAACGTCCTCGGCGGTTCGTGCGGACAGGAGCAACGCTGTCGGAACGGCTTGGGCCAATGCGCGGCGCTGCCGGATCATTGCCATCAACGGCACGAGGCCGGAGCCTCCCCCGATCAACAGAACCGGATCTATGGCAGGCTCAGGCCAAAGGAAATGGCCACCGAGCGGACCGCGAACTTCGATTTCGTCACCAATCGCCGCGATGTCGTGAAAAAACGGCGAAACTTCGGCATCCGGCATGCGCTCGATAGCTATCTCGACGATCGGGGTCGAAACTGCCGATGACGCGATCGAGTAGCTGCGCATTGCACTGTAGCCGTCGGGCGCGGTCAGCCGGATATCGACGTGCTGACCTGCGGTGTGCGCGAACGGCTTGCTCAACCGAAGGAAGAAGCTCTTGATACTCGGTGTTTGCTGGATGATGTCGTCGATCACGCATGATTGCCACGAACGGACTTGCGCTTCGTTTTCAGTCATGGGTGTATCGTTGTTCGCGCCACGGATCGCCGTAGATGTGATAGCCGTGCAGCTCCCAAAAGCCGGCCTCGTCACGCGTCGTGAATTGCAGCGCATTCACCCATTTGGCGGATTTCCAGAAGTAAAGGTGCGGCACTAGAAGACGCGCCGGCCCCCCATGATCGCGGGAAAGTGGCTTGCCCGCATAACTGAGGGCGACCATCGCTTTCCCGGAAAGCAGATCCGTCAGAGGGACGTTTGTCGAATAATTATCGTAGCAGTGCGCCAAGACGAAATCGGTAGGCCGATCAAGCTCTGCATCTGCAAGGATGTCTTCAATGAGTACACCCTCCCAAACGGTATCCAGTTTGGACCAAGAGGTGACGCAGTGAATATCCTTTGTCACCTGGGTCTTTGGTAGAGTGTTGAATTCGCCCCAATTCCACGTTTTGACGGGCTTCGGACCAATTTTGACTGTGAATTTCCAGTCGGAGGGCTCTACCCTCGGCGTAGGGCCGGCCGACAGAACAGGGAAATCCTCCACCAGATGCTGACCTGGCGGAATCCGATCGGACTGGTCGCCTGAACCGCGACCGGTGAAACCTCTGGTGACCATAGTGACCCCTCTTGCTCGATACGGCAGACCGAAGCCGGCCTTCATTTCAGTACTCTGCGTAAAGCATTTGCCCGCACATCCGCCGAATAAGCCAATCGACTAAAAATCAGATACAGATGCTCTATCATCGTAAAAAATCGCGTATCGAACATAGCGTCAGGCCAGCATGATTCCCAATACCCAATGGCTATAGGGTAGATAACCCCAAGGCTGCGTACGCTGATCTGCGGTATGCGGAGCGGAAGTTGCAGGTTCGCTCTCAAACGGATGGGCAGCGTGCAAAGCTCAAGGCTCACCAGCGCATGGTTGCCCAGTTCGCGCTCGCCGGCAGCTTGAGTATATTAAGGACGAAATGTCGATCTGATCTATTCTGGCTTCAGGAAATAGGGAAAATAAGGTCGGACGTTCGCGCACCGTCGCGACGCGCGATCATCCACTAAGCTTCTGTATCGGGGTTGGAGGATCAGATGAACGAGATCGAACGACAAGCGCCTGAGCTGCGGGTGCAAAAATGGATTGGCAAAGATGGGGAAAGTATCGCGCCGTTCAAACTGTCAGATATCGGGCCCGGCCCGAAAATCTTGTTTGCCTTCCAGCATTGGTGCCAAGGTTGCCATTTGCATGGGTTTCCGACGCTACAAAAGTTGCATGCAGCGTTGAGCTCAAAAGACGTGGGGTTCGCAGTGATCCAGACCGTCTTCGAAGGAACGCATGAGAATACCTTCGAGAAGTTGCGCGTGAACCAGCTCAAGTATGAGCTTCCTATCGTTTTCGGTCACGACGAGCAACCGACCGGCTCGCCGTTTCCAACCTTCATGGAAGACTACCGCACACGAGGAACTCCGTGGTTTACGGTTATCGACGCTGGCGGTAGCATTGTTTTCTCGGACTTCCATCTCGACGCGGAGCGACTAGTGAAGCAACTTGAGCAAGGTTAATCGTTGGAAGGTGGGCAATCATCCTGATTGCCACCCATCCCCTGATGCCCACTACAGGCGTTGCGCGCTGTAACTCTGTTGATCAGCGTGCGAAAACCCGGATCCGGATAGGAGGAGCGTCAACGATTGAATCAATCCGTTGGGAGAGGGCGGCTCCGCTCCGTCAGCTCGGCAATAGATAACCCATTCTCGCCGAGCAACTCTCTGATCCGATCGACGATATGAGCCCCTAGCGCCGCTGTCTTGGTCCCCCCCACAGATTCCCAAGATGCGAGTTCACACGCCGATACCTCGTGGTCAGCGCCGAAGTGCTTCTGTCGGTATGTCACCGCCGCCCTTCAATGATAAAGGCGCGGTAACGGGAACCGGCAAAGCGTTGAGCAGCGATGGTTTGGTAGGCGGGACTGTCATACCAGTCGCGAGCGGCCTGCATCGTCGGGAAACGCAAGATTACGGCCCCTTCGATGGGCGGCCCCTCCAAATGCTGGATCGCGCCATAAGCGGCGAGAAAGGTAACGTCGTGACCATCGAACGATGGTCCGACGCCTGCAGAATAGGTTGCGAGTGCATGTGGGTCGCTGGTTTCTTCCCGCGTAAAGACGACGAACGCTTCCATCATTAGGCCTCTCAAAGGTTGGATCTGTTGGCCATTACCACCGGTGATGGCCTCACAGTCGTCAGGCTGGCAACTGGAACCCGATTTTCATGAGTGCCTCGACGCACGCATCCTGATCCTGCTGATAGTTGCCTCCGGAGATGCCTATGCCGCCGATCAACTTCCCATCCTCCAGAATCGGATAACCGCCGCCGACAGCGACCATCCGAGGGCGATAGGCTAGCGGCGCCACTTTTGGATCGTTGGTCACATAGTCGTTCCAGACATGGGTCGGGAACCCAAACGAGGCGGAACTCCAGGCCTTGTCGATGGCAACATCGACGGTAAGGAACGGCGCATCGTCGGTGCGCTCGAACGCGCGCAGGTTACCGGTGGCGTCGACGACGGCGACGGCAGCCGGGATGCCGATGGCACGGGCCGCAGCGAGCGCCGCGTCGATGAGGGCGACTGCGGTTTCGCGGTTGATCGAGGCGGTGGCAATAGATTTGGTCATGGGATTCTCATCGCTGGGGCATAACCCGTTCGGCTTTTTGAGGTTGGACAAGATGTTTGGCGATCGCGGTCGTTAGAAGCCTTCGAGGACGATCTTGCCTTTAGCCGCGCCACTTTCGATCAGTGCATGCACCGTCTTCAGATTGGCGGCATTGATCGGCGACAGTCGCCGGGTCAGCGTCGTGCGGATTTTGCCGTCGTCAACCAGCGCTGCCATCGCATCCAGAATCTCGCCCTGCTCATTCATGTCGGGCGTGCCGTAGATCGACCGCGTGAACATCAGCTCGTGGTGGATCGACACCGCCTTGCGCTTGAAAACCATGATATCGAATGCCTTGGGATCGTCGATCAGTCCGAACCGTCCTTGTGGGGCGATCAGTTCGGCGATGTCGGCGACATGTTGCTCGGTATGTGTGGTCGAAAAGACGAAAGCGGGAGCACCGATGCCGAGTTCGGCGATCTGTGGCGCGAGCGGACGAGAATGGTCGATGACGTGGTGAGCTCCAAGCCCTCTTACCCACTCTTGGGTTTCCGGTCGAGAGGCTGTGGCGATGACGGTGAGGTCCGTGCGCTGTCGCGCGATCTGGACGGCGATCGACCCAACCCCGCCCGCGCCACCGATGATGAGGATCGCCTCCGCCGCACCGGGTACGGGCTTCGCCACGTCCAGGCGGTCGAACATCGCCTCCCAGGCCGTCAACGTCGTCAGCGGCAGCGCCGCCGCTTCCGCCCAGGAGAGCGACGCAGGTTTGTGACCGACAATCCGGGCGTCGACGAGATGGAACTCCGCATTGGTACCGGGCCGTGTGATCGATCCGGCATAATAGACCTCGTCGCCTAACTCGAACTGCGTGACGTCGGGGCCGACCTCGCGCACAATCCCGGCGGCATCCCATCCCAGCACCTTCCAATCGCCATCTGCCGGCGGCGTGCTGTTGCGGACCTTGTAGTCGACCGGGTTGACCGAGACGGCCTTCACCTCAACCAGGATATCGTATCCTGCAGCGACAGGCCGAGGCAGATTGATGTCGACCAGCGCGGCATCCGCGGCGATGGGTCCCGGAACCTTGTAACCAATGGCTTTCATAAATGTCTCCAGCTTGCTTGATCGGATGACGCGAATGCTCGTTAGTCAACTTCTTCTACATTGAGGTCCCGACTCTTGAACTGGGTCGCGGTAGCAGATTTCATCGAACACGTCGATCAACAGGCCTTTATGCTCTGTCGCCGGATCGGTGATCGCGTAGATGTTGGAGGCATCTTCGCCGTCGTCCCCGCTCTCGAGGCGCAACGCCGCATCGACGCGAATGCTGCATGCATCGAGGGTTGACCCTAGTTCGAGATCGACGAGATTGCCGTCCTTGACGCGGTATTCGCGGTCATAGCCGTTGGCGATGAATGACTGGACTGCTTCTAGAACGTCGGTCACCTGGGAGGTCATGGAAGCACCTTCATCTTGAACTGGATTGGACAAGCTTCCGTATAAGGCCCGCTGTAACCGTCAGATGACGGCGAAGAAAACGATGGGCAGTATTCACAGCCACTTAGCCTTCTTGAAGCGCATGAACAGGAGAAGGCAGAACACCGCTATCACTCCGAGCACGACGAAGTAGCCATATGGCGTGTCCAGTTCCGGCATGTGCTTGAAGTTCATGCCATATATTCCGGCGATCGCCGTCGGGACCGTCAAGATCGCCGCCCAGGCCGCGAGCTGGCGAGTGACCACACCGATCCTTTGCGCTTCCAGAAGGCTGCTGGCCTCGAAGACCGTGGACAGGACAAGCAGGAGGCCGTCGACCATGGACTGCACGCGGTGGACATGGTCCGCGACGTCGTGGAAATATGGTGTCATTTCGGCGCTGATGCAGGGAAAGTGGCCGCGAACGAGCTTTCGCACCAGCTCGGCCATAGCCCCGAGCGTGCGCTGGAACCGCGTGAGTTCGGACCTTAGTTCGAAGATTCGCGCCACCTCTTCTGGCCCGAGGAAATCGTGCAGCGACCGTCGCTCCATCGCCAGGACGTCGTCCTCGATCATTTCGAAGATGGGCAGATACTGGTCGACCACTCGGTGCAAGATCGCGTGCAGCACATAGTCGACACCCTTGCCGAACTGCGTCGGCGATGCCTCGAGTTGCTCCCGAAGTTTGCCCAGCGCTCCGGCATTGCCGTGCCGCACGGTGATAAGGTGATTGTGACCGGTGAAGATCGCCATCTTGCCGTAGCTGATCCGGTCGCCGACCAGCTCGGCGGTCTGGGCGACGACGTACAACTCATCGTTGTAGACCTCGAGCTTGGGCGGGCACAGCGGGTGCATGGCGTTGTCGATCGCCAAAGGATGGAGGTTATACGTCGTCTGGATCGCGCTGAGTTCGTCTGCGGTGGGCTCGCTAAGCGCGATCCAGCAGAAGCCCGAGCGATTCTCGTTTAGTTCGACGTGCTCATCGAGCCTGATTTCACGGACTCGCTTACCTTCGTTGTAATAATATGCGGCGATAATGGTCATGCAGGCCTCGCAGGAATTCGCAGGCCACGCTGTACAGCCGGTCGCGCCAGCCCGCGTTCGAGCCATGCCTGCACGTTCGAATAGCTGCTTAGGCCGAGGATGTCGCCCGCTGCGTAGAATTCGACCAGCGCATTCACCCAGCCAAACGTCGCAATGTCCGCGATCGAGTAATCATCGACAATCCATTCGCGGCCCTCCAGCCGGTGATCCAGGACCCCGAGAAGACGCCTGGATTCATCAACAAAGCGCTGCCGAGGTCGCTTGTCCTCATAGTCCTTGCCGGCAAATCGCAGGAAAAAGCCTAGCTGTCCGAACATCGGCCCGATGGCCGACATCTGAAAGAACACCCACGCTAGGGTCTCGTAACGCTGGCCTGGTTCGGTGGAGATGAACTGACCCGTCTTGTCGGCCAGATAGAGGAGGATCGCACCGGATTCCCATAAGGCGATGGGTCTACCGTCAGGGCCAGCCGGATCGATGATCGCCGGTATGCGTCCGTTCGGGTTCAGCGACACGAACGCCGGATCCTTCGACTCGTTGTTCGAGATGTCGATCAGGTGGGGCTCGTACGCCAGGCCAGTCTCCTCAAGCATGATCGAGACCTTGACGCCATTGGGCGTAGGGGCTGCGTAGAGTTGCAGGCGATCGGGATGAGATGCCGGCCAGCGCTGCGTGATCGGAAAGGACGAGAGGTCTGGCATAAATCTGCGATCCTGGTGTTGCGATGGCGACTGACTGGAACGAGCCGTCACTCTGAAGTAGGGTTCGATGACCGCGTCGCTGAACGACGCGGTCACGAAGATTGCGGACCGGACCGGCGCAGTGGCAACGGCAGTGAAGCCTATTCCGCCGCGGTCCCGGCCGCTGGCTGTACGTCGTCAACCTTTTGGCGCTTCGGAAGCACCCAGCCGGGACGGACGAAGTGGCAGGTGTAGCCGCCCGGGCGCTTCTCCAGATAATCCTGGTGATCGGGCTCGGCCTCCCAGAACTCGCCGACCGGCTGGACCTCGGTCACCACTTTGCCATCCCACAGCCCCGAGGCATCCACATCGGCGATCGTATCCTCGGCGACGCGCTTCTGCTCCTCGTCGACATAATAGATGCCCGACCGGTAGGAGAGCCCACGATCATTGCCCTGGCGGTTCAGCGTCGTCGGATCGTGGATCTGGAAGAAGAATTCCAGGATGTTCCGGTAGCTCGTCACTGTCGGGTCGAAGACAATCTCGATCCCCTCGGCATGCGTGCCGTGATTACGATACGTGGCGTTCGGAATATCGCCGCCCGTGTAACCCACACGGGTCGAGATGATGCCGGGCC
Source organism: Acinetobacter sp. AB03 (assembly GCF_058107045.1). Classification (NCBI taxonomy): domain Bacteria; kingdom Pseudomonadati; phylum Pseudomonadota; class Gammaproteobacteria; order Moraxellales; family Moraxellaceae; genus Acinetobacter; species Acinetobacter sp. AB03. The sequence continues at coordinate 1,812 of NZ_JBUEBA010000031.1, read as the reverse complement.
GCTTGCGGATCAGATCCTGCATGCCCCAGAAACATCCTCCTGCGAGAACAGCGCGCTGATGCATGTTAAGCCTCCTCTACTTGATCGAGATATTCACCGTATCCCTCGGACTCCATCTCGTCGCGCGGGATGAAGCGAAGGGACGCTGAGTTGATGCAGTACCGCAGACCGCCGCGGTCGGAAGGACCATCGGGGAACACATGGCCGAGATGACTGTCTGCGTGTACTGACCTGACCTCCGTCCGGACCATGCCGTGTGCGCTGTCCCGCACCTCGTTCACGTTTGCCGAAACGATCGGCTTGGTGAAGCTGGGCCAGCCAGTACCCGAATCGAACTTGTCCGTCGAAGCGAACAGTGGCTCTCCCGACACTATGTCGACGTAGATGCCAGGCTCCTTGTTGTCGTTGTACTCGCCCGTGAAGGGCCTTTCGGTGCCCGCCTCCTGGGTAATTCGGTGTTGCTCGGGAGTCAGGTGGTCGATTGCTGTCTGTGACTTTTCAAACTTCATTACAGTCTCCAATACTTATCTAGAGGGCCAGGCACGCTACCGCTAATTTTTTATGTCTCCTGATTTGCTCCTACAATGGTAGTGGGATGGCAAACGAGGTTTTACTAAGTGTTGGAAAATTAGAGATTTAAATTTCGCGTCTATTAATTCTAGCGCAACTGAGTGGTTAAGCAAGTACGTAATCAGTAAATATTAAAAAAATAACACAAAAGCACGATTATATAATACAGTGTCAGTGTTTTATGATAATCAACAACGCCTGTTTAGATGCTGGTAGATGCGAATTTTTTGGCGTACAGTCAAAATTTTCTGATGGTTGCTTAGTGTGTTGGCGCTGATGGAAAATTGACCCACCCTGCCGATTGAAATTTGACCCAGGGCGGATTGCTGATTTTGTTACCAGCAACTGTGGATAAGTCTACCAGCGCAGCTGCTGTTGCCCCCACTCCTTCGCTAGCCCAGTTCAGTTGTTTAAGACCTGCCACACGCAGCCATGTAGCAGGCCGTCGTCGCCATGAAATCAGAACGGCTCATCGTCCTCCGGTTCCTGGCCGCCCTTACGCTTTCGCTCCCGTGATTTGATCTTGGCCTGGGCCGCCAAGCTACTGTGTTGCAGGCGATAGGACTCGTTACCGGTTTCGACGATGTGGCAGTGGTGGGTCAGCCGATCCAGCAGGGCGGTGGTCATCTTGGCGTCGCCGAACACGCTCGACCATTCGGCGAAGCTCAGGTTGGTGGTGATCACCACGCTGGTGTGTTCGTACAGCTTGGATAGCAGGTGAAACAGCAACGCACCGCCGGCCTGGCTGAAGGGCAGATAACCCAGTTCGTCGAGGATGACCAGATCCATGCGCAGCAGAGCTTGGGCGATCCGCCCGGCTTTGCCGTCGTGCTTTTCGCGCTCCAGCAGATTGACCAGATCGACCGTGGAGTAGAAGCGCACGCGCTTGCCGTGCCGGGTGATGCCGGACACGGCCAGCGCAGTGGCCAGGTGGGTTTTACCGGTGCCAGGCCCACCGATCAGCACCACGTTCTGCGCGGTGTCGGTAAAGGCCAGACTGGCCAGTTCGCTGATCAAACGAGCGTCTGCGCTGGAGGCGCTGAAGTCGAAGCCGGCCAGGTCGCGGTGCATCGGCAGCTTGGCCATGTTCATCTGGTGGCTCACCGAGCGCATGGCGCGATCTGTGTGCTCTTGTTCCAGCAGGTGTTCGAGCAGCCACTTGGACGAGGCTGTGTTCGACTCACCCTGCGCAGTCAACTCCGCCCAGGCCGTGGCCATGCCGTGCAGGCGCAGCTCCTTGAG
>NZ_JBUEBA010000030.1:0-8706 GCF_058107045.1 Acinetobacter sp. AB03 | reverse complement strand
ATTGTTAAAATTAAAAAATAGTGGAGAGATGATGAGCAATTTCTCATTTTTAGAACCTGAATTTAAAAGTTTGGCAGCCACAGCCAAAGAAGCTGAAAAGCTCGTGTATATCTCCCCACAGTTTGCCCTTGCTGCTGCAAGATCATCATTAGAAAATCTTGTTTTATGGTTGTATCAATACGATAAAAAGCTGACCCAACCTTACGATGCTTCACTGCATAACTTACTCAATGACATCAAATTTAAAGACCTGATTCCTCCCTATATTTGGGACAAAATGGACAACATTCGCATGGTCGGCAACAGTGCCGTACATGGGAAAAAGTTCAAACAACTCACTACCGAAGAAACTGTAAAACACATCAGCCATTTATTCCTGATGTATGTTTGGTTTGAACGTAATTATGGTTCACCTTCAAAAGACCGCTCTCAGTCGATTTTATTCAATCCTAGACTGATTCCAAATACAGATAATACTCAGCAAATCACTGCCAATAAAGAACAACTTCAAAAAGAAACTGAAGCTAAAGAAAAACAATTTGCAGAACAACACAAAGCCCTACGTGAACGTGAACAAAAACTCTTTGAGTTGTCTGCAAGTTTAGAAGAACGAGAAAAACTATTAGCAAACATAGATGCTGAACTTGCACAAAAACGTGCAGACGTTGAACAAGCCAAAATTGCTAACAGAAAAATCGAAGATCATACCGACTATAAAGAAGATGAAACCCGTAAACTTAAAATTGACCTCTTGCTTGAGGAAGCAGGTTGGGAAATTGGCGTATCAGCACGAGTAGAAGTGCCCGTTACTGGAATGCCAAGCCCATCGGGTAAAGGTGCTGTCGATTATGTGCTTTACGACAGCAACGGCTTGCCTTTGGCGGTGGTTGAAGCAAAACGCACATCGAGCGATCCTGATATTGGACAACAACAAGCTAAACTCTATGCAGACTGTTTAGAACAACAAACTGGACAACGCCCTGTTATTTTCTATACCAATGGCTATAAAACTCGAATCTGGAATGATGTTCAAGGTGGTCCACCACGTTTGGTACATGGCTTCTATACACAAGCAGAACTGAAACGCCTGATTGAACGACGTAAAAACAATCCTGATTTAGGTAGCTTCCCGATTAATGCGGAAATTGTTGAGCGTTATTACCAAACTCGTGCCATTAAAGCCATGCTTGCAGCGTATCAACGTAAAGAACGTGCAGGCTTGCTCATCATGGCAACAGGTACAGGTAAAACTCGTACAGCGATTGCATTGGTTGATGTATTGATGAAAGCCAATGTGGTGCAAAAAGCCTTATTTCTTGCCGATCGTAAATCGTTGGTCAATCAGGCACACAACGCTTTTAAAGCCAATTTAAAAGATGCTTCATTCGTCAATTTACTTGAGGATAAAAACCAAGTTGGCCGAGTCTATTTCTCTACTTATCAAACCATGATGGGTTTGATTGATGAAATGAATGCCGATGGTACACGACAATTCGGCACAGGTATGTTCGACCTGATTATTGTCGATGAAGCACACCGTAGCGTGTACCAAAAGTTTGGTGAGATTTTTAAATACTTCGATAGCTTACTTGTCGGTTTAACTGCCACGCCACGAGATGAAGTTGACCGTGATACCTATGCATTGTTTGGCTTAGAAAGCGGTGTACCAACCGATTACTATGATCTTGACCAAGCCATTGCTGATGGTTATCTCGTGCCACCCAAAGCCTACTCAGTTCCGCTTAAATTCATGCGTGAAGGCGTGAAATATGACGAACTCTCTGAAGAAGAAAAACAACATTGGGATAGCCTAAATTGGGGAGATGAAGAAGCACCTGAAGAAGTATCAGCCTCTAAAATTAATAAAGAGCTGTTTAATACAGACACCATTGATTTGATGCTCAAGCACTTAATGGAAAATGGCATTAAAACCGAAGGCGGTGATCGCCTTGGTAAAACCATTATCTTTGCAGTCAATCAAAAGCATGCACAGTTCATTGCAGATCGCTTCAATGAAAACTATCCGCAATATGATGGGAAATTTGCCCGTGTCATTACCCATGCCACCAAGTACCCTCAAAGCTTGATTGATGACTTCAGTAAGAAAGATTTGCCTGAACCACAAATCGCTATTTCTGTCGATATGTTGGATACAGGGATTGATGTGCCTGAAGTAGTGAATCTGGTGTTCTTTAAAGCGGTACGCTCTAAAGTGAAGTTTATGCAGATGATTGGACGTGGTACTCGACTATGCAAAGAACTATTTAGCCCTGAAGATGACAAAAAAGAATTCTTTATCTTCGACTATTGTTCAAACTTTGAATACTTCAATGAAAACCCTGATGGTGCGCCTGTATCCACGACAGAGCCACTCGGACAGCGTTTGTTTAAAGCACGTTTAAATATCCTGAGTCTGCTGAATGCGAAAGATTATGACACTGAAGAATTAAAAGCGGTACAGCAAGATATACGTCAAAGCCTACAGACTGAAGTGAAGTCAATGAATAACGACAATTTCATCGTAAAGTCTGAGCTTGAGTATGTTGAACACTTCAAGAATGATGAAGCATGGGACAACTTGGATGACCTTGCGATCGGTACATTGCGAGAACACATCTCTAAATTACCAAACCAGCTTGAGCCTGAAACATTAGAAGCCAAACTGTTTGATATGTTGTGTTATAACCTTGAACTGGCAGTATTAGAAAAGAACAATACCGCTATTCAAAGCTATGCCAATAAAGTGATTGAAATTGCTTCTAAATTGGAAACTAAAGAAAACATTCCTATTGTTGCAGAACAGATTGCACTAATCCAAGACATCCAAACCGTAGAGTATTGGAAAAGTATTACCTTACCAATGCTTGAGTCAATGCGTAAACGTATCCGCAACTTGGTCAAATTGATTGAGAAATCGACCTCAACGATTGTTTATTCAATGCTTAATGATGAAATTGGAGAGATGCAAGCGGTCGATATTCCAGTCGTTTCAAGCGGTGTCAACCTTGCACAATACCGTAAGCGTGTTGAGAGCTTTATTAAAGCCAATGAGAACCACATTACCATTGCTAAATTAAAACGTGGTTTGGCACTTACACCGACTGATTTAAATGAACTTGAACGCTTTATATTTGAAGCGCAAGAAGTTGAAAGCCGTGATAAATTCGAAGAATGCTTTGGAACTGAAAAATCATTGCCTCTGTTTATACGCTCATTGGTTGGATTAGATCGTCAAGCAGTACAAGAAGCCTTTTCAAAATATTTACAAGGTTCAACTTATAATGAAAAACAAATCCGTTTTGTTGAAATGATGATTGATCATCTGACTCAAAACGGTGTATTGGGTGCTGCTCAACTTTATGAGCCACCATTCAATCAGATCCATTATGAAGGGATTGATGGTGTGTTTGGTGATGGGGATACTGACAACATATTTGAGGTTGTAGAAGCGTTTAATGAAGCGGTGGCTTAGATTATTAAATAGGTAATAATATGACTAATAAATATTATAATTCATTAAAGCAGGTTTGGGTTTCTTCTGATAAAGATGACGGAACTGAGAACGAAACTTTTGAGCCTGAAATTAGAGGAAAATTAAAGTCAGCGTTACAGATGCCAAATATTATGGTGCTGGCTGGTAGTGGTACATCATTAGGTGACATTGTTAAAGGTCCCAGAATGTGGGATTTATGGCTGGTATGCACCACTAACGATATGGATATAATTGCCAAGGAGTGTTTTGCTGAAAATAAATTTGATATCACTATTGAGTCAAATCAAAACATAGAAATATGCCTATCCCATTGCGAAGCTTACTCACAAGTTAGTACAACAAAAGAAAAAACCACTCTATTCATAAAAAAATGTAAGGAATTAATTTTAAAAAAATGCCGTTTTATTAATGATAAAGATGCACAACTTCTTGGTCATAAAGAATTTATTAGAAAATTAGCTAGAAGAAAATCAAAAGATCCTAGAGTTAAGCTTTTTACAACCAATTATGATACCTGTTTTGAAGATGCCGCTGGACTATTAGGTATTACTGTAATTGATGGTTTTTCATTCTCTATGCCTCGGATCTATGATGCAAGGTTTTTTGATATGGATATTGTTCGTAGAAACACTTCTTCTTCTTCGACTAACACCCATTATTTAGAAGGTGTTTATCAACTCTATAAACTCCATGGCTCTACAAATTGGAGTCGTCGTAACACTAACTCTTATATCATCGAACAAGCAGAAAATGTAACAGCTGAAAATAGTTGTATGATTTTTCCTGCAAAGGGAAAATATCAGCAGTCATATATACAGCCTCACTTAGAATTAATTGCTCGCTTTTCTCAAAGTTTAAGAGAGCCGAATACATGTTTAATCATTGCTGGGTTTGGATTTAATGATGATCATTTATCCGAGCCAATATTATCCGCAATTCTCTCAAATCCACACTTAAAAGTTATAATTGTCTCGCCAACTATTGAAAGTGATATTGAAAGACCATCATCTGAAACATCGAAGTATTGGGGAATGTTTAAAAAAATTGCAGATGATAGAAAGAATGATGAGATTTTCTTTCTAAATTGTGATTTTCAGCAATTTTCGAGTCTTATTCCTGATCTTACGGCTTTATCTCCTGCTGAAAATCTTCATGAAAATATGAAAAAATTATTTGGAGATAGGGATGCTTAATGAAAATGGTGTAATCAAACCAGAATTACTTTTTGGAAAGGTAAATGCAGTTACTGCCAATTCTGTAAACTTTGAGTATATAAATTTACAACATCAAGCAACTTACTATCATGGCAAACGTTATGGAAAAGGAGAAGTTGGTGAGTTCATATTAATTGAAAGTCAAGTGAACTTAATTCTTGGTCGTATCGTAGAAATCAAAAAGGATGATTTAGATAAGTCTAATTTAGACATAGCTGGGCGAATCCAACTTCTTGGTACAATTCAAATGGACAGTTTGTATGTAACTGCTGGAGTTGAATATTATCCAAATATTAATGATCTCATCTATTCAGCACCTCATGAACTTATCGCTCAGCTTCCTAAAAGAATGAATAAAGAAACACCAAAAGTTGAACTAAATTTAGGTTTCATAGATTTAGATCAGGGTTGTGACATAAAAGTAACACCTGAAAAACTATTTGGTCGCCATTTAGGGATCCTAGGTTCTACAGGTGGTGGTAAAAGTTATACAACTGCCAAAATATTAGAGGAATGTCGAAAATTTAATTCGAAAATAATTATCCTTGATCCCACTGGAGAATATAAAGATTTCATTGGTGATGATATTGAGAATATTCATTTGAGTGATCCCATTAGCCCAGCCGTTGGGTCTTGCGCTGTAAGTTTGCCAGCAGAATGCTTCCAAGAGACTGATTTTATAGCGTTGTTTGAACCTTCAGGCAAAGCACAGGGTCCTAAATTTAGAGATGCTATTCGTAGTCTTAGACTTGTTCATTTATTAATGCTTAAAAACGATCAGCATTTAGAAAAAATTAATGACGGTGTTTTTTTAAAAATTGGTAAAAACGAAAGTAATTGGACAGAATCTATCAAGTATGTTCGAGGTACTGAGCTTATCGAAGATCCTTATACGCCATTTAACCCATTAAGATTATGTAAACAAATTCACCAAGAATGTATTTATCCAGCAGATCAAAATGGAGTATGGAAACCTGATCCATCGGGTTTCAGCTATTGTCTTTCATTAATATCAAGAATACATGGAATAACGACATCTAAAACTTTTAGATTTGTTTTTAAACCAGAGGATTTGCCAACTCTTGTACAAAAAATAGATGATTTTTACATATCAGATAAAAAAATTTTAAGAATCGATCTAAGTGATGTAGGTTTTGAATTTAAGGCTAGAGAAATTGTTGCAAATGTAATTGGAAGACATTTGTTAAATCAGGCTAGAGCAAGACGATTTTGTAATAAGCCAATAGTTGTCTTTCTTGATGAAGCACATAACTTTCTTGGAAAAGCTATTGGTAATGAAGATACCATTGCTCAATTAGATTCATTTGAATTAATTGCAAAAGAAGGACGTAAATTTGGTCTGAATATTTGTTTGGCAACCCAGCGACCAAGAGATATCACAGAAGGAGTGCTAAGCCAATTAGGAACACTGATTGTCCATAGACTCACTAATGATCGTGACAGAGAAATTATTGAACGCGCATGTGGTGAAATAGATAAAGCTGCATCCGATTTTTTACCTAGTCTACAGCCAGGAGAAGCGGTTCTGATTGGAAATGATTTTCCCATCCCTTTAACCATTAATATTCATAAACCAGTAATAACACCAAACTCATCTGGAGCTGACTTTCAAAATAAATGGGAATGATTTGATTGTTTATTACACTACATCATTATTCGTTAGGCTTAAAAACATTTCATAAGCACGGGTATATGAAAAGTGATCGTCTCTTTTGCCCAAATGACATAAAGATTTTCCGATAAGTTCAACTTCGTCTATAAAAACAACATGTTTACAAGGTATAGCATGTACATATGCTTCAAAAAACTCTTTTACAGTAGGAGGTAGAAGCTGTAATTGGGGTAAATTAAAAACTTGCTCTAATACCGTCAATGAACAAATCTTAAGATTGAAAAAATATCCCGAATAGCTCATATCAACAGCTTCATTCAAGAACAAAATAAATACTGTTAGAGTATCTAAAGGATATTTTTTAGATAACTTTGTTAGTAATTCAAATATTTCACTATTTTTATAAAAAATTCGTTTTACAAACCTAAGCTCAAAAGATGATCTTTCAGCTAAATGAAGAAAATGACGGCTAACTTCAGGGGCTAAGCCAAGTATAATTCTATCGGTCTCAATAGCAGAACGTGAATCAAAATTGAAAATATTCCAAATTGGATGATGAAACCAGATAGCGGTTTCTGGATACTTCAATGCCACTATTTCTACACGTTCTGGTCTTGGAGAAGCCTCACCGTGCTCATAGCGATCCCACAATCTTGGTTTTTGATCTACTGGCTCTAAATGCTGAAATTTTTCAGGTTCAAAAAAGAGTTCTAATTGCGATGCCGATAAGCCACCTGAATAATATTTCATGAGGTGGAACCAAATCATTGTTCTGATTCCTCTAACTTTCTTTCGAAAGTTCTTTTGCCGTTGTATATAACTTTTTTGATCCATAATTCTTTGGCGTAAATTGTGACAGAAGAAATCTATCAAATCACAATAAAAATTTCATGAGTTTTCGTTTTTTAGTCATCCGCAACTTTCCTAAAAAACACTATTTATATAAATCAGTAACTTAACATGAAAGTTATGGCTATTTTGTACTTAAAATTTAAGAAAAAAATTCGGGTTCTCAAGCGTCATTATTTTTTTCATAATATAAAAAATCCAACACCACTGAACAAATATGGACACGACCAAACAACATCAGAATTTTGCAGATGAACTCGAGCAAAAATTTGGAAAAATTGTAGGAGGAACGGAATTAACGAAACTGCTAGGCTATCCAAGTACTGATGCTTTTCGGCAAGCAATGAAAAGAGAACAATTACCAATAGATGTTTTTTCTATACCTCATCGTCGTGGATATTTTGCCTATTGTCGAGATGTTGCTCAATGGTTAGAGAATTTACCTAAAAAATAGAGGATTACTTACATGAGATATTTCAAGGAGAAGTACTAGTGATTTGATTTACCTGACTTTTATAATCTCTAGGTAAGGCACAATAGTTTATGCTCTGCAAAGCATAAACTATTGCAATAAAACGATGTCTTGAGCAGACCTTTTTATTTTGTGCATTTTTTGAAGTAATGTCAATTCGCTTTGTCTTATGCCATAACGCCTTACCATAAATATTCAACTATATCATTCAATTAGAAGCTTTTACTATGATGTAAAGGTTAGGAATTTTTATGCGTATACCTTATGAAAAACAACGTGAAATTATCCGTTTACTATCTACAAATAAGTTAAGTAATCGTGAGATTGCTAGAATTGTTCATGTTTCACATAACACGGTAAAACTTTTAAGAACAAAGTTTATGAAAAGCGGTGAAACATGGGAAAGCATTTCTTCTTTACCTGTACAAGAATTCTATCAACGACTTCCAAAAACTACTAAAAAACAGTTACATGAGCCTAGAAAGCATATGCCTGATTGGGAATATATTAAACAGGAATTATCACGTAAAAATATGACTTTAGAACTTCTTTGGCAAGAATACAGAGAAGAATTCGGCTTTAATGGTTATTCATACTCATGGTTTGTTAAATTATTCAATCAATGGTGTAAAGTTCAAAAAAAGAGCATGAAGCAATTTTATAATGCTGGTGAATTTTTATTTGTGGACTTTTGTGGACAAACCATTCCAATTTATGATGCCAAAACGAATATGGAAAAATTTAAAGCCCAAATTTTCGTTGGTGTGATGTGTAACTCTTCTTATAACGTTATACATGCAGTTCCAGATCAAAAGATTAAATCTTGGATTGAATGTCATATTGAAGCATTTAAGCAATTAGGAGGGGTTCCGCAATATATTATGCCAGACAATTTAAAGGCTGCTGTCATAAAACATACTCGTTCTGAAATTATTATCCAAAAGGATTTTAACGAGTTCGCTGAACATTATAATTTCATTGTTTATCCTGCTCGCTCACGAGAACCACAAGATAAAGCATTAGCTGAGAAAGGTGTTCAAATCAT
>NZ_JBUEBA010000029.1:0-1819 GCF_058107045.1 Acinetobacter sp. AB03 | reverse complement strand
GTTTAAATTCATGATCACCAAAATTTTCTAGGATAAGAGCATTCATCATCTTATTCATAGTTATTCCTTATTCTTAACTGGGGGATGATATGCACAGTACCAAAATAAATTAATCCAATAAATGATATTTATAGGATTTAATAATTCCTAAATAATGAATAATAAATATCATCCGCTCACTAAAAATATTCTAGTACAGTCTGTAAAGGCAGTTTAATCTAAACTGTCGGTAGTATTTTCAAGGCTTGAAACGTTCAAAATATCTACAAAGTGGCTAAAATTTGAAACATAATTCTAAAAGGTCACAGCATCACAAAGAACATGAGCCAAAATAAAAAAATGGGAGCTGAAAGTCCCATTCTTTGTGACTTTAGCATCAGCTCTACGATGTTAATTTAAAAAAAAACTAAAAACAGGGATAGAAAATTTTCGCTAAAGGTCTTTTTGATTTTCGATTTATAAAAAAATATTGCTTTTTTTATACTATGGGGTACTATAGTATTAATGCTAGCAAGTAAGGAGGTCTGATGCCTAATCAGGTTGAAGACAAAAAAAAGATTCTTCTACGCGTCAGAAAGATCAAAGGTCAGACGCAAGCGATTGAAAAAGCGTTAGAAGACAATGTGGAATGTGGTGCAATTCTGCAACAAATATGCTCTGTGCGTGGTGCTATTAATGGTTTAATGAATGAAATGTTGGAGGTTCATTTAAAGGACACTTTAGTATCAGGTGAAACTACAGAACAACAACGAAAAGAAGAATTGGCTGAAATCGCCAAGATTCTAAAATCATATTTAAAATAGATCTGTATAAGGAATTATTCCATGAAGTCACGTGCTGCTGTTGCGTTTGGTCCTGGTCAACCTCTTCAAATTGTTGAAGTTGATGTTGCACCACCGAAGAAAGGTGAAGTATTAATCAAGATCTCCCATACCGGTGTGTGTCATACAGACGCATTTACTTTATCTGGCGATGATCCTGAAGGTGTTTTTCCTGCTATTCTCGGGCATGAAGGTGCTGGTGTTGTAGTTGAGGTTGGTGAAGGCGTGACTAGCGTCAAACCAGGTGATCACGTAATTCCACTTTACACTGCTGAATGTGGCGAGTGCGTATTCTGTAAATCTGGAAAATCGAACTTGTGTATTTCCGTTCGCGAAACTCAAGGTAGAGGTGTAATGCCAGATGGTACCACTCGTTTTTCCTACAATGGTCAACCGATTTATCACTATATGGGCTGCTCAACGTTCAGTGAATACACTGTAGTGGCAGAAGTATCATTGGCTAAAATCAATCCTGAAGCCAATCACGAACATGTCTGCTTACTGGGTTGTGGTGTCACAACGGGTATCGGTGCAGTACACAACACGGCTAAAGTACAAGAAGGTGATAGTGTTGCGGTCTTTGGTTTAGGTGGTATTGGTCTGGCAGTCGTACAAGCCGCACGTCAAGCTAAAGCAGGGCGTATTATTGTAGTTGACATGAATCCAGATAAATTTGCGCTGGCAAAAGAGTTTGGTGCAACGGACTTCTTGAACCCTAAAGACTACGACAAACCAATCCAGCAAGTCATTGTCGAAATGACTGGCTGGGGTGTAGATCATTCATTTGAATGTATTGGTAACGTGAATGTAATGCGTGCAGCCCTTGAAAGTGCACACCGTGGCTGGGGACAATCCGTAATTATTGGTGTAGCTGGCGCAGGTCAGGAAATCTCTACCCGTCCATTCCAGCTTGTTACTGGTCGTAAATGGCTAGGTTCTGCCTTTGGTGGCGTAAAAGGTCGTACGCAACTTCCAGGAATGGTTGAAGATGCCATGAA
>NZ_JBUEBA010000028.1:0-1878 GCF_058107045.1 Acinetobacter sp. AB03 | reverse complement strand
TATTTCTACCGGCTTATTTCGATTCAATTTATTCTTGTAGTATTCCGTCCAAAGAATGGCTCTTTCCGGACAAATCGCTCGAATGGCATTATTAACTGAGTTTTTTAGGATTTCAATGCGATCGCTCATATTACCTTCTCCGCCCGCTTAGCGGGCTGTGAAACTAAGATTAAATGACTATGAATTGACTATGACTATTAATATGAAGATAGGCCTACGAAGCTTAATCGCTGAGTGGCTCATGACTTATATTTCGGCTGAACCAAAGTAACCCTGCGGCCCCCGCTGTGGAGACAATCTCCAGAGCCAGTAAAAAATCTGCAGTGGCATTAGGCATACCATCAAGCAACAAACTTATTAATCGGCCAACAACCAGGCCGAAAGTGATTGAGAAACTCATCCAAAGTGCGGGTCGGCGCGCTGACGCGGCAATAGCACCCGTCAGCATGATTAAGGCAAAAGCTAGGTGCATTCCCCCATAGTTGGCTCGAATTTCATTCGTTGCGCTGATCGAAGTCGGCTGCAGTTCGATGGCAGTCATGGCTGCGACTGGGTCGTACAAGGTCTTTAAACCGATCAGTAGAAACGCAATGGCTGACATACTCAAAAAAAGTCGACTTAAAAAGATCATTTTACTTCCACCATCTTAGAGTCTGTTTTGGCCGTCTCGACTTCTTCAGCGGCCGTATTTCCTGTCTGTTTTCCGTCCATCTGTACGGTTGTCCAGGTATGAATAGGTGTATGACCTGAACGCTCCCACTCCGGTGGCTTCCAAAGATGCTTTAGCCGCTCGGAAAGCTTGCCGGGTGCCATCACGTCTCGAATCATATCGACAAGTTCATGCAGGTTCATTACAAACCAGTTATAGCTTTTGATCTGTTTTACGATGCCGTATTCGACCTTTTCTTTTTCTGCCTCATAGGTTGAAAAAATATGGTCGTAGATCATGATGACTCCGCCGAAGTTTTTATCAATATATTGTGGGTTACGTCCGTGGTGCACGCGGTGGTTAGACGGCGTATTTAGTGACCATTCCAACCACGGGTGCAACTTTGTAATGCTTTCGGTATGCACAAACCACTGGAATGCGAGGTTCAATCCTAATAAACCAAGAATTAGGTCGGGGCTAAAACCGATGAAAACAGCCGGTGCGAAGAATATCCAAGTGCCCACAATGCCATTAAGAATGCTTTGTCGCGCCGCCGTAGACATATTCATGATTTCGCCGCTGTGATGGGATACGTGTTGCGACCAAAACCAGCGCACTCTATGTGCTGTACGGTGATACCAGTAGTAACAAAATTCTTGAACAAAAAATGCCAGAATTATTGTGAGGGCATTCACAGGGATGGTATAGAGACGATGATCCCAGACGAAACTAAAAACAGCTGCGACATAAACTATGTTCATAACCGCACCGAAGACGTAGTAACCACCGCCTAACGAAAAGTTGGCAAAAACCTCGGGAATATAAAATGCCTGCCCTTTTGTGGCTGCCCAGTTTCCGCTTTTAATTCTTCGATAGAGCCACTCAACAAGAAAGCCCAAAACAAAAATAGGGACCATTGGAATCAGGATCATCTCATTGAGCGTAGGTTCACGCCCGAACAGATCGGTCAGGGTTTCGGTGATAAAACTAAACAACTGCATATGAACTCACTCCTTTTGCGCCGTTATTATTAATATTCAGCGATTTAAAAACTGCAGTAATTATGACTCTGTCTCTTGATTGCGTCTTGACCGGAACGTATAGTATTTGACATTTTCAGTCAGGCATAACGAATGACCGCTGCGATTCAAGTTTCTTCCCAGATATTAAATATTCTGCTGCGTTATATTATACATGCTCTACTTGAATTCGTCTACGACCAATCTCTC
>NZ_JBUEBA010000027.1:0-1716 GCF_058107045.1 Acinetobacter sp. AB03 | reverse complement strand
CTTTTCCATGCATGTGCATCATGAATGACATGCATGGAATTCTCCAAAACGGCACATCATCTGTAAAACAGATCTATCTGTGTAGGCATCGTGTATAGGTTCAATCAACCTGCCTACATTTTAAATCTTTATCACTATTCTCTGTGGAGAATGTCGGACTCTTTGTTTACTCGATTTCTCATGAAGTCTTGCTCAACATAGGTAATTGATTATGGAAATAATTGAGAAACATGCTTCTTTTGGTGGATCGCAAGAAGTGTATCGCCATCAGTCAATAGCATTAAACTGTTCAATGAAATTCTCAATATATCTGCCACCTCATGACAAAGATGAGCGGTTGCCAGTTTTATATTGGTTATCAGGACTGACTTGCAACGAACAGAACTTTATTACTAAAGCCGGAGCACAAAAGTATGCGGCTGAACATAAAGTCATTATTGTTGCACCAGATACCAGCCCACGTGGAGAAGATGTACCAGATCATGCAGATTATGATTTAGGCCAAGGTGCAGGATTCTATGTGAATGCAACACAAGCACCTTGGTCACAGCATTTCAAAATGTATGATTATATTGTGGAAGAGCTCAGAAATCTGATTGACCTAAATTTTCCGACCAATCAAGTCCAAAGTATTATGGGTCATAGCATGGGTGGTCATGGTGCATTAGTAATTGGGTTAAAAAATCCTGAGCTGTATAAAAGTATTTCTGCTTTTGCACCGATTGTTGCACCTAGCCAAGTACCTTGGGGGAAAAAGGCTTTCACACATTACCTAGGTGAAACCGAAACTTTATGGAAAAGCTATGATGCGATTGAATTAATCAAAAACGCTGAAGTTCATATACCTATTTTAGTCGATCAGGGAACAGCTGATGATTTTCTTGAAGAACAGTTAAGGCCTAAGCTTCTTAGTGATATGTGTTTGGAACAAGAATATCCTCTTACACTTAACCTAAGAGAAGGGTATGACCATAGCTATTACTTCATTGCGAGCTTTATAGAGAAACATATAGAGTTTCACAGCAAACTCCTAGCTAAATAACTTTGATAGATATGAGGATGTACATGTTGTTCTTGAATGCTTCTTGAGCAATATAATTTTCAGATGAAGAGGTCAGCTTATAAATCTAAGGTAGAGTCAATTGATCCTTATATAACTAAGATTGAATTTAACCATCTCATATCTTAATTTTTTGATTCAAATGTTAATGATATTAACTTGAATAAATTCATAGCATTATGTCGGAATAAAAAAACAGATTTTGGCTCAGCTATGGGATTTTTTTTTAACTTTTATACAACAAAACTTTCTGACATGCATACATTAGCAATGTCAGAATCAGTTTTAATTCTAGTCAATTGTGGAGTTTTAGTCATGCTTAAAACAGCTTTATATGTCCGCCTTGAAGCTAAACCGGGTAAAGAAGACGAAGTGGAAGCTTTCCTTAAAGCCGGTTTACATATTGTAATGGAAGAACCTGCGACAGTTGCGTGGTTTGGCCTACGTCTTGGACCTACAACATTTGGTATATTTGATGCATTTCCTGATGAGGCGGGTCGCCAAGCACATCTATCTGGCAAGGTTGCAGCTGCTTTGATGGCTCAGGCCGATGAGCTATTTTCAGAGCCACCGTCTATTGAAAAAGTAGATGTTTTGGCGAGTAAACTACCAGCTTAAACCGACGCTTAAATGTATGAGTGTGCTGCCTGAAATTT
>NZ_JBUEBA010000026.1:0-1506 GCF_058107045.1 Acinetobacter sp. AB03 | reverse complement strand
GAGATCTACCAGCTCTCGTTTTTTGTTATGGAAACTGCTAAAATTCAAATACGCCATTGACGTATAAAGAGTCCATGTTATTTATTGAAACCAGCATCTTTACCAAGCAAATTAAAGACCTTGTATCTGATGAGGAATATCGTCAACTTCAGCAAGATCTTTTGGTACAGCCTGATAGAGGTGACCTAATCAAGAATGGCGGTGGTATTCGCAAAGTACGTTGTGCTCAAGGTAACAAAGGGAAAAGTGGTGGGATACGGGTGATTTATTATTGGGTCACCGAGGATGATCAGATCTTTTTCTTAGTGGCTTATCCAAAATCAGTAAAAGATAATTTAACAGATAAGGAAACCGCCATTCTGCACCAACTCGTGAAGGAGCAATTTCATGGATAACAACTTATTTGATGACTTGGTTGCTTCAATCAAAGAAGCTGGAGCTATCAAACGTAAAGAAGTTAAAGCAAGCCGAGTTACAGAACTCGAATTGCCTGATATTAAAGAAGTACGTGAAAAAACTGGCTTGAGCCAAAATGAATTTGCTGCACGTCTACATATTAGCCCCCGTACCCTGCAAAATTGGGAACAGGGACGACGCTATCCAACTGGACCAGCAGCTACATTGATTCGAATTTTAGATGCTCACCCAAGCCTTATTTGAAAAAATTACTTAAAAAATGGGAGCTTAAGGCTCCCATTTTTATTTCGTATAAGGTGTATTATGTTAATTTTAGAAAATCTTCACTACTATTATTTTAAAATAAGCCTTATATCCAAGCATAAAACAAGGTTGTCTAGACTTCTTTTAACAGTAAAGTTATCATAAAACTGAATTTTATTTTTTAGGTAAGTTTATGCATTCTATCCGCATTCGTTAAGACACAACTATTTGCATAGTGACACTATTTTATAATGGTGGGCTTTTGTTGTGTCTTTAAGAATATATGCGGATATATAAAGTAAAAGTATGCTTAATTTATAAGTATGCTTTTAGTGCATAGTTTCCAGTTATAACTTAATTGACTAGCTATTTGTCCACCCTGTGGATGAATAGCTTTTTTTTTGGGAGGACACTGTGATGCTAGCTTTTGTTTTCACCTAAATCCTGTTTGCTGCATAAAAAATTTCAAGAGCTAAACAGGAGTAAATAAAAATGAGTTTAATTATTAAAGCGAGAAACATACGCTTGGATTATGCTGGGCGTGATGTTTTGGATATTGATGAATTGGAAATTCACTCTTATGACCGTATTGGTCTTGTGGGTGATAACGGAGCAGGAAAGAGTAGTTTACTCAAAGTACTTAATGGCGAAATTGTTTTAGCCGAAGCGACATTACAGCGTTTTGGTGATTTTGCACATATCAGCCAACTGGGCGGAATCGAAATAGAAACGGTCGAAGACCGGGCAATGTTATCTCGCCTTGGTGTTTCCAATGTACAAAACGACACAATGAGTGGCGGAGAGGAAACTCGTGCAAAAATTGCTGCCGCATTTTCCCAACAAGTA
>NZ_JBUEBA010000025.1:0-3339 GCF_058107045.1 Acinetobacter sp. AB03 | reverse complement strand
GCAGGATTAACTGACGCCCAAGCTACTGCCTATGCAGCAGCTAACAAAGAAGTCGACGCTAATGCTGCACAAACTGCCCTTGATGGTATTGTGGCGGAAAACAAACGGATTGCTGATAAGAAACTGGATTTGTTTGCTAAGGCGCAGACTGCTGGTTTGGATGCGACTCGTGCGCAGACCTTTGCTAATAATAATGTGAATACAGCAGATGGTGATGTAGCTAATGCGCTGACGGCGGATGTTGCTAAGGCAGTAACGGCTGATAAAGGTGGCACATATACAGGTAGTGGTTTAACCAATGATACTAAGGTAACTTCTCAAATTTCAGGTAATGGTCAAATTACCACGCCTTATGGTACAACCTACACAAAATACACTAAAACCGAGGAATCGGTTGATAAGACCTATAATCAACCTTATTCGGTAGTGGTAGGTAAGGGTACAATCAGTACAACTACAGATCATTATAGTAGCTCTAACTCATCGACTTCGAGTACGTTTAAGATTGATAAAGTCGCTGGTCTAGCTACTCTTGACCAAAATGTACCGACTACTGGTAAAGCCGTATATACCGGCGGTGCATTCTCGGCTGTATCTGACAATGGTAAGTTAAACTATCTGGTTGATTTTGATAAGCGTAAAGGTTCAGGCGACATTCAAGGCTTGTCAGAATTTGGTGCGGTTAAATTGCTAGAAGGTGATTTGACCAAAGTCAATCTGAATGGCAAATCAGTTACTGGTGTAAGTGGTAGTGCGCAAGCGAATGCAGCAGGCTCCTATACGCTGGGTCTGTTCGGTCCACAGGCTGATGAAGTGGCAGGTAAAGCCACGATTGATCAAAAAGAAATCGGCTTTGCAGGTCAAAAAGATGCTAATGCTACCTTGAAAAAGGTCGCAACTGATGCAGGTTTATCTGTCACACGTGCCCAAGCTTATGCTGATGCCTATGTTGGTAAAGATAATGCCGCTGATGCTTTAAAAACAGCTATTCAAATCCAAGCCGATGATTTAGCCAAGTTGGTAGCACAAGGTACAGCGATTGGTCTAACTGATAGCCATGCTCAGACCTATGCAACTAAAAATCTCGATACTTCACAGGAACAGCTTAAAACTGCGTTGAATATTGAGGCATTAATTCAAGCTACTGAAATTGAAAAGTCGTTTGCTGATAAGAACAAATTCTCTCTAAATGATTATAAAAATCAGGATATTAATGAAAGTACGCTAAATAGCGAGGGTAAGTATACTGAACGTAAAGGTTGGAACTATAGTTACCAACAACCATATTCTATGGTTTTAGGGACATGGTTATATAGTTATGTTAAAGATGATGTCAATCAGTTGCAAAATGGCTCAACTTATAACGTAGATATAGCTGGCTTTGACACTAAATCTGTAGCTATTCCCACTGAAGGTAAAGCCACTTATACAGGTTCCGGGGTGCGTTTAAATGATAGCTTTGATCTTGCTTACAATGTAGATTTTTCTAAGCAAACTGGATCAGGTTATTTGCTTAAAGCCAGCAATTATGGTGGTAAAATTAACCTTGATGAAGGTGCTATTAGCAAAATTAATTTAAAAGGAAATGATGTAGTAGGAATTACTAGCACAGCTAAAGGTCTTGATGGAACGACTGGTAATTATTCATTAGGCTTTTATGGCTCACAGGCTCAGGAAATTTCAGGCTCTGTTGAAATGAATGGTGCTGGGCGTGATTATTCCAATTATAAAAATGCTAATAGTAAATACGAAATCGGCTTTGGCGGCATACGCGGCGAAATCACCAAATAACTGCTCATTCCTTAACCATTAAATCACCGTCTGAAGTTGCTATGACTTCAGACGGTTTTTACTGTCTTACCGGTCATTAACTCATGCAAAAAAAACACCTGATATTATGCACGCTCGCCTTAAGCACTCCGCTCTATGCCCAAGAACCACCGCAAAACCTGACCCAGGAACCCAACGTATTCTTTGACAAAGATCCACTAGTTAAGCCTGATCTCCTGCTAAATCAGCCTAAAATCGCCACCCCTGCCGCAGCACCGGTTGCATCAGATAACACTCTGGAAACACGTATCAACGCCGCCATCATGGGCAAAGACTGGGTACAACTAGAACAACTGCTCAAGCAATACCAACAGGTGGCTGACAAAGACCAAACCCTTTATGACTATGGTTTGGGCGCACTGTATCGCCATCAGGGCAAACAAAAACAAGCAATTGCTTTATACCGTCAGATTTTAGCACGGCAACCGGATTTGCATTACCCACGTTTTGACTTAGCCATGATGCTGTTTGAAGACAAACAATATCAAGCTGCCAAGACTGAATTAGAGCTTGCTCAACCGCATTTAGCCCTGCCACTACAGCGATTAGTCGATCAAATTCTAGCCAACATGCAAAAGGCACAACGTTGGCAACCGAGCCTAAATTTAAGTTATGAATCCACCGATAACGTCAATCAGGCTTCCGATCTCAAAGAAATTAGATTGGGTAATGCCACTTTTGTCCGTAGCGGCGATTCCTTGCCCCAATCGGCACACGGTATCGACTATACGTTGGGTACATCACGTGAACTAAACTTAAGCGGTAATCATTATTTATATAGCAACTTCGAGGTTGATGGCGTCGATTATTGGGATAACCATGACTATAGCGAGATCACCGCAAGAGCCAATTTAGGCTACCGCTATAAGGACATTCACCAATCATGGGGTATTATTCCACTGTTTGAACAAAACTGGTTAGGTGGCGAGCGCTATAACCAAAACTATGGTGCCACCCTTGAATACAATCGTCAGCTTAATCAACAATGGCAACTCTCAGGCAATGTTGGGCATATTCAAAAACGCTATCAAGATAGCAGTATCGCCGATCGTTATGATGGTCATAGCAACAGTATTGCTGGGCTTGTATTGTATCAACCAAAGCCAAATTGGTTAGTGTATGGTGGGGCTGACTATATGCGCGATGACTTATCTGATGAAGCAGAGTCTTCGAACCGAAAAGGTATTCGATTAGGCGGCGTGTATTCTGGCGAACAACTCGTATGGCGTAGCAGTATTCGCTATGCCAAGCGAGACTTTTGGGCAGATAACTTTTGGTATGACAAAAAACGCCATGATGACGAGTATCAGTTCAATGCCAGCTTGTCGCATAAAAAATTACAATGGCATGGATTTAAACCAAAGTTAAATTATAGCCATCAAAAAATTGCTAGTAATTTAGATTTATATGATCGCCAAAATAATAATTGGTTTATCTCTTTTGATAAGAGTTTTTAATTAAATAAGCTCTGTACACGACAAATTTCACAGAACCCTTATCCTATCAGGG
>NZ_JBUEBA010000024.1:0-327 GCF_058107045.1 Acinetobacter sp. AB03 | reverse complement strand
TAGTGATTTATTTCGTCATCTTCAAGTTGGTCAAACTGAATGTCGTAAACGACGTATTTGGGTTGGTCGAGTGAAACTGTATATTAGTGCGCTACGATTAGAAGATGGAGAACTTTTACTTGTTGTTTCTCCTATGTTTAATGCTTCTGCTATTCGTGATTATGCATTACGCTGGGAAATCGAAACGTTATTTAGTTGTCTCAAAGGACGTGGATTCAATCTTGAAAATACTCGTTTAACAGACCCTAGACGAGTCAAGAAATTGATAGCAGTGCTAGCTATCGGTTTCTGTTGGTGCTATTTAACAGGTGAATGGCAACATGATCG
>NZ_JBUEBA010000023.1:0-316 GCF_058107045.1 Acinetobacter sp. AB03 | reverse complement strand
CAGAATAATTCAAGTGAATTTGTTTGAAAGAAGAACTTTAAAAGCTTTATTTTCGTAAGCGTCCGCTGAACCCCATGTCTATTTTTTAATTTGAGTTGGATTTCCAGCGGTGTGGTAGCAATTCTTCAATCTGAGTCACTTTATGTGTCGGCAGCCTTTTCAGCACATCACTTAAATAGGCATACGGATCCAGCCCATTCAGCTTTGCTGACTGGATTAAAGTCATGATGTTTGCCGCTCGCTGACCACTACGCAGCGAACCTGCAAATAGCCAGTTCTTGCGTCCTAAGGCCCAAGGCCGCATTTGGTTCTCTAT
>NZ_JBUEBA010000022.1:0-326 GCF_058107045.1 Acinetobacter sp. AB03 | reverse complement strand
CGAAGTTTGGTTGAAACTAAGATGCATTGCATCAAATTATTAGGAGATAAACTCAGCGCCAGGAGTTTTGATAGCCAAGTGAATGAAATCCATGCACGTGTAGCAGTCTGAACCGTACCGGGTTTGTCGGAGAGTCAATATTCTGAGAGACTATCGCGATGACAAAATTAAAATATACCCCTGAAATCAGAGAAAGAGCGGTTCAATTATTGATTGAATCCGAAAAAGATTATCCATCGAATTGGGCTGCAATCACAGCAATAGCTCCTAAGATTGGCTGTACTCCTGAAACACTACGTGTTTGGTATCAAAAATATTTAGATAAA
>NZ_JBUEBA010000021.1:0-304 GCF_058107045.1 Acinetobacter sp. AB03 | reverse complement strand
GATGAGACTTATATCAAAGTGAAGGGGCGATGGACTTACCTGTATCGTGCAGTTGATCAACGTGGTCATACGATTGACTTTTACCTTTCCGCTAGACGGAACAGTAAATCAGCCTATTATTTCTTAGGAAAGATCTTCAATACGGTGAAAAAATGGCAAATTCCACGGGTCATCAATACAGATAAAGCAGCGACCTATGGCCATGCTTTATCACGGTTAAAGCGAGAAGGAAAATGTCCAGTAGATATTGAGCACAAGCAGATTAAGTATAAAAATAATGTCATTGAATGTGATCATGGTAAGT
>NZ_JBUEBA010000020.1:0-303 GCF_058107045.1 Acinetobacter sp. AB03 | reverse complement strand
GTGTTATAAAAATCCAAATATTCAGCAATTGATTGTTTCGCTTGTTTAACCGTATCGTAAGCCTTCAAATAGACTTCCTCATGCTTCAAGCTGCGCCATAACCGCTCAATCATCACATTATCCATCCATCGTCCTTT
Source organism: Acinetobacter sp. AB03 (assembly GCF_058107045.1). Classification (NCBI taxonomy): domain Bacteria; kingdom Pseudomonadati; phylum Pseudomonadota; class Gammaproteobacteria; order Moraxellales; family Moraxellaceae; genus Acinetobacter; species Acinetobacter sp. AB03. The sequence continues at coordinate 166 of NZ_JBUEBA010000020.1, read as the reverse complement.
CCCATCCATACTGATACGGATATTTCGCAATTTTAACTCATTCAAAAATGCCTCGCTTGTGAATTGACTGCCTTGGTCTGTATTAAATACCTCTGGACAACCATATTTCACAATTGCTTCTTGCAACGCATCTATGCAAAAGTCTGTTTCCATACTGATCGATACT
>NZ_JBUEBA010000019.1:0-6820 GCF_058107045.1 Acinetobacter sp. AB03 | reverse complement strand
TAAGCCTTGGGGTAAGTTTTGAGCAATCTTGTAATCCAAGGCTGACATGAATTAGGGAGCATTGCGTCTATGTCAGTATGGGGATTTTTCATATGATGGGGACATAGAGAACAGGATGTTCCAACACATAAAACAATAATGATAAGTGCGACACCAGGACGTGAGGTACGACAGGAGTTATACCTAAACACCCAATACGAAAAAGCCCGACAGCATGTCGGGCTTTTTTTATGGCTTAAATTTCTATAACTGAGTATTGATCTGATAGCGTGTATTACGTCCCCCACCTTCCAATTTGACGATACAACCTTTCTCAAGTAAGTCAGATAAATGACGAGTAGCTGTCGCCTTACTTGTTTTAGCAACTTTTTGATATTGTGACGCGCTAATACCATGTTCAAAGCCATTTTCCCCACCGTCTAATAAACGATTGAGGACTTTGCGCTGTTCTTGACTCAGGGCTAAATTTGAATATTTATGCCAAAACTGGCTTTTAAATAATGTCCGATTGATCTGTACTAAGGTTTTTTCAAGGCTATCATTCAATGTATCTAAAAACCAAACTAGCCAATCGGTGATATCAGAATCATTTTTTTGAGTTTGTTCTAATATCTCATAGTAACTTTTACGTTTATTCAATATCGCAGTAGACATAGCATATAAACGAATGCTCTGTTCATCCATTTGAGCTAAAGAAAGGTCTGTAAGTGTACGTGTAATACGTCCATTACCATCATCAAAAGGATGTAGGGTAACAAACCATAAATGGGTAATACCTGCACGTAACAGAGGATCAAGCAATGAATCATTTAGACTTTGATTAAACCAATCTATGAAGGCATTTAAGCGTTCTTCTAAGCCTTGTCTTGGCGGTGCTTCAAAATGCACTTTAGGATAGTCCAATCGACCTGAAACGACCTGCATAGGCTCTGCCCCCCTAAGTTGACCAATGCGTAAACGGTGCATTGTCCAATCTGGGTCATTGAAAAGCCAACGATGCCACTGCATGAGACGATTAAGAGTCAATGGTTGCTTAACATCGTTAAGCACATCTAGCATGATATTGGCTAAACCTTCTGATCGATCTGAGCTTGGATAAGGCTGTTCAAGTGTGACACCTAAGCGTTGAGCTAGAGATGATCGTAGTGAAAAAACATTGATCGTTTCGTTTTCAATCGCAGATGAAGCAACAAGATTGGCAAGCAGAGTATCTAGGGTGAATTGCTCTTTTGCTAAATCATGCTGACTTTGCCCCAGAATAATCCCTATTTTTTGATGTATCTGTCTGGTTTTAGGTAAGATAACTGAATCTAGCCATGTAAAATTTGTGCAGTTTTCTGCTTGCCAAATCCATTTCTGCATTTTCAATCGCTCATCTAAAATTTCAGATGATTTGAATATAGCACTTATTCGGCTCATAACAAGAGCCGAATATGATAATTAATCAGCTCATTTTTTATAGGACATTTTAAATGGTTTATCGCATAGACATTTTAATTGGTGAATAACATAAAAAAATGGGAGCTATCAGCTCCCATTTTTTATTTTTGCTCATGTTCTTTGTAGTACTGATGTGCTCTCTTAGAATTATGTTTCCAACTTTTAGCAACTTTATAAACGTAAGTCGGAAAATCATCCCAAACATGAGGTAAGCCTGTACCACGTGCTACACGAATTTTAAGCGAATAGCTTTTGTATTCAATACGATGTAAGAAATAAAAGCTACGTTCTTGCTGAGTACTGAATTTCTTAAATATAGAGCTTCTGACATTAGGGTAAATTTTCCAAAGATAATCATGTCGAGTACTTTGTATTGATTGCCTGTATTGATGTTTTAGTCTTTTCATTGTTCCTCCTAGGTAACATTACCTAGAAGGGATCCTCTGCAAAATAGTACATCGTCTTTAATCCTATGAATTAAAAATTAGTATTTTAAAATACCACAAAGTGGTATAAAATAAACTACTACAAGGTAGTATGAATGCAAGAAATGTATACAATATGTGAGACCCCATTATTTACTAAATACTGTCTTGTTTATTGGACTCAGGAAGAATATGAGGAATTCAAAACATTTTTAGCATTAAACCCTGAAGCAGGAGATGTTGAGCCTAATGCAGGCGGTATTCGTAAGATTAGATGGACTAGCGGTAGTAGAGGTAAAAGTGGTGGTGTCAGAGTCATCTACTTTAATCGTTTAGCAAATGGAGAGATTTGGTTATTAACCTTGTACAGTAAAAAGCAAACTGTACAGCTTAGTAAGAAGACTCTTCAAACATTGGTGGAGAAACTAAATGACTCGTTTAATGACTGAAAAAGAACTGCAATCTTTTGAAGAAACTAGGGATATTGAAGCTGAAATATTACAAGGCATCGACGATATGCTTGCTAATAATGCAGCGAAAAGAACAGTAATCACTGAGACAGATGTTGCGTTAGCTCGTAGAAAGGCTCAACTAACACAAGATCAGTTTGCTAAGATTCTTGGCGTATCAAGACGTACCCTTGAATCCTGGGAACAAGGTGCGAGAAGACCATCAGGAGCAGCAACATCGCTTATTCGATTATTTATTGTTGATCCAAAATTTGTAAAAGAGAGTCTGGCTTAATTTAAATGGCTCTCCTTTGAGAGCTATTTACTATATTCATTTAAGGTTTTTTATGAAGCACTTAGGATTTGTTGGAAAAAGTACTGAATATTTAGGGTATACCCATGTTGAAATTATCAATAGCTCATTACGCTTATCTTTCAATATTCCATCGAAAAATGATCTAAAAGAAACCTTTAAAAAGATGGTCGAAAATAACTATGATTTACTTATGGAAACATCAGCTGAAATAGAGTTCGATTTAGAAAGCGAAACTATAGCAAAGATAGAAACCATCATAAAAGAAAAAGAGATTGAACTTGATGAGTTTGTCCAAAATTCGCTGATTAAATTTATCAACCAAAATGAATCGACTAAGATTGATTAACCCTTAAATATAGATAATAAAAAGCCCAACATCCTGTTGGGCTTTTTCGTATGGGTTCGCTCGGTATAACTCCTGTCGTACCTTACAGTCCTTGTGCGTATCTATGTTCTTATTATTGTGTGGAACTTCCTGTTCCTGATGAATCCATCATAGGAAATTGCAGCCAGATCGTATAGGCGCAAAGGGCCGGAATTGGTGTGAGCCAAAGCGTACAAAATTGGTTATTTTTTATCCCAAGAGTTGTCCGCAGAAATTGGGGATAGTTTCGGGATGTGGGGTATTGATAAGCCAGAGAAAAATGACAAATTGATTAAATATTGATCATTTTTATTGGCAAGAAGTATCAGAATTACTCAAAAAGAAACCGACTTGTTTCCAAGTCGGTTTTTCATTGTTTTTCAGGAGGATGAAAAATTTTTAACTATATGAAAAAACAAAGATATTTTAAAAAGCTGTTGACTTCGCATAAGGTGTATTATGTTAATTTTAGGGAAATTAATCAGTTGATGAAAAATGAAAATAGGAATTTTTTGGTTTTTGCAAAAGCAAGTTATCGGCATAGCTCATCCATTCAATTTAAATGATGCAGATTCAATAGGCTTAATTGATAGTCCATATACACATGTCGATTATTGGAAAAATATGCAAAGTGTATACCCAGAACTACGTCATTATGAATATGAACAGATTCCAAGGGGTAGGGTAGTTTTCGACGCAAATAAAGAAAAAGCAATCGTGTATATGGACAAAAAATTATTTAACACAGTAATAGCCACTAAAATTTATGATTTCTTTGATATAGATTCAGAAAATGCTATTCCAAGAAAAGATCCTCACTATCGTACTTAATTGTTTAATTTAGGCTAAAATGAAATTCTCTTTTAATAGGGGTATGAAGATGAGAAAGCGTTTAAAAGACTATAGCCTTGATCAAATTTCAAATCGTGAAAAGGTTTCGGGTCAAGTATTACCAATCCAATTTAGCAATGACGAAGCGACTAAACGTGTTGTGATGCATAGTGCAAAACGAGTCATTAATCAGCATAAAGCTGAAATCCAAGAGCTTGCTTATAAATGAGTTTGATTAGCTCAACATTCGTCATTGCTGTGCATGATGAGATCCTATTACAAACTGGCGTAGGGCGAATAGGCTGTCATATTGAAAAGCTAGAAAGCGTATTAAGCCGTATAGATCAGCAGATGTATTACAGTAATGTAAGCGACATTTTTGAGATCGCAGCATGGTTTGGTATAGCTATCTCAAAAGGTCATGCTTTTGTTGATGGTAATAAAAGAACTGGTTTAGCTGTAATGCTGACTTATCTCGAAATTCAAGGTGTTACCATTCAGGAACAAACAGGTTTAGATGATTTGATGGTCGATATTGTTGAATCACAAGAAGAACATGAATTATTAGCCAAAATTGTGGCTGAATTCTTATACGAGCTTTCGATAATTTAAACTAAGAAATCAGAATCTGAATATTTGGATCATCGATATTCGATAAAAGATTCTTATAAATTAAATAATTTTCATCCTCTCGGCAGATAAAAAATACTTCTGCAACATGATCATATTGAGGCAACATAGAGAGTATAGTACCAATCGCAATTTCAGCAGCCTTTTGAGGTGGAAAACCATAAACACCTGTACTAATACATGGAAAAGAAACAGTGAGTGCATGAATTTCATTAGCTTTGAATAGTGCATTACTATAAGCATCACAAAGCAATTGTGGCTCATTGTGTTCGCCATCTAACCATCGTGGTCCAACCGCATGAATAAGGTATTTAGCAGGCAGATTACCTGCTGTTGTTACTTCTGCTTGACCTGTAGGGCATCCACCTTTTTGTTGATTTAGACGAATACATTCTTCTTTCATCAATGGTCCAGCTTTTTTATGAACCACATAATCAAGTCCCCCACCACCAAGCAAAGATTTATTTGCTGAGTTAACGATGGCATGTACAGCAAAAGCTGTTATATCTGCTTGGATGAGATGGACTTTTTTCATAATTAGTTTTATAGAATACCCTTTTGTTTCTTATATTCAGTAATGATTGTTCCTAATTCTGGTTCAAATAATTTGATATATTCATCAGATAGACCTCTACTACTAGATGGATGTGGTAAGCACACAACTTGGCATTGTTCAAAATTATCAAAGTAAACTTTAAATCGAGTACCATCAAAATCTGTTTTTTGTACCATTTTTAAGGGTTCTATTTCTGGACCAACAATAGCAGTAAACCTATCCCAAACATCTATATTTCTCAGAAAATTAATAAGCTTACTACCCATAAATAAAATTACTTTGGGTCTCAAAACTTCAATATGATGAATAAAATTATCAACTGCTTCTTTTTCTAAGAAACGATTATAGCTTTCTATATCTGCATTACTCGTATAGGCCCAATTAGTTTGAATAATACATTTATCAAAGTCTGAACCTAAATTTTCATTGTTTAATGGGTGTCCCCAAAACTTAAACCATTTTTTAATATTTTTATCATAAGGCCAAGTATTGGCAGAAGGACCATACCTTAGGGATTTATTACTAAATTGAACCGTACCGGGTTTGTCGGAGACTTTTTTATTTAAGTTAGGCCACCTGACCTAACGGGTTAATCTTATCATAGTACATTGCTTCAAACTCAAATAACACTAAATATAAAAAAATTGGAAGAATAATTTATTAAATTATTGTTTTTATGTGGTTATTGGTGATGTTATGAATAATAATAACTTTTTTCTTGATGAATTTTACCTAAAAAAATTGATCAGATAATTTTCTTTAAATGTCATGCATACATAAATTTGACAGTTTGAAGGGATCGGTATGTGCATTTTTCACAAGGTTAAAGATCGACCATAAATGTGATAAACGGCAGAGGATCATTGAAAAATGAATGGATTTAAACACTACATGTATGCACGAAAAAAAGTATCGCTGCGGTTCTGCTGACAGGCTGTATTGAGCATTGAATGCAAATGATGTAGTAATTGTCTACAGGCTATAGGACCAGCATGAAGAAGAATGAAATGTAGTTGCCAATTTATAACCTTGGTTGAAAAGCATAGCATTGTTATTCGGAGAAGTGAGGTAAGCCATCCTTCTCTTATTCATTTAAAATGATTCTTACTCAACTGATCTCGACTCATGGGCTGGTTCCAATTAGACGGATAATAACTTCCATCCCCTATCTTTTTCTTACCACATTTCTTGCATTTAATCCCTTCTTTGGAGATTTGATTCAGCATCACTGTTGTCGGTTGAATCAAATCAATGACATAGTTCGTTGGTTCAGGAAAAGCAGAAGAGGCTGCTTTATTGCAAAAGAGAACATTCGGATCAAATGGATTGGATTGCACAAAAGCCATGATACAGCCACAGAGTAATTCACCTGCATGTAATCTGTAACATCCATTCAGGTCATCAGACGAAGATTAATCTGAAATTTAAGCACTAAACGCCATAAATCTATGTATGGGCAGACTTTTTTGAGACATATGTTGATAAACATGCGGCAAGTTACATTGCTTAAAAGTCTATCTAAGTTAACGATCTATTCAATTCTGGATAAGTAATCTGAATATTACGATCCTAAATTACCCGAAGAGTATTAAGATTTCTAAGAATCGTGATTGTTGGTTCATTTGGGAAATTAATCAGTGGATTGAAGCAAAGATGATGGCTCATTAAGGATTGTGGGCTTCGACTACTTAAATTTTAGGTATTTTGAATAAAGCATATTTCAAAAATCTTAATTAATGGATTTAAATTACCATAAAAACCTTCAATATTGGCTTGAATCCATTGTTGTTGAGAGTCAATGCGAGACCT
>NZ_JBUEBA010000018.1:0-6889 GCF_058107045.1 Acinetobacter sp. AB03 | reverse complement strand
CTAGAACTCAAAAAGATGGCAACTATTAATTATTGCCATCTTTTATTTATTTTCTTTAACATATAAATTATAAACCCTAAATATAGGATTCCTTATGACTTTAAGTTATCAGCTTAATGAACTAAATTGCTTTTTTTGATATAGATCTATGTAATCAGGTTATTTTAATATGTGAGCCTTATTTTATTTCATTAAATAGAAATAATTGATATTACTTTTATTCAACGTATACGGTGATTTTAATTGATTAAAATATTTTCATTGCTGAATCACTACCGTTGTTATATTCAGCTTCATTTATATTTTAAGAAAAAGTTATAAACGCCACTTAATAGCTATTATGGAATCTCAGATGTAGAGCACACGGCTCAAAACTTGGAGATTTTAAAATGTCACATTTCACAGTTGCAGTAGTTACCACCCCTGATGGTGATGTTGTAGATGCCCTAGAACCATTTTACGAATTTGAATGCTCAGGCATTAAAAACAAATATTGCATTTCAGAATCATCATTGGACGAAATTAAAGACCAATACGAATCGACAGAAATCACTTTGATGAAAAACTCAAAGCCTATCTTAGATGATGGTGAAGAACGCTATGCGTTTCTTGACGACCCTCGTTTCGTGCGTGATGCAACAGACTTAGAGCTTGATGCCATCAAAAACAACAAAGGTGATATTTTTGCTGACTTCCCGAACGGCGGTGAGCATTTATCAGTGGTACAGGTCAAAAACGATGATGGTACGTACTCAAGTCGCATTCGTGATTTAGGCATGTTCATTCAATGGCATCAAAAAGATGTGCCATGTACTGAAGTGTTTGAGCTTCAACAGTTCATTAATTGGTATAACGAAGAAGTTACGCCAACTGTTTTGACAGGTGAAAAACCTGATGAAAGTTGGACAGAATGGATAGAGCTTGATGCTGATGGCAAAGTGGTCGATTACTTCACCACCACCAACCCGAATCCGAAATACGATTGGTATGAAATCGGAGGACGTTGGAAAAACATGCTGTTGCGTCTTGATGGACGTAATGTGAATAGTTGCCCGATTGGTGAGCTTGATTTTGAATCCGAAATCAACCGTTTAAAAACCGAAGCCAACCGTGTTTATGACTACTTTGAAAAATGTATCGGTGATGCTTCACGTACTTGGCGTCCATTAAGTGAATTGTGGGCTGATGAATCAATCGAAACAGTCAATGAAAAGCGTGACATTTATCATAACCAAGATTCAATCAAAACAATTAGAGCCAATGACACTGATAAGTTTTATGGCTTGAGTGGCTATGATTTTGATGAATTTTTGGTGAGCCGTGAAGAATTCGTAGCTAAAAAATCAGCAAACCCATTCGGTACATACTGTTTCTTAGATGCGACCAGTGGTGATGAAATAGGCGACTGGACAGGTTCAGAGTGTGGCATGTTTGGACAGGATATTCGCAAGGAAGAAGATTGGGAAAACAAAAACCAAGCCTTGCTCAAGAGCTTTCCAAGCGACTATATAATCACGATTGTTGATTGCCATATCTAAAACCCAAACAGGGATAAGCGTAAAACCTTATCCCTTTTCTTTTGGGCATTTTTTAAAGCGCATTCGATGTTTTTTAATTGATTAAAAAGGTTTTGAATTTTTAAATTTTAAGAAAAATTAAACAGCTATTGCGCTTTGTATAATGAATATAGATTTAATCACTATCCTTAAAGGTTTTAATATGTGGAATACATTAGTTTTAATTCGTAAAACCGCAACGTCAAAAGAAATAAAAGACAAAGCTGATATGTATTTAAGCCAGTTAAATACTGCAACCATTTCAGCATCTCTTAAAGCTGAAATACTCTCTTTTATCGAATCTGTTTTAAACGATTAATCAACTTAGGCTCAACGCCTACAACTTGGAGAAACCCCATGAATTACTACAACACATTCACCATTCCATGCAATTTTAAAGTACAGCACATTGAAGATGGTCAATTTGTCGTGTTTTTTGCTGATGGCACTCAGTTAAGTTACCAGATTGCAAACACCAGCAAGGTTAAATGGATTGAACCTGAAGCATTCAGCTTAGAGCAAGTACTCCTAAGCTCAAAAGAGCCAATCAATGCCGATGATATTGACATCATTAAGTATGCTTCATACCGCTTAATTGCTGACACGCCATTGATTGATGATGATGGTAGCAATCCTGAGCCTGATTGCCTTTACTGCAAAAAATCTAGTGACACTCTTAACAGCCTCATACTTCAAGTCACTGAAGCACATACCCTCCCATGTTGGCTACTGACATCAAACGGCGTTCATATCCTAGATATTAATGAATTGACTGAAGTTTAATAACAATAACTAGTGAAGCATGTCTATTGCTTCACTTTTTGGCAGTTGAAAACCGCATTCGATGTTTTTTTAGTTGATTAAAAAAAGGTTTAGAAATTTGGTTGTGGCCAGCGCTAGATCTGGCGCACCAGGATCAATGCTTATTTTTATGGTTCCTTAATTGCTTCCATCATTTTAATAGCATCCTCATTACCATTTTTAGCTGCTATCTGTTAAAAGTCGCAGCAAGGATCAGTAAAACAATAATAAATAATTTCAAAAAAGTTTTTTGGTTTAGGTTCTATCTTAAAATTAACAATTAGAAGCACAACGCTTAAAACTTGGAGTTGAAATGGCTACTATTAATGAATTATTGAGCAAAAACCTTGATCGCAAATATGGTCCAATTGAAGCTCATGAAGTTATAGAACTTGTTCGTGTAACTCGTGCGCCAGAATCAGTAAATAACCCTTCAATGCCATCAGTTAGAATTTCTACTGCAGATCTGCACCATATGGTTGAACAAGCTAAAAAGTTCAATTTGTGGGAGGAATGGTCCACCAAGGTTTTAGCAACGCGATGGTGAGAAATCAAATACAGTGACTCACTTGGTTTTTGCTGAAGACTACTCAGGATCTAAATTGGTTCGTGAGAAAAACCAGTACTTGTGCTCAGCTGGAGGCTTATTCCCTGCAGATGAAGCAAAGAAAGAATTCAAAATGAAAGTAGGTGATGTTACCGTGGACACGGTACCGCACCTTGTTACATGTAAAGTGTGCCTATCACGTATTTTTACGCAACTAGCATTAACTCAATCTAATTAATCAAATTTATAAGGTGTTCATCATGAATAACAAAACAATTGCCAAAAAAATGATTAACCAAGTTAAATCGGTTATCACTGACCCACAAGCAAAAAGCTTGTTGGCTGCTTATCACGTAGAGGCGTCATTTACCCACTTCTACGAAACACACAGCCACATTTACCTGGTTGGTAAAGACATTACTGCAGTCATGGCCAAACATTTTCCATACTTCACGTTTAAGACTCGTGATAACAAGAAAACCCGTCACGGTATTGGCGATGGATCGATGTCTGATTGCTTAAACAAGCTGCGCCGTGTGTATCGCTTAGAAATAAAAAAACCGATTAGCGAGAAGTTTATCGCTGAAGTTGGTGCACCGACTTTCACAAAAAGCCAATCTGTAAGTCCTGTTGCTTATTTGATTGATGAAGTTGTGCAGCAAGAAACAGCGCCGATCGCACGGTCTGACGTTCAAAACAGTTTTCATGATCTTTTCAATTAATTTGAGGCTTACTCAAAAGTGTGAGAGAGACAAAATGGGGTCCTAGGGATTTTGCCTCCATATATCGCAAAACCCTCTGAAGCTCCCGTCTGCCGTGGCCTGTAGAGGGCTATTAATTTCTAATTCACCAAAAATTTGTTATCTTCTTTGACCTTTAGGTCAAAGAATGAGCAGAGACAAACGGCTATCAATTCTCACTGCCGCGGAAATCGAGGATTTATACAGCGTTCCTTCCTTCAACGAGTCTTATCAGCGGTTTTACTTCGCGCTAAATGATAAAGAACTTGCGGAGCTATCCAGAATACGGCAACGCAAGTACCGTTGTGTTGCCGTTGCATTGTTGGGCTACTTCAAATGCAAACCGATCCTGCTCAACCCGAGTTATAAATCCATGCAGGATGACTTGGCATTTATTGCGCGATTTCACTTTAAAGACCTCAAGTTTCGGCGCTTTAGTTTGAAAGCGGACCAAAAATCCCGCATCTATGAGCGTGTTTTATCAATTGCTGGAGTCAACAGCTGGAAAGATAAGCAACATCAACCCCGGCTTGTTGAACATTTGCTGGTCTGCGCTGAAAGCTGGGTGGCACCCCGCGCACTCTTTGACGCAGCAATCGAGTACCTGGCCCACCAGAAGATCGCCATTCCTGCCTATAGTACCCTGCAGAAGATCGTCAGTCAGGTGATTAATCAACATCAGCAACGATTGTATGATCAGATCAATGCCGCTTGCAGCCAAAGCTTAAAGAATATGCTGCAGACACTGGTTTCCGATGAAGACCACTTTACATTGAAGCAGCTGCGCGGGAGCGCTCGCAACTTCACCGGTACCGAGCTGCAGAAAGAGCTGGCGGTGTATAACCATATTCAACCGCTAATGGAGGATGTGACGACTGTACTCGACTCGCTTTCTCTGTCCCAGAAAAACCAGCATCACTATGCCGAACGGGTTGATTATTACGGTGCTAAACTTAAGCGTCAGTCGCCTGCTAACCAATGCTTGTACCTGCTGTGCTATCTGCAGTCTCGGTACCAGCAGGGCTTGGAGCGCATTGCGGAAGGGTTCATCCATCACACTCGACAGGTGAAGCAACGAGCGCATCAGATGGCGCAGGAACGGGTTTATCAAGACTGGCAAAAGGCAGCCCGCAACGTGAGTAAAGCCGCTGAGATCCTGCACCTGTTCGTGGATGACCGCATCGACCCTAATACTTCCTTCCACGCGGTACAGCAACAGGCTTTCCAGTTTCTCAGTGCCAACGACCTGAACTCGGTCTGCCGATACCTGAGCAATCAGAAACAGTCAGCGGAGGAAGCGTTCTGGCAACACCTGGACACGGAATCCACATTGCGAACCGGCCTGTTACGGTCGCTCTTTTGCTGTCTGCGCATGGAAGGCACCGACAAAACGCAACGGTTAGCCCGGATCTTAGACCAAGCTCGGTTGGATCTGGTCGCCGGCAATATGCTCGGCGATGCCTGCATTGATCAGCGTCTACCGCCGAAAGCCACACGACCACTATTGCTAAAACCCGATGGCAGTATAGATAAAGCCAGGTATGAATGGTTCCTGTACCTGCAGATTCCCAACCGGTTAAACGGCCAGCTAATGCTGCCGGAAGTCATTCGATATCGGGCGTTAGAGGATGATCTGGTGAAGCCACAGACCTGGAAAAACCAGAAGCAGGTCTTGGTCGAGGGTACGCAGCAACCGAAAATCTCCAAGGATCCGACGCGACTGATCCCGCGTATGGCGGATGAGCTGACCCTTCGGTTACACGAGGTCAGCGAATACTTGGAACGTTCGGACAATCGGGACGTGATACTGCGCCCGAAAGGCGGCAAACACCTTTGGCGGTTGCCTACAGCCAGTAAGAAACACCTGGTGAATAATCCGTTCTTCCAACAAATGAGAGCGATCAGCGTTGCCGATGTCTTGCGCGTGGTGGATCAGGATACCGGATTCATTGACGACTTCGAGCATGTGCTGGGCATGAACTCGAAAAGCCGTCAATACGAAGTGGACCTGTTGGCGATCTTGATCGCCAATGCCACTAATCAGGGCATCTATGGCATCGCTCAGATCTCCGATCGGACCTATGATCAGCTCAGCACTATCCAGGCGAACTACCTTCGGCTGGAAACCCTGAATGCGGCCAATGACCGTATCAACAACGCTACCACACGACTGAGCATCTTCAAGCACTACAACATCCAGGATGACAGTCTGCATGCCAGTGCCGATGGTCAGAAGTTCGAAGCCAAGCGCGAGACGTTCCGTACACGGTATTCCTCAAAATACTTCGGTACCAGCAAAGGCGTCTCGGCGGTCAGTCTGAATGCCAATCATATGGCCATCAATGCCCGGGTTATCGGCGCCAACGAACATGAATCCCATTACATCTTTGACCTGTTGATGAACAACAGTACTGAGATTATCCCGGACATGCTCTCAACTGACACTCATGGGGTAAATCATGTGAACTTTGCCTTGCTCGATCTGTTCGGTTATCGGTTCGCCCCCCGATATGCCCGGGTTGGCAAGGTCATCAATGAGCTGTTCAACATCACCGAAGACGAAAATCAGCGCGTGAAACTATCGTTGCGCAAGCCGATCAACACGAAACGCATCATAGACCACTGGGACACCATCCAGCGGATCGCAGTCTCTCTAGCCCAGCGGAAAACCAGCCAAGCTACGTTGGTGCGTAAACTCTCCGGCTACAAGCACAACCACCCGTTACTGGAGGCTCTGACTGAATACAACCGGTTACTGAAGGCCCAGTATCTGCTGAACTACATCGATGACGCCAGCCTTAGAAACCATGTGCAGCGAGCGCTGAACCGGGGTGAAGCTTATCACCAGTTGCGTCGGGCGATCAGCAACGTCAACGGCGACCGGTTCCGAGGCAATAGCGATGAGGAGATCCAAATCTGGAACGAAAGTGCCCGACTGGTGGCTAATGCCATCATCTACTTCAACTCGAAAGTACTCAGTAACCTGCTGGACAGCTTCGAGGAACAGCGCAATGACAGATACCAGGAAACAGTCAAGCGGGCCTCACCGGTAGCTTGGGAGAACATCAACTTCCGGGGTACATACACGTTCGCGCCGACGGGCGAACTGCCAAAACTGGAGGACTTAATGGCACCGATTGAGGGCTATCGACCTAGAAATGAAAGTTGATACCCCTCTACAAGCCACGGCAGACGGGGGCTTCAGAGGTTTTTGCAATATATGGAGGCAAAATCCCTAGGACCCC
>NZ_JBUEBA010000017.1:0-7223 GCF_058107045.1 Acinetobacter sp. AB03 | reverse complement strand
CATAAAAAAGCCGACTTGTTTCCAAGTCGGCTTTTCGGGTTTGCGTCCCCGATTTTTTATAACATAACTTTTTGAAATATAAAACTATTTTTATATGCGTTTCGTATAACGCCCATTATGTTAAATGGACATAAATCAATTCTAAAATTATCTATGATCATTCTTACTTTTACTTCAGTACTGCGGTTAGGGTGGATAGAAAAGGGCCTAACTGCTATCATTGCCCCCGAAACCCTCCAAAATAGATATCTTTCTTAATATGACACTTACGCCACCATAAGTTTATTTATCTCTTAAAACAGTAAATAACTCATCACTGTCTAGTGATGTGGTGTAGTAGCTTGTGTGTCATATATCACATCACTAGCCTTTCCTAAAATTTAAAAAAATAGGCTATTTTCATGTTATCCACTATTCGAGAACAATGGTTCTCCAATATTCGCGGGGATGTTCTTGCGGGTATTGTTGTTGCTTTGGCTCTAATTCCTGAAGCAATTGCCTTTTCAATTATTGCAGGTGTCGACCCTAAGGTAGGGTTATATGCTTCATTCTGTATTGCCGTGGTGATTTCTTTCGTAGGCGGTCGTCCAGGGATGATTTCTGCTGCAACTGGTGCTATGGCTTTATTAATGGTCACACTGGTTAAAGAGCATGGTCTGCAATACTTATTAGCAGCCACAATTTTGACAGGATTTATTCAAATCCTAGCAGGCTATCTAAAATTAGGTGCATTGATGCGCTTTGTGTCAAAGTCGGTTGTGATTGGCTTTGTGAATGCCTTGGCTATTCTAATTTTTATGGCCCAATTGCCTGAACTCACCAATGTGACATGGCATGTCTATGCGATGACAATTGGTGGTTTAGCCATTATTTATCTATTCCCCTATATCCCAGTAATAGGCAAGCTTTTACCCTCTCCCCTCATCTGTATTGTACTCCTCACGCTCTTTGCCTTGTTCATTGGTTTAGATGTAAGAACCGTAGGTGATATGGGGCAATTACCAGATACTCTTCCAATTTTCTTGCTTCCTGATATTCCTTTAAATCTTGAAACTTTAGCTATTATTTTGCCTTATTCACTGGGATTAGCAGCCGTCGGTTTGCTTGAATCTATGATGACAGCAACGATTGTCGACGATTTAACAGATACCACCAGTGATAAAAACCGTGAGTGTAAAGGACAAGGCGTTGCCAATGTCGCTTCAGGCTTCTTAGGCGGAATGGCAGGCTGTGCCATGATCGGTCAATCAATTATTAATGTGAAATCTGGTGGTCGTACCCGTTTATCTACCTTTAGTGCGGGGGTCTTCCTGTTAATTATGGTGGTGTTTATCAGTGACTGGCTCAAAGTCATTCCAATGGCTGCACTGGTTGCCGTAATGATCATGGTTTCAATCGGAACATTTAACTGGGATTCACTGCGCAATATTCGCCAATATCCCTTCTCTAGCAATATCGTAATGATAGCGACAGTGGTTGTGGTTGTTGCCACACATAACCTGGCTTATGGCGTATTAGTCGGTGTTCTTCTTTCTGCATTATTTTTTGCTAACAAAATTGAACGCTACATGGCAATTCAGTCCGAATTTAATGAACCTGAAAGTACCCGTACTTATACGGTGACGGGTCAAGTGTTCTTCAGCTCGGCAGATAAATTTACGTCTGCATTTGATTTCAAAGAAGCACTTTCAAAAGTTGTGATTGATGTTAGTCAGGCTCACTTTTGGGATGTGTCTGCGGTCGCTGCCGTAGATAAAGTGGTCATTAAGTTTAGACGTGAAGGAACAGAAGTCGAACTGATTGGAATGAATGAAGCCAGTAAAACGTTAGTCGATAAGTTTGGTATCCATGATAAGCCAGATGCTTTAGATCGCTTAAATAGCCACTAAGAGGGATGAATTATGTCAAAAATTATTGCATGTATTGATGGATCATTAGCAACAAATACCGTTTGTGATTATGCAGCTTGGTTTAGCGATAAATTGAATTCACCTCTTCAGTTATTGCATGTCATTGATAAGCCAAAAGCGAAAGCACCACAAGATTTAAGTGGTGCAATTGGTCTAGGAAGTCGAGAAACCTTGCTAAACGAGTTGGTTGAACTGGAAGAACGTAAGGGGAAAATTGAGCTAGAGCATGGCCAAATTCTTCTTCGGGAAGCAAAAAACTATCTATTGGAGAAGTTCTCTATTGATGCTCAAAGCTTTCAACGCCATGGCAGTCTTTTAGAAACAATCATGGGAATGGAAGAGGATATTCGAGTTCTTGTTATGGGTAAGCATGGAACTGAAACCGAGCACAATTCCAGTAAAGTTGGAACCCATATTGAAAATGTTGTTCGTGCTCTTCATAAACCCGTGTTAATCACATCCTCACCGTTTAGTCCACCTCAGTCATTTTTAATTGCTTTTGATGGAAGTCCTACTGCACGTATTTGTGTAGACAAAATTGCAAATAGCCCTTTATTAAAAACCCTGACAGCTCATGTGGTATATGTTGGTAAGCCAAATAGTGATATGACATCACAAGTCACTTGGGCAAAAGAGCTACTTGCAAATAATGGTTTTGATGTCATTGATAGTGTGCTTGAAGGTGATGTTGAGAAATCTATATTGGATTATCAAGAAAAAAACGTTATTGATATGATTGTGATTGGTGCATATGGTCATTCAAAGATACGCCAGTTTTTTATTGGTAGTACGACGACCAAATTGTTATCAAGTTCTACAAAACCAGTATTATTACTAAGATAATTTTTACAAGATAAAGGGATAGTTAAAAACTATCCCTTTTTTAGAATTTCTAAAATTAACATAATACACCTTATACGAAATGCGTTATAATTATCTTTAGAAATCAATGCTGTAGTTACATGATTTTAGCCCACATACCCTCTGGTGGGCTTTTTTTATGATTTTTCACGTTCCACGCCTATTATTTGATCAATGTTCCACAACTTTGTTCATATCAGTTAAACAATCGTGGTTAATCATAGGGTCTAAAAAAACGGCTCCAAAAGCCTCTTTTCTCCGGCTCCTGTTCAACGTGCTCCGGTACGGGAATCCGCTTATTTTCCCTCTGCTCCAGAGTAGTCAATCCGTCATGTTTAGCTTCTGCTGTGTCAGGTTCGGGATCTGGTTTGACTATGCTGGGTTGCACTAATTCTTGATCGGTAAACGTAGTCATATTAGGTTTTGGGGCTTCTAATAGGCGTTGCATCGTTTCAATTTGGTTTTGATAGAAAGATTCCCGATCTTTGGCATCATCAAGCTGATTTTTCAACATGTCTATCTGCTGTCTAAGCAGTAAAACTTCTGCCGAATTTGGACTGTCTACTTTTACAGATTCTTTTACATCCTGTTTTTTGACGGGTTCCCCAAAAACACGGATTGCTTCCGCTAGATCAATCTTATTCTCAGAATTTTTACTTAAAATTCCTTTCTTTATGTTGTTGTAAATCGTTTGTCTATTGATGTTGTAGAGCTTGGAAAGTTCAAGAACTGTAAGGGTTTTCATCCTGTAAACCTATGCCTAAACTTGTAAAAATAGACTGTCTATTAGACTGTCTAATAGACAAATGATCAAGTTTAAATTTTAGGCAGATGCAAAGCCAACTTTTTGAAGATAAGGGAATAATTCTTCGAATTTTTGAGCGTCTTTAAGCATTTCTGCTATGCGGACAGCAAACTGTTCGAAGGTTTCTGTACCTTGAGAGTAAATGCTCATTTCAGATAGTCTAGAGAGCTTATTGGCAAATAGGTGACGTTGAGGATCAGTTATTTTTGAGAAAAAATCTGAGAGATTTTCATTCTTAATTTCTTTTTTCGAGGCATTTTTTTTCTGTCTAAAAGTGAACGAAAATCCTGAAATGGTACGTCCTTTCTTATGTTGTTCATACTTAGCTGTTATATCGGTTAGCTCATTTATTTGATTGAGTGCGAAATCTAAAACATAGGTTTTGAAATTGCTCATAGTTTTGTATTGGTGAGATTCAACGCCTAATTGCTGTCTAAAGATAGACAGATCAAACACAGGCGTCTTTCCTGCTGATCGCCATTGAATCAGCAATTCGTAGAGCCGAATAGCATAAGAACTGGTTAGGCGTGAAACCTGCTGTAACTCATATTTAGTAAAGTTTTCTTCTAGCCTAGTTATGAGAGGAACGATATCTTGAGTGAATCTTAAAAAGACAATGCCTGACTGAGCTTCATAACCTATTTTATCAACCCAACGGCAATGGAAACTACGATCCTTACCTGTTTTAGGATTAACGTCATGGTATGTGACATATCTATCAAAGAGGCTTTTTGACGCATCTCTAAGGACTGTATAGGCAGTATGCTTTTCAACATTGAACGTATTTATATAACTACTGGCATGTACTTCCAATAAACTATTTTCTGTTATCCCATGGCCTGTTTGTCTGGCTTCAGCAATAGCTAGAAGAATTAATCGCTGTTCAACGGTATCTAACGTATAGCTAGCCTGAATTAAGGCATTATCTTTAACGACTAATTCACTCATTTCTAATAATAAATTTTTAATTAAACTAGTCTGTAAAATAGACTATTTAAATGAGTGTGTCTATTTAAATTATTAAGGTCGATAAACCTAGCTTTAAGGTCGATAAACCTAGCTTTAAAGGTCGATAAACCTAGTTTAATGGGTCGATAAACCTAGTTTAATGGATCGATAAACCTAGTTTAATGGACTCTGAAACCATTTCGTATCAAGGCTTTCAGGCTGGTTAAAAGCATTTAAAAGCATTTAAAATAATTAAAAGCATACATCATGAAAAATTGCCCTTGGTTTTCGCTTCGCTCAAACTCTATTGAATCTCGCTTTCGCTCGATTCGTTGGGGCAATTTTTTGGTTAAAGTTTCCGTGAATTAGCAAAAAGCAAAAACAACTCGGAATTCGCTTTGCTCATAGAGCTTTTTTACTCGCTACGCTCGGTCTAGGCTCAATTTTCTGCATGTGATTTACGCTTATTTAGGCTTCGCAGCCTAAAAAGCGGTTTTTCAGAGAGTCTAGGCGCGAATTTTGATTGTGTCGCTCGTAGACACTCGCTCAACTATGGGGACTCTAAGTTGAAATAATCAGGACTATTCATGTTTATGTTGGTGTTTTTCAATTTCTATCGTTGATAGTTTCTTATGATTACTTTCCCAAGTTGATAGGCCTTCAAGAACATCAAGAAATAAATTTTGTCGTTTAAAAAAATTGTTGTTCTGTTCAGTAATCTCTTTAAATATTTTACTTGTTCTTACGCTATATGCGAATTGAGTGTTATTGACAATTCTATTGGTGATTTGATCTGGTGTTTCCGAACTAATATCAATATTCAATTTTTTAAAGGCTGCTAATACTGCACCACCTAATTCATATTTGCGTCTGTTTTCCTCATTACGCTTGATTTGTGCTTCGGTAAGGGTTTTCCTCGATTTGTTTAGAACTTCGCGTTTATGCTCATTTTCGAGGCGTATACGGTCATTGAGAACCGCCTTATGGATTTTTTGATAAGACTCTAAGGCTCGCTCTAGTCTAAACCAGGTGTCTCGATCCTGATCTTGTTGGGCCAAACTTAAAATTTCAACTTCATTGTCCATTAGTTTTTGTTGGTTATGTGCTTTGAGTTTGATCTGTTCAAGTAAGATTTGGCGTTGTTGATATAGCACTCTATAGCGATCTACAGTTTTAAACTTTTTGAATATCTCTTCATCAAATTTTTCTGTAGATAATAATGAACTTAAAACATGAGATTGAATTTCTGTTAGGAACGGTAATTTTTCTAAAAACTGCTGCAATTGAATCAGATCTTCATTTGATAAAACTTTAGCAGGACGACCTCGTTTCACCATGATCAGCACCCCAAAAAACACATGAATCAGATATCAGTAGAGTAGCATATGGCGGCATGAATAAATTAAATAAAATGTGGGAACATTTTATTTAATTTATTAGCTCGTTTCCGTGTTTCTAATTCGATATAATTACTAACGCAATTATATCGAATTAGAAACACTTCTCCTCGTGCTCCGCAGGCCATTAGAGACGTAAGTTATTGATTTGTATCTATCAGAGTACTGTTGCTGCATTTTTGACATTTGTTTCTGCAATAGCGATCTACCGTTACAACATCAAAAATGTGTGTTGCTGCAAAAAAAGTGTCGTTACAACATCAAAAATAACGTGAGGGCTAGACGCAAATATGTTCTTCTGTAATCTTGAACACAACAGTAAAAATCCGCCCCAAAAAGGTGGTAAAAATAACAAGCCTAGAACGGCCAAAGAGCGCTTTCACTACATCACTCGAACTGCACAATTTGCACAACATAAAGATCATGTTCATGAACAACTTGAGTTTGTTTGCTCAGGTAATATGCCGAGCTTTGCCGAGGGGAATCCGGAAGAATTTTGGCAGGCCTCGGATCTGTATGAACGTAAAAATGGTCGAGTCTGTTCAAGTTTGGTGGTGGCATTACCAAAAGAGCTTACATCGGAACAACGTATCGAATTGGCAGAGCAGTTTATTCAAGAGTTTGCTGACCGTTATCAATATCCTTATAGCTGTGCTATCCATCATCATGTTGGTAGTCTAGGTGGTCAAGAACAACCCCATTTGCATCTGATTTATAGTGAACGCCATGTGGATGGAATAGAGCGAACACCTGAGCAGTTTTTTAAGCGTTATAACCCTGAACAGCCAGAGAAAGGGGGCGCTCAGAAATTAACAGCCGATGTATTAGGGATGGGCAAAGCACAATTGCAGTTGTACCGACAAAAAACTGAAGAACTCATTAATGACAGCTTACAGCGTTATGCACCGACCAAAGTGCTTGAAATTAGAGGGCTAAAGGTAGAGGTTCCGAATGAGGTGAGTTGTCTATCCAATGAGGATTACAATAAAAAATACGATACTAATCTGCAAGATGTGCCGATGATGAATAAGGCACTGCGGTTTGCCAAAGAAAGTGATCCAGTTCGCTATCAGCAAAAACAGGACATGATTGTAGAAATTAATCGGTTGAGAGCTGAAAATCGTTATGAGCTGTACAAACCCTACTATGAGGTAGAATTGAATAAGCAAAAGTTACTAGAGCAAGAAAAGCAGAAACAGACACAAGAAAAAACGAAAGGATTTGATGGTCCTCGTTTTGGATTTTGATAGAGCGTACAAAAATCTGTGTCAGGTAAACTGACTGTAGGACTGTAAATTGTGT
>NZ_JBUEBA010000016.1:0-7374 GCF_058107045.1 Acinetobacter sp. AB03 | reverse complement strand
AAAATATTACAGTCTCATCATAAAGGAATATGATATGAACCTGTTCAATACCGCATCTGCAAAAAATCTGCAAACAACCCATTTAATTAATCAACATACTGTGCATGCCGCCCCTGTTTTAGCCTTACCTCCAGAAGATAAAACGTCTTTATTTCGCCGCTCTATCCAACATAATTATGCTGACTTACTCAAAATAGCGGAAGATTCAGATATGGCGATTGGTCTTACAGATCATCACGGGACTCTCTTATGGACATGGAGTAGTTCTCCAATGCTTTCTTCTGCCGAACAGGTTCATTTTATTGAGGGTGGGCACTGGTCTACACAGGCTGTTGGGACCAATGCGATTGGTATGACGTTGAACAGCCAAATATCAAGTTGTGTCTATTCTCATGAAAACCAAATGGACAGTGTTCGAGATTGGGTCTGTTATGCCGCGCCGATCTGGGATCCGACATCAGGGCAATTTCATGGCATTATTAACCTTTCCACAAAATATAAAAAACATACTCCTTTGGGGCTGCTTGCAGTTGAGCGCTGTGCGGATTTAATACAACGAGCCATAAAGTTTGAACAGCAGAATTTTTTATACATTAAGGCGCTAGGCTCGCCTTGGGTTCAATTTAATGGGCATACCTTGAACTTGAGTCACCGTCAAATTGAAATACTTTGCATTTTAGCTTTGCACCCCCATGGCATTGGTTTAGACGAATTACACTATGCCCTTTATGGTGAACGTAATGTTAGTATAAAAACACTCAAAGCTGAGCTTTCACAACTTCGTAGCCTGCTTCCGCATTGCATTGAGGCTCGCATTTATAGGCTTAGCTGTGAAGTCCAATGTGATTTTTTACGTGCTGAACAATCATTAAATGCAAATCTTATTTCCAGTACATTCTCGCTATACAAAGGTAGCTTTCTCTCTAAATCAGAAAGCCCTTTACTCAGCACTTGGAGACATTGTTTTGATGCCCGTTTGAGCCAGTTGATCTATCAAATAAAGGATATCGATCAATTATTAAGAATTATTGGGCAAATACATGACCGAATTGATGCGGTACAGCGTTTATTAGAGTTATTACCACAGGACAGTATCCACCGTAATTATTTTTCAAATCTGATTTAGATTTGATCTGTTGCTTCAACTCGGCTTTGTTGCACAAATACCTAAAACTATGATTTTATTATATTTATTTTCTATTAAAATTTGGTAAACCCCTTAAAAATCAGTACCTTGCAAAATATTTATGCAACAAAGCCTATAGCCTGACCATTTTTTCCATAGTGTCCTGCGTAGATGGTCAAAATAGCTTCAATATTAAGTTTTCAATCACTAAATGGCTGAATAACCTTGTGAACGATATGTTCATGTGTCGGTACGAGGCCGGCTTTTAAGCCAAGTGGTTTAAACACCTTATCTAATACGACCTGAGTCAGTTGACCTTTGTCCTGTTCAATGTCGGTTAAAGTACGCCGACTGATTCCAACCATTGCTGCATATTTTTCTTGAGATAGCCCCAATACATTTTTACGCAAGTGGCTCAGCAGTTGCCCCAAGGTAATTTTACCGAATAAATATTGGGTATATAAACCAATAAGCAATTGTTGACGGTCAAGTGGCTGATTTTCCTGTTTCATAATAGCTCCCATCGACTCAATTTGGCTTCAATAAAGTCATATCCTAGACCAGGCATCTCTATAATCGTTTGGGGAACACCTTTATTGATTAATTGCTGCTTGAGACCAATAAGTTTGCTCGCCAATGTTTTCAATGTACTTAAAGAGATATGTGGTTCACACCAGTGTGCAAGATTTTGTGTAATACCTTCCCAGCGGTATTCCCCTCCTTCTTCATACGGGCTTCCCCATGTTGTTGATCTTGTCACAACTTCTGGATCGGCTTTCATCGGGGCAAAATCATAAATTGGAGCAAGAAATATTCGTCCTGATTTTTTTAGGAATGACGTATTACGACCGTGATTATCTGAATTACCAAAAATGATATTCAGTAGATCCCTTTGTAACCACTCACAAACGAACTGCGAAGAATCAAAGTTTTTGTCCACCGATTTTAATAAGGAACAAAGCGCGTCTATGACTTCAAAATGATTCAAATGGCTCCCTGATGTTTTATTCAATACGGAATAAACTGACTCAAGCCCGAGTCGATGCCATTGTTGATTACGCCACTCTGTGTCAAATCTCGGCAACCATAACGAAGGGTATTTCTGACCTTCAATCAGTTTCATCTGAGAAGTTTCAATTGTTGTAAATCCAAGTTCATTCAGGACATGATAAAAATGATATTCTGCTCTCAATATGTCGCAATCTATTGCACTACGCTTATTTCGAGGGAATTTAACTAGATAGTGCTGATCCGGTTCATCAAAAGAATTTTGATAGGTATCAATCCAAACTTGCTGATCCTTTGAGACGCGAATCAGTAGTTTTGGAGCCTCACCTCCTGCTCCAGTTGCACCACCACTAATTGCACCCATTTGTTGTGCGTATTCGAGAAAATCAACACTTCGTTCTGTAACATCACCAGTAGTGAACTTGCGTAAGTGCAATGTTGATTCTGAATTGATTGGTGGAACTGATTCCTTAACTCTTAGATTCCCTACAGGAGCAATTGTACCTTTTGCCAATAAAGTGAAATCTTGTTCTGCTGATGAGAGTTTTTGCAGACCTAGATATTGAACCAAATAACGTCGAGCAGCCCCAGATGGAACAATATCATCTAAAAAACTAAACCAGACTTTCGATTCATGTTGAATAAGAATTTGAACAGGAAGCGCTAAACTACATGCATGTTCATCTCTCTTATCTAGATAAGAAATGGCATATTCTAATTCGTAGGCTAACTCACACGCACTTGCAGAACCTTTGTGTGGTTCTAATATTTTAAGGTCTGCTATATCTAGCCATTCTGTATCGAGAAGAGCTTGTATCGTTAATTTTTCCATAAATATTAATGAGCAAATATTTTCTCAAAAATACCATAAAACTAAAAAAATGAGAATATATTTGCGCATTCACATAATAATTTAAATTAAATGAGCTAATATTTGCTCAATCAATAGCTAAAACTTCTTTCCATACTACAAATATAGAGCTCGTCCAAATCTGTAAGCAATTACCGAGCTACTTTTAAATGCAATACACCTAAAGCTAGATGCTATGATTAAGCACTGTTTATTATCTAATTTTCTCATGACGAATACATTTTCTGACAACAATCAAATTGAAGTAGTTTCTTCTTTTTCTGAACTTGTAAATTCCAAATTTCAAGGAGAAATGAATGCACTTTGCTGGCATAGAAATTTGGTTGGGGATTTTAAAGAAATTGTGGCTAAACTCGAATTAAAAGAAAATATTACAGAAGTTTCGATTGAAGATCTTTTAGCATTACAACTTTCAGAAAAAGGAAATTTAGCAAGGGAAATCATTTTAAAAGATATACAGCTCTTAACTGATTTCGGTGCATCTCCTGCTCTTAATTTACTAAAATGTTATGAGCGAGATGACGAGCTAGACTTTATTTCCACAGATGTATATTCGTTTCATGTTGATCGCTCACCGATTGAAACAGATACTTTCCTCTGCACTTATCACGGCGCTGCAAGTGATATCGTACCCAATGATCAGGTGGAGCAAAAGATTCTAATTCCCGAGATCAGAGAAAAACTTAAAAAATTACATGATGGCCCTGAAGCTGAATTTGAAACCTTTCTAGAAGAATATTTTTTTGATCTGCATTATCAGCCTAAACTGAATGCAAAACCTGTGAATTTAGGCTTAGGCCATCTTTGTCGTTTGGCGGTAGATCATCCTATGCAAAAAGTCTTGCCTTGTGTACATAGAGCACCCGTTGAAAAGGATGGCGAATATAGATTACTGTTGATTTGTTAAACATTTATTCGATACAGAGTCGATGAATTTAATCTATTTATAGACGGTAAAAAAGCACCTTAAATTTTAAGGTGCTTAGCTGAAAAGCGTTACTATGCGATTTCACCATTATTGGGTTTAGTAATCCCAAAAAATGCGTTGGATTTCCTTGGCATCTTTTGTTTTTGTTAAAGCAAGTGCAGCCAGTAATTTAGCTTTTTGCGGGTTAAGATCATGTGCGACGACCCAACCATATTTGTCATCTGGTTGTTCTGCATTTCTAAGAACAAAACCTTGAGGTACGCGAGATGAACGAATAATTTGCACACCTTGTTTTTGTAAGTCAGTTAAAGTTGGGACAATATAATTGGCTACCGAGCCATTCCCTGTACCTGCATGAATAATAGCCTTTGCCCCTGCTTTAGCATAAGCCGTGTATGCATCTGGCAACATATTGCCTGAACCATAAACAATTTGTACCAGCGGTAAACTATCACCTTTAATATTTTCAATATTAAATTCGGAGCTCTTATTATGACGTTTCGCCGTGTTTCTGAACCAATATGGTTTTCCTTCAACTAAGGTTCCAAGCGCACCCCATTGGCTCATAAATGCATTGGTATGGATATTAATTGTTTTTGAAACATCTCGTGCTGCAAAAATGTCGTCATTCATGAGTACAAAAGTTCCTTTACCTTTTGCACTATCGTCGGCCGCAAGTGCAACCGCGCTATAAAGGTTCAACGGGCCATCAGCAGAAAGTGCAGTACTTGGACGCATTGACCCGACCAATACAATCGGCTTGTCTGAATGAATCACTAAATTTAAAAAGAAAGCTGTTTCTTCTAAGGTGTCTGTTCCATGTGTAATCACGACACCGTTCACATCAGGCTTTTTAAGCAAGTCATTGACTTGACGTGCAAGAGATAATAATTCTTTATCCGTAATACTTTCTGATGCAACTTGCATTGCCTGCACACCAGTTACATTGGCAATGTTTTGCATCTGGGGAACCGCATTTAGTAATGCATCTACAGGAACTTTTGCCGCAGTATAAGTTGCACTATTGGTAGAGCTTGCACCAGCACCTGCAATCGTTCCACCAGTAGCGACAACAACAACATTATTTTTGGCAAATGCTACACATGGGAGTAATAGGCTTAAACTGAGTGTCAAAGCTGAAATCGTTTTTTTCATAGGTCATCCTTTTTGAGTCATTTTATTCTTAGCATTTTTCATACCATATTATAAAATTACTTGAAAAAGATCGGATTGTATAGGTGTAGAAATTGTGTTTTATGTCGATCACAGTTCTTAAATACGATCAATCATGGTGCATCTCTTGTAGTTTTGAGATGAGTCCTATTTACCCAATACAGAACAGTTGCAAGAAAATATTCAAAATACGGTACGACTATTTTTAAATGGTTATCGCACTTTTTAGCAAGTTGTTATTTTATTTAGGATGAAAGCAATATGCAGTCCCTCCAAGAATGAAAAACTGCACCGTATTATTTAGGCGGTGGCTATTTATTACCACGTTATTTCATGACCTTGAAAGTCGACAAACTGTTGTTCATTTTTACCAATAAAATCTTCAACCACACGTACAATGCCCGTTGTGCTTTCTTTTACGTTGATGGGTGCATGGCTTCCGCCCATTTCAGTTTGCACCCAGCCTGGATGTAAGTTCAGCACGCCTATTTGGGCAGGAATTGCCTCATTTATCGCAAAGCCACGTGTGATACTATTGAGAGCAGCCTTGCTTGCGCGATACAGCTCCATACTTCCATCATCGTTTAAAGCAACGCTTCCCATGCGAGAACTCATAAATGCAATGACACTCTTTTCTTTCATCAAAGGAAGAAGTTTTCTCGCAATCGTCACGGGTGCAATGCTATTTACCCAAAACAGATTGGCAATCTCATTGGGCGTGCACTGCTCAACGCGTTGGTGTTCTGGCCCAAGAATACCCGCAGAAACCAACAGTAGATCGATTGATTTTTCATGATATTTACTGAGTAAACGGTCTGCCGTTTGCACATCATTTAAATCTAATTCGGTTAATTCAAGTCGGTCGGGATACTCAGAAAGCAGTTGATTCAATCCTGTAGAGACTTGGTTTATATCTCGGATGGTCGCAATAACATGCCAGTGCTGATTGAGAAATTCGCGAACCAGACCTAGGCCAATCCCTCTTGAAGCACCAACCACGATTGCGCGTTTATTCTTATCAAACATAAAATGTTCCTCTATCACGATAATTCAAGATGTAAAAAACGCTTGAGATCAAACCTTCAAAGTTTGCTTTTAAATATTAATCCACAAGCTTAAGAATTCGCTTTGATCATAGTGCAGTAAGAATTTTTTATACAAACCTATTTCTGTAGACTTATTTAACCTAATCATTATTTCAATGAATAAGCCCACATCTAATATGAATCGTACTAGTAGTAGGTTTTCCTAGAACCCCACATTGGAGAATTTAGAAAACCTAAAACCTAGCGATTTCTGTTTAGAAGTTCACAGTCCATGAAAATTGTGCTGTACGCGGTGTGCCCAGAAATAAATAGTCATCCCCGAAGAAGCTGCCTGCATCTCGCCAGTATTTTTTATTGAACAGGTTGTCCACATTCAGGCGAAGCATATTGTCATAACCATAAGTACGGAAGTTATAAGCTGCACCCGCATCGAATACGGTATAGCCTGAAACTTTAACCGTACCCGTTTTGTTAGCATATTTACTACTACTGTATTGCATACCTGCGAGTAGACGTAAACCTTCTACTTGAGGCATTTGATAAGACACATGACTAGCAAAACGAACCGTCGGTACGTTTTGAGTTTGATGCCCTTTATAAGCATCTACTTGTACATCTTCCAAACGTGAACGAGTCAGAGCCAAAGTCGATATCATATCCAGATTTTCCGCAACGCGACCTTGCAAGCCCAATTCCAAACCTAGGTTATGCTGTTCACCATCGGTGACATAGTAGTTGTCTAAGTTGGTATATTGATGGTCTTGTGTTAAGTCAAACAACGCGGCAGTAATCAGTAGCTCTTGCCATTGCTGTTTAAGACCTAATTCATATTGAGTTGAACGTCTTGGTGCTAAGGTAACATAAGCATTATCTGTATATGCAGGCGCTTGACTGCCGTCGCTGATTCCTTTTGCATACGAAACATACAGATGAGTGTTCTGCCAAGGCTGATACATCAACGCGAGCTGTGGTAAGAAGCGATTAAAGTCGGTGTCACGGATACTGTTGCCATCCGCAGCATAGGCACTTTCATTTAAATGTAAAAGCTTACCGCCCAGCAAAACTGACCATGCATCATTAAATTCGATTTGATCCAACAGATTGAGGGCTGTTTGTTGACTATCCAAAGATTTGTAATGATTACCTAAGGCTTTATCCGTAGGTGTATAGCTAATAGGATCATCATAAATATTTCCTGTAGATTCAGAGTCCTTAACTACTG
>NZ_JBUEBA010000015.1:0-7481 GCF_058107045.1 Acinetobacter sp. AB03 | reverse complement strand
CCCACTATATAAAATATTACCACCTTGCTCTCCTGCATCTGGTCCAACATCCACTAACCATTGAGCACGACGCATGAGCTCTAAATCATGCTCTACAACAAATACGGAGTTCCCAGCATCTCTTAATTTATCGAGGGAATCATATAATGACTGACTATCTGAAGGATGTAATCCAGCAGACGGCTCATCCAGTACGTAAACTACACCAAATAGCATAGAACTTAATTGTGTTGCTAAACGCAAACGTTGTAACTCTCCAGCTGAAAGAGTCGGTGTGGCTCTATCTAATGTTAGATAACCAAGGCCTAACTGGCGTAATTGATTTAAACGCCCTACCACACCACTTGCTAAACGCTGGGCAGCAATTTTCTTTTCATCTGAAAGTGCTGAAGTACGTCTTACATCTGGAGATACAGAATGCACTGCTCTACCTGTTGTTGCTCGTTCAGATCTATCAAGTTGAGTTACTTTATTATTAGTCTTTTCGCCAGCATCATGAGCGTCGAAATCGCCAAGAACAATGGGTTCAAGCAGGCAAGTTAACTTATCCAAAGAAAGTTGCATAAACTCACCAATATCTACTCCTGCAAAGGTAATAGATAAGGCTTCTGGTTTAAGGCGTTTACCATGACAGGAAGGGCATAATTTTCCTTCCATAAAACGTGAAACACGTTTTTTCATCAACGTGCTTTGGGTATTAGCAAAAGTATGAAGGACATAGCGACGAGCACCAGTGAAAGTACCCATATAGCTAGGTTCTAATTTACGTTTAAGTGCGGACTGAGTCTCAGTGGGACTTAAACCGGCATAGACAGGAACTGTTGGGGTTTCTTCAGTAAATAAAATCCAATCTCGATCCGATTGCGGTAAATCTTTCCATGGTCGATCAACATCATATCCTAGGGTTACTAGGATATCGCGTAAGTTTTGCCCGTGCCAAGCAGGTGGCCAAGATGCGATAGCTCTCTCACGAATACTCAGTGTTGGGTCAGGAACCATTGTCGATTCTGTAACTTCATAAATGTGACCTAAACCATGACAGGTAGGACAAGCACCTTGAGGAGTGTTTGGTGAAAAGTCCTCGGCATATAACATTGGCTGATCGGCAGGATATGCACCCGCACGCGAATAAATCATTCGCACGAGACTTGATAAAGTTGTTACACTTCCAACAGAAGAACGGGTATTACTTGCACCACGTTGTTGTTGCAATGCTACTGCTGGTGGTAGACCATCAATAGCATCAACATCTGGTACTCCTGCCTGATCTATTAAGCGTCTTGCATAAGGTGCAACAGATTCGAAATATCTTCTTTGTGCTTCAGCAAAAATAGTCCCAAAAGCAAGTGATGATTTTCCCGAACCCGATACACCTGAGAAAACAACAAGTGCATTTCTTGGGATAGAAACATCTACATCCTTAAGGTTATGCTCACGCGCACCTCGAACTTCAATACAATTATTAGATAAAGTAATGTTATTGGGTTCACCAAAAGAATGTGTTTTCATGTTTCTACCCTCTATCGCTTAAAAAGTCGTAAGCTAATAATTATTAAAATATTTTCTATTAATTCCTAAAATTAAAGTTAGCTTAATTCTTAGGAATAGATTTACTAATATCTTCTTTTCTTACATTTGTGATAAGTCTTGAACCACGATAACCCACACTATGATTCCACAACCAACTTAAGGCAACGTTTAAACGACTTTGCACACCAATCAAAAAGTAAATATGTATAAGTTTCCAAAACCACCAAGCGAGTACTCCTTGTAGTTGAAATTTACCCATATCAACAACTGCGCGACTACGTCCAATTGTTGCTAGATTACCTTGATGATGATATTTAAATGGCTCTTTTATATCTTTGCCTTTTAATCGATTATCAATGGTTTTCGCAACATATTTTCCTTGTTGTTTGGCGGCTGGTGCTATACCTGGTACTAACTTACCATCTTCCATAGTAACTGCCGCGGTATCACCAATGACGAAAATTTCAGGATGCCCTGTCACAGTTAGATTTGAATCAACCAACACACGCCCTGCACGATCAGATTCAACATTTAACCAACGAGCTGCTGGAGATGCTTGTACGCCAGCAGCCCAAATAATTGTTTTTGCAGGTAGCTGTTTTCCATCATAAACAACACCATCTTCTGAACAACTTGTCACTGGTGTTCTAAGTACAACCTCAACACCAAGTTGTTCAAGTGCCTGACGGGTATAGCTAGACAACTTTTCAGGGAAAACTGATAATAAACGTGGACCGGCTTCAATCAATACCACTCGAGATTCACGAGGATCTATCAAACGAAAATCTCGAGATAACGTATCTTTTGCCAGTTCTGCAATAGTTCCTGATAGCTCAACTCCCGTCGGACCACCTCCAATGATCACAAATGTTTGTAAAGCCTTTCTTAAGATTGGATCTTTGGTACGTTCAGCTTCTTCAAAGGCAGCCAGAATTCGTTCTCGAATATTTGTTGCATCCCCCAAGGTTTTTAAACCTGGTGCAAATCGCTCCCATTCATCATGACCAAAATAAGCATGAGTAGCACCTGTCGCAATAACTAAAGTGTCATAATGCAACTTTTCGCCATCATCAAGAACAACTAGTCGGCTACCCACTTCAATGCCCTGCACCTCTCCCATTAAGGTACGGACTTCAGGACGGTTTCGAAAAATATATCGAATAGGCCAAGCGATTTCAGATGTTGATAAAGATGAGCCTGCGACTTGATACAATAATGGTTGAAATAGATGGTGATTTCTTCTGTCGATAATAGTTATATCGACATTGACACCAGCGAGACTATTTGCAGCCTCTATCCCTCCAAAACCAGCTCCAATAATAACAACACGATGACGTCCTGTAGACTTTACCATGAGTTTATCTCCCTATTTCCTAGCACTTAAGAGCTAAAGCATGATGCACAATATGTGCACGAATAAAGCTCGCAATGAAGTAATAACTATGGTCGTAACCTTCTCTTAGGTTTAAAACTAAAGGGTGATCCATTTCAGTACATACTTTTCGTAGTCTTTCTGGTTGAAGTTGGCTATCAAGAAATTCATCCCCTAAGCCTTGATCAACTAATAATGGAATTTTATGAATTGAATTCTTAACTAATTCAACAGTATCGTATTGTTTCCATGATTCCTGATCAGCTCCTAAATAAGCATTGAAAGCTTTTTGTCCCCAAGGAACTATGGATGGATTAACAATAGGCGAAAAAGCTGATACGCTCAGATATAATTCGGGATTACGTAAGGCAATCGTTAATGCCCCATGTCCTCCCATTGAATGACCACTAATACCGCGTTTTTGTGACGCAGGGAAATGAGCCTCAATTAGCGCTGGAAGTTCATGCACAATATAATCATACATTTGAAAATGTGCAGCCCAAGGATCTTGAGTGGCATTCAGATAAAATCCAGCACCTTGACCGAGATCATATGCAGGATCGTCAGCTACATTTTCTCCACGAGGGCTAGTATCTGGTGCAACAATAATAATTCCATGTTCAGCCGCATATTGTTGCGCTGCAGACTTCGTAATAAAATTTTGTTCTGTGCAGGTAAGACCACTGAGCCAGTACAGTACTGGTAATTTATCTTGATGCACCTGAGGAGGCAGATAAATAGCAAATTTCATCATGCATCCGAGTACTTCAGATTTATGTTGATAAACGTCTTGCCAACCACCAAACATTGCATGATGTTCAACACGATCCATATCGTTTTCCTTATTACAAAAAAGTTGTGATCTCCCTTTATTTTTAGAGAGGTCTTGTTTGTCGTTAAAATGATTATTTTTCTGGTATTACATCACTATGCTTTTGTCTAATCTTTCGCATTGTCCACCAAATAGAAAACATCACTAACGGTACTAATATCGCAATTGTGAATTCAGGCGCTGCTATATCATGAACTGAAGGTATACCTTTCACTAAATATGCAAGTAAACTAACAACATAATAAGAAATCGCAGCAACGGATAAACCCTCTACCGTTTGTTGAAGGTGTAATTGTTGTCTAGCACGATTATTCATTGATGTGAGCAAATCTCGATTTTGACGCTCTAACTCAACATCGATCCATGAACGCAAAAG
This sequence comes from Acinetobacter sp. AB03, assembly GCF_058107045.1. Taxonomy (NCBI): domain Bacteria; kingdom Pseudomonadati; phylum Pseudomonadota; class Gammaproteobacteria; order Moraxellales; family Moraxellaceae; genus Acinetobacter; species Acinetobacter sp. AB03. The sequence goes on along the minus strand of NZ_JBUEBA010000015.1, from coordinate 3,371 downwards.
AGAAATAGCACGTGTTAATTTTTCAGAAAGAGTAGCTTGGCGTTCTTTAACAGATTGACATGTCCTCATCGCTGGAGCGATACGACGCTCAAGAAAGTCGTGCCATGTGCAATATCCAGATATAGACTTTTCTGAAAGTCTATTCAAACGTTCTTCAACGAGTTCATAATAAGCACGACTGGCGCCAAATCGGTAAAGATTCGCTGCCACATTGGCTTCTAGTTCAGTTGCAAGCGTCGTAAGTTCAAATAGCAGTACATCATTATCACGTCTTAATTCTGTTCCTTTATTCATTTCATCAGTGATCGCGGCAAGCCGTAGCTCCATCTGACGTAGTTCAAAGGTCATTGTTCGAATTAATGGCAAAGCAAGTAATGCCAATGTTCGATATGTTTCAATCTCTAATAAACTTTGAGCAAGTGCGCCTGCACGAGCCTCTGTCAAACCACGATCAAGAATAAGAATCCGGGTCAGACCGTCATTATCTTGTCTGAAATCAGTCAAAATAGCTGCTGTTTCATTTTCTACTAGTGAATAGCACAAACTGACTGTATCAAAACGATTTACCAATTTTTCAGATTCAGTAGCCCATGGCAATACTTGCAAGCAGATACCTGAGATAATTTCACCTGGTGTAACAAAGCCATTTTTAAATGGATCTTCACCTTTAGGCAATCCCGTTGGTACATCTAGTTCTGCACACCAAAGATATGTGGAAAATTCTGTGTGTTTTTCACAATGCAAATTTCCTTCATCCCAAGTCAAACCATGAAGTGGTGATTCTTCTTTTTGAGTTTTTTTCAAGCCAAAGCGATCTGATAGTTCATCCAGCGCAATTTGGTCCTTGCTTGGATCTCCCTCTGTCAAGAAAGCTAACTGCAATAAGTTTCGTGGAGCTTGTATTAATAAAGGTGGACGGGCATGTACCTCTCCCACAGCCCTCACTCGATCTGCATGTGCTGGCATACCATATACAAATGCAGTCGAGGAAGTTTGTGGGGTCGTTTTGATAGCGGGTTCTTCTTTCATCACGACCTCAGTTTTTCAAGTTTAATAAAGAGAATTAAGCTTCTTTATACGTTCCTTTCTGCTTAGCTGAATGTGTAGCTAAAGCATCCATTAAGCCCGGTGACAAACAATCATAAGGTTCAAGTTTAAGTTCACGTAAACGATTGCGGATAGCATCCATATTTGATGGAGGAGTTCCACTTTCAATCACAGACGAAACAAAAGCTGCAAAACCAGGAGCAGACCATCCTTCTTGTGGAGAAAGCTCCGTATGAACAAAGTCTAAACCGTAGAATGCATGATCTTTATTTTCGATACGACCAAAAAGGTGCGCTCCACATTCACGACATGCGTGACGTTGAATTGCAGCATTCTCATCAACAATATGAAGCTTTTGTGGATTTGCTACAACGCTTACTTTGTCACGTGGTACAACTGCAATTACAGCGAACGTAGCACCTTCTGGTTTCCAGCATTTAGTACATCCACAAGCATGGTTATGCAATGTTTGAGCACCAACCTCAACTTGAACTTTATCCGTTGAGCATAGACATTCTAAGATTCCACCGTCGAAGTTTTCTTGGCTTGGACGGATCCCATGATCAAGAGAAGGGTGTATATGAATTTCGCTCATTTTACTTTCCTTAAGATGAATTGATCGACATGGTGTGAAATTCACACCATGGATTTTTAATATGAGATTAGTTAATTAGTACTTAATAACCGTACGGATTGACTTGCCTTCATGCATAAGATCAAAGGCTTTATTAATATCATCAAGGCCCATTGTATGGGTAACGAAAGGAGCAAGATCAATCTCACCTTTCATCGCATCTTCCACCATTCCTGGAAGTTGTGTACGACCTTTAACACCACCAAAAGCCGAGCCTTTCCATGTACGACCAGTCACCAACTGGAATGGACGAGTTGAAATTTCCTTGCCTGCACCAGCTACACCGATAATGATCGATTGTCCCCAACCACGATGAGCCGCTTCTAATGCTGAACGCATAACATTCACGTTACCAATACATTCGAATGTATGATCAACACCCCATCCAGTCATTTCAATTAAAACTTCATGAATTGGTTTGTCATAATCTTTTGGATTAAGACATTCAGTTGCACCAAATTGACGTGCCAAGTCAAATTTAGCAGGATTAGTATCAATTGCTATGATACGACCAGCTTTTGCCTGACGTGCACCTTGAAGAGCAGCTAGACCAATACCACCAAGACCAAAGATTGCTACCGAATCACCAGGCTGAACTTTTGCAGTATTATGAACAGCGCCAATGCCAGTAGTTACACCACATCCCAATAAACAAACATGTTCTGGGTTTGCATCTGGATTAATTTTTGCAACAGAAACCTCAGCAACCACGGTATATTCACTGAAAGTTGAACATCCCATGTAATGATAAAGAGGCTGACCATTGTATGAGAAACGTGTTGTTCCATCTGGCATTAACCCTTTACCTTGGGTAGCACGAACAGCAACACAAAGGTTAGTTTTACCAGATTTACAGAATAGGCATTCACCACATTCAGCTGTATAAAGCGGAATAACATGGTCACCTGGCTTAACGCTGGTTACACCCTCCCCAACCTCTATAACAATGCCTGCACCTTCGTGCCCAAGTACAACTGGAAATAATCCTTCTGGATCGTCACCAGATAAAGTAAAGGCATCAGTATGGCAAACACCTGTATCCGTAATTTTAATTAGAACCTCTCCCTTACGAGGCGGTTCAACGTCAATCTCAACAATTTGTAGGGGTTTCCCCGGCTCAAAAGCAACTGCTGCACGTGATTTCATGATGTCGTTTCCTTAGACCAAATGTAGTTTTTGGCACCGAACATCAAGTCGGTGCTGATTAACGAAGATACGATCTAACGATAGAAATAGTTTCGTCAATTGACTTTCTTTGAGAGTTAGTTCTAGTTTCATTATCTGGAAATTCTTCTCGCAAATAACTTTCTAGTACAACCGCCATTAAACCATTTACAGCCCCACGGACTGCGGCTAGCTGATGAAGAATTACACCACACTCAGTACCTTCATCAAGTGCCTGCTCAAGAGCAGCGACTTGTCCTTTGATACGTCTAACACGAGTAAGCGCTTGTTTCTTCTCACGATCATTGTATGGCATATATTCAACCTTCTCTCATTTAGATTTAGTCATCATACTATACTCTCTTATCGTTAAACTCATAATACTATACCCCCCCATGGTATAAAAGGGGTAAATTAAAAATAATTAATATTTTTTGAAGAAAATTATCTTTTAGTTATACTATTGCTTTGCATAATTAATTTAATATTATTAAAAATCAGTAATTTAGTAAAAAAATATTAAAAA
>NZ_JBUEBA010000014.1:0-3359 GCF_058107045.1 Acinetobacter sp. AB03 | reverse complement strand
GAAGTAAATAAGATTTGTGCAGGAATTTCTTTTCGTATTTCATTTATATAAATTTGAAGAATTCTATAGTCTCGCTCCTGTAGTTTAATTACCCGATACGAGTATTCATTCTTGATTCTTGGTTTTTTTGATCGATCATCGAACTCATCATCTGTATTTGTAATAATTAGACTAAAGTTATGATTCTGAATTGATTTTTTAATAGAATTGGTTGTTAGTAGCATAAGCTCACCAATTCTAAGACCATAATTAAGCATGAGATGTATGATCAGAAAGTTTCTGAGTTGTACGTTTTTTGACTTAAATGGGTTTAAGGTATTGTATTTATTAGAATTGCTTGGTGAGATAATTAAATACAATCCTTTAATCATCTCATCATTCATACTTTTGAACGAATAATTGATTTCACTTTTAATTGTTTTATTAGACTTTGAAAAGTTGTTTATAATTTTTTTCTTTATAGTCATATATTTATTTAAGTTTTCTTTAATTTTTTGGATTTCCTTCAGTGAAAGTTGTGGCTGAGATTGGATAGTTAGATATTCATCAATCAAAAAGCTGTAAAACTTTAAGAAAGATCTAAGTCTATGGCCAATTGTAGTGTAGTTAGCATGTTCTGCATTTCTTAATCTTATAAGATTACTTTCAATTTTTTTGTTGTTTTCTAAATAGATAATGAAGTTATCAATTTCACTTTGAATGATTTCAAAGTTGTAGGACGTCGAATAGAAAGACTCACAAAAGGAAGTAGCAAACTTTTCAAACCAAAAATCGTACCAAAATTTTAATGCTATCAAATCAGCATGCTGCGTAGAGACACTTTGAAATCTGAGAAATTTCATGGTGTACAGCATAGGGTACAAACATGGACAAGTTGTATCCATATCAAATAACAGAATAATTTGGTTTTCGTTTGAGACTTTCTTTTCTAAATGAATTGGCTTTAGAGCAAACATAATAAAGTTTATGAAGTATTCTTAAGGTCAACATATCATATTATTTAAGTAAAATAGAAATCACTTAAGTTATTGAATAGTAGTGAAGGAATGGAAAATATGAAGTTATTGTTAGGTGTATCGGATTTAACATAATTAAAATTCTCAAAGGAGTAGAAAAGGCACTACCCCACAATTTTTTTCTCTCAAAATGTCATTCACTGTCATTTTTTAGTGGCAAGTACCAGGTGCAATTCTTTTTACGGTGTATTACACCGTAGATGTTTTGAGTGAGCTTAGCTGGCACCGTAAAAGTTTTGATCGACAAAATATCCAAAGTCAACTGGACTGTTAATCCATTTGCTAAACAAAACGTGAAACAGCAAATTATTGTAGTCTATATATTTTTCATAATTGTTCACGATACCTAAGTTCAGCAAGTTTTTTTCAAACTCAATGCGTTCAATGGGTTCTGATTTCACAAATGCATGGATGGATGCTTTGATTACATGATAATTATAACTTTCTGATGGACATTGACGTTCACATGAAATAATTCCAGCTTCAATGAACAAATTAATATTACGCTGCCAAGAACGCCCGTGAATGTGGTAATTCAGGCAGTCACCAAGTTTTTGCAGATCTGACAATTTAAAGGATTTGTTTTGGCAAACTGCAAAATATGTAAAGGTAAAATAACGATATGAAATATCTTTTTTTAATGTCTTAAACTTAGGATTGTCATAAAAGTTAACATTAGCATTCGTTCTATATATTTTAAGGAACAGCTCACCATACTTACTTAATCTATAATATTTAGATGAGCGACAAGTAGAACGCCCTAGATCCTCTATCATCCCCAATTGGACCCAATTTTTAATAAGACGCTGAATAGAACGAACGAGCCATTTAGACTTATAACCCTCTAATTCATCTATATAGGTGCCTTTCAGGAAGTGAACACTCAATGGTCGTGGGTGATGTTCTACAAACTGAGTGAACAGTCGATGTATAAATTTTATATCCAAAATTGTATTTAGAGCTCTCATGATAAGTACTTTAAAACCATCTTAAAACCATTTTAACAAAACCTTTTAAACCTTTTAATTTTTTTTAAATTAAATATACTTAAAACCCTAATAATAGCTTAAAGGGTTTTAATTGTGCTAAAGCTAAAATGTATATCGATATTAGCAATGTCAATCATTACACAATCTATCTTTGCTGAAAATTCAGTAGTACTTGATGTTGGCCATTCACCAAAACAAGCTGGATCTACTGCAGCTAACGGCTATCCTGAATACACTTACAACCTTAGCATGGTCAATTCTATTGAATACTTTCTTAAATCGCGTCATGTCCAAGTGCTCAGATCTTCAGTGAATGAAGATAAAGTCTCACTGGTTCAACGTGCGACCAGATACCCTAATGCTAATCTTTTTATTTCGGTGCACCACGACTCAATACCTACTGAGCTGACCAAGTACAAGAATCAACTCAAAGGTTTTTCAATTTTTGTATCAAAGAAAAATCCAGAATACGGAAAAAGTTTGAAATGCGCCAATCTCATTGGCCAGAACCTAAAATCAATTGGTGAAAGCCCTTCTACTTACCATGGCATTAATATACCAGGTGAAAACAAAAAGCTTTTGACCTCAAATGGCGTATATCAATATGACAATCTAGTGGTCCTGAAGAAATCACAAAAGCCGGCGGTTTTAATTGAGATCGGCGTGATTGCCAATCCTGAAGAAGCAAATCGCTTATCTAATCAGAAAGTAATCTGGAAAATATCTGAAAATATTGCTCAGTCGATACAGCAATGTTTAAACCAATAAGGTGCATGCTGCAGTAATCAATATGCACCCCTCTAGAATTAGAATCTTATGCCGACCGTTTCACCATCATCATTGACCGCACCAGCATCATAAGTGTTATGCCATACGCCATTAATCATGACCAAGTGTGGCGCCCAAAATGACACTGTTTGAATATTATGCAAAACATCATCTGGCGTATCGAAACTAGAAGCACCTATATAGCGGAAGAACATCAAGTTTTCGCCTAGTTCTTCAATATACATTTCAGGATCAAAGTCATCCAAAAACTCTTTATCTTCACGTATCACTTCGTTTAACTCAGTTTCAACGAGTTTGAGTAAAGCGGTAGGCGTAGGTAAACCATCATAAGCCCATTCAGACTCTTTACCTTCAAGTTCCATCCCATCTTTAATATCAAATGCAGCGACATATCCAGTAAAGTAATTTTCAGCTTGCGAGAAGTTATTCGGCATGTCTTGATAGTATCCATCAAGTACGGTCTTAATCTTTGCCAAGGTTGCATCAATCGTACTTTGAATTGCACTTTCAGCACGTTCTTGAGCTGTACCTCTTTGCTTAGCTTGCCCCATGTGTACCCCCTGAT
>NZ_JBUEBA010000013.1:0-384 GCF_058107045.1 Acinetobacter sp. AB03 | reverse complement strand
ATGCAATGCTTGCTCCAGTGCATCGAGCACCATATCTGTATTCATACGTGTTGATACTTTCCATCCAACAATTGCTCGCGAGAACACATCAATAATAAAGGCGGTATAGACCCAGCCTGAATGAGTTTGAATATACGTGAAGTCAGCGACCCACAGCTGGTCAGGATGATCTGCATTAAAATTGCGTTTTACTAAGTCATCTGCTCGTTTTTGATCATCTCGGCTACGGGTGGTTTGTTTATTCTTACCACGCCAAACACCTTGTATACCTAGCTTCTGCATCAATCGAGCAACTGTACAACGTGCGATAACATAACCTTCACGTTTCAATTGTTGCCAGACCTTACGCACACCATATCGACCTAAACTTTCTTTCCAAATACG
>NZ_JBUEBA010000012.1:0-3424 GCF_058107045.1 Acinetobacter sp. AB03 | reverse complement strand
GGCTTTGTTGCATAAATACCTAACAACATGATTTTATTAAATTTATTATTTGGTTGAAATTTATGAAAACCTTTAAAAATCAGTATCTTACAAAATGTTTATGCAACAAAGCCGTCTTAAAATAAAACTTAGATATTTACTGATTTCAATTGTATTCATGGTTCTTTAATCGGTTTTGTGGCGTAAGCGTTGTACTTTGTTAGGATATATGGAGATTAAAATGAACATCTATATGTTGTCTGAAAAGCTTATCATTTGTTGTTTGACTTAAATGTTTAAATTTGTTTACCGTAGTGGCCTTATAAGAGGGTGAGGAAATATCAAAAGAAACCTGTGTTGCTTTAAGATAATGTTTAGATTTTACACTATTTATTTTTCTGAATTTTTAAATAAGATAGAAGCATAGCCGTTCTTTAAGGGTATCAATTTACCTATGACCCATATCATCACAGGTAAATTTGATAGCCTTTAAACCGTGGCAAAATAGGTTTAATCAGTTAATGGGATTTGCCATGATGACCGACATGACTACTGAGCATATCAGTTAATTCTTGGCGGACTTGGTTAAATTCAGGTGAAGTAATTTGTCGTGGTCGCGCAAGCGGGATCGAATAATCGCGTTCGATTCGCCCTGGTCCTGCAGTCATGACCACCACACGATCGGCAAGCAGAACAGCTTCTTCAACCGCATGCGTCACAAAAATCACCGTTAAATTGGTTTTTTCCCAAATATCTAATAATTCATTTTGTAGACTTTCTCGAGTTAAAGCATCCAAGGCACCAAAAGGTTCGTCCATTAATAACACTTCACAATCATTGGCAAGTACACGTGCAATGGATACACGTTGTTTCATCCCACCTGATAATTGATTCGGGAAGTGATTGGCAAATTTGGTGAGTCCGACCATTTCAAGATAATGGTCGGTCAGTTCTTTTAATTTTGCTTCAGATAAGCCACGTTGTTTGGGGCCAAAAGCAATATTTTGACGGACAGTGAGCCATGGGAATAAACCATAATCCTGAAACACCATACCACGTTGAGAATCAGGTTCGGTAATTTCTGCACCATACATGGTGGCACTGCCTGTTGAAACCGTTTCAAAACCACCCATAATGCGGAGTAAAGTCGATTTGCCACAGCCTGAAGCACCAATCAAGCAAATAAATTCCCCCTTTTGAATTTTAAGATCAACATCTTTAAGGGCATGGATAGATTGACCATTTAAATCAAACACTTTGCTGACATGTTGGATATCTAAAATCGGTTTTGCAGTTGTTGAATTAGAGAGATTAGACATTATGTTGTGGGCTCCATTTTAATAAATAGTTATTGAGTGCAACCAATAAGCGATCAGTGATATAACCACTTACACCAATGACGATCATGCCGGCAATCACCACATCCGTACGTGACAACATACGGGCATCCATAATTGAGGCGCCTAAGCCTTCTTGGACACCTGTCATTTCACCTACGACAATTAAAAACCATGCAATACCATGTCCTAGACGTAAACCATTAAAAATAGAGGGTAAAGATGCAGGTAAAATCACTTGGTGGAACATGGATGGACCTTTACAACCCAACATAGCTGCTGCTTCAAAAAGACGTCCTTCTACGGATTTCACACCAAAAGTCGTATTAATGACGATGGGGAAAAACGCGCCAAGAAATACAATGAAAATTGCTGCATTTGGTCCCACACCAAAGAAAATCATAGAAAGCGGAAGCCATGCTGTGACAGGAATAGGGCGTAAAATTTGTAAGGTTGGATCTATAAACTGACGAACTTTTGCATTTTTACCAATCAGTAAGCCAAGTGGAATGGCAACCAATGCAGCAAGCGCAAATGCGCCATATACTCGACTGATAGAATGAATCCAGTTGGTGGCAAGACTGCCACTGAAGGCATCATCATAAATACCACCAAAAGCATAATCCCAAATCATTAGCACCACTTCTTTGGGTGATGGCACTAACATGGTTCCTGTTGCCCGTACAGTCATGTCCCAAGCGATTAATAAAAGAATTGGCAAAATAATAGGAACTAACCAAGTAAACGCCCAATTTTTAAATTTACGTTTTTGCTGTGCAGGCGCTGAGAAACTCACTGCTGTATCTGCTGTGATCGCACCAGAATTTGATTTTCCCATGAGAATATCCCCTCGATTTTGATTAAATTCAATTAATTTGCAGGAATAAATCTGGTATCTACAAACTGGTTAAAGGTCGGTAATTTACGGATTTGTTTGCGCTCAAGCATCATGGTGCTGTAGTACTGAACACGTTTATTCCATGTTGCATCTGCTTTCCAACTAAAAGATACGTTTTTAGAAGCTAAATCAGCCACAGGTGCAGATAACCCCAATCTTTTGCTGGCCATTTCTGCCACTGCCTGACGGTTGTTATTGGCATATTCGGTGGCTTTTTTATGAACCTGTAAGAAAACTTTAACCAGTTCAGGATTGGTTTTAAGGGTATTGGCATGTGTAGTCATGACAGTATTTAAATTACCCACTCCTGTTTTGTAGGGATATTCAAGCACTCTGCCTGTGCCACGTGTAATATTGACAGAAGGTCCTGGTTCTGAACCTGCATAGGCATCAATATCATGACGTTCTAATGCACCTGCCATTTCACTAAACGCTAGGCGGACAGGTTTAATGTCTTTTAGTGTCATGCCTTCTTCTTTTAGGCGTTCAAGAAAAATAGCTTCCTGAGTTGAACCGGGTAAAATCCCTACTTTCTTGCCTTTGAGATCTTTAAACTTCTGCACAGTTGAATTTTTAGCAACCACAATGCCAACACCACCATTACCGCTTGGTGCAATTACTTTTACAGGTTCACCAACGCTGGCACCCAAAATAGCCGCTGCCACACCATAAGTTCCAAAGTCTACCGATTTGGTGACAACCGCATTTTTACCATCTGTAGGGGTTTCAAAAGGGATGACCTGAATCTTGTAACCTGGTGGGGTAAATTTTTCATAAAAATGCGGCACAATGGAGTTAATCACTTTTAAGGTGCCTACTTTAATTACTTGATCGGCTGCATAACTTGCAGGAGATAAAATAACGCTAGAAATAAATAAAGATGGCATTAAATATTTACGTAAAGACATGGTTTGACCCCCAAAGCTATAGTTTTTGTACACTTTGTTGTATACAAGATTTTTCAATCACTTGGGTTAAAGCATGATTTATGCCAATTATTTGCACTTATTTTAAATAAATTAAACATCATAATGGTATGTTAAGAAAATATTATTATTATTTTGGGGCTTTGTTGCACAAACCTAGCATCAAAAGCTTATTCAGCAATATAATTTCAAAATGAATAAGCCAGCCTCTAAAATCTACCGTACAACCAATTGGTCATCCTATAACCGAGCCTTAATTAATCGAGGTAATATTTCCATTTGGT
>NZ_JBUEBA010000011.1:0-40077 GCF_058107045.1 Acinetobacter sp. AB03 | reverse complement strand
TTAAAAGCGGATTGGCAAGGTTTAGCGGATGTACAACTTGCGACACTAAACTGGGTAGATTGGTTCAATAAAGAGCGTGTACACAGTGCACTGGGTTATGTATCACCTTTTGAGTTTGAAGCAATGTACTATGATAAGATTAACCCGTTAGGTCAGGTGGCCTAACTTAAATAAAAAAGTCTCCGATAAACCCGGTACGGTTCAATGTTGAAACCATGACGTTACGTGTCTGGTACGCTGAAATTAGCACAACGACCTTCGGTAAATATCAAAACCGTGCGATCTTGAGCATGACTGCTTGTACTGATGATGCTGTTGTACTGAAAGAGCATTTAGCCGACTTTGCCAAAAGCCAAAGCATTGTGGTTGCCCCAACGTCTGAAGTAGATATTAACCGCATGTCATCTATGAACCAGATGAATAGCGCAATCAATAAAAGCTCACCAAGAACACATGGTACACATCTTGGATTGATGAATAACCCTGAAACACACAGTCAGGATCTATCAGATCAAGTACCCGTGATCATCAAACCGAAAAAGAATATGTTTTGTGTGAAATGTGGTGAACCACTTCAGGACAATATGCTGTTTTGCCCTCAGTGTGGTACCAAAATAGAAAGTTAATCGTTAAAGAAAATAAAGGAATGGATTACGAATGTGGTCCATTTTTTTTTGACATCAAAAAAATAATTAGAGCTCTAAAATTAAGAGTTTAATTGAGCGTTGACATATTCTTCGACAGAAAATCCCTTTACGCCAGTTTCTATAAGTGCATGCACAAAGTCTGAGAACGTCACTGGAATGTACCCTACTTTGAATAGTGCCTCATTCAACTCTTTGTACTTCAGAAAAACTTCTTCTTTATGTTTTTTCTTCAGCTTAAACGTGGACGGCAAATCTGCCACTTGCAGATCTTGAATTTTGGTTGGGTTGTTCATAGCGTACCCGGTTGCTTAAAAGTTGCGAAATTAAACTATTGTAATGTGAAAATTAAAAAATGCAGAATAAATCTGCATTTTATTGTTTCATTTTTTTAAGATCTATTTGATAAACAGATGCTTAAATTAGTATTCTCAACCAAAAGCCAATTAATAGCGGATTAACCAAAATCAATCCGTTTCTTATTAGTATGTTTAATGTGTTGCTACTGGCGTACCAAATGCATCAGGATGTTGTGGTTGTTCACCACCACTTTGTTGAGCTTGACCAGGTTGACCAGGTTGACCAGCTGGAGCAGTTGTCTTACGTGCAGCTAAGTCCTTCATGATGTCTTGACAAGACATGCCCCCTGTTTCGTATAAGTTGTACGCAACAGGATCTTTTTTAGGATCTGGCGGTACACACTCCAATTCAGGTTCACTAGCAGTTGCAGAATCGGCATTCATTTTGTCCAGTTCGGTAGTAATCAATGTCAGATCGATGTCACTTGGCGTAATTGGACGACTGCTGATCTGCAAGCGATAAGTCATAGACGGCGTTAGTAGCGCATATAGTTCGCGGATCTGATTGGCCATAAGCGCAGGATTTTTCATTACGATTTTTTGGCATAAGAAAAGGTGCACGTTGTTCGGGCTACAAACACTTCCTTTACGCTGACTTGATTGTGGGTTTTGGGCATCCACTTTCAAGGGGTAGACTTCAATGTAAACTTCATACGGCGTATCTGGCTGAAATTGGAAGTTCTGCAAACTAGCAACGACAGTTGAATACGGTTCTGACGTATCTTGTGCATGACAGAATACTTGTGGTGCGTTACAGTCAAAGTTACGACTAATACGGTCGATAATTTCATTGCGCTGAGCAGCCAATTTCATACTTTCTTCTTTTACTCGTCTTGCAACTTCACTCTGCAGTCGAGCTTCAAGTTCAACATCGCTTTGTTGTGGACGTTCAACTTCGATGTTTTGATTGCCAAAAATAACCACAGCAAATAACAAAAAGAAAAGAACACCACCGCCAATCAAGATTAGCTTTTTATGATTAGCAACAAAGTTTTCATCAATGTTTACTTTTTTGCCCTTCTTTGCTGTCTTGGCTGGCTGTTCAGGCTCACTTACATGTTCATCATCGGGTTGGATTTTGATCGCTTCTTCAGCTTCCTTCCCGATGTTGTCCATATCATCTGGTTCGTGATTACTCATTTATTCACCTATTCAATTATTTACTTGATTTAGCTTTTGTAGAGGTCGATTTAGACTTGGCTTTCTTTTTGCCACGTTGAACTGGCTCACCGTTGTTGTCGTATCCACTTGCACCACAGCTAAAGCAATCCCATTTATACTTACGTTCACCACGTAAATTAAATGCAGACTGAATCATGGTCTGGCCACACTCAAAACACTTGGCTTCGTTGCCAGTGCGAGATTTTGTAAGTTGGGTATCTGGTGATCCATCTGGCAATATGTCGAAATAACGTTTACATGATGCAGCTTCACAACTGTATCGCTCTTCGTAAACACCAGGTTCTTTGCGGTACTTGGTATGTACAAGAGGCTTTTTACAGATACATGGATACTCTGTTTTGGTCACTTGGAATCTTGGCTCGTAGTTAGGACTACCATCAGGGAACACCTCTAATGGACCCGACTTACATTTTTTGCCTTTCAGGTTTGGATTGGATTTTTCACAAGAAAAGAAGTGATACGGCTTACCTGAAGAAGTTGAAATACCTTTTAACTCACGCAACCAACCGCCACACCCTTCAAGCTGACATTTGTATGTATGGTTACGGCGATATTCGTCAAAATCAGGAACCAAGTTACCGCTTTCGTCATTTGTAGAACGGTATGTTTCTTTACAGGTGCCATCTACGAACGCACGTTGAGAGCACTCAAAAAATACAGATTTATCAGTTGTAACCTGAGTCAGTGATTTGCCACATAAACATAAATGAGCAGTTGGCTCACGTACAGTTGGCTTACCCGGTTCATCTTTACCATCAACATTTCTGTTTGGCGCTGAACTTTTGCATGAATTACATGACCAGTAGACCGATGTTGTTTTGTCGCGATTGGTACCGATTTTCGGCAACATGCGTCCGTCATCACAGTTTTTACATTTGTAGACAGGGAATGAATCAAGCCAATGTTTTGAGAACTGTCCTAATTCACTTTCAATCCCTAAATGGAACTTTTGGAGTTCTTGTTTGTAATCGGCATCACCAGTAGCGATTAGATCCAGTGTTTCTTCAATTTCTTTGGTGTAAAGCGGATCTGCAAAACTAAACTTACCTCTAATGTTTTGAATCAACTTCAATCCATGCGGTGTAACTTCAATTTTCTTTTTAACAAGCTTGATATAGCCGTGCTTGATTAACCGTTCAAAGATTGATTGGTAAGTACTAGGACGACCAATTCCTTTTTTCTCAAGTAATTTGACCAATGATGGTACGGTGTAGCGTGAACGTGGTTTGGTTTTGGTCGCGATAACTTTACCAGCAATAACATTGTGGTTTTGACCGACTTCAATATCTATAGGTAGCGTATGTTCAGGTTCTTTTTCTGAATCTTCTTCACCGTCCACGTATTCAAGTGCATTTTCATCAATACTGTAGGTCTTTAATAAGCCCAACCAGCCATCTTCTTTTAAGATACGGCTAGAAGCTTTGAATTCAGCATCTTTAGTAATGCTTTCACCATCTACATTGAGAGTGACATCTTTATAGACACCTATAACGGATTTAACTTCGTATTCAGCTGGAGCCATTTGCGATGCAACAGTACGCAACCAGATTAGACGGTATAGATCCTTTTGAACTTGGTCCTTACCAGCTTCAAAGGTAAAGAAGTCACTAGGACGAATACATTCATGTGCTTCTTGAGCACCATCGCGAGATTTGGTTTTATTGCCGATAATCGCAATGCCCTCTCTCTCACCAAAAGCTTCTAGAGCTTGCATCCCCTCAGGCGAAATTACAGCAGCATCAGTACGATGGTAAGTGATATAACCACCTTCATATAACTTTTGCGCTGCTTCCATAGTTTGTTTTAGATCCAAACCAAGACGCGCTGCAGCTGCAGCTTGCAGATCAACAGTAATAAACGGCGCTGGAGCACTACGGAAAGATGGCTTAGTTTCAACACTGGTAATGGTTAAGTCTTTTTTATCAATTTCGCTTTGTAGACGGGTAATTGAAGCTTTATCTAACCACTGGTTATTGTGCACATCCTTCATTTCAGGATTAAGCCACTTAGAAAAATCCCATTTCGCAGCCCAACCTTGTTTTAGAGTTACTTCAAGGTTGTAATGTTCATGTGATTTGAAGTTTTTCAGTAGATCTTCTAAATCACCAAGCACAACGAGTACGGCAGATTGAACACGGCCAACAGGAAATTTGCCTTTTAAAATATTTGAAATTGGCTCATACAAGTAAAAACCGATCATACGGTCAAGGAAACGGCGTGTTTCTTGAGATGCCACCATACCTTGATCCAGCTCTTCACCATTTTGAAGTGCATTAGCGATCGTAGTTTTATCAATAGCGTTATATTTGACGCGAATATACTGATCGTCAGATAAGTTCAGGATACGTTTTAAGTGATATGCAATGGCTTCACCTTCACGGTCCAAGTCAGTTGCGAGGAAAACCGTATCTGCATTTTTAGCAGCCTGTCTTAATTCTTGAACAACGCGTGTTTTATTTTGAGATATTTCGTATTTAGGAACAAAGGCTGGATATGAGAAACCGATCTCATGATTAGGTAAATCACATACATGGCCAACTGAAGCGCGTACAACGAATTCGTGCGGATACAGGTCATCCAAGATATGTTGAATTTTTTCGACCTTTCCGGGTGACTCTACTATGAACAAACTACTCATTAAAATTCATCCAATTTTTAACTTTCTTTAGTAATAATTACTGAAGTTAATCTAGTAATGGTTTAAGTATATACAATTTTAAAATGTTTAAATAGGTTTAAGGGTTGATAAACAAACACTTTTAAGGGCTTATTTCTTAATCTTTAGTTGGATGAACATTTCAAGTGGTTAAATTACTTCCTGTTTTCAATAATCTACGCGAAAAAAGACAACAATATTTATCTAAAATTATGGGAAAAAATGGCTTAATTGTTTGAAAATGCACTGTTTAACCGTCACAAATTAAAATTCCAAAAATATTATTTAACGAATTAATGTTGTACTATAAAGGTATCGTTTGTTTTAAGCTAAAACCATGATTAAAAAACTTATAGTTTTAAGCACCTCATTGTTAATCATCGGGTGTTCGTCTACGCCACAAGAGAAACGCTTAGATCAATACCTTGAAGATACGAAAACTGATGCAAAGGAACGTAGTATTGACTGGTATTACAAACATGATTACGAGCGTAGTAATGTTTTAAATATTTGTTATTCCATTTATATAGATTCTGCTAAGAAAGCTGGTTATTACAGCGATGATGTTAGTGATGGCCGAGAAAAGTATTTAGACGATAGCGTACAAAAAGAAATGTACGCCTCAAATGACGAATGCAATAAGGCATATAAGGCTCAGGATATTCTAGATAACTTTGTTGCAAGCAATAGCCTTCCACAAGAGTCTTATGAAGACAAGTTAGATCCACAACAAGAACCAAATTCAACACCAGAAGTATCACCTGAAGTACCAGAAGTGTCACCTGAAGCACCAGCAAATGAACCAGTCGCCACAAAACCACCAACACTGGAGGAATTAACCAATGCGAATCCGCAATAATGCGCTCATATGCCCAGGCCAATTTTTGATTCGATCTGCATTCTTTTTGCCCTAGCCATTTTACCTATAATAATTATTGGTATTGGCATACAGCTCAAAGAGAATTACGAGCGTAAGAAGCTCACTCAAAGCTATATGGATCAGCACTAAAGAAATGCAATAGGCAATAAAAAAGCAGCGAAATCGCTGCTTTTTTTATTTCTAATGAAGTTTACGAATAGGTTGAGTATAGGGGGAATCTTCTACTCGATGCACATGCATTGAATTGGTAATGTTCATTAAAGGTGAATTACTAGCCACTGAATGAGTCATTGATGCTTTATGTGTGCGGTAGTTATTCAAAAACTGATCTACTACTGGCACATTGTTAGGCAATATTCCGATTTCGCGGTTAGTAATTTTAATCGTTTCTATTTGGTCTACATGGCTCATAACTAAGTCCACTACAATGATTAAAACTATGAGCATAATTATAGCTTAAAATTGAAGAAATTCCATTTTGGGATTTAATATTTGGTTTTTTTATGCACAGGTTTTTGTGGATAGTAGTGGGTATAAATGGCTAAGTTGCTGATTATTTAAGCTTTTAACATTGATTAAAAATTAATCAAAATAACGAAAAATAGAGTAAAATATGGAGAAATATAGCAGAAGCTATAGAAGAAAAAACAGGAAATGTCAAAAAAAGGGCAAAAAAAAACTATTAGAACAATCTCAGTCTAATAGTTTATTAAATAGGGTAATATCCCTTGATTCGTAATATAACCGATCTCTAATAAGTTTTAAAGCTTTTTTAATCATATTCACGGAAATTCCACAAACTATTATCTCATGCTGAACAAAAGTAATGATTAAGCCCTATACTCAGCTCTACCCTGATATATTGCAGATTAGTTAAACTGTTGTTTAGAAATCGCAAACAATATGATGTTATATTTGAGCAAGGTTAGAATTATGTATGAAATGTGAATGCTTTAAAAACTGATATATATTATCAACTTTTTAGAGTTTTACGCCTTATAGAATACATACAACTTGTTAGAATGCCTTATACTAATTAGCCACCCTCACACACCTTTTATGGAAGACCAGTATAGTGAAAGATTCAATCTTTGCTGATGTTATATCAAAGTTGAATGCGGAAGTTTTTACGCAAAAAGCTGGTCGCTTATACCCTCCTGTCAGTCAATTATTGGCACTGGAGAAAAAGTTAGCATTATGTACAGCATCATTGGTTAAAAGCGAAGACATTCCAGACTATAAACAGCTAGAACGCCTGTTTTGGGATAACGTAAATCATACCTATGGCACTGGTTATTTTGCGGAGATTCCTAAGTGGGGTTCCAACATCTTTATCCCATTACAGGTATGGGAAAGTGTGTTACAGCCTTATGCATTGTTCTATAAAAATATGAACCCTGAGTTTAACTTTTATGACTTTGCATTTACGACTGCAGCGTTGAGCGCTTGGCGGTACAGCCAACCCGTGCTAAAGCTTGAAAATGATGTATATCGCACCCTATTGAATGATGAAAACGGTCGCTATGTCGATGGTCATTTGCTGAATTACTACTTTCAGTGGACCAACTTTATTCATACACCAGGTCTAGGACACAACGACAAACCTTTATATGGTTTTTTCGCGCATCAAAACGAAGTTTTGTTTAACGGCAACAACGTTAAAGTATTGATCATTGTGTTTTGCTATGAAGATACTGAAGCCAACATATCTGATGAAGATGCTTTAAGCTTAACCTCTAATTGGGGTGACTATGTGGTTTTAGAGTATCGCACGGATACTATTAAAACTATTAAAGATAGTTTGATTGGTACCAACCTTAAAGGTAGTCCTGAGCTATTAATCTTACTTGGTAAAATGCTTAGCTTATTTAATTTCTCTATTCATCCTAAAACTGACATCTACAATCACCGTGGCTACCTGATGCAACCCACGTATAACGATACGATTGATTCATTTCTCAGTAGTTATAGAAAGCACAAAGGTATGCCAGTACGCCGTGGCGTAGGTAAATCACCCTCTAGCAATCAACGCCGTGAAGTCCTCTATCATGTCCACGCACCAAGCTGTCCACGCCTGTTTGATACTGGTCTGAACACTGGTTTTGTGTCGCGCATGCACAAGAGTAGCCATATCGCTAATGACCATTTTAATACACTACATTGGCTTAAAACTGATACTGGCTTAAAACTAATTTCAGGTAGTTTATATACTCAAGAAACCGAAACTAAACTTATTAAATCAATTCAAAATTACTTTTATGGTAATAATACTTAAAGGTTTTCATTCTTTTTTCCTTAAACCTGTTATATACTTTTAATACCCATTTCAATCAATGAAGTATTATGCGTTTCGAGTTCGATCCATCATTTATATCTCATGTTGCAGTACGATTAGATGGCACTTCCTTAAAATCATTTTTAGACAACCTTGGAAACGTATCTTTTCAAGAAGCTGAAAGTTATTTAAGCAATCTAATTAAAGGGAATTATGAGCAAGACGATTTTACAGTTGGATTGAAAGTTAAACCTAAAAACCACAATCAAACAGAATTATTAGGGCATCTTTATAAAAATAGTGCCTTTCAATCGGTTTCAACTGAAGTATCGGATCTCGACACCCAAAACATGCACAATGACATCGCTCAATTCGTTCAAAGCTATGCCAATGTTGCAGATCTTCAGTACAACAGTAATTTCTTGGACAAGCAGACGTTTAAGCATGAAAAAACGTTAGATAGCTATATCTTCACAGAATTAATGCTGCAGTTCACCAACAATAATACCGTGAAGTTTCGTGTGGACGGCGAATATGTCACAGTGATTAATACTGAGCTAACCTCTAAATACATCTATTTTAACGACAACAAGAATAAGCGGATCTGTAAGTTTTTAAGTAAAAATATGCATCCAGCTTATTTAGAGTCATTCTTAGAGCAGATGCATATTATTAAAATTGATTCTGAGCAGTACTTTTATAATGCAGTCGTGAATAACACAATAAGTTATGATGCTGACGTTAACGCCTTTATGGACCAATCTCAGAATTTTTTAAATACCCTTGTGAAAGGTTATAAAAAACTGATCTTAAACAACGTGCGATTTAATCTTTACGAATTCTTAGAAGACGACCTTGAAAGTGTCATCCTAAACCGTATCACTAAGGCATGGCATTACGCTCATGAAATCACGTTGCAAACCAACAACCCATCAAAATATGTAGTCGCTCAACCTCTGGTTATAAAATATTTATAAGTGAGTTTCTTTATTTATGAACCCCCTCATGATCAAGTATGGTATCGATATTGGTACGCTATCTAAAATATTTAGATCGCATCTTGAAAATGAGGGCATTGTATTTGATCGTGAGAGTGACTTTCAGCTTGAACGAAGCTCTAAACGTATTTACCTCAGAACCAATCACCACAATGACGCCACAAAAAATAAGAAAAAAACGGCCTGGTATCTTGTAGATCTAGATAACGCACGTATGTCTTATGGTTGGTTTCATGCTGGCGGTGCAAACTTCACTTACAGCTTGTATGAATACATTCAAGAAATGGATCTGCAACCTGGTGATACCGTATATACCAAGGAACAGCAAGAAGAAGATCTTAAACGCTTCTTAAGCTCATGCAAAAGTGCTGAGAAGAACAAAAAAGACCAAGAGATATTGGCTCAAATCTATATGGGTTTTGAATGGGCCAGAAGCCTACCCTTGCCAAACCGTCCACACAACTACAATGTGAAAAAGCAGATTAGCTTCAGTCATGCTAGATTGTACAATCCAAGCAACTTCACTAAAAATGAGCTGATTGATTATGTCAGCCAGTACTACCCTCAACACAAGAACAGCACCATTATTCTGAACCGTATTATTGATCTGCAACCAGATCTAGATCAACAGTCGCTACGTCAGAACAAGCTTTTAGTTGAGGGGCAAAACCTCAAAAATCAAATCATTTTCCTTCAGACCATCGCTGAACATAAAAACAAGCGTGGTGAAGATAAGTTTACATTACGTGGTGTACTTGCAAACGGCGCTTTCAAAATCTTATTTAAAGATCCATTGGATGCATGGAACCAAGATCGGATAATCTTTTGTGAGGGCTACGCCACTGGTGAAGCAATTGCAGAATCAATTCAATACTCTATTCCAGTCATTGTCGTGTACGTGGCTGGCAACATCATGAATGTAGTACGTGATTTCCGTGCCGAATTCCCGTTTTCACGCTTCTATATCTTCAATGATAATGACCATAAAACAGCATTAGAAAGCAAAATAAAGCGCAATCCCGGTATCTATTACGCAACAGAAGCATGCCGAGCTGTAAACGCAGCCATGATTGGACCTGAATTTACTGATGAACAGTTAGATCTAAGTGACTGGAACGATTTTAAGTGTTTGTACGGCGTTGAATACACGCGTGATGTAATACGTCATAAAATGCAAAATGCCGTGTGGACGACTGCAGTTCAAAGCACGGTTAACCCGAACTATTCTATCAGCGCCCTATTCTTTGGCATCAAACAACAGTTGGATGATATAGGCCTCTATCCTGATAGCATGACCAAAAAGAATTGGTTTAGCTTGGTTTTACGTGCATATGCTTTGCTGACTCAACAGGGATTTAGTCAGATTCACCCGATTGAGCTGGTCAAAGAACAATTTATTGAAATTCTTGGACAGATCAGCAAACAACCCCGTAAAGTCACTGGAGCTGAAGAACCAGAACTCCTTCAGGCCTACACAAAACTTGTAGAAATGATCGCACGTAATGATTCAACAACAGCACTGAATCAACAGATTATCGCCGTGATTAATTTATACAAAAATGCAGATTATCCAATTGAATCATTAAAGGTTTGGCTCAAAGATATTGTGAGTAAATCGAACGATCCTGAATGGTCCGAAAACTTCATTAATAATATTTTTATTTCGATAATTTGAATGTCAAACATAAACCCCCAAAGGTAGCAAACTTTTGGGGTTTGTTTTTCTCTAAACTTTCATTGCACTAGGTTTATCGACCTACTTAAGACAAATGTTTCCTGATCTAGTTCGGTTTTGTGACTTATAACTAGGTTTATCGACCTATTTAAAACTAATGTTTCCTGAACCAGTTCGGTTTTGTGACTTATGGATTGGTTTGCCATAAACTTTAACGTTGCCTGAGCCTGAAAGCTGTACTTGAGCAGAATTGATAGCTGTACAAAAGATATTGCCTGAACCAGATAGTGCCACTTCTAAATTGTTGCTTTTCAATGGTAATGCATCAAAATTGCCTGAACCTCTCAAAGATAAGACACAGTGTTCAACGGTACCGTCTAAATCCATATTTCCAGATCCACTAATACTTGCTGTGAATTTATCTTCATTAAGATTTAAGACCTGAATATTGCCTGAACCTTTTAAATCAATAGCTTTTAAATTTGGGTGACTGATCGATACTTCTAACGGTGAACAAGTACTAAAACTTACATTGTCCTGAATAGCTAAAACCAATACACCACCCTGAAAAGTCGCACTAATAAGATCTACAATATTGTCGTCTGCAGTAATTTCCATTTTAGAAACACTTGAAGCAAAAAACTTCAGACTCATTGGACCTTTCATACAGATTTCGTTAAATGGGTTTACAGGTACTTGCTTAGTCACTGGTTTGCCACTTCCAACGATTTGATAGTTGGAACCTGAACTGTATACATTGCCGTTGCCATAGATTACAACAGAACCCGAAAAAATATGTTTTGACATATAAAGCCTCAAATTATTAAAAGTAATTTAACCCTAAATAAGTGGTCATTCATAACCTATTTAATATCTGTAAATTATAACATTGAGGGCTTAAACATTTTTTATTAAAATAATAAATTAAAGCTTTTAATTTTTCTTTAAACCTTTATTAGACATAGCTTATATTAAAGATTAAACAGAAATGTTTTTAGAATCGGTATATACTAAAAGTATAAATTTTCTTAAGCATATGATTAATAGTCCTATGCAACCTGGGTAGCACATTGCACCTAAATATATATTAGAAATTGGAATTGTTATGGCTGAGAAAGTACCGAGCGCCCGACATAATTGTGATTTAAATACGATGTTTCAGTTTTTCCAAGAAGAACTGGAGCGAAACTACGGATTCGTATTCAAGTCATCTGGTAAATATCAATTCGTGACCGTATTTGATGAGAAAGTGCCTTGCCTCACCGAATCAGATAACCCTAGTAAATCAAGTAGCAACAATGTCAAACCACGAGGGATGTATTGGATCTATCCAAACATGAACCGTGATACTGGTGAATACTGGCCAGTACTCAAAGGACACCGCTTTGGTGTAACTGACATTGAAATCTCAATTGCTTTTGCTGACCACTATAAGAACGTAATCAAGCCTCAACGAGATTCAAACCCTAACTACAAACCACCAAGCAAAGAAGATGTTGATCGCCGTGTACGTGAGTTTGAAGAAGCTCAAAAGAAGCATCTACTTCAACAAGAAAAAGAGCTCTTAGCTGCACAAATCGCTATCCGTATTGAGTGGCAACGTGCTGGTAAAATTATTGACGATTCATTTTTTAATAATAAAACTGGAAGCCTTCAGACCTTTAAACGCGACATTCGACAAATGCCGTATATGGTTGAAAAGAACCTAGAGCCATACGGCGCTAAAATCATGCGTAAAGATAACTTTACCCGTGATGAAGCCATTGAAGCAGTAAAGCGTGAACTTCCTGAATCAGCTACCAATCAACAGCTTCTCGTTGAAACAGTAGAGAATGTATTAGCGTATCAAAAGCATTTCATCAACTTTGAACCTGAGCTTGAGGGCGAAAAGAAAAAAGGCTTTGATTTACGTAAAAGCAGAGCTGTCATTCTTGCACCGTTAATTGACACCAATAACAAAGTCGTCAATTTACAGCGTATCACCCACCATCGCCAAAAAAAGCGCAACAAAGAAACCAACAAGCTTGAAGAAGTACTGCATAAGGGTAAGTACTTTTTTGATAAAGCCAAAACGAAAGATGCATTCTTGCCTGTTAGCAAAAATCCTGATGTTGGCTATGAAGTCTTTAACCCGAATGCAAAGAACTATTTGATCAAGGAGGGTTGGGCAACAGCGATCAGCGCACGTAAGGCGTTGGATGCTGGTTTAGAGCTTGGTTTATTGGGTGAGGGTTTTACTGCAGAAAACACACAAGTTTTAGCGTCATACAGTAAATCCAATATCTCAAGTGTTGCTGAGCTTATCCGCAGTATCAATCCTGAAGCCAATATATTTGTTGGTTATGATAACGATGCTGGCCAAACGCTTGAGTCTGGTTTGAATCCTGGCTTACAAGAAGCTTGTCACAACTTTTCATTAAGTGGTGTGTTAGGTGATGTGAGCAAACATGAAAATACACGTATCACCCTACCCCCGGTTTTCCAAAATAAATTATCTGTTTCTGATTGGGATGATGCTCGTCAATATTTAGGTGTTGAACGTTTAGCTGCAGAGTTGGCAAAAGAACTGAATAACGCCGTCAAACGTATAGACAACAAGATCCCTGAAGTTGCGTATGCAATTAACCGCTACAACCGTCAACGCGAAGCTTATGCAACCAAGTTCCCTAATAAAGAATACCAACCGAATTACGGCATTGTGATTGCACAATCAGATGAAAAATATCTGGAATTGCAGAACATACGTGCTAAAAACCAAGCAAATATTGAAAATTACAACGCAAATATTGAAAAGCGTAAACAAGATCTATCAAAAGCTAACTATGATGGACCAGCTGGTACAGGTAGCACGAAATCCTATGCAAAACCAAAGTACCAACCGCCGTCATTTGATAAAGCATTTGATGATAAACCAACTCCAACCGCTACGGCACCCGTATCTACGCCCGTCATGACTCTTGAGGGCATTAAGTCTTATATGGAGATCCTTTCTGAAATTGATGTCACCAAAGTTCAAAATGATGTTTTGAAAGTTGTCGCTACTGCAGATGGCCATCAAAAGATTAAAGCCGGTGATATTGAATTCGAGAAAATGGGTGCCAAAGAACCAACCAGTAGCACAAACCCAAGTATGGATAGCATGCAAAATACCAAAGTACATATTGATGTATCCAAGGACATCAACAAAGATACAGTTAAATTGCAGAGTGTGGATCGTTCGACCATTCCCGAACAAAATCTTCAGCAAGGTATCGATCATCAAAGCTACGCTAAGTCAGCTATCTTTACCGCTTTTTGGCTTCATTCAGCAGAAATGTATAAAGCTAGAAAGTTAATTCATGAAGCTGGTATTAGTAATGCCGATGTTGAGGGTTCAATTGCTGTCGCTGAAGATAAGCTCAATAAAGCTCAGGAAGAAGTTTCTAAGAAGCGGTCGTATCCTGAACTTTTTGTGATTAGTGCGTCTGATAGCGAATACCGTGCGTCAATCATGAAAGTTTTATCTGATTTAGAGGCTGCACATCCAGAGTGGCAGAATCTCAAAACATTTAGAGAAAATCTTACTGATAGGACCATTGCATTTGATCAATTGAATCTGGATACATTGAAGATCAAAAACAAAGTAGTGCATTTGATTGTCAGTAATGTGACCAATGATCAAAACTATCTAAAGGTTCAAGAAAGCCTCACCACCCTTTTAGATACATCGAACAGCTTGTCTTTGGACCGTCAACAAAAGTTCAATCTTGTGAACAGTCTAAGTAAAACATTAAACAACATGGCCAAACTGTTAGATGAACCACCAGTCTTCCAAAGACTGAACGATTTCTTTACTCGTTTTGAAAAGCGTGTAGATGATCTCGTTCTAGGTGATGGTCTAAAGCTGTATGGTATAGAACCGCAGAATTTAAACAAAACTAACGAACGTGGACAGTCGTTCGATATGTAAAAGCAGATATGAAAAAGCCCCGAATATCGGGGCTTCTTTTTGAGTCAATGTTTTCAAGATTAGTGTGGCAATGTTGCCCTAAAATCCAGTGCAAAATCAGTTTCACCACGGAGTCGTCTGTGGCGTAGCTCAATATTGATTGGTTTATAAGTTGGATGGCTTGCGCTAAAAAATAGTGCCTTATCTATGGCATCACCGCTATACCAACCTTTATCCAAATTTTCTTGTGCTGCTTGAATGTAAATTTCTGCTACTCGCTTCCTGTCAGCCAAAATGTATTTCTCAATTTCAGCTTGGTCGGTTAAAAGCTCAATTGGTTCAAACTGAACTTTAGTGCCGTATCTGTTTTGGGTAGATTGATCATTTACTCGCAGAAAAATGGTTGCACCTATTTCTATATCTGATAGCACGGCATTTTTGACAAGTTGGGCTTGATAATTTTTTACACTACCGATCAGTTCAGCTTGAATATACTTTGTTCCAATTTTTAAGATACGAAACTGTCCAAATGCTGTCATTTTTTCTTGCTTATTTGACATCTCACACCAAGCCTAATGATTATCCTATGATAAATTTTAACATTAAGTCTTTATTATGAAATAAAAAATTACTCAGATTTGAAATTTTTAAATATTGCATTTCAAGGTTGAAAAATCTGCATTAATTGCATAATATTTAACTATTGCAAAATAAGGTTGAAAAACAAAATGGCTTCTGCACCAAACAATACTGAATCTACACTGGCAAGTTTTATTTGGAACAATGCGAATGATCTTTGGGGTGACTTTCCGCATACAGAGTTCGGTAAAATCATTTTGCCCTTTACGGTATTAAGACGTTTGGAATGTGTACTTGAACCAACTAAAGATGCTGTTCTCAATACTTATGAGCAATTTAAAGATCAAGGGATGGCGCTTGACGATATTCTTACTAACGTAAGCGGCAATCCGTTCTATAACAAATCGACTTATAACCTTTCCAATTTAGGCGGTACAAAAACTAAAGCCAACCTTGAAGATTACATTTCTAATTTTTCTGAAAACGTGCGTGTCATCTTTGAACAGTTTGATTTCAATACAACGATTAACAAGCTTTCTAAAGCGAATTTACTGCTACGCATTTGCAATAATTTCGCTGCCATCGACTTACATCCGAATGTTGTTCCTGACCGCACCATGAGTAATGTCTATGAACATTTAATCGCTAGATTTGGTGCAGAAGTCGGTACGGGGTCAGAGGACTTTATGACCCCGCGTGATATTGTACATTTGGCAGCGACTTTATTGCTTGAGCCTGATAATGAGCTGTTTGAACAAAAGAATGGTTTAATCAGAACTATCTATGATCAAACGTGCGGTACATCGGGCTTCCTAACCGACATGATGAACTATGTAGACGGTTTCAAAGACCGCTATAAAATTGCCCCTGTACTTGTACCCCACGGACAGGAATTGCAGCCTGAAACTCATGCGGTCGCATTGGGTTCAATGTTGCTCAAAAAACTGGAATCTGACCCAAGCCGTGATTTATCGCAAAATATTAAATTGGGCAGTACCCTCAGTAATGACTTATTTGTAGGGCAGCGTTTCCACTATCAATGTTCTAACCCGCCTTTCGGTATGTCATGGGCGAAGGATGCCAGTGCGGTTCAATTAGAGCATAAAGAAAAAGGCTTAAATGGTCGTTTTGGTGCGGGTTTGCCTAAAGCCAGTGACGGCTCAATGCTGTTTTTACAAAATCTAATTTCCAAACTAGAACTGCCTGAAAATGGTGGTGGTCGTGGTGCGATTGTGCTATCAGGTTCACCATTGTTTAACGGTGGTGCAGGCTCAGGCGAGTCAGAAATTAGACGCTTCATTTTAGAAAATGATTATCTCGAAGCAATTGTTGCATTACCGACTGATATTTTCTTCCGTACAGGTATTGGTACATATATTTGGCTGATTTCAAACCGTAAACCTGAACAGCGCAAAGGCAAAGTACAGCTCATTGATGCTACAGGCATGGGTTCATCTATGCGCAAGAATGAGGGCAACAAACGCAAGTTTATTGACCAAAATTCAATTGATGAAATTAGCCGTATTTATGCCGATTTTGAAGAAAGTTCGGTGAGTAAGATTTTTGACTATACCGATTTTGGCTATCGCAGAGTAAAAGTCTTGCGCCCTCTACGCATTGATCTTCAATTTGATGCGGAAAAACTGGAATCGTTTAAAGCATCGAAAGAGTTTGGCAAGTTATCAGACAGCGACCAAAACACGGTATCAGCTTATATTGAGCAGCATTTTGGTGACAGCAAAGACTATGCTTGGTTTGAGAATACATTCCTGAAAAAACTACCACTCAGCAAAGTCAGTAAGGGTTTAAAGAATGCCTTGATCGCTGCGTTTGGGGTGCAAAATCCTGATGCCGAAGCCGTTGAAATTAATGGTGAAGTGCAAATGGACAGTGAACTTACCGATTACGAGAACATCCCGCTAAATCAAGATATTGCTGCATATATGGCAAAAGAGGTACTTCCTCATGCGCCTGATGCAGTAATTGATACAAGTTATACCGATGCCAAAGATAATCAAGTTGGTGTAGTGGGTTATGAAATTAACTTTAACCGCTATTTCTATGTATTTGAGCATCCACGCCATCCGAATGAGATTATGGCTGAAATTAAAGAGCTTTCTGCCGAAGTTGCACAGTTGCTTGGGGAGGTTTAAAAATGGAATTTAAACAATACCCAAGTTATAAAAAAAGTGGTGTGGAATGGTTAGGTGATGTACCTGAGCATTGGGAATCTAATCGTTTAAAAAAATATTTGATTGAAAGAAATGAAAAAAACTCGCCAATAAAAACTGATAATTTATTATCAGTCACGATGTATCAAGGTGTTATTCCTGTATCAGAAAAGCAAGGTAATGGCGGTAATAAACCTAAAGAGAATTTAGAAAATTATAAAATCTCTTATCCTAATGACATTGTTCTTAATAGTATGAATGTCATTGTTGGTTCTGTTGGTCTTAATAAGTATACGGGGCTTATTAGTCCTGCTTATTACGCTCTATATAACAGGAATAAAAATAATAATATTAAATTCTTTAGCTACATTTTCCATAATCCATTTTTCCAAAAAGGTCTGTTTGGCTTGGGAAATGGCATCATGTATAAAGAATCAGAGGATGGCAAGCTCAATACTATTCGCTTAAAAATCCCAATGGAGAAACTAAACCAAGTAGTTCTCCCTTGTCCAAGTATAAGTGAACAAAACCAAATTGTTGCATTCCTCGACACTGAAACTGCACGAATTGACAACCTTGTTGCCAAGCAAGAAAAGTTAATTGAGCTTTTGGAAGAACAGCGTAAGTCGATTATTTCTCATGCTGTTACTAAAGGTTTAAACCCTAATGCACCGATGAAAGACAGTGGTGTGGAATGGTTGGGGGAAGTGCCTAATGATTGGAATTTTAGTAGATTAGATGCTGTATCAAAAATCGTTAGAGGTAATTCCGCATTTTCTAAAATGGATTTATTGGAAAGTGGTAAATATGTAGCACTACAATATGGAAAAACTTACAAAGTTAATGAGATAAATGAGAGCTTCGGCTCTTATGTGAATCAAGAGTTTTTTAAAAAATCTCAAATTACAGAATTTGGAGATATTATTCTTATTTCCACATCAGAAACATTAGAAGATTTAGGGCACTCGTGTTTTTATGCTCGACATGATGTTGGGTTAATTGGTGGAGAGCAATTCTTATTAAAACCTAAGAACCAAAATTTTGGTAAATATATTTATTATGCAACGAAAGCATTTTCTTCATATTTGCAGAGATATGCCACAGGTCTTAAAGTTTTTAGATTTAATTTAGATGATTTAAAAAAAATCTATATCCCTGATATATCTTTAGTTGAGCAACAGAAAATTGCAGAGTTTCTTGATAAAGAAACCGCAAGAATTGATATATCAGTTTTAAAACAAAAATCTTTAATCGAAAAACTGAAAGAATATCGTGCTTCGATTATCTCCCATGCTGTCACAGGCAAAATTGACGTAAGGGAGTTCGGCGCATGATTTCTTTAGCAAAATGTAAATTTCGCTTTACTTCAATAGCGACATTTGTCATTATTCTTTCCAACATACCTGCCATGCCTAGGTTCAAGTTCGCTTGTTCACGCACAAATCGGCAGGTTTTTTTTGCCTGAGAAATTGCCATGGTTCAATTTACTAAACAGGCAAAAAGCAACCAACAACACCTACAAACATGGCAAGACCGTGGCTTAATCATTCCTGATCTGACACGGGCTGATCGCTATTTAAGCTTTATTGGCTACTATCGCCTATCTGCTTATACCATTCCTTTTCAGCAAGCAGTCACAGCCAATTCAAACGTATTGCATCAATTCAAAGCCAATACCTCATTTGATGATGTACTCAACCTATATATCTTTGATCGAGAGCTAAGGCTCTTGGTCATGGATGCGATTGAACGTATCGAAGTCGCTATACGGGCACAAATTTGTAATGTACTGTGTGATCAATCGGGAGATGCCTTTTGGTACACCGATGAACAGCATTTTAGTCCGAACTATGCCCACATGCGTTTACTTGCCAGTATTGAACGGCAATTACTGGATGAAAAAAGCCGTTTAGAGCGTGATGAAAAAGCGATTGATAAACGTCCACTTTCGCAAGCTGATAAAGATGCTTTGAAAGACAGGGTTCGTAAAGAAAACTTCTTACGCCACTACTTATCTAAATATGACAGCCCGAAATTACCGCCATCATGGATGATGATCGAAATGCTGACATGGGGTGAACTGAGCCATCTCTATGTTGGGCTAAAATCCAATCCTGCAAAAAAACAAATTGCCCAGAATTTAGGGTTACATGCCGAAGTCTTAGAGTCGTGGCTGAAAAGTCTCAATGATGTGCGTAATCTATGTGCCCATCATAGTCGACTGTGGAATAAAGAACATGGTCGCAGCATCAAGATTCCAACGTCAAATGCGATTCAATGGCTGCACAACCCTGTCACCTTGAGTAATAGTGCAATCCGCTATGAGAAGCGCAGCTACATGCTTTTGGTGGCAATGCAAACCCTACTTTACAAGATCAGCCCAAATTCAACATGGGCAAAACGACTCAAAGACTTAATCGAGCAGTATCCATCACTATCCAAAGCCAACATGGGAATGCCTGAGTTATGGCATCAAGACCCGTTTTGGCAACACGCATTACAACAAAATGAAGAATAAGGGGAATCACATGAATATATTGGCAGACAAAGCCCATTTTGAGAGCCACTTAGAAGCCTATATTGTGCAAAAACTGCAAGCGCAAGGTTGGGTAGTTGGGCAAAGTAAAAATTATCATACCGAATATGCACTCTATCCCGAAGATTTACTTACATGGATTCAAGCAACACAGCCTGAAAAGTGGGAAAAACTGCAAGCACTGAATGGTAGTAATACCGAAAAACGCATCATCGACCGCTTGGATGATGAACTGAATAAGAAAGGCACAATCCATATCTTTCGGAATGGCTTTAGCATGGCGGGCGCAGGCACAATCGACCTCAGTGAAAGCGCACCCGAAGATGGACGCAATCAAGCCGTCATTGACCGCTATAACGCCAATATTCTACGTGTTGTCCCACAACTCAAATATCATCCATCCAAAGATGCAGGCATTTTAGACCTCGTATTTTTTATTAATGGCTTGCCAATGGCAACGGTGGAAATTAAGACCGAGTTTAACCAGTCTTTAGAAGATGCCATTGAGCAGTATAAAAATGACCGTAAGCCGATAGACCCTAAAACAAGACGTAAAGAGCCATTGCTGACACCTAAGCGTGGTGCAATTGTGCATTTTGCTTTGTCTGAATCTGAAATTGCCATGACCACGGCTTTAGATGGTGAAAGCACCTATTTCTTGCCGTTTAATAAAGGTAATCAGGGACATGCAGGCAACCCCCCTGCGGATTCAGCCAAAGGTGAAGATTATCCAGTGGCGTATTTTTGGGATTATGTCTGCCAACGTGATAATTGGCTGAAAATTTTCCATAATTTTGTCTATGTAGAAAAGAAAAACAAAGTCGATCTATATGGTAATTGGACGGTACAGGAACGTCTGATCTTCCCGCGTTATCATCAGTTTGATGCGGTGAATAAAATCATTGCCGATGTGCAAGAAAAAGGCGTAGGACTGAATTATCTGTGTGAACACAGTGCAGGCTCAGGCAAAACATCGACAATCTCTTGGGTGTGTCATTCACTGGTGCGTTTGCGTCACAATGACGGTACACCGTTTTATAACTCCGTCATTGTGGTGACAGACAGAACGGTACTGGATGACCAGTTACAGGAAGCGATTCAACAATTAGATCATCAGAAAGGCTTAATTGCTGCAATTAACCGTGATGACAAAGAACATGCAGGCAAATCGAAAAGTAAACAGCTTGAAGATGCACTATTGTCCAATAAACAGATCATTATTGTGACCATTCAGACTTTCCCGCATGTGATGGAAGCGATTCTGACCAATACCAGTTTAAGCGACCGTAACTACGGTATTGTGATTGATGAAGCACATACCTCGCAAACAGGCTCAACAGCATCTAAACTGCAAGCGACATTGGCATTGCAGTCGGGTGAAGCAATGGCTAACCTGACTGTTGAGGAATTGCTTGAGCAGATTCAAAAAGCGCGTGTACAGTCCAAAAACATCAGTCACTTTGCCTTTACTGCAACACCAAAACACTCGACTAAAATGCTGTTTGGGCGCACTAAAAATGGTGAGCCTGCCAGTGATGATAACTTGCCTGAATCCTTCCATCTATATCCGCAACGTCAAGCCATTGAAGAAGGCTTTATTTTAGATGTACTGCAAGGCTACGTGCCTTATAAAACAGCTTTTAAACTTGGCGGTGAAGCTGTTGATGATGATAAACGGGTCAATTCTAAAGCAGCCAAGAAAGCCTTAGCCCGTTGGATGGCTTTACACGCGACCAATGTCACGCAAAAGGTGCAGTTTATTATTCAACACTTTCACCACAATGTTGCCAATTTGCTTAATGGTCAAGCCAAAGCCATGATTGTGACCAGTTCACGCCCTGCGGCAGCACGATATAAAATTGCCTTGGAAAAATATATTGAAGATAACCCTGAATACAGTGCTTACCGTGTCTTGGTGGCATTTTCGGGTAAGCTCACTGGCAAACAGATTAGCCATGAAGCAGATGGTGATAACGAAAACGGGGCGCTATTTCAAGTTGGTGAAGATGCTGAATTTACCGAAGCCAATATGAATGCCGATGTACCTAATTCTGATTTACGCATCGCATTTGACCGCCCTGAATATCGTTTAATGGTAGTGGCGAATAAATTCCAAACAGGTTTTGACCAACCCAAACTCTGCGCCATGTATCTTGATAAAGTCATTGCCAATGAAGTTGAAGTGGTACAAACCTTGTCACGCTTAAACCGTACCACCACAGGCAAAGATCAAACTTTTGTAATTGACTTTGTAAATGACCCTGAATGGATTTTAAAGTGCTTCAAGAAGTACGACAACGGGGCAAAAATGGTGGATGTACAAGACCCGAATGTGGTTTATACCATCAAAGATAATATTGAAGAACTTGATCTGATTACCGAAGATGATTTGGAGGAGTTTAAAGCAGCTCGTTTTAAAACTATCCGCGATATTAGTAATCATGATTTCAAAGAAACCACACATCCCGACCTGTTTAAAGCAACCGATCGTGTCGCCCGCCTGTTTAACCAAAAACTGAAAATGCTCAAACAGGCGATTCAGCTACAGGAAACCGTATTTGATCAAGCCAAAGCAGACGGCAATGATGAAGGCGCAGAAAAAGCGGAATTTGAGCGCAAGCAGTTAGACGTAGAATTACAAACCTTGATGCGCTTTAAGGGCAATTTGGATAAGTTTGGCCGTATTTATTCCTATGTGGCACAGCTTATTGACTTTGGCGATCCTGAACTTGAAAACTTCTCGGCATTTACCAAGCTCTTATCCAAACGATTAAATGGTATGTCTGCTAAAGAAATTGATATTTCAGGCTTGGTACTGACTGGCTTTGGCATCTTTAAAAAGAAACTTAAAACCGATGATACCGATCATCCCGAAGCGGATGAACCTCAATCATTAGCCCCCATCCAAGGCACAGCGAACGGTGACTTACAGCCAAACAAAATGACTTATCTCAAAGAAGTGATCGAGCTGATTGCACAGACCTTTGGGGATATTTCTACCCGTGAAGAACAGGTAGTGTACATCAATCATTTAGTAACCATTCTACGAAATAACGATGTAGTTATGGCTCAGATTGAAAATAATCCTGAATCCACAGCCTTGCAAGGTAATTTGCCATCGGCAACGAAAGGCGCAATTATTCAAGCACTGACCTCACATCAAGACTTATCAGCATTGTTGCTCAAGACCGATGCACAAGCGATGCAGAATGTGATCAAGGTGCTGTATAAATTGCTTAAAGATGGTGAAACCATTGATGTGCATCGTCTAACATAACGGAGTATTGGAATGATTGATATTCTGCAACTGGAAGGTGTACAGCCGATAGATTACCGTAATGAAGATGGCTGTATTATGATTACCGTACAGTCAAGCGGTGAGCATTTGGAAACATGCCCTGAATGCGGTGGACGCTTATATAAGCACGGCCAGCGTATCAATCATTTTGCTGATACCCCCTTGCAGATGCAACCTGTAAAAATTGAGGTGATACGAACACGCTATCGCTGTTCTGAATGCAAAAGCATGATTACCCCTCAACTCAGCTTCTTAGATGAAAAACGCAGAGCGACCCATCGGCTGATTCAGCAAGTACGCAAGCGTTGCTTAGATCGAACTTTTACACAGCTTGCCGAAGATACGGGTGTAGTCGTGAACACCATTAAAAATATTACGCTCGATTTCGTGGAGGAATTAGAACGAGATATTAAGTTTGAAACTCCAACGATTATGGGTATTGATGAACTTAAATTGATGGGAACATATCGCTGTATCATCACCAACCTTGCTATGAACAGCTTATATGATATGTTGCCTGAAAGAACTCAAGATACATTGATACCATACTTCGCCAAACTGCCTGATGCAGAAAAAGTAGAATGGATTTGTAGTGATATGTGGCGACCCTTCAAAAAGTCATTCCGTCTGCACCTACCAAATGCCAAGTTGGTTATTGATAAGTTTCATGTAGTGAGAATGGCAAGTGAAGCTTTAGACACTGAACGTAAAGCTTTACAAAATAGTTTGGATCGTGATGCCCGACTGAATATGAAAAAACATTTACGGTGGATACTGCTTAGACGACCAAATTCATTGACCGAAGATCAACAAAGAATTTTAGGAAATTTAGAAAAATGGCATCCTGAGTTTAAGGAAGCTTATGACCTCAAAGAGCAGTTTTATAATATTTATGAAGCAACAACCAAAGACGATGCCATACAAAGGTTTCATGAATGGGAAAGCAGTATTCCCAAATATTTAAAGTCTTTCCGTGACGTTGCTAAAACTGTGAATAATCACTTTGAGGATATATTCACCTATTGGGATGCGCCAATAAGAATTACCAATGCTTATACTGAGGGGCATAATGGTATTACAAGGGTCGCAAATCGAATGGGACGAGGATATACCTTTGAGGTGCTTCGAGCAAAAATGTTATATAACAAAGTGGCTCGATCTATTTCAACTTTAAAGACTCCTTCATCTTCATTAAAATCAACCGAAGGTTATGAGGGTTTAACTGCATTTCCAACCAAGCAAGAGAATAATAAGTTGGAATATGGCGCTTATATTCCAACCTTGGTTGAATTGTATGGCGGTGATGAATATTTAGATGAAGAACTAATTTCAACCATATAAGGACTAATTTTCATCAAAATTTTATTAATAAAATAGTACCCCGTTAAAACATAAAAAACCGCACTAAAGTACTGGTGCATATTAATCAGTAAACACCACCAGATAATAGCCCAAAGAATCGCTACAAAAGTAAGGTAAAGGTAGAAAGCTTTATTTAGTTGCATGTTCATCATCTTTGTTCGGCATAACATTACCTTTTAAAAATCTACAATTGATCTAGTTCCCTTAGGAAAAAAACCACTAATTGCTTAGTGGTTCGTTCTGATCTGGTGATTAATTGGATTCCGTGGATATGACAATAGATGTCATATAAAACCTTCTTTGAACTGTCGCCCTTCCAGCGACTCTAAGTGCATTTCAAGGAAATCTATTGCCACTTCTGAGTAATTTGCGTTGGCTGAACAATTCACCAACTTTTCATCACAAAGACATTTTCCCAAATTTGCCAACTGAGTAACCAACTCATTTCGTACAGAAGCCAAGCTGAGAGCTTCAATCTGAGCTTGCAGTTCTTCACTGAAAAACTGCAGTTCCATACGATTACCACATTGTTGTTGCAGTAGATATTTATTTAATACCGCTACGGCTTTAGCGGTATTTAATTCACCGTTCATCAATATTACTTATTGTGACGGTACTGGCTTGGATAAACAGGGTTTGGATCAGCCCATAAACCAAGGCGTTGAGAACGTGCGTTGCTTTCAGCACTCAAAATAATTTTATCTTTGAGATATTCACGATAAGCCCATGCATAGCCATCTTTAACTTGCTTATAGTTAACACTATTCACGATGTTTAAGTTGGGCACTTGGTTTGTACGCATCTGAAAAATGGTACCAAGAGTACGACCGTAGCGGTCCTTACTATTTTCTTGCACATACACAATCGTTTCATGCAAGAAACTGATGTTCTGACGCGATTTCTGACCAAAAGCTTGACTTTTTTCTGGTGCATCAATCTGGTTGAAGCGAACACGGATCTGCTCATTGTTGTTGTTTAAAACGGTGATAGTGTCGCCGTCAGAAATACGTACAACTTTGCCAACAAAATCGGCTTGAGCTGCAGTAGCAACAACAGACATGGATAAGGTTAAAGCTAAACTTTTTAAAGTTGTATTAAGGTTCATTTTGAATCCTTAGTGGGTAAAGAATAGGTAAATTATATCGCATTACGTAACTGCAATTTTTTTCTTAAAAAATATATTCAGCTGATTAGTTAGGATTTATCCCCTTTCTCTCAAGCCATTTTTTCCATTGAAGTGCATACGCAACTAAACCAGGTTGTTTCGCCGTGCCATTGCGATATATCGCATTAAAAGATGGCGTCCATGAGTGGTAAGCAGCTGCTCTAACCCAAAAATCGGTTGACGGTTTTGTGGTTAATCGATTTCGCAAGATCTTGGCTGCAAGTCGCGCATTCAGACATCCATCAGTACGCACATAATGGCTGTTATAATTTTCAAACATACCGCCACGTTTAAAGTGTATGGTATTGATTTGGAATTGCCCCATATCCAATGAAAGGTTTTTGTTTTGCACTGTTTGTCCATTGGTACCACGCTCTTTGCTATGTATACCCAATAAAACATACAGCGGAACACCTTCTGACCGCGCAGCATGAATAACACAACTCAAAGTAGCGACTCTACCCGGTACGGTTTGATCGTAAGATGCACTCGCTTGATTGTATTGCGTAGTTGGATAGGTATAAGTAACAGGACGGATATTCTGGCGAACGGGTTGTTGTTGTGGTGCTGGTGCTTGCTGGCCACTAGGTTGTGGTCCATTTTGTGCAACTGCCGTGCGCTCAGTGCTAGTCGAAGTTTCTTCAGTTTTTTTCGGTGTGTACTTCACGCCCAAGTAACGACTCGTAAAGCCTCTTTGCTTTGCTGGCGCCGTTTCTTGCTGAGTGTTGGTCATGACCTGAAATGGTCGATATGGTGTACTTGATCCATTAGAATTGACATGGTTTGCATATGAACCTAGAGCCTCAGAACTTTGAGGCAATTGAGCATAAGCAACGCTTGATCCTAATAGAGTCGCAAATAGCGTTGGTTTTAACAGCATATTAATCAGCACCTTTATCGTTGTTGTTGAAATTGTCGATTAGGTGCTGTTTACGGTCAGCTAACTTATTCAGTGTTTCAACTGGCAATGGGTTTTTGCCGTCATACCACGATAAGCTATATTTTTTTGGCGCATAGCGGAACCATGCCAAGAATGGCGAATTCGGTAAGAATAAAAGACCAGTACGGACTTGCCATGCACGATAAGCTGAATTGATGCTAACCATGTATAGATAAAACACCAATAATACACCTGGTACAACAAGCATTGGATATAGCGCTTTAAAGAACATATAAACTACGTACAAGCCTGTAAACATAGATAATGCTAAATACAAATAAGAAGAAAACTGATGGTTTTTAATAAGCTTGTCTATTTCATCATTACTCATTGAAGCTAAACGTTCTTGCCCTCTTGGGTAGTGAGTATTAGCAATGAGTTTTTTCAGTTGTTTAAAATTGTTAGGTGCGACAATTTCATATTCACATAAAGGGTGTGCACATACCCAATTCACGTTGCCTTTATAAGAACGTGGAATCCTGTTGTCATGCATTAAAATCGATTTACCGCATTCGGGGCATGTTGGCGACAGCATTGATCTAATATTAGATAAATGCGGTAAAAACCCTTTTCTAGCTGAACTCCAGTGGCTTTTACGCCCGAAATCAAAAAAGACTCGCTTTAAAATACCTGATTTACGGGGTTGATTAGCTTCAATTGCCTGTTTAATGGCAGCTTCATCTAAAACCTCATTGGTAATATTTACCTTTTGTGTAGCACTATCAGAACTATTTTTATCTGAAGACATACTTTTACCTACGGACTTTTATTATGTAGAATACGTTATTATATTAAAGGATTTTCAACGTGTCTAAAACCCTTTTTAACTTCGCAACGGTTATTTTAATTTCCACCCTTTTAAGTGCCTGTAATAACTCTAATACTCCAAATGAACAAGATCCATTAAAAGGTCAAGAAAAGAAGTTTTTAGACGAATCCGCAACGAGTGAATCAAAAGAACTTGTGTTTTATGACTTGGTAGATCCTAAGAAAAAAGACCAACCTATAAAGGCTGAAGAAGCAAGTGCTTCCGAGCCTGAAGCCCAAGAACAACAACCTGAAAAGGCCTTATCTCCTGAGATTCTTGAAGCGATTCGTGAAAATACAGAACGACAAGAAAAAAAGGAAAATGCACTCAGAACAATAGCTGAAGCTAAGCGTATTGAAGAATTATTAGTAGGTAAAGATCGCAGTAGTGATGATGGTTATACCTATAACAGTGATGAATAATTGATATATCAATGGTTTTAACCAATACAAACTTATTATTTTAAGTTAAAATGATTTTAAATTTTTTGGTATATACGGTTATGTTTAACAGTGCTTTTAAGAAACATAAAATAAAAATATGTTTTGGCTTGCCAATCATAATTGTGGTTTCGATCTTAATATTCAAAATCTACTCCTACCCCTTTAAGCCAAGACTCTTAAGCCCCGATTGGATTGAAAGTCGCTACAATGGTTGGGAAGTTGAACATCATGACTTATGGATTGCTACAATTGTGGATGTTGTTGGTCCAAAAACAGTAAAAATTAGAAATCAAAATGGAGAAGAAAAAATTATGGATCTTCTCTATATAAATGCTTTGCAATCTTCGGAAAAAATGAAAAACCTCTATATCAATAGCTTGTCCGGTTATGTTGGCCAACAGCTATTTGTAAAAGGAGATCCAGACAAAGCGCGGTTTAATGGCGTCTTGATCGATGGTAACGGTGAAAATATCAATCTAAACCTAACTTATGTACCAGGTGCGGTATTGGATATGTCATCAACTGCATACATTCATGACCGAGAAAAGCAATTAGTTCCTTATTTCGCGAATATCAATTCAGAAAATAGAACGTTTTAAGTTATAAATTAAGGGATATTAGAAAGGCCAAGCTATGCCAGCACCATTATGTTTCCTCACACTGGAATTTACCGCCAAAGTCAAGAATCCAGTTGATGTGCCTGACATTATTAAGTCGTCTATTTTGACGCGTATTAAAAAGTGCCGCACATCATCAATAGAACAGGCTCAGTATCTTTATAATGCTGAAGAGAGCTACTGGAAGCCAAAAAAACAAGTCACTGAAGAAGCAACTCAATATCATGGCATCACCAATGAAGATTTATTAACGCAAGACTCAATCAATGGTCTAAAGATTAAAAACTATGTTGTGTATTGGGCAAACGTTTATACATTTAGAATTTTGCAAAAAAGCAAAGTGAAGTTTTTTAATCACCGCTTTATCTTTTTAAACAACTTAATCAACGTGATTGGTGAAGATGGTTCCCTACCCATGACAGAATGGGCACGTTTAGCCAGTGCAGCTTCGGGAAATAATGAATTTCCAGAAGAGATACTGACTAACACTAACAATAAGGTCATCTGTTTGACCGTTATATTTGATTATATTTCTGAAAAATTAACATCACTTTATGGTTTGGATCTAAATAAGCATTACGATCTGGTTGCTGCAGTACAATACAACAGTGCTATCAAAGCTAAGAGTCAAAAATCATTAAAGGTTCATAAGCTTATGCGTGATGATTTTAATGAGTTTAAATTGCTTTTAGACAAAGGCATGGAGATTAAGAGAATTAAAAAGGAATATTTTATAAATAATAACTACCTCCCTTAAACCTAAAAGCCACTTTCTTAAAAGTGGCTTTTTTACGTTAAACATAAAATAAACTATCACTAAAACCCTTTTTTAAAATATAATACTTTTAATTTCTATTTTAACTGGTGATACATTGTGAGTTTAATTAAGAAGCAAAAAGACATTCTATCTCACGACCCTCTTGTTTCAATTTTTAGTAACAATGACCTTTTAACAATCTCAGTTGATACGGATTCTGAAGATTTGAATCGTCAACCTAAAAATATAAAAATCCCGAATGCCGATCTTAAAGAGTTAACAATACAAATCAGTGGTTTTGATACTTTAGAAAACAATGATGTTGGTCGTTATTTCACTTGTTCTGGTACCGTAGAGCTCGTTAATACACTAGGTAATGGTGAAGAAAAACGTTTTGTATTAGCAGAGCCAAAAATCAAAGTAAACGTGGCTAAAAAAGGTCATTTACCGCAAACAGAACAAATTAAACAATTGGTTCGTAATGCGTGGATGGA
Organism: Acinetobacter sp. AB03; assembly: GCF_058107045.1. Classification (NCBI taxonomy): domain Bacteria; kingdom Pseudomonadati; phylum Pseudomonadota; class Gammaproteobacteria; order Moraxellales; family Moraxellaceae; genus Acinetobacter; species Acinetobacter sp. AB03. The sequence continues at coordinate 10,310 of NZ_JBUEBA010000011.1, read as the reverse complement.
TGCATTTAGCTATGGTTGCCAAAACATTAACCAACCTTACCACTATGAAGATGAAACTTGGTTTGAACGCTTCAAAGGTAGCATTATTGGTAAATTTGTACTGATCGTACTTGCCACTTTCTTTGCTGCTTTCATTGGTTTGGCTATTTTTGGTTATGCTGCTGGTAAAAAACAACAGGACCCAACATTAGAAATTGCGAATCAAATTGCTCAAGATCCTGAAGCATTAAAGCAATTGCTGAATCAATATGATCAACAAAATAACCAATCTGGTGCACCTACTCCACAAGCATCACCAGAACAAGCAGCTGAGCAAGAAAGACAGCAAGAAATTAGCTCATTCGGTTTAGATGCTGGATCTAGCGAATAACGCTGATTAAGCAATAAAAAAGCACCTTAGTCATAAATACTTTGGTGCTTTTTTTATGCCTAAATTTATTATGCAAATTTAAAAAGAATCCAAATGATGACGAGATGTACTGGATAGAACCAGTACGCCCACTTCCCCACTGGCGGTAATTCAAAAGGTATATTCATGTGCTGTCCTTTCAGTAGGAATTGTGCACCAATACACGTTGCAATGGCGCTACTGACAGCAAATGAGAATGCCAAAGAATATGTAGTCATATCCGTATAGTAGCCACCAATCAACCAGTTGAAAATGTTGGCCAATGAAGTGAGCAAGACGCTGATCATTAAAAAGTATTTCTTAGAATGAACGTTGGTTGTTTTAAAGAATAAATACAGGAATACAATTAATAAAACGCCCCACACGCTATACATAATAAAATTAGATAGCAATGTGATCACGACTAACAGAGAGACAAACTGCAGCGTTGCATATTTATGTTTAGATTCCCCTAATACAACAAGCAAAAATCCTAAAAGCAACGTAGGCATGACGTTCAGAGTTGTAAATGGCTCTTGGTTGAATAGTTGATACGGTACTTCTGATAGCACACAAAACAACGCCAAATTTTTAAAATAGTTTTTTAATGTATGGGTTTTCTTTTTAGAAATAGCTTGGTTCAAATTGAATGCAAGCATGATACAAAAAATAGGAAAAGCCCAACGGCCAATCGTCCTCAACAACAGATTATATTGAGGAAATAATATTGATGCGTGGTCAATAACCATGGTCACAATCGCAATCCACTTCAATAGATCCAAGGCTCTATTGCGATCTCGCACGGCGCTTTGGCTAATTACAGCTTCTTGTAGATGAACCATGTGTTATTTTTCGCTAAAGGGTTTGTATAAGCATCACTACGCTGTTTTCGGGTGTTGTTACGATTATCTAAGATCTCAATGCTATTCCAACCTTCGGGATAACCGAGCACCAGGCCAGAGTTATAAAATCTCGTGCGATGACGCTCTTCATCGCCGGCATAAAACAAGTACGCACGAATATCGTTATACGGTCGATGCCCGACCAATACGTTATCTTCATCACGATCAAAGTACTCATAAATTAAATCCGTATATTCACGATTGAAGTATCCGCACTTCTCAAACAGATCTGCACTTGAACGAAAAGTAATAGATTCCTTGGCCAGTGTTTTATTTAAAATCATGCGAGTGACATTACGAGCAAACACGGGCAAATTAAAATGCACAGGCAAATGAATTTCATTTATTTCGGACAAATCAATAGGATCACCAAAAGGATTAGAAAGTTCTAATGCTTTTTGATAAAAGTCCATCCATTGTGCAAGATATTCATCAACAAACTTTTTCTCACCATAATAAATTGGTAATCCATCAACCGTTAAAAGGTTTTGTGGAGGAAAAATATTGTTTCTTAAATCTAAGATGCTTTGTTTTAATTTTGCGATTTCGATTGGATCACTAATCATAACAACTCACTCGAATTAGAGTATTAAAATAATTATATAGGGTTTTAATTAATTGGATATAAGTTTTTAGCTCAGTAAATAAGCATTTTTGTTGTGTGGCGAATTAGAATTGATAAAAAATTTAAAAGAATATTTATTCTAGGAATTATTGATACAATGTATCTAATTTCTTACGAATTAGTATATACAATTGGGATTACTATGCTTACCCCTGATCGAATAGACAAACAAGTTAATTTGGCTGGAATTGACCAGTCGTGGACCAATTTATTAAATCACTTGGACATTGATAGTCATCCTGAATACAACATCGATAAAACTCAGCCATGGTACTTGGCTAATTTTGTAGATTACCTACGCCTACTCAACTTTAAGTTTGATGAATTAAATCTAAGAGAGATTCGTGCAGTAGATTATGACTTGGTAGATTGGTCATTTCTTAAATCTAATCGCCTAAATGGTGCTGAGGTGTTTAAGGACCTAACCATTTATCTGCAGAAACCCAATTTTGTTACGCAATATCCTAAATGTGTACCCATCAATGCTGATGTTCGCGATCGTAAGCTTGCAGAGGTCATTTATGATTACTACAGACGCTTCTTACCGTTTTTCTATTCATTCATTAAATTAATCAGATCAACGCAGCGCTTATCTCTAGAACGTAAATTACCCGTGATTGATAACTTTATGTCTAATTTTGGAGATCTTAGTACTGGTGAGTTTTATTCAAATATTCCATTTGATGATGCAGAGCTCAAAAGGATTTTGAAAAATGGCTTTGAAAAATATAGAGAGCATAAATCAGAACAGCGGTATAGCCGTGCCATCGCAGAGCTAACACCGATGTTTAAAGCTTTGTCTGAATACTTAAAGATTGTGTCTACGGTTAACTACGTGGATCTAGACCTTATTCACTTCTTACACAATGCATTTTTGGGTAAAAACTTTAATGTTTATTCAGATCTATTCGCTTTGGATAAAGAACCTAATTTGTTGGTCAATTTAAGTTGGACATACACAAAAGCATTTCAATATTCATAAATAGCACCATGGTAGTTTATGTGCATCGGCTATATCAAAAGGAAGAAGAATATAGCGATCTTTTAACGAAAGGGCCTGGTCATACCGAAGTTTTGTAGCAGAATCTCTAAAACAAGCTAGGTAAAGTTCAGTCATAAAGTTTCTCTTAAGCTACCTTCTTATTCAGTATGTGTTCGGCTAAGCGCTTGATACCGCCACCGTCCGTAATTAAATGTTCAAATAATTCGCCATTCGGGTTTTTAACTCCTTCCAACTGGCCTTTTTTGATGCCTAAGACATCAGAAATAATTGGATCTGAACCCGAATCAGCCAACAAGTAATATGCCGAGATCTGTTTGATTTGACCGTCACGGTCTAAGCGACCAATACATTGATCATGAACACCAGGCGACCAATCCAACTCACCAAACACAAATGTTTTGCATTTTGAGTGGTACTGCAAGCCATCAAGCCCGGCAGATGAACGTAATGAACTAATGAAGACTTTACTTTCATCATTCAAGAATGCTTGTTTAGATCGTTCCTTAGCTGCAGGTCCTTCCGTACCTGTATACATAACAGGATTGAATTCAGCCAAGCGTTCTAGCCAAATGTTGTACACATCTCGATGCCAACCATAAAGCATGACTGATTCACCAGACTCAACAAGCATACGCACGAACTCAGCGACATACGGCGCTTTGGCGATACCTGTTGCTTGGCGCATCATAATATTGAATTCTTCTGTCGCACGAAGCTTTTGCCCTTGGAATTCTTGAGTAGAGCTTAAAATTACTTTTGCCAGTTCCATTGCCTTGCCCTTAATTTGATCCAGTACTTTAGGATCGCTTTCGACATATTGAGGGATGATTTGTACTGGCGGTAACTCTCGATTTACATCTGCTCGAGTACGGCGCAACATTAGACCTTCATCACGTAAAAACATCCCGAACGCTTTAGGATCATTAATACGTTTTTCGTGTGAACACCACTCACGAGCGAATTCGGTAGCGGTACCTAAGCTATCTGGACGCAATATTTCAATGATGTTGTAGAATTCATCACCGTAGTTATAAATCGGTGTAGCTGATAGACCGAGGCGTAATTCAGCTTGGTCACTAATGAGTTTAGCAGCGGAATACTTTTGCGATGTATAGCCAGTCCGTAACTCTTGGATCTCGTCAAACACTACGTACTTAATCTTTCCGGCAAGATATTCAGCCCAACCGTTCAACTTTGAATAACTGGTGATAATGACATCGGGTGCTGCTTCACCCTCTTTGTGCAATGGATAAGGCGATGCTTTCTTTAGGATGTGACATTTTAGGTGCGGAGCAAAGCGTTCAATTTCATTCTTAATTTGCATTGGAAGATGTGTCATTGTCACAAAAAGCGCCGGGAGCGATTCAGGTAGAATCATCGGACATATTCCACTCGCTGTTTTGCCAAGGCCCAAATCATCCCCCAAGAGCAAACCTTTAACATTAAGTAGTAGATCTGCAGCTGCTCTTTGATACTCATATGGAGGCACGGCAAGATCAAATGTTTTGATCGGACGTTTATAGTCCATCACATCCAAAATATCTTCTTTTAGCGACACATAAGCCTTAGATTGCGCTTTCATGTATTTAAGATCATCAACATGCATTGGATAACGTTCAATAAACCAAAGTAGGTCGTGACAATTAGACGGCGTATCGCTTAACTCAATAAATTTTGATGCATGTTGGCTGACTTGTGGGAATACACGCTTAAGTCGTGTTTTAACATGTGGTTCACATTCAATGTGCCAGTTTTTTTCTTGACGAGAAATGGTGCCGTAAGATTTAGACATTAGAAGACCCCCACTAAAATACGATGGCGGTAAATAAATTTATTGTTCAGTTGGATTGGAATGTTATTCACCCAATACGGTGTACCAACCACATAGAGCGCTTTTATGCTGTCATGGCTTAAATAGCGATTGATCTGACGCAATAATGCGTTACGTGCACCATCTATTTTTAATTCAACACCCACCTTGCCGACATCAAGCTCAACAGTAAAATCAATGATGTCTTTATTTGATAGACGAACCTCACGTTCATACGGAATCTCATTGGCAATAAACATTTGCTCAATCGCGAGTTGTAAGTCTTTTTCGTTATAAAAACGGTATTTGTGTGAAGAAAACAGAATTCCAAGCTCTTCAATCGTTTTCATTCTGCATCCCCTTGGTCAGCTTTAGCAGCCTTTTTGTTTTTCTTCACCTGGCTTTTATCAATGGATTTTGATGGTACCAGTTCAACTTCACATTCAGTACACGATAATCTAAAAGTAGGACTACACGTTGCACCACGGCCACACTCAGGACACGCAAAAGATGCCCTAGTCTGTTTCTTAGGCTCAGGCTCAGGCTCTTCAAAATTGGCTAAACCAAGCTCTTGATAGAGTGTTCCACCGATCATAGTTTCTTTGAGTACAATAAGCTCGTTATCATCGCCGTTTGGTTGTTCACCCTTATAAAGTTTAACAACCTTAGGTTCTGGTATTGGTTTGTCGTCATCATCTAACGGATCTTCATCAAAAGCCGTTGGATAATAACCGCCAAGGTTTGCACCGGTATTTGATATGTCGATTAGTCCGATCGCTACATCAAAGGGATTCATTGTAGTGGGAGTCGGTTCCTCTTCTTCATCACTTGTTGGGATGGCATATCCAGTGAGGGAATCTGGTGCTTTTGACGGTTCGGCAACTGGCTTCTCTTTTTTAGGTGATTTCAAAGCTGAATTGATTTCATTGCCAAGTAAGGCAATATGAAATAGCTTTGGAGAAGCAGTCGGAATGGACTCCAACAACTGCACTTGCTCTTGAATCATTTCAAGACTTGAAATCGTTTTGGGTGCGTACTTGTCATACCATTTGATGATACGCCCTTCATCGACAAGCTCATTGCACACTTGAATAAACAAGCCATCAGGTGCAACGATTTCGGTCATCTTCTCGCCTGTCGTGCGACCTTCTTTTGTGCCGTCATCAGTCATAATCAAACCGATCTCAAGCATAAATGCCGCAAACTCAGCATTGTGATATGAGCGTTTAGATGGCTCACCAAAAATGCTTTGTTTCATATGACACATCTCATGTGCATAGCATTTAAAAATGTTAAGCAATGGTTGGGTGCCAAAGTAATCAGGGTTAAGGGCCAGTTCGTGCGTATACGCCGTATCATCTTCTGTCGAAGCAAATCTATTCTCAGACCAATAACCGGTATTTTTGTTGATACGTTGAAGCGTAATCAAACAATCTGGTAATTCATTTTTGAATAGCCTTTCATTGAAACGGTCATACACCAACTGCAGTTCTTCATAAAACTGCAACGTAGTTCTATTCTTTATGTTCATTTTTCAGTCGTCCAAACAGGATCAAACTAGGTGTGGATTGTACAAAACAACGTTTAAAGTTTACGCACAGCTTAAAATACAGTCAATAGTTTAAAATAATCAGCAAAGCATATATTTTTTTAAAAAAAAATTACAACACAAAAAATAAGTATCATTAAAGTGTAGGTTTAATAAATTGTGGTTGGTTTTCATAATATGAGTGTTACGCTTTACTTCCACACAAAACTGGTGTTCCTATATCAATTTTGAGGGTTTTAAGTATATTATAAGCCACTTTTGTTAAATGCACATAGAAGTTACTTTTAGCGTTTATAAATGCTGAATAATACCCTTATTGTCAATAAGGCGCTATTTAAAGGCAATGGTTCTTAATAATGCTGTTTATAGAAAACTGGATATCGAAATGAGTCTGAATAACATAAAACTAACAGCCAATTGTTTTGCCCTTACACATCCTGAAAATGAAAAGAACTTGTTCAAGTACATTTTTAGAGAAATGTTTAAACGAAATAAGGTCGAGACATTCTGTTCCGCAAAAGTCATATTTTTTACAGATGGCAAGCACATCTATTTAAGAACGTGCGTATCGGACGTCAAAATCCCAATGGCCAAAGAATACATTGAAATTTCGCACGGTCAGCAAATCACTGGAAAAATCATGGTTCCTCTTAACCGTGAATGTAGCTTTAACCGCCAAGAAATTGAAGAATACATTTCGGTCCACGGCGAAAAACCCAAAGGCAATTCAGGTAAGAAGCGTAAAAATCTAACTGGAGATGAAGCAGCCGAATTCACCAAAAACGCTCTTAGTAGCAAAGGTCTATTGGATGTCACTATAATTGAGCAACAATGTGGACCACAGCTCAGCATTTTGAATATTCCAGTCCAGACCATAGATATTTCATTTAGTGCGACTGTTGGTGATTTAGAGCTATTTAAAACAGCATGGCTCAATGGTATTGGTCGTGATAAAACCTACGGCTTTGGAATGATCCGCTTAGATGGTACTTTGTTTACACCGCCTTGTAATAATAGTGCTCACGCCTAATCGAAAGGACTTTTAAAGTCCTTTTTTAAACGAAATTTTTTCAGATATTGATCTGATATAGATCCTGGTTGCTCAACATGAGAAATAAAGATTTAGATCCAAAGATAGGAATACCACTTAAAGTCATCACAGCGCGATTAGAACATGTGAAGTTTAACCTCAATGGCTTAATGAAATGTGTAGAAGCTTATGCGATCGCACGACAAAACAGTAAAGATCCGCACGAATGCCTAATCAGTGGTGATGAATGGACATATGCTGCACTAGATTGTCGAGATCCTATCTGGCGTGAACGAATGAAACGCACCAGTACCATTATGGGTGTTCAAGCCACTGGCCAAGAAATTCCACTCTCATTTATCAATCAGCTACCTTGCAACATTGGTGAAATCATTACTCTTGGCTCATGGAGCCTAACCAAAAATATTTATCGGTTTGAAGATCAAGTCATTCAAATGCTTGTAAAGACCGAGTACAACCGCAGTATCCCCGGTTTCCTATTAAACCTACCTGATATTGCGATCTACGTTCAAACCGACAATGCCAATCTCTACGTGCAAAATGAACAAGTGGTCGGTGTTATTTTTGCGAAAAACACGTTGAACGATCGCAAGGTGCTATTTACCACGGTATATACCGATACTGGCTTAGCAAAAACCATTACCATGCACTTCCCTGATGATGATGATTTTGAATCAACTGTTGAGGACTGCATGACCGATTTCATTGATACGTTTTTTGATGAAAAGAACTTGCCAGATGAACAAGAAATTAACACGTTCATGGAACTGCAGAAGAAGCTAATCAATTTGATTCTATGGTTCAGCCAAAAAGAACCAGATCTCAGACCATTAACACCAGAAACAACACAAGCCAGGCCTAAATTAGAGCTGATTAAGCGTGAATTGCGTTTATTTGAGGCCAATAAGTACAAGCCGACTATTGTTGGTACCGAAACAAATAAAAAGATCAATGAAGCGATCCTAAAGCGCGATGAAGATCTAAAGTCTGGCAACTACAAAGGTACCAAAAAACCACATCCACGGGTTCCTCACTGGAACTTTTACTGGTTGGGCAAACGTGGTACCAAAGAAAAATGGGTTAACCATTGGATACCATTTCAGATTGTTGGCGGTGTGCCTAAAGAAAAAGGGCTCTAAGGAATAAGTTATTAATTACGCAATGGTTGGGTAGTCTAAAAAATATTGGATTCCAACACTGATTCCGTAAAGCCAGTAAAAGCCCCATGAAATAAGAAAGAGCCCTATGTTGGCTCTTATTTTGTTTTTGTAAATCTCAATTTTAACGCAGCGTGATTTTCACTTTACCAACACACTTTTTGTTTAGTGGGCGATTATTACTATCTACCCGTCTCATATAGCCACATTGACTACAAGCAAAAGTATCATTACCTGAATCATTCGTAAATTTAAGCCAAATGTGACCATTGCCATCGTCTATATCTGTTTTAACGTATTTATCTAGATTCATGCTTAAACCTCTTAATAAGCTCACTCGATAATAACAATAGTTTTGCTTAGATAGTATTTTTCCAAAAGGAATTATTAACAGATTTTATATGTTTTTTAAGAAAAGTTTTTGAGCGCTTTTATTTATTAAAATTGAATTATTAAGCAAGGAGTTATAAAGCATGGCTAAATCAATAGACCAGTTATGGAGTGAATTACAGCAGATTCAATTTGATGAATCTAATTCCTTACCATGCGAATTCCATATCTGGAATAAAGGTACATATCGCTATCAGATCCTAGATTGGTTTGAAGCAAATTCTGAAAATGGCGTATTAAGCTTGCAAGGCAAAACCCATAAAACATTATGGGAAGAGTTTGGCAACACCCCGATAAACAATGATGATGAAATCGAAGAAGACTTTCATCTATGGGGCAAAGGTACAGACCGCTTCATTATCTGGCACTGGTTTGATGATCAATTAGAACACGGTGTAATTAGCTTAATTGAGAAAGGAGTTGCGTAATGGGATTATTTAGTTGCCCTCACTGTAATAGTGATATTGATACTAACGATAAAAAGTCTGGCCATCAGGTGAATGATGTAATTCAAGAAACCTTTTGTTCTGTTGACTGCAGTATTGAATATCTGGTGCATAACTCACAAATGATTGCAGTAGATCAATACGGAAGTTTGCCATTAAGCAATGAAAACCTGAATGAATTCATTGAAGCATTTTCTAATGAGGGTGTTGAAGATGATGTGTTAGAACACATCAAAGCTGAACTTTGTTAAGTAGTCGCGCACGTGCTCTAAACAACACTGACAATTGCATTTAAAAAAAGGGCTTAAATCATTTAAGCCCTTTTAATATTTATACGATAAGAAAACTTTCTAATGTTTTTCCAGATTCAATCTCACGATTTAACCAGGATGGACGTTTACCACGACCGGCCCACACTTCTTTGTGGTTATTCGGGTTGCGATATTTAGGATCTGCTTTAACCACTGGCTTTTTATTTAATTTACGATTTTCGCCGTGCTCATTTAATTCAAGAATAGTTAAGCCTAATTCTTTTGCGATCTCAAACATTTTGAGATAACCGTCATCAAGTTTCTTATTCTCTACTACAACAATTTGGTTTTGTGCCTTTTTAATTAGGTCTTCTAACTGGTCTTTACTTAGGTTTTCAACTTCCATAACTAATCTCGAAAATTTGGATATATCAAATATACACCAGTGCGTTTTGTTTACAACCGCATACGGTACTTTTAATTGATTAAAATATTCGACTTATTCCATGGCTATTCTAATTTTTAAGCATAAGTTATTCCCACTTTAAATACATTAATCTAAAAATACATTCAACCTGTTAGGTAAATTAATATGCACAAGTATCTCATGATGAATCTTGCGATTAACGAAACATCAGCACTACCAATTGGTATCCGTATTTGTGATTTTAATATCGGCTTATATGCCTCTAAAAAAATTTCAGAAGTGCCAGCTTTAATGGCATTGGTTAATTACAC
>NZ_JBUEBA010000010.1:0-6288 GCF_058107045.1 Acinetobacter sp. AB03 | reverse complement strand
CACCCTGTTTAAGTATTCAAGCTATGAGAGTGAAGAACTTGAAGACATTGAAACCTTATTAGAAGAACATGATTTTAAAACTCGCTATGACTCTTGGGAAATCAGCGGTGATTCTTTTTACGTTTTAGGTTTTAAAGAAATTACAAAAGACGAGTTTGAATTATTGCAAAAACTTGACCTGTTGACCGTGGTAGACGAATACAACTACCACCATAAACTTTTGTCGAATCATGGTGAGCATAAGTATGACGAATATTTCAAAAACTTTAACGAGTCTAAAGAGCAAGAAATCTTGAAGCAGTTTAAAGACATTGCATTCAACCTAAAAAGTGATGCCCCTTTAAACTCGACATTTGCTCAAGACGTTATAGAGTTGCTGACTACCTACAAGTTTGGTACAGCTTTAGAACCTATCGACAGCACTCACAGCGATACAAGAAATCGTTTCTACTTTAGCCACACGCTTGAGGGTAACTTTGCATCTAGAGCAATTCAGGTCATTATTTCAAATTACAAAGAAACTGGCGTCAAAAACCCTTATTCAGTGATTGAGCCTTTAAATCTTGAAATTATGCTTGAAGATGAACAATGTTTTGATGATGAATATGCAAATCTCGTTGTTGAATGTGAGTATGTGTTTAATCTTATTAAGACCGACTTATACACCAACACTTTTGAATAAACTAAGCCTTTAAGAGAGAAATCTCTTAAAGTTGCGCTTAAAAACGTAAACGATGTTTTTTTAATTGATTAAAAAAGGTTTTGAATTTTTAGCGCTGCAATGGCGCTCGTCATTATTAATTCTTTCTGGATGCTTAAATAAGTATTTTTTAAAAAAACTTTATCCGTTCATATTCTTAATATAATGAAACCAAATCAAGCAAATAGCTTAAAACTTGGAGAAAGCTCATGAATTTAAACCCTAATTTTTGCCCGATCGATTTTAACGAAGTTTACGGCAGTACTGACAATTTACCTTTGTTTTTGGTTAAAGCGTCACGCCAGGATTCTAACGATGACGAGCATAGTGAGTATTTCTTCATTCGAGCACCTCATGAGCACCGTTTAGCTTTCTTCCTTGCCCACATGTTCAAATCACATGTGGATAATGCCCTTTTGACCTTGGAAAACTTGGCTGAAGAAAATTATCAAAATATCCCTGAATTGGAAGAGTTGATGTCTTCATATGGTGTGATTGATGGCGTTGGCGTGGATACACTTTTTGATTTCCGCGCTAAGGAACTCACAGTTGATAAAGCGCTGGAGCTAGTCGAATTCATTGAAATTAACCCACTCAATACTGATATTGTGGGCTCACTATTCTTGGAGGCACTTTAATGAATAGTAGCTTTATCTTAATTAATGAAGCTATGTCGCCTATTCGTAAGAATACGGCGCTTTTGGAAACCCTGTTATCTATGATCAGTACTGCAGATCAAGACCACGGCGACCAAAGCCCAAGCTTCCACATTAATATCCATGCTGGCATTGAATTGCCTGATCATGAAATTGCATATACCACTTTAAAAGGTTTTGCAGAGCTGACCGAAGATCATAATCTTTGTATCTATATGAATCCTGAGCTGTCAGAAAATGGCTTTATGTTGCTATCCACTCAAAACGTGGTACCTGATTGCTATGACAATTCTATCTTTGTAGATCTGTCGAATCAGTTATGCAATTTCTTCAATCAAGAAGTACAGCAGTTAAACGATCAAGCGCAAAAGGCGTTAAAGCTGTTGTTACAGCATAAAATCAATGGAACAGCGATTCGCACGTTCAACCCTGAACAATTGCAGATCTTACAGAAAATCGCTGCATTAGATAGCTTCATGCTCGATGACCAGCGCGATTGGTTTTACTTTTCCGAAGTAGCCATTGATAACGCCTATAAAGACATGAAAAAAGGTTTAGAACTGTTGGTTCTCAATGAAGATATTAAGGATGCACTTAAACAGCTACTTGATGCAAACAACATGGAGTTTTGTGATTTACCAATACTCGTGGTTTTGTATCCCCTACTGGTTAAGTCTGAAGAAAATAACAAACTGGTACAGGCTTGCTTAAGTCATCTCATTGGCAACAACTTAATCAATGAGCCGTTTATTGCTGGTGTACAACTTGAAGCTGGTGCATTTAATAGCGAAATGAACACCTATACTTTATTGCCACACATGAAAGCAGTAAAAGAATTGCTGATAGATATTGAAGCAGATCTCACAAAAGTTTAACCGTTTTACCTGAGCTAATTGCTCAAAACCTTGGAGTTGTTATGGATACTATTGTTCGCGTTAAATCAGTTGGTGTTTTAGGTCTATCATCTAAAATCACGACATTTGTAATCGACATCGAGCTTGATGGCGGTAAATTAAAAATTGAAGATCAATTGCTTCATTTTAAGAATTCTTTACGTACAAGCTATCGAGAATATGATGAAAGTTTAGCGATCGTAAACAATAAGGCTATACTTTCCAATTTAGACAATGCAGTAAAACCAAACGAATTGCATGCTTTAGTTGATGATTATATCGACTCAGTTTGGGTAACAGATGCCAATAAAAACACCACTAAACAGCGCCGTGCGTCACTTGGTTTGCACAATCCAACGATAAAAGACAAAGGTGTTTTGAAAGAAGCCCTTTTAAGTGAAGTGAAGTTAGCCTACAAAAACTATATCAATCAGAACGTAGAAGCCTGATCAGATCGAAAGTATGTTGCGACCAGCATACTTCTTTTTTTTTGAACCTTAGCCTAGAATCATCCAATATCATCGCTTCATACCAAGAGAATCATGCCATATCTCATATATTTAATGTTCCTTGCGTTTGCAAGCGCCGTAATTTTAGTGGAAGAGGCTTATGGTCTTAACATCCAATTATTTGCAATGGGGATTGTCGTCATCATTGGACAATTGGCAATTTTTTGTTTTATCAACGCAGCGATTAACATCAACAATGAAAAACAACATCGCAATGCCGTCAAAACCTTGCACTATGGCGCTTCATTTTCATTAATTGTGGTCACTACACTGGTCTATTTATATAAGTATGTGTTGCACAAACAGGAATATTTGACCATGGCAATTTACTTTTTAGGAACGTGGTTTGCCATCACCCTTTTAGACTCAGTGTTTAAGTTGATCAAAGTTGGTATTTTTAATAGCAAGAAAGACAGTGCTGAAGTTGTGAACTCAACGCGTAAAGTGACGGTAATTACATTAGCGATCTGTATGTTTGGGTATTACTTATTTAGCAAATATGCATTAAACATTAACGTACTAAACTAGACATCTTGTAAGGAAAACCGCACCTAATACACAAGCGCAATAACCAGCAAAAAAGAACATCCTTTTAATTATTACGCTAATCTTTTCCGTCACAGCACTGTTATAAACAAAAAACACAATCATAGACATTAAAACGATCGTGCAGGCGAATAAGGTAAAACCAATTAAATAAGTAAAAGCAAAGTCAAAGTTTAATACCACTGGAAAACCAATAGATACAGCCATTAAAGCTATTGTACTTGATGCATTCATATCTTAAAGCCCATCTAGCAACTGGCTTAATCGTAGCGATAAATAAGGTTTAAAACTGAAACTTTATGATTGAGATTGGTCAATGCACATTACTAAAATGTGCTTGGTATATACCAGAAAGCAAAGAACCAGACGCAAAACGCCTGGCTCTTTAAAATTGAAAGGTGAATAAAAAAACACAAAACACTTGAACGCATTTCTTATTCAAGGTCAGTTTAATTAGATTTTTTGCCATTGTCTATGTAATGTAAACGTGGACAGCATTAAAACAATCTATATTTTTTGAAAAAAGTTTTAAAAATGTACAGTGAAATATAATGAATGTATGAGCTCAATGCTCACCATTTGGAGAAATTATATGAACTTTGAAATCTTATCTAAAACAAAAGTTGTCGGTCTACAAGAAAATTCTCTCACCTCTTTTCAAAATTTTATGTTGGAAAATATTGCATGGGATAGCCAAGTCCGTGCTGATTATTACCAGTCAAATAAGAATACTGTACTGCTGGAGCTACCAGTACGTTTACGCCGTGACATTCAAATCGAAAACATCAACGGCGCTTTAGATGCACAAGTTGATTTTGAGCTGATCTACAAGCAAGACCAAGGCAAGTTGGTATCTTCATTGGTCGTTGATACGCAGTACTTGTTATGTATAGATGATCAGGATATTAATCTTTGGTCAATCGACAGCGAACTCAGTTTCTTACAAGAAGCTGACCGCAATCACCTTAAGAAGCTTATGCGTCATTGTGATGATCGTTTCCATGCGTGGATGCGCGAGATTAAGTCTTACTTCAATCGTTTGACAGTACAGCCGTTGCATCTTGATATGCAGATCAAAATACGCAAGATCGTAGGCTATACAGCGGTGCTACCTAAGACCTTTCCATAAGGTTTTAGGTGCCAGTATAAAAACAAATAGACCGCAATTAAGCGGTCTATTTGTTTTGCCTAAAACGGCGTTAACAGATCTATGTAATATTTAGCCCTTAAAACTATTGGCAAGTATCTGAATAACGCTCAGCACTTCCAAAGAATGATTTACCCTGATTGTCCACGATGTCTACATACAGATCTGGTTTAACTGGAGCATTGGCGAATACAGAGCAATAAAACGGATGAATCTTTTCATTCACAAAGCGGTTTAAAGAGTCAGTTTCATCAGAAGAGTATTTATCTGCAGTTTTGCTAGACATCTGAACGTTCATATTAAAGTGTTTTGAATACTTCACTTTTTTAAGTACCGCACCAGTTTCAATCTGGTACGGTGTTTTAGTGTTAAGCAAACGCTCAACTTTAAGTTTGTTTTTAGCAGTAGGAGAAAGCGCAACAGCAGATTTTAAGCTGTTTGTATTCAGGTTATTTAAAGAACCATTAGCTAAAACAGCGCACGACATAGACACTGAGATTATTGCAACTGCAGATAGTTTTAGTGTTTTGAATACGTTCATGTTACGCCTTTCCTGTATATACTTAAAATATATACTTAATATACGATATTTGATTTTTTTGGAATTTTAATCTTATTTGATTTTGTTAATCGGTATATACCAATAAGATTGTTTATACGCAATTTAGCAAGAATCGCCCCTTGTTTGGGGTTACAATTATTGTAATTTACTGATTGTTGATACAGGAAACCGATATGTCTGAAGAAGTGAAATACGAAGACCGTGTACGTGCTGCATACCGTTCTGCTCAAGGCAATGTAGCTCAAGAGTTCTCCCCTCACATTGTTAAAGCATGTGAAGCATCATCAAACGCACGTATGGAGCGCTTAGCAACTGGTCAAACAACATTTGACGAGGAAGAAGCTGCATTGATGAAGAAATGGAATGCACTTAAAAACAAAGCCTAATCATCGCGAATACAACCTAATCTAGCTTACAGCGGATTACCAAACCCAATCACTCATAAGTAGAACAATATGGACGATAAACTTGAGTTTTATTTAGATGCAAAAGACATCTTATCTCAACCTACCAGTTGCCAAGCGCAAGGCGACTATAAAAAGGCACTGGAAAAAGAAATCACGGAACATCGAATAGCGAAAATGGAAATTTCGCCTTTACGTGGCAATTATGATCTCGACCACCTCTCTAAAATCCATGAAAAAATCTTTGAGCATATTTACGATTGGGCTGGAGAAGTGCGTCTGGACGACATTTCTAAACGTGCGATCGACCCGAACGGTAATTATGAAATCGGTCATTTCCTAGATAAAAACCTGATCCCTGATGAACTGAATAAGTTCTCACAGGCGGTTAAAGAAAAAGACCACCTGAAAGGTTTGGACAAAGACCAGTTTGTGCAAGAGTTCACTCAGCTTTATGCCAAGTTAAATGAAGCTCACCCTTTTGAAGAGGGTAACGGTCGCGCTGCAAAACTGATGATGAACCAGCTGGCGAATGATGCTGGTTACACCATGGTATATAGCAAGGTCGCCGTATCAGATTGGAACTATGCGTTTAAACGTTCACTGACAGATCAAGAGCTTTATGTCGGTGAAAACTATGAAAACCTAGAACCGATGGAACAAGACCTCTCTTACCTTTTAAAAGTCATGGACAGTATCATTGAACCATACGATCTAGTCCTGAAGCTTGAAAATACGGAAGAACAAGAGCAAGAACAGGAAAATGACCAGGATAAATCAAATGATGATGATTCACCGAGTTACGGATAATTAGATTAATCCGTATACGATGGCTTTTAATTGATTAAAAGATTCTTGAAAAAAGAATCTT
>NZ_JBUEBA010000009.1:0-6538 GCF_058107045.1 Acinetobacter sp. AB03 | reverse complement strand
GAGATAGGGTTATGTACTTTTTGATCTACAACTAACATCATTTCTAGATGTAATCCTCTATTCTCTGCATGTTCAAAGCTGTATATAAAACTATATCCACTATCCTTGAATAAGCTCTTAATCTTTCTTGTTAGTTTATTAATATCAAAGCTGTGATCTTCTTCTAGTCCTAATGTATATCTAAGTGCTATAGGTCTTTCTAGTTTATCTTTAGCATGTATAAGAGATTTCAGAATATCTCTCATATTGTCAGTCTTTAATATGTACTGTTGTTCATTGCATAGCTTGAAGCCTTTGTATGCTTTACCTTGTTCTAATGTTTTATTCATATAAATATTGATCTTTGTTTAGCTTGGTATGTCTGTATTGGTATGTAGATATGAATAAGTATTGATATATCTATGTATCTTTAGATATTGATAGGGATAGATATACTCTGTTTATCCATAATTTAAGTGATGCTATAAATAACCAATAAAAGTATATATATTTTCTATGTTGCTGTATAAAAAACATACTTTTCAAGTTATTGATTTATATATGTATTTAAAAATGTATCTGTCGTGATACAACCAACTATCTGATTTTAAATATATATTTTCTATAGGTTGAAAATAACCTAATATTTGATTGGATATTTAGAGATGATAGTAGTTTTTTATTATGGATAATATAATACACTATCATAACAAAAGTGTCAATATTCAGATACTTACATACAATATAGGTAATGATTTATTGATGATTCATAAATTCATGTTCTGTATGTTTATTAGAGATTGGTATGGAAATATATAGACGTTTCCTCCAATGGAGGTAGCGTTATCCCTATTCAGAATAGCAGAGTTGCGTTCCGATAAATTTAGGAGCGTTACTACGAAACTTTCGTAGTTCAGAGATATGAGAATATTTGCTCACATTTAAGATGTATCCAAGTTTAGATAATGTATTTTAGTTAGATACTAGATATTGTGGTTGTCAGATCAACATGACACAAGATAGAGATATAATTATAATTCTACATGCTTATAGGAGAGCGGTAGGGAGATGATAGACACCTTTCCTATGCACTTGTACCAGACAAGCCTAAACGAGCTGTAAACGCAAATGAGAGCCATATAGGACTATACAGGTTTTTAATTAGTATTTGATTGTATTTTTAGCATGTCCTCCATTGGAGGATATAAAATACTTAATGATCTACAGTACATCTCCATGCTTGCATTCAACAATGCAATCATTCCAATCAAGCTGATATAGAACTTTCACAATTCTTGAATAACAACCTAGTGTTATATGTGACTTGTATGTGATGTGAGAGATATAGCCCATCCCATCAAAAGTGCCCCCATAGCCTCTGTTAAATCCTATCCTCCATTGAAGGATGGGTACTCCGATTAAGGGGGAATTTTTTATTAGCTCCGTTCACTTTCCATTGAACATTTAATAAACAACACCTAAAAAAATCGCGAGTAATATTTAATGGGCATTACAAATTAATATCACGTAACGTAGATCATAAATACGTGTATCACCGCTCTCGCTATAGCTTTCAATTTATGAAGATATAGAATTTATAAAAAGGATAATTTCTCCACGCCCTCTGTATCTTCCATTGAGATAGAGAAGAAGTCAGTCGGTTGGAACCTTAATAAATCATTACTAAGAAATTAAATCATCTGATCCTGTGTTATCAGGTAGTAATGATTTATCAAGGCTAAAAAGAGAATCAGTATTAACAAGAGACACATAAAAACTCTCTTACGGAAACAAACGAAAAAGCCCTCAAGGGGCTAGTATCTGATTTAGGCTATTGTGACACCCCACCAAGCCAACGAATGACAGTATAACGAGCTATACCTAGTTGTTTTGCTATCTGTGTATGGTTCATCCCTTTAGCTCTCAAAGCTACTGCTTGCTTGCGTTTAGCGTTATATGCTTCACCTTTAGCTTTACCACCTAATTGTCCTTTACGTGTCTGTCTATCAATAAACTCTTGGTAAGCATATCCATCACGTTTCCAAACCCATCGAGCAATTGATTTAGCAATGCCTTTAACTTCGTTGTACTGCATAGGTACAGTGAATTGAGCATTCACAGAACAACATTGAGCAATGACACAATCAAGCCACTGATTGAAGCTCTTAGCTCGATATTGTCGCACTTCAACATAAGCCCAATGTCGTACTGTATGGAACACACAACAGTTACGACCAAGCCCTACAGCTTCATCAATCTTGATCTCTTTATTGATTTGACGTGTTGTTAAATCTAAGCGTTCAGAGAGTTGATCAAGTGTGTAAGGTTGTTCACGTAGAACATGGGTACGCCAATGCTTGTGTACGGCGTTCTTAGTAATTAATCCACTGTAGTTCACATCTGCATTGAGAACATCTCTAAGAGCCAAATAGACAGCATTACCGTACTTTATGGGCTTATCGTTGCTTGCGTTTGTATTATAGATTGGTGTTTTTAATTGATAGATGTAATGAGCATGTCCATTCTCTGGATTCTCTACAATTAAATTAGGAGCTGGTACACCTATCATTGAATAGAAGTAATCCAAGTATGCTGTTGGATAATCAAGATCAAAGACAAAGAAATGTGTGTAGTAGGGATGATTAGGTTGGATATAGCGTTTTAGCAATGCTAAAGACTTAGGACGAATTTGTAGCCCTAAATGCAGATCATCAGAACAATAGGGCTTGTTAGGAAATCTGTCTGTAAATTGTTCTAAGCTTAGACTTAATTGTTGCATTGCATAACTTCACTGTTTGCAAATGCTCAAACAACCTGTATTATTATTCTCAGATTGTATGAGCTTCACTGTTCATATGATTTAAAGGATTCAAGCCTGTATTTCTAAACTTTGGCGAGGGAAGAAATACGGGCTTTTTCATATCTGAAATATTTGTATCACAATTCATGTGTAGATGCGAAGGATTCACCGCTAAATTAGCCAAATAAACGACCTAACAAGCCTTTCTTTTCATGGTTCTTATGTTCAATTAGTTTTTGATCTAGTTGCTGTTTAAGCCATGCTTCATTTGCTTTGACGTATTCAAGTTGCTTTTCAAGTTGTTCAACTTGTAATTTCAATTGCTCAATTTGTTGCAGTAAAAGTTGTTCATTATTAGCTTTAGGATGCTCAATTGATTGCTCAATATTATTTGTACTGTTCAGCAGTTCAGTTACAGCTTGTTCTGTAGCTTTCTTATCTGCTTTATTTCCAAATAGGCGCATCATATCTTGAACAGAAACAAGACCATCACTGTTTTTAGTCATATCTCCTTTTTTAATACGAGCATAGATGGTATTACGACTAACTTTGAACAATTTGCTTGCTTGATTAATTGATATATAGCTCATATCTGTTCATTCTTGTTCTGTTTGTATAAACAGTAATATACAATTATGAACATGATCAATATAGTTAAAGTTTAAAAATAATGTTCAATAATAAAAGGAGAACAATATTGTTCTCCTAAAACGCTGTTAAGCTTCTTTATTATTTTCTGTTGCCATCAATGATCAACCTTAGAATTGAGGTTTTGCATCTATCACATTAATCTTTAGATCTATTTATTTTACTTTTTGCATCAAGTAAATATCATTATCAGTCAATCTGCCATCTTTTAGAATATAGAAAGTATTTGTACTTCCCTTTTCTGTTCTAACTTTCAATGCATTCCCTTGTAATGAACCTACATATGTTGGTTGAAAACCAGAAGTGTTTCCCGATTCAAGAAATTTGGTTTTCATATATATGCCGTAATTGTAGTCGTTTCTTACTGCATCATTTCGAATGATGCGGAAAGTTCTTTCTACCATAGCTGTACGATCTTTCCATTCACCAACAAAAACTGGGTTACTCTGATAATCTGCCTTTGTATAAGGTCCAGCTACAGCAAAACTCATTGTAAAGGAAAAAAATAAAGCTGATATTAATTTTGATTTCATATGCTTAAATCATTTTAAAAAGCGAATAAGCTTCATATATTTAATTGAATATAAAGTCAATTATTTAGCATTCTCATTAGACTATACCCTAAAAATAAAACTCTCTTATGATAAATAAACTATCATTAAACTAGTTTAATAAATTAAATGATAGTGTTATCATAGTACTTAATCAAAGAGAGTTAAACGATAATGACAGTAAGAATATATGTACGTGCTAGTACAAAAGATCAGGATGCAGAGAGAGCATTAGAAAGTTTAAAAGAATTCGCTAGTACCATTCACGGCGTTACGGTTGAATATGTAGAGAATGAATCAGGTACAAAGCTAGATAGACCTGTATTAAATAATTTATTAACAGATGCAGAGAATGGAGATACTTTACTTGTTGAGAGTGTAGATAGACTATCAAGACTCAAACAAGAAGAATTTGAAGTATTGAAAGGGCGTATAAAAGAGAAAGGATTAAAACTAGTCGTTGCTGATCTTCCCACAACTCATGTTCTATTAAATACAGACGATACCATTACAAGTTCTATCCTAAATTTAGTTAATAACCTATTGATTGATCTACTGGCTACTATGGCTCGTTTGGATAATGAAAAGCGCATAGAACGTATAAAGCAAGGTTTAGAGAGAAGCGGATACAAGCCAAGTGGTAAGAAAGCTAATACTCAAAAACATTATAGAATCAAAGATTTAAATAATAAAGGTTTAACAAAAGAGGAAATAGCAAAGGCTGTTGGTTGTGGTGTTGCCACTGTTTATAGAGTTTTAAAAAAATAAATAAAGGAAAAAGTCATAAAATATAGACTTTTATTTATCTTTAATTCTGAATAATTATCTAATAATACTAGAAAATATTTTTATTTTAACAAATAATGCGAAACAAAATTAAAGTGAGTAATTATTTGATGAAAAAGGTTTTTTTTTTAATAAGTACAACCATTACTTTTGTATGTATGTCATTAGCTAATGCAGAAACACCTAATGTTTGGAGTTATGAATATGGACAAGGAGGAAATCTATTCAGGATTTATGATAAAAAAAATCAATCTCTAGAAATTTCTTGTGGAGAGCTTGCAGGTGGCTATGTAGAATTATTTTTTGACGCTTACAATAATGAAGTGAATTGGGATTCCCCTAAAGATGAATATGATAAATACTTAAAAAAATCAAAAATTTTAAATAAAAGAATATCTCTTAAGATAAATGGTAAAGAACAATCAATACCACGTAATAAACAAAGTAAAAACTATAATGCTGCATGGAAAAGCCTGACATCCAACATAAAAAAAGCCAACAAAATAGAAGTAATTGAAAATGGAAAAACCATCGCTAGCTATTTCCCAACCTTTAGTAGTATGAAAAATATAAAAGAAGTGGAAATCTGTATTCCTGAGAACTTTAGTTAAATTTAGATATTATTAAATAAAAAGCAGATAGGATGCGGTGCATCTTATCCGCCTATATAAGGGTAACTAAACTTCATCATACCCTCTATGTGTCTAGAATTTTGGTGACTATCCAAAAATGTTAATTAATCGAGATATATCAAATGCTTAAAAAAATACTACTATTATCACTATGTACTTCTTCATCAATCTTTGCCGCAGAAGAAACAATCTTTTATTGTGATACCACACCTAATGGCTCAATAAAAGTTACTAAGAATCAGACTCTCTATAACGTTCACATTTTAAAGAATGGAAAAAATATTTTAGATTTTTCAAAAGATTATAAAAGAAACACTAAAAATAATTTTATTAAATTTAACTATAGTGGTGGTTCTGAACTAGTCTCTATAGGCATTGTCATGGGATATTTAGGAAAGGATAAAAATAGTCTCCATTCAATATCTTTAGATGAATACACGACATTCGATGTAGCTTATGATATTGATAATGTTAATATTTTAAAATGCATAAATAATCAAAAATACATAAATAAGTTTAGGGAAATTGATAAAAAAAGATCTCTGCCTGCTTTTTATTATCATTGATCTTTTAAAATTAAATATAAAAGCGCATAAGGTGCACTGCACCTCATACGCCTATACGTGTGTTTAGGTTATAGTAGATGTGTCCAATTTTGGGCATATCTATACTCTCTTAATTTGATACCAAATAAATAGAATGGCTATCATTACTAACAGCTCAAACATGGTATGTATCCTTGAATACCTTTATCAGTGCTAGATCATCTATCAGTGGGAAGTACGATCTAATGTTCTCTCTGTATATCTTCTCTATTGATGGTAATAGTGTCTGTAGTGTTGCTTGTAATGTGATCATCTTTTCATAATTCTTAATAGGGTGAAAGCCTTGTTCTTTATCTGCTTTATGTCTGTTATATAGTCCATACCAAAGCACTAATTTAGTAAGAAAAAGATTGTATGTTTTATTGAGTATGTATTGAGATTTACTAATCATTGTTATTCTTATCCTGTTGTTGTTCCAAATTTCTTTTTATATTGTACGTTGTCCTTATCATCTTGTTTTGATAAGTATGATGCTCGATAAACACAATCAATAAACTGTGATTCATCTTTTAAACTGTGTCCTACCTTAGATCCACC
>NZ_JBUEBA010000008.1:0-6398 GCF_058107045.1 Acinetobacter sp. AB03 | reverse complement strand
TTCGATTCTGTAAGCTTTTGCCAATAAAAAATGGAAGAACTTTGCAAAATTTACAATTTTGTATTAACATTTTTATATTAACAAAAAGCGATGCAACTATGGAAATTGAGTTTTCATGGGATGAGCATAAAGCAGATACAAACCTCAAAAAACATGGTGTAGCTTTTGAAGATGCAACATTGGTTTTTTATGATGCTCATGCCGTCTTCAAACAGGATCGCTTTGAGAATGGTGAATATCGTTGGCAAGCGATAGGTATGGTACATGGGCAAGCTGTTTTATTAGTGGCTCATACAGTACAAGACCATAATGGGATAGATCATATCCGTATTATTTCAGCACGACAGGCAGAGAAAAAAGAGAGGAAACAGTATGAACAAAACCGTTACTTACAAAGTGGATTTGAATAAGCCTCCTGTTTTATCTGAAGAACAAAAGGCAAGACTCGAAGCCCTGGCTAAACGCCCAGATAGTGAAATAGACTTTTCGGACATTCCTGAACTTGATAAAAGCTTTTGGAAAAATGCTGTCCAAAATCCGTTTTATAAGCCAACTAAACAAGTAACTACAGTACGCATTGATGCAGATGTCATGCAATGGCTAAAAGCACAAGGCAAAGGCTATCAGACACGTATGAATAAGATTTTACGTGATGCAATGCTGAATGATTTAAAAAATCACCCATAAAAAATGGAGCTTAAGCTCCGTTTTTTACAAACTATTTTTAAGCTTATAGAATCTAAATTCGGGGTAAATTAAACCTATAATAAAAAGAATGGTAAATGCTATCCATAGAAACAAAGCCATAGCTCTAAGCTGTTCTTCATTCCATGAGCTTGATTCCATATCTAAGAAAAAGATACTCTTCCAACCTTTAATACGATCAGCTCAACCCCATGAAATAATCCATTTGAACATTAAGCTAACTGCCAAATAAATAAGCACCCATACCCATGTAGACATAAATTACCTTATTATTTTTAATTACTTATCAGATAATTATAACTGATTTTCATAATCTTATTTAACGTTTCATAACTGTATAAAAAGCTCAGTATTAGATACTGAGCTTTTTTGAAAGAAAAAATAATTTTCTAAATTATTGAGATGAATATTTCAAAAGTTGCTCAAGAGAGATAGATGCACCACCACATACAATTACAAGAATATTATCTGAAGGTGAAAAGTCCATTTTTTTATTATATAAAGTTGCTAAAGTAGCACCACAAGCAGGTTCAACTAAAGTTCGATGGTCATCTAAAAATTTAAAACAAGCATCAATCGCTTCTTCATCTGTAACCGTGATTCCTTTAATTTCTTTTAATTGTGTAAGCTCGAAAGCATTCTTACAAACTTGCTGTGCAGCTAGAGTTGTCGCTACACCTGTAACTTTATCTAATTTAATATGTTGTCCCATTTTAATTGCTGTATTTAATGAAGCAGTTCCTTCCGTTTCTACAGCATAAATTGGAATATTTAGTTTATTTTTAGACAAGCCCTGACTAATACCTGATAGTAAACTTCCACCTCCAACGGATAAAACAACAGCACTTGGTATGATGCCGTCTTCAATTGTTTCATCAATAATTTTTGCTACTCCATCCCATAAATATTGATCATCAAAAGGATGGATATAAATTGCCTCAGAGTTAACAAACTGTAGAGCAAGTTCATTTGCTTCTGTCCAAATTTCACCATGCACGATAACCTCTGCACCTTGTTGACGCATGATGTCTATTGCTTTTTGAGAAGTTGTTTTAGGAACAACAATAGTCGCTGGAATGTTTAATGAATTTCCCATATAAGCTACAGAAATTCCCGCATTGCCGCCTGATGAACTAATAAACTTTTTGGCACCTTGTTCCGCATAGTATGAACAAGCATTCCCTATACTGCGTTGTTTGAAAGAACCAGATGGTTGTGTGGATTCCATTTTTAACCATATATTACAGTTATTTATATTACTTAATGTCTTAGATTTTAGAATAGGAGTTTTAATAATCATCGTGTTTAATAAACTTGAAAAGTAGTGGAATTCCACATTATAGCCTTATATTTTTTGACGTCTTAACTAAAGTAGTTATAGTGAATTCTAAGACTTATCCTATTCATTCAAAAAATAGCCCTCAACTGAGGGCTATTTAACATAAAATCTCTTATGCGAAATTTAGGTCTTATCCCAAATAAATCCATTAAAAAGATCTTTATCTTTCTGCTTATTTTCTTCGGTCTTATTTTCCGTATTTAAAAATTGCTCAAAATCGGCTAATTGCTGTTTAAACGATTCATCATTTTTTAATTTATTTAAAGCCCAAGCTCCCAGTAGAATTTTACGTCTCGTATCATCTTTACGTTGCTGATCAGAAACTTTCTTTTTTTCACGAGCAGCAATAGCTTGTTTTTGTGCTTTTAGTTGTCTTAATCGTTCTTCTTGCTTTGCAATTTTTTGCTCTAAAGTTTCAACACTCATACCATCACCATCTCAAGGAATCCCCCTCAAGCATAGGTCTGTTTGAATTGAAATTCAAGACAGCCCATGCTATCGTGGTTTTCCCGAAGGGCGCACTTAGCCATTGGATTTCATCCAATGGTGCGACAAGGGGTAAATCCCCTTTGTAATCCCCTGACCAACATATACATGTTGGTAATTTCGATAAATCGAAATAAAGAGCAAAAGCAAAATGGCGATATATCATTTTTCAGTTAAAACGATTAGTAGAGGTAATGGACGATCGGCCGTTGCTTGTGCTGCATATCGTTCAAGTGAAAAATTGGTATGCGATTTTTATGGAAAAGAACAAGACTACACAAGAAAAACTGGTGTCGAATTTACAAAAATCTATGCACCTGAAAATACAAATACTGAGTTACTCAAGCGCCAAACACTTTGGAATGAAGTCGAAAAGGTTGAACGTAGAAAAGATGCATTACTTGCAAGAGAGTTTGAGATTGCATTTCCCAGTGAGTTAAACGCTGAACAGCGTGAAAATATGCTCAATGAACTTTGCCGAAACCTCGTTAAAAAATACGGTGTCATCGTTGATGCTGCTATTCATGCACCTCATACAGACAGTGGAAGTGATGAACGCAACTACCATGCACACATCATGTTCACAACCCGAAGTATTAATGAGCAGGGTGGCTTTTCAGCAAAAAAATATAGGGACTTCAGTCGTGACAATGGCACAGAAACTGTAAGCCACTGGAGAGAATCATTTGCAGAGTTATGCAATCATCACCTGGAACAAAATGGATTTGATGAACGTGTCGATCACAGAAGTTATGAAGACCAGGAAAGTGACCTAGAAGCAACTCAGCACGAAGGTCCTCAAGCGACATACCTCCGGAGACGAGGGATATTTACAGAAATTAGTCTGAAAAATGATGAAATTAAGCTACGTAATTTAAAAATCAAAAAGGTCATCGCACTGGATGAAAACATCAAAGTATCTGAGGATCTTGTTCAAAAAGTACGAAGTGAGCTTCAGTTTCAATACTCTCAAGCTGAGTATTCAGAAAAAACTTCTCAGAAACTTTATGAATTCCAAAATGAAGAATTATCAAAATTAACAACAAAATTAGACACGATGAGTTCTGCAATATCAGAACTACGCAAAAAAGAGCCTTTATTTTTTAAAACAAAATGGATCAATCAAATAAATGACCTGATCGACCAACACAACACCCAACTAGACATCCAAAAGCATATTTCTGGTCTTAGTGAAATAGAAAAAAAAGAGAGATATTCTGATCATTTAAATAAATGGACAGAAGAAAATCAGCTGCTCCAGCCTAAAAAGTCTTTTGCAAAACTTGACGAACCGAACATCACTGTTAAACAACGAAAACTTAATGATCAAATTTCAAATATAGATCATCAAATTTCTGAAATATCACGCAGAGAAACTGAGTATCAAGAGTATGTACGCGATCAAAGACTGGAGATCATAAATAGTTATATATTTGAAGAAGATAACTATGGAAATAAATACTTTAGTCCTCAAAATGGTGAAAAACAAAAGCGACTATATGCAGAAGAAATGGAAGATCTAAAAATCCAAGAATTGCATGCGGCTTTTACAAAAAAAATTGAGACCGAAGCGCAGCAAGAGTTTTCCCAAAAAATAGCAATACAGCTCGAAAACGACCGAAAAGATCGTGAATCTAGAGAACAGCAGTTACGTAAAGAACGAGAGCAACAAGAACAACGCTATGCACAAGAACGAGAGCAACAAGAACATTTGGCATTTTTAAGACGCCAAGAACAAGAAAAACAGCAGAGAAATGAGCCTAAAAAGCCAGAAAATGACAATAACCATGACTACACGCCTTAGCAATCCCATTTAAGCGCAAAAAAACGGGGGTTTTAGCGACTTTTGATAGAAATACAGTAAAACTATAGTTGATAAAAATAAAATCGCTTAGAACGCAAATGAGAGCCTTTTAGCGAGTGTCTACGAGCGACACAACGAAAGGTTGCTTATTCCCCCTCTGAAAAACCGTTTTTTATTGAATTACTGGGGACAGTGATTAGCGAGTGTCTACGAGCGAAGTATTGATGCTTTTGCTCGTCAAAAAGCATGAGCATAGCGAATGCATTATTCATGTTTTGCTTTTTGAATCCTTGATCATATATGCAAAAAACTGCCCCCACGAAGCGAGTGAAACGAGCTTCAATAGAGTACGAGCTTTAGCGAGTACCAAGGGCAGTTTTAATAACTCACTTTGGAAATAAATTCCCTTTTATTCTTTTAAAAAGCTTTTAAAAGCTTTTAGACCCTCTGAAAACCTTATGCAGCAATAGTTTCAAGCGTTAAAAGGGTACAAATAGCATGATAAAGGGTACAAATAGCATGATTTTATCGTTTAAAAGGGTACAAATAGCATGATTAAAGGGTACAAATAGCATGATAAAGGGTACAAATAAATTATTGTACCCTTATGTTTATTGGTGTACATTGTTTTCTCATAAGGGTACAAAAATCATGTTCATTTTTTATAAGGTTTGATATCTGAATGAATAAAGAAAATAGTTATGATAAATCTTATCCAGTAACAACAATGGCTATTCAAAACAAAGTTACTGAATGCTTTAAAAGCATGTCTGTAGATGAAAAAAGAATTTTAATTATGGCTTCTCCGATTGCTAGAAATATCGATGCAAGTGAACAAGATCAAATCTTAATATCTGCTCAACAATTTGCTGATGACTGTGGTATCAAAGTCAATTCTGCTTATAAACAAATTGAAAATGCGTCAAAAAAACTAGTAGATCGGTCCTTTTCATACGTTAATGATAGGGGGAAAAAGGTCTACTCTAACTGGGTAATTGATGCTACTTATGAAGATGCAGGGATATCTTTAAGGTTTACATCTATTGTTTTGGTGATGTTGAAAATTTTAGATAAATACAATCCATACACTCGTTATAAAAAAGATGTAGTTCTAAAATTAAAAAAAGACTACTCAATAGACTTTTACCATTTAGCGAAAAAAAATCAGGCAAAAAATGGCTTTGAATTAACGCTAGATGAAATGTTTACAGAGTTTGGTTTACCAGAATCTTATAGAGATTTGAGGAACTTAAAACGAAGAGTTTTGAAGAGCTCATTAGATGAAATTAATGAATTTACCGATGTAACAGTTGACTATAGTCCAGTTAAAAAAGGACGTTCTGTTGTCGGCTTTAAGTTCACTGTGAAAGAAAAATCTAAGCCAAAATTAATAGCTCCTGAGCGAGATCCAAAAACAATAGATATATTCTGCAACCTGTCTGATGCTCAAATTAACAAGTACAGTGCTATTTTATCTAAACTTTCTGAGCTATCAGACCTAAGTAACTTCCAGGACTATCCTAGTTTTGCCCTTTGGATTAGTGGCATCTTACGAGATCCGAAAAGTGTAAGAGAGGAAACAGCAAAGCGGATTTTTAAAGCTCTTCATAGCAAGACGGATTTTAAACCATGAAAACTAGAGCTGAATTAGATGCAATGAGCCATCAAGAACTCAAAGACTATGAGCAAAGTTTACTTGCTCTGTGGACACCAAGAATGGCTATTGAAAGTGACATTGAAAGGTTAAGCACTAATCGCAACGAATTATTAGAAATTTTTAATCAATTAAAAAATCCTGATGCTCCTGAAAATGAGCGTTTAAAAAATTCTATTTTATCGCTCAAATATAAGATTGAAGATTTAGAAGATAAATTGGATGATCTTATTCAAGATAATCGCTTAAATCGTGCAGATTGAATTATTCAGTTTATTTAATTAAAACCGTGAAACATTGATCAAAGAATAGGCGTGGAACGTGAATAGTCACAAAAAAGCCGTTCCAGTGCGCTGAACCCTGGAACGTCTTAGTATAAGTTTATGATTTATATCGAATAAAAAACAGTA
>NZ_JBUEBA010000007.1:0-977 GCF_058107045.1 Acinetobacter sp. AB03 | reverse complement strand
TACGCCAATCTCAACTTTTTAAGTCATTGAAATAAAAAGGACATAACCTCATTTTAAATCCGTCTATGAAAATAAAATTACAGTTATGTCCACTGAAGAATTTATCATCATTGTCTATTTAATCATAGAGGAAATTTACCCAACTATAGTCTCTGAACCATTAAGAAAACGTGGTTTTCCACCTGCTTTAACCGATATTGAAATTATCACAATGCAAATTGTTGGTGAGTGTCTCAAAATGGATACGGATAAAAGCATATGGATGTTTTTTAAAAACAATTACTTAAGTTGGTTCCCTCATTTAGGTTCATATCCTAACTTTTGTAAGCATTGTGCAAACTTATGGCAAGTTCATCAAAAAATCACAGCCCAATTAACTGCACATTATGGTCAGGATCATATTCATTTTATTGATGGATTTCCTATACCTGTTTGTCGTTATAGTCGAGCAAAAAGACACAAGAATTTCAAAGAACATGCAGGTTTTAGTTATTGTGCTGCACAACAAGAGAAATACTATGGTTTTAAAGGGCATCTTGTAATTAATTTGGAGGGTATGATTACTGGCTATACTTTCGCTCCAGCAAATGTAGATGAGCGTGATGTTGCACCAGAAATCACAGAAAATATTCATGGGTTACTAGGTGCAGATAAAGGTTACTTAAGACCCAGCTTGAAAGAATACTATAAATTTCAGTATGTTGATCTACAAACTCCTTTAAGAAAGAATATGCCGGACTCTAGATCTCAAGAATCAATGAGGTTGCTTATGAGAGCACGAAGGAAAATTGAAACGGTCATTGGTCAATTAACTGATCGCTTTAATATTCAAAAAGTAAGGGCAAGAGATTTATGGCACTTATCGCATCGTTTTATCAGAAAGATTTTGTCACATACGGTCTGCGTCGTTATGAATAAAAAATGTGGTTATTCGCCGATTCAATTTGAAAAGCTTATTTAAAGTTGAGATTGGCGTA
>NZ_JBUEBA010000006.1:0-990 GCF_058107045.1 Acinetobacter sp. AB03 | reverse complement strand
ACCTTCAAAACACGCTACTCTTCGAAGTACTTCGGTACTCAGAAAGGCGTCTCGGCCATGAGCTTAATTGCCAACCATGCCGCCATCAATGCCCGGGTGATCGGCGCGAATGAACACGAATCCCACTACATCTTTGACTTGTTAATGAATAACAGCTCGGAGATCATCCCGGACGTACTCTCAACAGATACCCACGGGGTCAATCACGTCAATTTCGCTCTGCTGGACCTGTTCGGTTACAGCTTTGCCCCGCGTTACGCGCAGGTTGGTCGTGTGATCAATGAGATGTTCGATGTAAAGGAAGACGAGGATCAGAGAATCCAGCTACAGCTTAAAAAAGCCATCAACACTAAACGTATCATGCTGCACTGGGATACTATCCAGCGGATCGCAGTGTCACTCAAAGAGCGAAAAACGACACAGGCCACGCTGGTTCGGAAACTCTCAGGCTATAAGAGCAATCACCCTCTGTTGGAGGCACTGACCGAGTACAACCGTCTGGTGAAAGCGACCTACCTGCTGAATTACATCGATGATGCCAGTCTGCGCAACTACGTTCAGCGAGCCTTGAACCGGGGGGAGGCCTATCACCAGCTGCGTCGAGCGATCAGCAACGTCAATGGGGATCAGTTCCGTGGGAGTTCTGATGAAGAGATCCAGCTATGGAACGAGTGCGCCCGCTTGGTCACCAACGCCATCATCTACTTTAACTCCAGCATACTCAGCCAGCTGCTCACGAGCTTCGAATATCACGGCGACAACAAACGGGCACAGATCGTCAAACAGGCCTCCCCAGTGGCTTGGTATAACATCAACTTAAAGGGTATCTATACCTTCGAATTAAGTAAAAAACTACCGGATCTGGAGGAACTGATGCGCTCAATTGAGGGATATTTACCGGTTCGGTAAAGTAATACCCCCTGGGAGCCCAGGAATGGCGGGGGCTCCAGAGGCTTTTGTCCGTTTACGAGGGAAAATCCCTAGTACCCC
>NZ_JBUEBA010000005.1:0-467 GCF_058107045.1 Acinetobacter sp. AB03 | reverse complement strand
GGTTATTCTATTCGAGCGGTAGCTGCACAATTTGAAATTAATAAAAATACCATTGTTGAATGGAAGAAACGTATAGAGATTAAAAAAACTCGTGTACGTAAACCTTCTAAAATTAACGATGATGCTTTACGTGAAGATGTTGAAAAGTATCCTGATGCTTATCAATATGAACGTGCTGCACGTTTTAATTGTGGTGTTTCATCTATTGGTGCTGCATTAAAGCGCTTAAATATTACAGTTAAAAAAAGACGTTAAGCCATCCTAAAGCAGATACAAAGCTTAGGGATAAATTTATTCTGCAAGTGAATGAATTAGAAAAAAACCATCCGATTATTTATCTGGATGAAAGTGGTTTTAAGTCACATGATTATAGACCTCATGGCTACTCACGAAAAGGAGTACCCTGTTTAGGGCAATATAATTGGCAATTAAAGAATCAGACCAATGCCATTGGAGCAATCCATGAG
>NZ_JBUEBA010000004.1:0-1245 GCF_058107045.1 Acinetobacter sp. AB03 | reverse complement strand
GTTTCGCATAACAGCCATTATGTTAAATTGTAGTAAGAACTTTAATGCGATAGAGCAGAATGTATATGCAAAATAAGCTTGATAACATTATTCAAGAATTAAAAGAACTATCTGGGAATAGTCGTCTAAACATAGAACTACCTGATGATATTTTCATATCTGCTTATGAACGAAAAATAGGTTTTATTTTTCCAAAAGATTATAAAAAAGTTTTGAAAGAGATTAGCAATATCTTTTATGGAACAATTGAATTAGCGTCTCTTACAGATGAGAAAGAATGCTATCGAGGGCTATCTCAGATATTAAATGATGCTAGGGAGCAAGGTCTGCCAGAAGATTGGCTACCTATTTGTGAAGATAATGGTAGTTATTATTGCCTATCTCCTAATCATAAAATTAGATATTGGACAGCAGATGGATATAGCGATGAGCAGTGGGAAGATTTAGCAGATTGGATCAAGCAAGTTTGGATAGATGGAAATTAAGAATTTCTAAAATTAACATAATACACCTTATACGAAATTAAAAAATGGAGCCTAAAGCTCCATTTTTTAATAACTTTTTTTAAATTGCTAAGCGTAAATTCAGTGCTTTTACAACTTTAATCACAGTATCAAAACTAGGGTTAACATCACCAGAAAGTGCTTTATAAAGACTTTCTCGGCCTAAGCCTGTATCTCGTGATAATTGAGCCATTCCTTTAGCTTTTGCAATGTTACCTAAAGCCTTTGCAATGAATGCGGCATCGCCATTAGATTCTTCAATACATGCTTGTAAGTAAGCCTGCATATCATCCTCTGTTTTAAGATGCTCAGCACTGTCCCATTTGCGAAGTTTAATAGCCATTTATAGCTCCTCCTCTAAATCTTGTGCCAATTGCAGGGCAAGTTTTATATCTTTACTTTGCGTAGACTTATCTCCGCCTGCTAAAAGAATAACAACCCTTTGCCCTTGCTTGCAGTAATAAATCCTATAGCCTGGCCCAAAGAAGAAACGTAATTCAGAAACACCTTCACCGACCGGCTCAGTATCTCCAAAGTTTCCATCTTCAACCCGATCAATTCGGACTTGTATGCGTCTTTTTGCCTGCTGGTCTTTTAACTTGGTGAACCAGTCATCAAAGACTTCAGTGGTATATATTGAGTACATAAGTAGAATGTATCCTATAGGATACATTTATGCAAGAAATAAACTTGATATTTGGGGCTCGAAACGGTGAATTTCGTATAACCGCCATTATGTTAA
>NZ_JBUEBA010000003.1:0-1178 GCF_058107045.1 Acinetobacter sp. AB03 | reverse complement strand
TTAAAATTGCGAATAAGAGATTTTATGTTAAATAGGTTCGATTAAGCAGATCGTCTTCTAATTTTGAACATTGCTCATCATCAATGACTCCGGTAATACTTTGTAGCCACAACCCATCTGCTGCTAAACGAAGTAACTCTAAATCAGGATGACTATCCGTTTCTGCATGTTGAGATAATCTATTTTTTAGCCATTCCATCCAAATTTTATTAAAGGTAGGCTCTGTGATCATAGTCATTGATAACGCTGACCAAGCAGAAACCACCCCATCTATTTGATGGATAAAAGAACTATGAATATAAGCTCGTGTGAATTTACCATATTCTGTTGGATCGCGTTTAATCAAGTATTCAACTGTTTGATCTAAATCAAGAATTATTTGATTGAACATTTCTTCTATCAAATTTTTTTTATTCGGGAAATGGTGAAATACCCCCCCTTTTGTTATACCTACTGCTGTAGCAATATTTTGAATAGAAACACCAGAAATACCCTTTTGAGAAACAAGAATAGTTGCCTGTTCAAGGATGCGCTTTCGAATAACCTCTGGTTGCTTCTTTTGTTGCCGAATTTCTTTCACTTAATGACCTGCTGATTGCGAAAATAAATTAATAATTATTACGCCAGATACGATAAAACCAATTCCAATTAAAGCAGGATTATCTAGTGTCTGTTTAAAAACAAAGTAGCCAACTACAGCAGTTAGAACAATCCCAACACCAGCCCATATAGCGTATGCGATACCTAAAGGGATTGTTTTAATAACTTGTGATAATAAATAAAATGCCGTGCTAAAAAAAATAAGGACCATCACGCTTGGAAAAAGTTTTGTAAACCCTTCCGATTTAACTAAAAAACTACTTCCAATCACTTCGGAAACTATTGCAAATCCAAGTAATACATAAGCGAGTAACACACTGTTCATAAGTAATCATACCTAACATACCAATCTGAAGGTATGTTAAATTTTCAAAAAAAATTATCAATAATTATTTTAGATTTTCTAAAATTAACATAATACACCTTATATGAAACACTTTATATTTATCATTAAATTTCAGTATATTAGATTAAGCCGCTCTAGGAAGTAAGGCACCAGAGCGGCTTTTTATTGATTATTTATGTTCCACGCTTAAAATTCGAACAATGTTTCATGATTTTTATAAGTTAAACTAAAT
>NZ_JBUEBA010000002.1:3222348-3268628 GCF_058107045.1 Acinetobacter sp. AB03 | reverse complement strand
AGTTTTATAATGATTTGACTATATTCAGCACTGAAAAATAGTCTTGTAAAACATTGAGCCACTGTTAAAAAATCAACAATCCTGTACGTCATAGCGCACAAGACTTCAGGTATATTTCAGCTATGTCTCAACTTCATTTTTTAATATGATAAAAACATATGAACAGGACGTTCTCAGATAAAAATTATTCCAACCGAAAAAATACCCTTATTTCCTCATCTCTCATGGCGACAAGATCCATCGATCCCCTAAGAGCAGAAAGCTGGTATAGATGTTGCTTTTATTCAAAAGTACTCAGTAGGGTAAATTCTATCTTCGTCTTATTTCCTAGATTTGATTTTTTACGGATGGCTATATTTAAAATGAAAAACTGGCAAAAAAAATTACTACTTTCTACTACATTCGTAGCCGTAGCACTGAGCAGTACTGTCCAAGCAAAAGAATGGAAAACCATTCGTTTTGGCACAGAATCCGCATATGCACCTTTTGAATATAAAACACCAGACAATAAGCTGGTCGGTTTTGACATCGACTTGGGCAATGCTATTTGTGCCAAATTAAAAGCCAAATGCGTGTGGGTAGAAAACTCCTTTGATGGGATGATTCCTGCGCTCAAAGCGAAGAAATTCGACGGTATTCTGTCTTCAATGACGGTCACTACGGATCGTGCAAAACAAATCGCGTTTAGTAATAAAATTTACAACACGCCTACCCGCATGGTCGCGAAGAAAGGCTCTCCTTTACTCCCTACGCCTGCATCCCTAAAAGGCAAACGTGTGGGTGTACAACAAGGTACGATTCAAGAAGGCTATGCAAAAGCCTATTGGGCGCCTAAAGGTGTCAATGTAGTTCCTTATCCAAACCAAGATGTGCTTTACCAAGACATGGTTTCGGGACGTCTAGATGCAACATTACAAGATGCGATTATGGTCGATGCAGGTTTCCTAAAATCGGCGAAAGGTAAAGGCTTTGCTTTTGCAGGTAATAATGTGGTCGATGCCAAAACACTCGGTGTGGGGGCTGCAATCGGCTTACGTAAAGAAGATGTCGATCTGAAAAAGAATATTGATAAAGCGTTAGCTGAAATTATTGCCGACGGCACCTATAAGAAACTCGAGAAAAAATACTTCTCCTTCAGCATTTATTAATTTATAGGGTGTCGGTTCAACACCGACACTTTTTATATACTGCTGATTTATAAAATTTTATATTTTTACTCGGAGAAACTGAGTATGTTTCTTTCTGGCTATGGTCCCGTATTACTCGGTGGCACTTGGATGACCATACAGCTTGCTTTGTTATCACTGGTACTTTCGATCATTATTGGATTATTTGGGGCAAGTGCCAAACTCTCTCGTATTCAAATCTTACGTCATGTGGCAACCCTCTATACCACGCTCATTCGTAGTGTTCCTGATCTGGTGATCATGTTGTTGTTGTTCTATAGCCTGCAACTTGGACTGAACTCGATTACCGAATCGATTCATATGGAGCAAATTGACATCAATCCCTTTGTAGCAGGGGTGATTACCTTAGCCTTTATTTATGGGGCTTATTTTACGGAAACCTTCCGTGGCGCATTTCAAGCCGTCCCCAAAGGGCAACTTGAAGCTGCATATGCCTATGGCATGACCCCATTTCAAGTCTTCAGGCGTGTCCTCTTTCCACAAATGATGCGCTTTGCCTTACCGGGGATTGGCAACAACTGGCAAGTCCTCATCAAAGCCACTGCCTTGGTGTCCTTAATTGGTTTGACCGACATCGTCAAAATTACCCAAGATGCAGGTCGAAGCAGCATGCAAGTGTTCTATTTCAGTATTGTTGCAGCCGTCATTTATCTGGCCATCACCACCCTTTCGAATTTGATTCTCATGTGGCTGGAACGTCGTTATTCTGCTGGTGTGAAAAAGGGACAACTATGATTGAAATTATTCAACAATACTGGCAGTCCTATCTGTGGACCGATGGTTTTCAAATGACTGGGGTCGCCATGACCGTGTGGCTACTGGTCTTATCGATTGCGATTGGTTTTGTTCTGGCTGTGCCTTTGTCAATTGCTCGAGTTTCTGAGCATACTTTTGTACGTGGACCTGTTTGGTTTTTTACTTATATTTTCCGTGGTACCCCCTTATATGTGCAGCTACTGATTATCTATACTGGAATTTATAGCCTTGAATTTGTGCATGCCCATGAACGGCTCGATGAGTTTTTTAGAGAAGGGCTTAATTGCACCATTTTAGCGTTTGCACTCAATACAGCAGCTTATACCACTGAAATTTTTGCAGGGGCGATACGTTCGATTCCCTACGGCGAAATTGAGGCAGCAAAAGCCTTTGGAATGTCGCCTTGGAAACGCTATACCCGCATTATTATTCCGTCGATGCTACGCCGAGCATTGCCGTTTTATGGCAATGAAGTCATTTTGATGCTGCACGCAACCACCATTGCCTTCACTGCAACCGTGCCTGATATTCTCAAAATTGCACGGGATGTCAATGCTGCCACTTATGCCACGTTTGATGCCTTTGGCATTGCCGCTGTGCTATATGCCTGTCTGGCATTTATCCTCATTTGGATCTTTCGTAAATTGGAACAACGCTGGCTTGCGTTTTTAAAACCATCGAATCATTAGGAGAAACAATGGAAAATTCAGCAAAACTGGTGATTCGAGACCTTTGTAAAAGTTTTGGCGATCATGAAGTCTTAAAAGGGGTTTCCCTTGAGGCACATGCAGGTGATGTGATTAGTATTATTGGTTCCTCAGGTTCAGGTAAAAGTACCTTTCTTCGTTGCATCAATTTTCTAGAGCAACCGAGCCAAGGTAGCATTCAACTCAATGGTGAGCAGTTAGAGACTAGCTTGGATAAAAATGGCAATCTCAAAGCAAAAAATCCCAAACAACTACAAAAAATGCGCACCCAACTGATGATGGTGTTTCAACATTTCAATTTGTGGTCGCATATGACGGTATTAGAAAATATTATTGAAGGACCCATTCATGTCTTGGGACTAAAGCGAAGTGAGGCGGAAGAGCGTGCACGAAAATATTTAAGAAAAGTTGGGCTCGCAGAAAGTGTCGAAAAGAAATATCCGTCTTTTTTGTCAGGAGGACAGCAACAGCGTGTCGCAATTGCCCGTGCCTTAGCGATGGAACCTGAAGTGATGTTGTTTGATGAGCCAACCAGTGCTCTAGATCCTGAACTGGTGGGTGAGGTGTTGAAAGTGATGCAAAGTTTGGCTGAAGAAGGCCGAACCATGATTGTGGTCACCCATGAAATGGGCTTCGCACGCCATGTGTCCAATCATGTCATTTTCTTAGATCAAGGCAAAATTGAGGAACAAGGTGATCCAAAAGAAGTTTTGATTCACCCCAAAAGTGAACGCCTGCAACAGTTTTTAGAGGGTAACTTTAAATAATTGAATAGTCTTCAAAAGCTTGATGCAGCAATGATTCAACATTCGATACTTAGTTGAAAAGATAAAGCGCCTTGTTTGATCTGATCCCGCGAAACTATATGCACTCAGATAAAAAACCGAGCCATTTCGCTCGGTTTTTACCTTTCCACCTAAGCTTTTATAGATTGGTATATCGATTTTTAGTGGTATCCATCACCAAAAAACTGGTGATCGAGCTAATGGAAGGGATCGTTCCCAAAACATCAGTATGAAACTTTTTATAAGACTTAATGTCAGCCACTTCAACCCTAAGTAAATACTCAACTGAGCCTGTAATGGTATGACACTCAGTAACTTCATCCGTTGCAGTGATCACATCCTCAAACTGACTCAAGCTTTCTTTTGAGTGACAAGACAGACCAATGGTCACATAAACCGTTAAACCAACACCCAAAAGGAACGGTCAATCACCGCTTTATAGCCTCGAATCACACCAATTCTTTCTAACTCTTGCACGCGTCGTAAACAGGCCGAGGGTGACACAAACCCACGCGTTCTGCCAGTTTAATATTGGTTAAATGTGCATCGCGCTCAAGCTCACACAATATTTTTCGGTCTAATCGATCTAATTCAATCATTTGTTGCATAAAACTCAGTATTAACGATCAATATACAACCAAATTGTGATAGATCAACAATAAAATGATACTTATTTGATTACTCCATCCCCTTTATGAACGCTTCACTGTTTGTCTCTTATCTGCTGTTCTGTGTCGTAATGACCTGCACCCCTGGGCCCAATAATGCACTGGTCATGCTGTCTGGTGCACGATTTGGCATCAGTAAAACCCTACCTCTGGTTTTAGGCATTGCCTTTGGTGTGGCCGTGCAACTCTTCGCCATCGGCATCGGCTTAAATCAGGTGTTTCTGGCCCTGCCCCAGCTCCAATTTATTTTAAGTTTAATCGGCACAGCTTATATTCTGTGGCTCGCATGGAAAATCGCGTCCAGTGGGCCACTTAACATCGAATTAGAACAAAAACCATCGATGGGTTTTCTACAAGGGGCTCTTTTTCAGTGGGTCAATCCCAAAGCGTGGATTATCTCCATCAGCACCATTGCCACTTATTTTGCTTTAAACCCTCATGCCAGCGATATTCTTTATGCGGCCCTAATTTTAATGGTAGTTTCCATTCCATGTGTCGGGGTTTGGGCAGTCGGTGGCCTTTTCTTACGCCAATTTCTGATGAAACCGCGCTTTGCCTTGAGCTTTAACATCACGATGGCAATCGCCTTATTGGTCGCTGTGTTACCTGCGGCATTAAAATTGATGAATACGCACATCGGAATATAAAAACGCTACAGTGCTTAAAGAAAAAACTGCTCAATGAATGTGACTAAATCCTAAGCCTCAAAAACAAAAAAGCCTGATTTGTGAATCAGGCTTTTTTGTTACTGCTGCTGTTGCTGTTCTTGTTGCCAACGGCGCTGCTGTAAACGCTCACCCTCAACCTCACGCTTATTGCGTGCCGACTCATACAGTTTGGTTCCTTTGAGCTCAGGGGGTAAATATTCTTGCATTACAAAATGCTCTGGATAGTTGTGCGGATATAAGTAGTCGACGCCATAGCCCTGCTCTTTCATCAACTTGGTCGGTGCATTTCTTAAATGCAGCGGCACAGGTAAATTCGCTGTTTTCTCAGCCAAATCCAACGCTTTGTTGATCGCAAGATAAGTACTGTTACTTTTGGCACTGGTCGCCAAATACACCGCACACTGCCCAAGAATAATTCGACACTCTGGCATGCCCACCGCTTGAACAGAACGGAAGCATTCTCCAGCAAGCAGCAGTGCATTGGGGTTTGAGTTACCAATGTCCTCAGAGGCAGCAATCAACATCCGACGGGCAATAAAAACAGGATCTTCACCACCTTTGAGCATGCGTGCCATCCAATATAACGTGGCATCAGGATCACTCCCTCGAATTGACTTAATAAAAGCTGACACTAAATCATAATGCTGCTCACCCGATTTGTCATAACGGGCGATATTTTGCTGTGCAACTTTGACCACCATTGCATTGGTCACGATATTTTCAACGTCAGGCTCGAAGGTACCCGCAATGAGCTCAATGAGATTCAAAGCTTTACGTGCATCACCTGCGGCAAATTGCACCAAAGCTTCAAATTCTTCGATCTGAATGTAGCGCTCTTTTAAAAACGGATCGTTCTTAATCGCTTGTAATAATAAAGTTTGAATCGCATCGGCATTGAGCGCATTTAAGGTATAGACCTGACAACGCGACAACAATGCACTGTTGACTTCAAAAGAAGGATTTTCAGTGGTGGCACCAATGAGGGTAATTTTGCCTTTCTCCACAGCATTCAGTAAGGCATCTTGCTGCGATTTGTTAAAACGATGAATTTCGTCAATAAACACCACAGGTGGCATTAAATCTCCGCCATCAGCAATGATCTCACGGAGCTCTTTAACCCCCGTATTGAGTGCAGATAGACTGACAAAAGGTCGATCAATCGCTTGCGCCAACAGTAAAGCAATCGTGGTTTTCCCCACGCCTGGCGGCCCCCAAAAAATGATCGATGGCAAATGCCCTTGATCGATCATTTGGCGGAGCGGTGCCTGCTCACCCAATAAGTGATCCTGCCCAATAATTTCAGATAAATCACGCGGGCGTAAACGTTCAGGCAGTGGAATATTGCTATCGGACATAGGGCTAGGACTTATCATGCGTTCATCGAATGCTTATGTTATGGCAAATTCAGGCAAATGACACAAGCTTTTCATGCAATTTGATTGTGCTTTTATCGACTAGCGAACCCAACGCACAATATAGTCTTCGATGTCATCATCCTGAATCTCTTCTTCAGAAATACAGCGTCCTGCCGCAGACTTTTTCGCTTTCAGGATACTTTGACGTGAGCCCGTGTTCAAATAGTGCCATCTGGGCAAATTTTTACCTTCATGCAGACGACGGTAAGCACAGCTCGGTGGTAACCAATGAATCGTGTCTAAAAGTTCGGGCGTGAGCTGGATACAATCGGGCACATGCTGCTTACGGTTCGGGTAATCCCGACAACTGGCCGTTTGACAGTCCAGCAGTTTACAGGCCACTTTGGTATAGGCGACTTCTTGGCTTTCTTCATCTTCAAGTTTCACCAAACAGCATAGACCACAACCATCACACAACGCTTCCCACTCTGCTGAACGTAGCTCAGTGAGCGCATAATGCTTCCAAAACTCTGGTCTTAATTCGTTGGACATAACCACTGCCAATAAAACTGAATGCACTATTATAACCTATAGTCACATGGCTTTCAGAGCTATCTAAAGTGTCAATATTTACATCATATTCATAAACTTAAAATACAAACAGAACACTTTTTAAACAAAAGTAACACAGTGTGTCCGAACGTTGTTTCTATACTAATAGAGTAATAAATAAGAACATCTATGGAGAAAAATTATGTTTCGTTGGGCGATTATCTTCGCAGTGATTGCACTGATTGCAAGTTTACTTGGTTTTGGCGGCGTAGCAGGTTTATCCAAAGACTTTGCGATTATTTTATTGGTGATTGCTGTGATTCTTGCGATTGTCGGATTTTTATCCCGTGGCAAAGTCTAAAGTACACAACTCTTAATAAAGAAAAAGAAGGATTCAGATCCTTCTTTTTTTATATGTGCCTTTAAAAAATAATTTCTCACATTTCTCATGTACATCGGAATATTTTTCAAATCCTTGTAAAAGTTTTTATGCTTTAATCAGAGCAGATCATCTATCAGGATTTGAGCATGACAATCAGTATTCAAACTCGAGAAATTCAATATAACGCAGCCGATGGACAACGCTTAGTTGGTTATTTTGCAGCACCAAGCTCTCAAACACCGCATGCAGGTATCATCGTTGCACCCGAATGGTGGGGCCGAAATGAATATACTGAACAACGTGCTCGCGAACTGGCTGAACACGGTTATGCCGCACTGGCGATTGATATGTACGGCGACAAAAATGTTACCACAGATGCGAAACAAGCCTATGAATGGATGATGCAAACTTTTGCCGATGCAGACACCATCGTCAACCGGGCTAAAGCAGGTTTAGATACGCTTGCTGCCCAGCCTGAAGTGAATGCAGATCAACTGGCGGCGATTGGTTTTTGTTATGGCGGTAAAGTGGTTTTAGACTTAGCTCGCTCAGGCGCACCACTTAAAGCTGTGGCGACTTTCCATGCAACATTGGCACCGAAAGCCCCTGCGGTCGAAGGTCAAATTCAAGGTGAAATTTTAGTTTTACATGGCGAGTTAGACAGCATGGTCACTTTGGATGATGTTGCCAGCTTCCGTGAAGAGATGCATGCGGCAAAAGTGAACCATGAAGTGATCATTTTTGAAGATGCGAAACATGGTTTTAGCAATCCATTGGCCGATGAGCGTGCCAAAGCCAATAGCGTAGACTTGGGCTATAACCCAGAAGCAGAAAGACAAGGGCTAGATGCAATGTATGACTTGCTAGAACGCAATCTCAGTGCTTAACTAGAGCTGAGAATTCAAATATTTGATTTTTCAGATCCAACAGGATACATAATTAGATTTTAGAGGAGATAACAATGACTGAGACCCACTGCCAATATTGTAATTTTGATGAATATGACGTGCTTGATAAAAATGACTTTGGGGTGATTTTACCCGAACCCAATGCATTGTCTAAAGGTCACTGTGTCATTATCCCTCTACGTCATGTGAGCTCATTTTTTGACATTACCGACAAAGAACGTAAAAGTTTAATGTCTTTACTAGAATTGGCACGTAATGAACTCCAATTGCGTCATCAACCTTCAGGTTTTCATATTGGTTTTAATGATGGTGAAATATTTGGGAATGTGTCTGAACACTTACATATCCATATTATTCCACGCTACAAAGACCAAGAGCTAAAACTCGATGCACGTTGGGGCATGACGAAAGACTAAATTTTTATGGTTTTAAATGGCGCGTAAGCGCCATTTTTTATGCGCAAAAACTCGGGCTCAGAAAAGACATTCAGTTATACTAAGCCGAATTTTTTGCTTGTGCCTCAGATGTCTCCTTTCTCTTTTTCA
Source organism: Acinetobacter sp. AB03 (assembly GCF_058107045.1). Classification (NCBI taxonomy): domain Bacteria; kingdom Pseudomonadati; phylum Pseudomonadota; class Gammaproteobacteria; order Moraxellales; family Moraxellaceae; genus Acinetobacter; species Acinetobacter sp. AB03. The sequence continues at coordinate 3,260,115 of NZ_JBUEBA010000002.1, read as the reverse complement.
GATGCATTACTGACTTGGTTCGATGTTCATGGTCGACATGACCTGCCATGGCAAGTAGCCGATGATCCCTACAAAGTCTGGGTGTCTGAAATTATGCTGCAACAGACCCAAGTCAAAACCGTGCTGCAATACTTCGAGCGTTTTATCGAACGCTTCCCAACGGTTGCAGCTTTAGGGACAGCATCATGGGATGAGGTCGCACCCTACTGGGCAGGCCTAGGCTACTATGCCCGTGCACGTAATCTACATAGAGCCGCAGGGGTTGTGGCACGTCAGGGGCACTTTCCTCAAACTTTAGAGGACTGGATTGAACTGCCAGGTATTGGTCCATCAACCGCAGGGGCGCTGATGTCTTTAGGTTTACGTCAGTACGGCGTCATTATGGATGGCAACGTGAAACGCGTGCTCGCACGCTTTTTTGCCATTGAGGATGATCTAAGCAAACCTGTGCATGAACGCAGCATGTGGCAACTGGCCACTGAACTCTGTCCAACTGAACGTAACCACGACTATACCCAAGCTATCATGGATTTGGGGGCAACCGTCTGTACCCCTAAAAAACCGCTGTGTTTATACTGCCCAATGCAGCAACACTGTAAGGCCCATGCGCAAGGGCTAGAAACTGAACTGCCTTTTAAAAAACCCAAGAAAGCTGTGCCTGTGAAGTCAGCCCAAGTTTTGGTACTGCGTCATCACAATCAATGGCTGTGGCAACAGCGTCCCAATAGTGGACTCTGGGGCGGTTTATGGTGTTTACCTATTTTTGAAAATCGTGATGAGTTCTCGCAACTGTGCCAAAGTCTAGGACTGAAACAAGTCTCGCAACGCACTGACATTTCGCATAGTTTCACCCATTTCACTTGGCAACTAGAAGCGCTTTGCTTTGAAGTCGATGCCGACCAGCTCGAACATTTAAGTATAGAATTGGCCAGCACATGGCTAGACATACAAAACGTCACAGAAATGGGCATCCCAACTGCGATGAAAAAATTGATCTCGGCAATTCAACTGTGACATAGTTGGGTGATCCATTGGGTTCACCCTGACACTTTAAAATTAGATCACTGAAATAATAAAGGATTGTTCGTGCGTAATTGTTTGCCCAGCCTTTCTGCGCTTGCCAGTTTAAGTTTTGTGATTCTGTTACTTGCAGCTTGCCGCACCACTCCGCCTGCACCGAGTGGAAGCCATTTACCTGCCTCACAAGTCCAACAGCTGAAAAACATGCGTTTAGCTCAGCAACTGCCTGTACCCGTTCAAGGTATTAAACGTCATGGACTCACAGATACTTGGGGTGCATCCCGCAGTAGCGGACGGACGCATGAAGGCATCGACATTCTGGCTCCACGTGGAACAAAAGTTTTTTCTGCCACAGAAGGTCTCGTTGCAGACTTACGCAATAACAATTTGGGTGGTAAAGTGGTTTGGATTATGGGGCCAGCAGGCACTTGGCATTACTATGCTCATCTTGATGACCATAAACGCGGCTTAAGTGTCGGCGAATATGTCAAAAAAGGCGACCTGATCGGCTATGTCGGCAATACAGGCAATGCACGGCACACAGCCCCACATTTGCATTATGGACTTTATTTACAAGGTAAAGGCCGTGGTGCAGTAAATCCCTATCCTTATTTACGTTAACTTTAGGAATTTTTCATGTCAGAAGCGTTGATCAACCGTCTGGTCGAATTTGCTGAATCAGGCAATCAACAAAAAATCATCTTGGCTGGACAAAACCACCAAGGTTGGATCATGGAAATTACTGAAGATGCGCTTTTAATCAGTACTGGATTTGCTGAAAAAACAGGAAAAGATGTTTGGATTAACTTTTCCGACCTCGAACACGCCCAATTATTTTATTGGGACAATCAACATGACCAATGGGCACCCTTTACCCTATAAAAAGATCAGGAGCATGTTCATGACCACTCAACGCTGCGGATGGTGCTCCTCAGACCCACTTTACATCGACTACCATGATCATGAGTGGGGTAAACCACTACATGATGAAAAGCAGTTATTTGCGATGCTCTGCCTCGAAGGTCAACAAGCGGGGCTGTCATGGATTACCGTCCTGAAAAAGCGTGAACATTATCATCGCCAGTTTTTTCAATATTCTATTGAACAAATTGCAGCTTTGAGTGATACAGACTTAGCCGAAAAAGTCCAAGATATCGGCTTAATTCGCCATATCGGGAAGCTGACCGCCATTCGTGACAATGCGCTTGCATGGCAAGCCCTAAAGCAACAAGGCATCAACCCCGTTGAGTGGCTCTGGAACTTTGTCGAGCAACACGCAATCAACAATGATGTCCCAGACTACCGCACAGCACCTGCACAGACACCTCAAAGCCAAAATATGTCTAAAACCCTAAAAAAACAGGGCTTTAAATTTGTCGGACCCACCACCTGCTATGCCTTTATGCAAGCGGTCGGTATGGTCAATGACCATGAAAATAGCTGTCATTTTAAATAAAAGTACATAAAAAACAGGAAAATAAGGATATAGAATATGTCGGATAACACCATTCGTGCCTATGCGGCAATGCAAGCAGGCGCAGCGTTACAACCCTATCAATTCGATGCGGGTGAACTGCAACCACATCAAGTCGAAGTCCAAGTCGAATATTGTGGATTGTGCCATTCCGATGTTTCGGTCATTAATAATGAATGGAACTCCTCGGTCTATCCCGTTGTCGCTGGTCATGAAATTATTGGCACCATCAGTCGCTTAGGCTCAGAAGCCAAAGGACTTAAACTTGGACAGCGCGTCGGTATAGGCTGGACGGCAGAAAGCTGCCAACACTGTGACCCCTGTGTTTCGGGCCAACAAGTGCTCTGTACAGGAGGGCCGACAGCAACCATCGTCGGTCATGCAGGTGGCTTTGCCGACAAAGTTCGCGCAGGTTGGCAGTGGATTATTCCTTTACCTGAAGAGCTGGATCCTGAGTCAGCAGGTCCTTTATTGTGCGGCGGTATTACCGTTTTTGATCCGATTTTAAAACACCGCATTCAAGCCATTCACCATGTTGGGGTGATTGGCATCGGTGGTTTAGGGCATATGGCCATTAAGCTCCTTCGAGGATGGGGCTGTGAAATCACGGCATTCACCTCGAACCTCGACAAAACGGAAGAACTCAAGGCCATGGGTGCAGATCATGTGGTGAATAGCCGTGATGTGGATGCGCTTAAAACCCAGCGGGGCAAATTTGATCTCATCCTCAGCACCGTGAATGTCACGCTCAATTGGCCTGCCTATATCAGTACACTGGCACCAAATGGCACGATCCATCTGCTAGGCTTGCCTCTAGAGCCCATCAAATTAAATGCAGGTAGTCTGATTGGTGGAGCAAAGTCTATCACGGGTTCACCCACTGGCTCACCTGCGGCATTACGTCAGCTACTCAAATTCGCTGCACGTAAAAACATTGCGCCACAAATTGAACTGTATCCTATGTCACAGTTGAATGAAGCACTGGAACGGTTACATTCTGGAAAAGCCCGTTATCGGATCGTCCTCAAAGCTGACTTTTAATCGATAAGCGCCTAAAAACAGGCGCTTTTTTTATACCGCTTGTTTGACCAACGTCGAACTGCTGAGTTGCGCTTTCACCCAATCGGCCAACAAGGTGACCGCTGCGCGAATATCTGTTGAAAGTTCATGGCCTGCATTGAGGCGGATACAGTTTTTATAACGCTGCCCTTCACCAAAGACTTCTCCTGGCACTATATTGATGCCATGCTGTTGAGCAAAATAGTACATATCTAAACCATCAATACACTCGGGCAGCTGTAACCACAGCGCATAACCACCTAAGGGTTGATTGATACGTAACTCAACTCCGTTAAAGGCAAGCTGAATCATGTGTCGGTATTGCTCAACTTGCTGTTTCAAAATCGGCTTTAACTGCTGTAAATGCTCCCGATAAGCACGACTATAAATGAGATCGGCCAGTGCCAACTGCAAGGGTGTATTCACTGTGATATTTTGCATCAGTAACGTAGCCTTCAAATGCGCTAAGCGCTGCGGAATACAAAACCAACCTACCCGATACGCAGTTGAAAGTGACTTGGAAACCGAACCACAGAAAATCACATAACCCTGCTGATCCCAATACTTAATCGGCAGCGGACGACTCGAGCTGAAACTACATTCACCATAAATATCATCTTCAATCACATAGCACTGATAGCGTGCCGCCAGTTGTGCAATTTTTTCTTTTTCTGCATTGCTTAAGCAAAACCCCAATGGATTTTGATAATTGGCCGTGAGTAAGCACGCTTTTGCGCCTGAACTTTGCATGACCTGCTCTAAACGTTCAAGATCAAAGCCTTGGGTATCGGCTGGAATTTCAATAATTTTTCGCTTTAACCCCGCCAGCATTTGCAACTGGCCATTAAAATTTGGGGTCGGCACAATCACGCTGTCGCCTTCCTTGCTGAGGTGTTGGATCATCACCGACAACGCAGGCATACAGCCATTGCTGATGTAGATATCATCCTGCGAAATATAAAAGCCATCTTCAGCCCAATGCTCAGACAAAGCCTGCCGTAAGCGAATATGACCCTGCTTATCGCTATATAAAAAATCTTCAGGTTGACTGTGTTTTAAAGCACGTTGAATGGAGCGGCGGAGCGCCTCTACAGGCACATGTTTTGGAGAAAGCTGAATCGCTCCCAAATGGATGAGACGGCTATTAATGGAAGACTGTTGAATTTCTAGCTGTAGCTCTAAATTAGAAATATCACGGGCTTGAGACTGAAAATCAGGATGCTGCGGTACAGGAATAGATGAGCTGGTATTTTTCTGATAACTGACAAAATAGCCCGACTTATTTTTCACATGAATATACCCCTGCGACTCGAGTAGCTCATAACAGCTCTTGGCCGTATTCAAGCTGACCTTTTGTAAGTTAGCAAACTGGCGTAACGACAGCAACTTTTGCCCTGCGGGTAATTCAGCATTTTGAATTTTTTCAAGCAACTGTGCAGCTAAGCTTTGATACTGAAATGCCATTCATCTGTACCTGTTTTTTAAAATTTTATGTATCTGTATCCATTATGCCAACAGAATTATGCTTTTGTCATTCGTTCACAACCATAAATAGGCACTTTTATGAAAAAAATAATCATATCTCTCTTTTGCTTATTGAGCTTATCGGCTTGCCAACCGCCACATGTTTCACAGCAGGTACAACAGCAGCATTTTATTTGTAAAGCACTGATTGAAGGGTTTCTGAAAACGCAAAATTTAACTGATTATCAGTTTTTAAGTTTAGCGCCGAGCTTGACTGAAACCTCGACCCAACGAACTTATCAATATCAGTTAAACAATGAACGTCAAATGCAGATGAACTTGCCCCGCCAGAAAAATTTACAGTTTCAATGTGACCAAAGCAGTGCTGAAAACTTCAAGATCTCGCTCGCTGGTGAAGGAGATGCCATGCTCAGTTTAATCCAGTTAGACCTGCCTAAGGCTTCAACCTTAGAGCTGCTGAGCGCTTATCAACAGCCTTAAGTTTTAAAACATAAAAAGCCTGCATTGCAGGCTTCTTCGTCTTCAAAATTAACGTAAGGCAGTCGGTAAGTGGGCAGGTGTCCCCTCTTGTTCCAGCAATTGATTTTTCATTTTTTGCAGCATTTGATAGGGTTGTTGTTGGACAAACATATTCACAAACTTCAGTGGTATCGATCCCTCAGGGTTGGCATAGCCCGAGGTCGAAACCTTGACTTTATTTGGTCCCAGTTTCTGAAAGGTCCAATCGCCCTCATAATGATTTAGACGCACATAATCTGGATTTTTAAGGATGTTTTTATCAATCGCTTTATTTTTAATGCTAATAATGCCCTGACTGTCCTTGGTCATTTTCCCCTGCACCACCAAGTCGCGATCTTTTAAAGGAAAAGGAAAATCCAGCACCATATACAGCTGAAACTCGCCTTTTTTATCATCGCGCGACAAGACTTTCACACTGCCCATATACGGCACCCATTTCACCGCATGGTCAACATCTAAGATCAATGACACTGCTTTTTCAATCGGTACATCAAACGTGGTTTCAGCCTTATATAAAAAGACCGGATTTTGCGCATTTTGATAGGTCCAAACTTTAATATTATTTTTATGAATACTGAGTTTGGCTTGATCCATAGGTTTGGCCTGTGCTGTCGTCATCACGACAACAACACAAGCCATATACATGACTTTTTTCATTCTATTCTTCGTCTTATTTTAGTTTTTTATCTTGTTTTTATGGCGAATGAAGCAGGTTTTTAAACTTGAATGTCGTTAAAACCCAGTACATCTTTCATGTCATATTTACGTGCTTCACGTCCTACCACCCAAGCCGCAGCACGTACCGCACCCGAAGCAAAGTTCATACGGTTAGTCGCTTTATGGGTAATTTCAACACGCTCACCATCAGCAATAAACATAGCTGTATGTTCACCGACAATATCGCCGCCTCGAATGGTTTGGAAACCAATACTTTGACGCTCACGGGGTCCTGTATGACCTTCACGGCAATACACTGCATCGGTTTTCAAGTCACGACCTAAAGCACCCGCAATGGCCTCACCCATCATCAACGCTGTGCCTGATGGTGCATCGACTTTATGACGGTGATGCGCTTCAATCACTTCAATATCCACTGTGTCGCCAAAGACTTTAGACGCCATTTCCAACAGTTTAATCGAAACGTTGACCCCCACAGAATAGTTGGCTGCATAGACCACAGGTATTTGAGTCGCAGAGTCATCCAAATAAGCTTTTTGTTCGTCATTCATACCCGTGGTCCCAATGACAATGGCCACCCCAGCTTCACGACAAATTTTTAAATGCTGAACGGTCGCTACTGGTGCAGTGAAATCAATGATCACATCACAATCTTTCACTACCGCTTCCAGACTACCCACCACCTTCACGCCGAGGCTGCCAATACCTGCAAGCTCACCTGCATCTGTACCAACCAGTGAGCTTTCAGGGCGTTCCACTGCCGCAGCCAGTTGATAGCCTGCTTCGTGTACCGCTTGAATAAGGATGCGACCCATACGACCGCCGGCACCTAAGACACCAATGCGTGGAGCTGCTGACATAACATATTCCTAATCTAGCTTCAAAATTGCTCTTACTATAGCAAAACTGATTGCCCAGACTAAGGTTTGTTGGCCATTTTCATCGAAAAAATCGCTTTATTTTCAGACATGCTTTCTCATGCTTTTCACAAATTTGCAATCAATCTTACGCAGACTAGGTTCGCTTTTAAAAACAACTTTAAAATGAGGAAAATAGAATGAAAGCCAAGGTACTTTTTCTAGCGATGGCGTTTGGGGGTAGTTGGGCACAGGTTCAGGCTGAACCCGCTGTTCAAGCAGGCGACACCTTAGAAAGTTTGTCACAGGTCAAGATCACTACTAGCACACATCCCAAAGCACAGGCCGAGCAACAAGTACAAGCCGCTGCACCTATGGCTGAAGAAATGGTGTCGGTTGAAGAGATCGATCAACCTGAGCTGCCAACAGAAGCGCAATAACATAAAAAAAGCGGGAAAATATTCCCGCTCTTTTCAACACCGATTCACACGTACCGTATTTAATTAATCAAACAGTCGGTCAAAGAAAGACTTCTTCTTTGGTGATGATTTGTGATCATCTCCATCCAAGGTCTCTTGCAACTCTTTCAACAGTTCACGTTGACGTGCCGTCAAGTTAACGGGTGTTTCAATCACGATACGGCACAGTAAGTCACCTTGCATACTGGTACGTACAGGTTTAACCCCTTTACCACGTAAACGGAACATTTTACCCGTTTGTGTGCCTTCAGGAATTTTCAAACTCACACGACCTTCGAGTGTCGGGATTTCAATTTCTTTACCCAAAGCAGCATCAGCAATGCTCACAGGGACATCCATATACAGGTCTGCACCATCACGTTGGAAGATTTCGTGCTCACGCACCACCACTTCTACGTACAAGTCGCCTGACTGACCATCACGAATCGCTTCGCCTTTGCCCGTTAAACGAACGCGGTCACCATTGTCGACGCCCGCAGGAATCGTCACTTCTAAGGTTTGTTGACGGTCTTTAACGCCTGAACCATGACAGGTATTACATGGGTTCTTAATGATCTTGCCCTGACCGCGACAAGTGCTACAAGTCTGCTGTACAGAGAAGAAACCTTGCTGCATGCGAACCTGACCTGCACCATGACAAGTTTTACAGGTTTCAACATCGTTCGGGTTTTTAGAGCCCTTACCGTCACAAGTTTCACACGGCGCTGGTGCGGTAAAAGTAATGGTTTTTTTCACCCCTCTTACTGCTTCTTCCAACGTCAGTTCCATCACATAACGTAAGTCAGAACCACGACGTGCACGCTGTTGACCACGACCGCCGCCGCCACCAAATGCACCACCGAAAATGTCACCGAATTGACTGAAAATGTCTTCTGCGCTGAAACCACCACCGAAGCCGCCTCCGCCGCCCATACCACCTTCAAAGGCTTGATGCCCCATACGGTCATACATGCTGCGCTTTTCGCTATCCGATAAAATTTCATAAGCTTCAGCCGCTTCTTTAAATTTCTCTTCAGCTTCAGCATTGTCAGGGTTGCGGTCCGGATGATATTTCATCGCCAACTTACGGTAGGCTTTTTTAATTTCATCATCACTAGCGGTTTTAGCAACACCTAAAACCTCATAATAATCACGTTTAGCCATGTCTGGCGATGCTCCTCACGGAATTTATTTAATACTCAACTGTGGTCTGAAATTGGGTTCAAACCAAGTTTTACAAGGGGGTGTTTGAAAAAAATCAGTAGAATTAGAAAACTGCTTTATTTTTCAAAAATTTAGACAGGCCTTTAAACCATGCATTTAGAAGGAAGAGAAATGCAATACAGCTAAAAACCACACCTGCAACCGTGCATCCAGTCACCCATAATGCGCTGTCCCAAGTGAAGAAAATAAGAGGAATAAACCACAATGCTGCAAATAACGCCAAAATGCTATAAATCACAATATTGCGCATGACCCAAAGTGCTTGCGCTTGTAACCACACTTCGGCATGATCAATTTGCGTGACTTTTCGGGCATACCAGTAGGAAAATGCGCCGCTAATCACAGTAAACAAAGCCAAAAACATGAAGACATAAGAAATCGCGATAGAGCGGCGATACTTAGTTACATTGTCTTGCATCATGCGTTTAACCCCATTTGCCACATCGTTTATTTTTTAATGTGTAGCAAAAAACTGCTTTATAAAAATGCCATAAATTTCAGGTGCTACTATATTGAAATTTTCAACGTTTCGCACCTGATATTGGCATAAATTTACGGCTTATGGCTAATTTTTTTTACTTTAAACCACTGCGCGTACAAGGCTGGTAAAAAGAACAGGGTTAATAGCGTCGCCACAATCAGTCCGCCCATGATCGCAACGGCCATAGGTCCAAAGAAAATACTTCTAGACAATGGGATCATCGCCAAAACTGCTGCCAATGCCGTCAGCACAATTGGACGACAACGTCGCACCGTCGCATCGATGATTGCATCCCATGATTCATGCCCCGCTTGAATGTCTTGCTCAATCTGATCAATCAAGATCAGCGAGTTACGCATGATCATGCCCGACAAGGCAATGGTCCCCAACATCGCAACAAAGCCAAAAGGTTTATTGAACAACAGCAGGAACAACACCACACCGATCAAACCTAAAGGCGCGGTGAGCAAGACAATCGTGGCACGAGACATACTGCGCAGTTGAATCATCAGCAAAGTCATGACCACGGCCAAGAATAAAGGCATGCCTGCTGCAACCGATTTACCCCCACGTGCAGACTCTTCCACTGTACCGCCGACTTCAACCAAATAGCCATTCGGCAGTTCCGCACGCAGCTGATTCATCTGTTCGGCCATTTCATCCACCACAGTGGCCGGCTGTAACTTAGTTCGAATATCTGCACGTACCGTAATAGTCGGTAGGCGGTTACGATGCCAAATCAAACCTTCTTCAAAGCTATAATCAATTTTTGCAATTTGTGCCAATGGTACTGTTCCGCCATTTGAGGTTGGAACGGCAAGGCTTGCCAGTGATGCCACTTCAACCCGCTCGGCTTGATCGCCACGTAAACGGATTTCAATTAGCTCACGTTTCTCACGGTATTGGTTAATGGTGGCACCCGAAATTGAGCTGTTCAAGAAATTGGCCAAATCTAAACTCGATACCCCCATTTGGCGGGCACGGTCTTGGTCAATCTCTAAATTGATCATCTTGCTTGGTTCACCCCAGTCCAAATGCACATTAGTCGTGTTGGGGTTAGCACCCAGCATCGCTGCGACTTTATCCGCCCAAGCACGCACTTGAGTTAAGTCTTCACCCGACACGCGATATTGAAGTGGATAACCGACAGGGGGACCGTTTTCAAGTAAAGAGACGCGAGTACGCACATCGGGCAATAACTGGCGGATTTGGGTGTCTAAGGATTTACGAATTTCATTGCGATCATCCAGTGAAGAGGCCAAGACCACAAACTGAGCAAAGCTGGCCTGTGGTAGCTGCTGATCGAGCGGTAAATAAAAACGTGGCGAGCCTGTGCCCACATATGCCACATAATTATCTATACCTTCTTGCTTCGACAGGAACTGTTCAACTTTTTTCACCGCATTTTCAGTTGCTGTTAAAGATGCACCTTCTTCAAGTTTTAAGTCGACCAAAATTTCGGCACGATTCGAGGGTGGGAAAAACTGCTGTGGTACTAACTTAAACATCAACACCGAGAGCACAAAAATAGCCACCGTCGTCGCAATGACCGTTTTACGATAGGTCACACACAGATCGACCCAACGGCGAAAACCTTGATAGAACTTGGTTTGATAAGGATCATGATGCTCACCTGCATGATGCACCATCGGCAGAGGTTCTGGCTGTTTGCGCAAACGTGCCCACAAACGGCTATACCACGGCGCTTTTTGAATCAGCTCTTTATTAAAATCGGGCAGGAGTTTGTCACCCAAATAAGGGACAAAAAGCACCGCTGCAAACCATGACACAATTAAGGCAATGGTCACCACTTGGAAAATAGAGCGAGTGTATTCACCTGTACTGGACGCTGCTGTAGCAATCGGTAAAAAGCCCGCAGCGGTAATCAAGGTTCCCGTCAACATAGGAAAGGCAGTGGTTCGCCACGCATGCCCTGCTGCTTGTAGTCGACTGTAGCCTTGCTCCATTTTGATCGCCATCATTTCCACGGCAATAATAGCGTCATCGACCAAGAGTCCCAGCGCTAAAATCAGTGCACCCAAGGAAATTTTATGTAGACCGACATCAAAAATATTCATGCCTGCAAAGGTCATGGCCAAGACCAGTGGAATGGAGAATGCCACCACCAGTCCAGTACGGAAACCCAGCGAGAAAAAGCTGACTAGCAGTACAATAATCACCGCTTCAGCCAAAACTTTCATGAACTCGTTGACACTACGCTTCACCGCAACAGGCTGATCTGAAACTTTTTTCAGCTCCATACCTAAAGGTAAGGTTTTTTGCAGCTTGGAAAACTCAGTTTCTAAATTTTTACCCAAAGCCAAGATGTCGCCACCTTTACGCATCGACACCGCAATGCCAATGCCATTTTCCCCCATAAAGCGCATACGGGGTTGAGCGGGTTCACTAAAGCCACGATAGACATCAGCCACATCGCTCAGCTGGATGGTTTTTCCATTGACCAATAAAGGCATACGTTGCAGTTCTTCAACGCTCTTAATTTGCCCTGTGACTCGGAGTTGAATACGATCCGACTCTGTTTCAAAAAAGCCTGCACTGGCCATGGTATTTTGCTGTTGCAGGGCTTGTTGCACCGCTGTCACAGGAATGCCTAACTGTGCCGACTTGGTGTTGGAAATTTCAATCCAAATCTTTTGATCTTGCAACCCAACTAAGTTGACCTTCGCGACATCTTTGACGCGTTGCAGTTGTAACTGTAGACGGTCGGCATATTCTTTCATCACTGCATAATCAAAGTCTTTACCGGTCAGCACATAAATGTTGCCGAAAGTATCGCCAAACTCATCATTAAAGAATGGTCCTTGTACCCCATTGGGCAGCTGATGTTTGATGTCTCCAACTTTCTTGCGTACGTCATACCACACATCCGGTATCTCACTGGAGCGCATGGCATCTCGTGCCACGAAAGTCACCATCGACTCGCCGGGTCTGGAGTAGGCCATAATGCGCTCATACTTACCCGTGGTCATCAGCTCTTTTTCAATACGGTCGGTCACTTGTTCAGACACCTCACGCGCCGTTGCACCCGGCCAATAGGTCTGTACCACCATCACTTTAAAGGTAAAAGGCGGGTCTTCGCTTTGTGCAAGTTTGGAATAAGACACCACCCCCACGATGCCCAGCAACAACATCAAATAAAGGACCAAGCCCTTATTTTTTAAGGCCCATTCCGACAGGTTATAGTTCATGCTTAACTCCCTGTCGCAATCTTGACCGTTTTATTGTCACGGCTAATCGGTTGAATTTTTTGTTTTTCACGCAGTAAATGCACCCCACCCACCACGACATAGTCCTTTGGCTGTAAACCTGAACGAATGGTAACGCTGTCTCGACCATACTCCCCCACACTGACAGGCACTTTACGAATACTGTTGTCAGCATTCACCACCCAGACATAGGCATTTTTACCCGCAGCAGAAACACTGGCTAACGGTACACTCAACACATTGCTTTCAGTTGAGCTGAAAAACACCCGAGCACTCTGTCCCAGTTGAATCGTATTTTGTCCTTCACGCAAAGCCACTTTGACACTAAAAGTACGTGACTGATCTGCGGCAGGTGAAATTTCACGGACGTAGGAAGCAAAACGTTCATCGGGTTTAGACCACAAGGTGACGATTGCATCCTGTCCAACTTTAATCTGAGCAATCGCTTGTTCAGGCACACCAATTACCACTTCACGATCACCTGAAATGGCCAGTTGAAACGCGGGTTGCCCTGCTGAAATCACCTGTCCAATTTCAATATTACGCTCGGTAATTACGCCGTTTTTATTGGCGATCAGTTGGTTATAACTGGTTTGATTTTGAGTAACGTTATAATTGGCTTGTGCTTGTTTCAAGCTCGATAGTGCGGCTTTATATTGATTTTCAACGCTGTCGTACTGTGAACGACTCACTGCATTACTCGGTAATAATTGCTTAAAGCGTTTGAGTTCATCCTGCGCATTTTTTTCAGCCGCTTGGGCACTTTCTAACTGTGCTTTGGCTGCATTGAGTTGCAACTGGGCATCTTGTACATCTAAGCGTGCTAAAACTTGTCCAACTTTGACTTGGTCACCCACATCGACCAAACGCTCCGTGACTTGTCCCCCAACACGAAAGGACAGTGCCGTTTGTTGGCGGGCTTGCACTTCGCCTGCATAGCTTTTTTGTTCTAGATGCGTGGTATTCGGTTGGCTCACCATTACCAAAGGCACCGACTCTGGTTCGGTCGTGTCTTTGCTACATCCCCACAAGGTGATACTACACACCACCATCATACTTGCCACAAGGGTCTGAATTTTGCTCATGAGGTCTGCTCTTCTTCCATAACCACCAATTAATCAGGCACAATATCCAGACTTAACTTGGTTATTTTTTAATTAATATACTGCATAGTACACTAATTAAAGATATGCTCAGATGTAAATGACTTTTTGAACTTTTTTTAGGAAAATGTGTGCAAGCTTCAGCAGGACGTCCCAAAGATTTAGAAAAACGGCAACGTATTTTGGAGGTGGCACGTCAGTTGTTTTTACAACATGGCTACCACGGCTCCAACATGGACCATATTGCCAAGGAAGCGCACGTCACCAAACTCACGGTATATAACCATTTTCAGGACAAAGCCAATCTGTTCAGTTGTGCAATTGAGGAAACCTGTGAAAAGCTGATGCTGGGACGTTCATTTCAATTGCAACGTGCCGAAGACTTTATGCCCATGCTCGAACAGATTTGTGCGCTATCGATGCATATTATTAACTTGCCTGAGGCCATCAAGCTGGAGTACTTACTATTACAGCTGGCCGCTGAACAAAACCCATTGCTAGAGAACTTCTATAAAGCCTCTCACCTCAAAATGCGGGCGATTTGGGAACAGTTCTTTGACCAAGCTCAGGCCTTAGGCGTTCTTCAGTTTGAACAGGTCAACGAGGTCATCACCTTATTAATGTCTCTGCTGTTTGGATATCGTCACCAAGAAATGTTGTTGGGGATGAATGAAGTGCCCAATGCCGAACAACGCGAGCAACTGATTCAAGAAGCCATTGCGATTTTTTTATTAAAATACCCTTTAAAAACACCTTAAGATCCGGTTAATTAAATTTATATTTTTTATAATTAATTCAAATATTTGGAATTAAAACCCCTCTTTATTTTAAAACAATTGCTTGCCCTAAGTTGTTCATTTGCTTCTAAATTCAGCAATTAATCCCCTACTTTTGTCTGCCCCTACTTGGATTGTCATCGAATCGGGGTATAGTCAAATTAAGAACAACGAGGGAATAATAATCATGATTCAACAAATTGATGCTCCACTACGTGAAGATGTCCGATTACTCGGCAACCTATTGGGTGAAACCCTCAAGGAGCATGCAGGACAAGATTTGTTTAATCAGGTCGAGCAAATTCGGGCCTTATCCAAAGGGGCACGGGATGGTCAAGTTGAAGCCGAAAAGCAGCTGGAACAACTGTTTTTCAGCCTTGAAGATGATGAAATTCTGCCGCTGACACGTGCCTTTACCCACTTTTTGAACTTTGCCAATATTGCGGAGCAATACCATGTGGTCCGTAGCCGTCGTCAAAGTGAATTTGATGAGACCGCACCCTCTCCAAATCCGCTCGACCACCTCTTTGCTAAATTTAAAAATAACGACATTTCAACCGATACGCTGTTCCAGCAAATCTGTGATTTAAATATTGAACTGGTTCTGACCGCTCACCCCACTGAAGTTAGCCGCCGTACCCTGATCCAAAAATATGATGGTATCAACGATGCCTTATTTAAAATGGATCAGCAAAAACTGACCCCTCGTGAACGTCAGACCGTTCTTGAAGATTTAAAACAACTGATCTGTTCGGCGTGGCAGACCGATGAAATTCGTCAACACCGTCCAACCCCAGTCGATGAAGCAAAATGGGGCTTTACTACCATTGAGCAAACCTTATGGAATGCTGTCCCGAAGTTCATGCGTGAACTAGACGACATGGTGATTGAACACTGTGGCCAACGTCTGCCTTTAAATGTCGCACCTGTACGTTTCGCTTCATGGATGGGTGGTGACCGTGACGGCAACCCGAATGTGACACACAACATTACGCAAGAAGTCCTGTGGCTATCGCGTTGGAAAGCGGCTGACCTTTACTTACGTGACATTGAAGACTTGCGTTGGGAACTGTCGATTCAAAACTGTAGCGATGAACTGCGCCAAGCCTTGGGTCAAGACCATCCTGAACCCTACCGTGAATATTTGCGCGATACTCGCGAACGGCTGAAAGCTACGCGCCATTGGCTCGCAGAAAAACTGCGCGGTGCCGATGCCGATGACAGCTTGGTGATTAAAGCCAAAGATGAACTGTTACAACCTCTACTGCTGTGCTATCGCTCTTTGATTGCCAGCAATCTGCCTGAAATTGCCAATGGGAAACTGCTGGACTTTATCCATCGGGTGAACTGTTTCGGGATTGAACTGCTGAAACTGGATATTCGCCAAGAGTCAGGACGTCATCGCCAAGCGATTTCGGCCATTACTGAATATTTGGGTCTGGGTAATTTTGAAACGTGGACCGAACAAGCGCGCCAAAACTTCTTATTACAAGAGCTACAAAGCAAACGTCCGCTGTTGCCGAAGCATTTGAATGAACCTGCACAAAGCTTAATTGAGCAGCCTGAAGTACAAGAAGTATTTGCCACCATGCGCACTTTGGCAGCTCAGCCTCAAGAAAGTTTAGGTGCCTATATTATTTCGATGGCTGAATATCCAAGTGATGTGTTGGCGGTACTGCTTTTGCAAAAAGAAGCGGGTATCCAACACCCTCTACGTGTGGTGCCATTGTTTGAAACATTAAAAGACTTAGATGGCGCCGCAGCCACCATGAATACCCTATTCAATATGCATTGGTATAAACAGCATATTCAGGGCAAGCATGAAGTGATGATTGGCTATTCGGACTCAGCAAAAGATGCAGGCTTTATGTCAGCCAATTGGGCACAGTACCGTGCGCAAGAAGAATTAACCGCGATTGCAAAAACGCATGGCGTACAACTCACACTATTTCATGGTCGTGGCGGTTCCATCAGCCGTGGCGGTGCGCCAACACAACAAGCCTTGTTTTCACAGCCACCTGGCTCGATTTCAGGTGCAATTCGAGTCACTGAACAAGGTGAAATGATTCGCTTCAAGTTTGGCTTAGAAGGCATTGCGCTACAAAACTTAGAGATTTATACCGCTGCCACTTTAGAAGCCACTTTACTTCCACCGCCCGTCCCAAAACCTGAGTGGCGCGAATTAATGCACAGCATGACCGATTTGTCGGTACAAGTGTATCGTCAGACTGTGCGAGAAAACCCGCACTTCGTAAAGTACTTACGTACAGTCACGCCAGAGCTTGAACTGCAAATGTTACCGCTTGGCTCACGCCCTGCAAAACGTAAAGTCACTGGCGGCATTGAGTCCCTACGTGCCATTCCTTGGGTATTTGCGTGGACCCAGATTCGTTTGATGTTACCCGCTTGGCTAGGTACTGGCGCGGCAATTAACCAAGTGATTGATCAAGGTCATAAAGCCACCTTAGATGAAATGCTGGTGGCATGGCCGTATTTCCAAACCCTGATTGATATGTTGGAAATGGTGCTCTCAAAGTCTGATGCTCATGTGGCGCTGTATTATGAGTCGCACCTGACCGATGATGAAGACTTGAAAGTGCTCGGTGAACATCTGCGTCAGCGCTTAAAGTATGCGGTGCAAACCCTCTTGGCGCTTAAAGGTGAGTCTAAACTCCTCAGCAGTAACGAGGTTTTAGATCAGTCGATGAGAGTGCGCAAACCGTATTTATTGCCGCTGCATTTACTCCAAGCAGAGTTAATGAAACGTCGCCGCCGCTACCTAGAAGAGCGTCAGGAAACAAATACACCTGTAGATCATGCACTTATGGTGAGTATCGCCGGTATTGCAGCAGGTCTTCGTAACACAGGATAAAGTTTTAAGCCCGCTCCATTTAAAGCACATCACTATGATGTGCTTTTTTATTGACCGCATGGTCAAACCTTTTATAATTTTTTTTATCAATCCAATCATAAATATTTATGAATGAGCGATTGGCTAAATTTACCAATTAAACCTTGATTTATCATTATTTTTAAAAATAAAAATTTTTACCATGCGGTAAAAAGTTCTGAAAAGTCATGAGATTAGTTTGAACAATTTTTTGTATCACTGATTAAATCTTCTAAAAAACAAGAGTATGATGTGCACAATTTATCTTTAGAGTGCTCAAAAAATGTCCAATTGGTTTCCCAAATGGCGCCCGTACGAAGGCAATATCGATGCACGTCCTGTTGGCACAAGTGAATACCTCCCTGCTTCACAAAGTGCAATTTTAGGTGTTCAGCATGCCTTTGCCATGTTTGGAGCAACGGTTCTTGCCCCTTTCTTAATGGGCTTCGATCCCAACCTTGCCATTTTAATGTCCGGGATTTGTACCATCTTGTTCTTTATTATGACGGGTGGACGTGTTCCAAGCTATTTAGGTTCAAGTTTTGCCTTTATTGGGGTTGTGATTGCAGCAACGGGCTATACCGCATCGGGCACAGGCGCACTCAATCCAAATTTAGCTATGGCGGGCGGCGGTATTATTGCCTGCGGCGTGCTCTATACCTTGTTTGGTTTTATGGTCATGGCAACGGGCACCAAGTGGATTGAAAAACTGATGCCGCCTGTGGTGACAGGTGCTGTGGTGATGATTATTGGTCTCAACCTTGCCCCAGTGACGGTCAAAGGCGTTGCGGGCAATTCCTTTAATATGTGGATGGCACTGGTTACCGTATTATGTATGGGCTCGATTGCAGTCTTTACCCGTGGTTTATTGCAGCGTCTCTTATTATTAATTGGTTTGTTACTGTCTTACTTGGTCTATTTCATCGTGACCAACGTTATGGGCTATGGCACAGCGATTAATTTTGCACCAATTCAACAAGCCGCTTGGTTTGGTTTACCGACTTTTCATGCGCCTGAATTTAATGCCAATGCCATGATGATCATTGCACCAATTGCGTTAATTTTGGTGGCAGAAAACCTCGGTCACATTAAAGCCGTGAGTGCGATGACCGGTGAAAACCTTGATCCGCACATTGGTAAAGCGTTTGTTGCCGATGGTGTCGCAACGACATTAGCAGGCGGTGTCGGCGCACCAGGCATGACCACCTATGGTGAAAACATTGGAGTCATGGCAGTCACACGAGTTTACTCGACCATCATTTTTGCCATCGCAGGTGTGTTTGCCATTTTCTTGGGTCTGTCACCGAAATTTGGTGCCATCATCCATACCATTCCGACCGCGATTTTAACCGGTGCGTCGATTGTAGTGTTTGGTTTGATTACCATCGCGGGTGCAAAAATTTGGATTGAAAACAAAGTCGATTTTTCACAGAACAAAAACCTGATGGTCGCAGCAGTCACCATCATTTTAGGTACAGGTGATTTTGCCTTACAAATTGGCAACTTTAACTTGGGTGGTATTGGTACTGCTACGTTTGCAGCGTTGTTCTTAAACTGGTTCTTCAGCTTAGGGCAAAAAGATTAATCTATCTGATATTTTGATTATCCATTGTTGATCGCAGCCTTCGGGCTGCTTTTTTTGGTCTAATGCTCTGACTCCTATTACACCTAAAGGTATGTCTCAAAACGCAAAAAGGACTAAGATAAAGCAACATTTTCCGCTTTGACCCTGCCATGCGCCTTGATTTTTTTGATCTGCAATTGTTTATCAATATCCTGAGTACAGGCAGTTTGACCAAAGGTGCAGAACGTTCCGCCATTTCTTTACAAGCCGCCAGTGAGCGGATTAAAAAATTAGAACAGCATTTTGAAGTGAGTTTATTTACCCGCCATGCAACTGGGGTAAAAGCGACCCTTGCTGGACAAACCTTTGCGGAACATGCGCAGCACTTACTGCAACAACAGCAGCAATTACAACAAGCCATGCTGCCCTTTGCTCACAGTGCAACGAGCAACATTATATTGTGGTGCAACTCATCGGCGCAGAGTGAGTACTTACCTCATTTATTGCCGCAGTATTTAATGGAAAATCCGAAGCTCCATATTGAATTAAAAGAAGCCGAAACCAATGACATCATTCAGGCCCTCAGTACAGGTACGGCGCAGTTGGGGCTGATCTCTGGTTTTTTTGATGCAGGGCAGCTTGAAACTCAAGAGTTTGCTGAAGACCCGTTGGTACTGATCTGCCCAAGCCAGCATCCACTTGCCACTGCGGCTCAACTGGAGCTGGGTGAATTATTGCAACATCCGTTTGTGGGCCTCATGCAATATCACTCCTTACAACAGTCCATAGAAGCGCAAGCCAAACGCTTAGGCTGTGACATCCATTATCGTCTACGGGTGCCGAACTTTGCCGCGATCGCCCAAGTCGTCGCCAATGGCGTCGGCATTGCGATTATTCCCAAACGGGCAGCACTGCGTTTAAAAGTGCAGTATGACTTTCAGCAGATTGAACTCTTAGGCAAATGGGCCAACCGCAAGTTGCTGTTAGCAGCACGGTGTTTTGATCAGCTCCCCGCAGATTATCAACGCTTTAGTCAATTCCTCTTGAGCCAACATGACCAACTCATGCCGCATTAAAGCCAGCCCAGTTGATGTAAAACCATATAACTGCCAAATAAGACTAGGCCCACAAAAAACACCTTACGAAAGGCCTGCTCAGGGATGCGGTAGCGAATTTTAGTGCCCAACCACATTCCGAGCAATGCAGGAAGCAGAGCGATCAACGACAGTTGATAGTCAATGGGAGTGTCTTCAACAGGATTTAGATGTAAATACACAGCAAGACATAAAGTTGAAACGGTAAAGGCAAGGCCGAGCGATTGTACCAAATCATCCCGTTTCAAATGCAAGGACTGCAAATATGGAACCACGGGAATCACCACCACCCCTGTCGCCACCGTCAAAGCACCGCCCAAATAGCCCATGATTGGTGATAAATATTTTTCATACGGGGCTAAGTTGGGCATGTTTTTGGCAAACAAACCATATAGACCATAAATGGCCAACATCCCGCCCAACAGCGCTTCACTTTGAAATTCGCCATGTCCAAGTGTAGGAAAAACACTCCAAACTGAACCAATGATCATGCCCACCAGCAATGGCCAAAAGCGTTGTACCAGTCGCAGTACACGCCCTTCTGCAAACAATTGCCAGAAGTTCGTAACCATGGAAGGGATTATGAGCAAAGTTGCCGCTTGAAATGGACTAATCACCAAAGATAAAAGTCCCATCGACACGGCGGGCAAACCTAGGCCAATGGTGCCCTTAATCATGCCTGCGACAGCAAAAACAAAAATAACAAAAGCAAGCATGACGCTTCTCTCTAAACACTTAGCGCCATGCTATAAAATTTAAATCTGGGCTCATATCACTGTTTTTAGAAGTAAGCCTCAACCAAAGATTGAGGCTTACTGGAAAGAATGGTCTGGACTCAACTGTTATTGAATCCAGATGTGATGCGCTGTAATTCTGCTTAGTATTTGAAATTTAGGCTGAAGCGGAAAGTACGTGGATCGCCCCAGCTCACCAATTGTGCATTTGGCGTGGTTCCGACTAAATACTCTTTATCAAACAGGTTTTTTACGCTGAATTTTGCGCCCCAATTTTTAGCTTCATAGCCAGCACTGACGTCGTACAGCGTATAGCTCGATAGCGGTACATAATCAGTCCCACGTTGTGCTGTACGCTCGCCTTGATAATTCGCACTGGCACCAATATTCCAGCCCAATTGCTCATCAGCAAAGAAGTATTGGGTTGATAAAGAGGCGGCATTTTTAGGCACATGGTTAATTCGCTTGCCAATATCGCTGCTAGTTTCACTTTCAGTAATTTTGGCTGTAGGAATATAACTATAGGTTGCGGTCAGGTTCCATTGATCAGTTAGAGCAGCTGATAACTCTGTTTCAAAGCCCTTTGTGACTTGCTCACCTGTTTGAATTGAAAAATTCCCTGAAGCATCTGCTTCTGTGACATTCTGACGAGTTAAATCATAATAAGCCACATAGCCTTGCAGTCTTTGATTCAGCCCTTGGAACTTCACACCAACTTCATATTGTTCCCCTTCTTCTGGGTCCAGCAGCGTACCATCTGCACCAGCATCACTCACAGGAAAGAAAGAGGTTGCATAACTGATATATGATGCAAACATATCATTGATACGGTACATCACCGATGCACTACCCGTAAAAGCATTATCTGAGTTTTTAGTTGTTGTATTTGTTAAGATATTGTCAATTTCAACTTGAGTCCAGTCATGGCGTCCAGAGAGCCCAATAATCCAGTCATCATCAATTTTAATGGTGTTTCTTAAATACAAACCTGCATATTGGCTATAGGTGATTTCTTCCGTTGGCACACCTACTTTTTTGATACTTATATTTCCATAACTTGGATTATTTACATCAAAATCATTGATCGTATCTGTTCGACGATAATAATCACTACGCTCACGCATCATATCTAAACCAACCATTACATCATAGTTTATATGCTCGAAATTGAAATTTCGCTGTAAATTATTATCTAAGGTATAATTAATATCTTGTTTATCTTGATTGTTGATTGCTCGTTTAATTGTAGGTAATGTACTTCGACCAGATGCTAAAATCGAATCACCCAATGTCTCGGTTTTAGTCACAGCAAAGTTTTGTTTAAAAGTCCAAGCATTATCAAAATAATGTGCATAGTTCGAACCTAAACGATAAACATCAACGTCATAGCCATAGTCAGGATCGCCAAAGAACAGGCTATGTGAATATTTCTTATAATTTCCACCACTATATGGAATACCCTGTTGACGGACATATTCACGGCGCTGGTAACTGGCGATGACAGACAAATCATCTTTGTCGCCTAAGTCAAAATTATAAGACGGCGCAATATAATAATTTTTAAAATAAACATGATCTGTTGGATCATCCTGATCAGACACTCTCCCAACAACACGAAACGCCCCTTTATCAGTATTATTTGGTGCATAATTAAGATCGAAAGTTCCTTCTTTTAAACCATAACTACCGTAGCTTAATGTGCCTTTATAAGCAGTTTCTGCTTGTGGCCGCTTTGTGGTCAAATTGACTAAACCGCCCGGCAAAGCTAAACCAAAACCTACAGATGTAGGACCTTTCACCACTTCAATCGACTCAAGACCCGAGATATCTTCTGCTCTTAAAACATTGTCCGATGCTTGTATGCGTAAACCATCAATATACGTTTGCGAACTCGAAACCTGCCCACGAATAATAAAGTCATCCCAACCACGGCGACCATACTGTCCTGCGGTGACCCCCGCTACACCCTGCAAAGCTTCAGACAGTGTTTTCGCTTGTTTCTGTTCGAGTTGTTTTTCACTAATCACGCTGATCGATTGTGCTGTTTCAAACAGCGGTGCGTCTGAACGCAAAACAGCTGATGCATTTTTTGCTGCATATGCTTTTTCATCTGCATCTTGGGCTTCAAATTGCAAAGTCGGTAAAACTTGGGATGATGCTGTTTCCTGTGTCTCACCCTGAGCAAACGCTGCTGTAGGCATCACGGCCAGAATGGATAAGCTCAAAGAAGAAATATGAAAACGCATAACATCGATCAACAGACAGAAAGAATGCCAATTATAATCATTTTCATTTGGAAGCCTATTTATTAATAAAATTTAACAATAAATTTAATTGTTAAACCTCATTAACATTATTAATAAGCACTTTAATAACTCAGCCTAAAAACACCATCGGCTTTAGGTTTCATGTGTTATTGGACTGTTTTGATCAATAAGAGGTATACAAAACTCAGCCTTCGCTTTCATCCACAGGGTCGGTTTTATATTGATCTTCCAGCACATTACTGAAAATACTTTCAATCATCCAGACGCGATACAGACTATTAAAGACATAGCTCTGCCCATCCACACGCAGTTCAATCACGGGGAAATCAGGCTGGGACTTCATTTCACAGAGCATGTCATTTTCTTGAAGCTTGGCTTCTACATCTTCGGTGATCAATGCTGTGATTTCCAATTCTTGCATCAGTTGATCAAAATGCGATTTAAAGGATAAATCTTTGCCTTGGGTCCAAACGGCTTTCAAAATCCGATACATGGCATCAACGCGCTGCTCTTCAGGCACGCTATAAAATAACTGTGCCATCGCCAAAGTGGCTGCTTGCGTCGGACGGCAAAACGGTGTGAATTTGATTTCTGTCCGTTTGGATAAACGCGTTGCCAAACTCCAATCAAACCCATCTCGACCGTGATAACTGAGCGGGTAGACATTGAGCTGAATATTATAATAATCGGCCAGTTCTTCTTTAATATAAGCCAATAACAACCATGAAATTGGATCTTCCAGCGCAACGTATAAGTCTAACTCTGGATCGAGCGCCTGAATTTCATTTAACTCTTCAGCATCACTAATCAAATGCTCACGCCAATCAATATGATTGATCAAAAAAATGGGGTTATCGGTAAATAATTTTTGTTGTTTTAAACGGCGCGTTAAACGCAGCAGATCATCGACGGCATGATACTGACGGTCACCGAGCTGGAAGTAACTAGCCAGTACCGCATCATCATTAAAAATACGTTCTGGAAAATGTTGCTCTTGATGATGACGGCTGGCCATCGCATATAAGGTGCGCAGCTTACCTTCTTGTTTTTGCCACAGCATGTGAAACACATCTTCAAGCAAATACAAAAAGTCCTGCCCACGCAGCGGCGTATGCCGCAAAATGGTTTCTGCTTGGCTCAATGCCTCTGGACTGGGTTGTTCTGGCGTGTCGTGAAAGCTAAAACGGTGCTGACGCGACAGAATTTTAGCATCATTTAAACAATAAGTTTGCCACTCCAAAGCCGACATTTGGTTCGGGGGTTCAGCAGCTTGACTAGAAATGACCACCTTCAATGGCTTCAGTTCGTCCGCTAAAATTTCTTCAATTTGTGGTAACTGCTGAACCGCTAAATAGCTATATACATCGTCGAGGCGTAAATGAATACTCAAGCCTTGTTCTGTAGATACGACCGTTTGACGAATCGGTTTTTGATAAAACCAACGCGATCGAATCGGATCGAACCATCGACGCAACAGTGACATGAGCAAAGCCTCTAAATTAAACCCTTGAAAGTACTACAAGGGTTTATATCAATTCACAGCAAAATGATCAATTAGACATCTAAATTTAGATCAGTTACCGCGCCTTTTTCCGCACCTGTGGTCAGTTTTGCAAACTTGGCCAAAGCCCCATAACGATAATTCGGCTGTGGTTTCACCCACGCGGCTTGACGCGCTGCGGCCTCTTCTGCCGAAATATGCCACGTCATTTCGCGGGTTTCTGCATTGATTGAGATTTTATCGCCATTTTGCACTAAACCAATTGGCCCACCTTCATAGGCTTCTGGGGTCACGTGACCAATGACAAAACCATGACTGCCACCAGAGAAACGACCATCGGTGATCAGCGCCACAGATTTACCGAGTCCTTTACCAATTATCGCTGAGGTCGGTTTCAGCATTTCAGGCATGCCCGGTCCACCTTTAGGCCCTTCACCACGAATCACCACCACTTCACCCGCTTGAACTTCGCCATCTAAAATGCCACGCATCGCGCCGATTTCACCTTCAAAGACACGTGCGGGCCCTTCAAAGTACAGGCCTTCTTTGCCGGTAATTTTAGCCACAGCACCTGTTGGAGAAAGATTACCCTTGAGCACCACTAAGTGAGAGTCTTTTTTAATTGGCGCGTCGAACGGTAAAATAATCTGCTGACCTTCTGGATAGTCTTCAACTTCAGCCAAATTTTCCGCCAAGGTCTTTCCAGTGACCGTTAAACATGAACCATCGAGCATGCCAGTATCAAGCATTCGCTTCATCAGCGGTTGAATGCCCCCAATCGCGATCAGCTCAGACATCAAATATTTGCCAGATGGACGCACATCGGCCACTACGGGAATATCTTGCCCGATACGGACGAAATCATCCAAACTCAGCTCAACCCCAGCAGTATGTGCCATTGCCAGTAAGTGCAGCACACCATTGGTCGAACCACCCAAGGCAATCAGCACTTTAATTGAGTTTTCAAATGCAGCTTTGGTCATAATATCGCGTGGTTTCAGGTCTAAGCGCAGTAAATTCATCACCGCTTCACCTGCTTTTTGACAGTCGATCCGCTTGTCATCAGAAACCGCTTCTTGTGCAGAGGAACCCGGCAAACTCATGCCCAAGGCTTCAATCGCAGAGGCCATCGAGTTTGCAGTGTACATGCCACCACAGGAACCCGGTCCTGGCAGCGCCACTTCTTCAATCTGTTTGACTTGAATGGCACTAATTTCACCTTTGGCATGCTGCCCCACAGCTTCAAAGACTGAAATCATGTCGGTATGCCCTGCGCCCGGCTTAATTGTACCGCCATAGACAAACAAACCCGGACGGTTTAAACGGGCCAAGCCCATGATGCAACCCGGCATGTTTTTGTCACAGCCACCAATGGCAATCACCCCATCATAGGCCTGACAGCCCACCACGGCTTCTATCGAGTCTGCAATAATTTCGCGGCTCAACAATGAATACTTCATGCCTTCGGTGCCGTTAGAAATGCCATCTGAAATAGTGATGGTATTAAAAATAATGCCTTTTCCGCCGGCTCGATTGACCCCTTTCTCAGCCTCACGTGCCAAACCATCAATGTGCATATTACACGGCGTGACATTGGCCCACGTCGAAGCAATACCGACAAAGGGACGAGTAAAGTCGGAATCTTTAAAGCCTGTGGCACGCATCATGGAACGTGCGGGTGCATTTTCGATGCCTTCATAAACAGGAGCTGAATGTTCGCGGATATTGTCTTTACTCATTGTATTTGTCCTTAGCGATGGCGGCGTATTGCTCTACAGTCTTGGCAATTTTTTCTGTTTTTATTGTATAGAAAGCAGGCTAGACATAAAAGTACAATGAGACTTTTGAGTCAATCCCCATCAAGCTCTTCACGGTCTTAATATATTGATCTTGAATCCATCAGGTTGTCTGATACACGGAAACGTCGTCCGCAACCTGCATAGCCGATTCAATGGGCGGTTTTTTTCAAGGCATTCTTTTAGATGCAGAAAATAAACAGGTTTTGCGGACGATCAATGGTTTTGCCTACTTTTGCCGAAACAAAAGTAGGTCGAACCGAAGGTTATCAACTGCAATTTGAGAAACCTATTTAAGACTCCATTGTGCTGAACCAATGACTTTTAAATAAAAAGCACCCCAAATGGAGTGCTTTTTTAATCAGTCAAAGACTACAGCTTAAATTTCACGTACCGCACCTTTAGACGCACTCGTGGTATGCATCGCATAAGCTTTTAAGGCTTTAGACACTTTACGTGGACGTTGTTCAGCAGGTTGCCAGCCTTTGGCTTCTTGCACTTCACGGCGCGCAGCCATGGTTGCTTCATCCACCGCCAAGTGAATACTACGGTTTGGAATATCGATCTCGATACGGTCGCCATCTTCCACCAAACCAATTGCACCACCTTCAGCTGCTTCAGGAGACACGTGACCAATCGATAGACCTGAAGAACCACCCGAGAAACGACCATCGGTGAGTAAAGCACAGTCTTTACCAAGGCCTTTCGATTTTAAGTAACTGGTTGGATACAACATTTCTTGCATACCCGGACCACCACGCGGACCTTCATAACGAATCACCACCACATCACCAGGAGTGATTTTTCCACCTAGAATCGCCTCTACCGCTGCATCTTGGCTTTCAAACACACGTGCCGTGCCGTTGAATTTCAAGATGGAATCATCCACACCCGCTGTTTTCACAATACAGCCTTCAAGTGCGATATTGCCGTACAGCACAGCCAAACCACCATCTTGAGAGAAGGCATGTTCAGCATTACGAATCACGCCGTTGTCACGGTCACCATCTAAACGAGAGTAGTAACGGTCTTGTGAAAATGCGGTTTGCGTCGGCACACCACCCGGTGCTGAACGGAAGAATTGATACACGTCTTCGTCTTCTGTACGGATGATGTCCCACTTGTCCAAAGCATCTTTTAAGGTTTTTTCATGCACAGTCGGTACAGACGTATCCAATAGCCCTGCACGGTCTAACTCACCCAAGATCGACATGATACCACCTGCACGGTGTACATCTTCCATGTGCACGTCTTGTTTTGCAGGTGCAACTTTACATAACACAGGCACTTTACGTGACAAACGGTCAATGTCGGTCATGGTAAAGTCAACTTCTGCTTCATGCGCCGCTGCCAACAAGTGTAAAACGGTATTGGTTGAACCGCCCATTGAAATATCAAGGGTCATGGCATTTTCAAAGGCTGCTTTGGTGGCAATTGAACGCGGCAACAAGCTGTAATCGTTTTGTTCGTAATGGCGTTTGGTAATTTCAACGATCAACTGACCCGCACGTTCGAATAGTTTTTTACGATTCGCATGTGTCGCCAAAGTTGAACCATTGCCCGGAAGCGATAGTCCCAACGCTTCGGTTAAACAGTTCATTGAGTTTGCAGTGAACATGCCTGAACATGAACCACAGGTTGGACAAGCTGAACGTTCGTATTCCGCGACTTCTTCATCGGTAAAACTGTCATCGGCTGCCACAATCATGGCATCAACCAAGTCAATCGCGTGTTCATTGCCACGGATTTTCACTTTACCCGCTTCCATCGGCCCACCAGAGACGAACACCACAGGAATATTCAAGCGCATAGACGCCATCAACATGCCCGGAGTGATTTTGTCACAGTTTGAAATACACACCATCGCATCAGCACAGTGCGCATTGACCATGTATTCCACTGAGTCCGCAATCAAGTCACGTGAAGGCAATGAATACAGCATGCCATCGTGTCCCATCGCGATCCCATCATCGACCGCAATGGTATTAAATTCTTTAGCTACGCCGCCTGCCGCCTCAATTTGGCGTGCTACAAGTTGACCTAAGTCTTTTAAATGAACGTGACCCGGTACAAATTGAGTGAATGAGTTGACTACCGCAATAATCGGCTTACCAAAGTCTTCATCTTTCATCCCCGTTGCGCGCCATAAGCCACGCGCACCCGCCATGTTTCTTCCGTGTGTTGATGTTTTTGAACGATAGTCAGGCATTGTACTTTTCCAACATAGTTGTGCTTGAGATGAATGTCCACATTCACTCTGGCTAAAATCTGAGTTCTGAGAGTGTCAAACTGTCAAAAATTTAAACATAACATATTCACATTCTGCGTAAATCTCGTTTTTAGGCATCTCGACCTAAATTATCGAAGGCAGTAAGTTTGCGTGCTACATTTTAACCGATGAGCTGACATTCAATTACATATGGAAACTACTATAACCCGTTCAATCGCCTTGCAATACAAAACTTCTATGAATAATTTTTAAATTTTGCATGAGTTTTATTTATATGAAATACAGATTTTGAGCGATGCGCTATCAAGGAGCCTTGCGCTATTTTTTGAATAAAACTCTCGCACATCATCTAGTTAGAACTACTCTATCGGCTTTTTATGCAGGATAAATCTGTAGCTGCTCGAGTTTTGCTATAATTGTTTTAATCTTCTCCTTTTTTCCGAGTATTTCTTGAAAATCATCTTTGCAGGCACGCCCGAATTTGCGGCTGTGGCATTAGACGCTCTCCTAAAAACAGAACACGAAATTGTAGCCGTCTATACGCAACCTGACCGTAAAGCAGGTCGTGGGCAGAAACTTACTGCTTCAGCCGTGAAGCAGTTGGCTTTAGCACATGATATTCCTGTCTATCAACCGCTGCATTTTAAGTCTTCAACAGAAGAAGGTCTGGCTGCTCAAGCTGAACTTAAGGCCTTAAATGCAGATGTAATGGTGGTGGCTGCTTATGGCCTGATCTTGCCGCAAGTGGTTTTGGATACGCCTAAATATGGCTGTTTGAACATTCACGGTTCACTGTTGCCCCGCTGGCGGGGTGCAGCGCCTATTCAACGCGCAATTTCTACTGGAGATACCGAAACTGGGGTCACCATTATGAAAATGGCCGCAGGTTTGGATACGGGCGATATGATGTATAAAACCTACTGCCCGATTGAAGCTACAGATACCTCTGCAAGCTTGCATGACAAATTGGCACAACAAGGGGCCGAAGCGACGGTCAAAGTTTTAGCCTCTGAAAGCACATTGCAGCACTATTTAGACAACCGCGAAGTGCAAGATGAAGCTTTGACAGTCTATGCAAACAAACTCTCTAAGGCTGAAGCGCAAATTGATTGGACTTCAACAGCGGTGCAAATTGACCGTAATATTCGCGCATTTAACCCATGGCCTGTCGCATTTATCGCACTGGATGAAAGCAATAATCTGCGCGTTTGGGGTTCGATGTTGTCTCAAGAAAATGCCCAAGCTCAAGCTGCAGGGACCATTTTAGCCATTGATAAACAAGGTGTTCATGTCGCTTGTGGCGATGAACATGCGGTGTGTTTAAGCTCTCTGCAATGGCCGGGTGGTAAACCCCTAAATGCCGTACAAATTTTACAAACCCAAAAACTGAATATTGGACAAATTTTATAATGAAACAATCTCCCCACGCCTCAGGTAAGACCCTAAACTTACGTGCTCAGGTTGTTAAAACGTTATTGGCTGTCCAAAATGGTCAATCACTGGCATCGGTGCTTCAGCAACACATGGCGATTGTGTCTGACAAAGACCGTGCCTTGTACCATGAGTTAGTTCTTGGTTGCTTACGCCAATGGCATGCGCTTAAACAAGTGACTTTACCGTTGTTGACTAAGCCACTGGAAAACCAAGTCGTTGAAACTTGTTTATATGTGGGTTTATACCAATTGCTGTGTACCCGCGTTGCAGCGCATGCCGCGATTTCTGAAACGGTAGAAGCAGCCAAACAATTGGGTATGGAAAGTTTAAGCGGTGTGGTGAATGCTATTTTGCGCCGGGCAACACGTGAAACGGAACAGTTCTACGATGTCTTAGAACAAGCCTCAAATCTGCCTAGTTGGTTATCCAAACGTTTGAAAAAGGACTGGGGCGAGCAACTGGCTGAAATTAGCTACGAGCTGAAACAAGTTGCGCCCTTAACCTTAAGAGTGAACACCTTACAAGTCAGCCGTGACGAATATCTTGAAATTTTAGAAGATGAAGGCATTGAAGCACACGCATGTGAACTTTCAAATGTTGGCATTGTGCTGGATGACAGTCTGCATATCCCAAGCCTACCGGGTTTTGAAGTAGGTGGTTTTTCAGTACAAGATGAACATGCGCAACTCTGTGCAACTTTGTTACCCGACTTAAATGGCAAATTCGTAATTGATGCCTGTGCAGCACCTGGCGGCAAGACAGCGCATATTTTAGAGATGTATCAGCCGAAAAAACTGATTGCGCTCGACCAAGATGAAAAACGCTTAAAACGTGTCTCTGAAAACTTAGAGCGTTTGGCTTTAAATGAAAAGTATGTCGACATTATCGCTGCCGATGCGGTGAAATGGACCTCGCCTGAGCTTGCAGATTGTATCGTACTGGATGCACCCTGTTCTGCCATTGGTGTGATTCGGCGCCATCCCGATATTCGTTTACTGCGTCAGTCAGGGGATATTGCCAAAACGGTACAACTGCAAAAGCAGATTCTTGAAAATATGTGGCAACAACTCAAAGTGGGTGGCACATTGCTGTACATCACCTGCTCGATTTTGAAAGCAGAAAATGAACAGCAAATGGTCGACTTCTTTGCTGAACATACGGATGCGAAAGAAATTAAAATTGATGCCGATTGGGGTATTGAGCAGATTCATGGTCGCCAACTACTCCCACAAGTAGGGCGTGGCGATGGTTTTTATTATTGTCGCATTGAAAAGATTTAAAAATAAAAGGAGCTGAAAGGCTCCTTTTTTCATGGAGAACTGGTATGGGTCTAGGTTTGACCTAAACTTATACTTTTAAGTGATGCAGTAAGTATTTTTACTGATTGCGTACTATCGTTTAGTCATGCAGTCAAACACATTAAATAGCAAAAATTGATAAACCCTTCATTTTCTGTTTAATTATATATCAGCGTAATCGTAGCCTGTGCCTGAACCAGCGTTGCTGGTACAGTATCGACATTTGAATAGTAACGCGCTTTAAATGCTTTAGAAACCGTACCACCAGAACCAATGGTCCCAAAACGGCTTTGTTGCACAAAGATTTGAAATGCAAAGCGCCCCTAATTGAGCCAAATTTTAAGGCGTACCTTTTCAGTAAAATAAAATAGACATAAAAAATCCCATACACTCAGGCATTGGATTTTTTTATTGGTGGTTGGGTATTTTGCTTGTGAATTGTACTTAGACTCAATCTTCTTTAATCCTCATCTACATAAATATTAAAACGCCGTGTACCATGCTTTCCGTGCGGAAATTGATTTGAGCTATTCAGCCACCATATCCGATAATTTTGCACCAGCAATGACTAATCCAAATGAAATATTAGTCAATAGTATTTCTTCTGGTTCGGGTGGTTCAAATATCAAAATTAGACTAACTGATACATCAAATGCTCCCATTCCAATCAGTCCTTTAAATCTGAATAATAAGTTTACATTTGGAACACTGAAGAACTCGAAAAGTGTATCTAAAGCCTTAAAGGCATCCTACTATGCCGAGACTGTTCCCGTAACACCAGGAATTGTGAAAAGTATTGCGACAGTTAACTTAATCTACGATTAATTAATTGAATCCCAGCACAGGCCATTATTAGGTCAGTGCTACTGCTCTCTTAAAGCTGTCTAATTCTTACTTAAACCTGTTAAAAATCCATAAAAAACCGAGTGACATTCACTCGGTTTTTTTATCGTTCACTGATTTCACATGAAATCAATGAATTGCCTTTCTCATCCAATATTACAACGTATGCTGGTCTTTCACTTCTTCAAGAACATCATCGAGCTCTTCTGGATTTTTCATCAAGTGGAGAATAGACAACACAAGTCCTCCCCAAACAAACAACATCGAAATCACCATCATTACGATTGCTGAAGTATTCATTTTTTTCTCCTAGCGATCTTTAACTTTACTGAGTACGATTGCGACGACGGCACAGAAAATCACACTGCCCCAACCAAATGGCCCTTGCAGACTCATGCTATAAGTATCGTAACCATTTTTCACCAAATTAAATAACGTCATACTCAACGTCGTTAATAACACGAGTGAAGTAATCACGGTCAAGGTAAATGCCCAACCCTTACCGAGTTGAATGGTAGAAATACGGTTTACGTGATCACGCAGCTCAATCAATGCTGAACGCTTAAACCAAGTAATACAAAGAATAGAAACAAGCGCGCCACCCACAATGCCAATGTTATTGATAAAGTGATCCACGATATCTACCAATTTAATCGCATTCACACTTGAGAATAAGATCACTGAAACCAGTGCACTACCACCACCGATAATGGTAACTGCTTTTTTACGGCTCCATTTTAACTTATCCTGCATCGCTGCAATTGGCACTTCCAAGATACTAACCATAGAAGAAATACCGGCAACAAATAATGATGAGAAGAACAATAGACCGAATAAATCAGCACCTGCACCAAGACTTGAAATGATTTTCGGGAAAGCAATAAATGCCAAACCGATACCACCACTCACCACATCTTGAACTTCTTTGCCTGCGGTATGCGCCATAAAGCCCAATGCAGCAAAAATACCAATACCCGCCAAAATTTCAGTTGAAGCATTGGCAAAACCAACGATCAGCCCCGAACCAGTCAAGTTGGTCTTTGGCTTTAGGTAAGATGCATAAGTCACCATGATCCCGAAACCTACAGAAAGTGAGAAGAACGTATGACCATAAGCTGCTAACCAAACTTTATAGTCCATCATCGCTGCCCAGTTTGGCGTAAAGAAAGCATTTAAGCCTTGAACCGCACCAGGTAAACGTAAAGATTGAACAACAAGGATAGTGAACAAGACGAACAGTAAAGGCATGAAAATCTTGTTCGATAATTCAACACCTTTTTTAACCCCACCATAAAGAATGATGAGTGTTAATGCCCAAATTCCCACGATTGGCCAGAATAGATGACTAACAAACTGAAAATCAAAACCTGAAGCTTTTGAAGTTTGTAGGTAAGTATTAAAGAAGAAGCTTTCAGGATCACCACCCCACGCTTGCCCGATCGAAAAATAAATATAACTTCCCGCCCAAGTCAAAACACTAGCGTAATATAAACCGATGATAATACAGACACAGACTTGCCACCAACCTAATGTTTCACCGCCTTTAAACAAAGAACGATAAGCTTTCGGTGGAGAATTACGAGCACGATGACCTGTGGCATAATCTAAAAATAAAAGCGGTAAACCCGCAGTGATAAGTGCCAATAAATACGGGATAAGAAAGGCACCACCACCATTTTCATAAGCAACATATGGAAAGCGCCAGATATTACCTAAACCTACAGCTGAACCTACAGCTGCAATAATAAAACCAGATCGTGATGTCCAGTTTTCACGAGAATCTGCCATAGAACACCTAATATATTCATGTGGCACTTTTCAAACTGCGTTCACTTGTTATTATCCAACAGAGAGAAAAGTACCGTAAAAATCTTGTTTTGCTTGCATGAAAGTTCAACCTTGTGGGTCTCTTATTTCCATGTACAAACAAGCAAAAACCAAACCATCTTCCTTAAAGATTGGATTTTGTTTTTCTGCTTTTAATAGCTGAACAATACCTGTTTTTATTTCTTTTTACTGTAAATTCCTGACGAAAAAATCACACTTTTCGAGCGATTGATTATTTTTCAACTCAGTCAATAGTTGACCTTATAGTCAAATGATAAATTTAAGATACAGAAAACTATTAGGTGCAGAATCACAAGGTCTACCTGAATAATCTATTGCTTGATCGCCAGCAACCGTTCTTCCTGCATATCTCGAATCGCGGATTGAATTCCCTCTCGACCCAAGCCTGAGTCTTTCACACCGCCATACGGCATATTATCGACACGGAAGGTTGGCACATCATTGATAATTACACCTCCTACATGTAAATGGTCCCATGCATACAACATTTTATTGAGATTTTGTGTATAAACTCCTGCTTGTAATCCAAAACGACTTTGATTAATTGTTGCAATTCCTTGCTCGAAATCCTTATATTTTTCTAAAATAGCAACAGGGCCAAATGCTTCATCTTTATAAATTTCTAACTTTGAATCAACATTTTCCAATAAGGTAGGTTCAAAACAAACACCATCTAAAACACCACCAACAAGTATTTTTGCACCTTTCTTCTCGGCTTTATCAATCCATTTTTTCAGTCGAATCGCTTCAGCTTCTTTAATCATTGGACCGACCAACGTCGTTGCTAAGCTTGGATCATCAACTTTAATCTTTTTTAATTTTGCGATTAATTTCTTTTTTAGATCCGCATAAATATCAGCATGCACTAAAATCCGCTGCACGCTGATACAAATCTGACCTGCATGACCATAAGCTGCACCAATTAAACGGTCAATCAAAGCATCATCAATGATTGCATCCGCCTCAATCATCACCGCAGCATTACCCCCCAATTCAAGCGTAACCTTTTTACGACCTGCTCTCGCTTTCATATCCCAGCCGACTTGATCAGAACCCGTAAAGCTGAGCAACTTAAAACGATCATCGGTAACTAAAATATCCGCCGCTTGGCGATCGCAAGGCAATACTGACCAAGAATCTTTAGGCAAATCTGTTTCGGCCAATACCTCTGCAATTTTAAGCGAACTAATTGGCGTTAAACTTGCTGGTTTCAGTACAAAAGGACAACCCGCTGCAATTGCAGGTGCGATCTTATGCGCCACTAAATTCAAAGGAAAATTAAATGGACTAATTAAGGAAACTGCGCCAATCGGCACCTGTTTAACCATCCCACAATAACGAGAAGCTGCTGGTGTTACAGCTAAAGGTATTATTCGACCATCATCCATTTGAGTCACTGCATCCGCAGCCAATTGGAAGGTATTAATCAGCCGTTCAACCTCAGCACTTGCTGCACCACGAGGCTTGCCGCCTTCCGCAATCAAAATCTCAGTCAATTCACCACGCAATTCATTGAACCGTTTCACGCAATGCAACAATATTTTTTGTTTTTCAAACGGTTTTAAAGCAGCCATTTCAGCTTCAGCTTTAACAGCTGATGCAATTGCCTTTTCTAGTGTTTTAGCATCAGCCAAAGCAACTCGTGCGAAAACCTGAGCCTGATATTTATGATGTACATCTAACCACGCTGCTGTTTTTACCGCTTTACCAGCCAAATATAATGGATATTCAACAACGTTTTCTTGCTCTTTCATTTCTTATTCTCTTTTCAAAAAAATAAAATTAGACTACTGCATAATTTTACAGATCACTATATGATTCGCCCAATCTATGATGAATTCACAACAATTCATTATGGTTTATGCTCATAAATTAGGACTATATGATGAAAATTTTAAAAATATCGATGCTTGCTTTAGGAACAAGCCTTTGTGGTTTAGCACAAGCAGATGTTATTGGTGTCAAAGGTGATGTGAGCTACTGGGCATACGACGGTAAAGCAAATATGGCAACCCAAACTTCTGCTCAAGATCAAGACCTTGACCGTAAAGGGGCTGCGCAAATTTCTCTTGCTGTTGAACACCCTGTTCCATTAATTCCAAATGCAAAAATCCGTTATGTGAATTTAAAAACACAAACTGAAAATGAAGTTTTAGGTCAACCTGTTTATGACTTAGATATCGATCATACCGATTTCATTCTATATTATGAAATTCTCGATAACGTTGTGAATGCAGATGTTGGTTTTGGTGCAACCAATTTGAATGGCGATGTCAAAACGTTGAATTTAACAAAAACTGATATCGATAAAACCATTCCAATAATCTACGGTTCAGCTGGGGTCAAACTACCGTTTACAGGTTTGAGTGCTAAAGGCGAGTTACTCTACAGCAACTTTAATGATGCTAAAATCACAGATGCCCAAGCAGAATTACAATATAACTTTATTGATAATTTATTGGTCGATGTAGGATTGAAAGCAGGCTACCGTATCTTAAACATCGAATTAGATGATTATGAAAAAAATGATCTTAAATTTGATTTTAAAGGGCCATATGTTGGTTTAGACATTCATTTCTAAATCAAATTAATGAAAAAGCGGAGTCTGGTGATTCCGCTTTTTTTATTATCAAGTATATATTTGCCATGTAAGCTTAAGCCTACAACCATCGTCGTCATTGGCGAATAGTTCAATTGAAAACTTTGCCCTATCATATAAAACATAAAGAGACAGGAAGTCTCATTGAAAATAACAAGATACGCAGGAAGCGGTCGTTGATAAGGAATTTAAACGACAAGAAACTGAATACTAAGAAGCCCCGTCAGGATGATGGGGCTTCTTTTTATTTATCATTTTATGCGTGATTTAAAGACTTTTAAGATAAGCAATTACTTCATCATGCTCTGCCATTTCTGCAAGCTGCAGCGCAGTATATTCGCCTTTATAAGCCACATTTGCCCCTTTACTCACCAGTAGCTTCACCACCGCCAAATGATCATTTTCGGCGGCAGCCTGTAATGCACTATAGCCTTCGTCATCAGTCTGGTTTGGGTCTATACCGTCAGCCAATAATTGTTCGACTTGTTCCATATCGCCAAGAGAAGCCCAATAGACCAGTTCAGGCAAATTAAGTTCTTCATCATCTTCTGAGAATGGAGAGAAAGAGTTGAGTTTCATAATAATTCTCTTTAATAACCTTTCAAATTAATAATTCTCAACGATAAATTCGCCATGAGATTCAGCAACAAGAAATTGAACCACATTTTCACGTGTCTCTAGAACCCATACACCTGTAAATTCTGGTGTCCGTATTACAGTAAAATACAGCTTAAAAAGATCACGGATGGAACTTATACCATCCCTTACTACTAAAGCAAAATCTTCCCATTCTTTATTGTTGCCCCAAGGATTATCAGCGTGTAAATATTTTCCTAATCGATCATACAATTTAATAAACTGATTTTTGTCAAAGAATTTTCCTGTTTTTCTATCAAAATGCCAAGTCCCATTCTCTAACTTCTCAGTTGGTAACAAAGGTATAGGGTAAAAGTCAGAATTTATTCCACTTAAAGCTTTTAAAATTGAGCTGGCTTTATAATCTTTTGTATAGTCAGGATTTTTATCAGCTTGAGCACGATATTCTTGATATTTAATTTTATTTGGGGCGATCGAAGCTAAAGCAAATATTTCTAATGCTTTACGTAAATGTAATATTGAGGATTCTAAATCTAATAAATCTTTGATTTCGAAATATGACTCTATAAGACTTTCACACTTCTGTAATCTAAAAAGTGCCTCGTTTACTTTATCAGTATAAATTTTTTGTAAATCTTTCATTTTAATATCTGTTTAAAATTCAAACAATATATTACTTTCGCAATAAAAAACACCCCTAACCGTTAAGTT
>NZ_JBUEBA010000002.1:3205362-3222248 GCF_058107045.1 Acinetobacter sp. AB03 | reverse complement strand
ATTCAATCAATGAAATATTTTCGATCGATCAATCAGTAAAAATCCACACAAGTTGTTCTTCATAATCTCTTAATGATCTTTCTAACACCTCGTCAGTGCTAGAAGCTGGACTTCGATAAACTTAACAACTCAGCACTTCGTGCTTCGTTCGTTTCCGTCTATCTCGTCGGTATGGGGTGCATTCTAGACCATTACGAAATCTTTGCAAGTGCTTTTAACTGGTTGTTTTATCGGGTGTTGTATTTTTATGCACTAAAAAGGTTTAAAAACATACAACCATACACTTAACCCAATAATTTTAAAGCAGAAATATAGATTTAATATTTCTGCTCTCTTTTTTCATTACTTTTGCACTGCTGCTGCTTTAATATTCACACTGAGAATTTTAATGGGTTGTTTTGGTACATCTTGATGTGGCCCTGCACGTCCTGTCGGTACTTTAGTGATCTTATCCACCACATCCATACCTTTAGTGACCTGACCAAAAACCGCATAACCTGCGTTATTGGTACTTCTATCTAAAAAGTTATTATCCACCACATTAATAAAGAACTGACTGGTTGCAGAATGCGGTAGGTTGGTTCGTGCCATCGCCAAAGTGCCACGTTTATTCGATAGACCATTGCTTGATTCATTTTGAATGGCTGGTCGTGTTGGCTTTTCTACAAGGTCAGCAGTCATACCCCCACCTTGCACCATGAAACCCGGAATGACACGATGAAAGATCGTGCCGTTATAAAACTTAGCTTTCGTATAGTCTTCAAAGTTTTTTGCTGAGATTGGTGCTTTATCATTAAACAGTTCAATTTCGATGTTGCCCATTGATGTTTTCATTTCAACAATCGTGTTATTTGCCATGACCGCCATACTCATACATGTAGCCGCCACTGCAACTAAACTCTTCTTTAACATTTCGTTACTCACAGCATTCAGATGTTATTAGATTTCGGTATATTAATCGTTCAGTATAAATAAAACACTACTTCTTCTAAGAAAACGAGAATAACGATGAATGAAGCTTTAGCCCTGTCTCAATTGAGTCAATTTCCACCTTGGCATTTACAAGGTGAAGGCTTTATTTTGAATTATTGGATCAGTCCGCAATTTATCCGACAATATAAAGCGTTTCGTATCGCCCCGTCCCCGATTGGTCGTGTGGTTCAAGTCATGTTGGTGCGTTATCATCAATCCCCTGTTGGACCTTATGATGAACTGCTTTTGCTCGACCACCCTTTACTGAGCAAACGGCGATTAAGCTCGATTCCTAAAATTTATGTGTCTACACAGATTTCAGTTGAACATGGTCAACAGCTTTGGGGCATTCCGAAAGAGTTCGCTCAGTTTGACTGGCATACGCAGCACGAAACAACACAATGTCAACTCAGCACTCAAGACCAAACCCTGTGTTTAACACTCACCCAATGCAAAAAGGCACGTCCGTTTTATATTAATAGTCATCACATTCCACGTTCCATGCTCAAAATACAACAAGCATGGCAAGGTCAACGCTATGAGTTTTCTCCACAGTTTCGCGCAAAGCTAATAAAACTGAAAAAATTTGAATGGCAAAACCATACCACCCTCTTCCCAGACTTTGGCCAAGCCAAGGCTCTACAAAGTTTTTATGTCCCGAGTTTTCAGCTCGTTTTTCCAGAAGCCAAAATCCGCTCTAAATAAAAAAAGAATGTTTCACGTGAAACATTCTTTTTAAAATCCATGCTTTTTTATTTGGCATTCTTATCCCAAAATTTTCTAAAATTCTTTGCCATTTCTATGGTAATTTTTTTTGCCCGACGAGAAATGATGGTGAAGTTCACAAACCCATGGGGTTGATCTAGATAATTCTGATAATAAACCTTATTGCTCTGCTGCTTTAATTTGATGGCATAAATTTCACCTTCATCATGCAATAAATCATGACCTGCGGTGATGACAAAAGCGGGTGCGACACTTTTTAATACACCATAAGTCGGCGAAACAATAGGATCATCCAGAGCTACCTGATGTTGTTCAGCATACAACGACGTCACTCTATCGACATCTTGCCCCGTTAAGGTCAGTCCATCTTTATAAGCAAAGAACGATGGATGGCGACTTTTGAAATCGACCACGGGGTAAATTAACAGTTGTGCACTTGGCGCATAAGCTTTTGCAGCAGTTCGCTGCGCCACCACGGCACTGATATTACCACCGGCACTATCGCCAGCCACCGCAATTCGATTTTTCAAAATTTTGAACTGACGACGGTTTTGATAGACCCAAGCCAAAGCATCTTCACAGGATTGAATCAATACATTTGGGCCAACTTCTGGCGCCAAAGGATAATCAATACTGAGCACCTGTACTTTGGCATGGATTGCAAGTAAGCGACAGACTTCATCATGACTGTCGAGACTGCCGACCACGAAGCCACCGCCATGATAAAACACCAGCATCGGAAGTTTCTTACTCGGTGCAGGATGATAATGCCGCGCAAATACAGTTCCACTTTGTAGAGGTAGACGTAAATCTTCCACTTGTTTTACCGTGCTGGGTTTGGCGGTCAACATTTGAATTTGATGATCAAACAATTTACGCGAACGGTGGTAGTCTTCAAAAATAAAGCCCGATTTTCCTTGCTTATATTGAGCTGCCATTAAGCATTTGATAAAGGGGTCCAGTTGTTCAAACTGGTGAGGATAACCCAGCGCTTTAACCAAGCCTTCTTGTGCTACTGTCGGTAAGCGATCAATTACTCGTGCCGCACTGCCTTGGCCTTGTTCCACCCATTGTTGTAAAGTTTGATTCAACACGCCCATGTCAATAATATCCTTTTATCGTTCTTCATATTCTCTACATGATCAGCACTTATGTGACCATTCTCTTATATAAGTCTTCACATCAAGATACATAGCAATACGCCCTATACGCTAATCTTCTTTTAAGAGCTTGTCATTGACAATTTTTATGCCGATTTAGGAGTGTTTTGCTACTCCGTTTTTATGAAGGAGACCTGCCATGACTAAAAAAATAATATTCCTCTCACTCATCAGCACCTTGTTTGTTGGTTGTGTGGCTTTTCCTGAGGATGGCTATTATGACGGACGCTATGACCACCGCTATGATTATGACGATCGACGCTACGACCAGCATGATCGCTATGAACGTGAACGAGACCGCCAACGTTGGGAATACCAACAACGACAAAACCGCATTGAACGCGAACGCCGCGAGGCAGACCGAAACCGTCAAAGACATACTGAATGGGAACGCCAAAACCGCGAACAAGAACGGCAACGTATTGAAGCTGAGCGCAAACGGATCGCTCATCAACGTCATCAAGACTGGCAACAGAAAAAGCGTGAGCAAGAGCGATTAAACCAAGAACGTAAACGTTATGATGCTGAGCGTCAGCAACGACAAAATGCCGAACGCAAACGTCGTGAGCAAGAGCGTCAACGAACTGAAGATCGACGTAAACAATCCAATAACGATCGTAAGCAACGTACCGATGATCAACGCCGCGATCAAAACAAAGGTTGGGATAACTCACGTCAAGAGCGATAAAATCGTCATCGCACATCAGACTGATGAAATAACACGGCTGAACAGCTTTAGTGATTTATCCTATAAAAAAAGACCTTCACGGCATCCTGTGAAGGTCTTTAACAAAGCGAGTGTAAGAGAAGTTCTCTTTTAAGCTTTATTGTTGTGTTGTCGCAGGTGTAGATTGGATGGGTTCAATCTGAGCCGCAGGATCCGCTTGAACCTCGACTCCAGCACTTCCCTCAACGGTTGCTGTTGCATCTGGTGCAGTAGTCACTTGAGCGGACTCAGGCGCTGTACTGGTTTCATTTGAGCTACAACCCACAATCGCAAATGCTGAACCTAAAAGCGCTAGAGACAATAATGCAGTTTTCTTATTTAACATTCTTCCATTTCCTTTTACGTCATACAAAAATAGCAAAGCCAAACTTTGCCCTGCCTATCTTTGTCAAATCTGAAAACTTTTACACACGTGCTGAGTTGTAGTTTTTGCAGACTCGAGTACAACTTGTGCAATTTTTTATTAATTGGGCGAAAATGCCGCCTTAGCACTACATCTCAACAGCAATGCAAGTTAATGTGCTGATTCTTCATTGTTTCTCTCTTCGATTAGCAGCACAAAAGGAAATCTATACTTGGCCCCTCAACTCTTCAGCATTGCAGAACTCTTGTATGCTGATACACGATTAAATAATGTTATTTTTAAATTTGAAGCAAAAAAAGCTTAATCCAAGGCGGATTAAGCTCGAAAAAACATACAAAAATAAAGAAACCACAGCAGTAAAATCGAATTTTAAGCACAAAGCTCGAAGCATCCTGACAGCATTATACCTTTGCACCGAATAGAGTACTTTTGGGAGACGTACTATTCAAAAACCTAAATCTCTAAATTAGGAGGGTTTCCCCAAGCTATCCAAATAGATCGCAGTCACCATACTTTGCTCTCTCCACAAAGTATGATCACCGCTGATGAACTCATTATGTGGACAATCGAAAAATTAGTAAAACAGATAAATTTGATTAAAATAATTCAATGTAACGATTAGCCTTTTTCAACATAAAAAAACTAAAGCCAGATTGGAAATGGACCTTCGGACAGAATAAGCACCAAGAAAGCCTGATTTCAGCAAATTTTTACCAAAAATACATGAATTAATCACTGAAGCCGCTTGAATTTTTGGCTGTTGCCCCGACCTTTTGTAGTAATCCTGAATTCAATAACGCATGGCAGTTCAGATTAACCCAGTTAACACTGATGCCTGAAGGACTGTACATGTTTAAGAACCCATTTAAACGGAGTAAATCAATGGCGACTGAGCACAATCAAGAAGCTCAAGATCTAGGGCAAGAGCAAGCGGATTCACAAACAGCGCAAACTCAAGCTGAAGCGGAGCAAGCTGAAGTTTCAGTTGAGGATTTACAAGCTCAAATTACCAATCTTGAAGAAAGCTTAAAGCTTGAAAAAGCCCGCACTGCAAATGCTGTATACGAAGCACAAAAAAGTGTAGAGCGTATTCAACGTGAATCAGAGAAGCATAAAGACACCGTTCTCGAAAAATTCGCAAAAGAGTTACTGGACTCAGTGGATAATTTAGAACGTGCCCTTAGCGCATCGGGTGAGGAAAAAACACCAATGTTTGAAGGTGTGGAACTGACGTTGAAATCGTTACTGACTGCACTGGAAAAATTTGGTGTGGTCGCAGTTGATACAGCAAATGGTTTCAATGCGGACTTGCATCAAGCAGTCGGGATTGATCCAAATGCGAAAGCCAACGAGATCGGAACGGTCTTACAAAAAGGTTATACCTTAAATGGTCGTTTGCTTCGTCCAGCAATGGTCATGGTTGGCGCATAAACTCTATAAATTCGAGAGTTTGTAAAATTTTTTCTTGATTATCACTTGAAAAAAATTGAACGGCTCTCATATCGAATAACAAGCAAAAACATTGCAAAAATTTTTGAGGAATCATCCAAATGGCTAAAATCATTGGTATTGACTTAGGTACAACAAACTCTTGCGTCGCTGTACTTGAAGGCGACAAAGTTAAAGTGATCGACAACGCTGAAGGTGCACGTACAACACCATCGATTATTGCGTATAAAGATGGCGAAATCTTGGTGGGTCAGTCTGCAAAACGTCAAGCAGTGACTAACCCTAAAAACACATTATTCGCAATCAAACGCTTGATCGGTCGTAAGTATCAAGACCAAGCGGTTCAAAAGGACATCGGTCTTGTCCCTTACAAAATCATCAAAGCTGACAATGGTGATGCTTGGGTTGAAGTAAACGACAAGAAACTTGCACCACAACAAATCTCTGCTGAAATCTTGAAAAAGATGAAGAAAACAGCAGAAGATTACTTAGGTGAGACAGTAACTGAAGCGGTGATTACCGTTCCTGCTTACTTTAACGATGCACAGCG
Source organism: Acinetobacter sp. AB03 (assembly GCF_058107045.1). Lineage (NCBI taxonomy): Bacteria > Pseudomonadati > Pseudomonadota > Gammaproteobacteria > Moraxellales > Moraxellaceae > Acinetobacter > Acinetobacter sp. AB03. Next base: position 3,216,300 of record NZ_JBUEBA010000002.1, on the reverse strand, counting down.
TCAAGCAACTAAAGATGCGGGTAAAATCGCAGGTTTAGAAGTTAAACGTATCATCAACGAACCAACGGCTGCTGCACTTGCGTTCGGTATGGACAAAAAAGAAGGCGACCGTAAAGTTGCAGTTTATGACTTAGGTGGTGGTACTTTTGACGTATCTATCATTGAAATCGCTGACTTAGATGGCGACCAACAAATTGAAGTATTGTCGACTAACGGTGATACCTTCCTTGGCGGTGAAGACTTCGATAACGCTTTAATCGAGTTCTTGGTTGAAGAGTTCAAGAAAGAACAAAACTTCAACTTGAAACAAGATCCACTTGCATTACAACGTTTGAAAGAAGCAGCTGAAAAAGCAAAAATCGAGCTTTCTTCATCAAATGCAACTGAAATTAACCTTCCGTACATCACGGCGGACGCAACTGGTCCTAAACACTTAGTGATCAACGTAACGCGTGCAAAACTTGAAGGTTTAGTGGCTGACCTTGTTGCTCGTACCATTGAACCTTGCCGTATTGCACTTAAAGATGCTGGTCTTTCAACGTCTGAGATTTCTGATGTGATCTTGGTGGGTGGTCAGTCTCGTATGCCACTTGTACAACAAAAAGTACAAGAGTTCTTCGGTCGTGAACCACGTAAAGACGTGAACCCTGACGAAGCGGTAGCAATGGGTGCTGCGATTCAAGGTGCGGTATTGTCTGGTGACAAAACTGACGTACTTCTTCTTGACGTTACTCCGTTGACACTTGGTATCGAAACCATGGGTGGCGTGTTAACAGCAATTATTGAGAAAAACACCACGATTCCTGCGAAGAAATCTCAAGTGTTCTCAACTGCTGCGGACAACCAACCTGCTGTAGACATTTCTGTGTTCCAAGGTGAACGTAAAATGGCACAGCAAAACAAATTGTTGGGTAACTTCCAATTGGGCGACATTCCACCTGCTCCACGTGGTGTGCCACAAATTGAAGTATCGTTCGACATCAACGCTGACGGTATCTTAAAAGTATCGGCTAAAGATAAGAGCACTGGTAAAGAGCAATCAATCCAGATTAAAGCAAACTCAGGTTTGTCTGATGCTGAAATCGAAGCAATGATCAAAGATGCTGAAGCAAATGCTGAAGAAGACCGTAAGTTCGAAGAACTTGCGAAAGCACGTAACGAAGCGGATGCATTGGTATCTTCTGCTCAAAAAGCAGTAAAAGATCTAGGCGAGCAAGTAACAAGCGATGAAAAAACTGCTGTTGAAACTGCGGTAGCTGAGCTTGAAGCTTCAACTAAAGAAAATGACGTTGAAGACATCAAAGCGAAAACTGAAGCGCTTCAAAACATCATCATGCCGATCACGCAACGCGCTTATGAAGCTGCGCAAGGTCAAGGCGGTGCTGAAGGTTTCGACCCGAATGCATTCGGCGGTGATGCTGGTCAACAACAAAAAGCGGACGATGGCGTTGTAGATGCTGAGTTCACTGAAGTAAAAGATGACAAAAAATAATTTGTCTCTTTAATAAAAAACCGCGCTTTCGCGCGGTTTTTTATTACCTAAATATTGTTGTTTCACATTCCACTTTTACCTTAGGCTGATAAAAAATTTAGATCTTAGCCTTCAATGAAAACTTTACAGTTGGGCCTCATCGCCCTCATTACAACCTTCGGTTCTGCTTGTACCACAATAAACCCCTCCATAGAAACAACTAAAAATCACCAGCAACAAAGTGCGCAGCAGCAGATCCAACAGGCCTTCGATCAACTCCAAACCACGGGGGTGATTGTCATTAAGGATAAGCATGGCTTGCACAGCTACGGCAATGACTTGAGCCGTGCTCAGACACCCTATGTACCTGCCTCTACCTTTAAAATGCTGAATGCCTTAATCGGACTAGAACATGGTAAAGCAACCAGCACCGAGGTATTTAAATGGGATGGTCAAAAGCGCAGCTTCCCTGCTTGGGAAAAAGACATGACTTTAGGGCAAGCCATGCAAGCATCTGCCGTTCCCGTTTATCAGGAGCTTGCACGGCGCATTGGTCTAGACCTAATGCAAAAAGAAGTACAGCGCATTGGATATGGCAATCAACAGATTGGCACCGTTGTCGATAATTTTTGGTTAGTCGGTCCACTGCAAATTACACCTGTCCAAGAAGTTCTTTTTGTAGAGAAGCTGGCCAATACGCAACTCGCATTTAAGCCCAATGTGCAACATGCAGTACAAGATATGCTGCTGATTGAACAAAAACCGAATTATAAACTCTATGCAAAATCAGGCTGGGGTATGGATTTGGAACCGCAAGTCGGTTGGTGGGCAGGCTGGGTCGAAACTTCAACAGGTGAAAAAGCATATTTTGCTTTGAATATGCATATGAAAACAGGGATTTCGGCCAGCGTGCGTGAGCAATTGGTCAAACAAAGTCTGACAGCGTTGGGAATAATTTAAACCCACAGAGAAGACGCATTTTTTTATGTTGTAAAGGTATTATTTACGCTAAAGTAGCTAAAAATAAAGATATATGAAGAAATATGCGTCAAAGTCTTTTGTTTGCTTTGCTGGGCTTTTTAGGGTTGATTCTGTATCAAAATATGCAACAGCCCCAGCTGCGCCTCAATCCACTGCTGGATCGACTCACCCATCCTTTCGATCAGCGTATTCGCTATCGTATTGCGGAAGTCGATCCACGTTTTGGTCTTAGTGAACATGAGCTAAAGCAGATTGGCCAGCAAGCCACGGATATTTGGAAACAGGGTTTAGGCCAAGACTATTTTGTCTATGACCCCAATGCTCGGCTCAGTATTCGACTCATTTATGACCAGCGTCAAGATGAGTCGGTACAACGCCGCGATCAACTGTCTAAACTGACACAAAATGAACACGGGCTGAGTCAAAAAAATAATGAACTCAAAGCCATACAACAAAATCTGGCACGCCACTCAGGGGCTTTAGATGTGCAAAAACAGAGTCTGCAGGAACTTAGTCAAAACTATAATGCCATGATCCGTCAGTATAACCAGCACGGCGGAGTTCCTGCTTCGCAGCAAGCGGCCGTACAACAGAGTTTGGCGCAGCTGCGTCAACAGCAACACTTTTTAGACCAACAAATTGCCAGCTTTAATCTGCAAGTGAATGCCTACAACCAAAAGGTAGATGAGCTGAATCGTTTAGATCAAGGCCATAATCTCGCCATTGACCAGTTCAATCATCGCTTTCAACCCCGTCTGTTCGATAAAGGGTTGTTTAATGGGCGTGAAATTCATATTTATGAGTTTGAGTCCAAAGAAGACTTACGTCTGACTTTAGCGCATGAATTTGGCCATACCCTCGGAATGAAACATCATAATGATCCAAAAGCCCTGATGTATCCAATGTTAGAGGAACAAGATATGCAGCATTTTCGTTTACAAAGTGCTGATATTGCGTTGTTTAATGCCCGTTGAAGTGATGGATTGCTAAAAATAATCCCCTAATTTTAATGGGTGTATGAAATACAATCACAGCACATCTTGACTCGGGTTCGTGTTATTGTAAATAATTGAATATCCACTAGAAGCTTTGGAGACGAATGTGAGTTACTACCATATCTTAATCGAAGTAAATGACCACATCAGTACGATTGAAGAAACTCGTGATATCGAAATCTTTGATATTGTTGAGATTCAACCTTATCTCCATTCTATTCTATTGCCCTATTTCAACGAGCAACTGTTAGAACTTGAAGATGAAAATTTAGAGTTTAAGGATGTTTTACATCTGGAAGTGAAACAGACGCTTTTACCGATCAATGACTTGATTGAAGAAGAACAGAAACTGTTACCGAGTGACACCGATGTCACCATTACCGCCTATGAAGTTTTTAATAACCGTGACTTAAGCCAAGATGTCACCACGATTATTTTTGACTTACTGGATGCGATTAAACTCGATTGAAAGCGAATGATTGCACATAAAAAAGCCCTCATCATGAGGGCTTTTTTAATCAGATCAGGCTTAGATCGAGAAAGATGAACCACAACCACACGTTGTTGTTGCATTTGGGTTTTGCACAATGAAACGTGAACCTTCCAAACCTTCAATATAATCCACCACTGAACCAACCAAATATTGATAACTCAATGAGTCAACCAACATTTTGACATCACCATTGATAAATTCTGCATCGTCTTCATTTTGGTTTTCAGCAAAGTTAAAACCATAAGAAAAACCTGAACAACCACCGCCCGTGACATATACACGAAGCATTAAATCTTGATTCCCTTCACTGTCACGTAATTGACGTACTTTATTTGCGGCATTGTCGCTTAGTTCAAGTGCTTGGGCATTCATCTTAGATTCCTCAGTTCGGTTCAGCTGTCTTTCAAATCAAAAAGACCATATTTTGAGTATAGCATACTCAATATATGGTCCCTATTTGAATATTTAAAGTCAAATCAGACTAATTTTCTCAAGATTGTTTGTAATTTTCATCCTGCAGTCCACATTCAAAGTTTTTCGCAGCTTGCTTACAACGGAACTGCCATAATAGTTTCATCATTCGCTTATCGTAAATACCGCGGTTGGTGAGATCAATCCGTGCTTCCCGCATCATCTTTTGATAACCGGGTTGATCTGCAGCAGGTACCTGCATCCAATATTTTTGTGGGATTTCGGCTTTCATTTTACCCAAGATACCAAATGCACGCGGCAGCTGGCCTTTGACCCATTCCCGTGATTTTTGTCCATAACCCGCAGGGAATTTATCCGGACGAATGATGATATTACCAGTGACCTGTAAAATCGGATAATTCACAATCGCCCCTTTCGTCCCCAAGCCTTTATGTAACTCTAAGGGCTTAAAAACCGCAGCAGGTGCACCAATAATATCGACTTGACCGTTATTAAACTTTGCACCAAAGTTCGTGACATCGGCACTCACAGCTTGCGCACCAATTTGTTGAACCATGACTTTTTGCGCTTGATCATAGTCTAAAACCGCAATTTTCTTGCCTGCGGCTTTCGCTACTGTATTGATGCTACGGTCATTCACCAATAAAAAGGCGTCCCCCACAGGAATCACACCTGCCACTTCATACTTGCCATTGACCATATGTTTAGCAAAAGTGGGACTAGCCAAGCCTTGCATCACTTTAACCGCTAAATTGAGATCGGGAATCGCACCAATCGCGTCGAGTGAACCTGTAAACGAATTAAATTGACGCCCACGCATGCCTGTAACACTAATGGCATCGCATTTTCCTGCTTTAAAATCCTCAGCAATCACGGCTTCGTTTTGTCCGACCCGCAATTCAATATCCGCACCCCAGTTTTTAGCCGCCAACTGATAATCTTTCATCAAGCTATACACATCGCCATTTTTACCGACCAAGTCGAATACACAAACCACTTGTTTGGCCTGTGCCATCGCTGTTGCAGAAATGACTAATGTCCCAACACTCAGGCTTTTCATCCACTGTTTCATACATCTTCCTTTAGACTTATTGTTGTTTATTGTGATGAGTCACTCACTTGTGCTCTTTGTTATTTTTTAATGCCCCGACTGACACTTCACTCGGTTCAAAACCACTCATTTCCTACGCGCTATACAAATTGGCCGCTTCAAGAGCATTTAAATCGGTCGATTAAAAGCAAAAAAGAAAGCTCAATTAAACTGAGCTTTCTTTGATTACACTCGTCAAATTACTCACCGCCCAGTGAGCATTCAAAGTTGGCTTTATCCACCGAGCAACGGGCTTTTTTCAAGACTGACATCATCGCTGGGTCATAAATGCCTCGTTTGGTCATATCCATCCGGCCATCACGCAACATTTTTTGATATTTGGTTTTGTCTTCTGCGCTGAGATTCATTTTGTATTTTGCAGGAATGCCTGCTTCTAAACGGCCTATCATCGCGATGCTTTTCGGTAGGTTTTTCACAAACCAATCTCGCGATTTTTGTCCAAAGCCTGCGGGGAATTGATCTGGGCGAATCACAAAGTCAGCTGTCACTTGTAGTACAGGGAAGTTAAACATGGCGCCGTTCGTGCCTAAACCTTTATAAATTTCTAGGGGCTTATAGGCATAAGCCGGTGCGCCGACCATATCGACTTGACCATTATTAAACTTCGCCACAAAGTTAGACACATCGGAAATCACCGCTTGCGCACCGACGCGTTGTACCATGATTTTTTGGGCATCGTCATAGCCCAAGACTGCAAACTTTTTACCTGCCGCTTTTTCAATGGAATTAATACTTTTATCGCGTACAAAAATAAAAGCTGAACCTAAAGGTGCAATCCCTGCCACTTCATATTTTTTACCTCCAAGATTGGTCACCATTTTGGTCGCATTACGCTGATCCAATGCAAAAGTAATTGCACGTTGTGCAATGGCATTGCTTGGCGCTCCGCCCAAAGCATCAATAGAACCGACAAATTTATTGTACTGGCGTGCACGCATAGCGGTCATAAACACGCCATCACACTTGCCTGCTTTAAAGTCGTTGTCGGCAACGGCTTCATCTTGACGAGGGATTAAATTAATTTCAGCCCCCCAGCCTTTTGCCGCCAAAGCCCATTCTTGCGCCATTTGATACGACTCACCAGATTTGCCAAGCAAGTCAAATACACAGATGTCCACTTTAGCCGCTTGTGCTGTTGACGCCACACCCAAAGCAGAAAAAGCAGCGAGTGCGAGGGTTAATTTTTTCATTCTTGTGTCCTTGTTCGTTTTGTTGTTTAACAGGTGTCCATACACATGCAAAATATTAAGCAAGTTAAAATTAAAAAAATAGAGCATTTACTCAAAAACCACCGTCAATTGGGCAAATTTTTTTCTTTTCTCTCATTTTTATTTTCACAGGATTAGTAAAAGCATTTTAAATTCATCATATTAAAATAAAAAGCCTGCATCATCCGTTTTACATGAATGATGCTTAATATTACAAAGAAATACAGATTTTCGCCTTATTCACCACCCAATGAACATTCAAAATTGGTGCGTTCAACCGTACAGCGGGCTTTTTTCAGCACGCGCATCATGCCTGGGTCATAGATCCCTTGTTTGGTTAAATCAATGCGCCCTTCCCGTAGCAAGCGCTGATATTTTTCTTTGTCTTCTTTGCTGAGCTGCATTTAGATTTTGCTTGGAATGGCAGCTTCTAGTCGCTGCACCATGGCAAAGGATTGCGGGATTTTTTGTAAAAACCATTGCCGTGATTGCTCACCAAATTGAGCAGGAAAACGCTCGGGTCTAACAATTAAATCTGCAGTGACATTGACCACGGGAAAGTTAAGCATAGCCCCCTTTAGAGCCTAGGCCTTTTTCAATTTCTAGTGGTTTATAGGCATATGCAGGTGCAGCAACCACATCGACTTCGCCTGTATTAAACTTTTTTATAAAGTTGGAAATATCCGACATTACAGGTACAGCGCCTACCCGCTCCACCATCACTCGTTGTGCGCGGTCATAATGCAGGATGGCAAATTTTTTACCTTGTGCTTTCTCAATAGTGTTCAGACTTCGGTCTTTGACAAAAATATAAGCTGAACCAATCAAGCCAATGCCTGCCACTTCATAACTGTCCCCTTGCAGCGTGGTGGTCATGCGTTTGGTATTTCTTGGATCGAGTACATATTCCACCGCCTTTTGTGCAATTTTATTGCTCGGTATCATGTTTTTTGTTTTACTGGGGGAAATATATCTGTGTGCTATTCCTCAATATAGGTCAAAAAAGGTCAACTTTTAGCTTTCCGACCAAAGGTCAAATGGTTTCATCCTCCCCTTATAAAGAAACCCTTAGAGATTTCAGTTCAGATAAATTTTGAATGTTTAGTCTTTTGCTGACGCATCCATTAGAATAGGCGCACCTTTTTCTGATATTTGATAGTTCCATGATTCAGCTTGATCAAGTTTCATTGCGCCGTGGTGGACGAGTGTTATTTCAAAAAGCCTCCATGCAAATCCATCCGGGTTGGAAAGTTGGTCTCACCGGTGTCAACGGTGCTGGAAAATCAACCCTGTTTGCTGCTCTCTTAGGCTCGATAGGTCCTGATGATGGCACCCTGAGCCGCCCTGCCGTATGGACGGTGGCACACATGGCGCAGGAAGTAAAAGCCTTAGATATGGCTGCGATTGATTTCGTCCTGACCGGTGATGAAGAATATTGGAACATTCAACAACAGCTCAACCATCCTGAACAGTTAACTGACACTGAACTGGCTGATTTACATGGCCGATTCGACGAAATTAATGGTTATTCCGCACCCGCTAAAGCCGCTCAGCTTATGGCCGGTCTGGGTTTTATGGAACATCAAAACCAACTCTTGGTTTCGAGTTTCTCTGGTGGATGGCGGATGCGTTTAAACTTAGCGCGTACCCTGATGAGCCGTTCGGATCTATTATTACTGGATGAACCGACCAACCACTTAGATCTCGATGCTATTTTATGGTTAGAAGATTGGTTAAATGCCTATACGGGCACCCTAATTTTAATTTCGCATGACCGCGATTTCTTAGATGCGATTACCAACCGTATTTTACATATCGAAAATCAAGAACTCACCCTCTATAGCGGTAACTATTCCACCTTTGAAACCACTCGTGCAGAACGTTTAGCACAACAACAACAAGCCTATGAAAAACAGCTCGAAACACGGGCACATATTCAAAAATATATTGACCGTTTTAAAGCCCAAGCCACTAAAGCACGTCAGGCACAAAGCCGAATTAAACAATTGGAACGGATGCAGCTGCTTGCCCCTGCGCATGTCGATACCCCATTTACCTTTAGCTTCCGTGAACCCACTAAAATGAGTTCACCACTGCTCACTCTAGAACAGGCTGATATTGGTTATGGCGACAAACTGATTGCCACCAATATCAACATACAAATCACCCCGACGAGCCGAATTGGCTTATTGGGGATGAATGGTGCAGGTAAATCAACCCTAATCAAATCCTTAGTCGGCGATTTACCTTTATTGGCAGGACAACGCAAAGCCTCAGAGCTACTCAATATTGGCTATTTTGCACAGCATCAAATGGATTCACTGGATGAGTCGGCCAGCCCAATGCTGCAATTGGCACGGATTGCGGATAAAAAAATCAGTGAAGCGACCTTACGTGCCTTTTTAGGCAGTTTCGGCTTTAGTGGCGAGCGAATGGATACCCCTTGCGAGAGCTTCTCTGGTGGTGAACGTGCACGTTTAGCACTGGCTTTAATCGTATGGTTACGTCCCAATGTCTTAATTCTAGATGAACCGACCAACCATTTAGACTTAGATATGCGCCATGCGCTGACCATGGCTTTACAAGACTATGAAGGTGCTGTGGTCTTGGTTTCGCACGAACGCCAACTGATTGCCAGCGTATGTGATGACCTCATTTTAGTCCATGCTGGAAAATCGACCGAATTTGAAGGCGATCTACACGATTATGCCAACTGGTTACGCCAAGCGCGCCTAGAAATGATTAAACAAGGCGGAATCGTAGCGCCGATCGTGTCTAAAGTCAGCACTCAAAAAACCATCGTTTCAAAGGTTGATAAAGAAGCGCAGCGTAAATTAGCTGCACAGCGCCGTGAACAAACGCGCCCGATTCGTAAAAATATCGAAAAATGTGAAAGCCTACTGGCAAAACACCAACCACGTTTACTCGACATCGAAAGTTTACTCGGTGATGCTGGCCTATATGACGCTGCACGCAAAGATGAACTCATGAAACTGATGAATGAGCAAACCGAACTTAAAAACCAAGTCAGTGAAGCTGAAGAACAAATGCTAGAGCTGATGATGGAACTTGAAGAGCTCGAAAGCTCATTCGAAAACGAATAATCTTTCTTCATACACCCTGCCCGCTCTGTTTATGCATGGCGGGCATTTTTATGTCCTAACCATTTTGAACTATTTACTTTGCTGCAACACCAATCGATTTCCAAAAACGTGCCTTTTCGGTCTATACATGTAATTCAATAAGACACGCATAGTCTGAGCATTTTAAAAATATAAGTGATTGAAATTAAAATTATTGCTTAATAAATAAAGCGATAAATTGATGGATTTTTATTGTTTAGATATTCTTAAAAAGTGAAAAATAGGATTGTTTAATTTAGCTTAATTAATTGAATATTCAGCTATATACAGCCCTATTTACATGCATTTCACAACATAAAACCAAATACAACCTTCACAACAGACAGCGAATATCCATCATGTGCAGACATGCACCTTTCAGCACAATAAGTTTTGAATTTAAAAAGAGGAAATAAATTTAAAAGATCTGATTTAAATTTAAAAAATAAGGCAGGGTTTTAAATTTAAAGACCGCACTTAAAACATCTGTGGATAAAATTATACGTATTTTAGCAGCTGATATAAAGTGCTATTTTTATTTATCCACAGGCCAGCGCTGTTTATTTATTCAGTTGTTTTAGGCAAATCCATCCTCTTTTTTGCGCTCTTTTTCCTTAATTTAATACGGCTCTTTGCGCCTTTAAAAAACGTAATTCTTGTATTTTCCACCCCTGATCAAAGACCCATGTTTCTTGGATTTGTTGGCGATTTTCAACCAAACCAATCAAGACCTGACAGCGTGTTTGGTCACGGTTAAACTCAAATTCTTCAAATTCGACATCGGGTTTTTGAGGTTTCCAAACCCCATTTTTCACAGCATGTGCGATCTTTTCATAGCGGGTATAGTTACTCTCCACACGATCAGCTTGCTCATAGACCACCTTAAAATGCTCATCTTCATATTGAGCTAAAACTTCATAATTGCCCGTAAAAAATGCATTCACCCAAATGTCGCGTACTTGTTCTAGTTGGTTATCCATCATAATGACCTCACATTTTGCACTGTGCAAAAGACTTGATACTCACATCATGACATCGCTATAAGTCAGTTTAATAACAGTGTACATTGCTTATATTTTATTCAAAAGCATAAAAAATGCTGTAAAAAAAAGCACCCCGTAGGGT
>NZ_JBUEBA010000002.1:3175959-3205262 GCF_058107045.1 Acinetobacter sp. AB03 | reverse complement strand
CCCGTAGGGTGCTTTTATGGCTTATTTTGTAAAGCGCTTAGGCATCAATATCCGCATTCAATGCATTTTCTTCAATGAATGCACGACGTGGTTCCACGTCGTCACCCATCAAACAAGAGAACATACGATCGGCTTCAATCGCATCCTGAATGGTAACTTGCAACATGTTGCGGTTTTCAGGATCCATAGTGGTTTCCCAAAGCTGGTCCGCATTCATCTCACCCAAGCCTTTATAGCGTTGAATCATCATGCCACGACGCGAATCAGACAAAATATGCTGCCATACCTGATGGAAGTTAGTGACTGCAATCTTGCGATCACCTTTTTGTAGGTATGCGCCATCTTCCAACAACGTGAACCAACTCTTGGAGTTTTTCAACAAACGTGCATATTCACCAGAACCCAATAAGCCTGCATCTAATAAGTAGCTGTGCGGCAGATTGTGTACATAGATGGTGATACGGGGTAAGTAAGTCTCGATCTTTTGACCATCTGCCAGTTCTTTCTCAAACGTTTCTAAGCTTAACTCAGGACGCAAGCTCGGTTGAATCTCTGCCACAGCACTGCGCACTTGTTCAGCCCACTGCTCAACATAAGCTCGGTCATGGTTTTGATCAAGCTTAAAGCCTTCAACCGAAATCAACGCATCTAAGACACTGGCAGGATAACGTACAGTTAAACGCTGTAAGCTCTTCTGAGACGTTTGATAGTCCGCAATCACATTCGCCAAAGCTTCACCACGGATCGCAGGTGCAGCATCGCTGATGTGCAATTCAAGCTCATCAATCGCGTTTGAAATTAAATAGGTTTCAAGCGCATCATTATCTTTCAGATATTGCTCTTGCTTGCCTTTTTTCAGCTTATACAGCGGTGGCTGAGCAATATAGATATAACCACGCTCCACCAGCTCAGGCATTTGACGGAAGAAGAAGGTCAACAACAGCGTACGAATGTGCGAACCATCCACGTCAGCATCGGTCATGATGATGATTTTGTGATAACGCAACTTGTCCGGATTGTACTCTTCACGACCAATACCACAACCCAATGCCGTGATCAGCGTACCGACTTCTTGAGATGAAATCATCTTGTCAAAACGCGCACGTTCCACGTTTAGGATTTTACCTTTCAACGGTAAAATCGCTTGCATCTTACGGTTACGGCCTTGTTTAGCTGAACCGCCCGCAGAGTCACCCTCGACCAGATACAATTCAGATAATGCTGGGTCTTTTTCTTGGCAATCCGCAAGTTTGCCTGGTAAGCCTGCAATGTCTAACGCACTTTTACGACGCGTCATTTCACGCGCTTTACGTGCTGCATCACGAGCACGTGCCGCATCAATGATTTTGCCTGCAATTGATTTTGCAGCTTGCGGGTTTTCAAGCAAATATTCAGAGAATGATTTATTCATTGCCTGCTCAACCGCAGGTTTCACTTCACTTGAAACCAACTTTTCTTTGGTCTGAGAAGAGAACTTCGGATCAGGCACTTTCACTGAAACAATCGCAGTTAAACCTTCACGGGCATCATCACCAGAAACCGCTACTTTCTCTTTTTTGAGTAAGTTTTCGTTTTCCATGTAGCTGTTTAGACCACGCGTTAATGCCGCACGGAAACCCGCTAAATGCGTTCCACCATCTTTTTGTGGAATGTTGTTGGTAAAGCAACGTACATTTTCTTGATAGGTATCATTCCACTGCAACGCCACTTCAACACCAATGCCATTTTCAGCCTGTACGGTGAAATGGAAAATGTCGTTCAGATGGGTTTTGCCTTGGTTAATATATTTCACAAACTCAGACAGACCACCTTCGTAGTCAAACACATGTTCTGCATGAATACGCTCGTCACGCAAAACAATGCGCACGCCCGCGTTTAAGAAAGACAATTCACGTAAACGACGCGCTAGAATATCGACATTGAAAATGGTTTGGCTAAAAGTTTCAGCACTTGGCCAAAAACGGACAGTTGTTCCTGTCGTATCCGTATTCCCCACAACAGTCAGTGGGTAAACCGGATCACCGTGTTTATATTCTTGTTGATGAATATGACCTGCACGATGAATCGTCAGTTCCAACTTACGCGACAAGGCATTTACAACCGATACACCTACACCATGTAGACCACCTGAAACCTTGTAGCTATTGTCATCAAACTTACCACCTGCGTGCAGAATGGTTAAAATCACTTCTGCGGCAGAAACCCCTTCTTCAGGGTGAATATCGGTCGGAATACCGCGCCCATTGTCCGATACACTTACAGATTCATCTTCGTGAATCGTCACCAAAATTTCATCACAGTGACCTGCAAGCGCCTCATCGATCGCATTATCCACCACCTCAAACACCATATGGTGTAAGCCTGAACCATCATCCGTATCACCAATATACATACCCGGACGTTTACGTACTGCGTCCAATCCACGTAATACTTTGATACTAGAGGAATCATAAGCTTTTTCTGTGGTTTGTTCCGTTTGAGAAGCAGCTTGTTGATCTTCTGAACTCATGGTTTCTCCCTAGCGAAAAATAGGTCTATCCCGTGATGGGTAAAATCTAAAATCATTGTGCGACAACTTGAACTTGACCGTTTTCAACACAGAATAATTGATAAGAAATAGATAAATCATGTAAGTGATTTTTGACTGATTCATACTCTAAAGTGGTAATAAAAACTTGACTACCCAGTTGGCTCAATCGCTCAATTAAACGTTGTTGTGCTGTTAAATCTAATTCTGCTGTCAGATCATCTAATAATACCACAGTTTCCTTATTACAAGCATGCAGCATTGCAATCTGTGACAGTTTTAAGGCTATGATTAACAGCTTTTTTTGTCCACGTGACAGTACGACATCGGCATCGCCAAGGCTTGTTTTTAAACGCAAATCTGCCTTGTGTGGACCATACTCGGTATAGCGCCGTTCAAGGTCTTTTTGATGATGACTTTGCAGGTCATGCAGCAACCCTACCTCGGTATGAAAGCCAGGGCTATATTCTAACTGAACCTCGATATCTGGCAGCAGGTGTTTTAAATCTTGCTCAAAAAAGCCCTTCCACTGCTCCACAATGCTGACGCGCTGCGAATGCAGCATTTCCCCATAATCACCAAGCATTTTGTTCCACGGCTCCAAATCTGCCAGACTTAGATTCCGTCGTGTTTTCAGTAAACTATTACGCTGTTTTAATGCCCGTGAATAATATTGCCATGCATGATAAAACTCAGGTTCCACGTGGAACATCAGCCAATCTAATAGTTGCCGTCTAGGCTTGGCACCATGATCAATAATATCGGTACTTTGCGGATCAATCAGTTGCAAAGGAAGAATCTTAGCCAACTGGCCTTGAGTGGCAATGTTGTCGCCATTGACCTTGATGAGCTGTTCACCAGACAACAGCTTTTGCATCCCTATTTTTTCAGAACTGGATTGGGCAAAGACAATCGCGTCTTGGGTGTCGGTTTGAATATAGTGTTTCGGAATATGGGTCCGAAAGGAACGCCCAGTCGCCAACAGATGAATGGCTTCTAAAATTGAGGTTTTACCTGAACCATTTTGTCCATAAAAAACATTAAACGGTTGCAATCCATGGAGAGCAACCGTTCTGAGATTTCGAACACGTTCGATGTTTAAACGCGTGATTTGCATGCCTGAACCTAGGGCTTAAACACGCATTGGCATGACCACATAGGTCTGATCTTGATGAGCTGGATCTTGCACTAGAACCGATTGATTTGCTTCGGTCATCGTCATTGACACATCATCACCATCCAATGCGCCTAAGACTTCCAAGATATATTGGGCATTAAAAGACATTTCCATTGGCGCATTATTATATTGAATCGCCAAATCCTCTACGGCTTCGTCTTGCTCTGGGTTATTGGCACGCAGCTGCAAAGTGTCTGCGGCAAAGTTTAAGAACACACCACGTAGTTTTTCATTACTTAAAATCGAAACACGTTGTAAAGATTGCTTAAAGACATCATGTGCAATTAACACATTTTTATCCCCACCACGTGGAATCACACGGCGATAATCAGGGAACTTACCGTCAATCAGTTTTGTGGTGAAACGAACCGTGGTATCCCCTTGTTCTTTGTCACGACTGGCAATAGAAATGGTCACATTCAATAGTTCACGACCAATCAACAACGCCAATTGTTCATCTTCAATGCTCAATAAACGCTGTAGTTCACCCACCGCTTTACGTGGAACAATCGCTTGAATCAATTGAGTGGCATTTGAGCTAGCAACAGTTTCACACAGAGCTAAACGGTGGCCGTCTGTGGTCACTGCACGCAGTTGATTATTATCAATTTCAAGTAAGGTTCCCGTGAGATAAAAACGCACATCCTGCACCGCCATAGCAAATGCAGTTTTTTCAAATAGGCGCTTTAATTCACGCTGTGTCACCGCAACTTGCGTGCCTTGCGTGTTCTCTGTGGTCAATAACGGGTAATCTTCAGCGGGTAAAGTCCCCAACACAAAACGGCTATTACCAGACTTTAAAATACAACGCTGATCTTCAGTAATTTGTAAGTCTATCAGTGCTGCAGTCGGTAAAGATTTGCAAATATCCATCAACTTACGTGCAGGAACGGTCGTTTCACCCGCTTGTAAACACGCCCCTTCTGTAAGAGGGGTACTTGCAACCAATTCGACTTCTAAGTCTGAACCTGTGATCGTCAACGACGCTTGGGTTACTTGTACTTTAACATTTGAGAGAATATTTAAAGTATGGCGACGTTCAACCGCTCCTACGACATGTGATAGAACATTAAGTAAGCTTTCTTTCGCGATTTTTAAACGCACGATACATTCCTCGAAAAACTGAAGATAAAATAATAAATAAATGTGTTTTTAGCAGTGTACTATGCGGCAGAACATGCCGCATTGCAAGAATAGAATTTGAGCAATTTTGCTTAACTTTGCAGCAAGCGTTGCAAGTTTTTATAGTCCTCATTGAAGATCGGATCTTCATCGCGCAGACTTAAAACTTTTTCACAAGCATGCATGACGGTACTGTGATCTCGACCGCCAAAGGCCATACCAATTTCAGGGAAACTGTCTCCCGTTAACTCACGTGCCAAGCCCATTGCCAATTGGCGTGGACGAGCATAAATACGGGTCCGTTTAGGCCCAACCAACTCTTTGAGTGGAATTCTAAAGTACTCACTCACCACACGTTGAATATTTTCAGTACTGATGGTTCGTGCACGAATGGCCAAGACGTCTTTTAATGACTCACGCACAACATCCAAATCAATAGCTGTACCCTTAAAGCGTGAAATGGCCACCACTTTATTCAGCGCACCTTCCAATTCACGTACGTTTGCAACCACTTGTTGCGCAATAAATAACGCACAGTTTCGTGGTAATTCCACATCATTGCTTTCTGCTTTTTTCAGCAAAATTTCAATACGGGTTTCAATATCTGGTGGCTCAACCCCAACCGACAAGCCCCAAGAAAAGCGTGAAACCAAACGTGGATCTAATTCCGTTAATTCTTTTGGATAGCGATCTGAAGTCAGAATAATTTGCTTAGATTCATCTAAAAGTGCGTTAAAAGTATAGAAAAACTCTACTAAACTCGCCTCTTTACCCGCCAACAAATGAATATCATCGACCAACAATAGATCTAAAGATCGGCAATTTTTTTTAAATTCTTCCACTTTGCCTTGTTGTAAAGAACTAACAAAATCTTGAACAAAGCTTTCTGCCGTCATATACATGACACGTGCATTCGGTTTGGCTTGCAACAAGGCATTGCCCACTGCTTGCATTAAGTGTGTTTTACCTAAACCAGTCGGGCCATATAAAAATAAGGGATTGTGCTGAGAAGCACCTAACTGAGTTAAAACCTTACGACACGTTTCAGCAGCCATTTGGTTTGAACGACCTTCCACAAAAAGTGAGAAGGAAAATAAAGGATTTAACTGGCGTTTACGGCTGTTTTTAGAATTCCCTTCTTCTTTTTCTTTTTTCGGACGTACAACAGGTGCTGGAGCAGACTCTAAAGCCGCAGTCGTCGTTGCAGGTTGCTCACTCGCAGATAAAATTGCACCTGGGCGTGAGTCGACTAAAATTTCAACTTTACGTACACGCCCTTCAGAGAGCTGCTCCACTAAAATTGTAATCAATTCTAGGTGATGTTCTTGAATGTAACGTGTCCAATAGGGATTGGGAGCATAAAGACGTAGTGTGTCATTTAACTCTTCTGCAACTAAAGGGCGTATCCACATTGTAAAGACATTCCCAGATAGCTCTTGTCGCAAGCGAGTTAAGCAGTCCGTCCAAAGCATGTGAAACCCCTATTCATTCCATCGATAATTAATAAAAACACTATGTACCCACCGAAGCGGGTCGCCATTCTAACCAAGTTATCCACATCTGTCATGGAAAATTCTGCAGATATTGCTCAAAAAGTCTGCTTATGAAAATAAATTTAAATTCAAATACTGGTGTGGATAAGTTTATCCGCAAACTGTGGATAGAATATAGCACAAAGTTATCCACAAACTATTAATTTTATAAAAACAATCTTATCCACACCATATTTTATTGTTTTATAATTAAAAAAGCGTCATTTCCACAGAAAAAGACCGCCCTAATAGTAATAAATTTAAATTTATAAATTTGAATTTATTTATAAGAGACCTGTTTTCTGGGGATAACTGGAGATCCAAAATGAATTTAAATTTAAAAACATGCACAGTAAGTGAATTTAAAGACTTGTGGATAATTGTGTGGGTAATCTTGTTGGTAACTTATATCACTTTAATAAACAATAATCTAGGTTGTGTATAAGAAAAAAGTGCAGTTGTTTAAATGTTATCGAGAAAAGAGCAAGCTCAAGCTGCTGTTACAAATAAAAAGGCTTAATTTCACAAGAAAATCGGTTTCCCATTGACAGCTCAAGCAATGAACACTAAACTCGCGAACCTTCATTGAATGATCATTTTTGGAGTTTCGATATGAAACGTACATTCCAACCATCTGAATTAAAGCGTAAGCGCGTTCATGGTTTCCGTGCTCGTATGGCTACTAAAGCTGGTCGCCAAGTATTAGCTCGTCGTCGTGCAAAAGGTCGTCACAGCTTAACTGTTTAATTAATAGTTAAGGCTTAAACGATTTTGGGTGTTATGACTACACTTTATGGCTTCAGCACAGAGGTTCGTATTCGCTGTGCTGCCGATTATAAAAGTGTCTTCGATGGTGCGCTTTTTAAAGTGCATCAGCCCCATTTCTTATTTCTAGCAAAACTGACCGAACAACCTCAAAGTCGTTTGGGTATTGTTGTTGCTAAAAAGAAAGTGCGTCGTGCACACGAAAGAAATAGAGTAAAACGTTTGGCTCGCGAAAGTTTTCGCTTGCATCAACAGCAATTAACTTTAGATATTGTGGTTATGCCTAAAATGGGGATAGAAACAGTGCCTAATGCAGAGTTGCACCAGCAATTACAATTTGCTTGGCAAAAATTACAACGTCTTGCCAAAAAGCATCAAAAAATAGCTCCCTCCCTGCAAAAGTAGAGATGGCCAATGGTCCGGTTACTGCATTGGTTAATTCGATTTTATCAAATTGCGATTAGTCCTTTACTTGGACCGCGTTGTCGTTATATCCCTACATGTTCTCAATATTCATTGGAAGCAGTCCATACACATGGTGCTGTGCGTGGTGTGTGGTTGGCTACTAAACGTATTTGCCGTTGTCATCCTTGGGGTGGATCGGGGTATGACCCTGTTCCAAACAAAAGGATTCGTTTTATCTCTTTTCAGCAAATAGATTCTCAAAAGCATCTGGTTGCTGTACCCTTTCGTGATTGTTTCTTGAACCAAAATCACTCTAACCACTTGGGGTAATCGATATGCAACAATGGGCCAGGTTTGCCATTCTCGGGGCCATGTTTGTTGTCGCTTATTTGCTCATTTTGGCTTGGCAAAAAGATTATGGACATGCTGAGACTCAGCCACAGCCACAACAGGCTGCAGCAGTTTCACATGAAGTATCTGCAGATTTGCCAAATGCTCAAACGGCTTCAGCAGCGTCTGATATGCCACAAGCAAATATCGCGACTCAGCAACCAGCTACAGAAGCAAAAGCATCTGTAAATCAACAGCTTATTTCAGTACAAACTGACCTTTATCATCTTTGGATTAATCCTAAAGGTGGTGATATTGTTCGTATTGAATTGTTAAACCATGACAAGAGCAAAGACAGTAACGAAGCATTTGTCATGCTTGAAAGTGATGCAAAACGTACTTATGTGGCGCAGTCTGGTTTAATTGGTCTTAATGGTCCAGACAGTAACCGTAGCGGTCGTCCAATGTATGAGATTGAAAAATCTGCTTATACATTGAATGATGCCAAGGCGGTTCAAACTGAAGATGGAAAAAGCATCAAAGTGTTAACCGTACCGATGGTACTGAAAACAGCTGATGGTGTGGAAATCATTAAAACCTTTACCTTTAAGCAAGGTGAATATCCTGTTGTTGTGAACCATAAAGTGGTGAACCGCAGTGGTCAAAACTGGCAGGGTCAAATGTTTGGTCAACTCAAACGTGACAACTCTGATGATCCAGGCAAATCGGATCAAGGTATTTTCACGCTGGGCACTTTCTTAGGTGGTGCTTGGGGTTCGCCTGAAGAACATTATAACAAGCTTAAATTTGCTAACTTCAATGAAGAAAAATTGAATGTTGAGGCGAAAGGCGGCTGGGTTGCTATGGTTCAGCACTACTTTGTGAGTGCTTGGATTCCTGGTGACTTAAAATTGACGCAAGCCAATGGTCAACCTTATGTCGCGAAATTAGAGTCGCGTAAGTCAACGGATGATATGAATATCATTGGTTTTACTTCGCCGACGATTACTGTGCCTGCTGGTACAGTGGCTGAGATTGATGCGACTTTCTATTCAGGTCCTAAAGTTCAATCTGAGTTAAAAGAGCTTGCAACAGGGTTAAACCAAACTGTTGATTATGGTTGGTTATGGCCAATTGCGAAATTATTGTTCTTGGGTCTTGAGTTCTTCCACGGTTTAGTGGGTAACTGGGGCTGGGCAATTATTTTGTTAACGGTCTTGGTGAAACTGATTCTTTGGCCATTGTCGTCTAAGAGCTACCGCTCAATGGCGAAAATGCGTGTCATTGCACCTGAAATGCAACGTATGAAAGAAGAGTTCGGTGAAGACCGTATGCGCTTCTCTCAAGAAATGATGGCACTGTATAAACGTGAACAAGTCAATCCGCTTGCGGGTTGTTTGCCATTGTTATTACAAATGCCAATCTTCCTTGCGTTGTACTGGGTGTTGATGGAGTCTGTTGAGCTTCGTCATGCGCCATGGTTACTTTGGATTCAAGATTTGTCAGCGATGGATCCGTGGTTTATTTTACCGCTGTTAATGGGCGCAACGATGTTCATTCAGCAGTCTTTAAACCCACAACCGGCTGATCCAATGCAAGCGAAAGTTTTCAAAATCATGCCGATTGTTTTCACAGTCTTTATGCTGTTCTTCCCTGCGGGTCTCGTGTTGTACTGGATTGTCAACAACAGTATTACGATTATTCAGCAGACCTTGATCAACAAATCTGTTGAAAAAGACCGTTTGAATAAGGAAAGTGCGTCGAGTTAATCGAGGCAACTTTTCGCGAAAAGCTGAATAAATCCGCTTAAGATGGTAATCTTAGGCGGATTTTTCTTTGCGCGTTTTTAAGATTTTTAGGTGAATGTTA
Source organism: Acinetobacter sp. AB03 (assembly GCF_058107045.1). Lineage (NCBI taxonomy): Bacteria > Pseudomonadati > Pseudomonadota > Gammaproteobacteria > Moraxellales > Moraxellaceae > Acinetobacter > Acinetobacter sp. AB03. Next base: position 3,195,535 of record NZ_JBUEBA010000002.1, on the reverse strand, counting down.
TGTACAACCGAACTACGATTGCTGCCATTGCAACACCACCTGGGCGTGGTGGTGTCGGGGTCATTCGCCTATCTGGTCCCAAGTCTTATGAGATTGCACAGGCCTTGACCCAAAAAGATTTACCGAAAGCCCGTTTTGCAGGTTTTCGCCAGTTTTATGATGCGTCTGGCGAGGTGATGGATGAGGGCTTAGCGATTTGTTTTCCGAACCCGAACTCGTTTACTGGTGAAGATGTGGTTGAGTTGCAAGGTCATGGTGGCCCTGTCATTCAAAATGCTTTACTGGGGCGTTTGTTGGAGCTCGGTGCGATTGCAGCAAAAGCCGGTGAGTTTTCCATGCGTGCTTTTGAAAATGGCAAGCTGGATTTGGTACAGGCTGAAGCGATCGCCGATTTGATTGATGCGACGTCTCAAGCCGCTGCACGTTCTGCGGTACGTTCATTACAAGGCGCATTTTCAACTAAAGTAAATCGCGTGTTGGAGCAATTGATTCATCTACGTTTGCATGTGGAAGCTGCGATTGATTTTCCTGAAGAAGAAATTGATTTTCTTGCGGACGGGAAAATTTTAAATCTTTTAGATGGTGTTACGGCTGCTGTGAACCAAGTGCAACAATCGGCTCGTCAAGGACAGTTGCTGCGTGAAGGTTTACAAGTGGTGATTGCTGGGAAACCGAATGCGGGTAAGTCATCACTGCTCAATGCATTAGCGGGCATTGAACGCGCCATTGTGACGGATATTGCGGGTACGACGCGGGATGTCTTACATGAAAAAATTACCCTGAATGGCTTACCCATTACCTTAACTGATACCGCAGGTTTACGTGAAACAGGTGATATTGTCGAAAAAGAAGGGATTCGTCGTGCCATTAAAGAAATTGAGCAAGCCGATCTGTTACTTTTGGTCTATGACTTAAGCCAAGGCGAAGACCCACTCAAACTGGCGCAAGAATATTTTGCTGAGCATATTGAACCGAAACGTTTAATGCTGATTGGCAATAAGTGTGATTTGATGGAAACGACATCGCATATCGAAGATTTTAACGGCTTCCGTCATATTATGGTTTCGGCAAAGCAAGAAACTGGCGTTCAAGCGCTCATAGAAGCGATTACAGCGCATGCAGGCTTCCAGCCAGAAGAAGATACCTTTATTGCACGTACACGCCATTTAGACGCAATGAAACGCACTCAGCTTTACCTTGCTGAAGCGCGTGAACAATTGGTGGTGTATAACGCAGGTGAGTTGGTCGCAGAGTCGCTACGTTTGGCGCAAAATGCTCTCGGCGAAATTACAGGGGATTTTAGTGCGGATGATTTGCTTGGGAAAATTTTTGGATCGTTCTGTATTGGAAAGTAATACTGCTATTGATAAAAAAGCCCTCTGATCAGTAATGCCAGTCAGTTAAGCAAAAAAAGTTAAAATACTGTAAAAAGAGCGTATGTAAATACGCTCTTTTTTTATGAATTTATCTCAGAATTTAGATTTAACATTAAAACAAACCCTACCTTCACTTTCACAATTCAGTGAATTGATTGATTTAAACTGGATTGAAGATTGCTTAAACCAAACAGGTAAAGCATCAATTCGAAAAAGAAAACTGCCTGCTGAACATGTTGTTTGGCTGGTGATCGGACTTGCTCTATTTCGAAATCAACCGATTTGGTATGTGGTTCAACAATTGCAACTTGTTTTCGGTACGGCAGAATACTGTGTACCGAGTGCATCCGTACAAGCAAGACAGCGCTTAGGCTTAGAGCCCATGAGTGCTTTATTTTCGACATTAAGTCAGGCATGGTTTAAAGACTCACAACAACAATATAGCAACTTTCACGGTCTATGCGTTTGTGCTGTAGATGGTGTTGTTTGGTCTATGCCTCATACAGAAGAAAACTTTAAGCACTTTGGTTCATCCAAAGGCAAAACAGCAGCTGCCCCTTACCCACAAGTCAGAGCGACTTGCCTGGTGAATACCAATACGAATACCCATAAAACAAGAGGAAGCTCATTTGAGCTTCCTCTTGTGAAAAATTGTGGGACAGCAATGCCTGAAACGGTGCTTTTTTTAATGGCTGAGTTTAGGTTTTTTTTGTGACCATGTTGTAAATGAATAGAATAACAATAGCCCCAATAACTGACGCAATAAAGCCTGCGGCAGAGCCTTCACTATAGAGACCAAGTAAACGACCACCATAAGTGGCTACGAGAGAACCTGCAATCCCCAGTAAAGTAGTGACAATAAATCCCGCTTTGTCATCGCCAGGATGGATAGCGCGTGCGATGAGACCTGCAATAAAACCAATCACGATTGCAACAATAAGTGACCACATGAGCCAGCTCCTTTTTTATCATGTCTTTGTTTTTACATCATGTGCAAAAATATCATCAGGCATAATGCGACTGTGCAGTAGAGCGAATCTGCTAAAAACTGTATGTTTTATGTACTTAGCTCACGATAAAAATAAAAAAAGTGGCCTTCGGCCACTCTTTTGTCGATTGATCTTAAAGACCAATTTCACCAATAAATGGCAAATGACGGTACTTTTGGTCGTAGTCTAAGCCATAACCCACAATGAATCGATCTTCGACATTAAAGCCTAAAAACTTCACATCGAGTTCAATTTCACGGCGTGAAGGTTTGCTGACTAAGGTACATAGTTCAATTGAGTTGGGAGAGCGTGTTTCTAAAATTTCGAGTACTTTGCTCAAGGTGTTGCCTGAGTCGATGATGTCTTCAATGACCAAGACATCTTTACCGCGAATTTCACCGTCTAAATCTTTTAAAATTTTTACATCACGTGAAGATACCGTACCGCCACCGTAGCTCGAAACCGTCATGAAATCGAGTTCATGGGGTTTTGAAATGGTACGACATAAGTCTGCCATGAAAATGACTGAACCACGTAATAAACCAATCAGTACGAGTTCCTTATCACTGTTTGCATAATGCGCATCGATTTGTGCACCAAGCTCTTTTACTTTCGCTTGAATCTCTTCAGTAGAAATCATTACGCTCATTTGAACGGTCATGGGTAGATACCTAAAAATTAAAAAAAATCAAAAATAAAAAAGGCGTTGACCTGCAACACCTCTATATATGCATTAATTTTAATATATCTCTAAACGAGATGCACCCCCTTTTGCCCGCTGGAAATGTAATCATTTCATTACAGGCGGGATGCTGCTTGGTTTAGAGGCGAAAATCAAAGTTGTTTCAAAACTCGATTAGCTGCTTAAATTTTTGCTATTTGCTACTTAGTTTTGCACATAGGCTTTCTGACCAAAAATATAAGTCGCATGAATATTACGGTCATCACCCATGGTCATTAGGGCAAATAACGCATCTTCAATCCCTTTTGCACGTTGCTGACGTAATGCTTGCAGCGCAGTTGCTTTGAGATCGAGCACAACAAAGTCGGCCTCTTTGCCCAAATTAAAGTTACCGAGTTTATCATCCAAGCTCAGTGCTTTGGCACCGCCCAGCGTAGCGTGGTAGAGCGACTCAAAAGCAGACAGTTTATCGCCCTGAAGCTGCTGCACTTTATAAGCTTCATTCAGAGTTTGTAGTTGGTTAAAAGAGGTCCCTGCACCAATGTCTGTACCCAGTCCAACTTTTACCTGCTTTTCCCAAGTCTTGTTCAACGGAAATAAACCACTACCTAAAAATAGGTTGGAGGTCGGACAGAAAGCAATGGCAGAGTCAGTCTGATGCATGCAGTCCCACTCAGCCTCTTCTAAGTGCACACAGTGGGCAAAGACCGAATGCGAACCGGTTAAGCCAAAGTGATGATAAACATCGAGATAACCTTGCTGTTCAGGGAATAAGTCTTTCACCCAAGCGATTTCATTTTTATTTTCACTTAAATGCGTATGCACATACACATCTGGGTATTCAGCTTTGAGCTGGCCTGCTTTAGCCAATTGCTCTAGTGTTGAGGTTGGAGCAAAGCGTGGCGTAATCGCATACAGGTTACGGCCCTTGCCATGCCATTTCTCAATCAGTGCTTTAGAGTCCGCATAAGCACTGTCAGGTGTGTCGCACAGATCTTCAGGTGCATGACGGTCCATCATGACTTTACCTGCGATCAGACGCATCTGGTGCTGCCCTGCTGCTTCAAATAGTGCATCGACTGATTCGGTATGCACAGTACAGAAGACTAAGGCTGTGGTGGTGCCATTTTTCAGCAGTTCTTGCACAAAGAATTGGGCAATCTGGTCTGCATAGGCTTTATCGGAAAATTGTAATTCAGTTGGGAAGGTATAGGTATTGAGCCATTCGAGTAGCTGTTCACCATAGGCCCCCACCATTTCTGTTTGTGGAAAATGAATGTGGGTGTCGATAAAGCCCGGCACAATCAATTGTTCAGGATAGTGCTGAACCTCGACGCCAACAGGAAGGTGCTGTTGCCCCTCCTGCCAAGATCCAAACCATTGGATTTTGCCATTTTGGCTAATCAGTAAACCATCTTCTACGTAACGCACTTGGTCGTGAATTTCACGCGCTTGGGCAACCGTATTCTGAATATCTAGGAAGCGACCGCGAACCGCCGTCGTTGCAACTACAGAAGACATTTTAAACCTGCGTTTTGACTTTTTTTCGATTGATTGTACCGTAAACTGGATTTTTTTCACGGCTATTTACTGAAGTTTTTATGTGTGTTGTGAACGCTACATTTTAAATGAAAGACTGGAACAGTATTTTCTTAGAACTTGAACTGTTTTAAAGCCAGACATGTACCTGTGCCATCGATAAGATCATGATTTTTTATGTAATACATACGCACAAGCTTTGAGCTTAAATGATTCAATCTATTCGCAAAATTTTGTTGAGAAAGTCTTTATCTTTAAATGCTGAGTCAGTACAGTGTCGGCATTGATAAAATAAGAGACCATGACCGGCATGTATTTTTGGAATACCAAAGCATTAGCACATGAATTATCTAGCAATACCCTCGATAAAAAGCATTATAAAAATTATTACTTAGTCACCGCCTTATTGGTTTCAGTGGTGTATTACTACGGCATGTATTCACCCTATGGTGATGTCCGTGTGATTGGCGTTGAGGGACTTCTGACTTTATTGATTATGTTTATCGGGATTCAAAGCGCTTATAAAGCCAATGGTGGCGATGAGGGTGAGCATTTCTTAGGTCGAATCACAGCGTTGTCTTTTCTCATTTTGGTACAAACCACTGTAGCTGGTGTTGTATTTGGGGCATTGTTATTGGGGCTTTATTTTGCTTTTAATCTAGAAGGCACGGCGTTTGATAATTGGTATGAGTGGACTATTTCGCTGTTTACCATTTTCCTGCAAATCTTATTTTTTACGCGTTTGGTGTCTTATATGAAGCGGGTTAAAGCGCATACCATTTAAGCTTGAAAAAATATTGTCTTTGAATATATGCCTGTCAGTTTTAGATTTGACAGGCATTTTCTTTTTCAACTTAAACATTATTTGATACACGGAAGCGTCATCCGCAACCTGCGTAGTGTTTGGAATAGATTGTTTTTGCAACACAAATTTTTTAATTATAGAAAGTGAATAGGTTTTGCGGAGGACAAATGCTTTCCTTACAAAGCTTCGCTTCTCATTTGGCGAAACAAAAGAATAATTGAGCTCCCAGTATCGAACTTAAAAAAGATAAGACTCTGTCGTGAATAACCTAAAAGTGATGGTGCTCCTACTAAAACGCCTGAACAGACCCGCATTAATCTTTGGACACTTATTTTAAATAGGTGATTTAGAGCGCCACTTTATTCCACAAAATAATGCGCAGCAAAATGCGCATCATTGCCAATCACATCAAACACATCTTCACGCAGTGACATCCCCGCACATTCATCTCCGACCATCCAAAGTCCCAAGGTGGGCAGCATGCCTTCATGCAACGGAGTTTTTACCCAGCGCTGCATGACATAACCATATTTGTCGTAGTCATCGAAGTAAAAACTACCTGAGGCTGCGCCGCAATCGACATTGTTTTGTAAGATATGAATATTTGCGCCTTCGCGCGCTAAGATGGGCTTACGTACCCATTTCCCTGCGTAGTGGGCGTGCGCATCATAAGCATGGGTTTCTAATAACAATGGATGATTCGGAAAGCGTTTCCATAGCTCGATCAATAGGGCTTTATTGGAGAGCAGCATTTTCCAACATGGTTCAATCCATTCGGTTTCGGGTTTGAGAAACTGCGAAAAACTTTCTTCCCAAATCCATTCCCACGGATATAGCTTAAATAAATGCTGAATCTCTTGCTGATGCAAATCGACAAAGGCTGTGCCATTCCAACCGATGTTTTCCATCGACAGTTCGCTGACATTTAAGCCTGCCTGAAAAGCAGTATCCATGAGGTATTCTAAATTGCCCCAATCTTCACGCCCTGCTTCTTGACAGGCTGCGAAATGGACACGGCTACGCGCAGGATAGAGCTGTTTCCAACGCTCAATTAGCTTTTCATGAATGCTGTTGAACTGATCACGGTTTGCAATATTTTCGACCTGTTCAATCCAATGCCACTATGCAACTGAGGCTTCGAGTAAACCCGTTGGCGTATCGGCATTGTATTCCAGCATTTTGATGGCTTGACCATCATAGGCAAAATCGAAACGACCATACAGCATTGGCGCTTGGTTTTTCCATGAATGCTCAATCAGAGGAATCGCTGCTGGGGGGAGTTGAAAATATTCGGGATAATGACCGCGTTGAATCATATCCCCTGCCACTTCAAGACACATTTGGTGTAATTCGTTCGAGGCATCTTCAAGCTGTTCAATTTGCTTGAGGCTAAACTCATAAGCTACCCCTTCTGACCAATACATTGAACCATCCCGCGACGGCAAGTTGTAGTAGTCAAAACCGATCTCTTGATGCGCCTGTTGCCAGTTTGCTCGCTCAGGGAATAGAACTCGTTTCATGTATTAACCTCCGAACGAGCCTCCGCCACGGCCGAAGCCTCCACGAATGGGTTGGGATTTGGCATGGCTAAAAACGTGAGTTGAGATTCTGGGTGTACCCGTCGAATGACGTCCGCGAGCTTTCAAGATTTGGCCCATGTAACGGACTTTACGGTTATTTTTATAATATTGTGGGCCGATATAAACCCCAGTAGAGCCACTATAGCTCGATTCGCTATTTTCGTTAGCAGGTTCGCACAGTTCAAAATGCCAGTCTTGGTAGCAGTTGTATTGGTTATTGTAAACATCCTGTTGTAGGGTTTTAGAACCGCTACATGCCGTGAGTAAAACCGGCACTACAACAAGAGTTAATTTTTTGGTACGCATGGATGAGCAACCTTCAGGTTCTTTTATTTTTACAGGTAAAACCAAGGGTTTTAAGCCCGCTTATCATAGGGAGCTGTCTGCATAAAGTACAGTACATTTGCACCGAAAATCATAGGATTAAGTCTTGTACAATTTAAGATTTAGCCATCAAAAAAGCCTTCACAGTGGAAGGCTTTTTTAAAACATTAGAGGGTGGTTTGATGATGTTTCTTACTGTATCGAATCGACAAGATCGCAGTAATGGTCAGCACCAACACAATAAAGCCCAGTGAAATCCAAATTGGCATATGGAACACATCCAACATGAGCATCTTAAAGCCGATGAATACCAAGATAATACCTAAACCATACGGGAGATAATGCATCTTGGTTGCTGCACCAGACAACAAGAAGAACATCGCACGTAGACCCAAAATCGCCATTAAGTTTGCAGTCAACACAATAAACGGATCAGAAGTCACCGCGAAAATTGCAGGAATGGAGTCCACCGCGAAAATCACATCCGACGCTTCAACTAGAATCAACACCAAGAACAGCGGCGTTGCCCATAACATCCCGTTTTGACGGACAAAGAACTTATTGCCATGCATTTGCGGGGTAATCCGCATATGTTTACGTAGCCATTTTAAGATCGCCATATCTTCGATATCGGTTTCTTCTTCGTTTTGCCCTTTGAAGAATTTGAAACCCGTATACACCAAGAACGCACCGAAGATATATAGAATCCATGAGAACTCTTGTACAAACCACGCGCCAATAAAAATAAAGATGGTACGTAGAATAATCGCGCCCAATACACCATACAGCAGTAATTGGCGTTGTAGTGCAGGTGGGATGGCAAAAGCAGCAAAGATCATCAGCCAGACAAAGACGTTGTCGACAGCTAAAGATTTTTCAAGTAGATAACCTGCGAAGTACTCCATGACCTTGGTATTGGCCACAGTGACACCTGCAGTTTGTTGTAGATAAAGCCAGAGACCTGCACCAAAGAGTGATGCGACGGAAACCCACGCAATACTCCATAAAGCGGCTGTTTTGATTTTAACTTCTTGGCCTTCTTTTTGTTTAAAGCCTAAAAAGTCGATCAGTAGCATCACGGTAACAATGCCGAAAAAAGCAAGGTATAGCCATAAATTGCCGATAGATTCCATGAAATCCTCCACATCCAGCAATCGGCCACAAAAAAACCTTGACCTGCTGCCAGATGAAATAAACATCTGTGACAACATGATCAAGGTCTTGCCTACATTTTAGCGTATGTATTTTGTGCGCTAAAATGCTCAGATACCGACTTTTTGCAAAGTGTAATGACGATAATCTGACACGTGAAAGTTATGCATGGCATTGATTTTTCACGTTTGGAGGAGGCTACTCCCCTTGTTCAACATAAATTTGGTTTTGGATTTGATCCAAAAGTGAGCTAAGCATCGCATATTTTTATGGTTTAAGCAAATATTAAAGAAAATTGTAGATGAAATATAAATGAGACAAAATTTTACTTCAATTTGTGGCAAGCTAAAAAAAAACAGTAAACCAAAGAGGAATAATAATGAAAATTCAACATCAAGAAACAGGTAGTAAAGGCGAAGTTTTTGTTGAGCAAGAAAACGAGCGTGTGGCGGAAATGACTTATAGTTGGGCTGGGGACGATAAATTTATCATTGATCACACTTGGGTCAGTGAGTTGCTCCGTGGGCAACATGTGGGGCGTCAGTTATTGGATGTTTTGGTTAACTTTGCCCGTGATAAGGGTGTGAAAATTTTACCTTTGTGCCCTTTTTCCAAATCGGTATTCGACAAAGATCCATCTATTCATGATGTTTTATTTCACTAAGATAGAGAACGATAAATCAATCCATTCAACGAGTGTGCTATGCAATTTCAACATGTAGATCGCGATCAAAAAGGTGAGTTTTTTTTAAATAATGCAGAAGGTCAGCGCATTGCTGAAATTAGTTATATTTGGCGGGATGACACAACCATCGATGCCAACCATACTTGGGTCGATGATTCACTGCGAGGTCAAGGTGTGGCGCGTTTGCTGTTGGATACTCTGGTTGATTTTTCACGTGAGAAAAACCTGAAGATTATCCCGACCTGCTCTTATGTCGATGTGATGTTTCGCCGTGAGAAAAGTTTTGAAGATGTCGCGGCTTAATTGTTCACAGCATTCATCGCGGTTCTAAGCGTTAAACTAAAATGAGATCGATATAGCTGCCATTACAGTTCTATTTTGTGTTTTGCAGCGCTGAATGATGGTGAAATTAAAGTATATGAAGACGCTTTTATCTATGGCCCTATTCTGTTCAGTTGCCCCTTTATTGCATGCTGAAGATTGTGTAAAACTTGAGGAAAAGGCAGAACAAAAAGAAGTTCAGATTATTCCACGTTGGGGCATGAAAGTGACTGCTCCAACCAGAGTGTATTTTCATTCAGCACCGAGCAATGCTTGTAAAATCAAAGATCTGTTTATGATTAAAAATGACCATATCACTGCTTATAGCACCTATGATGATGGCCAAGAACAGTGGGTTTCGATCATGTATTTCAGCAAACGCTTGGGAGACACGGTTCAAGGTTGGTCAAAACTAAAAGACTTTGAATATACGGGTACGATGTCTGGTTTTTAATTGGGTATGCTTGTAAAAAAACCCGCAATATGCGGGTTTTTTCTTCTAATGGGACAATTTATTCTGCGTTCAAGGCACTGATCAATTTTTGGTGTAAACCACCAAAGCCACCATTGGACATGATCACGACTGCATCGCCCTCGCCTGCTTCACTGACGATGGTATGGATAATATCATCTAATGTACGTGCGACTACGGCCTTGTTGGGTGCAGCCGCAATGACAGGTTGTAAGTCCCAGTCTAAACCTTCTGGTTGATACCAAATCACTTCATCCGCCAAACGCGCAGAGTGCGCGAGTCCATCTTTATGGCTTCCCATGCGCATGGTATTTGAACGAGGTTCAATAATTGCCCACAACTTACGTTCGCCTAAACGCTTACGTGCGCCTTCTAGCGTAGTATCAATTGCGGTTGGGTGATGGGCAAAGTCATCATACACTTCAACGCCACGCACCGTGCCTAAAAGCTCCATACGGCGCTTCACGCCGCCAAAGTTAGACAGTGCTTCGCACGCTGTTTCAATGCTCACGCCGACGTGTTCAGCCGCAGCGATAGTCGCCAAAGCATTGGCTACGCTGTGCTGCCCTGTCATGTTCCATTGCACCGTGCCTTTCACCACGCCGTGTTGGAGTACTTTAAAGTGTGAACCATCAGCACTGAGTTGTTCGGCATACAATTCAGACTTGTCTTGGGCCTCTAAAGAGGTACGAACCACAGGTGTCCAACAGCCCTGCTCTAAAACTTCATCAATATTGCTTTCAGTAATTGGCGCAATGATACGACCCTCACTTGGAATAGTACGAACCAAGTGATGGAATTGTTTTTGAATCGCTGCTAGATCATCAAAAATGTCGGCATGGTCAAATTCAAGGTTATTCAAAATGGCTGTTTTTGGGTGGTAATGCACGAACTTCGAACGTTTGTCAAAAAAGGCAGAATCATATTCATCGGCTTCGACACAGAAGTATTTGCCACCACCTAACCGCGCACTTTCAGAGAAACCTAACGGTACACCGCCAATCAGGAAACCTGGCTCTAAACCTGCCTGATCCAATACCCAAGCCAACATGGTGGTGGTGGTGGTTTTACCGTGGGTCCCTGCTACACCAAGTACGTGTTTGCCTTGGAGCACATGATCGGCCAAAAATTGTGGGCCTGAAATATAGGGCAAGCCTTCATTGAGCATGTATTCAACGGCATCAATCCCGCGTTTCATGGCATTGCCGACGATGACTAAATCAGGATGCGGTTGTAAATGACTGCGGTCATAACCTTGCATTAAGGTAATGCCTGCATTTTCGAGTTGGGTCGACATGGGAGGATAAACGTTTAGATCCGAACCCGTCACTGTGTGGCCAAGATCACGTGCTAAAAGCGCTAAAGACCCCATAAAGGTGCCACAAATACCCAAAATATGCAGATGCATTCCGCCTCACTCCACTGCTTTTATAGACACATCACGTATTGTTGGTGCTGTTGTCGTGATTAATTCGATGTGAAAGCAACCATAGCAAGGCGCTTAGCGAAAAGATAGTGATTCTTGTATCTAATCGTTTAATTATTCTGCGGCGTTGAACAACGCTTTTATTTTGTAAAAAAGTCGGCTAAAAAGTGCAATATTTGCTGAATTTCCTAGCAAAAAACGTAGAATAAAATGCTCCTAAACTCGGCGATCTTGCTTCATGTCCCTGCCCTTTATTTTATTGATTATTGCCAACTGTTTTATGACACTTGCATGGTATGGACACTTAAAATTTTTGCCGGGTGTGCCGCTTTGGCAAGCCATTTTATTTAGCTGGTTCATTGCATTGGTGGAATACAGTTTTATGATTCCTGCGACCCGTATGCTGTCACAGCAAGGCTGGTCAATGGGTGAAATGAAAATCACCCAAGAAGTGGTGACGCTCTTGGTTTTTGTACCGTTTATGCTTTTCTTATTTAAACAGCCTTTTAAGCTCGATTATTTGTGGGCCGGACTGTGTTTATTTGGTTGTGTGTATTTTGTTTTTCGCAGCCAATAACTCAAAAAATGAGGCTACAGTCCTCTTTTTATTTAAGTTTTATGCTACGAAATAAAAAAACAAGAAAAATCTGCATTTAGTTGCACGGTTAAATTTTGGAGAGCTGAAAAATCAGTCTATAATACGGGGCTCTTATTAAAGCTTGGCGCTAGTCGAGATTTATCTCTCTTAACTATCTCTGGAAACATTGCAATGAATGCGGCCGCTTCACAAGACACTCCTCTCGTTGGAATTATCATGGGTTCTCAATCAGATTGGGCCACTCTCGAACACACTGCCAATATGCTTAAGCAACTTGGTGTCCCATTTGAAGCGGAAGTTGTGTCTGCGCACCGTACGCCAGATCGTCTTTTTGAATATGCTGAACAAGCACGTGACCGTGGTATCCAAGTGATTATTGCGGGTGCAGGCGGTGCGGCGCATTTACCGGGAATGTGTGCGGCGAAAACTGATTTGCCTGTACTGGGTGTGCCAGTGAAGTCTTCGATTTTAAACGGTGTCGATTCACTGTTATCCATTGTGCAAATGCCAGCAGGTATTGCAGTGGGTACTTTAGCAATTGGTCCAGCAGGCGCAACCAATGCCGCGATTATGGCAGCACAAATTTTAGGTCTGACACGTCCTGAAATTGCAAAAAATGTAGCAGATTTCCGTGCTGCACAAACCGACAAAGTCGCAAGCAGCAATATTCCAGGCCAAGCTTAATACGGGGCATTCCTCATGAATAAAACCATCGGTATTTTTGGTGGTGGGCAGCTGGGTCGCATGATGGCACAAGCGGCTTTGCCACTAAATATTCAATGTACGTTTTTTGATAGCAGTACCCACTGCCCTTCAGCGGCTTTAGGAACGGTGATTTCAAGCAAAACTGAAAACGGTTTACAAGACTTTATTGCCAGTGCAGATGTCTTCAGCCTTGAGTTTGAAAATACGCCTTTGTCTGATGTTGATGTGTTGACCAAGCAAAAAGATATGCATCCGCCGCGTCAGGCTTTAGCTATTGCACAGCATCGCTTGTCTGAAAAAGCATTATTTGATGAGCTTGAGATTCCTGTTGCGCCTTATAAAGCGGTAGATTCCCTAGAAAATTTAAGCGCTGCGGTTGCTGAGCTGGGTTTACCGATTGTGCTGAAGACAGCCACAGGTGGCTATGATGGTAAAGGTCAGTTCGTATTGCGTTCTGAGCAGCAAATTGAACAAGCATGGGCTGAATTAGGCCCTGCTGGTAGTTTAATTGCAGAAAGCTTTGTGACCTTCTCGCGTGAGGTTTCGATCATTGCGGTACGTGGTCAAAATGGCGATGTGAAAACGTGGCCATTGGCTGAAAACCATCACCATCATGGTATTTTGTCGCATTCGATTGTTCCTGCACCGAATAGTGCGGACTTACAACCCGTTGCACAAGACTACATCACTCGCCTATTGAATCATTTGAATTATGTTGGCGTGTTGACCTTAGAACTGTTTGTAACAGACAAAGGTTTGTATGCCAATGAAATGGCGCCACGTGTGCATAATTCAGGACACTGGTCGATTGAAGGCGCAGTATGCTCTCAGTTTGAAAACCATATTCGTGCAGTTGCAGGCTTACCCTTGGGTTCAACTGAAGTCGTTCGCCCTACGGTCATGATCAATATTATTGGTCAGTATCCACAGTCTGAACAAGTCTTGGCCTTAGAAGGTGTACATCTACATCTTTATAATAAGGAAGAACGTGAAGGTCGTAAGATTGGTCACCTAACTTTAATGCCGAATGATACCGCTCAACTCACGATGCTATGTCGCCAGTTGGCTAAAATCTTACCAAATCCATTGGCACTGAGCGAAGATATGACCATCTAAAGCTTCAGTTGTTGTTAAAAAAAGCGATCACGATAGTGGTCGCTTTTTTATTTGGACTCATTCAGGCATGATTGCGCCTCTTTGAAAAAAGTGACCGTTAATCGGATCAAAATTGAAATAAATTGAGTGTTTTTTATCCGTTTTGATAAAATTAGCGCATAGAAAAATAAACTGAAAGCAAAATAAAGCGAGTTTTGTGCAGAGAAGCACGTTTAAAACAGCGTCTACAATTGAATGTGACACTGGTTTTCACCTAAAAGAAAGTGAAACAGTAGAGAGCTCTATCAACTTGGGTATGTGGATATCTTTTCAAGTATGTTTTGAATTTAAAAAATAGAAGTAAAATTTTGAATTTAAAAGTGGGTTTTAAATTTAAATCGAGTGTTTAAATTTAAAATGAATTTAAAAGTTTTGATGCTGTTTGAATTTAAATTCAAAACAATAAATTTAAAGTCTGTGAGATGAATTTAAAGTTTTGAATTTAAAAATATTGAGCTTGGGTTTCGAAGTTTAATTCTTTGTATATTGTTGATTATGAATGTTAAATAAAAATGTGGATAAAATAAATTTAAAACAAGATGATTGAATTTAAAGTGCTTGCTGAACTAAAGGTTGTTTTTGAATTCAAAAGTTGAGATCTGTAGTATTGTGGATAAGTGGTTTTAAATTTAAAAGATGGTTTTGAATTTAAACCAAAATGAATATTCATTTACGTTTTGATTCAGAAAAGTGAAATCGAAAGTGTTAAGGTTAAAAGCATAATTCAGAGATAAAGAATCATTAGGGATTTTATGCACCGTTTTGCTTTTCTTTTAGGTTCATTTTTTTTAGCGGCGACTCAGGCGAATGCTGAGCTTATTATTAATGGTCAAAAAGTTACAGGCAGTTCAAATGTCGCAACTTCCGATTATCGTCCTCAGAATTCATTTCAAAGCTGTATTGCCAATTTAAAAAACCAAGCGATTTCGAATGGTGTGTCTGCGTCCACTTATGATCGCTACACACAAAATTTAGCGCCTGATTATTCTGTGATTGAAAAATTAAATTACCAACCTGAATTTTCCACGCCGATTTGGGATTATTTGTCAGGATTGGTGGATGATGAGCGTGTTGCAGTAGGTCAGCAAAAATTGGCGCAGCATCGTGAAGTGTTGAATCGTGTTGCGGCAGCATATGGTGTGCCTGCGGAGACCGTGGTTGCCGTGTGGGGCGTGGAAAGTAATTTTGGCGATATTTCAGGTAAATATCCATTATTACAAGCTTTAGGCACATTGAGTTGTGAAGGGCGCCGCCAAAGCTATTTCCGTGGAGAGTTTTTTGCCGCTATGCGTATTTTACAGCGTGGCGATTTAACGGAGTCACAACTGAAAGGCTCATGGGCAGGTGCGTTTGGCCATACCCAGTTTATGCCATCGACTTATGAAGAGCTGGCCGTCGACTTTGATGGCGATGGACGCCGTGATTTGGTGTCGAGTACTACAGATGCTTTGGCATCAACAGCCAATTTCCTCAAAAAACGCGGTTGGCAAACTGGGCAGCCTTGGGGCTTTGAAGTAAAAAATCCGCAAGCGATTTCTCTGAGTGGTGAAAGTCGTCGCAATAAGAAGTCATTGTCTTACTGGGTGCAGAATGGCTTGGTACGCGCAGATGGCTCAGCGTTAATTCAAGGCAATTTATCTTCTAGCTCGCAAGCGGGGTTGATGGCACCTGCTGGTGAAAATGGTCCACTGTTTTTAGTGTTTAAAAACTTTGATGCAATCTATAGTTATAACGCAGCAGAAAGTTATGCATTAGCGATTGCGCATTTGTCAGACCGTTTACAAGGGCAAGGCGGTTTTAGTACAACTTGGCCAACTGATGATGCAGGCACTTCACGTTCTGAACGTCGTGAAATTCAGCAGTTTTTACTGAATCGTGGCTATGATATTGGTGCGGTAGATGGTTTGATTGGTGATAAAACTCGTCAAGCCATTCGACAGGAGCAAATCCGTTTAGGTTTAAGCCCTACTGGACGAGCGGGACAGCAAATTTTAAAAGCCTTTCGGCAGGAAAATGCCAAGTTGATGATGCGTTAACATTAACAGCAAAAAATCGCTGAAATAGATAAAAAGCCAGTCGGTTATTCACCTGACTGGCTTTTTTTGATTTGCTCGGGTTGCGACTAAAAGGTTAGAAGCGCTTTGATGTTTAAACCGCAGTAATCGTCCCGAGAATACGGTCGCCCCGTGCACCTGTCACTGTCGGCAAATTGCCACTGAGTTGTTGGATAAAGCGCATGGCCAACCAAGCAAAGGCGGTTGCTTCCACCCACGTTGGGGCTAAGCCAATCGCGGAGGTGGTTTGTACAGACCAATTGTGCTTACGTAAGCGCCAGCGTAATTGTTCTAAAAGATGCGAGTTATACGCACCACCGCCGCAGACGTAGACTTCACCAGTATCCATATCGGAGCGATAGATGGCTTTTTTAATGGCGCGTGTGGTGAGCTTCATTAAGGTGGCCTGAACATTTTCAGGACTGTCTTCAAGCTCGTCGTATTCAAGGTCATTGCGCCAGTCGGCAATTTGTTCATCTAGCCATTCTAGATTGAAGTCTTCACGACCGGTACTTTTCGGTGGTTCTTTGGAAAAATATTCATGTGATTGTAGCCGATCGAGCAGGCTGCGAATCGGATGGCCGTAAGCTGCCCAATTGCCATTTTCATCGTAGGGCTGCCCAGTAAAACGTTCACACCAAGCGTCCATTAAAATGTTGGCTGGGCCTGTATCAAAACCGTAGACCTGATCAGGTTGGCCTGCAGGCAACATGCTGACATTGGCGATGCCGCCTAGGTTTAAGATGACGCGATGAATGCTCTCATGTTGGAATATATCTTGGTGAAACGCAGGAACCAGCGGGGCACCTTGGCCACCTGCGGCCATATCACGACGTCGAAAATCTGAAATCACAGGAATTT
Organism: Acinetobacter sp. AB03; assembly: GCF_058107045.1. Taxonomy (NCBI): domain Bacteria; kingdom Pseudomonadati; phylum Pseudomonadota; class Gammaproteobacteria; order Moraxellales; family Moraxellaceae; genus Acinetobacter; species Acinetobacter sp. AB03. The sequence goes on along the minus strand of NZ_JBUEBA010000002.1, from coordinate 3,178,811 downwards.
GGGTGATTTCAGTGATGATGTTTGGGTCACCAATTTGCAGGGTAAAACCGTGCTCTGGACGGTGGCGAATGGTTTGTCCATGTGAGCCAATAGCTTTGATTTGACTACGATCTAAATGACTTTGCTCAATCAGCTGATTGATGCCTTCGCCAATCATCTTTGCTAAAGCCACATCTGCCTTGCCCATGCGGTCGATTTCGTTGTCACCGGGCAAAGTGAGTGCCATCAGTTCATCGCGTAAATCTGGGTCGAAAGAAAGAGTGAGGGTGGCGTGAAGCTGCAATGGATCAAAAGAAGCAGCAACAATATCAACACCATCCATGCTGGTGCCAGTCATTACCCCAATATAGATCGCTGTCATGATTACTCTAAAGCCTGCAATGTGCTGAAAAAGTGTTAGTATATCGCACAAATTGAATAACTGATGTGTTTGGGTTTTGTGATGTCAAATTTCCTGCCGGCTGAAGAACAACTTGCTCTCATTCAACGAGGCACGCATGAAATTATTTCTGAAGAAGATCTTCTGAAGAAATTAAAAGAAAATCGTCCTTTAAAAATTAAAGCGGGCTTTGACCCGACTGCGCCTGACTTGCACTTGGGGCATACGGTTTTAATTAATAAACTGAAAACTTTCCAAGACTTGGGTCATGATGTGACCTTCTTGATTGGGGATTATACCGCGATGATCGGTGACCCGACTGGAAAAAGTGCAACACGCCCACCATTGTCGCGTGAGCAAGTGCTTGAAAATGCAAAAACGTATCAAGAACAGGTGTTTAAAATTCTTGATCCAAATAAAACCAAAGTGCGTTTTAACTCTGAATGGTTTGCCGAAAAAACGGCTGCTGACTTGATTCAATTGGCCTCACAGCAAACGGTTGCTCGCATGCTTGAGCGTGATGACTTCACCAAGCGTTATAACAACCATCAACCGATTGCAATTCATGAGTTTTTATATCCATTGGTTCAAGGTTATGACTCGATTGCCCTTGAGGCAGATGTTGAATTAGGCGGCACAGACCAAACATTTAACTTATTGATGGGGCGTACACTTCAAGGTCGTTATGATCAAGAAGCGCAAGTCTGCATTACAGTGCCAATCCTTGAAGGTTTAGACGGTGTGAACAAAATGTCTAAGTCTTTGGGGAACTATATTGGAGTATTTGATGCACCAGGCGCGATGTATCAAAAAGTTCTTTCGATGCCAGATGCTTTAATTGAACGCTATTTCGATTTACTCAGCTTTAAATCCGTTGAAGACATTAAAGTTCTGCTAAACGAAATTACTGAAGGGCGTAATCCACAAGAAGTGAAAAAGATTCTTGCGCTTGAGTTGGTAGAGCGTTTCCATGGTGCAGAAGCGGCAGAAAATGCACATAAAGGTGCAGGTAATCTGATTACTGAGGGTGAGTTACCCGAAGGAACACCTGAAGTGACAATTTCACGTGCAGAATTTGGTGGCGAGTTGTTTATTGCAACAATTCTTCGCGTAGCCGGTTTAAACCCAAATGCTGCAGCGGCAAAAGATGCCGTGGGTCGTGGTGCGGTCAAAGTCGATTGGAACGTGGTCGATATGAGTTTCTCTGTTAAAGAAAATGTCACTTTAATTATCCAGTCGGGTAAAAAAGCCATTGCGAAAGTCACTTTTACAGACTAAGTCAGTGCATATATATGCTTTAAGTCATTGATATAAAAGCAGGCTTCGGCCTGCTTTTTATTTTTTAATCTTTATAAAAAAATCAAATAAGTAAATTCAAAAAAAACCTTATAAAAACAATGCTTAATTTTTTCCAAAAATATTGCAATTTAAAATGAGTGTGTATAAGATTTCAACGTCTAGTCGATGTTTTTAACATCGCTAGAAGGGTCAATAAGAATAACTCTCCACAGTTTTCAAGTCTCTTCCCCAAGGGACTTTTTTTAAGATAACTATAATAATGACATCTATGGATCAGATAACGATCTAACTCCGAGGAAGAGGTTTTGGGAGAGATCTCTTCCTTTTTTATTGGCAAAAATTTAGTTTTTTAAAATCAGTTTCTCGCAGACAAATAACGAGTTGTCATAAAAGTTAGGTGCAACAGGCTCTTAAATAAAGATGGTCATTACCTTACAGGTAGATAGCACAGCGTTTTCTACTTATATCTAGATGCTCTGTATCATTAAGCTTTATCGTGGCTGTTATTTCAGCTCTGTCTTGAATTATTTTGATTGAGATGTGGATAGAAGAGGGCTTTGCTATTGCGCAAATGAAATAAAAACAGACTAAGCACTCCATTCTTGTTAAATAATTAGGTGTCTTTATAGCAATGTGACAGTTTTTCAGCTTAGGCGCGTATTAAATAAAGAACTACGTCTTTAGAAAGATGATTTATCAAAAATACAGAGATGAACGGAATAAAGAGTGATTTTAAGCCTGAAAACAACGTTGCTAGAAGATTGGTAAGACTCTGCTGAAAGAAAAAATAAATGCTAAGGCTTAAATTTCAAGCTTAAAAGACTTTTAAAGATTGGAAATGAAATGCTCATGTTGAAAGAAATAAGAGAAAAAATGATAAATATGATCAAAAAATAGATGAAAAATACGATTTTTCTTAAGTTTTGTAGAAAAAACCAACGCCCGTTTCAAATAAGTGAATTTGGGGGTTGCAAAGATTTCGTAATGGTCTAGAATGCACCCCATACCGACGAGATAGACGGAAACGAACGAAGCACGAAGTGCTGAGTTGTTGAGTGTATTGAGTCCAGCTTCTAGCACTGACGAGGTGTTAGGAAGATCATTAAGAGATTATGAAGAACAACTTGTGTGGATTTTTACTGATTGATCGATCGAAAATATTTCATTGATTGAT
>NZ_JBUEBA010000002.1:3138704-3175859 GCF_058107045.1 Acinetobacter sp. AB03 | reverse complement strand
CTCTGATCAGGGCTTTTGATCTTTAAGCCAGACGTATACTGCGCTTATGCGCAAACCACAGATAAAAACACAATAAAGCGATGGCAATGCAAAAGCTAATGACCCCGAAGCTTAATCCAAAGTGATCTGCCAAATAACCCACAGCTACAATGGGTACAATCGTACCCAAATAACCAATAAAAAGATAAGTCGACATCACTGCAGCACGATTCTCTAAGGTGGTCATGGCATGAATGAGACCAAAGGAACCAATCAAGGTCAGGCCATGTCCGACACCAACGAGAAAATCACTGATAAAGAAAAATGCACTCAGTTGAAATAGCATACACAGCGCCAAAATGCCTAAGCTTGCAATCAAGGTAATTAAGCCATAGTTGAGGCACTTATAAGCAGGAATACTTCTGGCAAAATACTGCACCACGGCCGAGACAATTAAAATACTGGTAATAGCTGAACCGCTAATGAGGGGGCCGTGCCACGGCAAAATATCCCGCACAAATGACGGGGATAAGGATGCAAATAAACTAAACGCGGCAAAGGCACTAAATGCGGTAAATCCAACGATCAAAAACAACTGATGATATTGCACTTCTGGTCGGAGTAGCTTTGGGGCAATACTAAAGGGCTGTGAGATAAATGTGGGAGACTCAACCCAAAATAAACCAAAGAAACACAGTACAGCACCAAGAATGACCGGTAGATAAGGGCTGACCAAAGGGTATTCTGAAAATTGAGCTATCAGGCCACCAATCAGCGGGCCTAAGCCAAAGCCTACTGCGGTAATAATCGAACTCAGCTGCGGTGCAATCTGTTGATGGCTTTTGGGCATGGTATACATCAGTCCCAGTAAGGCCGAAGTGGTCATCAAACCAGATGCAATACCAATAATAAAGCGCCCCAAAGATAAGATGAGAGCATCAGAAGCATAAGCGGAAATCACCAACCCGATGCTAATAAACACCAACCCTACTTGTAAGGTTCGTAAATAGCCAATGCTATTACTGGTCCGGCCGAGAAACAGTAAAGTAGCGAGACAACCAAACATATAAGCCACAAAAATATAGGTGATCTGACTCGGCACCAGATGCCATAAGGCTTGATACAGCGGGTAAAGTGGACTGGCTAAGGCAGTCCCCATCGTTCCCATCATTAAGGCGAGGCTGACCATACAAAATGGACGCCAAGAAGTGCTTGTTGTCATGCAAATGCCATGCGGCTCTCTCGGTCAAAACAAGAATATTTTGATGCCCAAGAGAAAAAGGATAGAGAGCAACAGTGTATCGGTTTGTGGAAAAAATGGTCAACTAAAAACTTGAAAAAGAACGCAATAAAACTTAGCCATAGCGTTTCAGCAGTTTTAAGAACTCAGCCAACTCTTCTTCATTGACCTGTTCAGCTTGTGCTAATACATGATGGCGTAAGTGTGCTTCAACCAGTTCATTCATCAGCCCATTGACCGCGCCTTTAATAGCAGCGACTTGTTGTAAAACGTCGATACAACTGGCATCGGGATGTGTGATCGAGAGTTCAACGGCCTTGACCTGTCCTTGTAAGCGTTTCACACGGTTTAAAATTTTTTTATCTTCATGCAAATGACTCAACACATTGCTCCAAAAATAAATATACTAAGGGGGAGTATATTGGTGAATGATTTTAAATGCAAAATACCCCATCACGTCAGCATACGCATCATTTTGATGACGGTAATCCACTGGCACAAAAACGGATTTTAATGGCGACCATTTTAACGGCAGTCATGATGTTATTAGAAGTGATTGGTGGATGGATTTTCCAATCAATGGCTTTGCTGGCGGATGGTTGGCATATGAGTTCGCATATGTTGGCACTGGGTTTGGCTTATTTTGCCTATCGTGCTGCACGGCATTATGCCCATGATCAGCGCTTTAGTTTCGGCACATGGAAAATTGAAATTCTTGCAGGTTACAGCAGTGCTATTTTGCTGATGGTAGTAGCAGGTTCTATGGCTTTTCACTCGATTCAGCGTCTATTCTCGCCTGTACAAATTCATTATAACGAAGCGATTCCAATTGCGATTTTAGGCTTATTGGTGAATTTAATCTGTGCATGGTTGCTGCACGATGGTGACCATCACCATCACCATCACCATCACGCTCATGATCATGCATCAGAAGTACATAGCCATCATCATGATTTAAATCAGAAAGCTGCATTTATGCATGTGGTGGCAGATGCAGTGACTTCTATTTTCGCGATTATCGCACTGATTTTTGGTAAATATTTGGGTTGGGATTTTCTCGATGCTGCTCTTGGGATCGTAGGTTCAATACTGGTGGCTAAATGGGCACTGAGCTTAATGCAAGAAACGGGAAGAACCTTGTTAGATGCTGAAATGGATCATCATGTGGTGGATGAAATTCGAGAGGTGGTGGCAGAACTACCGCAGACGACCTTGACCGATTTACATGTGTGGAAAGTAGGCAAAGGCAAGTTTTCCTGCATTTTGGCTTTAGAAACGACGGTAGACTTAACTGCGGATCGCGTGCGGGCAATGCTCTCGATTCATGAGGAAATTGTTCATGTCTCGGTGGAAATTAATAGCACAGCCCTCACTGTTCCACGTGAAACTTTGGCCAGTTCATAAGCAAGGCGTGTTGGGTTTCGGTAAAGCCGTGGAAAAAATGATTCAATGCTTGAATAATACGCTCTACACTAGCGCCGTGGTTCTCCGATTGAAAGAGCAAAAAGTGATGATAAAAAAACTGGGTTTGGCACTACTTACAAGTGCAATTGCAAGCATGAGTATGGCCAGCGTAGAAAGTGTTCAAGCCAACTTAAAAAAGAATTACCCAAATATTCATGTTCAAAATATTCAAAAAACAGAAATGTCGGGCATTTATAGCGGATCTTTAGATGGCGAACTTGTGTATTTAGGCGAAGCGGCTGAGCATGTGATTGCTGGTTCGATGGTGCGCTTAAAAGATCAGAAAAATTTAAGTGCTGCCTTATATGTGCAACAAAACTCGCTTGATTGGAACAAGCTGCCGCTAAAAGATGCCATTAAAAGCGTTAAAGGCAACGGCAAACGCCAATTGGCGGTTTTTTCAGACCCAAACTGCCCTTACTGTAAGCAGTTAGAGGCTGAACTGAATAAACTAAATGATGTGACCATCTATACATTTATTTATGCCATTAAGGCGCAATCGATTGCACCGTCGAAACAAGTGTTTTGTGAAGCAGACCCTGCCCTCGCATGGAAAAATTTGATTGCGAAAGGGATTCAGCCAACGTCGAAAAAACCGTGTGCCAATCCAATTGAGCGCAACATTGAACTCGGTCGTAGTCTAGGTTTACAAGGGACGCCCGTGGTTATTTTCTCAAATGGTTTTAAAGTGAATGGCGCTGTGCCTTCAACCACTATTGAAAATATGTGGCGTGAACTGGGCTTATAAGAGTTCAAAGATACAGATAAAAAGCACCTGAAACGGTTATGCTGAAAATATTAAATAATATAAATAAAGAATTATTAAGTGGGAAAGAAGATTGGCTAAAACATAGCCTTTAAAATTTAATAGGTTTAGTTTTTATCAGTTGGAAAAGAATGGCTATAGTTAACTCGTGATCATGCAAAATATGCCAAAACAGGTTTTGATTTAGATTTTAATGTGCTCAATAAAAAAGAAACCCCGACATCCTGTCGAGGTTTCTTTGTATTTCAGTGCTTAGATACAACTCCTGTCATATCTCACATCCTGATGCTCAAACTGATTATTGTTGTTTTAAGTTTGGGAAACGTCCTGTCTCCTGATGTGTTTAATATATGCTGTAAGCTGTTTTAAGGCTAGTGGTCACTTTCCTCAGTTTTTGTAAGCTTTGGCTTACATGGATTCATCTTGTTACCAAAGCGGATAACCTTGTACTTATGATTTCTCTACAATGAATGGTAATCGTGCGTTCGAATGGATAAGGCAATGCTGAGCACAAAAGCGTTTTGTTTGTTGATTACAGTGAGTGCATTTTTTGGATTAATGGCATGTCATGCACAAAGACCAGCGGAGTCAGCAGCACAGGAACAACAGGCCAGTTCTGCTTCTTTAGGCACATCTATACACCTCAAACGTATTGCTGAATTTAATGAGCCATGGGCATTAGCGGTATTGCCTGATGGGCGATTATTAATTACTGAAAGATCAGGACAGTTGATTTTATTTAATCCTATAGATCAGACAAAGATCCTCATTAAGAATATACCTAAAGTGGCTTATGGTGGTCAGGGCGGATTAGGTGATATTGTTTTACATCCTGAGTTTGCACAAAACCATCAAATTTATCTTAGCTATGCAGAAGCAGGGCAAGATGGTTATGGTGCGGTTGTGATTCGTGCTGATTTGAATTTAGATCAGGCACAGCCACAATTAGATAACCTTAAAACGATATGGAAACAAGTACCTAAGGTGCGTGGGCAAGGACATTATGCACATCGGATGTTATTTGATGGCGCAGGAAAATTATGGATTAGTTCAGGAGAACGGCAAAAGTTTGATCCTGCACAAGATTTGACATCGAACCTTGGAAAAATGATTCGTTTGAATGATGATGGTTCTGTTGCTTCAGATAATCCATTTCAGATGCAAGGTGATGTCGCAAAACAAATATGGAGTTTGGGGCATCGTAATCCTTTGGGAATGGCTTTGGATGCAAAAAAACAACTTTGGGTGGTTGAAATGGGTCCGAAAGGTGGGGATGAGCTTAATTTAATTCAAAAGGCTAAAAACTATGGTTATCCAATTGTTTCGAATGGTGATCATTATAGTGGTTTGAATATCCCTGACCACGCCACGCGGCCTGAGTTTGAAGCGCCGAAATTAGACTGGACACCCGTAATTTCTCCATCGAGCTTGATTTTTTATACGGGACAGATGTTTCCAAAGTGGTGGGATAAAGCCATCATTGGTGGGCTTTCATCTGAAGCATTAATTATTGTAGACACCACAGCACAGCCAGTAAAAGAAATCCAACGGATAGATATGAAAGAACGTATCCGTGGTTTACAACAAGCGAAAGATGGCAGTATTTGGGTGATTGAGGATGGAAAACATGCAGATTTAATTCAGCTGCTTTCACATTAATCACCCAAACAGAGTGTTGCTAAGAAAGACGGTCTTAAAGCGCAGCATGTCGATCGGCATTGAAGACATTGGCTTGGATCTGCATCAGTTTTCGTTGTCCTTGTTTGCCATTCATCCGCCAATGGGCAATTTTAATATTATCGACCAAGGCAACATCCCCTTTTTGCCACTGGAGCAAGAGTGCATCGTGATATAAGGCTTCAAAGAAGTGTTGTTTTTCCTGATCGGTCCATTCAATTTTTTCACCTTCATGGGTGAAAAGTTACCATGACAGTTGCATGCAATGAGCCGTGGGGTCTAGTTGAAGCTTTCCTCGCTGCTTAAAGCTTTTTTGTGCGGCTTGGTGGGCAAAAAAATTGGTATTGTTTGCAAAAGCCCACGGCTGGATCATCAACTTTTGAGTGTTCGGGTGTATGGCAACGAAAGGTGAGTGTTTTAAAGTAAGTTTGCTTTCTTTATTTGGTTGTTTGTTGAAACGAAAGGGCCTTTTGTTTAATAGCAAGCGATCAAATAGATTGAGTTTACGTGTTGAAATATAAGAAAAATGGTTCCATGCGCCTAAGTATTTTTGTTGTACGCTAACTGGAAAATAGGCCCAAATTTTTTCGAGGTTATTAAACCCTGTTTCGAGCACATGGTTCGCAGGTTCTTGGCAAAACAAGGCAATATAACGCGAGCGAGTCGAGTGTAGGCCACCTTCGACATGTGGACCTTGAATTGAGTTTTCAACAGAGCTTAATTGCACCGTATTGTGGTTGAGATAAGGTCTATCATTACCTGCACGATTTTCGCTATATTTACGCATGAAAGAGTTAAACCAACCTGATGGTTTAGGTGTAAATGTATGCCAAGGCTCAAGCTGAAAATGATGTTCGATGAGCTCATGAAATTCATAGTGACGTTGTAATTTAAAGCCGCGAAATAATAAGATGCCGTACTGATGCAACTCTTGCATAAGTTCTTTGCGATGGACTCTAACGTAAGCGGTTAGAGCATCTACATCTGTATATTCGGGATCAGCGACATAAATTTTGCAATAATCATTTAAAAGTGTGGTGTTTAGTTGCATGTGAATGTTCTCTATTTTTGTTTTTCTAATTTATTGTATTGAAGCATTTTAGCTGAATCAGCAGATGTTCAGTAGGTGAGAGTATAAAGTGTAGTTCGAGCAGCGGATGTAATATTTCGTTGTGCAGAAGAACATACTGACAAATGGTGAAAGTATTAATATTTGATGGATCTATTTTATGGATTAGCGCTTAAATATGTACGTTGTACGGAAATGATGATTTGTTAAATTTTTCATGTTTATACATCTGTTTTATGTGATTATTTTTAGAGAATCTAAGTTGAGATAGACATCCCAGTAGACCAATTTTATTTGTATTCACGAGTTTCTTCTAAAGTATTGAAGCATATAAGAGGTTCGTTAATATCTGATCGTGATTTGGGCTTTTAGAGAAATATTGAGCTAAAAATCAATACAATTAAAAAGCCCCCGACATCCTGTCGAGGGCTTTTTAAATTCTTTCAAGCGGTATAACTCCTGTCCTACCGATCAGCATCCTGCTGTGTATGTTGTTATTTTTGTTTTTCATCTGAGACATCCTGTCTCTGTATGATTTAACTATAGCGTCGATGTTTATTATTGAAAAGCCGACAAATACTCAAGTTACTGTAAGCAATGGCGTACAGAAGAATCTCATGCTTATGCGCTGACATATTTAATGAGTTTATCAATTGCTGCTTTTAGATTCTTCTCATCAAAAGGATTTGGTTCAAAATCTTCGGTTTTATTGCGTGAAAAAATATCTCGAATTTCAATCACCGCATTGGTATCGACCAGACCGAGCTGAGTACCGACTTGGCGAATTTGGTCGATGGAACGTGAGCCATTGGTACCACCATAACTGATATAGGCCGCAGGTTTACCTTGCCATTCTTTGCCTAAGTAATCTAGGGCATTTTTAAGTGCAGGGCTATAACCATGATTGTATTCGGGGCTAATGAAAATAAAGGCATCACCTTGGGCAATGTGGTCGGCCCATGCTTGTTGTTTGGGTTGATCATAAATCCCTGTCATTGGTGGATTTGCACCTGAAAAAATCGGTAAATCCCACTCTTTTAAGTCGACCAATTCGAGTTGGACCGTATTGAGCCCAAGTTGTTCAAAGCCTTTTTGTACCCATCGTGCAACTTTAATGGCAGTCCGACCTTCGCGCACACTGCCTATAATGACCTGAATTTTCATCAAAAATCCTTGGGAAAATAAATGTGATTACGCTACGGTAGTATGAAAATTAGGCTTTGCATAGATTGAATATGTATCTGATCGACAAATGTTTGAGGCATTAAAAAAGCCTCCGAAGGGGCTTTGGCTGACACACAGACAATCGATCTGTGGCTTTACATAATTTTGATGCCTTGCTGGCCGGCAGGCGTCACTTTGAAGATTTCCACTTCAAAGGTAATATCTTTACCTGCCAATGGATGGTTAAAGTCGACTTCGGTGATGTCATCACCTACAGTTTTCACTACGCCATACAGGCTTTGTTTGGCTTTGTCTTCAAATTCAATCATGTGCCCTTCAATAGGACGCTGTTCAAACTTGACCGTATCAAACTGTTGTACGTTTTCAGGATTCCACGGGCCAAAAGCATCTTCTGGTGGTAGGCTCACTGTACGACGGTCGCCAGCACGTAAACCAAACAGTGCTTTTTCAAAACCAGGCAGTAAGCTGCCATCACCCATTACAAGGCTTACAGGCTCTTCACGGCTACGTGTGTTATCAATTTCTACGCCATTTTCAATGCAAACAGAAAAATGTAACTCTACTTTTGAACCTTCGCTTACGCGAGTTTCTTCATTGGGATTAATAAAATCAGTCATTGTTTACTTCGGCACGTTGGATACGGTTTTTTTCGAGAAAAAAGGTATCGATCAACAAAAGGATCGTTCCTAGCGTAATCGCACTATCTGCAATATTAAAGGCAGGGAAGTGACTGTTTTGATAGTACACATGAATAAAATCAACGACGTAACCTAAGGTTACACGGTCAATTAAATTCCCTATAGCACCACCTAAAATAAGGGCAATCGCGATGGGCAGCACTTTCACGGTTTTGGGCATACGCATCAGCCAAAACAGGAAAATGACAGACACAATACCTGCAAGAGAGGTAAAGAAATAACGTTGCCAGCCGCCCGCATCGGACAAGAAACTAAAGGCTGCCCCATAGTTGTGCAATAAAGTCCAATTTAAAAAGGGCAGGACTGGTACTGGATCTGCATAATTCAGATGGGTACTGGCAATCCATTTGGTCCATTGATCTAAGACAATTGCTAGAATAGCCAAACCTACCCACACCAAATTGTGCGGATAGAATTGGAATAAGCCCTTTTTATGTTGTGGGTTAGGCATACTTTCTCTCTTCGCCTTGGCCTGTAGGAAGGTTGATAATACAACGACCACATAGACCTGGATGTGTAACATGTGTATTCACATCTGGCAGAACATGCCAACAGCGTACACATTTTTCACCATCAGCCGCCGAGACTTGCACATTCAGACCCGCCAGATCAGAGGCTTCACCTTGAGTTGCATCGAATGCATTGACCAAGACTTGTGAAGTGATCATAACAAAACGAAGTTCATCATCTAAACGATCCAGTACGTCTTTGAGTTCTGCATCTGCCCACAGTTCAACTTTGGCAGAGAGATTTGAACCCACGATTTTCGCGGTACGCGCAGTTTCGATGAACTTGTTCACCGCAGACTTCACCGCAATCAGCGTTTGCCAATCGGCTTCAGACAACAAATTTGCTTTTGAAGCCACAGGAATGTCATACCATTCCGCAGTGAACACGTATTTCTCAGTTTGCTCTGGAATGAGAGGCCATGCTTCTTGAGCAGTAAAGCTCAAAATTGGTGACATCCAACGTACAAAGGCTTGAACCAAATGATACAGCGCAGTTTGAGCTGAATGGCGCGCTTGTGAATCGGCTTTGGTGGTGTATTGACGGTCTTTGATGATGTCGAGGTAGAAACCACCCAAGTCATTGATACAGAAGTTGGTCAGTGCATTCGTCACGATATGGAAGTTCATATCTTCATAGGCTTGCTGAATAGTTTTCTGTACGTCTGCTGCACGTTGCAAGATGTATTGATCAAGTGCGATCAATTGATCTACAGGAAGTGCATCCGTCGATGGTTTGAAACCATTTAAGTTTGCCAATAAGAAACGCAAGGTATTACGAATACGGCGGTAGCCATCTGATGCACGGTTAAAGATTTCTTTACCAGCAGTCATTTCATAACGGTAATCGGCTGATGCAATCCAGAAACGTAAGCCATCTGCACCCATGTCTTTAATGATGTCTTGTGGGGTGATGATGTTGCCTAAAGATTTTGACATCTTACGGCCTTTTTCATCCACCACGAAGCCATGGGTCAGTAAACCTTTGTATGGCGCACGTTCATTGATCGCAATCGAGGTGAGCAATGAAGACTGGAACCAACCACGGTGTTGGTCTGAACCTTCAAGGTATAAATCAGCAGGATCGGTGAGTTCTTCGCGTTCACGCAACACGGCATAGTGCGTTGTGCCTGAGTCGAACCACACGTCTAAAGTGTCACGCACACAGTTGTACTGTTCCGCTTCATCCCCGATAAAGTCTTTCGCTTCACGGTTATACCAAGCGTCAATGCCTTCTTGTTCGATCAATTTCGCGACTTCTTCGATCAACTCGGCTGTGCGCGGATGGAGTTCGTTGGTGTCTTTATGCACGAAGAATGGGATTGGCACACCCCACGTACGTTGACGCGAAATACACCAGTCTGGACGACCTTCGATCATGGCTTGAATACGATTTTTACCCCAATCAGGCACAAAACTGATCTCGTTTTCAATCGCATTTAACGCATTTTGACGCAAGCCTTGTGCATCCATGCTGATAAACCACTGTGGGGTCGCACGGAAGATAATCGGTGTTTTATGGCGCCAGCAGTGCGGGTAGCTGTGTTTGATCGGTTGATGTGCCCATAAGCGACCAACTGCACCCAAAGCTTCAATGATTTTTGGATTGGCTTTGTAGATGTGCTCGCCTGCAAAAATCGGTGAAGTTGGTAAATATACACCATTACCGCCCACTGGGTTTTCAACTTTTAAGTTGTACTGTAAGCCAACTTTATAGTCGTCTACACCATGGCCAGGTGCCGTATGTACCGCCCCCGTACCGCTGGTTGCAATGACGTGTTCACCTAAAATCACAGGCACTTGGCGATCGGTCAGCAACGGGTGCTGTAATAATAGGTTTTCGATTGCTGAGCCGTTAAAATCAGCTAGAACCACAGGGTTTTCAAGCTTATAACGCTCAACTGCTGATTCAACCAAGTCTTTAGCTAAAATAAAGTTTTGCACGCCACGGTCGGTGCTAACTTGAACAAGTTGATAGTCAATTTCAGCATGGACGGCAACCGCTTGGTTTGCAGGCAAAGTCCAAGGCGTGGTGGTCCAAATTACGATATCTGTTGCAGCATCTACGTTGAGATTTAAACGTGCGCTTAAGTCTTTTAAGTCGACAACCGTAAAGCCAACGTCAATCGCGTCAGATTTTTTATCTTCATATTCCACTTCGGCTTCAGCCAAAGCTGAACCACAGTCTAAACACCAGTTCACAGGTTTAAGACCTGGTTCGATATGGCCTGCTTTTGCAATCGCGCCAACAGAGCGCACAATGTCCGCTTCCTGCTTGAAGTTCATGGTCAGGTAAGGATTGTCCCAGTCACCAAACACGCCCATACGTACAAAGTCTTTCTTTTGCAGTTCAACTTGGGTGTAAGCATATTCACGGCAGGCTTTACGGAAAGTAGAAGCATCCACCTTCACGCCCACTTTACCGACTTTCTCTTCCACTTTCAGTTCAATCGGAAGGCCGTGACAATCCCAACCCGGTACATAAGGGGCATCGAAGCCGTCGAGAATACGACTTTTAATAATGATGTCTTTTAAAACTTTATTGACCGCATGACCCAAGTGAATTTGGCCATTTGCATAAGGAGGGCCGTCATGCAGGACATATTTTTTCTTGCCAATACGCGACGCACGAATCTGCTGATAAATGTTGTCGGCATACCACTCTTCTAACCATTTTGCTTCACGCACCGCAAGGTTTGCTTTCATGGCAAATTCGGTACCTGGGAGGTTGAGTGTGGCTTTATAATCCACTGCATTTTCAGTAGTTTGCTTATCGCTCATGCAAGATGTCTTCCAATTTAATCAGCGGCTCGGCTGACGCGTTTTACATAAAATTGATTGGTATTTAAAAGGGAAATGTGGGGGTGTTTTGGCGGAACTCAAGCAGTTTCACCACATCATCATCAATTCCCGCTTTTAGTGCTTCCAGCGAAGGGTAGTTCTTTTCACCATGTAAGTAGTTCAAGAAAGTGACCCGCATTAACAAGCCATACAGATTAGCAGAAACATCAGGGAAATGTACTTCTAATCGCCATTCTGGCTGTGCTTGTTGAATGGCTGGACGTGTTCCGACATGACCTGCACCAAAAAGCGCTGAATGGTCATATCCTGCAACCCCTAATCGATCAGGGTGGTCTGCTTTCACTTTGTCGCGTAAAGACGTGGTTTCACATATCACATCTACACCATAAATGCCGTTTAAACAGGGTTTATGTCGGTTTAAACGTACATTAATGGTTGGAAAATCAAGGGTTCGGCCAATTTGGTCGCCATATTGTACGCGACCCGTAATGCTATAAGGGCGCCCTAATAACTGAGCAGCCAGCACCAAGTCCCCTGCGGACAGTGTTTGGCGAATCCGAGTTGAACTGACGCGTTCACCTTCTGAGAGGATGGTTTCTAGATTGTGGACTTGAAAACCATAGTTTTCGAGAAACTCGCTGTTGCCTTGGCGGTTTTTACCAAAGTGAAAGTCATCGCCTAAAACCAGACTTTGGGCATTGAGCTTTTCTTTTAAAATATCGGCAAATTGTTCTGCACTTAAACTTCGGAAGCTGTTGTCAAATTTCGCGACCGCAATATAGTCCACACCCAGCTCAGTTAAATATTCGACTTTCTCACGCAATGATGAAATACGTGGTGGAGCATCATAACCTTTAAAGAATTCAAGTGGTTGAGGCTCAAAAATCATTACTACTGTTTTTAGATTTTGTTGTTTTGCAACGGCTTTGAGCTGATGAATCATGGCTTGATGACCCAAATGCACCCCGTCAAAATTACCGATAGTGACAGCGGTTTTTTCTAATTGGGTATTTGAGGGCAAAGCATTTAGACGGAGCAGCTTCATGGGCAAATCAAGTGCTTGGAATTAAGAACGGCTTATATATTGCCATATTCTTGGGCATTCGTCTTGTGGTTGTTTTTTGACAACGCAAAATTTAGTACAAAGTATATTTATATCAATTATATTGATTTATTTAATATAAATTAATCAGTTTTTCTTATTTATGGATTTGATTAATATAAATGTAGATTTTAAATGAGGCTGAACTCATGCAAAAACCATTTACACAACTTGGACAGCGCCACAATATCATTCGTCAATTCACCCCCAACTGGTTCACTGTCAGTATGGGAACAGGTGTTGTGGCGTTAATTGTATCAGAGTTTCCGATGTTAAAGGCACTCACATGGCAACTCGGCACAGGGCTATGGTATTTCAATATTTTATTGTTCGTACTTTTTACTGTGCTATATGGCTTACGTTGGGCATTTTATCCGCACGAAGCCAAACAGATTTTTCAACATCCAAGCATGAGCCTATTTTTAGGGACGATTCCGATGGCGCTGGCCACCATCCTCAATGGCTTTTTAAAGTATGGTCAGCCTATTTATGGCGATACAGCTGTACAGATTGCCCAAACGCTCTGGTATGCCGATGTGGTCTTGGCACTCTTGGTGGCGTGGGCAGTTCCTTTTGCCATGTATCGACATCAGGAGCATGCTTTACAGCAGATGACCGCGGTGTGGTTATTGCCGATCGTGGCCTGTGAAGTTGCAGCCAGCAGTGGTGGTTTATTGCTGGGGCATTTGGCAGCTGATACTCACGCCGTTGCGATTTTATTGGGTAGTTATGTGTTGTGGGGTGTTTCAGTATTACCCGCCTTTGCTATTTTAACGATTTTAATGTTGCGATTGGTCTTACATAAACTGCCTGAAAAAGAGTTGGCGGTCAGCAGTTGGTTGGCTTTGGGACCGATAGGCACTGCTGCTTTGGCATTATTGGTTTTGGGGCATCAGGCACCGACGCTGATGGCAAGTTTGGGCTTAGCACAACTGGGTCAGTTATTTCATCAGGCAGGGATTTTGGCCAGTTTAATCCTGTTGGGCTTTGGACTGTGGTGGTTGGGGATTGCGGTACTGACGACTTTGCACCATGCCAAACAAGACTTGCCGTTTAATTTGGGCTGGTGGGGACTGACCTTCCCATTGGGCGTATATACGCTCGCAATCTTAACCTTAGCCCAACAACTCAATTTGGCCTTCTTGTATGCTGTTGGCTATGCTTTTGCAACCATACTGATGTTGTTATGGAGTTTGGTCGCAACCAAAACGGCGCACGGTTTTTATCAAGGTCATTTGTTCTTTTCGCCGTGCTTAAAAACCTATTTAGAACAGCAGTATAAATGAAGTCAGAATTCATTTTAGTTCAAAGCGTCATCTGGCCTTATACACTGTGTTTTAGCAGAGACCAGAGGCGCTTTTCTTTCGGATCGATTTGTTTTCTAATGGCATGAATGAAGTCTGTTCTTTGAGTATTTTATGTCGGATGTTGCATTGATCATGGCTTTGCCGAATGAGTCTAAAGGATTGTTTGAGCAAGCAGGGATTGAAGTTCATTACAGCGGTATTGGTAAAGTCAACGCGGCCTATAAAGCATTTGAAGTGATTCAAAAAACAGGCTGTAAAACCCTGATTAATTTAGGCACAGCAGGCAGTACTTATTTTGATGCACATGAGTTGGTGGAAGTCTCTCAATTTGTTCAACGTGACATGGATGTGTCTCCGCTCGGTTTTCCTGTAGGTCTCACACCGTTCGATGCGACTTATCCTGCTGAAATTGATTTACAGCCCTATTTTCAACACTTGCGTACAGGTATCTGTGGCACGGGCGATAGCTTTGAAACGGGAGCACCGAAAGTACAGTGTCATTTGGTGGATATGGAAGGATATGCGCTGGCAAAGGTCTGTAAAAAACAGGGTGTCCGCCTGATTTCGGTCAAATATATTTCAGATGGTGCCAACGACACCGCGCATTTGGACTGGGAAGACAATTTGTTATTGGGAGCTCAGAAATTATTAGCATTATTTGAAAGTATCTGAGGCTTTGATTCTGTCTTTTTAAATTTGGCGACCATAGAGTGCTATGGTCGTATGCCAAAATTACTCAGCTTTGAATAATTCAGACGGTGTTCGTGGGATCACGCCATACAGCATCATATGCACGGTATGTTGAATGACTCGTTGTTGCATACTGCGGTTACGTAGGGTTTTACCTGTCACCATTTCCATTTGTGTGGCAAAGTCAGCATAGTTTTGTGTTAATGCCCAAATGTTGAGGATTAACAGCTCAGGGTCAATTTCAGTTGAAATTTTACCTTGCTCTTGCCAATTGCTAATGACTTTGGCTTTACGTTTGACCAACTTCTTTAAAGGCCCTTTGAGGATTTCCAAAATATGCGGCGCTCCCTGAATCACTTCTAAAGCAAACAAGCGAGATGCTTTTGGTTGAGTCCGAGAAACCTCAATCTTTTGCAATAAGTAGTTGGTGATCGCTTCTTCCGGCTCTAAGTCAGCTTCTAACATCTGTAGTGGGGCTAACCATTTTTGTAAAACCGTCGTTAAAACTTCAACGTACAAAGCTTCTTTATTTTCATAGTAATAGAAAATATTCGATTTGTGCATTTCAGCAATCTGTGCGATTTCATCTAAGCTTGCTCCATTAAATCCATAGAGCGAGAAGACGTCTAGTGCAGCATTCAGCAGCTGGTGGCGTTTTTGAGTACTCTTTTTCTGTTCCATTCTCTAATTTAAAAAACAATAAAAAGGGGGAAGGACAAATTGTACGGCAAATCATCAGATTTGTGCACAAAGTGGAAATTTAATTTTTTGAATAATGATCATTTATTCTGTAGATTGGCTCTTAAATTGCGATAAATTCTAAAAGTTGTCCAATAAAATATAATTATATAAAAACTATTTTGTCTAAACTATATGAAATGATTCAATGTGAAGTGGCATGTTTTGATAAAAATAACGTGAAATTTATTGCATTATTTAAAATAAAGTATGCTCAATTTATATGATGGTCTTGTGTTTTTTTACTGAAATTCAGCATAAAAAATCCTTAGCCCCCAAGCTAAGGATTTTTTAGTCTACTTATGTGGCTAAAACTGCATTTAACACCTGCTGTTCAAGGGTATTGAACGGCATATCTTTGACGCGAGGGCGGGGTAGATCGATTTGAAACTCTTTGGCAATATGGCCACGATCCAGCAAAATAATCCGATCGGCCAGCTGAACAGCCTCACTGACATCATGGGTGACTAAAATGGCGGTAAAGCCCTGTTCCGTCCATAATTTTTCAATCAAATTCTGCATGTCTAAGCGGGTTAAGGCATCGAGTGCTCCCAAAGGTTCATCGAGCAATAAAATCCGTGGTTTATGCGATAAAGCTCTTGCCAAAGCGGTCCGTTGACGCTGTCCTCCAGAGAGCTGCGAAGGCCAAAGTCCCGCTTTTTCTTTGAGTCCGACTTTTTCAAGCAGACCCGAGGCAGTGGCATGTTGTTGTTTCGGCAAACCTAGTTGTACGTTTTGTTCAATTGAGCGCCATGGTAACAGTCGTGGATCTTGGAACATGACCCGTATATCGTCTGCGGTAATTCCTTCGCGGAGGTGTCGTGCGGACTTAAACTTAATTTCGCCGTAGCTTTGTTGTTCTAAGTTGGCAATCAGGCGCAGGAGGGTACTTTTACCACAACCACTGCGTCCGACAATGGCTAAAAACTCACCCGGCTGAATATGCAGATCTAAGTCTTCAAGGACTTTAACTGAACCATAAAACTTATGCAGTTGTTCGATAATAATTTCGGCCCCAAGCACCGCTTGAGGGTTAATGTCTTGATTGTGATTTGGCGGCGACGGAATATTGGCATGGCGACCAAGGCTTAAATCAGTCATCTCAGACTCCTTATTTTTGGTATCCTGCATGCCAGCGCAGCAGGTATTTTTCTAATGTGACGGCCAGTACATCAGCCAATTTTCCAAGTAGGGCATACAGTAAAATCCCCACCAAAACGATGTCGGTCTGTAAAAATTCACGTGCATTCATGGTCATATAACCGATGCCCGCTTGGGCTGAAATGGTTTCGGCAACGATCAGCAGGACCCATACCAAACCCAGTGAAAAGCGTAGTCCGACTAAAATAGAGGGCATCGCACCCGGTAAAATAATTTCTTTATACAGTTGCCAACGGGTCAAACCATAGCTTCTCCCCATTTCAATCAGTTGTGGATCTACCGAACGTATGCCGTGATAGGTGTTGATGTAAATGGGAAAAAAGACCCCGACCGCAACCAAAAACAGCTTGGCGGTTTCATCAATCCCGAACCATAAGATCACTAACGGAATAAGTGCCAGTGCAGGAATATTTCGGATCATCTGTAGAGTGGTGTCGAGCAGAGTTGACGCCATTTTCGATGAACCATTTAACAAACCCAGAAAGAGCCCTAAACCCCCACCCACCAATAGGCCGAGTAAGGCACGGCCTGCACTGACTTGCACATGCTTCCAAAGTTCTCCACTCAGCAGCAAGTTCCAGAAGGCAGTAATCACCGCCGTTGGTGCAGGTAAAATCCGACTTTCTAAAAGTCCCGTGCTGGAGGCCATTTGCCAAAGCACAATCAAGCCGATAGGAAAGAGCCAAGGCAGCAATAGCTGCCCCAACTGAGTTCCACGTGAAACCTTTTCCTGCTGGAGGGTTTGCACTGAAACGATTTTGGACATTAGGCAGGCTCCTGAATCACTTTGGTTTTTTTGTTTTCATCGGGTGTGTAGTTGTTTGCCACAATCTCACCAAAGGGGCCTGTTAAATTTGGTTGTGCTAACTTTGTTTGAGTTTCAAGCGGCAGGAGTGGGAACACCAACTCGGCAAAACGAATCGACTCTTCAAGATGTGGATAGCCTGAAAAAATAAAGGTGCTGATGCCCAAGTCGGCATATTCTTGAATACGGGCTGCAACCGTTTCAGGGTCGCCGACCAATGCCGTACCTGCACCCCCACGAACCAGACCTACGCCAGCCCAAAGATTTGGGGACACTTCAAGTTTGCTGCGGTCACCATTGTGTAGTTCAGCCATGCGACGTTGACCGACCGAGTCCATGCTCTTAAATTTGGCTTGTGCCGCAACAATGGTGGCATCATCGACATATTGAATGAGCTCTTCTGCCGCTTGCCATGCTTGTTCATTGGTTTCACGTACAATCACATGCAGACGTATGCCATAGTTGAGCGTACGGCCTTTGGCTTCGGCTTTGGCACGGACAGTGTCAATTTTGTCTTTAACAGCAGCAGGGGGTTCGCCCCATGTGAGATAAGTATCGACCTGATCCGTCGCTAATTCGATAGCATCATCCGATGAGCCGCCAAACCAAAGTGGAGGGTAGGGGTGTTGCACAGGTGGATATAGCAGTTTGGCATCATCTACGTTTAGACGTTCGCCGTGAAAGGTAAAGCTTTCACCTGTATGGGAGCGGGTTAAAATCTCACGCCAAATTTTGACGTATTCATTGGCAGTTTTATAGCGAGTGGAGTGGTCTTCATAAACACCATCGCCTTGCAGTTCTTTTTCATCGCCACCGGTCACCAAGTTCAATAAAACCCGACCATTGGAGAGACGGTCAAAGGTGGCTGCCATCCGTGCAGCCAGTGCCGGAGTGGTCACGCCTGGACGCAGTGCAACTAGGAATTTTAATTTTTTCGTGGCATCAATCAGGCTGGCTGCGGTCAACCATGGGTCTTCACATGAACGACCTGTTGGAATCAAAACACCTTCATAACCCAAATTATCCACGGCAACTGCAATCTGTTTCATATAGGCATGGTCCACTTGACGCGCACCTTTGCTGGTACCTAAGTAGCGACTGTCACCGTGAGTTGGGATAAACCAGAAAATTTTCATTTTAAAAAATCCTTAGATAGAGTCGTTTAAGGTTTGCTCGGTGCAACCCAAACGGTACTTTGAACTTGAATGTGTTTCGGAATGAGCTGGACTTGTTGGAACAAATCTGCAATTTGTTGTTGGGCTTGCACCACTTTAGGCGTCAGGGTTTGAATCGGTGAAGGCTTCAGACGTTTGTCGATGACGCGTTGGGCAATAGAGGGCTGTAAACCCGTACTTTGGGTATAGACCGAAAGTGCTTGTGCTTGGTTTTTTAGCACCCATTGATCGGCCTGATTCAGCCCGTGAATGAACTGAGCGGTGGCCTCAGGATAAGTCTGAATGAACTTGGGGTTGCCAATATAAAAAGAATAGGTTTGCGGAAATGCTGTGCCATCAATCAAGACTTTGGCATGTGCATCCTGCTCTGCTGCACTGAGGTAGGGTTCCCAAATGGCCCATGCATCTATGGATTGTTTATCAAACGCGGCACGCGCATCCGCAGGGGGCAGCCAAATTGGTTGAATATCCTGCCAACTGAGTCCTGCTTTTTGTAAGACTTTCGCCAACAACTCATGCGCGCTTGAGCCACGCTGAACGGCAATGCGTTTGCCTTTTAGGTCTTGAATTGAATCAATGGAACTATTTTTAGCAATCAACAGCGCTTGAGCATTGGCTGGAACTTGTTCATAACCGACATAACTGAGCTCTTTGTCAGCAGCTTGGGCAAAGATCGGTGGGGTATTGCCCACTGAGCCAAAATCAACTGCACCAACGGCCAAGGCTTCTAGCATTTGTGGGCCAGCGGGGAACTCTTTCCATTCAATTTTGGCTTGAGGGAATTGCTGCTCAAATAATTTTTGCTCACGTGCAACCAACAGGTTCAAAGACGACTTTTGATAGCCAATCGACAGGGTTTTAACTGGAGCTGCTGCCTGCTTTTCAGAAGTATTTGTTACTGCCGTGTCTTGCTTTTGGCATGCCCCGAGTCCAAGACTCAAGGTGACGATGCCAATACTGGAAACTGTTTTAAGTGTTTTCATGATGATCTCGTTATTTTTGTTTAATAATGGCTGCGTCAATATTCAGCTTGTTCGGAATGAGTTTTTGTTGATAGAAAGCATCCGCAACGTACTGCTGTTTTTTTGCGACTTCGGCTGAAATGGGTTGAACGCCAAAGCCCATACGACCAATCGAGCTTTGTAAAATGTCTAAAGACAAGCCTGTCGGTTTTTCTAACAATTGGGCTGCTTGTTGTTGATTTTGTTCGACCCACTGTGTGGTGGTGTTGAGTTCATTCACGACCGTTTTTAAAACTTCTGGATGTGCTTCGGCAAACTTACGATCGGCCAAATAGAACTGATGATTACTGACTAAGTTTTCTCCGGTAGCAATCACACGTGCTGAGATTTGGTGTTCAGCGGCAGCAAAGAAGGGATCCCAAATGACCCATGCATCAACTGCACCACGTTCAAATGCGGCACGTGCATCCGATGGTGGAAGATACACCGCTTCAATATCAGAAAGTTTCAGGTTATTCGCTTCTAACACTTTGAGTAGCAGGTAATGCACATTTGAACCTTTGTTGAGTGCAATCCGTTTGCCTTTTAAATCTTGGATGCTTTGAATCTTTGAGTCTTTTTGTACGATCAGTGCTTCTGCTTTAGGTGCAGCAGGTTGGTTGGCAATGTAAACCAAGTTCGAATTTGCAGCTTGTGCGAAAATCGGAGGCGCTTCACCCGCTTCACCAAAGACCACACTGCCGACATTTAAGCCTTCGAGGAGCTGTGGACCTGCAGGAAACTCGACCCATTTGACTTGGACATTTTGTGCTTTAAGCGCCGTTTCTAAAGCGCCACGCTCTTTGACTATGGGCAAAATGCCATATTTTTGAAAGCCAATATTGAGTGTGACGGTCTCAGCTTCTTTTTTCCCACATCCAGATAACATCATGGCACCCACGACTGCTGCAGAAAGAACGCTTGTTTTGATCCAGAACTGTGCTCGAGAAGTGCTCATGTGTTTCATAACTCCAAATAAATAAGGTGAGTGAGTTGGTGAACACATACGCTAATGGGCATTTCTTTTCAGAAAAAATAAGAAATCGGGCTTTAGACATGAAAAAAAAAGATAAAAACAAAAGTGCAAAACTTATGTAAAAAACAGCAATATAAAAAACATAAAATATAAAATTTATTGAGATTAACTGATTGATATTTATTATTTAAAAGGTATTTTTATTTTTGGAATAAGCTTAGTCTTTCACGCAATATAGATTTGAGCGATTTTTGCGGTGTTTTCTCGATAAGGATATGAGAAATAAAGATATTCATAATTTTGCAAAAGCCACTTAAAGTGGCTTTTTAAAGACCAGTGAGTTGCGCTGATAGTTGTATAAGGCTTGGCGTGCATTGGGAAGTTCATCGACATTGGCCGTTTCAAAGCCATGTTCTAAGAACCAATGTGCAGTACGTGTGGTCAGTACAAACAACTGTTGAATGCCCATACTGCGGGCTTTGCTTTCGAGATAATGCAAAATTTGGCTGCCGCGATTAGATTTGCGATAGCCAGGATCGACTGCGACACAGGCAATTTCGGCACTGCGGATTTCACCCTCTGCCGCTGGCAGTGGATAGAGCGCAGCACAGGCCAAGATCATGCCATCACGTTCAATTACCGCAAATTGACCAATTTCGTTTTCAAGACGTTCACGTGAGCGATAAACCAAAATGCCTTCTTCTTCAAGTGGGCGTAATAGGTTAATCAGTCCGCCGACATCTTTAATGTTGGCCATACGGACTTCTTCATAATGGGCATCGGTAATCATGGTGCCGGAACCATCACGCGTGAAGAGCTCCTCAACCAAGGCACCATCATAAGCATAGGAAATCAGATGGACACGATGGACGCCATCCGTCGAGGCTTTTTTGGCACCGCGTAAATGCACGGCAATGTCTGGATTCGAATCTTGGTATTTCTCAATTTGTGCATCGAGCTTGTGTGGCGAAATTTCGCGTTGCAACTGACCATGTTCATTGAGCAGACCATGTTGTTTGCCCAAGAAAATCAGTTTATCCGCTTTAAGATGAATCGCTGTGCGGGTCGCCACTTCTTCAGCCAGCAGATTGAATACTTCGCCTGTGGTGGAATAGCCAGTTGGCCCGAGCAGCACAATATTGTGATTATCCAAATGGCGTTGAATGGCATCGGTATCGACCGTACGAACTTCGCCGGTTAACTGAAAATCGACCCCATCGCGAATGCCATAGGGCTTGGCTGTAACAAAATTCCCTGAAACTACATCAATGCGTGCACCATACATCGGTGAGTTGGCCAACCCCATCGACAGTAAGGCTTCAATTTGCAAACGAATTGAGCCTACCGCGTTCATCACGCAACTTAGGGATTCTCGCGTGGTCACGCGGCGATGTTGATGAAATGGCGTTTGTAGTTGGCTTTGTTTTAAGTTGTGGTTGATTTGCGGACGCGCGCCATGCACCAAGATCAGGCGAATCCCGAGTGAATGCAGCAGGGCAATGTCGTGAATAATATGTTGAAAGTTATCATGCTGAACGGCTTCACCATCGAACATAATCACAAAGGTTTTATTGCGGTGAGCATTGATATAAGGCGCAGAATGTCGAAACCAATGCACATACTGCAAAGTTGTACTGTGATGTGTTTCGATGGAATTTGCGTGCATGCCTGTCTCAAAATGAACTGCTTAGCATGATTTTAATCAAAAAATGCAGAAGAGGAAGTCTTAAATAGAAAAACACCTGAAGCAATGTTCAGGTGTTCAATCGGTTTTGCGACACCAGCCAGAATTAACCGATAATACGTAGGATACGGTTATTGCGTTCATTGACTAAAACATAGTCACCATTGACCTTGTACCACTGTTGGTAGCGCCCAGTGTTGGGTAGGCGACGTGCTTCTCGGTCACTGACATGGTAACGCGATGAGTCATAGCCTCGTGGCAAAGTTTGACCTGAGCGCCAGTCACGGCTTGGGTTAACACGTTTGTTTTGGTAGCGGTTGTCATTGTCCCAGCGTCGGTCATCGCGATGATCCCAACCGGAGTCATGATCATGCGAGCGGTCATAGTACTGTGGTGCTGCCATTGCAGATGTAGCCATGAGCGCGCTTAAAGAGAGTGTGATTGCAGTCAGAATTTTTTTCATTGCTTTCATCCAGTATTTGTCTTGTTTCGATCATTCAAAATTAGCGAATAACTCTAGAGAAAGCGTGAGGGCTATTTAGGTGAATTGTGAAATGTATGAAGAGACTGAGGAGATTGTTGTTTTTCTGCAATGCTTGTGATCCCAGGCTTTGGCACATAAAAAAACCTGAAACAACGCCTTCCATGCTGTGCCTGACTGTGGTCTCTTGAGAGGAGTATAGTCGCGCTAAAGCGAGTGAAAGGGTGTTGATTCAGGTTTCAATAATGTCGCTGCGTTATACAAGATGAAGCGCAGATTAAAGCCCCATAATGCGCAGAATATTGTTGCTGTCTGCGTCGACTAAGATGTAGTCATTGTTGATTTTGTACCACTGCTGGTTTCGGTTTGGCTTTGGAAGATTATGGTCTTTATATTCGACTTTATAGCCGTTACCACGATAATGCTGTGGCATGACATAACCTTGTTGCCATTTATGCTGTTGTAAACGTTTGACACCGCGCTCTTCGCGCATACGTCGACGATCTTGCTGATCGTCATCATCTGAATCGCGGAAGTCACGTCCGCGTGGCTCATTGCCATAGCGTGGATGATCGTGGTCAAACTGAGGGGCAGCAGTACTGAGACTGCTTGCCATCAAAGCACTGAAAGAGATTGCCAATACTGTCAAAATCTTTTTCATGTTGAATCCTCATTAAGGTAATTTCATTCTTTCCTATAATGTACGAAAAAAATGCAGAGAAACTGTGAAGATGAATTGGGTATTTATTAACAAATGCAGAGATATTAAGAAGATTATGCCCAATTTCAAGCCTGAATTAAATCATCAATTGCGCCAAAGTCCAAAGAGATGCTTTTAATTCTTGAATAATAGGTGATGATATATGTGAAGAAAATAACATAGGTAGTGAGTTTTATAAAAACTTTAGATGATAGATCTCTACATTCAAGCTATAAGCTGAGTGTAGAGAGCAGAAAATTATTATTGGATTTGGAAAATTTGCAACTAACAATCACACTTGTAGAGTGTATGAATTTGATTATTAACAAATATTAGTAATGAAAAATACGTTTATCCAAAGGTATTTCGATACCAATCGATGCACCAGCATCATTACCATGTAAATCAGAATCACTGAACCAACCATTAATTTTGATTGGTACAAATGGTCTTAAGTAATGTGACCAAGTTAAATCGATAGCTTTAATATCATCTGTTTCAGGAAAGGCTGCATTGGTAATACGGCCAGATTGATTAATCTTTGCAAATAATAATCGACCATTTAGACGGTTCATTGTATCGAATCGAATATCACCACCTACAGAAATCATCTCACCATCACCACCCATAGCATGCCCCAATGGGAAACCATGTTGATAAAAACCGTCTGTATATACGCTATGGTTATATGAAATACCCTGAGCATCACGATTGGTTCGTGTATCAGCCCATTCTGTATAAAGTTGATATGGCATATTTTTAAATGCAGAAGAATAATCTACACCCGCAAGATACATTTTTTTAGACGGCAATAGACCCGCCTCGTCTTCACCTACATATTGGGCGTAAATGCCCATTGGTACTTCAAGCAAAGTTTGTAGGTTTAAACGTGCATCAAAACCTGCGATCTGATTTGATGGATTTTCATCATCACCATAGACATTATCATTGCCGCTGATTGCATCCCACAGTGAATCCCAGCTTTCAGAACGCCCATCACCGCCCCATTGGATACTACGTGATGCACCTAACTCCAAATACGGTAAAGGCTGAGCTGTCAGACGAAAACCAAGCAGTTTCGCATCAGGCACAGCTGAATAGTCATCTAATTGACCTGCAAATGCTTGATATTGCCACGGCCCAATCCATGACAACCATTTTGTTTCAAATGCTGATTGATCTGCACGCTGAGCCGTAACCCCATAGACTGGACGGCTTGCATCGCCACGAATTAAGCTACCATCATGTCCAGGGCCCCAATATGTTGGTATCTGACCTGCAACTACCCATTGATTCCACAATTTTCCTGCAATATATGAACCTTCAACATTTACATCATGGCCATTATCAATTTGAGGGTCTTTTTCTCCATTAACTCTAAGTCGAACATCCCAATTTTCACCACCAGCATTAAATTCCAAACCTGCTTGGTACTGTACTTTTTCTTGATCACCAAAAGCTTGCGGAATTTCTTTTTGATCACTCTCAGCAAATAAACGTGCTTTAAACATCGTGTTCTCACGATCGAGATGAGCTCGCACTGACTCAATAACTTTTTGCTGAGCAGGAGTCGCTACTTTAGCCTGAGACAATGTTCTTTGAATTTCATCACCACTCATTGGCCATGTTGATGTGCTAATTTGAATCACACCCTGCTGATTTAACCAGTTTAAATCCGTTCTTAAATTTTGATCATTTAAAACTAGACCTTGAGCAAAGATACTCGTTGTTGCACCCATTAGCACAGCGATTGCAAGTGTTTTTTTTAGAAACATTCCGTTTTTATTCTCAAGACTTAAAGCTAAGAGTTACCTTATTTTTTTTATATCTTTTTTTCAAGCTTTACTATTTAGTAATGTTGTAAAATTTTAAATTTTCACATAAAACGTTACAATAGTGTTTGGAGCTTCACTGCCAAGCTGAGTTTTCAACTTGGCTGATTCGGCTTAATAGGCGTAGTTGAGGTCAGTATAATCACTCAATGACTTCTGCACATGCGCTTGGATAAATTCACGGACAACTGCTGCGGTCATCGGTTCACCATTTTTACTGATGGCATGCTCAATGTCGGGCTGACCTTCAATTTTGATGCGATAAACAAAGCTTTTCTTGGTTTTGTATTGTTCATCATTCTTGGCAATGACCGTGACGTAATGATAGCTATGTTCAAAGTTCAAGTCGGTATGGGCAAAAACAAACTGGTCGAAAAGTTTCAGTGTAGCACCATTTTCCAGTGCTTGAAGTTCCTCCACAATACTGGCTTCAAACTTCATCCCATATTTTTCTGAAATCGGCTGTTGGTCAATCAACAGGCTAACCATACCATCTTCAGTGGGTTGTACAGTGATGTTGCTCAAGTCTGTCATGGCATATGCTTCAAAAATAGAGATGGACATCAGTATCCGCAAAAATTGAAAAAAGACAACCTCTTCCTGAACTTGAGATCATGTTGCAGCTGACTAAGCTTCAGTTTAACGCATAAAAAAAGGAAGCTGAAGCTTCCTTTTGAGTGAATGATTTTAGTCTTGTGCATCAATACTTTGACCATTCATATGCAAACTGTCATCACCCATCAAGTACAGATAGGCAGGCATGATATTTTCAGGCGTTGGCAATGTTTTTGGATCTTCATCGGGATAGGCTTTTGCACGCATTGCAGTGCGGGTCGCCCCCGGATTGATACAGTTAAAGCGGATATTCGGTGAGGTATTTTCTTTAGCAAACAGTTGGCTGACAGCTTCAATCGCGATCTTAGATACCGAATATGCGCCCCAACGTTCACGCGTTTCACGCCCGACACCTGAGCTGGCAAAAACCACGGAAGCATGCTCAGATTTTTTTAGAAGTGGCATTAGCTCTTGAGTCATAACGAATGGCGCACGCAAGTTGACGGCCATGACATCATCCCAGACATCGACAGGATAATTTTCCAGTTCGGTGCGCTCACCGAAAATGCCCGCATTATGCAAAATGCCATCTAGGCGCCCAAACTGACGCTCTAAGGTGTCGACCAGTAATTCATAATCACGAGGAGAGGCGCTCGACAGCTGCAAGGGTAAAATTGCAGGTTGCGGCGCACCTAAGCCTTCAATTTCATCATAAATGACTTCGAGCTTATTTAAGGTACGTCCATGCAGCACCACAGTTGCGCCGTGTAGGGCATAACTTAATGCAGCAGCACGACCAATACCATCGCCCGCACCTGTAATTAAGATGATGCGATCTTTGAGCAGATCGGGGCGAGGTTGATATTCTGAATATTTCATCATTACCTCCTCGTTATTTTGATTTTTTAATTGTGATCAAGTCAGTGAGTTGGATGGTGTAGTTTGACTCACAAGAGACTGAATAACATCGTCCAATTCAGCCACAGTCTTCACTATACAATCTGCTTGCCACGCTGTTAAGTCATCTTTGTGCGCGAATGGTAAATAACCATAAGCCGCCAAAATGGTATACATTTGTGCGTTACGACCCGCATCGATGTCACGTGGATGATCGCCGACATAGATACAGTCTTCAGGCGCAATCGCGATGTGCTTGGCAGCCAAATACATCGGCTCAGGATCAGGCTTAGTCTGAGAGACATCTTCTGGGCAGACCAAAACTGCACAGCGTTCTGTCAAATCCAACGCATTTAATAATGCTTCACTAAGCCAGCGTGGTTTATTGGTGACAATGCCCCAAGGAACCTCTTGGTTTTCAAGTTTTTCAATAAGCGGATACATGCCCGAAAACAGGTCAGTATCTACTGCAATATCGGCACCGTAGGTATCTAAAAAACGCTGACGATGTGCCAGAAAAATTGGGTCTTCGACGGCAAGTTCTGGATAAACCAATTTCACCATCGCCCGTGCACCTTCAGAGACTTGGCTACGGATCAGGTCTGCGTCGACCACAGCAACGCCTTTTTCACGGCACATGTCTTGAATAATGCGAATAAAGTCGGCGGCAGTGTCGATCAGTGTGCCGTCAAGGTCAAATAAGACGGCTTTCATGCAGCACCTTCTTTGACGGTATAGACCATGTAATTGACATCGACATTCGGCGCTAACCAATAGCGTTTGGTCAATGGATTGTAATGTAAACCCGTCATGTCTTTCAGTTTGAGCCCTGCACCGCGAATATCATGTGCCAGTTCAGAAGGCTTAATGAATTTTTGATAATCGTGGGTGCCTTTGGCTAACATGCGCAGTACATATTCAGCGCCAATAATGGCAAACAGGTAGGCTTTGGGATTGCGGTTAATGGTAGAGAAGAATACATGACCGTCTGGTTTCACCAGTTTATGGCAGGCTTCAATGATTGAGGCTGGATTAGGTACGTGTTCCAACATTTCCATGCAGGTCACAATATCGTATTGTCCCGCTTGTTCTTCTGCGAGCTGCTCCACTGGAATTTGGCGATATTCGATATGCTCAACACCTTCTTGTTCTGCATGTAAACGTGCCACATTCAGGGGGGCTTCGCCCATATCAATGCCGAGCACATCTGCACCACGACGTGCCATACTTTCAGCTAAAATTCCGCCACCACAGCCGACATCAAGAACTTTTTTCCCATTGAGTCCACCTGCATGTTCATCAATCCAGTTTAAGCGTAGTGGGTTGATCATATGTAAAGGGCGGAACTCCGAGTGCTGATCCCACCATATGGCAGCAAATGCTTCAAATTTGGCAATTTCTTGTGGATCAACATTCAGTTGCGACATCGTCGGCACCTCAATTTAAGTCATGATATTTAAAACGTTCAATAGGGCTTAGTGTAGCGTTTATTCTAGAAAAAGCGATAAAAGCCTGAAAAAAGTTCACAGAATGAAAACGAATTTGGCATATTTGATTTATAGTATTTGCATAAACTTATCATAATGATTTTGAGGACAATAAGTTCAATGAAAAAACTCCTTTTGAGTGGATTAGCAACCGCTGTTTTCGCTATTTCTGGTAGCGCATTGGCTGCAAATTTTGTGGCAGGTCAGGACTATATCGTCGTACCAACACCTGTACAGGTGGAAGTGCCAGGAAAAATTGAAGTCCGCGAATTCTTTTGGTATGGCTGTGGTCACTGTTTTAAACTTGAACCCCATATGCAGACTTGGTTGAAAAAACTACCGAAAGATGTACGTTTTGTGCGTACGCCAGCAGCCATGAATCCAGTGTGGGAACAAGCGGCGCGAGCTTATTATGTGTCTGAGGCCTTGGGTGTACGTAAAAAGACCCACTTGACGTTATTCCATGCCATTCATGATCAAAATCAACCGATTCTAGAGCAACCTGCTTTAGCCAAGTTCTATACTCAGTTTGGTATTCCAGAAGCGAAATTTAACAGTACTTATAAATCATTTGCCATTACTTCAAAAATTGCCCAAGCACAAGACTTAGCCAAGCGCTATCAACTCAGTGGCGTTCCTGCGGTGACGGTGAATGGTAAATATATTGTGCAAGGTGAAGATGCTAAAGTGACTCAAGTCGTGGATTACTTGATTGAAAAAGAACGTGCTGCAAAATAAGCTGAATCTGTTTTAAGTCCTTATTCAGTTAAAAAGCCTGCTGATGCAGGCTTTTTTATGGGTTAAGGATGTTTATTGCACGGCTGATGCTGGCTGCAATAAATCCTCATAACGTAGCTCAATTTTTCTTAAGGTTTTTAAGCGCCACAGTTGATGACGGGCTTCGGCTTCATAGCCGTTAAAGGCCAAGAGTTTGGCAAATTTGGTCAAATCATAGGGAATCGGGTAGTTCAGCACCATTTCCTCATAGTCACGAATTTGCTCAGGGCTGACTTTGCTGTATGGATTCAACTGAATCCATTCAATGCGGCGGTTAAACTCCGACAGCAGTAAAATGTGATCTTGATTGGTGAACTTTTCAGGGGTTTGTTCATAACGAGAAGCTTGATTCAGCTTTGGTACCATCAACTCATAGTCACGAATAATCAGTGCGACCAAGACCACACAGACAGTAAATGTGATCGGCATGGCAAAGCTCGGTAAAGTCCACGTTTTCACTTTTTGCTGAGATTGAATAATGCCTAGAATCAATCCGAGTGGTAGCAAGAAATAAGCGTAGAACAACGGAAATTCGAGCATTCCGTGAATCAGTAAAGCGCCGACCATCAGGAGGCCAATCACAGATTCGAGTGATGTCGCATGCTTTTGCAGTTGATAGCCCCAATAGCTGAGATAGGCAAAAAATGGAATCGCAATCACCAATCCATTCCACAACATAAAGTCGATAATAAAGTTGTGCGCACTTTTCACCCAAACGGGGCCTTGGAACTGATCACTGATTAGGGTGTAAGCCACACTGGTTTGATGCCAACCATAGCCAAACCAAGGTCGCTCAGCAATGGCATGGAGCATCTGTTGCCAAATGGCAAGACGCGACATATCGCCCGTTGCACGCGCAACAGCATCCCGGGTTTGGGTCACTTCGACATTAGACAGTTGAGCCAAAAGGTGATTGAGCTGTGGAATAAACGCAGTGAATGCAATGAACAACGCAAACCATGCAAGGGCACTATACCACTTAAGTTGAACCACACCTTTGTACTGTTGATAGAGCAAATACAGAAGTACACAGATACTTGCGACCCATGATGTGCGGGACTGACTCAGGGCTACCGCAAATAACATCAATACAGCACTTGCGCACAGCAGAATCGAGTTAAGTTTTTTCTTTTCAAATAGGTAGAGTGTGCCGAGTAAGGATAGAATCAGAAAGCTCGCCATATTGTTCGGCTGAGCAAAGTTGGCATAAGGACGATCGCCTTTTAAAGTGGTCATGCCGGGAATGTACTGTTCAATATTGAGCCATTGGCAAGCGGCGATGAGCGCTGTTACCAGACCGACCGACCAAAATACAGTACACAGACCACTAAATAATTGCTCACGTTCCAAGGGTTTTTGGCTCAGGTTAAAACCTAAAACCATACTCAGCCAAAATGCAAAGATATATAAGCCACACATCAGTGCTTTGCTGAAAAAGAACAGCTCGCCAAAACCGTACTGAATGAAGGGCACCAGACTCAATAGCAATAGTGGCAGACTCACTTTCGGGAGCAAGAGTTTTTCTTTTAAAAATAAGGCAGAGAGTGCAAATAATGATAAAAATGCAAACAATTCACCTGTATAGGTGACCCAAGGGCGATAATGAATGGGCAATAGCCATGCCAAGGCAATACAGACACTCGCCGCTAAAAAAAGAAAAAAACGCATAGGAGCTACAGATGAAAAAACTGGCTCTATGATAGTGAAAAAGCATCCAAGTTTGAGTAAAGTGCATTAAAAATTTTGTAATACACCAAAATTGCGTCTGCGAACGGCTTAATGCAAAGTCGGATTGGCGTGTTTGGTTTGAGCAGATGGTCGTTGCCAATTGGAGATTCCACGGAACATGAGTTGAATCTGCACGATGGTTTGTAGTTTAAATTCAGCCTGCTGCTGTTGGAGTTTATCGGGAGCCACATCTCGACTCAAACCAATCCAGCGCATGGCCCAGTTAAAAGAGGCATCCATTAAAATATTGGCCAATACTTTGAGGTCTTCGCTGTCATGAATATGTTGCATGCTTTCAATACGGGTTAATTCATGGGCGAAGTCATCGATTAAAAAGGCAATTTCTCGCTCAACGGCTGCACGGATCAAGGCTGACCCACCCCAGCGTTCTCCAATCAAGAAAATCCATTGTTCAGGATGTTGCTCTACAGCATGAAAAAATAGGTCTAGACTATGCTCAATCGTGGCATGTGGACCATAAACATAGCTTTGTCCCAATTGGGTTAACATACTTTTGATGTGGAGCGCAGCTTGGTCGACCAGTTCAAGTCCTAACTCATCCAAATCATTAAAGTGGCGATAAAACGCGGTCGGTACTAAACCCACTTGGCGAGTGACTTCACGGAGACTAATGCGAGCAAAGGAACGTCCAGAGGTGCTGAGTTGTAATGCAGCATTCAGCAAAGCTTGGCGGCTTTGTTGTTTACGTTCTTCCCGAATCGACATAGATGATTGCCTCAGCCTCTTTTAAGCTTCAGTTTAACAAAGAATATGGATGGATAGGGAAGCAGGCGATCAATTACAAATGCAATGCAGTCAGACAAATGCTTTGGGTCTGCTTCTGCTATACTATGCGCCAACCTATTTAGTCAGATGAAGGGCGTATTATGCGTATCGACCAACGAACATTAGATCAATTACGTGATGTCACCATTACTCGTAACTACACACGTTATGCGGAAGGTTCGGTATTGGTTGAGTTTGGTCATACCAAAGTTCTTTGTACGGCAAGTATTGATAACTCAGTACCACGCTTTTTAAAAGGCAAGGGTCAAGGCTGGGTAACCGCTGAATATGGCATGTTGCCACGTTCGACGCATACCCGTAGTGACCGTGAGGCTGCGCGTGGTAAGCAAAGTGGTCGTACTCAAGAAATTCAACGTTTGATTGGCCGTAGTCTACGCGCCATGGTGGATTTAAAAAAACTCGGTGAAAACACCATTACCATCGACTGTGATGTGATTCAGGCAGATGGCGGTACACGTACTGCTGCGATCACCGGTGCTGCCGTGGCTCTCATTGATGCGATGAACACGTTGCTTGAGAAAAAGAAAATTAAGCAAGATCCATTAAAAGGCTTAGTGGCTGCCATTTCAGTCGGTATTTTCCAAGACGAAGTGCTTTTAGACTTGTGCTATGAAGAAGACTCAAACTGCCAAACGGATTTAAACGTGGTCATGACCCAAGCTGGCGAGTTTATTGAAATTCAAGGCACGGCAGAAGATAAACCCTTTACCCGTGTACAGTGCAATGCCATGTTAGAAATGGCGGAAAAGGGCATTCAAGAATTGGTGAAAAAACAGCAGCAAGCACTGGGCTGGTAAGTTTTAACCCAATAAAAAACGCACTTGAGAGTGCGTTTTTTATTGGGTGTGGATTGAATGCGAACTATTAGAATTAAGCATTAAAACGCATAGAAAGGTCGACTGCTTTGACATCTTTGGTCAATACACCCATCGAAATATAATCCACGCCTGTGCTTGCGACTTCACGTAAATTGGCAATGGTGATATTCCCTGACGCTTCCAATTTACAACGCCCTGCAACATGCTTGACCGCATCAATCATTTGTTGCTGGCTAAAGTTATCTAACATCACGATATCGGCTTGGGCTTCCAATGCTTGGTCTAATTCAGCCCAAGTTTCAACTTCGACTTCGACAGGTTTGTCTGGAGCAATATGATGCGCTTTGGCAATGGCTTGAGCAATGCCACCCGCTGCCATGATATGATTTTCTTTGATTAAAAAAGCATCGAATAGACCTAAACGATGATTTTGACCACCGCCGACTGCGACAGCATATTTTTGGGCAATACGCAGACCTGGTAGGGTTTTACGAGTATCCAGCAACTTGGTGTTTAAGCCATCCAGTTGTTTGACATATTCCGCCGTTTTGGTTGCTACAGCAGATAGTGTTTGTACAAAGTTGAGTGCAGGGCGTTCAACCGTAAGTAAGCTGCGTGCTGAACCGGCCAGTTTAAAAATGGTTTCATTGGCACGAACCAGATCGCCATCATTTTTTAGCCACGTGATTTCAACACTTGGATCAAAAGCTGCAATTAATGCATTAACCCAAGGTTGACCTGCAAGAATCATGTCTTCACGGCTAATAATGGTCGCAGTCGCTTGTTCATCTTCAGGCGTCAAAAGCGCCGTAATGTCACCAGCACCGATGTCTTCTTGTAATGCTTGTTGAATATTCAGTTGAATAGATTGTTCAAGCAGTTGCTGCGATATGCTCATCCGATTGTCCGTATCTTTATAGAAGCCATGAAAATTGCGCAATATATTAGCATTTTTCCTGAAAAAGGCGTGAAAATTTCAAAATCAAACGCTGACCAATTTGAGAAATGACGGGGAAAGATTTAGCATGAGAGACATTAAAAAAGATTGCCCAAAGGGCGCAATGGGTTGAGGAATAAAAAATATGCAGGTCATTCCGTCGTTTCAAGTGCAAGCAGGGCAACTGCTGGGAGCAAGACAAATTCCAACGCCTAATTTTAACGCACGTCCTGCTGATACTGAGATTCAACTGATTGTCATCCATAATATCAGCTTGCCTCCCTCCCAGTTTGGCGGCGGCTATATTGAACAATTTTTTCAAAATCAATTGGATTGGTCAGTACATCCATATTTTCAAACTATTCAAGGCATGCAAGTCTCAGCGCATTTACTGATTTTAAGAAGTGGCGAAGTCTTACAATTTGTCAATTTTAACGACCGTGCATGGCATGCAGGACGCTCAAGCTATCTGGCCAAGAAAGAGTGCAATGATTATTCGATTGGCATTGAGCTTGAGGGCAGTGATGACTTGCCTTTTGAAGATGCTCAATATGAAACATTGGTACACGTGACGGCCTGTTTACAACAGGCCTATCCTCAAATTCAACAGCATTTAGCGGGACATTCCGATATTGCGCCAGGACGTAAGACCGATCCAGGCCCATTTTTTGATTGGTTAGACTATCGAAATCGTTTGCAGCAGTTAAAAAGTCAATGAATTGAGAGTCGACAACAACATTAAACAATCAAATATTCGCTGAAGTTTCATTACAATAGCGGCAAATGAAAAACTAGGTGGATACGATGGCGCTGTGGCGGTCAACCGTAATTGTAAGTGCAATGACCATGCTTTCTCGGGTCTTGGGTTTGGTACGAGACATTGTCTTACTGAATGTCTTTGGTGCGGGGAAAGATTTCGATACCTTTGTGGTGGCCTTTCGTATCCCGAACTTCTTCCGTCGGCTATTTGCTGAGGGAGCATTCTCACAGGCGTTTATTCCAGTACTGACCGAATATAAAACTGGGCGTACCCATGCGGAAGTTCAGATTCTGATTAGCCGTGTCTTTGGTTGTTTAATGACGGTTATGACGGCTTTAACCTTCATTGCCATGGTTGCAGCTCCAGCGGTGCTATATATATACGCACCAGGTTTCCATGCCGATCCAGA
Source organism: Acinetobacter sp. AB03 (assembly GCF_058107045.1). Taxonomy (NCBI): domain Bacteria; kingdom Pseudomonadati; phylum Pseudomonadota; class Gammaproteobacteria; order Moraxellales; family Moraxellaceae; genus Acinetobacter; species Acinetobacter sp. AB03. The sequence continues at coordinate 3,141,646 of NZ_JBUEBA010000002.1, read as the reverse complement.
GAAGTTCGACCTCGCGGTTTCAATGTTCCGCCTCACCATTCCTTATTTATTGTTTATGTCGTTGACGGCATTTGCCAGCAGTATTTTAAATAGTTATGGTTCCTTTGCTTCGCCCGCCTTTTCACCAGTATTGCTGAATGTTGCGATGATTGCGGGGGCATGGTGGCTGACGCCGTATATGGCAGAACCGATTATGGCACTCGGTTGGGCGGTGATTGCTGCGGGTGTATTGCAACTGGCGATCCAAATTCCTGAACTTTGGCATAAAAAGTTACTGATTCCGCCGAAAGTTGATTTTAAACATGAAGGGGTGGATCGCATCATGAAATTGATGCTGCCTGCGCTATTTGGTGTTTCTGTCACGCAAATCAACTTACTCCTGAACACCATTTGGGCTTCGTTTATGCAAGACGGTTCAGTGTCATGGTTGTACAGTGCGGAACGTATGACTGAATTACCTTTGGGCTTGATTGGGGTAGCGATTGGTACGGTGATTTTACCCGCATTGTCGACCCGTCATGCAGAGCAAGATATGTCGAAGTTTCGTGGCATGATGGATTGGGCTGCGAAGGTCATTGTTTTGGTGGGGGTACCGGCTAGTATCGCGTTGTTTATGTTATCGACCCCCATTATTCAGGCCCTGTTCCAACGTGGTCAATTCACCATTGAAGATACGCAAATGACGGCTTTGGCTCTGCAATGTATGAGTGCTGGGGTGATTTCATTTATGTTGATTAAAGTCTTTGCACCCGGATTTTATGCGCAGCAAGACACCAAAACACCAGTCCGTGTCGGTTTAATGGCCGTTGCCGCAAATGCGATTTTAAACGTGGTGTTTATTGGCTTCTTTAAATTGATTGACTGGCAGGCAGAGCATATGGCTTTAGCTTTAGCTTCTTCGGGCTCTGCTCTGGTGAATGCGGGGATGTTGTATTTCTATCTACATAAGCGCGATATTTTCCGTTTTGGCGCACACTGGAAAAAACTGTTTATCCAGTTTGGTATTTCTAACGCCGTGATGATTGTAGCTTTGTGGTATGCATTGACTTGGTATAATGGTGACGTGTCACAGTGGATTCGCGTTGCCGAAGTGATCGGGCTGTGCGTGGTCGGCGTTGTGGCTTATGCGGTTGGTTTGCTCTTTACCGGGTTTAGACCACGTCACCTCAAACATGAGGCATAAAACAAAGCAGTACTTTATTTTATATTGCAAGCAAAGCGCGTAGCTTAACAAAGCATGGCTTGATTGAAGAATATATTGAAATTAATAAAAAGCCTGATCACGAAGATCAGGCTTTTTATTTTGTATATAGCATTACCTTTGCATTGCTACCTTATTTTGGCAACACTTCAATCAGTTCCACATCAAAAATCAAGGTGCTATTCGGTTCAATCACATCGCCTGAACCAATTTGGCCATAGCCCAGTTTAGCGGGAATAAAGAAGCGATATTTTGCGCCTTCTTTCATTAGCTGTAAGCCTTCAGTCCAACCTTGAATCACTTGGCTGACTTGAAACTCCGCAGACTGTTGACGTGCAATCGAGCTGTCAAAAACGGTCTGATCAATCAAACGCCCTTCATAATGGACTTTGACTTTACTGTTGGCCTTAGGTGACTTGCCTTGGCCTTGTTGTAAAACCATATATTGCAGGCCTGAAGCCGTGGTTTTTACCTCGGGTTTTTTCGCATTTTCAGCTAAAAAGGCTGCACCAATTTTGGCATTTTTATCAGCCAGTTGCTTAACTTCTAATAACTGTTTTGCCTCGGCTTGGCGTTTATATTGGGTGAGTACATGCGCCATTTCTTCATCGCTTAATGACGCAGCTTGGCCTTTAGATGCTTCACGTAACCCTTGCACAAAAGCATCGAGATCTAAATCTTGAATTGACTCGGCATTGCTCCGACCCATGAGGTAGCCAAAGCTATAACCGACTTGTTGGTTGATGCTGCTTTTATTATTAATCGGTGCAGCAAAAACAGGTGTAGAAAGTAACAAGCCACAGAGTAATGTTGTTTGAATTTTCATATCGTATTCTCAATAAAAAGAGGAGAGCAAAAGCTCTCCTTTGATTGACTTGTCTTATTTTACTTTGATCAGTTCAACATCAAAAATAAGCGTGCTGTTGGCTGGGATCATGCCGGGTACACCTTGTGGACCATAGCCTAAATTAGAAGGGATGTATAGCGTCGCTTTCCCACCTTCTTTCATGAGTTGTAGACCTTCAGTCCAACCTGGAATTACTTGATTTAATGGGAACTCAATTGGCTCGCCACGTTCAAGTGAACTATCAAAGACTTTACCATCGACCAGTTGGCCTTTGTAATGCACGGTCACGACAGAGCTGGCAGTGGGTTGCTTGCCTGTGCCTTCTTGCGTAATTTTGTACTGTAAGCCTGACGCTGTGGTTTTCACCCCAGGTTTTTTCGCATTTTCAGTTAAGAAGCTGTCACTGGTTGTTTGTGCTTGCTTCGCATCATTGGCCTGTTTTTGCTGCATTTCTTGTTGGAACTGCTCATAAGCTTGTTTTAATTCTTCTTCGCTATAGGCGGGTTGGCTACGGGCATGACCGGCACGGACACCGGTTACAAAACTGTTAATATCGAGTTCTGGTGGAGTTTGATGAGCAACCTCATAACCCAATGCATAGCTAATTTTTTCTACGGCAGATGCATTTTTTGAAACTTGGGCTTCGGCTGAAGCTGGGTGTTGAGATGCATAATAAACGGGAACAAGTGCAGCACCGCCTAGAATAACAGCTACAGCAATGGGTAAGGCTTTACTCATGTGAAATTTTTCCTAATTCTATTACATTCAAAAAGTTTTTTAGCATCTTAGCAGACTTCATGAATGACGTGTTTTGTACCACTAGTACATTTTCAAATTAATATATGCCGAAGTCCTTAAAAAAACTATAAGGATTTGAATATATAAACGTTTGTC
>NZ_JBUEBA010000002.1:3090634-3138604 GCF_058107045.1 Acinetobacter sp. AB03 | reverse complement strand
GAAGCTATAATCACGTTGTGTGCGTTTAACTCGTTGTTCTTGTGCATGTTCCATAAAATAAGTCTCTTAAGGTGTAAACTTATTTCAGGACGGGACAGTCATACAAAATAAAAAGCCAGAAATCAAGTTCTGGCTTTTTATCGGTTAGAGAATGTATTTAGTCTGATTCTTTATTGGCTTTATAGGCATAAGCATAGTTATAGCCATAGCCATAGCCATAGCCTGCACTTGAACGCTGGATATCATTTAGAATGAATCCATTCACTTTCACGCCAGCTTGTTCGAAGCGATTCAGGGTCAATTCAAGCTCCTTCATCTGTGTTTTCGCATAACGGGCAATCACTAAGTTAACACCTGTATATTGAGAAATAATGATGCCATCCGTCACGGCTAAGACTGGTGGAGTATCGATAATGACATGATCAAATTTCTTTGACATTTGTTCTAATAGATTTTTGAACTGGTTAGAGCTTAATAGTTCAGAAGGATTCGCAGGACTTTTCCCGCGAGAAATCACACTTAAACCTGGCACTTCTGTAGGACGAATAACCGTGTCTAAACTTTGTTGACCATTGAGTAACTCTGTTAAGCCAGGTTGTGTGTCGAGATTAAAATACTTGTGTAAATAACCGCGACGTAAGTCTGCGTCTATGATTAATACGCGTTTGTCACTTTGTGCCAAAATTGTGGCTAAATTCGTTGAGATAAAGGATTTACCAACTTCAGGTGCTGGACCTGAAATCGTAATCAGATTATTCCGGGCAGAGCTTAGCGCGAAATGAATGGCTGTACGCATACTTCTTAAGCTCTCAATAGCGATATCATCACTATTTTTAACAGCCAGAATAGGAATATTCTTTTTCTTCTTTAAAATATTAATACGGCTTTCTTGTACAGGTGAACGTGGAACCGTTGCATACACGGGCAGATCCAACTCATTTTCAATTTGAGCTGAGTCTTTGATCCCTGAACGCATCATATTACGTAATAACGCCAAGAGCGTACCTAAGAAACCACCTAAGAAAATAGAGAGAATTAAAATCTGTAGCTTCTTCGGTGCAATCGGCTCAATTGGTTCCACTGCTGTATCGACAATACGAACATTTCCAATCTCACCTGCTTTAGCAATACGTAGCTGTTGATAAGAGTTAAGTAGGGCAGTATATAATTGCTGTTTGACTTCAACTTCACGGTAAAGCTGTAAATAACGACGTTGTAAATCTGGCAGTTCTTTTAATGTCGCATTTAACTCCCCAATCTTTTTATCGATTGCTCCTAGTTGTGCATTCATTTGCTGCATGACTGGATGCTCAGCAGTATATTTGGCCGAAGCCTCTGCAACTTTTTGTTCAAGTTCTGCTTTTTGAGTTTCTAAGGTTACACTTTGCGTTAAATACAACTCAGATTCTTTCGTCACATCTACGGTGTTGTATTGTTGGCGAAATTTGTTGAATTCACGTTCTGCTACATCAAGTTGTTGTTTCAGCTCTGGTAGTTGTTCATCTAAGAATTTAAGTGTTTGCGCTGTTTCAGCTGAACGACGTTCAATGTTTTGTTGGCTATAAGAAACCAGAATAGCATTGAGTACTTGGGTAATATGAGCTTTGTCTGTACCTTGATAATTGAGCCCAAGAATACCTGTTAACTTTCCTTTTTCTGCGACTGAATAATTCACCAGAATACTGTCGACTGCGGCAGGTAGTGATTGTTTTTGAATGAGATAAACATCATTCAGCTGGTCTTGTGTATAAATAGAAATATTCCACAAGCCATCCGTTGTGCGTAGTGTATTCGCTTGGTTTATTTTAGCGGTTAAAATGACTTGTTCAGTTTCTTTATCTGTCAGACTAAATTGTTTATCATTAAAGCGAAGTTCAAGGTTTTTATCACGGAAGTTTGATGGAACATTAAACTGACGGATGTCAAAAGCTTTTTCATCATCTTTAAACAGAACGGATTTCGGCTGGTACTCTGTTTGATAATGGTGTGGAGATAATAGACGATCAGTAAATGAATTTTCCGTGCCCGAAATTTTAAGATCTAAATTCAAATGTTGAATGACATTGCCTAAAACTAAACGCGATTTTAAAATTTCGATTTCTGCTTGAGCAGGTTGCTTCTGCTCAATCATGCTCGATAGGTCACCTAATAAAGCTGCAGAAGCCCCTTTATTTTCTTCTACTTGTACCAAAGCGTTAACCGAATAGGTATCTGGAGTTGCTCTTAAGTATAGTAGGGCACAAATTAGACTCAAAAGGATACACAGCGCAATTAACTTCCATTGTGCGATCAATGAGAAAAATAGTTCTTTTAAATCAATAGTATCTTCTGTATTTGTAGTTTGGCTCATAATCGTACATCAAAGTTAAATATGTTTAGTCCAATCTGCTACACAGGCTTGTATAAGCAGGGAAGTTTCATCAAAAAAAGCTTGATCATGTTGATAGGGGTCAGGAATATTTTTTCCTTGCCAATGACCTAAACGAAATGTTTTTCCTTTAGCAAAAGGCCATATTTGCTCAATATGCTTTTGCTGATTTTGGCTCATCACTAAAATCAAGTCAGCTTGTTTAATTAGCTCGGCATTGAGCTTTCGTGCAATGTGGGAACTCATATTAATCCCAATACGTTGCATGCAGTGTTGTGCTTTTTCATCAGCGGCATATCCAATCATGCCAGAAATGCCTGCAGAATGAATGGTGAGCTGAGGGTGATTTTTTTTGAGCAAGTATTCTGCCATAGGGCTACGACAGATATTACCCACGCATACCACCAAAATATTTTTGAACTGCATTATTGCCCCATACGGTCAATATTATAAATAACATTTGAGAATGGAATGACTTGATTGATTACACGTTGCCAACGAGTTAAACCAGAAGCATCGACATAGACAATATCATTACTACGCATTTGAAATTTATTTGCCAACCCAAAATCACCAATGCTGGTTAAATCCAAATGATAAATATCAGTCATGCTGGAATCGGGGTGACTGCGAACGACATAAATTTTACTGCGACTACCTGAAAGCGGATTTAAGCCTAAACTTTCGCCAAGTACATCACTTAAGCTAATGCCTTGATCGCGCATAGGAATCGGTTTGTTTTGACCAAACTCTCCCATCACATAAATTCGTTGATTCTCTTTAGCATTTACATACAGAGTATCATTGGGTTGAATGAGTAAGTTATGTAGTGAGTAACCCGCTTTCTCGAGTGAAATACTATTTAAATTATATGTTCTGCCCTGACGAACAAGGGTAATCGATGTGTTATCTCCCAGTTGGGTATTAATACCCCCAGCCAAACCTAATGCAGTATAAACACTGGTGGGTTGGTCTGTTAAATTAAATTGCCCACCTTTCATTACACTACCTTGTACAGAGTAGCGTTGTCCTTGATAAGACAATACGCGAGCAATTACATCAGGCGTTTTTAAGTAACGAGAAAGTTGGCTACGCAACTCTTGATTGACCTGAGTTAAAGATTTTCCCGCAGCTTTATAGCGACCAATAATGGGAAATTGAATATAACCACTTTGATCAATTTGATAACCATTCGACTTGATAGCTTCTTCATTACTAATGGTATTGGTTGGTGGGGTAATCTCTGGATAGGCCCATAGATAAATGGACAAAATATCACCAGCGTTTAATTTGTAATTTTTTTGAGGAGTATTGAATAAATGAGCAAAATATTCTTGATTGTATTGGGCTGGCTGGACAGCGGATAAAGATGATTGAGTCAGCTTCACAACATTGACCTGCGTGCCTAAATCCGTTTGATAAACTCCTTCTTCTGGTAAATCATAAGTTTGTAAGCCAGAAGTAAGAGCACAACTTGTAGCACTAATACTAATCGCAAGAATGGAAAAAAGTTGATAATGCTTCACGCTCGACCCTTGAATAGTTATATCTGTTGTCACACAACAACATATCTTTGGAGTTGGAATTGAGTTAATTCTAGCTGAAAAAAATCAAAAAAGCATTGAAGAATCATTTCGGTTTGTATGCGAAGTTTATTAGGGCTTGTTGAGAATTAACAAAGGCTACTGATTAATTTATAATAGTACTATGGATAGATACATACTTACTGATGCCCAATGGGCAAAAATGGAACCTTTTTGCCTAGGTAAAGTGACCGATCGAGGTCGTAGTGGAAAAGATAATCGATTATTTTTAGAAGCAGTCCTATGGATTGCCCGTACAGGCAGTCCATGGCGTGATCTACCTGCTCATTTTGGTAAATGGAAGGCTTTGTTGCACAAAGATTTGAAATGCAAAGCGCCCCTAATTGAGCTAAATTTAAGGCGTAACTTGGGTAAGTGGTCGACCTAATTCCGTAAATCTGTTAAGGACTAGCTCTTCATGAAATTTATATCGATTTTGCCTTTGCCAAGATCCGCTCCGCCCAGTCAGCGTAATAATTTACATCTTCTACTTCTTTCTTTTTTGAAGGATGATTAATTGTAGTTATTGCATTAATGCCTCTCACTTCAGATAGAAACTTTTTAGGCCAACTGAGTGATTGAGAAAGTATCGAATTGTTTAATATATCCAAATCTGTCTCAATTAATCGTTGAGTTTTTTCTTCATATGGGAGTAATAAGGTAGAGATATTTTTTTTACCATCTGAAGTATCAATTTCACACAAATAAAATTGATGATTATTTTCTATATTTAAAATTTTATAGACATAAAAGTAGCGTAATTGATTGTTTGCAAACTTATGCCCTCTGAAACGTTTATATATTTTAAAAGGTGAGTTCTTGATTTCTTTGGTTTTATATCCCTTTTCTTCAATTTGCTCCAATAGTTTAATCAAGTCTTTATAAGTGACTCGCTCTAGTTGAATTTCTGATTCTGTTGTAAATCCAGACACTGTACCCTCTATATCTCCTTCTCCACCAGCAAATCCTTCTTCTTGATTTTGATCTTTATCCATTTGCTTTCGTCTTTTACGTACTACAGTTTTAGCAGGAGGTTTCTCTAAAGAAATTTTTAATTCTTCAATTGTATAAATTTCTCCAGGTAGGTTTCTTAGCTTGGCCAGTAGTTTATCGATATCTGCCTCAGCATTTTTATTCAATTTCTCTTTAGGTTGACTCGCTGGTTTTGGTTTGTTTGAACCTTGCCCTTGAGCATTTTTGACCTGTTGTATGATTCTTTTTGAAGTGAAATGAAATTGAATAGGGCGGTTGATAGCTGTATCAAGATTTTTGAAAGATGTAATGCGCTCAATTCTGTAAATACCTGTTTCTTTATCATAAATTCCATCTACTGTTAGATCAATATTTTTAAGATCAGGCACTTCCATGTCAAAATTAAAACTTTTAGCGCCTTTTTGATCAATAATTGTTTTCTGATAAATACTAAGGAAGGCTTTATTTAAATCAGGCTGTAATAAAACTAAAGCGAGCTTCTTCAAAAAATGAGGATCAGAGACATCTGCGTTCATAATTTTTTTGTTTTTTGCTATATTAATATGAATAGCCTTTTCATCATTTCTATCCACTAAAACATCGGTTGAATAATTTTCTGCAAAAAGTGCCGCCCGAATTAAATAAGGATGAGAGAAAAATAAATCGCGGGCCAAGATAAGCTTAGGTATTTGAATAGTTATATTTTTCTTTAAAACTGTTGAGTAGTAATTAAATTCAAAACATATCCGGCCTTCATGTATTTTTTGATCCTCACCCTCCGGTAAAATAATAGTTCTAAATGTTGTGAAATTTACATGTTCAAGTGTGTGAGTGAATAATTTTGTAGGAGAGGCATCAATTTGGGTTCTATAGCGGTATGGAAGAACACTCTCAATCGGTAATTTAAGTTGAATAGGACGTTTAATAATAGGGTTAAACAAATGAGTATCAATATCAAACCGAGTTTGACCGCGTCGACTAATTTTTGTCGCAGTATAGTAAATCATCTCTTTTGGTAAAAAGTCGGTTGAACAATCACTCATTTTTTATTTCTTCCCAAATATTATTAAAAAATCGATGTGCTTCTGGCGTTAATCGTTGCTCACTTAATCCTGATTTACGTAAAAAAACACTCGATGGATAGTATTTATTCTTACTTTGTTGACGAATATATGTTCGAGTCAGACGACGTATTTGATAACAGTCCACCGACTCAGCGTAGCGCTCCAAAAATGCTTTGGTCAACGGCAGAAAATGCCAGTTTTTTTCAATTACGCTGACATGCCCGAGTTGTTTAATTAAAAACTTTTTGGTCCATTGTGGGGAGTCTAAGTCTTCTAATAATTCATCACGTATTTTAATCAATTGTTTCATAAACTGACGATCCCGAATACTCCAATCGACACGTGGTTTGGGTAGAGAGAGTGGTGTCATGATAGCGGTTTGATTGATTTGTAACAGCCAATCTTTATGATTGCGATATAAACGTGCGTACAGTGCACCATCATGTTTACGAGCTAGTTTGACTGACATATCCTGAATCAATTGTATCCATTTCAGTTGATCATCTGACAGGACTTGGTAAGTCTTGTGTTTTACAGTGACAGGAATGGCTTGTTCCTCTATACCTACTGTCGCTAGATCCAAATACTGTTGGTATGTATAAATAGGACTTTGTTCGGAAACAAGTGCCTTTAATACGATGAGATGCTCAAGATAAGAAAATGCTTTACGATGTTTTCTACAGATATTCTTGAGCCAGCAGTTCTCAGAGCTCAGATCACCTAATTGATAATATTGAAGAAATCTTTCGCCCCAATAATCGACAACAAGCTGACGGACTTTTTCGTAATTGATATTTTTTTGACCTGACAGTAAGCCTCTGTCTTTCAATAGATTGAAGTAGGCATTTGATAAAATCGATACATCTTGTACTGCAATATGGCTCGATTGAATAAGTAGATCCTCGATTATTTTTGCTAACTCTAGATGACGCTTTAAGTCTTGTGAATTAATAAAAAGTTGTGAGGAGTCAATAAGGACATTTAAATGAGCATTATAAAATCTTCGGTCTAGCCCATTGCAAGGAACAGCGCTGACAAAAAGGGCAGATTCATGCTTTATACAATATTCATATCCTGTAATCTGCCAGCTACGTTTCCAATACACTTCACCATATTGTTCCATCTGTTCTTGCCAACAATGCGGACAGAACCGAAAAAAATTCACAGATTTGATTCGCGACGCATTTTTTCCCAACTTGGTATGTAATGATTGATACTGTTCACCCTGCAATACATGTACAGCATAACGCATCACTGTATCAGGTTGAAATGGTTGGTAAATTGGTAACAGGGTGTGTTGGTTGATTAAAGTAAGCGCATCATAGTGATCTGGTAAGTAACTGGCCAACCTGTCTAGATGAGAAGGTAAATCGTAAGTTGGCGTCAAATTTCTATTATTGAATAATTCTTCAGTAAGGTATTTGGGACTTAAAATTCCATTGTGAATAGCATAACGTGCAATCACACTGTAAATTAACTCATCTGGATATGGTATTGGAAAATTTGAAATCATAATACACTTACTCTCTATTTTTGTTTAATGCAACACAGGAGAGGTGGGATCAAACAAATAGTGAGATGATTTTAATAGCTCATAAACATCGACTTCCTTTTCTTGTGCTTGACTGAAAAAATTTCTTAAGTCATTGGCTTCAGTGCTCTTCCATTCCTCCGGCTTCATGACTTTACGAGATGTACGTGGCTTCCTTGCCAGAGTCGTGGTTTGATGCTGTTTAAACTTATCTTCTGCTACAGGGCTGTCTAATACATCCAGAATATGCTGGAAGAGTGTCTTTAATTTTTCGTTTGGATATCGTTTTAATGTAGAAGTAACATACTGTTCTATTGTAGCAGCCGGGTAATCAAAGGCTGTCAGCATACCAATGAGGGTAGAATAATGCGGTCCTAGATCTTTACGCTGTATTTCCGTTTTTAATGCAGCTTTGAAACGTTGTTGTTCAACATATTCCTCAATTTGAACTTGAGGGATCGTTAAGTCAGAATATCGTGCAATACGTGTGGGGTTGCCTGAGCGGAGTGCATCCAAAATATCGTGGACTGGCTGTAATTGTTCTTCGTAGACTTTTTTAAAAAGTTCAGATGTAATTTTTTCCAGACCAATGGTGATGGCATGAATCTGCATCAAGCAGAACAGTTTAACCACTAAATCTGGAATGCCCTGCGTATAATAATACCAAGTGTTTCTTAATTCATCGGTCAGTTCAGCTGGTTGTTGAACCCATTGATATTGCCACAGCGTGTTGGTGAAAGCATACCATTCAGAAATGATCATTTGATCAGGGGTGCTAAGATCGGGAGTGGGTGCTTCATTGCGCATAGGTTCCCAGATTAAAGAGCCTAATCCTGCACTGCGTCTAGCTGATCTTAAATCTTCTTGCAGAATTTCATTGGCTTTGGGTGTCCCAATCATCACAATTGGAATGGATGCCACATTCACAAGGGTAACAAAGAAATTAAGAATGATTTCAGCCCCGCCAGATTTTTTTGTATTCAAATGCTGGATTTCATCAATGATTAAAAGTCCAATAGAATAATTATTTGCGATAATTTTCATCTGCTGCAGCATAGCATTCACATTTAAGCGACTTCTGGTGAAACGATGCTCGAAGTTTGTATCTCCTAATGCTAAATCTACTGCTCTAAAAAAGTTTGAGCATAAGTTTTTTAAAGAGCTGTCATGCGGACAATCAATTTTAAGGTAAACAATTTGTTTTAATCCCAGCTCTCTATGTTCAATCACTTGCGGGTAATAACGCAAAATTTTGTTCATTGTCGTTGTTTTACCGCTTCCCGAACATCCTATAATTGACATGCTAGTTGCAGTCGACTCTGGAGGTGCGTAGCGATAAGAGCTTTCATTTGATGGTTCTAGTTGCTGAAAAGCAGCGTGTAAATGTCGATTTCTATCCCCATTAGTGATGTTTCTACTCACATAACCTTGCCGAATCATAATAGAAATTTTTTGCTCAAGGGATAAATGTTTAGTCAATGGCTGGAAAAAATCATGAGGTAATTGAGCGATTAAATGGATTCTTTCTTGTTGCGCATAAAAGCGCTGTTTTGGAAGAAATTTCAGTTTCCCTCGGAGGTGTTTAATGACCGACTTCGTATCAAGGATAGGCGGTAATTGAGTAATGAGAGGATTATCCCCATAGATATCTTCTATCGATGTGTTGACCGCGACTTCATTATTATTCATTCTTCATCGTCCTCTTCAAATAATTGTCTCATTAAGTCTGGTTGCCTGGTCAAATCCAGATTGCTGCTGTGAGATGGGGGGGTTGGAGGGTTGTCTTGGTTGGGATGGATAGTCCGGATAGAATTGACGGACCTATTTTGGAGATGTTCCTCACGTTCTACTTGAATTGCTTCTTGTTTGTTTTGACGGATATCCCGAGTACGTTGTGCTTTAGAAAGTTGGTGAACTCCTGCTTGAGCCTGCCGGCTCTGTGCTGTGTGGATGATTTTGTCAGTAAAATCCTGCAATTCACTGATGGCTACGGACTTTAGTTGTGAATGCTGTTTTTCAACAGTTTTGATTGCTTTTTGAATTTGTTCAGCTTCCCACCAGGTCAGATGCTGATATTGACGTGAGGTATCACTTAAGTGGGCTTCCCAGTATTCCAACTTATTTTCATCAAAGAAAACATAAATGGTATTTACTGAGTATGGGTCAAAACCAATCCGCAACTTTTTCGGGCGGGATTTGGTCGTGTTACGAATAAACCAGCCTTGTTGATGCATTTCCAAACATTGATAGAGTAAGCCTTTGACTTTAAGTCCCTTGTCACTTAAGGAGGCGTCGGTCCTAGGTAACAAGCCAACATATAGTGATTTGTTATCCACTTGTCTTAACATCCCAGTACGGTGCTGTAGACCCCACTGCCAGAGCTTAAGGGGGATAGAAGGCAGGTCAGTCGGCATATCGGCACTACGATCATATTTCGTCAAAATATCAAAATTATTGCGTAACAAGACGCAGCTTAATATGATTTTTCTGAACTCTTCCAAAGTTAGACAAGCTTCTAGTCGATAATCATGTCCGCCTTTCTTTTTTTCCTTGAATCCAGAAACAACACCAATATTCTCGTAGGATTTAAAGCGTGACTGAATGATTCCAAAAGCCCTCTCCACAATACCTTTGGCATCGCTTCGATACGGTGGTGCATTTTCAATTCGAACAGAAAAATTTTTTTCAAGAAGTTCAATTTGATAGCCAATGAGTTCACCGCGGTCTGCAAGTATGGCGCTAGGTAAACCATAAATCGGCCAGTCTTCCGGTTGTATTTGCAAGCCATAACTCTGACAGAATGTCACTTTATTTTGGATTGCAACGCTGAGGCATTGTATGGCTGTATTAAATGAACTGTTTTCCATACCGACATAAAGCCCAGTAATCATCCGGCTGAATACATCGATAACAATATATACGGTAGGTCGGCCAATAATCTGTGATGGATCTCGTGATGATACAAGGTAGATGTCAGCGATTGTTGAATCTATCTCATAACGTGCGCCAGGGCCATTTGCTTGCTTGGTTGCTGTTGAAGTTAGAGGTTTGTGATCTTTCAGAGTTTTCTGATTCGTCAGAATTTCCTTGGAATTGTTCTTATTTCTATATCGCGTATTATAAAAATAATAGAATTGAGCATAGGTTGGAATATCTGAGGTTTGCACTTGATGAAAGTGCTTAGAAAATACACTTTTAAACCGAAGATAAGTTTCGTTAATGGATTGTTTTTTGACAGGAACTAAATACTCTTCGATGGCTTTCTTAAAATATAATTCAACCTGTTCAGTGATATTCTTACCTTCATTCGATTCATAGATGCGTGGTCTGCCAATTTTTTTATCACCTATAGCTCTTTTTTGACCTTTTCCACCTGAGTTTTCATAGTCCGGTACCAAAGCATTTATAGTTTGACCACGCTGCCAGTAGCGTCTTAGGAGTCGTAGAATTTTATTAATTGATACTTCTTTCTCTAGATGTATAGTTTTAATTTTTGCAGTCCTGATTTTTGTATTGATAAGAACTTGTTCATCATTAATTAAATCTTGAATAATTAAAAAGTTTTCATCTCTTTTTTTGAGTTGAATAGAATCTTCACTCAAGTTTAATCGTTTTAAGTATTCATAAGGATCTTGCGCTGGTATCAGGCTTTGATCATCTGAGAGAGTTTGAAGTTCCTTAGACAAAATGAGTTCAGGAAAAGCATTTTTATTATCAATCGCAATCCATACCGTATACTGCGGTAAGAATTTGAGTATTCGGTATTGTGTTGAATTCAAGATGTAAACTGAATTAATTAGTTGCATGGACTGTATTCTCATTCTGGAGCAAATTACTTGCATGAATATCAGAGAGTTTAAGCTCCAAGTACGAAATTTCTAGATTAAATTGAAGTATTCGCAGTGCAAATAATTTTCTAAACAATGCGAGCGTCGCTCCGATACCCATTTTTTGAGTTTGGTCAGAATGCTTACAAAATTGGATTAATGAGCTTTGAGGGTACTGGCTAATTTCTTCCATAAAATAAACTGCTTGATCAATCATGTGATTTGTTATTTCAAGGTCATTTTTTTCTACATACAGCCATTTAATGTTCTCTAGTACCGTAGCAGGAATGTCTTTTTCAGTGATCAGTTTGAACGGCGTATTGTGCTCTTCTTCCCAGTAACGACGTTTAATTTCTAATGACTCAATAACATGAGCTTTATTCAGATCCTTGCTGTAAAGAGTGTCAAGGGCTATAGAAAACTTACCAAAATCAACTAAAAAATCTGAAGATAGGGTAAAAGGTATATAGTCAACCGATACTTTTTTCATTCGGAAACGAGAACAGATGGAGTTAAGATCATAGATATCCAAAGGATAATGTTCGCGAATATCTGTAACGTTCTGATTCCAATCAAGCAGTAAAAAGGTAGATAGCTCTAGATCAGAAAACAAGTGGTGAAGACGTTGACTCACACGACCTTGTACTCTATGAGAGCGACCAATTGAACTGAAGTTTTGAACAGTTTTACAAGGTTTATAATCGCGTCCATGGCCCTGGCCATACCCTTCTGTTACTAGTTCTTCATAGTTTTTTATAATTTTTGCCATACAGAAGACCTGTGGATTTTGGTGGATAATTAATCATATCTGAATGGGGGTAATTTTGTATTTAGCAAAAACATACAAACTTAAATATATCTATATACAAACAAAATTTTATAATTTTTATTTAATTATTCTTTTAATTCATTAACTTAATAATTAATATGGTATTTTAATACTCAATTAATGAGTTTAAAAAACGTTAATGATAGGCAAAAGTATTCAAATTACATCTTAGTAAACATCGTTGCATATTCTTATGTAAACCAACTGCATATTCAGACTCAAACCCGACCATTCATTCTGGTTCATAGTAAAATGTTTATTTTCTATTCCAAATATTTTAGAACAAAATATGTAAATTTGGATCTTAAAGTACTACCTTAATCTGCTATAATTTGTACATCATTATGATGTACAAATTGGTGGAAAATATGGCTAACTTAGCAACAGAACGAATCAATGTTCGTTCAACCGTAGATGCAAAGATTGTAATTGAGCAAGCTGCGAATTTATTGGGTCTTAGTGTGAGTTCCTTTATGATCCAATCCTCATTTGAACGAGCAAAAGAATTACTTAAATCTAATCACGAGTTAAAAGTAAATAATGCTGATCGTGATATGTTAATGAATTTGCTTGAAAATCCGCGCCCTGCAAATGATGAGATGAAAAATTTAATGAGTTTATTGGATGAAAATTGAGGTTTTACAAGCCCATCATCAGAAAAAATCATTTAATTGTGGGCAAGATGATTTAAATAAGTTCATAAAACAATACGCATCCCAACATCAGAAATCAGGAACAAGTAAAACCTATGTTGCTATTGATGATGATGCACAGGTGAGGGGGTTTTATTGTCTATCAAGTACCTCTATAGGATTTGATGGGGTTGATGCTGTTCTCACTAAACGATTACCTCGTTATCCCTTACCTTGTGTGGTTGTGGGTCGCTTTGCCGTTGATCAAGCAGCACAGGGGCAAGGAGTTGGAAAAGTACTTTTAGCACATGCTCTTAAACAAGTTTCAAAAGTTGCTCAAATTATTGGTGTTAATTTTGTTGTAATACATGCTAAGGATCAAAAAGCTATGAAGTTTTATCAGCGGTTTGGCTTTATCTCATTAACATCAAATCCATTAACATTAATATATCCAGTGAATGAAATACCTCATTTTAAATAAGGTGGGCTGCTAGCTAGTAACAGGAATAGCTAATAGACTTATTCAGAGTTTGCACATAGTTCCTTATCCCTTATTTTGCTTTATGACCAAATACTGCGTCTAATTATGGTAATTTAATTAAGTTTGTTTTATTTTTGATCATAAGTTGTTGATATATATTATTCATTATTTTTCAATTTTAAAATTAAGTTTGTATTAGAATTTGGTATCCTTAATTTTAGATGAAATTAAGTTTGTATTAAGTATCGGGTTCTTCCACTTTAAAATACGAATTCTTGCTCAGAAAGGTGAAGCATACTTTAAATAAAAATGAAATGTTTTCAAGATGAGGTCAAAAAGGGATGCTTTTTGAATCTAGGGTGAGATTTTTATATATCTATATTGTTGAATATATTAGTAATAATTTTATATTTCTGGTGTGATTCTAATTTGAATTTATTTATATTAAAAACCCTGTAGACTTGGTGAAGAATCACTGGGTCTACAGGGTAGGGTTTCGTTCGTTTACTTCATTAATATCCAAACTTAAATAATTAAATCTAAACTTAATTATTTGATACAAACTTAATTATACGAACACAACACAATTCCCAGCCTTTATTTAAATAATTATTCTACAGTGACGGATTTGGCTAGGTTTCGAGGTTGGTCGACATCTGTACCACGAAGGACTGCAACATGATAAGACAACAGTTGTACAGGCACGCTATAAACAATTGGAGCCAATATTGGGCTAATGCTTGGTACGTAAACCACATGCTGACGGTCTTTGGCTTTAATGCCGCTATTTTCATCGGCAAAGACAAAGAGTTCACCACCACGGGCTTGAACCTCTTCCATATTCGATTTGAGTTTATCGAGCATGTCATCTTTCGGTGCGAGAATGACCACAGGCATGTCGTTGTCGACTAAAGCGAGCGGACCATGTTTAAGTTCACCTGCGGCATAGCCTTCAGCATGGATATATGAAATCTCTTTGAGTTTCAATGCCCCTTCGAGTGCGATCGGGAAATTCGTGCCACGACCTAAGAATAAGCAGTGCTGCTTCTCTACGAAGAGTTCAGATAAACGTAAAATTTCAGGGTCATTACGTAAGGTATCTAAAATTACTTTAGGGGTGTGCCAAAGTTCAGCCGTAATCTCAGCCACATGCTGTACAGAAATGCTCTTCTTAACTGTACCGATTTTTAGGACCAATAACATCAGTGCTGCAAGCTGCGTGGTAAACGCCTTGGTCGATGCTACACCAATTTCAGGACCCGCCAGTGTAAGCAAACTATGATTGGTCTCACGTACCATAGACGATGTTGCGACATTACAAATAGTCATGGTGGTGATGTCAGTACCTTTTGCTGCAGCACGCTTTTGGGTATCACGCAGTGCGGCTAAAGTATCAGCGGTTTCACCAGATTGTGAAATGCAGACATAAAGTGTGTGATTGACAATGACAGGGCTGCGATAGCGGAATTCGCTCGCAATTTCTACTTGGCACGGTAAATCAATCAGTTGTTCAAACCAATATTTGGCAATCATCCCTGCATGGTAGCTGGTCCCGCAGGCAATGATTTGGATTTGCTGAATTTTTTGGAAATCAGCAACTGCATTGGCAAGAAAGTCTTCACGCAGTGCATTGCCATCTAGAGCTTGAGAAATGGTTTGTTGAATTGCTTCAGGTTGCTCATAAATTTCTTTGAGCATGTAGTGCTTATATTCACCTTTAGATGCATTGCTGACCGCAGCATCTAATTCTTTGATTGGACGCTCAACCCGTTGACCAGCGACAAAAACTTCAATGCTATTGCGGGTTAAACGAGCAATATCACCTTCTTCAAGGTAAATAAAACGATTGGTAATAGGTAGTAAAGCCAATTGATCTGAACTGATAAAGTTTTCGCCAATACCGACCCCAATGACCAAAGGTGAACCTTCACGCACGGTAATCAGTTCATCGGGATGGTCAGTATGTACGATACCTAGTGCATAAGCCCCTTTAAGCTGAGGCACGACTTGTTGCACAGCTTCCAGCAAGCTTGGAGTTGACTTTAAGGCATCCTTCACCAAGTGAGCGACCACTTCGGTATCGGTCTGTGAGGTAAATACATAGCCTAAAGCTTCAAGATCATCTTTAAGTTCTTGATAGTTTTCAATAATACCGTTATGGACTACAGCAACATCGCCAGAAATGTGCGGATGTGCATTATCTTCAGTGGGTTTACCATGGGTTGCCCAACGGGTATGCGCAATACCCAGAGAACCGAGAATATTGGATTGATTAACGGCTTCTTCTAGATTGGATACTTTACCGACACGTCTTTCGCGTAAAACTTGGCCTTGATTGACTAGCGCTAAACCCGCAGAGTCATAGCCGCGATATTCAAGGCGCTTTAAACCTTCAATTAAAATATTGGTAATACTACGTTCTGCAACGCCACCGACAATACCGCACATACTCTAATCCTCTTATTTCTTCATCTTTTGTGGACGTTGATAGTTTTCTTTTGCAACTTGCTTAGAGCGCTCTACCGCTAAACTATTCTCTGCAACATCACGGGTAATGGTGGAGCCTGCACCGACGGTTGCCCCATTGCCAATGGTGACAGGCGCAACCAATGAACTGTTGGAGCCAATAAATGCAGCATCACCAATGATGGTTTTAAATTTATTTGCACCATCATAATTACAGGTAATAGTCCCAGCACCAATGTTCGAGCCCGCACCAATTTCAGCATCACCCAAATAAGTAAAGTGGTTGGCTTTTGAGCCAAGGCCAATGCTGGTGTTTTTAACTTCAACGAAGTTACCAATATGCACTTCAGCAGCCAGTTTTGCACCTGGACGTAAACGAGCAAAAGGACCAATCTGTGCATCTTCACCGACCATAGCATTATCAAAGAGGCTATACGGCTGAACTTTTGTACCTGCTGCGATCTTGGTGTTTTTGATGATACAACCTGCACCAATTTCTACATGGTCGCCGAATTCACATTCGCCTTCAATAATCACATTGATGTCGATGCGTACGTCTTGCCCAACGGTTAAATTTCCACGAAGGTCAAAGCGACGAGGATCAATTAAATGCACACCTTGCTGCATCAACTTTTTGGCTTGGTCTATTTGGAATTGGCGCTCTAATGCGGCGAGCTGAATACGATCATTCACTCCTTCAACTTCGAAGGCTTGTTCAGGCTCAACCGATGCGACTTGCATCCCATCGGCTAAGGCCATTGCAACGATATCCGTGAGGTAGTATTCACCTTGCGCATTATTATTGCTTAAGCGTGGTAACCATGCATGTAATTTGGCATTGTTGACACAATAAATACCAGTATTAATTTCTTTAATCTGGTGCTGCTCTGTGGTCGCATCCTTATGTTCAACAATCGCTTGAATTTGACCATTCTCACGCACTATACGCCCATAACCTGTTGCATCGGCTAAAGTTAAAGTCACTAAGCCAATGCCTGTCTCGGCAGTTGCATTGAGTAATTTTTGTAGCGTGTTTTGAGAGATGCAAGGTACATCGCCTGATAAAATCAGTGAGCTGCCTTCCTGTGGAAGGACAGGGAGTGTCATTTGCACCGCATGGCCAGTTCCGAGTTGCTCTGCTTGTTCCACCCATTCAATCTTTTCATGAGTAAACGTTTCTTGAACTCGTGCTCCGCCGTGCCCATAAATGGTAATAATATTGGCTGCATTTAATTTTTTTGCAGTGTCGATGACATGACCAAGTAAAGGACGTCCTGCAAGTGGTTGTAGTACTTTGGGTAAAGAAGAACGCATACGTGTTCCTTTACCTGCAGCAAGAATAATAACAGTCGTTGACATGTTCTAATCCTAAAAATGGCCTAAGCCACAGTGAAATAAAAATAAATCCAAATACAAAGTGCAGCCCATAGTCCTGCAATCAGGTCGTCGAGCATAATACCAAAGCCACCTTCGACTTTTTGGTCAATGACACGAATTGGCCAAGGTTTCCACACATCAAAAATACGAAATAAAATAAAACCCAGCAGCAGCCAGAGCCAATTCATTTGCCCTAAATATAGAACAGGCAAAAAGGTGATGGACTGGCCAGCAAACTCATCCCAGACAATACGCCCATCATCATGTACGCCCATCACTTTGGCAGTATGCCCACAGATATAAATGCCAATCAGAGACATGAGTATGATGGCAATAATGGTGTTGGATAAGCCAATTGCAAGCCAAATCGGGACAAACAGCAGCGCGAAGGCAGAACCAAACGTTCCTGGTGCTTTAGGTGCTAGTCCTGAGCCAAACCCTACACCGCAAAACACGATGAAACGGTCATACCAAGACATCTGACGAAAGAGGATAGGGGGCTTATGCAAAGTGTTGATATCCATTAAATTGCAAGGAATGGTCTAAGCCATTTTGTTGAAAACGCAGACCACTTTCGGCATCAATTTTTCCAATCACACTGATGCTGCTATGGTTTTGTTGTTGCAAAAGTTTTTCATAATTCTGCGGGCTTATTGTAAAGCATAATTCATAGTCATCGCCACCCGCCAAAGCATATTGCCATTGTTGTTCTCGTGTTACATCTTGTAGAGCGGTATTGATTGGCAGTTGATCAAGTTGTAGGGTCGCGCCCACATGGGATGCTTTTAAGATATGACCGAGATCTTGTGCTAAGCCATCCGACACATCAATCATACTGTGCGCTAAGCCTTTGAGTACTTGGCCCAGTTCACAGCGTGGGGTGGGGTAGTCTAAACGTTGCTGGAGAGGGTGCCCCAAGTGTTGCAAGGCAAAAGCAGCATCGCCGACAGTGCCACTGACACAAATCAAATCACCCACTTGAGCGGCAGAACGGGTGACGGCTTGGCCGATATCGACCCAGCCCAGTGCAGTCACGGAAATAGTAAGATGTGGGCTTTGGGTGGTGTCTCCACCAATTAAACTCACGCCAAATTGATCACAGCAATCATATAAACCCTGACTAAAGCCTTTGAGCCAGTCATGATCAATTTGGGGTAAGCTCAAGGCTAATAAAATACTCTGAGGTTTCGCGCCCATTGCGGCGATATCAGATAAATTGACTGCGACAGATTTCCAGCCAATCGCATGTGGGCTGGTATCAAGCGGAAAGTGACGTCCAGCAACCAAGGTATCGGCACAAATGACCAATTGTTGCTGTGGTGGTGGGGTGAGCAAGGCTGAGTCGTCACCGACGCCTAAATCGACAGAATGAGGACTCTTACGATTAAAATAGGTATCAATGATCGAAAACTCAGCCATACAACAAATCTACAACTGTGAGTTCGCTTGTTGCTTTTCTGCTGCACGTAAAGTCGTCGCTAAACGATCTAATACACCATTGATGTATTTATGGCTGTCTGCACCGCCAAAATGTTTAGCAAGCTCGATCGCTTCGTCTAAAACCACGCGATATGGAATTTCAAGGTGTTCCTTGAGTTCATATGCGCCTAAACGAAGGGTCGCAAGTTCAACGCCGTCAAGCGCAGAAACTTCGCGATCAAGCACAGGGATTAAGAGCGCATCCAATGCTTCATGATTGGCAACCACTTGGGTTAACAATTCATGATAATAGCTCAGATCCACTTTGTGCATGGCATTTTCCACACGCGTACGTGCTTCGATCTCATGGACTGGATTGTGGCTCATTTGCCATTCGTAAATTCCTTGTACAGCAAAGCGACGTGCTTTACGTTTTGCTGCATAAGTTGCTTGCAATGTTTGCGACATAGCGTTAAATAGCCTTTAACAAGTTAACCATTTCAATTGCAGTAAGAGCAGCTTCGCCGCCTTTATTACCTGCTTTTGTACCCGAGCGTTCAATCGCTTGTTCAATACTATCCGTAGTCAATACACCATTAATCACTGGAAGACCAGATTCTAGGCCAACCACGCCTAAACCTTTGGCACATTCACCTGCAACAAAGTCGAAGTGAGGTGTGCTACCACGAATCACAGCACCCAGTGCAATGATGGCATCGAAGCGTTCAGACGCCACTAATTTTTTAGCCACGACAGGAAGTTCCCACGCGCCTGGTGCATGAACAACAGTGATATTATCCTCTGATACACCATGACGTTTCAATGTATCAATTGCACCTTCTAATAGATGTTCGACAACAAAACTATTAAAACGACCCACTAAAATCGCATAACGGCCTTCGCTAGCGAGATGTAACATACCTTCAATACGGCGAATTGCCATAGCAACCTCGATGATTTTTTAAGTTGTTTGATGTGCGGTGATATATTCCACCACTTCTAAATTAAACCCAGAAAGTGCATTAAAGCGTAAAGGTGAGCTCAAAAGCTTCATCTTTTCTACGCCTAAATCACGTAAAATTTGTGCGCCCACCCCAATTGTTTGGTACTGCTGAGATAAAGCAGCATTGGATTTGGTTGGTTTTGGTGCTGTAAGGCTGTCTAGGGCTGGACCTAAGTCTTGTAAATGACGCTGCCCAATCCAGACTAAAACACCACGATTGCTGCTTGCAATTTCTTGCAGTGCTTTGTCGAGATTCCATGCTGGCTCGCCATCTTTTTTGTTGAGCTTGAGCAGGTCACGAACAGGATTGAAACCATGGACACGAACGGTCGTTACACCTTCTTTCGGTTCACCTTTCACCAAAGCCAAGTGAATATCTGGATTGCCTAATTCGCGGTAACGGTATAAGTCAAACGTCCCATATTCGGTATCAATGCTTTGCTGATCAATGCGTTCAACCGTTTGCTCGTTGGTCATACGATAGTGAATCAGATCCGCGATGGTGCCAATTTTTAAACCATGCTTTTCAGCAAAAATTTCAAGATCGGCACGACGCGCCATCGTGCCATCTTCATTGATGATTTCACAGATGACCGATGCAGGCTCTAGACCCGCTAGGCGAGATAAATCACAACCTGCTTCGGTATGACCTGCGCGGTGTAGAACGCCACCAGGCTGAGCCATCAATGGGAAAATATGTCCTGGTTGAACGATATCTGATGGTTTTGCATGTGCCGCTACTGCCGTTTGAATAGTATGTGCACGTTCTGCAGGTGAAATCCCTGTAGAAATACCTTCTGCCGCTTCAATGGAGAGCGTGAAGTTGGTGCCATGTTGTGCGCCATTGGCATCGACCATCAATGGTAGATTCAATTGTTTACAGCGATCACGGCTGAGCGTTAAGCACACCAAACCACGTGCGTGGGTGATCATAAAGTTGATGTCTTCTGCGCGAACATGGGTCGCTGCGATAACTAAATCACCTTCATTTTCACGATCTTCGTCATCCATCAGGATGACCATTTTACCTGCACGGATATCTGCAACTAGCTCTTCAACGGTATTGAGCGGCATCAACCTTCACCTTCATCGTTGTCGCCATGGACGACATATCATTTGTTTTCATTGGCACATAGTTTAAGCTTTTTTCAGGCTTTTGCCTATGTGCGAATCATTTCCTTGAGTCGTCCATTGTTATACACAGTCAGTCCCAACTTGAAAAGATGCCTTTATTTTAAAAAGCTGAAATGTGCTTAGTCTTTAAGCGATTGAAAAGCATAAAAAAGAACAATCTTATCGAAAATAAGTCAATCGGCGTAGTAAATAAGGGGTCTAGACAAATGTTGTGCTAGGGGCGGCGTGTGGTTGAGCGTTGGAGTACCTTCTTTTTTGAATTTGACCATCAGGTTCAGTTTTAGCAGGGTGCTGCAACTGATCAATCAGATCAGGGTGGATATTTGCGTTCACTCGTCGGGTAGAGGATGAGTCAAAAAAATATTGAATATGCCGTAGCGAACAACCAGACGACTCATCATCTATTTTTGATTTTTTGATATAATTCTTCTTTTTTAATCCTCTGGATTATTTCTTCTGTGATGTCCCTACTTGCTCAATATTTTGCACAGCAACAATTTTGCGTATTGGTTGAATACTTAAGTGCACACCAAACCCAGTGGTCTGTGAAAACTGAATTTGCAGGTTTTCCTGCGGCTATGACTCTGGCTGATCGGGTGCATGCGGATGATGATGAAGCGCCTTTGCAAGTCGCCAAACAGTATCCACAAGAGATTGAAAAAGTCATTCACTTTTCGGGGAAGGCACGGGATATACAAGACTTTGAGCAGTTTTTACAAGATGCAAAAACACAGGGTCAAAAGAACTTGTTGCTCTTAACGGGTGATAAATTAAAACAGCACCACTATAGCCATGATCTAGAACCCCGAACACGTTATTTGGAGTCCGTGAATGCTGTCATGGAAGCCAAACGCCAAGGCGGTTTTCATATTGGTGTCGCGTTTAATCCGTTTAAATATGCTGAAGCGGAAAAAGAGGCGCAATATTTAAAACTGCATAAAAAGATGAAAGCAGGGGCTGATTATGTGATTACCCAATTGGGCTATGACATGGCTGCTTTACAGGATGCGCATGCATTTTTAGCGCGGCATCAGTATGCTCAGAAAATTTTAGCCTGTGTCATGCCACTAACCTTGGCGCGGACCAAGTTTATGTTGAAACATGAAGTGGCCGGCATTGTGATCACCCCGCATATGTTGCAGGTGTTGCAACAGGAAAAAGAACAGGGTTTAAGTGATCGCGTTTATGTGCGCTGCGCATTACAGATTCTAATGTGTCGACATTTGGGTTTTGCGGGGGTGCATTTATCAGCTTGCCATCAGCCTGAAGAACAAAGCTTACTGGAAAGCTATATTGAAGAATATAGGCACTTGAGTTTTGCTGAGTGTGAACGACTTTGGAATACGCTTTGGCAGGTGCAAACCGGTACAGAGTTTCATCCGAAGCTGGTTTATTATTCACGGCCTGCGACATCGAGTCAGATTATTAAGTATCAACATCTGCATTTGATGCATGATGCTTTATTTGAATCTAAATTGGCCAAAGGGGTGGGGCGGTTTATTTTTAATTTCAATGTTTGGGATCGCTCGCGTGCCAAACAAGCATTACTGAAAACAGAACATTTGAGTAAACATGCGGTGGTGGGCTGTGAGAGTTGTGGTCAATGCCGTTTAGGTGAGACTCTGTATATTTGCCCTGAAACTTGCCCCAAAGGCTTGGCCAATGGGCCCTGTGGTGGAACAAGCTTAGACCGCTGTGAATTTGGTGACCGTGAATGTATTCACTCCGTCAAAGCACGCTTAGCCAAAGCCGTTGGACAAACAAAGATATTAAAAGAAAAACTGATTCCGACCGTGTCGATTGCGGTGCGTGGAACCAGCTCTTGGAAAAATTGGTATGTGGAGGCTGCTAGCTGAAATCAGCTGTCCTGATCCATGGCATTGGAATAGAACTTTTGTCCGAGTTTGATGCGTTCACGGCCTTGGCTCATGCGCCAACGGTTGCTATCCCGCAGTGAATACACACAGCTGCAGTACTCTTGTTGATAAAACTCTTCACGTTTGCTGATGTCCAGCATGCGTACCGCACCGCCATGTTTGCGCCAGTTGTAGTCCCAGTAGTAAATGCCTGCATAATGTGAAGCAGAACGGTGGCCACACTCATTGATCTGCTGCATATTCTTCCAACGGGAAATACCGAGAGAGCTGCTGATCAGGCTAAAGCCATGTTCTGCCGCATATAATGCTGTCCGTTCAAACCGCATATCAAAACACATGGTGCACGGATCCCTTTCTCTGGCTCATTTTCCATACCTTTGGCACGTGCAAACCAGTTGTCTGTGTCGTAATCACAGTCAATAAAAGGAATGTGATGTTTTTCTGCAAATCGAATATTTTCTTCTTTGCGAATTAGATATTCCTTCACGGGGTGAATGTTGGGATTGTAAAAAAAGATGGAGAAATTGATACCTGATTCAATCAGGGTTTCCATGACTTCACCTGAGCAAGGTGCACAGCAGGAATGCAAGAGCAGTTTGTCATGACCTGTGGGGAGGCTAAGTTTCTGACGTTCGAGCTTCGACATATTGAATGGTTTTTATCTATTTAAACCAGACAGTTTAAAACGTCTAACGAGTGGATCAACGGCGATTGGATGAAGAATTCTCAGGATGAGCTGATGAATTTTCATGATTAAAATCGACTTTGGTAGATGAATAAGACCTGTATTGAGCGCTGTAGATGAGTAGAGAGAGAACATTTGAGAGGCCCAAACTTGCATAATGGAGCGAGATTCGTCATCATTTACACAAAGGGTGTTTAACAGTTGTGTTAGATAGGTATTCGTTGAAGGCGGGCCACTTCAACAGCATGAAAGAGAGTATCTAGCTGTGCTTCATTTTTTTACTACGCCTTCTAATAAGGAATTGGAGTGTCGTCATAATTTTCAGTATGAGACCGATATGCGTTTGATCCAACGCTGTAAATTTCTTGAAGATCAAGATGAGAAAAAAGCCATTCAACATCTTTTAAAAGAACGGGGTTATACCAAAGCTGAGATTTTAAAGCTCACGATTGATGGTTAAATCTAAGATTTAAAAAAAGCTTCCTAGTCGGAAGCTTTTTCGTTTTTACATGCTCTGTTTGGCATCGCACCAGTTTGAGAGACAAGCGGCTTTGATTTGATATTTACATAATGCTTCACGTGGAACATAAAAAAGCCCGAAGACTAGGGTTGTGAGAAGTTCTGTTGTCAGCACGGTATGCTTTTTCAGCGCTTTAGCCTGCTCAATTTGGATAGAAGATCAGAATCATCAGTTCTCAATATTTGAACTGAATTTAACTCAGGTACAAGAGCATACTGCTTGCTGTAAAATGATTTCGCTATATCAACGTAGAGATATCACAAGAGTTCGATGCATAGCCACGAGTTAAATAGGACAGTTGGTGGGCTGGATTCGGTCGTTGTACCTCTCAAAAACTGAAGGGATCACGCTTCAACCTAGGCATGACCAAGAGATAGTCTTAAAAGTCATCCACAGTTATAAAAGAAAGCCTTACTTCGATTAGCGCTCATGCACGGATCATGAAGATTATGAATTTAAATGCTTAAATTTTTCATTTTCTGTAAATTGGGCGAATATTTTCGTTGTGGATCATAAATATTAAAGTGAAATAAACTAATTAAGTAGAAATTAAGGTGAGAAAAAATAATCAAATGTGGCTTTTATAGGTTAAGCTATACCGTATTCATCAAGATTAAAAAATTGGGCTGTGCCAGATGTTAGAACTCCGCCATTTAAAAACCTTAACCGCTTTAAGAGAGCATGGCTCATTGGTGGCTGCTGCGGGAGACCTATGCTTAACGCCTTCTGCTTTATCACACCAGTTGCGTGAGTTAGACCAATGGTTTGGGGTAGAGGTGGTGAACCGTCGTAGCCGTCCAGTTAGCTTTTCTAATATTGGACAGCGTTTATTAAAACTAGCGGATGAAGTATTGCCGCAGGTACAAATTGCGCAAAGCGACATTACCCGTATTGTGCATGGTCAAACTGGACGCATTACTTTTTCCTCAGAGTGTCATAGCTGTTTCGATTGGTTAATGCCGTTGTTAAATCAATATCGCCAACAGTATCCAGATGTTGATCTGGACTTCGCTTCAAGTTTTGAGGCCAATCCGCATGAGTTATTACAGACAGGTGAATTTGATTTATTGATTACGGCCGACCCGATTGCGTTAAAAGGGGTGGAGTATTTCCCGATTTTTGAGTATGAATCGCGTTTGGTTCTATCCAATACCCACCCTTTGGTTCGTGCCAAAGACATTACCGTGCAAGAACTTGCAGAAGAAACCTTGGTGACCTATCCAGTGGATAAGCACCGTTTAGACATTATGTCGCGTCTGTTTATTCCGGCCAATATTCTGCCGAAACAGATCCGCACTACCGACCTCACCCAAATGCTGATTCAGCTGGTGGCAAGTGGGCGTGGCATTGGGGCATTACCCGATTGGGTGGTGAACGAATATGAACAAAAGGGTTGGGTGACTTCGCGTCGTTTGGACTGTGTAGCGCCTGAAGGTTTGCGTCGTACTCTTTATGCAGGCTATCGTACTGAGGAAAAAGAGAAGGATTATTTCGAAGGCTTTTTAAAACAACTGGATAAATTTGCCAAGAAAAGAACGCAATATTATATCTAGTTGCTCTTGTTTTAAGGAGGAGGATCAGTGTTGCTGCATCCTCCTTTTTTGAACCCGTCAGCGCTTGTTATTTTTTGTGAAAAATGTGGCTCAGTGCTATAATTGCGCGCCTGATAATTTGTCAACTTTTAAACACTGATCATGATGATGCAACTCCACGTATCCCGCTTGAATATGAGCTTGGTTGATCAAGAATTATCAGCTATAGAGCGCATTCCTGCGATGCAACGCCGACGCTTATCGCGTTTGGCAAAGCTGGCTTTGAATAGCGCAATGCAGACTTTAGCCACCCAGCATGCCGATTATATTGTTTGGGTGTCGCAATATGGCGATGAAGCAAAAACCCTGAATATTTTGGCAGATGTGTTAAGCGAGCAAACCCCTTCACCGACTCAATTTTCAACCTCGGTGCATAATGCTATTTCAGGTTTATATTCTATTTTATGTCAGGATGCGACACCTGCGACCAGTTTGGCGGGTTCGTGGAATGATGGACTGATTGAAGCCTATGCGTGGCTAAAAACAAGGCCAGAAGCTCGTCAGGTTTTGCTGGTGTATTATGATGAAACCCCAACCTTGGCAAGAGTCACCGACATAAAATACACTAAATAACATAATTTGTATGTTAATAAACTCTATATATAACAGTTATATAGAGTTTTTATTTTGTATGACGTAATTTAAGGTGGGATGGGGTACTTTGATTTTTGGTCACTAATTTATTGTGATAATCAACAATAATAACCAACATACATATGCTTAATCTAAGGATATTTTACTGACTGGTATAATTTTATGATGAGAGGGGTGTTGCCTGAGGCTACGGTTCAATTAGGATTAAATCCAACTATCGCAACGCTGAATTCTGAAGAATCTCGTCGTTTCTTAATTACGTTGTAATGATGATCATGAAGATAAAATCAAAAAATACAGATTTTTGTGTAAATCCTGAGTAAAATTCGACTTATTTTTTCTGCAGTAAAAAAGCATCTTCTCACTATGCTGCTTTGCAAGGACGTTTTATGCTCGCGCTAGATATACAACATGTTCGAATGAAACAACAGGCCACTGATAAGGCACAAGCGTTGCAATGTCTAGTCGATATCTTGGTTGAAGACCAATTGGTTACACCTGATTATATTCATGGGTTGACCGGGCGCGAACAACAAAGTGCAACGTATTTAGGGCAAGGAATTGCCATTCCTCATGGGACGCCTCAGTCTCGCCAATGTATTTTAAAAACTGGTATTCGTCTGGCGCACTTTCCTGAAGGAGTTGTTTGGGACGGTGAAAATAAAATTTATTTAGCAGTAGTGATTGCTGCGAAATCAGATGAGCATTTGCAAGTCTTACAAATTTTGACGCGGGCTTTAATTAATGATGTCGCTGATCAAGTGAAACAGGCTCACTCTGCAGAGCAAATTATTGCATTATTACAAGCCCAACCCGCATCTTTGGCATTGCATGAAAATTTAATCGCCACCCAAGTTCCCGCACTTGATGTAGAAGATTTAATTTGGCAGGCAACACAGTTGCTGAAACAGCAAAAAATGGTGGAGTGTGGTTTTCTGTCGGGTTTAAACCTAAACAGCATGATTCATTTAGGGGAGGGGGTCTGGTCGATCACTTCAAACCAGCATGTTTTGAGCCCAGCTGTAAGTTTGGTAAAAGCGGAACAGGTTTTAAGCCATCAGCAGGAAATGCTCAAGACTTTGGTGTGTATTGCCAGTAATGAGCAACTGGATATGCAACGGTTTCAACGGTTAATGGATATTTTGTTTGATACTGAACAAGTTCATAACCTTAACCAAGAGCAAGATAGTCACCAGTTGGCGCAGTTAATCGGTGCTGAACTGATTCCTGATTGGCCATCTCGTCGTATTGTCTTAGCTAACGCTCATGGTCTACATGCGCGTCCCGCGACACACTTGGTCAATATGACCAAGAAATTTGCAGGGGATATTCTCGTTGCTGTAGATGAGGGGGCTTACGTTTCGGCAAAAAGTTTAACCAAATTATTAGCCATGGGATGCCGTCGTGGTCAAACTCTGACTTTTATTGCACAACCTGATACCGATGCTGTAGCAGGCTTAGAACAGATTATTGATGCAGTTCAACAGGGCTTAGGAGAAGAAGTTGAAGCTGTTGACCTTGTATCTCATCAGCATAGTAGTAGTGACCCAGTCGTAAATACTTTGGAATTAATGCCTTTTGAATCACATGGCGATACGGGTAGCTGCGGTATTGCGGCATCAACTGGCCTTGCTTTTGGTCCTGCACATGTGGTGAAGCCACGTGAATTTAGTTATGAACGTCGCGGACAGAGTTTTAAAGCTGAGAATGAAAAGCTTGAAATTGCGCTTCATCAGGTGAAAAACAGCTTACGTCAATTCATTGCACATACTGAATCTACTGCCATTAAGCAGATATTCATGGCACATTTGGAAATGCTGGATGATCCAGACCTCCTCCAAAGTGTACAACGCGGTTTAAAACAGGGGTTGTCTGCTGCTGCAGCTTGGCATGATCATATTGAAGTGGCTGCTACCGCACAGGCTGCACTTAGCGATCGTTTACTGGCAGAGCGTGCGGCTGATTTAAGGGATATTGGTGAGCGTGTTTTGGCTGCTTTGTGTGGTGTGGCCGATGTCACAGAACCCGAGCAACCTTATATTTTAATTATGCATGATGTTGGTCCGAGTGATGTCGCGCGTCTGAATAAAGATCGTGTTGCAGGCATTTTGACTGCGGTTGGTGGAGCGAGTGCCCATAGTGCCATTGTGGCACGTGCTCTGGCTATTCCAGCAGTCGTAGGTGCGGGTGTAGCTGTTTTAAATATTGAGAACCATGCCACAGTGCTAATTAATGGGGATACTGGTGAGTATGTGGTCTCACCCGAGCAAAGTCAGATTGATCATGCCATTGCAGAGCGCCAACGCCAGCGTGAGTTGCGAAAACAAGCGGAACAGCATTGTTTAGAGCCTGCCATCACACTGGATCAACATCAAGTTGAAATCGCAGCCAATATTGGCAAAGTAGGCACTACGATACAGGCTGTGGCCGATGGGGCAGAAGCAATTGGTTTGCTACGCACAGAATTGGTCTTTATGTCACACAGCAGTGCGCCTGATGAGGCTACACAGGAAGCTGATTATCGGGTGGTGTTAGATGCTTTAGCGGGTCGTCCATTGGTGGTACGTACACTTGATGTGGGCGGGGACAAACCTTTACCGTATTTGCCTATTGAAAAGGAAGAAAATCCATTCTTGGGCTTACGTGGTATTCGTCTGACTTTACGTAAGCCAGAGTTGTTACGTCAGCAATTGGTTGCTTTACTTAAAGCAGCGGATAATCGCCCATTAAGAATTATGTTTCCGATGATTGGGCGGGTTGAAGAATGGCGAGCAGCAAAAGCAATATTAGATGAGGTTCGCATACAGCATCCATGTGAAAACTTACAAGTCGGTATTATGATTGAGGTTCCTGCGGCAGCATTGTTGGCTCCAATTCTTGCTCAAGAAGTTGATTTTTTTAGTATTGGAACCAATGACTTGACTCAATATACTCTGGCGATTGACCGTGGTCATCCACTGTTGTCTGCTGAAGCTGATGGCTTACATCCGAGTATTTTGCTATTGATTGATCAAACTGTTCGGGCAGCACATCAGCATGGTAAATGGGTGGGCATTTGTGGTGAATTGGCTGCTGATCCAAAAGCTGTGCCTGTATTGATAGGCTTGGGCGTGGATGAGTTGAGTATGTCGAGTACCAGTATTCCATTGGTGAAGGCGCAAATTCGTGGTTTGAACTATATAAATTGCCAACAGGTCGCACAGCAAGCCTTAAGTTGTGACAGTGCGTCTGCCGTACGTGCATTGGTGGAGTAATTACGAATGGCTAAGATATTAAGCATTACTCTGAATCCTGCAATTGACCTCACCGTGCAATTGGATCAACTAAAAGTTGGCGAGGTCAATCGTCAGTTAACGGCCCAAAGCCATGCAGCCGGTAAAGGCTTAAACGTGGCACAGGTCCTTAAGGATTTGGGACATGAACTGATTGTGAGTGGCTTTTTGGGGCAAGAAAACCGTCAAATTTTTGACCATCATATCCAGCAAGAGCAATTTGATAACCAATTTATTTATGTTGCAGGTGAAACACGACAAAACATTAAAGTTGCAGAAGCTTCTGGTCAGATGACTGACATCAATGGCAAGGGCTTTTTTGTAGATACCTCAGCAAAACAACAACTACGTGAACGCCTATCTCAACTGATTTTAGAGGTTGATGTGATTGTGATTGCAGGTAGTTTGCCACAAGGTTTTTCTGCAGAAGAGCTTTCAACACTGATTCTATGGTTACAGTCTGCGGGTAAAAAAGTCGCAGTAGATACCAGTGGTGTTGCGTTGAAAGCAGCAATTGCTGCCCATCCTTGGTTGATTAAGCCGAATACAGATGAGTTGACGGAAACCTACCATTTGCCAGCAGAAACGTTTGCAGAACAGCAGCATCTTTTTGCCAGTTTAAATAGTCAGATCGAACATATTGTGGTCTCGATGGGTGAAAACGGGGTGAACTGGCTTCACCGCACGCAACCCCTGCATGCTACTGCACCGAAGGTCACCGTCCAAAGTACGGTGGGTGCGGGAGATTCCTTGCTGGCAGGTATGATTCATGGCTTGTTGAGTTCAACTTCCCCAGAAGAAACATTGAAAACAGCAACCGCAATTGCGAGCAATGCTGTGACCCAAATTGGGTTTGCCCTTCCAGACTTTGCTGTTATTGAAGATTTGAAATCGCAAATCTCAGTCCAATCATTGAGTTAATACGATGCAAGAGATAAAACATATTTTATTTGTGCCACATAGTCCCGAGCAGCCGATTAATGCAGTGATTTTGGCCAAAAAACTGTCCAAAGCAGCAACAGCACTTGGTATTTCCAATGATGTGGCGACATCAGTTGAGCAGCTCGATTTATCAAATGTGATTGATACTGTTGTTTTTGTTGGACAGAAGCCGGCAGAAGCGGATCAACTGCGTGACAAGGTTGTGAAAGTCATTGGTTTGAATAACGCACAACACGATGCGATCATGCTTTTGCAACAGGTTCTTGAGCATTCAGATGCTTTAGATGAACCTATTGCAGCCAATGTAGGGGTTACACGGTTTGTCGCCATTACAGCATGTCCAACTGGTGTTGCGCATACGTTTATGGCAGCCGAAGCCTTACAACAAGGTGCAGTAAAGCACGGTTATCAGATTGATGTTGAAACCCAAGGATCGGTTGGGGCTAAAAATGTTTTATCGGCAGAAAGTATTGCCAAAGCAGATGTGGTGATCTTAGCAACGGATATTGAGGTCAATACAGATCGCTTTGTAGGCAAACGTGTATATCGCTGCAGTACAGGATTTGCCCTTAAGCAAACGGATAAGACTTTTGCAAATGCAATTGCTGAAGCCAAAGTGCTTGAAACGGGTAAGCAAACAGCCACTAAGACTGAAAATGAAAACAAAGAAAAAACTGGAATTTATAAACACCTTTTAACAGGGGTGTCTTTCATGCTGCCGATGGTGGTGGCGGGCGGTTTGATCATTGCCATCTCGTTTATGTTTGGCCTCAATCCTGTTGAAGGAAGCTTTGCCGCATCCTTAAAGCAAATAGGTGCTGCAGCATTTACTCTTATGGTACCTATGCTGGCAGGTTACATTGCTTATTCTATTGCGGATCGTCCGGGTTTAACTCCAGGTTTGATCGGCGGTTTACTTGCAACACAATTAGAGGCAGGCTTTCTCGGTGGATTAGTTGCAGGTTTTATTGCAGGTTATATTGCGTTATTTTTATCGAAACAGCTTAAACTCCCAAGTAGCCTAGAAGCATTAAAACCAATTTTGATTATTCCACTATTGGCCAGTTTAGCTGTTGGTTTAATCATGATTTATGTGGTTGGACAGCCTGTTGCACAATTGTTTGAATTACTCACACACTTCCTTGCCAATATGGGGACGACCAATGCCATGATCATGGGGGTTATCCTTGGGAGTATGATGTGTATTGATGTTGGGGGGCCAATAAATAAAGCGGCTTATGCCTTTACGGTGGGCTTACTTACGTCACAAACATACGGACCGATGGCGATTACCATGGCTGCGGGTATGGTACCACCGTTGGGTATGGCAATTGCAACTTTTCTGGCAAAGCATAAATTTGCCAAACCTGAGCAAGATGCGGGGAAGGCTGCTGTAGTTCTGGGCCTATGTTTCATTTCGGAAGGGGCTATTCCGTTTGCTGCCAAAGACCCGATTCGAGTGCTTCCATGCGCGATCGCAGGTGGTGCTGTAACTGGGGCTTTGGTTGCATTATTTAAATGTGAACTAGTCACTCCTCATGGCGGTGTAATGGTACTGATCATTCCGAATGCGATGAATTATCCATTAAAATATTTATTGGCGATTGCGATTGGAAGTGTGGTGACTGGTGTAGCTTATGCCGTGATAAAACAACGGTTAGAATAAGCCCTTCATAGGAGCTTTATGAAAGCTATTTAGTGCAATAAATGAATATTATGCTCAATCCTATTTTGGATCAGTTGGAGTCTCTGCTTGAATTTGTCCAGGTAATAGGTCATGAGCGATATTGCTGAATCGGATTGCAACCTTACAAATCGAGCCAATAATTTCATCGACTTCTTGGACACAAAGTTCCGCTTCCTGAGTACCAAGTTTCACAAGAGCTTGTCGAGGAATATCCAATGCCTCACCCATGATATCCATTTGATGTGCAGGAAAGTTCTAAACCTTTACTGATCGCTTCTGCACTGTATTCAAAGGCGATTAATGGCCGACCTGTGATTGCGGTTGAGGAGACCAATGTACCCCAAAGCCAATATTCACCCCATCCATTGTAGTAAACATTAAGTTTTTGAGCATGGATTTATTTCCTTTTAATACATTGGCGAGCAATACTGTTCTGAAATGACAGCTTTGTCCGTTATAATTGTATAAACATTTTTGGTTTCTGGTAATTATGTCCTCATTGATCAATTTTCTATCTCGCTTTAGTACTGCAACTCTTCAGCGCAGTCTGAGCTATGCTAAACACATTGATAGGGAAACAATTGAGTTCTTTGAGGAAAATGAAGATGTCACGATGTATGCTCAAATTGAAGGGACAGATTATTACGATACCGCGATTACCTATAATCTTAAAAAAGACCGTTTAATCGATAACGACTGCACTTGTCCGGTTGGATATAACTGTAAACATGCTGCTGCTTTAGCGCGGTTATTCTTTCAGGAATATCGCCAGGAATTTCAGCAGCGTTATGTTGACTCTCAATCCCCGCAGGGAATCGCAAAACGCCTACGGGGGGATGATCAGGCACAGCGCTGGTTGAATGATTTTAAACGGTATTTACAACAGACTGAACCAGAGCAATCTGTCAAAACAAACAATTATTTAATTTACCTGCTAGATCAGTCTGTCAGCTTAAAGAAATTGACAGTTGATGTTCAGAAGGCCAGACGCAATAAAAACGGCTCAATTGCGGGGGAAAGTTATTATACCCAATATGAAAATATCACCAGAAAGCATCTGACTTTACCTGAACAAAAACGACAATTATTTAACCAGATTTATTATTATGCCAAAATAAACAGTGACGAACGATTTTATCAAAGCAATCTTGATATCTCCGGAATTTTATTGGAGCATTTCAAATCTTTTATTCAAAGTGGCGATGTGTACTGGCAAAAAAAGAGCCATACTGCACTTCAATGGTCAGAACAAGGCTATCACATCGAACTGATCTGGCAACAAGGTGTAAACAAACAGACAGAGCATTTAAACATTGAATTGGTCAATGGTGATATTCGACTCGATTTGAAATCAAATCCACATATTCAGATTCTCGCGAGTCATCCACCATGTTATGTGGATATTCAACAGAACACGGTGGGCCAGTTATATGGTGAATATACGGCAAATCTTCTGTACCATTTTTTACAGATGCCTGATCTTCCATCTATGCTCTTGCCAGAGTTTGAGAAACTGACTCATCAATATTCAGACGTGAAAAATCTGCCTCAGCCCGAGTCTATTCAGCATATTGATGTCCTTGAGGGTAGTCCCCAGCCAATTTTACGCTTCGGTGTTTTAGATAAATTTGATTGGAAATGGGAAGAGTCTGTTTGTGCTGAAATTGAATTCTCCTATGCAGGCGGAAGAATAAAAGCAGGTACATCAGGCGACAGTTTTATTGGTGAGCAGCATGACAAAATGGTACGACAGCTTCGGGACTTAGTTCAGGAACAACAGTCAATCCAACGTTTACAGCTATTGGTCGAATCACTGAAGTGGGTGAAAGATCTTAGTTATGACCATCAATTAAAACTGAATAAACAACGTCTTGATTCTATGGTTTTTGCTTTCTATGGAGATTGGATCAAACAGCTGATGCCCATCAATCAAATTGAGTTGATGGGCTGGCAGATAGAGCATCTGAATAACAGCCCCTTTAATCTGCAATATGTTGAAAATTTAAATATTTCTATCACTGAATCTGAAGGTCAGCAGGACTGGTTCAATATCGGGGCGACGGTTCAAGACAGTGCAGGCAATTCTTATAATTTGCTTGATGCGCTCGTAGCTTTGGTGCGAGTAAATCCTGATTTACTTGATCCGCGGACTTTTATTCATCTGCATGACAGTCAAATTTTCACCGTGAAAACTGCAGTTGATCAACCTGATTTGGCTCTATCCGCAAGGGATATTAAGCCGGTATTGTTGCATCTGCAGAGCATTTTACAGCAAGAAGAGCGCAGTATTGATCGCTATGATGCGAGTCAATTATTAGAATTGCAGCATAATCTTGGGATGACATGGCAGGTCAGTGATCGCCTGCAGCAATTTGTACAGAAATTCAAACAAGGCTACCAGCAACAACTGCCGACACCACAAGGTTTTCAGGGGGAGTTGCGTCCATACCAGCAGCAGGGCTTAGGCTGGTTACAGTTTTTAAGGGAAACCCAGCATGGCGGGATTCTGGCAGATGATATGGGCTTGGGGAAAACAGCACAAACTTTAGCCCATTTACTCATGGAAAAGCAGGCTGGATATTTGCAGGACAGTCCCGCCTTAATTGTTGCACCCACATCGCTGATGCATAACTGGTTCAAAGAAGCGGAGAAATTTACCCCTGAGCTCAAGGTATTGCTGCTACAGGGGCCCGATCGCCATCAGTATTTTGAGCAGATTCCGCACTATGATATTGTGTTAACCACCTATCCGCTTCTGGCGAGAGATGAAGAGCAACTAAAGCAATATGAATATCATCAACTCATTTTGGATGAGGCGCAGAATATCAAAAATCCGCGTGCCAAAGCTGCACAGGTAGTAAGGCAATTAAAAGCACGACATCGTTTGTGTCTAACAGGTACCCCGATGGAAAATCATTTGGGTGAGCTGTGGGCACTATTTTATTTCCTGATGCCAGGATTCTTATATTCACAAGAAATTTTTAATAAAAAATACCGTCATCCGATTGAAAAACGCGGTGATCAGCAGTTAAGACAAAAGCTGGTCAACCGCATTAAACCCTTTATTTTACGTCGCTTGAAAACTGACGTTGCCAAGGAATTGCCTGAAAAAACCACGATTGAAGTCAATATTGACATGAATGAGCAGCAATCCAAGCTATACGAGGCTGTTCGCGCCACGATGCAGGCAAGCATTCAGAAAATTGTGGCAGAAAAAGGCTTTAAACGTAGTCAAATTCAAATTTTAGATGCCTTACTGAAGCTACGTCAGGTGTGCTGCCATCCTAGCTTACTAAAGCTGGATTCAGTGAAAATTGGGCAAGCAAACTCTGCCAAACTTGAACAGTTGATGGATATGGTCGTTCCAATGGTGGAAGAGGGACGAAAAATTCTTATTTTCTCTCAGTTTACCTCAATGTTGGAACTGATTGAACAGCACCTCCATTACGCAGAAATTGGCTATGTGAAGCTGACTGGAAAGACCAAAAAGCGAGATGAAGTCATTACAGCATTTCAGTCTGGACAAGTGCCGGTATTTTTAATCAGTCTGAAAGCAGGAGGGGTCGGTCTGAATCTAACTGCCGCAGATACGGTCATTCACTATGATCCATGGTGGAACCCTGCTGCTGAAGATCAAGCTTCAGATCGTGCATGGCGGATTGGACAGAACAAGCCGGTATTTGTGTATAAGCTGATTACCAATAAAAGCATAGAAGAAAAAATTATTGCCTTACAGCAAAATAAAGCAGAACTGGCACACTCTATTCTAAGTACAGATCATGAAGGCGAAGCGAAACTGACGGAAAATGACGTGATGAACTTGTTTGAGAAATTTTAGTTTGGTTTCAGATTACCCTAATCATCTGTAAGTATCTGAAAGTCTGGATGCAATTTTTTCCAATGTTCTCTTAATTTTTCTTTATGAACAGAAATCATAGGTAAGTCTAGTAATAGCACTGGCCATACTGACCGTGCTTTGTCCATGATCGCGTGAAGTTGTTTTTCAATAACACGCCATGGAACACCGACTTTTTCAGCCCATTGTTCAAAGTGTTTCATCTCAGCTAAATACCAATCTTTATTTTTGGCAAGATTCAATGCGAAATGACGCTCATTTTCAATATATACACTAGTCATCAATATATCGTATGTGGGAGATAATCTTGGTGTTCTTTTGTCCTGATAAATCATACTCCAGTTTTTTAAGTGTGCATCTCCATTGGCGAGCAAAATGTTGACAAGTAAGCGGCTGGCAAATTGCTGAATATCAAGAATTTTGTTATCTGAAAATTGATAAATGATCTTTCCTATCTGCTCATAATTTGTGGTGCTGTATTTCTGCTGTGGATATGCACCGAAGATCTGAGCAAAGTCTTCGATGTGAATAAGCTCTGTAGTATCAGCAGTATTCTGTCTATCAAATCTTTTGATTGCAAAAGCATATTGCTCTTGGGGTAAATTTAATGGTGGAAGGTTTTGTAAGAGTGCCATATCCACCAAGCGAATCTCAGGGACATCTATTCCGACCATTTTGGCAAGGCTCATCATAGAATATTCATTTAGCGGAACAAAAGCATGTCTGGAAGAAGGAGTTTTGACAATCCAGTCCCCGAGTAGAGACGATTCCGTTGCCTGGACTAGTGTAAAACGCCCATCTTTGGCTTTCATGGAAAACTTCATTTGGACGCCGGCCAAGGAAAACTTATTATCTGTTCGAATCTCTTGCTTTAAGATCTGATCTGGATTAGAGATCTGCAGTTTGAATTTTATTTCATCTGGAATTTCTTCTGGATCTAATGGAGTCGCAATGAGTGCACCAGGTAAATCATGACCTAAAGTTGCCAATAACTGAAATTCATTGTCTATATGTACTTTGAGGCTTTGTGCAATCAGTTCGCGTAATGCACCTTCTGGTAGCAAGTTTGATAGCAAGGGATGTAAACGCTGATGTGTAACATAGGTCTTTTCTAAAATCTTATCCACTTGAGGATACAAGGGGGAAGTCAGCAGGCTCAAGGTCGGGCGTTGCTGATCAGAGCGGAAAGAATCTGTAAAAACCAGAATATTTTTTCCGCTCTGAAATCCTGCCAAGTATCCAACGATACCGTGATGTAATGTTAATTTCAGGACGGCAACAGTATTCATGGTTGCTCTCCTCCGAGAAGACCCTTCCATGGGTTAGTCATTAAGTCATCCTGATCTTCAATAGTGACTTTAATTTCATCATTCAATAATTGTCTGATCAAATGAACCTTATCATCAGGGATGAGCATCAGTTGAGCATTTAATCCTGCCGCTATAATTTCTAAGGTCTCTAATCGAGGGTTGCCCTGACTTTCCAGTTTTTGGTACTGCTGTCTTGAAATGCCTGTACGCGATTGCATATCAACTTGCTTTAAGCCCAATTGGGTTCGTCTTTTTTTGATTTGCTGAAGTAAAGACTTATTCATTGTAGATACATTTATTGCTTTTAGATCCTGTAAGAAACATATTAGTTTCTTTTTTTTTGAAAAGCAATTTATGACTTTATCATTTCGATCTGTAAAAGCCCTAGTTACGTAGTGATCTGAAATCACTCTGAAAATACAGTTAAAATACGCGGTTCAATTTACCTTAATCTCCTTACGTAATTGGCAGCCAGATCTGAACTGTTGGCAACTCTCTGGCAAAATTTCCTGACAGCCCTGCATTTAACTGCCTAGCGCAATCTGATAATAAATAATAACAAACCCGCCGTGCAGTTAGCATACAGTAAGTAAAGGAATGGTTGACTGTGATCATAAAAATAGCATATCAAGCCGGAGGGAAACTAGACGGCTAAGTATAGTAACATCAATAGTTTTAATACTTTAGAAACATTAACCGTCGGTTCAGAACACTATCAGATTTTCAACCTGTCTAAATTGCAAGTGCAGTTAGGTGACCTGTCCCGACTACCAAAAACTTTAAAAGTTTTGCTGGAAAATTTACTACGTTTTGAAGATCAGCTCATGGTGAAAACCGAGCATATTCATGCCTTGGCAGGGTGGCTTAACGATCGAACTTCAGAACAGGAAATCCAGTATCGTGCGGCACGGGTCCTGATGCAGGATTGAACCGTACCGGGTTTGTCGGAGACTTTTTTATTTAAGTTAGGCCACCTGACCTAACGGGTTAATCTTATAATCGTACATTGCTTCAAGCTCAAAAGACGATACATAACTCAGCGCATCAAGCACCATATCTGTATTCTTACCACGCCATACACCTTGTATTTCAAGATTTTGCATCAATCGAGCAACTGTACAGCGCGCAATAACATAACTTCTCGTTGCAGTTGTTGCCAGACTTTACGAACGCCATACCGCCCCGAACTTTCTTTCCAAATTCGTTTGATTTGCTCAGCATGATGAAAATCATGTAGATCTCGTTTTGCTCGATGTTCCCTTGCGAAACTATGCTTCTCATCGCAGGAAAGTTGGTCTCCGACAAACCCGGTACGGTTCAAGCTATTTAGTGCAATAAATTGATATTATGCTCAATCCTATTTTGGATCATTTGGATAGTCTCTGCTTGAATTTGTCCAGGTAATAGATCATGAGCGATATTGCTGAATCGGATTGCAACCTTACAAATCGAACTAATAGTTTCATCGACTTCTTGGGCAGAAAGTTCAGCTTCCTGAGTACCAAGTTTTACAAGAGCTTGTCGAGGAATATCCAGTGCCTCACCCATGATATCCATTTGATGATATCCACCTGGCCCTTCACAGAAAGTAACATCATAGGCAGGGGAGAGTTTCCATTGCCCATTTTGGGACATCAGAAATGAAAAGTTTTTGCAATGATCATCTCGATTATTGAAGACTACATTGAAAACAGCTCGCTTGAATGCAATTGCTTTTTCGCGAACATCATTGGTGCAAAAGTGTGCAGCGCGAAGAAAGTTACTGTAGTCTAAACTCCCTGGTGATTTAAAATCAGCTCCGGTGAAGGCCGCTAAACTTTGCATAGGGATACGCATGCCATCGTGGCGGTCAAATCTCTTTGATGCAAATGCGGTTAATCCATTCGGAAGAGTAAAATATTGAGTGTCAGGGGTATCAATATGACAATGACGCAAACATTCTGCATAAACAGCTTCAATTGCACAAACTTCAGGATGCTCTTGCTGAGCGGGAAATTTGATCAGCCAAGCTTCATGTTGATGTGAGCTAACTGTTGAGAATTCGTTGGTGACAGGATCACGATAGATGAGCGCTTTTGGCCTTGCACCTTGTGGAGATCCACCCATAATTAATAAATGCTGTAAAAATTCTGCACCTTCTCCTTTGAGAACTTCCTGAACTTCTTGAGCGAGTTTAATCAGTGGGATATTTTCAGTTAATGCTAACTCAGTTGCTGAAGGTTCAAAGGATAATGCTCCCATCGCATGTGTATTAATATACGTGAGTCTTTCTAATGGCCCAATCCGTGCAGGATTAAATCCATTTTTTTTAAATAAGCGATCCATAAGAAGCATGCCCCAACCATCGGGCAAGGCATCATATATAGGACCTGGCAATCCCATTTGATGTGCAGGAAAGTTCGTTCTTAATGGGTCACCTTTTAACGGAAGTAGGTAAGAGGAAAGTTCTAAACCTTTACTGATCGCTTCTGCACTGTATTCAAAGGCGATTAATGGCCGACCTGTGATTGCGGTTGAGGAGACCAGTGTACCCCAAAGCCAATATTCACCCCATCCATTGTAGTAAACATTAAGTTTTTTGAGCATGGACTTATTTCCTTTTGATACGTTGGCGAGCCGTATTGCTCTCATAGCGGAGAATGTCATTTACACTGTTTAAATGAGGTTTAAAGAGTTCCTCTAATTCTTTTAATCGGCCTAATACCATGGCAACACGTACTAAATTTTCAAATGAAACATTTCTACCAGCTTCCAGATTAGATACTGTATTCACACTAACACCAGCACGTGTAGCGACGTCTGCCTGAGTCATTTCCAGATAAAGTCGTTCTTTGCGAAGCCTTTCACATAATGAAGTAACAACCTCTTCAGGTTTTTTGAATTTTAAATCCATAATACTGGGTCTTATATCTATATATATCTATTAAAACACAAAATAATGGAGTTATTAACTGTGCTCGTTGATCGGTAATGAGGTGCTTTATGGGCTGATTAGATCCTATTAGATTAAAGAAGTCTAATTAGATATTTAAAATCTAAAAGAATCTAATACATAAGCGTCCGCTGAACCCCATAGCTATTTTTTAATTCGGTTCAGGTTTCCAGCGGTGTGTTAGTAATTCTTCTATTTGGGTCACTTTTTGTGTCGGCAACCTTTTCAGCACATCACTTAAATAGGCATACGGATCAAGCCCATTCAGCTTTGCTGACTGTATTATTGACGGAATTAGGTCAGACATATAGATCTTGAAAAGAAGAGGGGATTCTTATACCTCGCATTTGAATTATTGGAGAGGACTATCACTTTCAAATTTTTCTGTAATACTTTGCTTATCTTAAAGTTTAGTCTGAAGGCCTTCCACCAATTGTAAAACAGAGGCCAATCCCTGAGGGTTCTGAATCTGTTCTATTGGAATACCACTCAACAATTTATTAGGTGACATTCATAAAATGTTGCATCCATTTAGCCTCTCCACCTGTTAGAGCATCTAATGATATCGCAATACGAATTAAAATAATTGCGAGTTCTCCCTGACTTGAATCGGGATCTAACTCAAGCGAATTTAAAGTTTCCACTGAATCTAAATTGAGAACGATAGCAAGCTGGTCCTGTGTCAAACTAAGTTGTTTTGCAGCTGATAAAACAGATTTAGCCAATACCTTTTTTTGTTTTGCAATTTTTTCTAATGTTTTACGCATAACTGATCTCTGTTTCAGAGGTTACTGATACATAGAATTTATACTATTTTCTTATTGTTTTTTAGACATCCAATTTTTGCTAAAGATATATTAAATGTGGCTTTAGATAAGGAAGCAACGGTTAAATTATTTAACCGCATGTATTGATTTTTAGACCTTCAACTTGCAGTTTAAGAGATCGAGGTCTGCCAATACAAGCTAGATGTAAGCAAAATTTAAATGCAGCAAGAGCATGACCATCTTTTACTGAGTAGAGTTGTAGACGAGGAAATTCCTCTTGAGTCGTAGGATGATCTGTTGTGCTCGATTTAGCCAGCTTTACTAATAAAGGTTGTTTCTTTTTATCTAACAATTGTACCAAGTCTTGTCCAAGTAAATGCCAAAATTGATGGGGAAATAAAGCCTTAACTTGGGAGTAAAAATGTTCGAGTTGATCGATATCCTTCCAGCGATAATGGATACCGGTATGTGAAGCAGTCACTCGATTTAAAAATACATTCAGGACGTATGCAATTTGTGTTGGTTTTTTACGAGCTATTTTCTGTAGATGTTCAAAAAAATAAGTCACTGCATGAAGCTCTTCAGCGCTATCAAGCATTGCTGGTTTTAAGTGGGTTGAGCTATCAATACTAAATAAACGGGGATTCCCTTTTTTTGATTTAATGTTTGCTAAATTTAGGGCATTTTCATACCAATAATTGACGAGTTCTTCTGGCAAGTACATACGTTGAGCTGTACTTTTAGGATCGTTAGTAGTCTCCAATATATTGAGCGTTTCATAGAAGCGTTGAAGTGAAATTTTAGAATCTTCT
This sequence comes from Acinetobacter sp. AB03, assembly GCF_058107045.1. Classification (NCBI taxonomy): domain Bacteria; kingdom Pseudomonadati; phylum Pseudomonadota; class Gammaproteobacteria; order Moraxellales; family Moraxellaceae; genus Acinetobacter; species Acinetobacter sp. AB03. Next base: position 3,097,072 of record NZ_JBUEBA010000002.1, on the reverse strand, counting down.
GTTCCAACAAAGAAAGCAAAAAAATCATGGGATTGATCTATTTGTAACGACAGTTCATCTAAAATGTCAGTAGCATTACTTTGAAGCCATTTTGTTTGATCGTTCAATAATATAGTTGCTAGAGCGGCCTGGTTTTTTTCAAAATTAAAGTCTTTTTCATCATTTGTTATTTGCAAATTTTTAAACGTTACATTGTGGCCCATAATTTTTTTAGCCAATTCATTAGGCATATCCGGATGATGTTTTAGTAGTTTTTGACCAGCTATGAGATAACTTAAATGAATATAGCTTTTGAATGTTTCAACTGGCTCTATATGTCCTAAGAGATGTGCAATAACAAACCAATGGTTTTGTCCATGTTGATTTTGAAGTAGCTCAGCTCGAATTTTTTGATATTCGTTTTCGCTATAGTCGGTTAGCTTTTGCACAAGTGGTGCATATTCACAGTTCAGTAAAAGCGATAAATGATTCGCTGCAGTGTGACGAAAAGAGTGAAAGGAGTAATGATGCCCTTTAAAGACCTGATTTAATATCAGTTTTAGGGGTACGGTGACAGTGTGTTTATTCAGTTTTTTATTTTCATTCAAGTTGCTGAATAAATATAAACTTTTCTTATTTTCTAAGCGTTTTTCAACAACAAAATCGCTAAAGAATTGGTACTCATCATCTTTTAGCAAAGCGTATGCAGGCACAATCCGTTCCGCACTATCCGTTTTGAGAAGATGTTGATTCCCTTGTTTTTTTGAACCATAAGGTTGAACCCAGATAGAAAATTGATTTAAACCCTCGATATCTTTTACACGTAACCCGAGTATTTCGTTAATACGCATACCAGTACGGTAAGCCAAAATATAAATGATTTTTAATAATTTATAGTGATGGTCTGAGATGGATTGGTCATGTAAGAGCTGATTTAACTTCTTTAATATGACCTGGAAGGCTGTGTGGCCTATGATGCGTGCCCGTGGTCGACTTTGCGATGCAATAAATTCAAGTTCGAAATCTTCTGCTTGAAAAACAATTTGTTGAAAGGTATGAAAGCGTTTCAACATGTGGATTGTTTGGTCTTTAGATTTTTTAAACTCAGATTGATCTACTTCATCAGCAAGTCGTGTATTGCTAATGATTTGTTGATAGATTTTGTTCAGCAGATCATTAATGTCATCGTCGGCATCGATGTATTGTAAGGCATGAGTTAAAAACGGTTCTGCGATCCGGGTGTAATATGTATAGATTGAACTATCTGCGAGTTTTTGATTGTCTTGAAATGCCTTCGTGTACTGAGTTGTATCAAAATCAAAGGTGGCTGATAATTCTTTTATTTGCTCTGAATTTGGTTGATAGAGACTGATGAGCCATAAGATAATGCGCTTAGAAAACTCATTAAACTGCTCTTGGTGAAGCAGGCAAAAATCAATAATGAGTTTAGCAGTGCCTTGGTCCGTTGATGTGCGCATAATTTTCAGCAAGTTTTTATGAATAAATATCACATTTTCTACTGCTTCAGACGTATTGAGATCTGGTAGGACTTTGGCTGTAGAAGAGACATTTCGTTCGATTTCAGCACTTAATTGAGTTTTAAATTTTGGGAATGCAAAGTTTTCAAACTCATGTTCTGATAAACCACACGTGAGAGTGTTTTCTAACAAACATTGTGAGAGGGCAGGATCAATATCTGCATTCTGTAGTTGTAGCCAATTAAAATTGGCGTAGTCACTTAAAAACTTAAAAGTCTTGTTGGTGTATGGATGTTTTATTTTTTGAAAAATGAGGTGCAGATACACATTCACATCTAGACTGATGTCACGAATTTGTCTTGTATTAAAATGAATGAGCCAAAGTCTTGTCAGCTGATCTGGGATAAAATTACGTGATTTTCGAATTGTTTTTTCATCAACAAATAGATCGCCATAGCTTGGAGAAAGTGGCTCTAAAAAGATGATATTAAAATCGCAAATTTTTTGGATTTTTGCAGGGTTTTTTAAATGTTCGAGCAAAGCATTTAATGAAGATATTTGATTTAATCCACCGTATAACATTGAGCAAAGCAGAATATTCCCAATAATTTCATCATCAGAAAAAGCGGAACTATCTTGAGCAAGAATCCAGTAATCCCAAAGTTTTTCTATAAAGATGTCAATTTCATGACCGGCCTGGATCCAATCCAAAGTGAAAATTGGTTCATCGCGTTTCATCTCAAAGGTGAGATAAGGTAATGGGAAGTCTAGGTTATTGCTCTTATTGAGATCTTTGATATATGTTCGGAAGAATTTATGTGCATATTTTTTCCAGGCAAGATTCGGTGCTTTACGTTTAATAAACTCATAAATTGCAGGATAAGCTTGAATTAAGTCTTCATTTGAGAATTTTTGCTCATCAAAGTACTGTCGGAGCTCTTGTTCTGCATCAGCTCGTAGGTTCTTTTCTAATTCATTACGTTGAAGTTGACGTCTATCTTCAGCATAGCGTTTTTTTGGGATTTTTTTATTGAATGATGACATGAACTTCAATCCCGCTAATTTTAAATTGATCTTTCATTTGCTCTAAAACATTCGCAATTTTGGAAAATTGAGAGAAAGATAAACTGGAAAATGGATGGGCTGCTTCTTGTTGCATGAGCTCATGTCCAAAAAGTGCCAAAATTTCAGGTTCAGAAACTTTATGAGTCAAAAATGCACGAGCTGTGTGGCGATGCCAGTTTGCATGACCAAGACCTAATTCTGGATGAAATTTTTTTACTGAAGATGGGCTTAACGGTATCCAGTCATTATTCTGAATGATTCCCAAGAGTGGGAGCTTACTCATTTTGATTTGTTGTATGACATCACTTAAAGCTGGTTGACTCATCATGATTAGAGTCGAAAAATATTCTAAAAATTTAAGGAATTTTTTTATCTCTTCAACTAAAAATGAACAAAGTGGGATTAGACGTCCGAATCCATTGCGGCCGCCTACTTCTTTGTCAGAAACCATCAAAATTTGGCGTTTTAAATTAAAGTTTTTAAGAAATCCAGGGAATTCAGCAACGGGGCGTGCTGCTGTAAAAAGAAGGAGGATATGCCACATCCATATGTTGTAGTGGTTGTATATAGCAATCAGATCGTCTTCAGCTTGTGAAAAAATATTAAACTTCAATACAGCAAAAATCTCTGTAATGACCTGTGGTTTTGGAGCTTTACGACTACCAAAATGAGTTATTGAATCAGGGAGCGAAGGTACACAACTTTCATATGTGCTTGCTACATCTGCACAAAGTGATTTTAGAATATCAATATATTGTGCATGTAATCGTGGAATATTCTGATGACAATAAGAAACAGATGATGACTGATTGGCATCAATCCCTGTGATTAAATCTGCGAGTTGTTTATTCCCTGTTTTTGCAAGAACCGTATGATGCAGTAGAGAACTCACCTTTACGACAGACAGTTTTGGAATCAATAATTCTTGTCTTAATTTGCGTAAATATTGCTGTATATCATCGAAACTAACCGAATCCATTTTGCGCAGATCCTCAATGAATAGATTCGGGATTGGAATGTCTAAATAGATCGTCTGATTGAGCAAGTTGTCTGAATACTCAAAATTGCGGTTCTCAAATACATTAAAGTGACTGTTTAAGAAGACCTGATCATTTTTATAGATCAATTTTTGGCGGTTATTTAACTTTTTAGCTCGCTTGCTTTGTATATATAGCCACTCATTCACACTATTACCGGTCAAAAATGCGAGCATTAGGATCAAAGCACTTTTATTTTGATGTTCAGAGTAGTCCACATGAAGTCTTTTCAGGAGATGGTTCACGCTAGATGGATTCGGAAAAAAACTACTCGACGTGAGTAAATGTTCTTTGCGTTGAATATGTTTTGCAACAAGCGGTAGAATATAATTTTGACTTGTTTCTGAATGTGCTGCGAGTGGTGTGACGTCAGTTGGATTGACAACAATTTGCCGATGAAGCGGCTCATCAATTAACGTTTCTATACTCAGTGCCTTAGGCGAGGCCCCTTTTTTTATTTCGATACTTTCTTCAATGAATTGTTCTTCATCAAGAAACTGATATTGAAGCTGTGTATCGATACTGGCACGTGCAATCTTCGCTTTGTTTTTTAAAACATAGTTAAAAGTAATGCGAATATCATTGAGTAGATTGCGATCAAACTCAGGCAATTCATCCGTATCTAATGTGATCAGATGTTGAATAAATTGCTCTAAGCTCTGTGTTGGATCTTGAAGATAGGTACTCCAGAGACGTTGATACTCTTGTGTATTTTGATATTTTTTTTCAGTATCTAAATTTTTATTTGCAGTCCTAAAGCGCTGGAATAAGCGCTTTACGGTATTGAAGTGTTCTGTGTGTGCTTGTTTAAAAAGCTCTGGTTTAAGCTCAGGAAGAGCAATTAAATAAATTGCCGCTTTTAAAACTAGAATATTCCAATTTTTTGCATGCGTGTGTGATGCAGGTAATTGCGCAATTGAATTGATGTATGACGTAATGGATAAATCACTAATCTTAACTTTTTTCGTGAAAGAGATTACCGGAGGTGTCGGCAGCTGCGAATCAAACTTTATATCGATATCAAAGTAATCGAGATTGAGACCAACCAGAAAATTGTCAGTCTGTTGAGAAGACAATAGTTCAATCACAAAGTTGATATGTTGTGCACGTTCAAATTGCTCATCACCGAACAATTTTTCAATTGTTCTTTTAATTGAAATCATTGGTAAATCAAAATGTTCGTTTAGATCATTAGACATTTAAGATCTCCAAATTTTTTCTGCACTCAGATCGCTATTTGAGTGATCTAAGAGATCTTTTACACATCTGCTGTGTAATGATAATTCATTAAAAATCTGTGTACGTTCTTGCTTGATCTTTTTCATCCGCTGATTGAGTTGGTTTCGAGAGCATGAAAGCAAGTGTGCAAGTAACTCTAGGCTCATTTGATGGTGTGGCTTCAAAGATGATTCTTTGTTAAGAGTTAATAGTGTTTGACGTGAAAGATGTGTGTTAATTAAATGCAATGTTTTTCGTGGATTTAACGAACGAATATCAAATTTTGTAGATTTGATGAATTGAATAAATTCACGACTGCATAACTCCATCAGAAATGCTAACTCATCCTCTGAAAAAGATTGTTGATGATGAATAATTAAAGTGACTTCATTAATATCTTGCTTTAAATAGCTAAGATATAAGTTAATATTATTGAAAATGGAGTAGCCATCAAATTCTGAAGTTTTCCACACATGGAGTTCTTTTATGCGATTAGAAATATCTAAATCTGCAGTGAGATTTTTAAACATATTTAAGTAGCATAAGTTGAAACCATACGCTTGTGGATGAATGGTGATTCTCCTTTTTTTGAAATTTTTTAGAGTACTTATCTGTGTTGCTGGAAACTTCAAAAGTAGTTCAGATGTCAGATCCATGTGTGCTATTGAATAAAAATAATACAGCAATACTTACGTATATTTAGAGTTTTTGAATATGGCAGGAGGTATCATTTTTTCCTTGTTTTTAAAGTTTATTTATTATTGAAAGTTTCAAATTTTCCTCCTCGATTAGATACTCACTATTAGTTAGCTATATTTGTGAGTTGGCAAAAAATATCATGTTTCTATTATGATGTTCACATAGCAGATTACAATGAATACAGTAGGGATGAGTATAGTTGATTATTACAATAACAATGCTCAAATTTGATCTTTTTTAATGGTAATTAAAACCAAACAGGAGTCAATTTTTGATAAGTATGTAGACAAATTTAACATGATTGATATCGGGAGCCGTATATGGAAATTAAACAATAGAAACAGGTAGAAGTCGTTACAGATGTTGTATGTGATATATGCAACCAATCAACGAAACTGGAGTTTGGCACTTTATCGGCGCATTGGGGCTATGGTTCCAAGCATGACGGGGAAAGATATGAATTGCAGTTATGTGAGAAATGTTTCTTTTATGCCTTAGCGACATTAAGAAAAGAGCGAGCAGATGAGTTTATGTTTGATGAAAACTTTGACCCTTCAACCCTAGATGGGTTTGGGTTGAAGTGAACCTATCATCGCGACAGGTTCTAAGAATCCAGAAAATACTGACTCAGATCCAAGCCAGCAGCTTCATTTTTAATGGCGAGTAAGGGATTCAGGAAAAATATTGTTCTTTGCTTCAAGGTCACTGAGCTCTGAAAAGGCCTGAATACCGCCTGCGGCTTTAATTCCATCTAAAGCGACAGATAGAGCTTCCTGATCTGACGGGAATGTTTCATCCCATACCGTAGAAGTACCATTTTGGTTTACCACTTCCAGTGTCCAGTCACTATCAGGTAATCGATAAATTAGAACTTCAATTTGTTCATTATCCTCTTGTAAAATTTGAGACAAGGGAGAATCGATTAAATCATTTTCATCATAATCCAGAGTACTGTCATGATC
>NZ_JBUEBA010000002.1:3087715-3090534 GCF_058107045.1 Acinetobacter sp. AB03 | reverse complement strand
ATCAGACATCAGCGGCAGCCTTTATTGTATTTAACATCCGTCCATAGTAATGAGTGAATTTAATTTTGCCTAGCGGAATAAATGTTATGGGTACAAAGGTCGGCTAATTCTAAAAAATAATAGCCCCGACAATAAAACAAAATAATCCAAAAATTACCCAAATCCAGACATTCGATTTGGGTTGCTCAGTATGTGATCTATAGAACGATTGCTGTTCCTGAGTAGGATTTTTTGGTTGCCAACTCTCTTCTTATAGGGCTGGTGCTTGGAATAGGATAGGCCTGTGCCTGGAATACCAACGCTGGTTCGGGCGCCTTTTTTACCAATATTTAAAGAAGCACCAGGCTTGCCAATGCTTGCACTGCTGATGCCTTTATGCGTCAGATTGATTTTTAATCCAGGTAATATTTTAATACTCTTGCGAAATCTGAAGCCCATATTTTTTCCATTTACAAGAACCAGTTTGGTTTCTATCTCAGTTGTCGGGATACAGTGAAATAAAAGTTTGATTCATTCATAGGACTGATCATTTGACTTAGCTAGTGAAATATCAGTATGTTCTTTAACATAAGATATTGGCTTTTAGACAATGAATCAAACATCAAATTATTACAATCAACATGCTCAAGCATTTTTTGAAAATACCTATCAGGTTGAGATGGAAAGTCTTTACACACCATTTCTAAGATATTTGCCGGAACAGGCATTGATCCTGGATTTGGGCTGTGGCTCGGGGCGGGACACTTTGGCATTTAAGAAAAAAGGCTATCAAGTTGAGGCAATTGATTATTCTATCGAGCTGGTTGAAAAGGCGAGAGAGCTGACAGGCATCGAGGTACGTCAGCAAAGTTTTTATGAGCTGAATGAAGTAGCTAAGTATGATGGGATTTGGGCCTGTGCTTCTCTTTTACACTGTGAAAGAGATCGCCTGACTGAAGTGTTGGGGCGCTTATTTAAAGCATTAAAGCCAAATGGTGTGTGTTACATGTCTTTTAAATATGGCGATTCAGACCGTGAGAAAGAAGGGCGCAGCTTTACTGACTTGAATGAGCAGCAAGCTTACGACTTACTCAAACAAATAGATCAGGCTTTACTGTTACAGCAATGGATTACTGTAGATAAACGTCCAGACAGTACAGAAGAGTGGTTAAATATCCTGATTAGAAAAATGCAGGCTTAGACGTGTTGTTTAGTACAGCTGAAATACCAACACATCATGAACAGCTAAAATTCTTAAAGCACATTCAGCAGATTTTACAGTCAGGGACGTTTACTTCGACCTATAAGTTTGCCTTGCTGATAAGCATCACACGTCTAGCGATTGAACAGGGTCAAGATACTGGTGCTGCGTTGCATTTGGAATATCAGGATATCGCTGAAAAATTTATTGACCTGTACTGGAAACAGTCACTACCGTTTCAGTTTAACCAATATGAACCTTTTTTCCTTAAACAATCCACTGGACAGCAAGCAAAAATCATCAGTGAAATCCAAAAGGCACAGCAACAATTCAAGACCTTGGCCGCACTGAGAACAGATGTACTTTACTGGAACAGGCTAAAGCGAACAGTGGCAACAACGGTAAAGCAAATGCCGGTAGTATATTTGCAGAATCTGAATGGTCAAACGGTAGAATTTCTCTATTGCCTTGAAGACTCCAAACAGTCCCTCAAGCTTTTACCCAAAGTGATGTATTGTTTGAGGCAGTTTAGTGAAATTGTTGAAGAGCTTTGCCAGAAGCGCTGGATTGATTTTGTCCGGTTGAATAAGCATAACCTGGTAGTATTAGATGGATTACCTGACCTGGATGAATTCATGTTTGCACCAAGTCGCAATCAACTAGGGCGGGTCGCGGACTACTTAATAGATTTACAGCAATACCAGTGTTTTTACTGTGGAAAAAGTCTCAAAAATTCAAAATATGCCGTGGATCATTTTATTCCATGGTCATTATATCCTGCCGATACCGGACATAATTTTGTCCTGGCGGATGAAAAGTGCAACTCACAAAAAAGTAATTATTTGGCGTCAGAACAATTTCTGCAACAGTGGCAGGAGCGGAACTATCTACATGATCAATCTATTGTTCGGGAAATTTCTCAATTAGGTTTTTTAACCGATCTACAACGTTCGCATCGGGTTGCCGACTGGGCGTATAAGCAGGCGATCGAAAATGAATACTTAGTTTGGTTGGGTGGTAAAGATAAACAGATATACCACAGTAATTTATAAGGCCTAACTTAAATAAAAAGTCTTCGACAAACCCGGTACGGTTCATCATATAATAAATATTAGTTCTGATTTGTACTAGATAAAAAAACAGCCTATAAGGCTGTTTTTATAAGTTTTTTACTGGATACTGACAACGGTATCTCTCGAGTGTATACGCCATTCTTCAATCTTGCTATCACCATATTGATTTGAGTCCCATCGAACCATTCCGATTGATTTTCTGCCAGACTTCTCTTCACAAAGACTAACGAAACTAGGCTTTAGTTTTTCTACTTCTGCTACCGCATTCGCATGAGTAGAAGGAACTGAACGCGAGATAATATTACTTATACAGTTTACTTGACCTGTATCAGTTGAGATATTCATAAGTCCAATAGCTAGTCTTAACTTTAGTGGTGCTGAAGCATCTGGAGCAGCTATAGTTGATGTAGCTGCCAAGCTCAGTCCAAGTAGTGTAAGAGCGGTTTTTCCTATCATGAGAGTATTCACTTTAAGCGTAGTAGAACATTATAGGTAAAATAGCATTTTAAAAGTTACAAGACTATGAACCGTACCGGGTTTGTCGGAGACTTTTTTATTTAAGTTAA
>NZ_JBUEBA010000002.1:3086736-3087615 GCF_058107045.1 Acinetobacter sp. AB03 | reverse complement strand
GTTTAAATAGTGCGAGCTCATGCTCGTATTTTTGCGTGAGAATGGAAAGATGTTGAACTTTGGCATCCAATTGCTGGTTTGATTTTTCTAATTCTTGATTTGATTGTGCCAAAGACTGATGCTGCATTGCCAACTGCCGGGTAAATTCCAGCAGTTGTTCATGGGTCAGTTGGCTTAAATCAGGCAGCGTATTCATGACCGCAGTATGCCTGAGGTCATGACGCAGAGGAAATAGAACGTTTGGAGAATAGCAGAATGGACCAAGCTAGTTTAGAGCATCGTCACCACCTGCTGTCGTCCAATGCGCTGCCAAGGCAAACCCTGGATCAGTGCCTGTAACTGTTCTGGGCTGAGGGCTACACTTTCACCCTGGTGAACTTTAGCCCAGTGAAATTTTCCCTGTTCCAACCGCCGTGGTGAGATGTTCGTTTTTACTGCCGAATTTGTGCTGTTTAAACAGCGCCAGTTCATGCTCGTATTTTTGATTGAGAACAGAGAGATGTTGGTTGCATGCTTCAAGATGCTGAACTTTGGTATCTAATTGTTGGTTTGATTTTTCTAATTCTTGATTTGATTGTACCAAAGACTGATGTTGCATTGCCAACTGTCTGGTAAATTCCAGCAGTTGTTCATGGGTCAGTTGGCTTAAGTCAGGCAGCGTATTCATGACCGCAATATGCCTGAGGTCATGAAGAGAATGAAATAGAACGTTTGGAGAATAGCAGAATGTATCAAGCTAGTTTAGAGCATTGTGACCACTTGCTGTCGTCCAATGCGCTGCCAAGGCAAACCCTGGATCAGTGCATGTAACTGTTCTGGACTGAGTGCCAGGGTTTCACCCTGGTGAACTTTAGCCCAGTGGAATTTGCCCTGTTCCAA
>NZ_JBUEBA010000002.1:3064313-3086636 GCF_058107045.1 Acinetobacter sp. AB03 | reverse complement strand
TGGAAAGATGCTGAACTTTGGCATCTAATTGCAGATTGGATACTTCAAGATGCTGAACTTTGGCATCTAATTGCTGGTTTGATTGTGCCAGAGACTGATGTTGCATTGCCAACTGTCTAGTAAATTCCAGCAGTTGTTCATGGGTCAGTTGGCTTAAATCAGGCAGTGTATTCATGACCGCAGTATGCCTGAGGTCATGAGAAGAATGAAATAGAACGTTTGGAGAATAGCAACTTGGACCAAGCTAGTTTAGAGCATTGTGACCACTTGCTGTCGTCCAATGCGCTGCCAAGGCAAACCCTGGATCAGTGCCTGTAACTGTTCTGGGCTGAGGGCTACGCTTTCACCCTGGTGAACTTTAGCCCAGTGAAATTTTCCCTGTTCCAACCGCCGCTTATTCCCTACAAAAGTCCAAAGTTCATCGACTTCAAGACATTCGTAGTGGCTTTGTTTAGGCTGAATCTGATAGATCGATTCACTTAAGGTTCGTAATACCTTGCCAATGCTGATACGCTCGACTTCAGCAATATCTCTTACACCGCTTCCTCTGATCATTAAATGTAATATCTTGCCGGTAATACCTGAGTTACACCCTTGATAGCTTAATGCATGAGCACCAATAAACTGACGTTTGCAATCTTTGCATTGATGGTTTTGTTTCCCATCTACTTTGATGCCATTTCTCTTTATATTGTTACTTAGACAGGTAGGACATTTGATTTGTAGCGTTATTTTCATACCTCTATTTTATCAAAAGCCATATTGTTTTTTTCAGCATACTTTTTGAAACACCACCAAATAAGAACGGGTGTTTAGCTTCAAATAAGAATATCTGTCCATTTAATAAGAATATGCAATTAATGCAATTTTGAAAAATCTAATTATAAAAGCCAATTATTTCAGCGAGATAATTGGCTTAAGTAAAAGATCTCTTGCGAAAGTAAAAACCACCTCAATCTAAGTTTCATGAGATATCAGAACTTAAACCGTTTTTCAGATTCTGAATTTAAACGCTTGGTTGGCGTACCTCGACCAGTTTTTACCGAAATGGTAGAGGTTTTAGAAAAAGCAGAATCACTCAAAAAGAAATCAGGTCGTCCTCATACTTTAGCTATAGAGGATCAGTTGTTATTAACGCTCAATTACTTACGCAACTACAGTACTCAACTGGAATTGGCGGCACACTACCATATCGCTGAAAGTAATGTGAATCGAACCATTAAAAAGGTTGAAGATGCATTGATGAAATCAAGATGTTTTACTCTGCCAAAACGAAGCATTACCACAGCAGACGAACACTTTAACTGGGTCATTATCGATGCGACAGAATGTTCAATAGAACGCCCGAAAAAAAAATCAGAGTAAGTTCTACAGTGGTAAAAAGAAGAAACATACGCTAAAAGCACAAGTGATCTATCATCCGAAGAGCAAACAAATCATAGGGCTAGATATATCGAATGGCAGTCAGCATGACATTAAACTGGCAAGAAAAACGGTTAAGAAATTCAAACATTGTGAATATGTTATGACCGATTTAGGGTACTACGGATTAGAGCAAGATGGCTTTAAATTATTGATGCCAATAAAGAAAAAGAAGAATATACCCTTATTTGATGTTGAGAAAAAGTACAATAAAATGATTGGAAAAATACGAGTTGTGATCGAACACATCAATAGTCAATTGAAGACATTTAGAATATTAAGTGAACGCTATCGAAATAGACGGAAAAGATTCGGTTTACGCATTAACTTAATCGCTGCACTGGTAAACCGGATAAATTTTCAATAATGACTTTCGCAAGAGATCTAAAGAGTCGTATTATTTGGTTATCCGCTGATCATCCCAATAACACGGTACTACAATCAAATTGTTTTCATGTAATCGTGACCATAATCGGATACCTAAATCTCGCTGCATATTTTGGACTGTGAAATTGGAAATCAGAAGGGTAGATTTCATGTTGTCATAACGACTATACAAAACCTTATGTACCATCTCCAGGCGTTTTTCATGCCGGTCATGCAGGCCATATTCATCAATCACTAATAAATCAAAACTGGAGAAATGGTCGATAACTTCTTTCTCAGAGCGTGAAGCATCTGACCAGGTGTCCATCATTTTTTGAGCAATTTCTGCACTGGTATAGTAACGCGCAGATTTTGTACTGTTATGCAGAATGTTGCGAATAATTGATGCACTCAGATGGGTTTTACCTGTACCCGGTGTACCAATCATCAACATATTTGGGTTGTGGTCAGAAATAATCTGCTGTGCAAAGGCCTGACATAGTTTGATGGTATTGTCTTGTGCAGGGCATGCAACTACATAATTCTTGAAGCCCCGATCCAGGTAGCGTTTATTGAGCCCTGAATTTTTAATTTTCTGTTTTAGCAATCGCTGTTGCAGTTCATTCTCATAGGCTGCATGTGATTGATGGACGGTTTCTTTGGCACACAATTTACAGAGCCTGTGACCTGCAATTTCTATCATGGGTATATGATGGGCAGGGCAAAGTGTTTCCGTTGTTTCTGCGCGAAACTGGAGTGTTTTAAGGATGGTATTCATGGCTGATCTCCTAAATCCATTTTGAATTTTCTAAAAAACTCTCATTTTTTTCTTCAAAATTTGAAGATGAAGATGAAGATGAAGATGAAGATGAAGATGAAGATGAAGATGAAGATGAAGATGAAGATGAAGGGCATGATTCAAGTATAACTTGAGTAATACTCGAGCTCTTCTCAGGACCTGCTTGAGCATTTACTTTTTGTTGCTTAGTTGATGCTTGAGCATTACTTGCGGATTTCCCCCAACGTGCTTGAGCTGCATTTTTAGCTTTATCAGATTTCATTTGCTGATTTTGCAATGCCTGGCTTTTTAAACTGGTTAAAAAATTTGAATGAATCTGCTCAGATTCGACTTCAAACAATTCAAGGGCCAACAGCGTATTCAATAAAGTTTTAGCTTTGGTATGTTGCGATAATTTTGTGATGCTACATACAGTCGCTAGGTCATGAGGAATGGCACCATTTTTCCAGAAATCCATCATTAACAGAAGTGTTGCACCGATTTGTTCTACAGTCATTCGTGCGAATTTTGCCTGTAAGTCGCCAATATAAAGTGGCATCCAAATTGAAATATCTTTATGCATGGGTTTACCTTTTTATGGGTATAAGGGGCTAAGGTCATCAATTTGATGACCTTGTATATTTATTAGATCAGGGAGCTAGATTTATTAACCGGATACGGGCTTGTTGAGCTAAATCATCGTAATGGGCTTGTCCATCATCTAGCATTCGCTGTAGCCAAAGTCTCAAAGCCTGATGGTCATCGAAACATTTGTTAACTTTCAGCAAAAAGGCCAGATTGTGCAGTTTGGGAATGTGTAGCTCATAGATTAATTCACGAGCGACCATATCTGCTTCTGGGCTGACGACCACACCACCAAAGAAAGCCTTACTATTCATGTGCAAGCTCCTCTGTATTGAGTTTTTCTAGCATGGCTTCAAAAGCACTGCCATCGCGACGTGTAACATTGGGGATGTAACGGCTATAGACCCGAAACAGCATTTCAGTGGTTGAATGTCCCAGCTGGCGTGCGATCCACTCCGGGTTCTCGCCTGCCGACAGCCAGAGTGTTGCTGCTGTATGGCGTGTTTGATAAGCACGACGGGGCTTTAGCCCTAAAAAGCGTAACAGGGGATGCCAGACACGCTTGCTTACCAAGCGATAATCGAGAGGCCCACCATCACGATTACAGAAGACAAAACTGGATTTACCATTATTTAAGCTTTTCTGTTGTAGAAAGGCCTGATAAACCCGATCACTCATTTGTATGGTACGGTCAGAACCATAAGTTTTGGTTCCACCAAGTTCCCCATTTACTAACGCTTCTCTGATATGGATTTCACGGCGTGGTAAGTCAATGTTCTTCCATTGAAGGCCATCAATTTCACTAGTACGCATGCCCGTAAAAAAGCGGATGGTGTAATAAGGTTTGAAGTCATCACGTACCGTGGTGATAATTTTATGTACATCCTCCAGAGAAAAAGGTGTGACTTCAATCTTACTTTCTTTCAGATTGTTAATATTTTTATAAGGCGACTCAAACTCGTATCGTTCAGCCGCATCATTCAGTATCATACGTAAAGGCGTCATGATTTGATTAATCCTAGATGCTTTCAGACTTGTTTGATTTTTTCCGTGTGTCACTTTGGCGAGAGAGGCGCGGAAGTTCAGCAAGTCTGACTTCTTAATTTTTGTTAAAACAAGATTACCAAAAGCAGGTAACAAGTAATTTTTAATGACAATCGCTACTTTTTGTTGATAAGAACCTCTCCATTCAATTTGTTTCTGTTTAAACCACAAAGCTGTAAAATCTTTGAAAAGTGGCACTTGTGTTTGTACTGCAATTTGTTGACTACGTTTTTCTTTGAAGTCATCAATTTTTTTACTTTTAGGAAAATATTTTTCATATTCAAAAGTACCTAAAGTGATTTCCGCTTCCAGTTGTTCTAGACGCTTCTTTAGTACTCTTCGGTTGTATGCGTTATCTTCAAGGCTCGTTGTTTCTCTGCATCGAATACCCATATAACGGAAGTCAGCAATGAGCCTTCCATTTCGTTCGCGGATGCTAGCCATATTCATAGTTCCTCTATAGTCAATTATTGAAGAGCATCCATGCTTAAACCTGTAAATTTCAGCATTTCCTTTTCGATACGCTCCCAGACAAAGAGAATCTTGCGTCCACCAAAAGGACGAATATAGTGAACACCTTCAATGAAGACGCTATCTTTAAGTTGATTGCGAATAGTACGAGCGTCGTACTGAATTTTTTCAGCCAGCTGTTGGGCTGTAAGATAGGTATATGACATAATAAAAGCCTCTGATTTTTTACTAGTTAAATAGGAAAAATTATCCTTAAAACGTAAATTATCATATTTCTATGTCTTTGCAAGTACTTTTTACTATCTAACTAGGAAATTTTATGATTATTTCAAACTTGGCAGTTTTGTTGGCAGAAAGAAAGCTAAAAGTTGCTGATCTGGTTAGAAGCACTGGAATTAATAAATCTACTTTACATAAACTTTATAATGATGAGTCTGTAAGAATTGATTTTGAGACAATTGATAAGATTTGCACAGCACTAGAGGTAGAGGTTGGAGATTTATTGATTTTTAAAAAAAATATTAATAATCAGTCCAGTGAAGAGTAGTTTGGTCACCGATGGTCACTTTGAAATCTTGATTGGTCACAAAGTAGATATGAAATTTGAACGATCGTTAAAATTTATCTAGATAATTTGAATTGATTTATTTAAAACTTAGATGAATATCTAAAAATGAGCTTTTATAGGTAAAAATTTTGGTCACCGATGGTCACTTTAGAAAAGTGATTGGTCACAAACTTAAGAAATAAGTTCAAATTTGGGGGGGGAAATTCGATTTTTTAGGCCTCTATTTTAAATCTAAACAGTCTAAAATTGTATGTAAGTGAGTAGCGTTTGAGGTCATTTAAGGTGATTTATATACGGTGTGGCACATAATGGTCACATTTTGGGCACTGAATATAGAGCTGGGCAGTAAAATTTATAAGTAGGCTTTAGTAAATAATTCTAATTAGATGAATAAATATCAATTAAATCAACAATAAAAAGCCCCAATCTTTCGATCAGGGCTTTTTAAATCTGGAGCGGGAAACGAGACTCGAACTCGCGACCCCAACCTTGGCAAGGTTGTGCTCTACCAACTGAGCTATTCCCGCGTATTGAGCAGTTTTTATAAAAACTTACACTAAAAAATGGAGCGGGAAACGAGACTCGAACTCGCGACCCCAACCTTGGCAAGGTTGTGCTCTACCAACTGAGCTATTCCCGCGTATTGAGCAGTTTTTGCTAAAACTTACACTGAAAAAAATTTGGAGCGGGAAACGAGACTCGAACTCGCGACCCCAACCTTGGCAAGGTTGTGCTCTACCAACTGAGCTATTCCCGCATAGCGCTGTATGATACAGCAAGCAAGTTCAGGGTCAATAGCTTTATGAAAAAGCTGAGTTTAATTGCATAAAATAAAGCCAGTTTTAGATGATGTCTTGAGATTTTTTTAAATTTTGCTCGTGAAAAGTTGTGCCTCATGCTACTGAAAGGGTTTTACGCATTCAACATCCTGAAGGAACAGGTATACTCTGAACGAATCATTATTTTTGGAGACAGGTATGAGCTTGGAGCAGCAACTGATTGATCGCTTACAACAGCTTTCCCCATCACATTTAGAAGTCGTGAATGAATCTTCTGGTCATGGCGGCTATTTCCCAGGGAAAGAATCACATTTTAAAGTGATCGTGGTGAGTGATATTTTTGCGGGATTACGTTTAGTTCAGCGTCATCAAAAAATTTATGCAGTAGCAGGAGACTTACTCAGTCCTGGTAAAATTCATGCTTTGGCTATACATGCCTTTTTACCCGCAGAATGGCAAGGACAAGACACTTCTAGTCCAAATTGCGCACATGCCCCGAAAAGCTAAGCAGAGATTCAGTTATGGAAACACAATTATTGATTAAGATCGTGCATATGAGTGCGGTCAGCTTGGCATGTGTCGTGATTTTGGCGCGTGCCATTACGCTATTTAAAGGCATCCAAGGCAATCAGCCCAATCCAGCAGGTCGAACAGCTTTTATAGCCATTCAGCACTTAAGTATGCTGGTGATTGTACTGACCGGGATAGCCCTTTTAGTGATGAAAAACTTTGATGTGCAAACATGGTTTTATGCCAAAGTGGTTTTATTTTTAGTGATGTTGTCCTCTTTGTCGAAAGCTTATAAAAAAGAAGACAGCATTTTACTTACACAGCGCCGAGCGGGGTTATTCTTGGCGGTGGTTGCGATGATATCCATTTTAGGTTTAGTCATGATTAAACCAAACTTTGGCTAATTGTTAGACATAATCATCGGCACAGCGATTGTTCTGCGCTACACTGCTATCTATAGCGGAAAAATAACAAGAGGGAGGGGATTTCATGCATACACGTGTGGTATTTAATCAAAAAGGTGGTGTCGGTAAGTCCAGTATTGCAGTGAATTTGGCAGCAATTAGTGCATATCAAGGCTTAAAAACCTTACTGATTGATCTCGATCCGCAAGCGAATTCGAGTCAGTATGTATTGGGCGATGACGCAACGTACTCGGCAGACAAACCAGCTTTAGAACCCAATATTGAAAACTATTTTGAAGAAGTGCTTGGAACGACTCAAAATAAAAGTTTATTGGGCAGTGCTATTGGTTCGATCCTCAAAGGACGAGCTAAAGGCTTAGAAAGTTATGTGCACCAATCCCCTTTTAAAAATTTGGATGTGATTCCAGCCAGCCCAAGCCTCGGGGCATTGGCATATGCTTTAGAGTCAAAACATAAAATTTATAAACTACGTGATGCGTTACAACAACTTGCTGGAAAATATGATCGTGTCTATATCGATACACCGCCAGCTTTTAACTTCTTTACTTTGTCGGCACTGATTGCAGCCAATAAAGTCCTGATTCCGTTTGATTGTGATGTCTTTTCTAAACGTGCCCTGCAAACTTTGATCGAAAATGTACTCGAAACTCAAGACGATCATAATGATCATTTGGAAATTGAAGGCATTGTGGTGAATCAGTTCCAAGCGCAGGCCAAACTTCCGCGTGAAGTGGTGCAACAGCTGAAGGATGAAGGTCTTCCTGTATTAGAAAGTATGTTGCCTCCATCAGTGCTGATGAAAGAATCGCATCACAAAAATTTACCCTTGATTCATTTGGAACACGATCATAAATTGACGCAGGCCTATCAATCATTGTTCAATGAAATTGAGAATAATAAATTGCGAGATTCAGCATGAAAAACATCACAGTTGCTTTTTTAGTGGGCAGTACGCTGTTATTGAGCGCCTGCGCCACAACGGTTAAACCGACTTATGTCTCTTCTACACAGTATCAAGCTTTGAACTGCCACCAGTTACAAGCAGAATATAATCGGATTCAGCAACATTTAGATGAAGGTGTACCTACTGCGAAACGCACGGGTGTTGGCGTAGGTCTAGGTCTGGGTGGTGGATGGAGTCATGGTGGCGGTTGGGGCTTTGGTCCAAGCGTTTCAGTGAATATGGGACAATCATCGAATACCAAAAAAACTGAAATTTCACGACTTTTGGGTCAGCAAGAGGCAATTGTACAAGCTGCAAAATTTAAAGGTTGTGCGATTACCGTGCAAAATAAGACGAATTAATGTCGCATTTATTCATCCTGCTGAAGGGTTTAATCTTTCAGCAGTCATTAAAATCTTAGCAAAATGTTTCGAAAATAATTTCCATAAAACAATGAGTTATCGTTTTAACACGCACTTTTTTACCTCATGGGTTCTGTGTTTTTTCCGCTTTGACTTGAGGAAGCCACTCTTTTTCGGCTAAATTGCGCATCTTTAATGCTGTTGTTGGATGTCTATGATTGAGAGTTGGCTGTTTGTATTGGCAATGATTGCTGTCTTGATGATTCCGGGACCGACCAATGCTTTACTCGCAAGCTCTGCACATCAGCAAGGTCTGGCGAAGACCAGCTTACTTGTACCCGCAGAACTGTTTGGGTATTTCTATGCCATCAATTTATGGGCACTCCTGATTCACCTCAGTACACCGACTTGGCCTTATCTGATTGATCTTTTACATGCACTCAGTGCAGTTTATGTATTTTGGTTAGCTTTTCATTTGTGGAAAAGCTCGCACTTAGAAAAACATAATCAACGTTTTACCTCGATTCGACCTAAACAATTATTTTTTTCTACTTTGAAAAATCCGAAAGCGGTCTTATTTGCTGCAGGTATTTTTCCCTATGAAGCTTGGGATAATCCGACCAATTTCTTTTTGGTGTTTGCGGTGTTTAGTCTGGTATTATTGCCAACGGCACTGTTCTGGATGTCTTTTGGCCGTGCCATTTTATCGGGTGAGTCCAAACAAATAAAAGCCGATCTCTTATATAAAGGATCGGCCATGTTGTTGTTGGTGTGTATGTTCCCCGTGATTCTACGTTTTTTTGCTTAAGCTTCAGTGGTTGATTTTTTCTTTAATTTGGCACGAATAAAACCAATGATTCCCGGCAAGATGCTAATAATAATAATGCCGAAAATCAGATGCGTGAAATTGTCTTTGACCACAGGCACATTACCAAAAATATAGCCTAAAGTAATGAATGAACCAATCCAGCAGAATGCGCCAATTAGGTTATAAGATAGGAAAAATTTGTAATCCATTTTTCCTGCACCTGCTACAAAAGGTGCAAAAGTCCGCGCAAAAGGAATAAAACGCGCAAAAATAATAGTTTTACCACCATGCTTTTCAAAGAATTTTTGTGTATTAATCAGATGTTGTTTATTGATGAAACGGGATTCGATTTCAAAAACGCGCGGTCCAATATAACGACCAATGTGATAATTCAGCGTATCGCCCAGTACGGCCGCGATAAAAAGTAAAACACCAAGAGTCCACGGATTCATTGCACCTGTGGATGCTGCTAAGGCACCTGCGGCAAACAATAAGCTGTCGCCGGGTAGGAACGGCATGACCACCAAACCTGTTTCCACAAAGATGATGAGAAACAAAATTGCATAAATCCAAACCCCATAGTTGGTGATAAACTCAAGCAGATGGTCATCGACATGTAATATAAAATCAATCAGTTCCATGGGGCACAAATAAGCAAAAGAGTGCGGAAATCCTAGCAGTCTCGTTATCAGAAGTCAGTATTAAAACGTAAATAAATTTAGCTATCAGTGTTCTTATCTTAAAACGATGTGTGATGAAAATTGATATTTATTCTAAAAATAGCGAACATTAAGATAGCTACAACTTCAAATAAAACCTATTTAAAGGTGTAAAAATATTTAATCGAAATGTTGTGGCCAAAAATATTGTCAATCAACCCAATACAGATGTAGTTTTAGCTTTAATTCCCCGTGTACTGATGGCTTATATTTTCCTTGTTGCAATCTAGGGAAAAATTTCAGCTTATAGCGTAACTTTAGGGTATATGGAGTCTATGGGGGCTTGGAGCGCTATTACCTTTAACCATTTTAGTTGAGTTTGGTGGTGGCTTAGCGCTGTTATTTGGTTTTCAAGCCCGCTTTGCTGCGTTTGGCTTAGACCTATTTAGTGTTATTACCGCGTTTATTTTTCACGATGGCGCACAAGCCAGCATTAATTTTATGGAAAATTTTGCCATGGCAGGTGGTCTATTTTTTCTAATGCTGCATGGTGCAGGAAAAATGAGTCTAGATCATCTGATTGAAAAATAATTCAAAATAAAAAAGTACGGTGTGGACGTTCTGTTTTTTTGATCAAGATCAATAAAACATGAGGAAAATAAGATGAAAAAATCTTTTTAAAATAGGGTTATGTATTACAAGTTTAAGTCTTGCCGCTGGCGCATGGGCCAAAGATGATCATATCATTTTACAAGAAGTTGCAAAGAACCATGTCTCTGTGTCAGGCATTGCAAAGCTCAAAGATGAAACTGCGGTCACCTTAAAAGGCACGCTGCTGAAACATCTCAATGAAGACCACTACGAGTTCAGCGATGGTACAGGGGGTATTTTGTTGGATATTGATGACGATTTATGGAAAGCATCTAATATTAAAGCAGGTGATAAAGTGCAGGTTGTGGGAGAGGTGAATACACATCGTTATAAACCGACCGATATTGAAGTCGTTAAATAGAAAAAGTTTTGAAATAAATATCAGGCACGCGAAAGCGTGCTTTTTGATATAAAAACCATTGGGTTTTAAGCGTTGTATAAAGCTTGTCCGAATTATGTGCGTTATGCGCGGAAAAATGCTAGAATACGGCGCTTATATTCGTTTGCCTTTCATAGTTGTTTGTCATGACTACCAATACTCAAATTACTGAAGATCGTATCCTTATTTTGGATTTCGGTTCTCAATATAGCCAGCTTATTGCACGCCGCGTACGTGAAGCTGGCGTATATTCTGAAATGTATGCCTATGACATGTCTGAAGAAGACATTCGTGCATTTAATCCAAACGGTATCATCTTATCAGGTGGTCCTGAGAGCGTACACGAAGAAGGCAGCCCACGTGCGCCAGAAGTTGTGTTCAACTTAGGTGTACCAGTTTTGGGTATTTGCTATGGCTTACAAACCATGTCTGCACAGCTTGGCGGTAAAGTTGAGCCGGGTACTGTACATGAGTTCGGTTATGCCGAAGTAAACATCCAAGTTCGTGACAAGTTGATTGGTGATCTTGAAGACACCAAAGACCAACTTAAAGTCTGGATGAGTCATGGTGACAAAGTGACAGTGATTCCTGAAGGTTTCCAAATCACTGCAAGCACACCAAGCTGTCCAGTTGCGATGGTTTCTGATGAAACGCGTCGTTTTTATGGTATTCAGTTCCACCCAGAAGTAACGCACACTGCAAAAGGTGCAGAGTTATTATCTAACTTTGTACACAGCATTTGTGGCTGTCGTAGCCTGTGGAACTCTGAAAACATCATTGACTTACGTGTTGAACAATTACGTCAGCAAATTGGCGATCAAAAAGTTCTTTTAGGTCTGTCGGGTGGTGTTGATTCATCAGTGGTTGCTGCGCTTTTACACCGTGCGATTGGCGATCAATTGACTTGTGTATTCGTTGATAATGGTCTGCTTCGTTTGAACGAAGGCGAGCAAGTGATGGACATGTTTGCGAAAAACATGGGTATCCGTGTAATTCGTGCCGATGCGGAAGAGCGTTTCTTGACTGCACTTGCTGGTGAAGTTGATCCTGAGAAAAAACGTAAAATCATTGGTCGTGAGTTCATCGAAGTTTTTGCTGAAGAAGCGCGTAAGCTTGATGGCGTAAACTTCCTTGCTCAAGGTACGATTTACCCAGACGTGATTGAATCTGCTGCAACTAAAAATGGTAAAGCGCATGTGATTAAATCACACCATAATGTGGGCGGTTTACCAGATGACTTGGCTTTTGAATTGGTTGAGCCAATCCGTGATTTGTTTAAAGATGAAGTGCGTCGTTTAGGTACAACTTTAGGTTTACCGTTTGAAATGCTATATCGTCATCCATTCCCAGGTCCAGGTTTGGGCGTGCGTATTTTGGGTGAAGTGAAGAAAGAATATGCAGACATTTTACGTCTTGCAGATGACATCTTCATGCAAGAGCTTCGTGCAAGTGGTTGGTATGATAAAACTGCGCAAGCATTTGCTGTATTCCAACCGGTGAAATCTGTTGGTGTCGTCGGTGATGGTCGTCGTTATGCATGGGTGATTGCACTTCGTGCTGTTGAAACTGTTGACTTTATGACAGCGCGTTTCGCACATCTTCCTTATGATCTTGTCGATAAAATCTCAACGCGTATCATGAATGAAATCAAAGATGTTTCTCGTGTTGTGTATGATGTGTCGTCTAAGCCACCAGCAACGATTGAATGGGAGTAATTTAGGGCTTTCAAGAAGCGAAGCTTCTTGCCTAAATTACGCCAAGAGCTGTGCTCGCGGCAGGAAGGGCTTTCAAGAAGCGAAGCTTCTTGCCTAAATTACGCTAAGAGCTGTGCTCGCGGCAGGAAGGGCTTTCAAGAAGCAATGCTTCATGCCAGTTTTACGCCAAAGGCTACGCCTGTGGCAGTAAACGAGAAATTACTCTCTGAAAAGGACGCTTAGGCGTCCTTTTTTATATAACGAGGTAGGGAGAGAGGGATGAATTTTTATCATTGGTTAATACAGAATAAGAATCTTTCAAAGGCTACAGCTTTAAAATATGATTTAGTTATAAAAAATAGAATTAATGAGTGGTTACCTAGTTATGAGTTACCTCAAAACAGCATTGAGTTTGAAGCATTAAAGCAGACAATTTTTACTTTAGATATCTATCAAGATAGAAACCGAGTGGGGAATAATATGTATTCTTCTGCATTGAAGCATTATGGTGACTTTTTAAAAGAAATTGATGTTAATGATGCTTCAATATTTACGGAAAAACAAATATTTACAACAGATGCTGAGCGTTTAGTTAAAGTCAGAATGATTCAAAATAAGTTCAGGAAAAAGCTTTTTGATTTTTATCCGTATTGTGCAGTCACAGGCTTTAATCATAGTAAATTTTTAATTGCATCCCATATTAAGCCTTGGGCAAAGTGTGATGGAAATGAAAAAGTAGATGTTTATAATGGATTCTTATTGTCCCCAAATTTTGACCGTCTATTTGATCAAGGATTTATTACTTTTCTTGACACGGGAATAGTTCAGATTTCGAAAAAGCTGAATGAGATTGATAAAGAGTTCTTTTCTATTCCAACACATTTAAAATTGCACTTGGATGTAAAACACCTTCCTTATCTACACTATCATCAGAATGAAATTTATATGGGATAGGCATGAAAATTGAGAAATCTGTATATTTCATTTATCAAAAGGGCTTACACAATAATATTTTTCGTATTTTCAGTTGGTCGTAATCTTTAAAAAAATAAAGATTTAACAACATTTTTACATCCACTCATTGCCTTGTAGTTAGGTTTTGAAAACACAAGATATTGTCCCAAGTTTAAGAATCAGCATTCTATTTTTAGGGATGTGCAGTTGGGAATCTGCTTGTTATGATCTAGGACATATGGATCTGTAATGAGTAAGCACATGACGAATAATAACTATACTGAACTTTCACATTCGGATGACTGTGAAAAATACGTAAATCAATTCATTCAAGAGTTTCCACTGAGAAGTGCTGAAATAGGCCAAGGGACGGTCATCAAACGCGCGCTGCCAAGTCGCCATAAAAGAATGATTGGTGCATGGTGTTTCTTAGATCACGCGGGCCCTGTAACCTTCCCTCAAGGGGACGGTTTAGATGTTGGCCCACATCCACATATCGGTTTGCAAACCTTTACATGGATGATTGAAGGCACAATGATGCATACCGACAGCTTGGGCAGCAAACAGTTGATTCGTCCAAAACAGGTCAACCTCATGACCGCAGGACATGGGATTTCCCATACGGAAGTCGCACCAGATACAGAAACCAAAATGCATGCGGCACAATTTTGGATAGCATTGCCCGATGCACAAATTGCTGTTGAACCCCGTTTCGATCACTATCCAGAACTGCCAGTGGTGGAAAAAGATGGGGTAGCATTTACCATTTTGGTCGGAGAGTTCTTAAATACCACCTCACCTGTGAGTGTCTATACTGAGCTATTAGGGGTGGACTTAAGTGCAACAGAAAGCACCAAGACTCGTTTAACACTCAATCCAAACTTTGAATATGGCTATATGGCTTTAGAAGGAACGGCTACGGTCAATGGGCACGAACTGAATGAAGATAATATGGTGGTGCTCGAGCAGGGTGTAAGCGCGATTGAAATTGAAATTCATGCGGGTAGTCGCTTGTTACTGTTAGGTGGTGAGCCGTTTGAAAGTCCAATTCTACTGTGGTGGAATTTTGTTGGTCGTACTCAAGAAGAATTGAAAATTGCACGTGATCAGTGGATTGCACAAGATGAACGTTTTGGTTCGATTCCTGACTATGAAGGTCCGCGCTTAGAAGCTCCAGCATTTCCAGACCAAATGCGCGCTTCAAAATAAAGGGAATACTGCGACACGTCGTTCAACAACAGAATAGGTGGACAGTTTCAATACTTGAAACCTAACCTATTCAAAATAATATCAATGAAAAATAGGATAATAAAAAATGGCAATCATTGCGAATGCGGAAGTCAAAACATGCGTCGAAGCATGGTCTGGTAAAGTAAGCAGTGGGCGACATCAATTCATTACCGATAAACCAGCGTCTTTTGGCGGTCAGGACAAAGGCCCTGCACCTTATGACTTTATTTGTACAGGTTTGATTTCCTGCACCATGATTACCCTACGTATGTATGCGCAGCACAAAGGTATTGAATTGGGGACTTTTAGTGTCGAAGCAGATTTTAATGCCAATAAAGAAGGTCGAGAATGGATCAGCCGTCGTTTGTCGTTTGAGCAAACATTGACAGAAGAAGCACGCCAAAAAATCTTAGACATCTGTCAAAAAACACCAGTCACTAAAATTTTATTACGTTCCGTCGAGATTGAAACCTCAATTGTTTAACTCGCTTGACGGTTTTTTATAGGCGGTAAAGGATTTTGTGCGACTGGATATTCATGTGTATCGAGAGGTGCAAAATCCAAATTTTAGAGTAAAGTGGGTGCTAGATTTCAATTAAAAAAGGTAAAACAATGATCACCCTGCACCATTTGGAACATTCACGGTCTTTACGCATTTTATGGGCTTTGGAAGAGTTAGGGCTGGAGTATGAAGTGAAGTTTTATAAACGCCTACCGACCTATGCTGCACCACCTGAGTTAAAAAACATTCATCCCTTAGGCAAAGCCCCTGTTTTGACCGATGGTGATTTGGTCATAGCAGAATCTGCGGTGATTTTAGAATACTTGCAAGCCACCTACGATACAGAACACAAGTTTAAACCGAAAAATTCAAAGGACTTAATGCAATACAACTACTGGATGCATTATGCCGAAGGCTCGTTGATGCCATATTTGGTTATGACCTTGGTGATGAGTAATGTACCCAAGCATGTTCCATTTCTAATTAAACCGCTTGCCAATAAAATTTGTGATGGGGTGAAAGGCGGCTTTATTAATCCACGCTTGAAAGAGCACAGTGCATATTTGGAAAATTATTTGTCTCAACATGAATATTTTGCAGGTGATTTTTCCTTTGCCGATATTCAAATGAGCTTTCCTGTAGTGGCAATGCAAGAGCGGGTAAAAGCCCATAATCCTCAAATGGTTGCTTATGCACAGCGTATTCAGCAGCGCCCAGCCTTTAAAAAAGCCAAGGAGCTCAGTGGGTTCTAGTGGGTGGTGATGATTTGAACCTGATTTTTTTGCCCGGTGCATCGGGCAATACGGCATTTTGGCAACCTGTTATCCAACGCCTAAAGGACGATTCAACCATGGTCGTCGCTTATCCGAGCTTTGGTGGCTATCCTGATGAAATGAAAGTGCAGAGTTTTGAGGACTTACAAGATTATGTATTGAATCAAATTCAACAGCCTTCTGTGGTCGTTGCACAATCGATGGGTGGTATTTTTGCAGTACAAGCTGCTTTACAAAAGCCTGAACAGGTGCAGGCCTTGGTGCTCGTGGCAACCTCAGGCGGCATTGATTTAAGTCCTTTTCAGGTGGCGGACTGGAGAGAGGATTATCAACAGAGCTTTACGGTTCCTGATTGGTTTGTTCAGCATCAGTCTGATTTGACAGACAGTCTGGAGCGTATCCAGTGTCCAGTTCTGCTGATTTGGGGCGATGCAGATCCAATTAGTCCTGTTGCAGTGGGGCGGTCTTTACACCGTCAAATACCACATGCTGAATTGCACATCGTGTCACAGGGTCAACATGATTTGGCTTATGTGCATGCTGAGCATGTTGTGCAATTGATTCAAAATTTTCTCGCCAAACTCAGAGTATAAAAAAGGATGCCGAGGCATCCTTTTTTTGTTTTAGCGTTTGACCACAATTGAGTCAATGCCACTATGTTGTAGGGTTTGTTGCGCAATCACTGCGGCTTCTTGCGAGTCGTATGGCCCTGAAATCACGCGATACCATGTTTGGCCGCCTTCAACGGTTTTGACTACATCGGCAGAGAGACCATTTAAGATAATTTCTGCACGACGTGCATCGGCACTGTCTGGGTCAGGGTAACTGCGGACTTGTAATATAAAGCTTGGCGCTTGCGGTGTCGGTGCTGCTTCGGTTAAACCCGGTTCAGCAGGAGTACTTTCTTCGGCAGCAGGTGCTTCAACAATCACCACGGTGCTTGGATTATCTTTGGTTTCAGGAATGGCTTGATCAGGAATTGGCGTCACTTGCTGCTGTGGCAGTAAGTCGTAGAAACGGTAGTCTTTATTGGTTTCTTCTTGGTAATGTTCCGAAGTGATTTGACCTTTCGGCTTCACTGGTGCCCAAGGCTTCCACAGTAATAGTGCTACAGCAAAACAGAGCACGATTAAAATGACCACAAGTGTACCGAGCCAAGCTGGAATCAGTGGCTTTTTGGGTTTGTTCGGTCTTTCAGATACACCGCGCTGCGTTTTTCCAAACACGTGGAAACCTCTTTTCTTCTAATCAATATGAGGGACTGGCCCATTCTTTTCTTTATTTTAGTACTTGGCCTCAAGGGATTAAAAGAGGCATCATCGTAAAATAAAGAATCGCTTTGCAAAATTCAAGTTTCACAAAGCGAGCAATACATCAGGATTGATATGGCTACTTTAAGCATAGCTTTCGGTCTTGCAGCCATGTGCGAAGCTTTGCTTCACTTATTACATGGCTTCAGGTGCAGACACACCTAGTAACTCTAAACCATTACGCAAAACTTGTTGTACGTTTATTGAAAGTAATAAACGGGCTTGCGAAAGGGCAATATTCTGTTCGTCGATAATTCTTGTATTATCCAAGTTATACCAACCATGGAATAACGCTGCGAGTTCTTTCAAATAGTTACCCACTTGGTGTGGTTCATAGCTATTTGCAGCACGAAGCACAATTTCAGGATAGGCCGCAAGTTTGGCAAGAATTTCAGTTTCAGCGTCAAGAACTAATAAGGTCGCATCGTAATCAGCTACTTTGCTACGATCAAAACTAATGCCTTTTTCAGGTGCTTTCACATCGACCATACGATTGACACGTGCATGCGCATATTGAATGTAGTACACCGCATTGTCTTTGCTTTGTGAAACTGCAAGGTCTAAGTCAAAGTCAATGTGTTGCTCAGACTTACGCATCACGTAGTAGAAACGCGCAGCGTCGTTGCCCACTTCTTTACGCAGGTCGCGTAAAGTCACGAACTGACCAGAACGAGATGACATTTGTACCATCTCACCACCACGCCATAGGCTGACGAACTGAACTAAAAGCACAGTCAGTTTTTTCGAATCATAACCTAAGGCATCAATCGCGGCTTTGACCCGTGAAATATAGCCATGGTGGTCTGAGCCCCAGATATCAATGATATCGGTATAGCCACGTTGTAATTTGTTCAGGTGATAAGCAATGTCAGAAGCAAAGTAAGTGGTTTGTCCATTACGACGCTTCACAACACGGTCTTTTTCATCGCCAAATTCAGTCGATTTGAACCAAATGTTGCCGTCTTTTTCGTATAAGAAACCACGTTGTTCTAAAGTTTCTAAAGCTTCATCAATTTTGTCTGTCAATGAGGCTTCGCTGAACCATTGGTTAAAGGTTACGCCAAACTCGCCCAAGTCATCTTTGATGTCATCTAAGATCGCATTCAGCGCTGCTTGGTGGAATACGCGGTAAGCTTCACCGATTAAGCTTTGTGAATTATGGATTAAACCATCAATATGCTTTTCTTTGTCGCCTGAAAGGACAACTTTATTGCCTTCAGCATCGAGTTCTTCTGCATATTGCACATCTTCAGGGACATCTTTATAGACGTCTGCCACAGGGCGGACGTAGGCATAGCCATCAGCATCAATAATACTTTGAGCGATTTCTTTAACATAATCGCCTTGATAGGCATTTTTAGGGAAAACCAGTGCTTGGCCTGTTAATTCGAGGTAGCGCAAATAGGTAGATGTTGCAAGGATGTCCATTTGACGGCCTGCATCATTCACATAATATTCACGGTCTACCGTTGCACCTGTTGCCTCAAGCAAGGTTGCAACCGTCATCCCATATGCTGCGCCACGACCATGACCAACGTGCAAGCTAGACGTTGGGTTGGCAGAAACGAATTCTACTTGGATTTTCTTCGCAGCATTGGCTTGAGTGCGACCAAACTGATTGCCTTGCGCTTGAATTTGATCAAGTACAGCAAAGCGTTGGTCAGCATTTAAAAAGAAGTTAATAAAGCCAGGGCCTGCGATTTCTGCTTTGCTGATGTCCGCCACTTCAGGCAGTGCAGCAAGAATTTTTTCGGCTAAATCACGTGGCTTCATACCCGCAGCTTTAGAGGCAATCATCGCGATATTGGACGCGAAGTCACCATGGCTTCGGTCTTTGGTACGCGTCAAAGTACTGCTGTTGTTCCAGTCTGCTGGAAGGACGCCTTCAGCTTGAAGGTTTTGTACTGCGTGCTCGAGAGCTGCTTGGATTGCCGTGTTCATATTCAGTCGAAAATTTAATGTCGCAGAAAAACGCTAAATATAGCAAATTTCCGCGTCTTTAGGTGAATCCATTTTTATAGAATAAAAAATGTTCAAAAACTGCTAACGATTGCGCTGCTATAAACATGAAAAGCGCAGTATGATGAAAACCAAAACGCATACTTTTAAGGATAAAACGTGTCTGAACAGCGGCCCATGATCATTGGGAATATTCCCAAGTTACCAGCAAAATATGCCATGTTTATTTTGCCATTTTTTATCTCATTTTTTATGAGTGGTATTATCTCGATGATCAATCTTTGGCGCAATTTGGGCTGGGTGGACAATTTCCTACAGGTTTGGCTGTCCGCATGGATGATGTCTCGGGTGGTGGCCTATCCTGTAGTGCTCATTGTGCTACCGATTGTGCGCCGTTTGACCGGTGTGTTTGTTGATATGTCACATTTGAACCCACCCAAATAACCTCCATTTTAGCTATTTTCACGGCATGAGACAGGTTTGCTTAGGAGTTCCGCATTTTGGTTTTGAAAACGATACAGTTTGCTTGCATGAAAGAGCTTAATGACTTTGGCACTGGCAAGCTGTTGTTGAAAACGACTCAGGCTTTGGCGTTGAAATGGATCAAAGGGATTGCCATAGTTTTTGTTGTCGAGTAAAAACTGAATCTGTCCTGCTTCTTTATCATAGCCGTATAAGATACGTTTGCCTTGAGCATCTTGAAGCTCAAACGTAGGGGGATGACTGCTGATTTTACAATTCAGACGTAGTGAGAGCACAAAGCCTTCGGTCGATTTGTTTTGTAGCTGATAAATCCCTTGTTTTTCATTTTCCAAATAGACCCATTGGTTCAAGGGTAAATTTGCACTGAGTTGCTTATATTGCTCGATGGTGGCTTTACTGATATCGACAATGCCTTTGGGATCGATTTCAGGCAGTTTTTCGTTATGACCAAATAGTCCTGTAATTTTATTGCTCACAGTAGTTTGCGCCGTAGAAATGGATTGGCATGCTGTCATTTGTGTGAGGCAAAGACACGTAAGACTCAACAACAACATCAGTTTTTTGATGATCATTTTTAATATAAAGAAGAAATAAAAGCGCTAGCTTAGCTTGAGCTTTATTCAAGTTCAAATTTTATCCATGCGCTATTTGATTGAAAGACTGCCGTAAACGTCATTTTTACGTTGAGTCGGTTTGATTTTTATTTTCAGACTAAATCGCTTTGATAATTGCATCACGTTTATAAATATCAAAAGACGCGCAAATGGCGCTAAGCTAGTAGCCGAATTAGATGCATAGATTCTCCCCATAGGTTCATCTCAATCTATGTACAACGAGATAGGTAATGACGACAGAATATTTAAAGACAAAACAACCCTTATACATCCCTTATGCGGGCAATACCTTGCTTGAGTTGCCGCTGTTAAATAAAGGATCGGCATTTACGGAAGAAGAGCGCACTCGCTTCAACTTGCATGGTTTAATTCCGCATGTTGAAGAAAGCATTGAAGAACAAAGTCAGCGTTCTTATCAACAATATTGTGCTTTTAATGATGCGATCAATAAGCACATTTACTTGCGTAATATTCAAGACACCAACGAAACTTTGTTCTATCACCTCATTGAAAACCATTTAAGTGAGATGATGCCAATTATCTATACTCCAACGGTGGGTGAGGCCTGTCAGCGTTTCTCGGATATTTATCGTCGCCATCGTGGTACATTTATTTCCTATCCAGACCGTGCGCATATTGATGACATCTTGCATAACATCAACAAGAAAAATGTCAAAGTTATTGTGATTACCGACGGCGAGCGTATTTTAGGCTTGGGCGACCAAGGTATTGGCGGGATGGGTATTCCGATTGGAAAATTGTCGCTCTATACCGCGTGTGGGGGTATTAGCCCAGCTTACACCTTACCAATTACCCTCGATGTTGGGACCAATAATCAGCAGTTACTGAATGACCCGATTTATATGGGTTGGAATCAACCGCGCATCAGTGGTGATGAGTACTATGCTTTTGTTGATGAAGTGATTGCTGCGATCAAGCGTCGTTGGCCGAAAGCCTTAATTCAATTTGAAGATTTTGCGCAAAATAATGCCATGCCTTTATTGAATAAGTACCGTGATGAAATCTGTTGTTTTAATGATGATATTCAAGGTACCGCAGCCGTTTCTGTGGGCAGTTTGATTGCTGCATCACGTGCGGCAGGTAAACAGCTCAAAGATCAAACTGTTGCCTTCTTAGGTGCGGGTTCAGCAGGCTGTGGGATTGCTGAGCAAATTGTTGCGCAGATGAAAGTTGAAGGTTTAACTGATGCCGAAGCGCGTGCACGCGTGTATATGGTTGATCGTTTTGGTTTAATCACTGAAAATCAGCCGAATCTACTCGATTTCCAACGTAAATTGGCGCAAAAGCCAGACGTGATAGCGGAATGGGGCAATGCTGAAGAGGTGATTTCACTGCTCGATGTCGTGAAAAATGCCAAACCTACTGTGTTGATTGGAGTATCGGGTCAGCCGGGCTTATTCACTGAAGAAGTGATTCGTACTTTGGCTTCGAATTGTGATCGTCCGATTGTGCTGCCACTGTCTAATCCAACATCGCGTGTCGAAGCGGTGCCAGCGGATATTATTCACTGGACGGACGGCAAGGCTTTGATTGCGACAGGCAGTCCTTTTGCTCCAGTCAACTATCAAGGCAAAATTTATAATATTTCGCAGTGCAATAACTCATATATCTTCCCAGGCATTGGGCTGGGCGTGATTGCGGCCAATGCAAGCCGTGTGACAGACTCTATGCTAATTGCATCGAGTAATGCTTTGGCAGATTGCTCACCGATGCTCGTGAACCCTACAGCAGATTTATTGCCTGAGATTGATGAAATTCAGAAAGTCTCTAAACTGATAGCCTTTAAAGTGGCCAAAGCAGCAATGGATGCAGGTGTAGCCCCGATTATTAGTGATGAGCAATTGCAACACGCGATTGAGAAGAACTTCTGGAAGCCAGAGTATCGTCACTATAAACGTGTCGCCTTCTAAAGCTTAAAATGAGACGAACAAAAAGGAGCATGCTGCTCCTTTTTGTTTTTTTGAGAGCTGCATCTTCATTAACATTATTTTACTAGATTAAAAAAAAGACATTTTGTACACTCCGCGCACAAG
>NZ_JBUEBA010000002.1:3042133-3064213 GCF_058107045.1 Acinetobacter sp. AB03 | reverse complement strand
GAATAAAAAGAAAGGTAATTATATACCTTTCTTTTTAATATTTTTTAGTAAAGAAAATTTATATTCAACTTTTAAAGTATAGAGATATGGATTTTTATCACCCTTCCAACACTTCTTCCAACAACTCTTCGCTCGGCGCAAAATAATAAGCACCGTCCACAGGAGTCACAAAATGAAGCATACGGTCATGAATTCCATCACCACTGGTGCCGAACATACGCAGTAACATCGCATCAATAATGTTTAAATCTTTCGTATAGGCAATAAAAAATAAACCTTGCTCACCTTTACCATCGCCATAAGGAAGAGAGTGACGTAGGATTTCCATTTCCTCGCCTTCATCATCTTCAACCACGACACGTGCAACGTGAGAATTTTCAGGCTTAACGTCATCATCTAGTTCAATACTTTCAAGTTTTGTCCGTCCAAAGACTTGCTCTTGAGCATCAACCTTTAGCTTTTTCCACTTTTCCAAATCATGGCAATAGCGCTGCGCAAAGATAAAAGAACCATCTGCGAATACTCCTGTATCTTCACTTAATAAGGTCGTTGCAGCACGATCATCGGGAAACTGTGGGTTTTCAGTACCATCAATAAAACCAGTCAAATCTCGACCATCAAAATTGCGGAAGCAGACTCGTTCATCTAAAACATCAACTTTATCTTGGATGCCTTCAAAGAACGATTGGCTAAGGGCAAAACAAATATCGGTACGCTGAGACGCAATATGAATTAAAACATCCGCAGGTGAAACAGGCATATTGAAAGAGCCATAAATGGGCTCTAGCTGTTTAAACCCTACAGGCGCTGTAGGATGAAGTTGTGCCCAAAGTTCAGGGCCAAAAGCAACCGCTGTTTTAATTTGCGCATTTGGATGTTGGGTAATAAGACGATCACGGGTGGAAAATAAATCTTCTAATTGTTCTTTAAGTTCATCAATACTTAAATCTTTTAAACGTAAAACAATAAAACGGGCATGATCTGAAGGTAATGGTAGAATTACAGATTGGGCGGTCATTCATGGCTCCTAAAAAAATTGTTATTTCTATTGGCTGTACTTATTGTGCCTTATGCAGTTTCTGCTTCATAGCCTTAAGTGATAAATTCATTGATGAATAATAAACCCTAAAAGCATGAAAGATCATATAATCTAAATGTCATTTTTTTCTCAATACCACTATGTCATTTCAAATTTGGCTGGGCTTTGTACTCGCATGTTGGATCATTAGTATTTCTCCAGGGGCAGGTGCAATTGCTTCGATGTCCAGTGGTCTGAATTATGGCTTTCGCCGTGGCTATTGGAATGCACTGGGTTTACAGCTGGCACTTTTAGTGCAAATCGGGATTGTTGCTGCAGGGGTAGGGGTGCTATTTGCCACCACACCTTGGGCTTTCCTGGTTGTGAAATGGTTTGGGGTGTTGTACTTGTTATATCTGGCTTATTTGCAATGGCGAGCACCTGCACAGTCTATTGAAATTCAGCAGGAACAACCGAATAAATCGATTCCTAAACTGGTCTTGTATGGCTTTCTGGTCAATATGAGCAATCCGAAAGCCATTGTGTTTTTACTGGCCGTATTGCCCCAGTTTCTAGACTTGTCTAAACCGCAGTGGATTCAGTATCTGATTATGGCTATGACTATGGTCACCATTGACCTGATTGTAATGGCGGGCTATACGGGGTTAGCAGCGAAAGTTTTAAAACTCTTAACATCACCGCGACAGCAAAAATATCTCAATCGTACTTTTGCCGTGTTGTTCAGTTGTGCGGCGGGACTGCTTAGTTTGGTTCATCAGTAAGTTTAGTCTGCGTCAGTTCTGCTAAAAACTGTTGTTCGGTAACCACATGTATACCGTGCTGACGAAATAGGGCGGCAGTAATTCCTTCCCCTGCAATTTTTTGCCCCGTAAATGTGCCATCATAAATACCATCACTGCCACAGGATGGGCTATTGGCTTTGAGCACGGCATGGGTGACATGATTGGCTTGCGCCAATGCTAAAGCTTTGTAGGCACCTTGCATAAAGGCATCGCTAAGCTGATGACCATCTGAGGAAAAAACCTGTGCTTGGCCTAATAAAACATCAGCACCTGACCCATGGCGAATTTCTGCTGCGGGGCGCGGGGTTGGAAGTCCCGCACTGACTTCGGGACATAAGCTGACATAATTTTTATCGAGCATGGCTTGAACTAACTGATAGACAAGGCAGTCTTTGCCGTCATAACGGACTTTTTGTCCGAGTAGACATGCACTGATAAAATAACGTTGATGGCTCATTTAGTTATGTCAATTTTTTAAACTTCTGCGCGATAAAAATCAACGCAAACAGAGTCGACATGGTTAAAACAATGCTGAGCCCTGTAGAGGTATTCAGTCCTGCACTGGACCATAAACCAACCGTCACCCCAATTTGCGCAATCACAAAGGCCCAAATCACCATTTGTTTTGGAGAGTGGGCAAGCAGTCGAGCGGTGAGTGCTGGAATGACAAGCAAGGCACCCATCAGTAAAGAACCCACTGCACGAAGCGCTAAAATGGTAAATAAAGCCAGTAGTAACATAAAAATCAAGCGTTGCCATTTCGCACTGACACCTTCACTAACAGCCATATCAGGATCGATCGCGATTTGAATTTGAGCCTGCCAACTTTTATAAAGCACTGCCAATGCAACAACAATAACAGTAGCAAAAATGGGTAGGTCTGCCCATGTGATCGTGAGTAAATCACCAAATAAATAGCTGAGTAACTCAGGTCTTAAACTTGGAATGTGTTGAATAAACATCAGACCCGAGCAGAGCAAGGTCGCAGAACAGAGTGCGAGTAATGCATCATTTGGTAAACGTGGATCATGCAACACCCAAAGGATTGCCACCAACAACCCCGCAATAAAAGCTACACCCATCCACAGGGGCAACGCCATTGCTCCTGCAATCGCGACACCCAGTAACGTGCCATGTGCCATGGTGTCGGCAAAGAATGACATGCGGCGCCATAGCATCAAACAGCCCAGTGGCGCAGTCAAAAAGACCAGCAACGTACCCATAATCCATGCAGGTAATAGCAGTTGTAACCATTCCATCATGACTTAAGCTTCCGGTTCAGGGTGAATGTGTGGGCGAGCGTCATGCTGACAAGGCGTTGCACTATCACCATGTGCGCAGTGATCATGATGATGTTGATAGAACACGCGGTTAGTACCAAAAATGGCTTGATACTCAGGGTGTTGTTGCACGTTTTCAGGTAGGCCGCTACAACAAATGTGTTTATTCAAACACACCACACGATGAGTTCCTTGCATGACCCACTGCAAATCATGTGAAACCATGAGCACAGCACAACCATATTTGGCGGGTAAGCTGCGCACATAGTCGTACAGCTCAGCCTCAGACTGAATGTCTAAGCCCTGCATCGGTTCATCGAGAACCAAAATATCGGGTTGACGTAACAGCGCACGGGCCAGTAAAACGCGTTGTCGTTCTCCACCTGAAAGCTGCTGTACTTTAGAGTTTTCAAGTCTGCTGATCCCAGTATCGTGGATAATTTCTTGCTTGATTACAGGATCGCATTTTTCCAAAGCCAAAAGGTCTTTAACCCTAAGTGGTAGGCTATGTGAGGGATTAAATTTTTGTGGTACATAAGAAAACTTGAGTGGCTTTGTTGTTTTAATGTCGCCAGCATTAGGGTGCACAATACCCAACAGCACTTTAATGAGTGTGGATTTCCCTGCACCATTTGGCCCAATCAGGGTCACAATTTCCCGTTCATGTAAGACAAAATCGACATGCTTTAAAATGTCGCGTTCATCGATACGAACACTAATTTGGGAGAGTTCAACCAGAACAGGATCGAGGCTTACTTGTGGCGACACTGCTGACAAATTCCTGAAATTTCGATAATGCTATGTTGTGCCGTAAAACCATCGGCTGCGGAAAGTGCATCGAGTTGTTGTAATAATCCTTGAGCAGAGGCCTCTGTCACTGATTTGCAATCAGTACAAATGAGAAAGGCGGCTTGATGGCCTTCGCGGGGATGGCAACACGGAATATAGGCATTAATCGAGGTGAGGCGGTGAATGAGGCCCTTTTCTAATAAAAAGTCTAGGGTGCGGTACACCGTCGGTGGGGCAGCAGGGCGATCGGCATTGCTTTTAATTTTAGCCAACAAGTCATACGCACCCATCGGGCCTGTCGCATTCAGGATCAGTGCCAAGACTTCTTTTCTTAAGGGGGTTAGGCGCGCACCAGTTCCTGCGCACAAGACTTCTGCTTCAGCCAAACGCGTCTCAACGTTGTGATGACCATGCACATCATGTAAAGCATGGTGGTGTTCGTGAGAACAAGCGCTCATAACAAACCTCAAGTGCAAAATTTATAAAAGAAAAACGACATTAAATCTTAACATGAAGCGCAGAGAGTTTCGATTAGGCATAGGTATTTTTGTCGATTTGTTATATTATAACACTAATTGTATTTCTAGTGATTGCTCCCCATGTCCCGTTTCTTGGCTTTTTTTGCGTTTGCGCTGTTTAGTAGTGTTGCTTGGACGCAAGACTTGGTTGTCTCTACACAGCCGATTTACTTGATTGCACAGGAAGTGACGAAAGGCATTGAAAAACCAACCTTATTATTGGCCGATCAATCTGGACATGATGTGAGTTTGACCCCAATGCATCGTAAAATTATTCAGGATGCAGGTTTGGTTATTTGGTTGGGACGAGCACATGAAGCACCGCTGGATAAACTCCTGACCCCCAATGATAAAGCAGTTTCTATTTTAGATTCAGGCATTATCAATGCTTTACCACTACGAAATACCCGTGGTGATGCCTTAAAAAATACCATCGATACCCATGTTTGGCTTGACCCAAACAATGCGGTACGCATTGGTTTCTTTATTGCAGGCCTGCGTTCACAGCAGATGCCTGAGTATAAGGAGCGCTACTGGAACAATGCCAAACTCTTTGCTCAGAAAATGTTGCAAGCTTCAGCTATATATAGTCAAAGTACCCAAGCGCGCCCATATTGGTCTTTTCATGATGCCTATCAATACTTAGAGCGACCTTTAAATTTACGCTTTGCAGGCGCATTGACAGACGACCCACATATTGCGCCTACGGTTGCGCAAATCAAATACTTAAATGACAGTCGCCCTTATTCAAAGATGTGCCTTTTGGCTGA
This sequence comes from Acinetobacter sp. AB03, assembly GCF_058107045.1. NCBI lineage: Bacteria > Pseudomonadati > Pseudomonadota > Gammaproteobacteria > Moraxellales > Moraxellaceae > Acinetobacter > Acinetobacter sp. AB03. Next base: position 3,059,035 of record NZ_JBUEBA010000002.1, on the reverse strand, counting down.
AGTGCATGCGAGTCAAGCACAATATCAAAAGTTGAACCCATTGGTTTTCCAAGCGGTTGATGAAAGCATGACTGGGGCAGGGGATTTTGTCAGCGCGTGGAAGCAATTGGCCGAACATGTGCATAAATGTGTGCTAAATGCGCGAAAGTAACGCAAAAATTAAACAATAATTGATTAGTTTAAAAGCAATTTAAACATAGAAAAAAACTCGACTTAGGTCGGGAAAAGATTGCATGTTCAGGGGTGTAACTCTATAATGCCTGCGATTAAAAATAATCATCAGCTAAACTTGTCAAGCATGATTGTTGTGAGTGAATAAATAATGAGCCGAACTAGTCGCTTGATTGACCGACGATTAGCGAAAGCTTTAGTCCTCTTACAAGCATGTATGATTCCTGTTTCAGCCTTGATCGGCTGGGTCGTGAAAGACTCAACCGCAGCCCTGAGTGCAGCATTAGGTGCGCTCGTGTGTTGGCTTGCGACTTGCTATTTTTCATGGCAGTCGTTTCGAGCAGCAGGAGCTCGCGCTTCTAAACAAGTTCTTGCGAACATGTATAAAGGCATGATGGGTAAGTTTGCAATTGTGATTGTTGGTTTCATTTTAATTTTAAGCAATGTCAAACCGTTGTCAGCGGTGGCATTGTTTTGTGGTTTTATGCTCGTTCAAACCATGACGTGGGTTGCTCCATTTTGGGTGTCGCGTCAACAAAAACGAGTTTAATAAGCACTACAAAAAATTGAAAAGTTTTTTAGGAGATGGACGAGATATCAAGCAGCACGCGATGTTCGTTCTCTCTATTTGTATTTGACATTGACCAGGTGTGATTTATGGCTGCTGAAGAACATGCCCTTACTTCGACCGAGTATATCAAGCATCACTTGACGAATATGACTTATGGCAAAATGCCAGACGGTTCATGGAAGTTGGCTGAGACTGCTGAAGAAGCTCAACAGATGGGGTTCACTGCTATTCACTTGGATTCAATGGGTTGGTCTATCACTCTTGGTGTGATTTTCTGTTTGTTGTTCTGGTGCGTAGCGAAAGCTGCAAACTCTGGTGTTCCAACCAAGTTCCAGTCTGCAATTGAAATGATCATTGAGTTTGTGGACTCAAGTGTTCGCGACACTTTCCATGGCAAATCACGCTTAATTGCGCCACTTGCATTGACCATTTTCGTGTGGATTTTCCTCATGAACGCAATGGACTTAATCCCAGTTGACTTTATTCCGTATACAGCTCAACTGATTGGTGCAAGTGTATTTGGTATGGATCCTCATCACGTCTACTTCAAGGTTGTACCTTCTACAGATCCAAACATTACCCTAGGTATGTCTTTATCTGTATTTGTACTGATCTTGTTCTACAGTATTCGAGAAAAGGGGATTGGTGGTTTCGTTGGCGAATTAGCACTTAACCCATTTAACCCAAGTAACCCAGTTGCAAAAGCGTTATTGATTCCAGTGAACTTAATTCTTGAATTAGTAACATTCCTTGCACGTCCAGTTTCATTGGCTCTACGACTGTTCGGTAACATGTATGCAGGTGAGTTAATCTTCATCCTTATCGCATTATTACCGTTCTGGATCCAATGGGCGTTGTCTGTGCCTTGGGCGATCTTCCACATTCTTGTTATCACGCTACAAGCATTCATCTTTATGATGCTGACTATCGTATACTTGAGCATGGCAAGCGAAAAGCATTAATGGTAATGCCCAACTATCACTGGATGGTTGGGCGCACAATTTTTTAATTTAATTTGGTATAAACCTAACCTCTGAGGAATTATCATGGAACTCACTTTAGGTCTAGTTGCAATTGCATCTGCTATCTTGATCGCTTTTGGTGCTTTAGGTACTGCGATTGGTTTTGGTCTTTTAGGCGGTCGCTTCCTTGAAGCTGTTGCACGTCAACCAGAATTGGCTCCACAACTTCAAACTCGTATGTTCTTAATCGCGGGTCTTCTTGATGCTGTGCCTATGATCGGTGTTGGTATTGGCTTGTTCTTCATCTTTGCTAATCCATTTGTAGGTTAATCAGCTTAATTCCTAAATTAAACTATTGAGGAATAGCAATGAATATCAACCTCACATTGATTGGCCAAGCGATTGCATTTGCGATGTTTGTCGCATTCTGCATGAAATTTGTATGGCCACCACTAATCAATGCGATTAGTGAGCGTCAGCGTAAAATCGCTGATGGCTTAAACGCTGCTGAAAAAGCAAAAGCTGATCTTGCGGATGCGCAAGCTCAAGTGAAAGCTGAATTAGATGCAGCGAAAGCGCAAGCGGCTCAATTGATCGAACAAGCGAACCGTCGCGGTGCACAATTGGTAGAAGAAGCTCGTACTCAAGCGTCAGCTGAAGGTGAGCGTATTCGTCAACAAGCAAAAGAAGCTGTTGATACAGAAATCAATTCTGCTCGTGAAGAATTACGTCAACAAGTTGCTGATCTTGCAGTAACAGGTGCTGAGAAAATTCTTAGCCAAAAAGTTGATGCTGAAGCTCACAATGCCATGCTGACTCAGCTGGCTGCTAAACTTTAAGAGAGGCGGATTATGGCTGAACTCTTGACGTTGGCACGCCCGTACGCTAAAGCAGCATTTGCTTACGCTTCTGAGCAAAATGCAACTGACTCTTGGTCATCTGCATTGAACTTGCTCAGTGCTGCGGTGCAAGACGAAGCATTTTCAGCTTTCTTAACTCGCCCTGAGCTTACTCCTGCTGAGCAGGTAAGTCTTTTTGCAAAAGTATTAGGCGAAGACCAAACTGCAGCAGTGTCAAACTTTTTGACATTGCTTGCTGAAAACAACCGTTTGGTGCTTCTTCCTGAAATTTCTGCTGAATACGAGCAGCTCAAATCACAGAATAACAATACTGTGGATGTAGTGATTGAATCTGCATTCCCATTGACTTCTGTACAAGAACAATTACTTGCACATGCTTTAGAGAAAAAATTCGAAGCTGCGGTAAATGTTTCTGTAGAAGTTAAACCAGAGCTTATTGCTGGTGTTGTTATTCGTGCAGGCGACCAAGTGATAGATGATTCTGCGCTTAACAAGCTAGAAAAAATGCGGACTCGTCTTCTTGCTTAATTGCATATGAAGACTGAACTTTAAAAAGATTGAGGTATAGCGCAATGCAACAACTGAATCCATCCGAGATCAGTGCGCTCATTAAACAGCGTATCGGCGATCTGGACACCAGCGCGACCGCTAAAAACGAAGGGACCATTGTTATGGTTTCCGACGGTATTGTGCGTATTCACGGCCTTGCTGATGCAATGTACGGTGAAATGATCGAATTCGACGGCGGCTTATACGGTATGGCACTGAACCTAGAACAGGATTCAGTGGGCGTCGTTGTTTTAGGTAACTACTTAAGCCTTCAAGAAGGTCAAAAAGCACGTTGCACAGGTCGTGTATTAGAAGTTCCGGTTGGTCCAGAACTTTTAGGCCGTGTAGTAGATGCTTTGGGTAACCCAATTGATGGTAAAGGCCCAATTGATGCAAAATTAACTGATGCTGTTGAAAAAGTAGCACCAGGCGTAATTTGGCGTCAATCAGTGGATCAACCTGTACAAACTGGTTATAAATCAGTAGATACAATGATCCCTGTAGGCCGTGGTCAGCGTGAGTTGATCATTGGTGACCGTCAAACTGGTAAAACAGCGATGGCGATCGATGCGATCATCGCTCAGAAAAACTCTGGCATTAAATGTGTATACGTAGCTATTGGTCAAAAACAATCGACTATTGCTAACGTTGTGCGCAAGCTAGAAGAAACTGGCGCTATGGCGTATACCACTGTTGTAGCAGCAGCTGCAGCCGATCCAGCAGCAATGTTGTACTTGGCTCCATACTCTGGTTGTACAATGGGTGAATACTTCCGTGACCGCGGTGAAGATGCACTAATCATTTATGATGATTTGTCTAAGCAAGCTGTTGCTTACCGTCAAATTTCATTGTTATTACGTCGTCCACCAGGTCGTGAAGCGTATCCAGGTGACGTATTCTATCTTCACTCTCGTCTTCTTGAGCGTGCTTCGCGCGTTTCTGCTGACTACGTTGAGAAATTCACGAATGGTGAAGTTAAAGGCCAAACTGGTTCATTAACTGCATTACCAATCATTGAAACTCAAGCGGGTGACGTATCTGCATTCGTACCAACGAACGTAATTTCGATCACTGACGGTCAGATCTTCCTTGAAACATCATTATTCAACGCAGGTATTCGTCCTGCTGTGAACGCGGGTATCTCTGTATCTCGTGTTGGTGGTTCAGCGCAGACTAAGATCATCAAAAAATTGTCTGGTGGTATCCGTACTGCTTTGGCGCAATACCGTGAATTGGCAGCGTTTGCTCAGTTCGCTTCTGACCTTGATGAAGCAACTCGTAAGCAACTTGAACATGGTCAACGTGTAACTGAATTAATGAAGCAAAAACAATATGCTCCATATTCAATTGCTGACCAAGCTGTTTCAATTTATGCATCTAACGAAGGCTACATGGCTGACGTTGAAGTGAAGAAAATCGTAGACTTTGATGCTGCGTTAATCTCTTACTTCCGTTCAGAAAATGCTGCGTTAATGCAAAACATCGATGAAACTGGTGATTACAACAAAGACATCGAAGCTGCAATCAAAGCAGGTATTGAAAGCTTTAAAGCGACTCAAACTTACTAATTTCAACTTCAGTTGGATTTAGTTTTGGTTTGGTTCACGGATCAACCTTCGAGGGCTCGAAAGGGCCTTCGAATACTAGGTTAAGCGTATGGCAAATTTAAAAGAAATTCGCGCCAAAGTAGCTAGTATCAAAAGCACGCAGAAAATTACTCGCGCGATGCAGATGGTAGCAGCTTCTAAGATGCGTCGTGCGCAAGAGCGCATGGCTCAAGGCCGTCCGTATGCCGAAAATATGCACCGTGTAATTGCTCACTTGGTTCAAGCGAATCCTGAATACAAACACCGTTATATGGTTGAACGCCCTGTAAAGCGCGTTGGCTATATCATTGTGTCTTCAGATCGCGGCCTTGCTGGTGGTTTGAACATTAACTTGTTCAAAAAAGTGGTTAAACACGTACAACAGCAACAAGAGCAGTCAATTGAAGTTCAATTTGCTTTAATTGGTCAAAAAGCGGTTTCGTTTTTTAAAAACTACGGCGGTAAAGTGCTGGGTGCTACGACAAATGTCGGTGATACACCAAGCCTTGAACAGTTATCTGGTTCTGTACAGGTGATGTTAGACGCATTTGATAAAGGCGAGTTAGATCGTATTTATCTTGTGTCAAACGGCTTTGTCAATGCCATGACTCAAAATCAAAAAATCGAACAACTTGTTCCTTTAGCAACTGCTGAAGAAAACAAGACCCTTAACCGTCAATACGGTTGGGACTATCTCTATGAGCCTGAAGCTGAAGAGCTTTTAAATGGCTTATTGGTTCGTTATATCGAGTCTGTGGTATATCAAGGCGTGATCGAAAACATCGCGTGTGAGCAGTCAGCTCGTATGGTTGCAATGAAAGCTGCAACGGACAACGCAGGTGATTTGATCAAGAGCCTACAACTTATTTATAACAAGCTGCGTCAAGCCGCGATTACTCAGGAAATTTCTGAGATCGTTGGTGGTGCCGCTGCCGTTTAACATTATTTTGAATTGAGGAGACAGCAATGAGTAGCGGTCGTATCATTCAGATCATCGGCGCGGTTATCGACGTCGAGTTTGAACGTAACAGCGTTCCTAAGATCTATGACGCTCTCCACGTTGATGGCACTGAAACTACATTAGAAGTTCAGCAACAACTTGGTGATGGCGTAGTTCGTACTATTGCAATGGGTTCTACTGAAGGCCTTAAGCGTGGTTTGAACGTAACGAATACTAACGCACCAATCTCTGTACCAGTGGGTACAGCGACTTTGGGTCGTATCATGGACGTTCTTGGTCGCCCAATCGACGAAGCTGGTCCAGTTGCGACTGAAGCGCGTTTGCCGATTCACCGTCAAGCACCTTCTTATGCTGAACAAGCAGCTTCTACTGACCTTTTAGAAACTGGTATTAAAGTCATCGACTTACTATGCCCGTTCGCTAAAGGTGGTAAAGTTGGTCTGTTCGGTGGTGCCGGTGTTGGTAAAACTGTAAACATGATGGAGTTGATCAACAACATCGCTAAAGCGCACTCAGGTTTATCTGTGTTCGCTGGTGTTGGTGAGCGTACTCGTGAAGGTAACGACTTCTATCACGAGATGAAAGACTCAAACGTTCTAGACAAAGTAGCAATGGTCTACGGTCAGATGAACGAGCCACCGGGTAACCGTTTACGCGTAGCGTTGACTGGTTTGACCATGGCTGAGTACTTCCGTGACGAGAAAGACGAAAACGGCAAAGGCCGTGACGTACTATTGTTCGTAGATAACATCTACCGTTATACACTAGCAGGTACTGAAGTATCAGCACTTCTAGGTCGTATGCCATCTGCAGTAGGTTACCAACCGACACTTGCAGAAGAGATGGGTGTTCTTCAAGAACGTATTACATCGACTAAGTCTGGTTCGATTACGTCAATTCAAGCGGTATACGTACCTGCCGATGACTTAACAGATCCATCGCCTGCAACTACGTTTGCTCACTTAGATGCAACTGTAGTATTGAGCCGTGACATCGCATCTTCTGGTATTTACCCAGCGATCGATCCACTTGACTCAACTTCACGTCAGTTAGATCCACTCGTAGTGGGTGCTGAGCATTACGAGATCGCTCGTTCAGTTCAAAACGTTCTTCAACGTTATAAAGAATTGAAAGACATCATCGCGATTCTTGGTATGGACGAACTTGCAGAAGAAGATAAGTTGACTGTTTACCGTGCGCGTAAAATCCAACGTTTCTTCTCTCAACCGTTCCACGTAGCTGAAGTGTTTACTGGTGCTCCTGGTAAACTTGTACCGCTTAAAGAAACGATTCGTGGCTTTAAAGGTCTTTTAGCTGGTGAATATGACCACATTCCAGAACAAGCGTTCTATATGGTTGGTGGTATTGACGAAGTAATTGCTAAAGCTGAGAAACTTTAATTAGTTACCTAATTTAGGAGATTCTCATGTCGACTATGCAGTGTGATGTTGTAAGTGTTCAAGAGTCTTTGTACTCTGGCGCTGTAACGATGCTAATTGCTAAAGGTGCTGGTGGTGAATTAGGTATTATGCCTGGTCACGCGCCACTAGTAACTTTACTCAAGCCGGGTACAATCCGTGTTCTGCTTGAAAACGGTACAGAAGAGTTAATCTATGTATCTGGTGGTGTTCTAGAAGTTCAACCGCATGTTGTTACGGTTCTTGCAGATACTGCAGTCCGTGCAGAAAACTTAGATGAAGCAGCAATTCTTGAAGCGCGTAAACACGCTGAACAATTGCTTGCAAATCAAAAGAGCGACTTGGACTCAGCTGCTGCTTTGGCTGCTCTTGCAGAAACTGCTGCTCAGTTGGAAACCATCCGCAAAATCAAAAACCGCGCTCAATAAGAGACGGTTTGAGATTAAAAAAAGCCACCGAAAGGTGGCTTTTTTTATGTCAGTTGATAAAAAGGCGTCAATTGCTTATTTCATGATGAGTTTGTTGGTTTCTTAGTTGTCATTGTTCAAATGGACTGGATTGGTCTGCTGCATACATGCAATCTTTGTTTTGCATGATAGTGCTTCGTCTTTTAACTGTACGCTGGCTTGTAGAATACTTTGAATACTCAATTTTTGAAACTCATCTGAATCAATGCTCCTATGCTTAATATATTTCGTTAAGCAAGGACATAGCTATCTAAAGTTGCATATCTTTTATTCAATAGACGTTATATTTTGAAAGCTTCTCTGTAAGCGAAGATGAAGATGAACCTGATTGCGCATGAATCCCACTTTTGGGAACTTTACCAAGATTTTGAGCATTATTATCTGAGTATCGCAGTTGATATGAGCTCAGTGGTGTCGTGTTGGGACTTGGTACTGACTTCAGAAGAAATATTACAATATGAACATCGGGGCCGCGCGAGTATTCAGGAGCTGACCAAAGCCATGATTGACGCAGCTTATAAGGGTGATTTTTCAATGATGGAAGCACGTTTAGCCAAGCCATATGAGCGTCACGCCATGCAAAAGGCTTTTAAAGAATGGTTAGCACAGAGCAAAACTCAGGAACAGTCTTCGTTTTGATGAGGTGTGAGCTCAAAGCATTATTTTAAATTTATTGCAAAAAGCTTTGACGCAATTGGCTGAACATCATTCGGCTAACGCTATTGTGTTGAGTCTCAATCAACTTTTTGATTTGCTCAACTTGAGGTTTATCTTCAGGAATCACAATCTCTGGATCGATTTCGATATCCGAATTGGACATGGTATTGGACGGCTGTGCAAGCAAATTTGAAGATGGGTGTTCGGCATGCCAAAGCTGTGTTTCGAGTGACATGATGTACTTATATTCATCGGTATTGGGGTTAAACCGCTTATATAGTCTCAGGTCTTGCATTGCATCTTGACGGCTTCGATCAGGCATATCTGTTTCGACTTCCAACCATTCAGAGATAACTGGATGAATTTCATGTTGCATCAGTTGGTAATAAAGCCAATCGCTGAGTAGGCTATGATCGATGTCAGACAGATATGGGCTGTTGTGTTGCAGCAATTGTTGTAAGTGTTCGAGAACCAAAACTTCTTGCTTTTGTAAGGCATAGCGCGCTTCAGCATCAAATTGTTGGTATTCTTCGGCTGGAATTTCAGTGAAATGTTGCTGTTCAATGAAGGCATCTACAATATGCGTTTGAAATAAGTTATTCCATTGTTCTAGCGCATGAATTTCGAGCTGTTGTAGCTCTTTAAACGCTTTGCTTTGATAGCGGCTGAGCTGCAGGCGCTGAATATTTTGCTGGTTGAACTCAATTTTTTGTTTGATATATTCAGCATAAGCACCTTGTTGTTTGGGGCTGACAGGGCTTACAACATCGACCAAAAGTAACTGCTGCTGTTGTTTGTATTTGAGCCAGTCCTGAATACGTTGAACTTCTTTATGCTCTTTAGAAAAAAACTGGGTTAAGTGTGGCGTGGTTTTTTCAGGCATTAAAAAGTGCATCCCGCCAAAGACGATGATTGCTAAACAGGCGATAACAAGAATGACTTTTTTCATTATAAAAATGTTTTTCTGTGTTTCTTATTTGTACATGGTAGCTTAAAAATGAGAAATAGTTAATGTTTTTTCATTAAAGCTTCAAATCGGTATGGGTGAAATTGAAAATTCACCTTGCCCGAGAATACGAACTTTATACAATGCATCAAAGCCTTCAGCGTAGTGTGGAGGTTCAAATTTTTGAGCGGTGGCTCTGATTCCGACTTCAGGAATGCAGGCTTTGCCTTCACGTAAGTGGTTGCGTTCCAGTGCACCTTTAAGCTCAGTCTCAAAGAAATAGCCAACAATTTCAAAGCCTGCGGCCTGAGCACTGGCAATATAACGCGCACGATCGGCTGGCGTAGGGTTGGTATTATCAATCACCATTTTGGTTTTTGAGGCCAGTCCTGCTTCAAAAATGATTTTTTCACGATGCCGTGTTTTCAGCATATCAAGGTTGATGCGCAAATGGCTATGTGCCAAATTCAGCAGATAATAGCTCGATTTTCCCGAAGCTTGGATGCCCATAAAAATAATCAGCTGCATGTGAGAAATCGTGCCTCAATCAAATTAGGAGAAAATGGTTGCAGTCATTTTCTCCTACTCTATTGCTGAAAGCACCACTATTTAAATGTTTTAAGATTGGTTTGTGTTTGAACTATCATTCTCAGCTTGCTGAGGAATCAACATTGCAGCCAATTTCAACATTTCAGATTGGATTGTACCCATTTGCTGTTGCATCTTTTTAAAGTCGACTTGGCTGAAATCCACCTGTCCATTTAAAAAAGGCGAAGCTAAAACTTGTTGGTTGGCAGACAGTAGTTTTTCACGGATATCATTGATTTCTTGTGTTTTAAGATTCAGGCCATTCAAGGCATTATTGAAACCTGTGAGCTGTTGCTGCAAAGCTGTCGCGGCGTGTTGCAACTGTTGTTGATCATGCTGTTCAATTGCGGCCTGCAAGTCACTTTGGGTTTCTTGCAGCTGAGTGACGTATTCACCTGCTTTTAATTGCATATCTGCCACATCACGCACGATATAGAGCATGTTGCCACTTTTCAGTTCAGCTTTTTCAGGGCTTTGTGTATTCGCAGATTGGTTTTGCTCAGAGGTCTCAGTCTGGATGTCTTGCTGATTCGGCTCTGTTGCTTGCTCACAGCCAATGAGTAGAATGCCTGAACTAAACAGTGCAAAAGGAAGAACTAAGTTTTGTAAAAGCTTTTTCATCATCAAATCAATATTGGGCTATGTGTTTTTTAATATAAGGGCAAAATGTGTAGATAAAATGCTGGGTTTCAAAGTCATAACAAAACTTTTTAAAATAAAAAAAAGAGTGCCTGAGCACTCTTCATTTACAGTAGTTTAACCAGCAATGATTTTAATAATGGAATGATTGCGAATGTCTGTCAGTACATAGTCGCCATTCACTTTAATCCACTGTTGGTTTTTACCGGGTTTGCTGAGTTTTTTGTATTTTTGGTGATCTACTTTATAGGCATTGCTATGGTAAGCGCTTGGGAGTTTTTGACCTGCTTTCCAGTCTTGAGATGGACGGTTGGCTTTTTTGACAGTGGCATGGGTTGGTTGTTGATGTCCATTTGATGTGTGCTTTTGCGCATGTCCATGTGACTGAGCGGTTTGATGTTGCTGATGTTGTTCTTGTGGTGCTGCTAGTGCAGGCAGGGCAATCAATGCGGTTGAGATAGATAAAACTGCTGCTTTTATAAATGTATTCATGAGCTTCACTTCGGGTTGTCTTGAGCGGATAGATGCATCATAGAGTGAAGTGTTTGATTGATCGTGAATGAAATGTTGTAAAATTATCAAAATAAAGAAGAAATCATGAAGATCGAACCGATTCGAGTGTCATTACTCATTTAAAAAAATAAAATATAAGCAGCCGTTAAATTCGACTGCTTATAAACAGCTTCAGGCTTATTTGGCCAATTCGGCATTGATGGCATCGACAATACGCGGATCATTGGCCGTAATGTCCGGTGCAAAACGCGCAACCACTTCGCCATTTTTATTGATTAAGAATTTCTCGAAGTTCCACAGCACTTCAGGTGGTTCATTCGGTGCTAAACCATAGTCCACCAAATCTTTCCACCAAGGGCCTTCACCAATACGTTCAGGCACCGCTTGGGTGAGCGTTTCATATAACGGATGCTTATCATCCCCTGCGACCGAGATTTTTGAAAAAAGCGGGAAATCTACTTGATAGTTTAAGGAGCAGAATTCTTGAATTTCAGCATCTGAACCCGGTTCTTGAGCCAAGAAATTGTTGGCAGGAAAACCTAGAATCTCTAAACCCTGTGATTTTTTGTCTTGATAGAGTTTTTCTAAGCCTTCGTACTGCGGTGTGAGGCCGCATTTAGATGCCACATTCACAACCAAGAGAACTTTACCTTGGTATTGGTTTAAGTTGATGTCTTCGCCCTGAATGGTTTTGACAGGAATATTATAAATCGAAGTGCTCATTTGCGTGTCCTTATACGATGTGCATTTTATTGTGTTGGAAGCGTTCGACAAAGTCACGCCCATTTGCGGATTGATCGCAACAAAAAAGCAAGCCAAGGCTTGCTTTAAAGGGTGGGGAGGTCATTAAGATGCTGGAGCCGCTTTGACTTTAGCTTCCAAAGCCGTTACGTCAGCAATGATCGATTTCTGCAACTCAGTTGCTTTGTTTTGTAGTTCGGTGATTTTCGCGCTATCTGGCGTTGCATCTGTACTTTCTTTGGTGAGCTCTACACCCAGATCATTGGCATCCTGCATTTTTTCACGTAAAGCATCTACTTCAGCACTTTTTAAGGTTAAGGCATCTAATTCATCATTAAATTGCTTCACATAGGTTTCTGTTTTTTCAACCATTGCTTTAATTTGAGCGGGATCCTTTTTTTCTAAGGTTGCACTCACTTCTTTTTGAAACGCGGCGGCTTCTTGAGCTTTGGCATTCGATAGCGTTTGTACGGCTAACAAATCGGCTTGAATATCGGCAATATTGTTATTGCTATGATTAGCAACGATAGTGGTTGCTTCGGTTGAGGTCGCTTCAGATGCAGACGTCGTTTGTTCAACGGCTGGCTCAGTTCCTTTTTTTTCGCACGCAGCCAAAGTAAGTGTGGCCATACAAACTGTGGTTAAAAGTAACTTTTTCATAACGACATCCTTCTATCGGGAAATATGTTTTTGTAGGCCAAAGTCTATAAGAGCAATGACCAATCAATTAAAAAATACGTTCGCTAGAACAGCATCAATACGATGCAGAGATCGTTGACATTGTTCTATGGTGTTTTTGTAGAGTGAAGCTGCTGAAATGCATCAATTTGTTGAAATGTATCGTTTTATATTATCTTAATAATATGTTTTTTATGAATTTTATATTTTAAGATAAATGTATCAATTATGTGTGATACCCAAATGATATTCGAATAAATCATAAAAATGTTTTACCATTCATTTAAATTTTGCAAACAAAAGCTAAACGGGGAAAAGAATGAGTACCACATCACAACGTATGTATTGGGCTTTGAGTCTCCCTATCATTGCTGTACTCATTTGGTCGATCAATATTGTCGTTACGCGTTATGTAGCTGATTTCATTTCGCCAGTCAGTATTAGTTTTTATCGGTGGTTCTTTGCCTTCATTCTGTTAACACCTTTTGTTGTGCGACCATTATGTCGGCAGTGGGCATTAATCCGAGCGCATTTGGGGCAGTTGGCAGTGCTAAGTGCATTTGGTCTGGTGTTGTATCAGGGCTTAGCTTACACCGCAGCGCACTATACGACCGCGACCAATATGGGACTGATTAATGCCTTTATTCCGATCTTTACCATTTTTGTTTCACTGCTGATTTTAAAAGATATTCCAAATCGTTTTGCGATGATTGGTAGTATTTTATCTTTTGCAGGTTTGGTTTATATCATTGGGCAGGGCAATCTTGCAGGGCTAGTTCAATCGGGCGGGCATTTGGGAGATGTCCTGATGGTGGTTGCGGTATTCTTCTATGCCTTTTATGGGGTATTTTTGAAAAAGTGGCAATTGCAAATTCCCTTGATGTTGAGCCTCTATGTGCAGATCTTTTTTGCACTGCTTTACCATTTACCTTTTATTGCCTATTTCGGTCTCGATTCAATCAATAGTCAAAATGCGGCAAGTGTTATGTATGCCAGCATTTTCCCTTCCTTAGTTGCCCCTTTACTGTGGATGTTGGCCATTACCCATTTAGGGCCGAATCGAACCAGTATTTTCATGAACTTGATGCCAGTCTTTACCGCAGTGATTGCCTATGTCTGGTTGAAAGAGGCGTGGACGGTTTATCATACGGTCGGTGGAGTGGTCATTATCTGTGGTATTTTACTTGCACAGCGTAAAACATCATTAAAAACGCCACCTTTAGCAAACTCGATGGATTGATTTTGATTAAAAAATAACCATTTAAATTATTTTTTTAATAGAATAATTCATTAATAAGTTAATTTATTAATGCTATTTTAGATGGTGAATGTATTTAATGTATGCAAAAGCTGATTAAAAATAGGTAGATAATTTGAATTATATTTTAATTATCTCCATTAATCAGCGTTTTAACGCTGTTTTTAATATAAAAAATCTATTTGTTTAGAAATGCAATTTGCTACATAATACGCGCACTGCAAACTTAGGCCAATGTCAAAACGGGTATTAAGTGTTTGCTCATCAGTTTTCAGACCCTCTGGATGTGATTACACATCCTTTTTTATGCTCAGCCATCCCTATATGGCTGAGCTTTTTTTTATCTATTTTTCAGTAAAAATTCTGAGAAAGAGCATGCTTTTAAGCACGAACCACGGCTCCAGTTTCGGCATCGAGTATGCGACTCGGTTCTTGGCTCAAGCCTAGGTCACCATTCAGATAATTGACCTGTTGGGCAAAGTAGTGGTTGGCATCTTGTAGTGAACGGGCAGGTGATAATCCAGCGGGGTTGGCACTGGTGGAGACTATGAAGCCTTGAAAGGCATTGCAAAGCGCCACACAAATCGGATGCGTGGTTACCCGTACAGCAACTTTAGGGTGATTGCCTTTAATCCATGTCGGAATGTGTTCATTTGCCGGTAGTAACCACGTGGTTGCGCGTTCTGATGGACTGCGATCGCTCCAACTCTCGATCACTTGTTGACGGATGTGGGGATCTAAATGTTCTAAAAGCGGTTCAACTTGAGCAATTTGCCCAGCCAGTAAAATTACCCCTTTTTCAATCGGGCGTTGCTTAATCTGCAAAATATCTAGAAAGGCCTGTTCGTTATACGGATCACAGCCTAAACCCCATACTGCTTCTGTTGGATATGCTAAAACTTGACCTTGTTTTAAGCATTGCGCCGCTTCAGTCACAGAGGTGGTAATCATTACACTTAGTACCTTTTATTGATTCATAAAGGGTTATTGTGAACCTTATTGGCTGGAACGGCAACGCAGATAATTGCCAGCCTGTTGTTGTGCGAGCCCCAAAATTTCCAGTTCCATTAACTGGCTAGTGAGTGTGGCAATATCGGTGTTAAGTTTGAAATTAAGTTGATCCATATTTTGTCCCACCCAATCCAGTTGATTATAAAGTTCGAGTAAATCAGATGGGATATCAATACTAGCGCTTGGGGTGTTTTCTTGCGACTGGGATTGGCTATGCCATTGAGTGGGAAGTGCCAAGTCTTCAATGATTTGCTCAGGATGATCGACCAAAATCGCCCCTTCTCGGATTAGTTGATGACAGCCTTGATGGTGTTCACTGTAAATATGACCGGGGATCGCAAAAATGGTTTTCCCTTGTTCAGCAGCAGATTTGGCTGTACCAAGAGAGCCACTTTTGAGTGCGGCTTCTGCAACCACAACCCCTAAACTCAATGCACTGACGATGCGGTTCCGCCGTGGAAAATTATGCTGTAAAGGCGGTGTATGTGGTAAAAATTCAGTAATAATACAGCCATTATTTTCTAATATTTGCGTACGCAGTGTTTGATGTTGGGAAGGGTAAGTGAGATCTAAGCCCGTGCCCATCACTGCAATGGTACGTTGATATTTTAAGCCGCCCTGATGTGCCGCTGCATCAATGCCTTCAGCCAAACCACTGCAAATATAAAAGCCCTTTTCGGCGAGGTAATAGGCAAAGTCATAAGCCACTTGTTTGCCGTGTGGACTGGGTTTTCGACTGCCGACGATAGCAACTTGAGGTTGGAGTAAACTTTGTGGATCGCCCTGACCAAATAAAATCGGTGGTCGGTCAGAATAGGGCAGCAGCTGCGAGGGATAATGACTTTCACTATCAAGCAAAATAAAATCGCAACTGGCTTGGACGTCATGCAATAAAGTTTGTAGTTTGTTTTGTCCAGCAGGTGTTTGAATTTCTACGACACGTTGTAGATGGCTTTTGTGTAAGCCAAGATTTGGCCAGATCTGAAGATTGGAGGCAGTAACAGCTTTTGTGCTTGTGCCAAAATGCTGCTGTAGTTTTTGAAAGCTGGATAAAGAATGCTGAACTAAATACCACAGGGTGATTGTTGCAATCTGTTCATGTGATAAAGAGTTCAGCATATATACACCTTAAGGCAACGGATTATTCATCCACTACAGAGGGAGAAATTTTCGCGCCCAAGTTCATTGGTAGTTCGCTGTCGAGCACATAAGCATAGCTGACACGGTCAAAGGTTTTAAAGACCATGATGTTGCCGATACGCTCCGTTGGAAGGGTCAGTTTTTCATTGGTTTTCGGATCACGAATTTCTTGACCTTTTTGACTAACCGAGAACACATAACCCGATTGAACGCCATCCACTGTGCCACGGTCAATCGTCACAACTGAATGCTTTGCAGCTAGACCAATCGAACCTTGAACACGAATCACTTGTCCACCCTCAGTCACATCTTGTGCATGTGTTGGGTAGAACAAGGTTGGAAGCATGGCGTCGTATTCAGGCAGTACGCGATAACCACGACGTACTTCAGAATTATACGAATCTGTGATTTCTAAAGTAGACATGTCATTTTCACCACGAATGGCAATGGCTGAAGCAACCTGAGTCAATTCTAGACCTAGATTTTGTTTTTTACCCTCTGCATCCGTCACAATGTACGGTTCGCCTTCACGGTAAATCGCGTAGCGTTGACCGGCTTCAATGCCTTGGCCACGTGCATAAACGGTTTGACCTTTACCTGCAATCACACGCTGATCGGCAGCACCAACGATATACGGTGTACCTTCCAAAGATTCCTCTGAAAGAATAGTGCTGTGTTCAAGCCAGTTTTTAATGTATTCCAGTGGAATGACAGGAATGGCATTGTTTAAAGACTCAACGCGTGCTTGAGGTTGAAGTTTAGTGCCGCCTGTATAACGACGAATAATCCCTTCACAGCCATCACCTTCGTCTTTACCAATAATTGGACGGCCTTCATGAGTACACATCAGTAAGCGGTCACCTGGGAAAATCCAATGCGGATTTTTGACGTGTCTATTGCTGGCCCAAATTTCAGGCCAACGCACAGGATTATTTAGAAAACGTTTAGAAATATCCCACAGGGTATCGCCTTTTTTCACCACATAAACATTCGGTGCATTGGCTTTTAAAGCAGGTGGATTGTAATTTCGTGTAGGCGCAGCTTGAGCTGTTGAAATGACGCCAGCGCCAACACTTAGACAAACCGCAAGTGCTAACATGTGTTGCTTAAACCCCAAGGCACTAAAAGATGGCATGCCCATAAAAACCTTTTTCATTATCATAATTCCTAAAATTATGTATGTAGT
>NZ_JBUEBA010000002.1:3038157-3042033 GCF_058107045.1 Acinetobacter sp. AB03 | reverse complement strand
TGTAGTTGCGTTATAATAACGATATTACACACATTTTTTTGATCAAGCATTCCCTTCATTTGGTTTTTTGATCAATGGCATAATTGAGGACGCAGTATGGCCTTATTACCTATTTTAAGTTTTCCTGATCCCCGTCTTCGTACCATTGCAGAACCCGTCGAAGAAGTTACTGATGAAATTCGTCAGCTGGCTGCAGATATGTTTGAAACCATGTATGAAGCGCCAGGCATTGGACTTGCCGCGACACAAGTTGATCGTCATATTCAGTTGATTGTCATGGACTTATCTGAACATAAAGATCAACCTTTGGTATTCATTAACCCCAAAGTTACCCCATTGACTGAAGAAACGCAGCCCTATGAAGAAGGCTGCCTATCAGTTCCCCAAATATACGACAAAGTTGAGCGCCCGTCACGCGTAAAGATCGAAGCAATTAACCTTGAAGGTCAAGCATTTGAGATCGAAGCTGACGAACTTCTCGCTGTTTGCATTCAACATGAAATTGATCACTTAAATGGCAAATTGTTCGTCGACTATTTGTCACCATTGAAGCGTCAACGTGCACGTGAAAAAGTGGAAAAATTGACTCGTCAGCGCCAAAGAGACAAAGTAGCTGTAAAACGCGGTTAAGTTTTTTTGCTTAAAAATCATCTTTAAAGTGAGCCCAATTTCGATTGGGCTTTGTTATACTGGCCGCGTTCTCAATTCGGATGGAATGGATTGTTTTTTAGAGCTGCGTTGCTACTGTCTTGTGTAGCCGTGTTTTTACAGATTGCTGTTTTTTTACAGCCTTTACTACCGACGCAATATCAAATTGCGCCAGTCTGTGAAACCATTTCGCGTGCGCTTTTACTTAAACCAGTTGAACATCTCAGTTCTCATGCTGAAAAGCATTCCACACATCATCATGAAATGCAGGCTCAGCATGAACTCAGTTCACAACCTGCTGAACACAATCATCATGATGCAAGTCATCAATGCCAATACTGTACGGTATATGGCAATCTTGTGTTACCGCCAGATTTAGAGTTAAAAGCGGTACTTGACCGTATTCAAGTTCGTTTAATTGCATTTCAAAAAGCCTTTGCGCATGTTTGGTTTGCACTGCAACAACTCTTCTTACTACCTCAAGGGCGTGCACCGCCACTGTTTGTATAAACCTAGACATATATTTTTCGGGTCTTAACGGACTCTAGCCTAGTTGTATTTATAGATTCAGTGAGAATAAAAATGGCTCAGCCTACATTCTTTTTACAGCCTCTTGCGGCTGCGATTTCTCTTGCTTGTTTTTCAAGCGTAGTATTTGCCGCTGAAGTAGACAGTGCGCACATTTTAGCGCCTATCGTGGTGACGGCTCAGCAGGGCAATGATGCCCATGGTCTGATTGTACATGCTGACCCTAAACAACCCACTCAGCCGATTCCTGTGGTTGATGGTGCAGCCTACCTACAAACTATTGTGGGTTTTAACCAAATCAAAAATGGCGGGGCGAATGGTGATGTCACCTTCCGTGGTATGTTTGGCTCTCGTATTAAAATCCTCACAGATGGTACGGAAAATTTAGGTGCATGCCCAAGCCGTATGGATAATCCTGCTTCTTATCTTTCTCCTGAAAGCTATGACAAAATCACAGTCGTGAAAGGACCACAAACTGTTCAATATGCGCATACCGGTTCAGCCGCAACCGTTATTTTTGAACGTGAGCCTGAACAGCTCACTTCGGCGAAACCTTATCGCGGACAAGCCAGTGTCATGCTTGGTTCTTACGGTCGTTTGGATCAGAATGTTGAAGCCGCTGTTGGTGATGAAACGAAATACGCACGTTTAAATGCCAATCGTTCGATTGCAGATAGTTATCAAGATGGAGCTGGCAATACGGTTCCGTCCGATTGGGAAAAGTGGAATGCAGATCTCGCGCTGGGCTGGACTCCAAATGAGGACACATGGGTAGAGCTGAAAGGTGGGAAGAGTGATGGTGAGGCTGTTTATGCTGGACGTAGCATGGATGGTTCTAAGTTTGCTCGTGAAAGTCTAGGTTTACATGTTGAAAAGAAAAACATTAGTGAGGTGATCAAGAAAGTCGAAGCGCAAGTGGACTATAGCTATAACGATCATGTCATGGATAATTTTAGTTTGCGAAAATTTAATCCCGCAGATGGTATGTCAATGCCGATGGCTTCAAATGTTGCTCGTAGGACTTTAAATGCACGGGTTGCTATGACGCAGGACTGGGGGAAATTGCAACTTATTTCAGGTATTGATAGTCAAAAAAATGAGCATACTAAACGTAGTGGCAGCTTAATGTCTCCTTATCAAAATAAAGCTCGTGTCGGAGATATGGATTTTGAGTCTTATGGGGCTTTCGGTGAGCTGAGTTATGCATTCAATGATCAGCATAAACTGGTGACAGGTGCACGCCTCGATCAAGTGAAGATCGATAACTTAGCCACTGATACAGAGCGTAAAGAAACCCTGCCAAGTGGTTTTGTTCGAATTGAAAGTGAACTTGCGGAACATGTTAAAACTTACGCAGGATTAGGTTATGTAGAGCGTGTGCCTGATTATTGGGAATTGTTTAGTACCAAATACCATCAAAGTACAGGTACGACCTTTGCCAATTTAGAGAATGAAAAAACCGCACAGTTTGATGCAGGTTATCAATATGAACAGGGTGCATTTAAATCTTGGGCTTCAGTTTATGCAGGTTTGATTCAAGACTATATATTAGTGGCATATACTCCGACAGGCTCAATGGGGCGGTTGGAAGCCAAAAGCCGAAATGTCGATGCAACCATTGCGGGTGCTGAAGCAGGTTTGGCTTACCAGTTGACGGATCAAATTCAAGCGGACATCAGTGCCATGTATGCATGGGGTGAAAATACAACGGATCACACCGCTTTACCGCAAATTGCACCATTAGAAGGACGTTTCAATCTACGCTATGTGCAAGAGAAATATAATCTCGGTTTGTTATGGCGTGTGGTGGCAGCACAAGATCGTACCAGCTATCGAGAAGGCAATATCATTGGATACGATTTAGAAGAGAGTAAAGGTTTTGGAACTCTGTCTTTAAATGGGACTTATAATATCCAAAAAGATTTAGACCTTTCAGTCGGAATAGATAATGTGCTGAATAAAAACTATGCCGAGCATTTGAATAAACTTGGAAGTTCAGGCTTTGGTTATGCTGCAACAGAACAATTTAATAATATTGGACGTAATTATTGGGCGCGTATCAGTATGAAGTTCTAAATCTATTCTGGTGATCGGAAACAGCCATTCTAGAAATAGAATGGCTGTTTTGGGTTCTAAGATAGAAATTGACTGAGAAAACAGCATTTTGAGTGGATATTCACCATAAAAAGTAGAAAGAAACAGCGATTTAAATAAAGTATTTAAATATTATTTCGATATATTGTTATTTAAATGAATTAAAACAATATATTAAGTTTAATTTGTGCGAATGTGATGGTGCGGTTTAAGGCGCTAACTAGGAAGTAGATAAATTTATTAAAAAATATTTTACATAAATAACAGTAACTTATAATTTTATGAGTTTGAAAAATAAACATGCAGAAATATTTATTGAGAAAAGGTGTTGCAAGGGATGTGAAATGCTGTAGAATGCACATCCATCGGCGGTGATGTTGATTAAAACTTGTTGAGAAACAAGGATTTAGCCCAAGCGGTAGAATCTGAAAGTCTTGAATAAGTTTAAAAATAATTAACAAAACCAGTTGACTTCTTCTTGAAAGAGAGTAGTATAGCCGACCTAGCTTGCTGATGACGAATCAGTAAGAAGATCATTAAGAGATTATGAAGAACAACTTGTGTGGATTTTTACTGATTGATCGATCGAAAATATTTCATTGATTG
>NZ_JBUEBA010000002.1:2928769-3038057 GCF_058107045.1 Acinetobacter sp. AB03 | reverse complement strand
CAAGGAAGGTTAAAATAATAAATGAATCAATCGTCTAATTTATATTTAGGATTGCTTTATACATACTGATTTACTTATTTATCGATCATGACATTTAATCTACCCAACATTTTTGCTTTAAGATTTTAAAAATATTGGATAGTCGATCAAATGTTCATAGTTTGTTAGTAATATCTTTAAATGGAATAATGAGTATGTCTAATAAAATTCAATATCAACTGAAAAAACTTCCTTTAATTTCATGTGCGTTGTTGAGCTGTTTGGCTTTTGGGCAAGTACATGCTGTATCTAATGATCAGGTCAAACAACTGGTTGAATCAGAAAAAAAGAATTATTTAAATACTCTAGAGGCTTTAGTCAATATTGAGTCGGGGAGTAAAGATCTTGTCGGCGTGAATAAGATCGCTAAATATGTCGCCGAACAATTAAAAATGACAGGTGCTGAGGTCAGTATTGTAGAAGCTAAAGATATATATCGTATGGATGATACACCCCAACAGACTGGTCCAATGGTAAAAGCTGTTTTGAAGGGTAAAGGCAGCAGTAAAATTATGCTAATTGCTCATATGGATACGGTGTATTTAACAGGGATGTTGAAAGACCAACCTTTTAAAATGGAAGGGGATAAAGTTTTTGGTCTCGGAATTTTAGATGATAAACAGGGGGTTGCTGCGATTATTCATACGCTTGATCTTTTGAAAAAGTTGAATTATCAAGATTATGGCACGATCACAGTCTTACTTAACTCCGATGAGGAGATCAGTTCGCCAGGTTCACGCGAACTGATTACTGAGACTGCACAAGACCAAGATGTGGTTTTGTCATTTGAAGGTGGTGGTAAAGACGGCAGTTTACGTTTAGCCACCAGTGGGATTGGTGCAGCATATTTAGAGGTTCAAGGGAAATCTGCACATGCAGGGGTTAAGCCTGAAGCAGGCATAAATGCACTAACAGAATTATCACATCAAATCTTACAGTTACAAGACTTATCCAATCCTAAAACGGGGTTGAAATTAAACTGGACGGTGGCGAGTGCAGGTAAAGTGCGTAACGTGATTCCAGACCTTGCAACTGCACAAGCAGATGTTCGTGCCTTGCAAGTTAAAGATTTTCAGCAAGTGGAACGTGTATTACAGGAAAGGATTAAACATAAAAAGTTAGCTGATAGTGAAGTTAAGTTAAAGTTTGAAATGCGTCGCCCACCTTTAATGGCAAACCCACAGGCAAAAAAATTGGCTGAACAAGCACAGCTTATTTACAAAACTGATTTTAATTTACCAATGAAAGTATTGTCTGAAGCAACAGGTGGTGGTACAGATGCTGCATTTGCTGGCTTAAATTCGAAAGCAGCGATTTTAGAAGGCATGGGCTTATCTGGTGATGGTGCACATTCGAATAATGCTGAATATATTCTGGTCGAAAGTATTGTGCCGCGTTTATATTTAGCGACAAAGTTGATTATGGACTTATCGACCGCTCAAAAAGAATAAAGTTGGTATGAAAGAACTCAACTGATTTGAGTTTTTACATGATGAAAGATGGTGTTTATTTTTAGCAGCATCTTTCATTAATCTAAATATTAGAATCTTAAAAGGAAATGGATGAGATCTTAAATAAAAGCGTCATAAAGTGAGGGATATTCTGAGAGATTGGCATAGCCATAGTTGATGTTAATTTTTCATTCTTTGCTGGATAATTCAGCTGAGTCAGTTGGGTCTCGATGTATTGCTTACTGTCCCAAGTGATTGGACATTGGTCTTTATTCTTTAAGGAATGAAGGGCCAGCTTTTGTCTCTTCACTGTCAAATTGTTTCTTTTTAAATAAAAACTTCGAAATTACGTTTGCATAAAAAAATAAATGATAACGTGCTGTATATGATGCTTTTTTAACCAAGCAAGCTGAATGTAATTCATGGTAAAATGATCGGCTTTCATCTTTGATCTTTATTTGAGATCTTTCATCTGCCAGCCGAGAATTGCTAGCCATGTCTACTGCTTATACTATGCAGACCGCGCCTAAAGCGTTGTTTGATTACGACAAATATTGGGCGTCATGTTTTGAACCTGCGCCATTTTTGCCGATGTCGCGCGAGGAAATGGACCAACTCGGTTGGGATAGTTGTGACTTTATTTTGGTCTGTGGTGATGCGTATATCGATCATCCATCCTTTTGTTCGGGCATTATTGGCCGTACGTTAGAAGCACAAGGTTTCCGTGTCGGGATTATTGCACAACCGGATTGGACTAATGTTGAAGCATTCCGCGTTTTGGGTAAGCCAAATATCGCTTGGGGTGTGACTGCTGGGAACATGGATTCGATGATCAACCGTTATACGGCTGATCGTAAAATCCGTTCTGATGATGCCTATTCACCAGATAATTTACCTAATAAACGTCCAGACCGTGCAGCAACGGTGTATTGCCAACGTGTGCGTGAAGCATTTCCAGATGTACCTGTATTGTTAGGTGGAATTGAAGCGTCTTTACGTCGTATTGCACATTATGACTATTGGTCAGACAAAGTTCGTCGTTCAGTGTTGATGGACTCAAAAGCCGATCTTTTGATGTATGGTAATGGTGAGCGTTCAATTACTGAGGTGATGCATCGCTTAGCCAAAGGCGAAAAAATTCACGAAATTACCGATGTTCGTGGCACGGCATTTATCGTGAATAAGTTAAACCGTCCATCTAAAGCCAAGTTTGTGGAAATTGCATCAAATGATGTGGATACCATTGGCCGTGTTGATCCGATTATCAATCCATATGTGATGACTGAAGATTTAGATGGCTGTGAAATTGAAAAAGATAAGGGTAATTCTTTAACCCAATACCAAAATTTCCAAAAAGAAATTGTGACGAATCAAATTGTTCGTGAAGGGGATCAACTTGATCCTGATACACAAATTGTGCAATTACAGCCATCTTCAAAGGCAATTAAACATAAATTACCGCCGCGTGAACTGGCTGTGATTCGTTTGCCTGCATTTGAAGCAGTGGCAGATGATCCCGTTTTATATGCACATGCCAACCGTATTTTGCACCTTGAAACCAATCCAGGCAATGCGCGTGCTTTGGTACAAAAGCATGGCGAACGTGATGTTTGGTTAAATGCACCGCCGATTCCGTTAACCACGGAAGAAATGGACTATGTGTTTGATTTGCCTTATGCACGTCTACCACATCCTGTCTATGGGGAGGCGCGTTTCCCTGCATTTGACATGATCAAATTTTCGGTCAACATTATGCGTGGCTGTTTTGGCGGGTGTACCTTCTGTTCGATTACAGAACATGAAGGACGCATCATTCAAAACCGTTCAGAAGAATCAATTTTACGTGAAGTTGAAAAGATTCGTGATACTGCACCGGGTTTTACTGGCATCATTTCTGACTTGGGTGGGCCTACAGCAAACATGTATCGTTTGCACTGTAAAGACCCTGAAATTGAAAAGAACTGTCGTAAACCATCGTGTGTTTATCCGGGTGTTTGTCAAAACTTACATACGGATCATGCACCTTTAACGCAGTTATATCGTAAAGCACGCGCCATTAAAGGCATCAAAAAGATTCTAATTGGCTCAGGTTTACGCTATGACTTGGCGGTACTAAACCCTGAATATGTCAAAGAATTGGTTCAGCATCATGTCGGTGGTTATTTAAAAATTGCGCCTGAACATACCGAAAAAGGTCCATTGTCTAAGATGATGAAACCGGGCATCGGAACCTATGATCGTTTCAAGCAAATGTTTGATCGTTTCAGTAAGGAAGCAGGTAAAGAGCAGTATCTTATCCCGTACTTTATTGCAGCACATCCGGGTACGACTGAATATGACATGATGAATTTGGCGATTTGGCTGAAGAAAAATGGTTTCCGTGCCGATCAGGTACAAACTTTCTATCCATCACCAATGGCCACAGCGACCACCATGTATCACACGGGTAAAAACCCATTAGCCAAAGTGGCGCGATATACTGAAGATGTGGATATTGTGAAAGGTGAGAAGCGTCGTCGTCTGCATAAAGCATTCTTACGTTATCATGATCCAAACAACTGGCCTTTACTCCGCGATGCTTTAAAAGAGATGGGCCGCCAAGACTTGATTGGTAACTCGAAACAGCATTTGATTCCAACCTATCAACCGCAAGGGACAGAAGGTCAGTATCAGTCTGCTCGGAAGAAAAACTCAACCGTGGATGGTGATTCGCAAAAACGTAATTGTGATAGCCGTAACCAACAAGCGAAAAATCAATCTCGTCCATCAAATACCAAGAAGCGTCCTGAACGTGGTCAGATTTTAACGCAGCATACAGGTTTGCCGCCGCGTGAAACAGGTGACGCCAAGAAGCCATTTGGACATTCAAAGTCAAAACCAAAGTCTAAGTCACGTGCTTAATGGCAATTGAATATAAAAAAGGATGCTACGGCATCCTTTTTTAGGATCGATCTTTTTTATTGCGTTAGAAAAATAGCTCAAAGATTGGCTTTTCTGCCATCCGTCGGGAAAATTGGGTCAATCCGAAGAATCATATTGCACGTGAATGAATCACTCTATTACAGTGTAGATAGGCTACAGAGCCAAAATGTCATTCGGATTAAAACAAAGCGTGTTACAACGGATGACATTGCAAAAAATTGTTTAGTTTTATCAGCGTTTGTTTGATTTTAGCTTTAGTTTTTTTATTGCGTGGTTTGGGTAAATGGTCAGTAGGTTATACTGATCGGATAAAAATCGGTGTGATACCGAAAATTATAATAAAGATGAAAAGGATACAAATATGACAACTTATATGGTAATTGGTAGCGTGTTGTTGATACTGGTCATGATTTTAGCGAGTAAAGCGTTGATCCCTAAGACCAAGCAGCAAGATAGTGCATTAAGACAACGTGCTATTTTTAGTATGCATGAGCAACTGACTTATACTCGTTTGAAAGAAATTTTACCGCATCATACTGTGCTGGCGCATGTATCTTATGATGCCTTACTCACGACAAAATTTTCACGTACACGAAACAAATACCGCAATTTGGTGGCTGATTTTGTGATTATGGATAGTGCACAACAAGTTTTGGCAGTGGTTGCTTTAGAAGATCCGCTTTCATTGAAACGTCCACAAAAGGCACAGTTTCAGGATGCGATCCTCGATATGGCTGGCTATAAAGTGATTCGTTATGAAGAAGTGCCTGACTATCATCAGTTACGTGAAGATTTTTATGGCGATCTTTATGCTTCGTCGCGTTTGACTAAAGATACGCGTGTAGCCAAAAAATATGATTACTATAATGCAGCACAAACTCGAAAATTACGTCTGATCGGCTAACTGAATCTCAGCACGTATCATAAAAACATGAAAACTCATGTTTTTATGATGAGTGTATTTTTTATGCAGGTTTCACTGCAACAACGGTTAACTCTACCAATACTCGTGGATCATAAAGTTTAGCTTCAACACAGGTACGGGGTAATGCATCAATATCTGCAACCCAAGCATCCCAAACTTCATTGAACGCTGCATAGTCTTGTTCAATATTCTTCAAATAAATCGTTACCGATAAAATCTGGCTTTTATCTGTGCCTGCATCAGCTAAAAATTGGTCAATCATGTCGAATGTTTGTTGGGTTTGACCTTTAATATCGAGATCAAAGTCAGACGCCAATTGTCCTGCTAAATGAACCAAATTACCTGAAACAGCAATTTCAGAAAAACGATTTGAGACATGCAAACGTTGAACCGTCATGATGTATGCATCCTGTGTGATGAGTATAAAAATAGAACATAAAAATGTAGTTCAATAGCCTACCACAAACTCATGTATGACAGATGGCTACGATGTTGGCTTTCAATCAGGTGCAGAATTTTACAGCGTGAAGAACTCTATTTATTGTTATAAGTGCATGTGAACAGAGGATGGATTCGATATTTCGACGTGGGAATTACAAAAGATGAAGGAACGCGATTAATAGGTCAATCTTATGCGGACTTTATAACAGTATATTTTAAAATATTGGATTATTCTGATGCTACTAGAGCGCTGCTCTGAAATATAGAGGGGGAATACCATGATAAATATCAGAGATGTCCTGTAATCTTCGGATTTGATCGTCACGCCAATCACAGGACGTATGCTAAAAGTAAAGGTAAGTTTTAGCATCTCAGCGGTTACATGGATAAATGCAGCGCATCATTAGATTACTCTAAAAACACAGTTTGTGAATGCTAAATTGCATTATTTTTGTTCTTTTGGTTAAAAAATGACTGATTGAGCAATCAGTCCGACCACAAAGAGAGCTGGGGTAGAGGCTCTTGAGTCGAAAGTGCATAGACCCCAACACCGATAAGACGAAATTGTTGATCCGGTGTGATTTGCATTTCTTTGAGTAAGATATCTAAGGTCATTTGTAGTTCAGTTTGATGCTTTAATGGCGTTTTGAAGCTTTTACTGTGCTGTAGGGTTTGAAAGTTTTTCAGTTTCAGTTTGACGGTGACACCGCGGGCATACAGTTGCTTTTTCTCTAAGCTTTGCCAGACTTGTGCAATCAACTTGGGCCAAAATGGGAGACACTGTTCAATAGTTAAATCATCATCAAAAGTGGTTTCTTTTGAAATTTGCTGACGTTCTCGTTCCGCTTGTACAGGACGCTCATCAATCCCTTGTGCATATAGATAGAGCTGTTTGCCATACTTGCCAAAATGATGAATCAGGATATTTTCATCCACATGCTGTAAATCACCTAAAGTTTCAAGTTTGAGCGCATGTAATTTTTCTTGCATGACTTTACCTACTCCAGGAATTTTTTTAAGCGGCAAGTGCTGAATAAACTGCTGAACTTGTGAGGGTTTAATTACACAGATACCATTGGGTTTATTCCAGTCCGAAGCAACTTTGGCTAGAAACTTATTCGGTGCAACACCCGCAGAGGCGGTCAGTCTTGTGCTCTGAAAAATATCAGCGCGGATGCGTTCAGCAACTTCTGTGGCGCTGGCCAGTTGTTGTAAATTTCCCGTCACATCTAAATAAGCTTCATCTAAGGAAAGCGGTTCAATGAGTGTGGTATAACGCTGAAAAATTGTATGAATTTGCGCTGAGACCGCACGATATTTAGAGAAACTAGGTTCAATCACCACCACTTGAGGACAGCGTTTTTTGGCTTGAGTCATCGACATTGCAGAGCGGAGCCCGTAGCGACGTGCAGGGTAGGATGCAGCTGCAATGACGGCACGAGGATGGTGTGAAGAAATCACCACAGGTAAATGCTTTAAGTCGGGACGATCAAGTAACTCCACAGAGGCATAGAAGGCATCCATGTCGATGTGAATGATTTTTCGCATGCTGAATTTTAATGTTGAAACCTAAGTCAGTATTGCACTATTCAGATCGATTGCGTAGTCCTGTATGCGGCATAAGCGACATAGTTTGACTTGGTATTTTTGTATTTGAACTTCAAAGATGAGCTTGAAACTGCTCTACTTGATCGGTAAGTTTTGTGGCAGTTGATAAAGCCCTTGGCGCTCTAAAAAGCTGATCCAATCTTGTTCTGAACCTTGAAATACATTGAGATCCACCAAGGTTGGTATACCTTTAATTTGACCTTGGCTAGTGTGTTGCCAAAAGGTCCATTTCGGATTGCCTTTGAGCTCAGGCTGGCCTTGATATTCACGAATCCAAAGGGGAGTTTGTTTAAATTCATCGACCAAAACAATATTATAAAATGCTTTAGATGTATAAAAAATGGGTTGCAAACCATAGTGTTGATACAGTTGGTCGTGCATGACCTGAATTTCTTTGAGCAGCTGTTCTCTGGTATAGGTGTTGATACAGGTGCTGTCATATTCCAAATCAATCACAGGCGGCAAACTATCGGTTTTCTTCGGCACAGTTTCGATAAAGTTCTGCGCCTGAATCTGGCCATCACGGCATAAACGATAAAAATGATAGGCCCCGACCAAAAAACCTTGTTCACGGGCTTTGAGCCAATTGTCCTGAAATTTACGGTCTTTGAAATCGCCCCCTTCAGTGGCTTTTAAATAAACGAATTTAAACTCTTGGGGAGAAATCGATTGCCATTGGATGTCGCCCTGATGATGAGACACATCAAAGCCTTTTACCGGATACTCTTGGGCAGATGCGACATTGTTCTGCAAGAAAAAATAGGTGATTCCCAGTCCGACACATAGCATCACTACACAGGCAAGTATGTAATAGGGGTATGAGGTTTTTGACGGCGTGGAAACTTTTTTTCTAGCGGGCATGCTTTTGCAGGTATTGGTTTTTAGCTCATCATCATAGCTCGAATTTGCGGAACTGACCATGATGATTATGGTTAGTAAATGGCAGTACTTCGTATCTGTTATTCATCCACGGTATCTTTGGGGATGTGCCAGAAAATGGCCGCGGTAATCAGGTTAATACAGCCCAATACAATCAAGGTGTTATGGAATGCCATGACGATGTGATCTGTGCCCCAATACGCTGTAAAAACATTGACCAAAGTACCCGCCAGAGCCACACCAATACTCATCGACACCATCATGATCATCGACAAGAAACTGTTGCCACTGCTGGCATCTTGTTGCGGTAAATCTTTCAGCGTGAGGGTATTCATAGACACAAATTGCAGGGAGTTCAGCATACCAAAAACAAAGAAATGCAGCGCGCGCAGCCAAGTTGGGGTGTCTGCGGTATTGAGGGCAAAACTGGCGATACATGCACCGACCAACAAGGTGTTAACCAAAAGCACGTGGCGATACCCGAAGCGCTGAATCAAGTGACGAATGATGGGTTTAGACGCCAGTGAACCCAGCACGGTCGGAATCATTAAGAGTCCGGTCACAAAGGGTTCAAAACCGAAAGCCACTTGTAACATGAGTGGCATCAAAAAAGGCATGGCATTGCCACCGAGGCGAGCAAAGAAGTTACCTAAAATACCCACGGCATAAATGCGGTTACGAAACAGTTTACTGCGAAATAGCGCATTTTGATGGGTATGTGCATGATAGGCATACCAAAGCGCAGTCACCAAGCTCAGTACAATCAGCCCCATACTCCACCATAAAGTCAGGTGTGGGCTGGCAAAATTTTCAATCCCTAAAGATAGTCCTGCCATGGCGATGACCAACAGGATAAAACCCCAAAAGTCAAAACGAGGCACATTCTGCTCGGTGACATTCGGCATGGCTTCAAAACTAATCAGGACCCCTAACAGTCCCATGGGGAGGTTAATCAGGAAAATCCAATGCCATGTACTGACTTCGACCAACCAGCCCCCGAGTGTTGGCCCGATCAGTGGACCAATTAGTCCCGCGAGACTCATCAAACTCATGGCCGATAAGAATTGCGTCCGCGGAATGACCTTGAGCATGGCTAAACGGCCAACAGGGAGTAATAATGCACCACCCACACCTTGTAGTACGCGATAGAACAATAACTCATTTAAGCTTTCAGAAAAGCCACAGCCCAGTGAGGCAAGGGTAAAAATGATAATGGCACTGAAATAGGTATTGCGCACTCCAAAACGGTCGGCGAGCCAGCCACTCAAGGGAATACAGGCAGCAACGGCAAGCACATAGGCCACCACCACGCTATGCATTTGCAGCGGATCTTCATTCAAACTGGCTGCCATAGCGGGTAGAGCGGTATTCACAATGGTGGTATCTAAGCCTTGCATAAAAAAGCCAATCGAAACCAAAAGTACCAAAAGACGGTACTCAGGAGCGAGTGCTTGATGGGTCGGCGTTTGGTTCATAGATACAACAAAGTGAAATTTTTAAACAGTTTAGCTTAATTTAAGTTGGACTGTTGTTGCGAATGTGCATTTATCACATGCCATCAAATTGACATCTCTACGTCATGTGTTTGCAACGCGTACGTCATACATTGGTCAAATTTGAACCGATATTTAGATCATGATGAATAAAACTTATAGTGCCGTTTTTTTAGCATGCATGGGGTTGGGCTTAGTAGGATGTAATGACAGTGATGATGCGCAAACCATCACATCACCGCCTGTGGTAGAGGAAGCCACGCCGAATAGTATTGAACTGGTTCATCTTGCAAGTTATGAGTCGGGAATATTTGGACAGAGTGCAGCTGAAATCCCCGCCTATGATGCTGCGAGTAAGCGTCTGTTCGTGGTGAATGCACAAAAAGGCATGGTCGATGTTTTAGATTTCTCCCAACCAGCGCAGCCGACATATATCCAATCTTTGGATGCCAAAACTTATTTAGCCAATTCCGAAGTGAATAGTGTCGCGGTGCATAATGGCATCGTGGCACTGGCGGTTCAGGCTGAGGATAAAACCCAAACGGGTATTGTGGCTTTCTTTAAAGCACAGGATCTCTCTTTTATCAGCCAAGTCAACGTGGGGGCTTTGCCAGATATGTTGACCTTCACGCCTGATGGTCGAAAAGTACTGGTAGCGAATGAAGCGGAACCGAATGAAGGGTATCAAGTCGATCCTGAAGGTTCGGTCAGCATTATTGATATTTCAGATATTCAAAAACCAACAGCAACTATTGCGGGCTTCCACGCATGGAATGACCGTAAACAAGACTTATTAGATGTAGGCATTCGTATTTTTGGCCCAGACATCAGTCAATATCCAAATGTAGCGACAGCAGGTATTCAAACGACCACAGTTGCACAAGACCTAGAGCCTGAGTACATCGCAGTCAGTGCTGATGGTAAAAAAGCATGGGTTAGTTTGCAAGAAAACAATGCGATTGGGGTTTTAGACTTAGCAAAAAATCAATTTGTTGATCTTTTCCCGATGGGCTACAAGGACCATAGTTTGCCTGAAAATGCCTTGGATGGAAGTGACCGTGACTGTGCTATTGGTCAAGACTCTTTGGGACGTAGTATTACAGAATGTGCAAAAGATGCAGGCATGATTAATATTCGCTCTTGGCCGGGGCTATATGGCATGTATATGCCCGATGCCATTGCACAATATCAAGCCAATGGCAAAACCTATTTGGTCACAGCCAATGAGGGGGATGCCCGTGAATGGCTAAGCGATGAAGCCAAATACTTTGAAGGCGGGGACTTAAATGCTGGTTATGCTGAAGAGATACGCATCAAACATTTGTTTAAAAAAGCAGGCTTTGACGCCAAAGGTGATTATGCCGCGCATTTACGTCAGCTTGCACCGGGCGTAAAAGGGGCGAAATTAAACCCAGAGGTGTTTAAACCTTGTCAAACGGCTGATGCAACAGAAGTCTGCGCGGATAATTTAATTAAAGACTCACAAATTGGACGTTTGACCATTAGTTGGACGCAAGGTTATCAAAAAGATCCACTAACAGGTCTGCCGAAGTTGGATGAAAATGGTCGTCTGACTTATGACAAATTATATGCCTATGGTGGCCGTTCGGTGAGTATTGTCGACCCTGAAACCAAGCAGATTGTATGGGACTCGGGGAGTGAGTTTGAGCGAAAAATTGCGGAGTTGTTTCCACATCAATTTAATAGCAATCATGAAGCATTTAAATTTGATGACCGTAGTGACAATAAAGGCCCTGAACCTGAAGGCGTGACATTGGGTAAAATTGGTGCAAAGACCTTTGCCTTTATTGGACTTGAGCGTGCCAGTGGCATCATGGTGTATGACATTAGCAACCCGAATCAGGCTAAATTGGTTCAGTATCTGAACCATCGCAATACCAATGAAACAGAAGTCACGAAGCAAGGTGACTTAGGCCCAGAAGGTTTGATTTTCATCGCGGCGAAGAATTCACCCAATGGTCGCCCGCTGTTGGTGGTGGGAAATGAAGTCAGTGGTAGTACAGCGGTTTATGAAGTCAAACTCAATTAAAAAAACTGAGTTTTGACTTTGAAAAAAGAGCACTACGGTGTTCTTTTTTATGGCGCTACAAAAAATATATGACAAGGATGTCATGAAAATGAAATAAAACCGTCATAATCTTTGGCAAACGTCCAAGGGCACTGTCTTGGAATAAATTATTCAAAAGGTTGGTTTTATGACAATCGAAATTTTGATGGTGATAGGCTTTTGTTTAGCCGCTTATTCTATCGTCGGAAATGATGTGCCACAGACATTAGGTACGTTTATTTCATCCAATGCACATCGTCCATGGTGGGTGCTTTGGCTCTTTATCAGCACCATTTTGGTGGTGGTGTTGATTTATGGTTGGTATGCATCCGGTGTGGGGGATGCATCATATGGTCGTTTAGAAACGATCCCTTTTCCTGAGGGTGGGGTCACGTGGCTCTATATTGTGCCACCGATTTTACTGTTATTTTTAACCAAATACGGAATTCCCGTCAGTACCACTTTCTTAGTCTTAACCATTTTCTCGCCTGCAAGTTTAGGCTCGATGATGGTGAAATCGATGATGGGCTATGCGGTGGCCTTTGTGGTTGCGATTATTGTCTATCGTTTTGTAATGCGCCAAGTCGCGAAGTATTTTGCGAAAACCCGTAATCAAGAACCATCGCATATTTGGATTGGGCTACAGTGGGTCTCTACGGCTTTTCTGTGGAGTCAGTGGCTGATTCAAGATTTGGCCAATATTTTTGTCTATGTACCCCGTCAAGTGCCGTTTTCATTTTTACTGTTTGCCATCACGGTCTTTGTGGTGTTGTTGGCGGTGATTTTGTACCAACGTGGTGGTGCGATTCAGAAGATTGTCGATACCAAAACAGGTGTTACCGATATTCGTGCAGCGACCATTATTGACTTTATGTATGCCCTCATTTTGTTGGTGTTCAAAGAGTGGAGCAATATTCCAATGAGTACCACATGGGTATTCTTAGGTTTACTTGCAGGTCGTGAGTTTGCAATGTCGATGATTTTTGATGAAGTGAACAAACACCGCACTTCGCGTAACGTCAGTAAAGATGCGATGAAATTGATGTTTGGCTTAGCCATGTCCGTGATTTTGGCGACCACACTGCCGTGGTTCTATAACTTTGTCACCCATTATGGACAATAACCGCACATGTTTAAAAAGCGAGCTCTAGGCTCGCTTTTTATGGCATTAAGAACAGGGTTTAAATGGCAAAGTGTGCTGGACTGCCGAGGTTGGCAATGGCTGAATAAATCTGTTCAGCATGGTTGCACACAATCAGTTTTGCGCGGTGCTGTGGCGGTAGAAAACCTTCTTCTACTGCATGATCCAACTGGGTAATCAGTGCGTCATAGAAACCATTGACGTTATAAATCATCATCGGCTTTTGGTGTTGGTTCAGTTGTCCCCAGGTTGCCACTTCTAAAATTTCTTCAAAAGTGCCTAAACCACCAGGTAGTGCGACAAAGGCACTTGCACGTTCGGCCATTAAGGCTTTGCGCTCATGCATGGTTTGTACAACATGTAATTCGGTCAGTTGGTGATGCGCAATTTCATAATCCAGCATAAATTCTGGAATGACGCCGACGGCTTCACCGCCGTGGCTAATCATGGCATCGGCCACTTGTCCCATGAGGCCAATACTTGCCCCCCCATAAACCAGACCAAAACCCTGTTTAGCTAAACCTTGTGCCAGTGCAATCGCTTTTTCTTGATAAATCGGTTTATTGCCCGAACGAGAACCGCAATAAAGTGCGATCAGAGGTTGCGTGGTTTGAACGTTTACTTCAGTGTTGAGAGAGGATGTTTTTAATTTACTATTCATGGCGTATGTTTTTACCTTTTACTTTATCTACTTTTTCTTTCATAGTTTAAGCAAGAAATGTGACTGCAAGCTGTATTTAATCTCACAATCGGGTAATAATTTGTTAAATCCTTTAAAACAGTGCGCTTTTGAAAAAAAGATGAATTTCATTTAGATCTTGCCTATACTTATTTCCTGTTTTACAACACAAGAACGAACATGGGTAGTGGTAGTTGTCGCTCAAGACATCTTCAGTTTTCCGAAAATAATTTACAGCGAGCAGTGCTGAATCTTCATTTTTATTCGCCTAATCATTATGCGCGTTATACATTCCCTCGACAGGAGCAGATCACATGATATTTGAATGGATGTCTGATCCTTCTGCGTGGGTGGGCTTACTCACCTTAGTGGTGCTGGAAATTGTGCTGGGGATTGATAACTTGGTTTTTATTGCGATTTTGGCGGAGAAACTTCCACCAGAACAACGCAATACGGCTAGAGTTGTTGGTTTGATCCTTGCACTCTTAATGCGTTTGGTGCTGTTGGCCTCAATTGCTTGGGTGGTGACACTGACCGAGCCGCTGTTCCATATCTTCGATCATCCTTTCTCAGGACGGGATTTGATTCTTCTGTTTGGTGGGGTGTTCTTGTTGTTTAAAGGCACCATGGAACTGCATGAACGTATTGACGCCAAAGTGGTTCAGAAAGAAGAAAGTCCAGCCAATGCTGTGTTTTGGATGGTGATCGTTCAGATTGTAGTTTTGGATGCTGTGTTTTCCTTAGACTCGGTGATTACCGCAGTCGGTATGGTTAAACACCTGTCTGTAATGATGATTGCGGTGATTATTGCCGTGGGCATTATGTTGTGGGCATCGAAAGCCTTGATGGAATTTGTCAACAAACATCCGACCGTGGTGATTTTGTGTCTCGGCTTCTTGATGATGATCGGTTTCTCATTGATTGTAGAAGGCTTTGGTTTCCATATTCCAAAGGGCTACTTATATGCCGCGATTGGTTTCTCGGTGGTTGTTGAATTCATCAACCAAACCATGCGCCGTAATCAAGAAAAAATGGTCACCACCACAGACCTTCGCTATAAAACTGCATCTGCGGTGCTGCGAATGTTGGGCGGTAAAAGTA
This sequence comes from Acinetobacter sp. AB03, assembly GCF_058107045.1. Taxonomy (NCBI): domain Bacteria; kingdom Pseudomonadati; phylum Pseudomonadota; class Gammaproteobacteria; order Moraxellales; family Moraxellaceae; genus Acinetobacter; species Acinetobacter sp. AB03. Next base: position 3,023,310 of record NZ_JBUEBA010000002.1, on the reverse strand, counting down.
GTGATCATGCCTCTGAGCCTGAAGATGTATTGGCAACTCGCGCCTACGCGGATGAAGTATTTGATCCTGAAAATGGGGTCTATCATAGTGTCTTGGTACAAGGGGTGCTGGGTTTGTCTGAACGTCCAGTGAAGTCCGTGATGACCCCACGTCCAGAGTTGGAGTGGATTGATTTAGAGGATGAAGAAGCCTCAATCAAATCACAACTACTCAGTATTACGCATTCACGTTTAATCGTGGCACGGGGCGAGTTAGACAACATCGCAGGTGTGGTGCTGACCCATAAAGTTTTAAACGAATATATCGAAACCGGTATCCTCGATTTTGATAAACATTTACGTGAACCTGTGATTGTGCATGAAAATGCGCAAGTCCTGATGGTGATGGAACAATTGCGTCAAGCACCGTTGCAAATGGCTTTGGTCTTGAACGAATACGGCTCGATTGAAGGGATTGCCACGCCGATTGACGTATTAGAGGCGATTGCAGGGGAGTTCCCTGATGAAGATGCAGAAGATAATGTGGCTGAAAGTTTAGAAGATGGTAGCTTGATGCTCGATGGTTCAACCGATATTCGCCATGTGTCGTTATTGTTGGATCGTGATTTGGTCGACGAGTCTGATCAGTACTCAACCTTGTCAGGCTATATCCTCTTTCATTTAGGTCGTTTACCCGAAAATGGCTCTAGCCTTGAAGCAGATGGTTGTATTTTTGAAGTGGTGACGATGGATGGGCACAAAATTGAAAAGGTGCATGTGATTCCAAAGTCGGATCTGCACAAGGAATCCTCTTAAAACAAACCGTAATCTGGTTTGAACAGGTTAAAATAGCTCGCAATGTCGAGCTATTTTTTATGGAAAAATCATGAGTAATGTTGAGTGTCCGTGTGGACAGGGCGAATATAAGCAGTGCTGTCAGCCTTTGCACTTGGGACAAAGTCATGCGCAGAGCGTGGCTCAACTTATGCGCTCACGTTATAGTGCTTTTGCTAAACAACAAATTGATTACATTGTACAAACCACAGCGTTGGGGCAGCAACAGGCTCTAGATGTTGCAGCAATTGCAGAGTGGAGTCGAAGCAATCAATGGTTGAAGTTGGACGTCGTGCAGGCCAATGAAAAACTCGATAAAAACCATGCCATGGTCGAGTTCAAAGCCTATTATCATGATGGCACATCGCCACAGATACATCATGAAATTTCACATTTTGTGAAACATGCAGAGGCATGGTATTTTTTAGATCCAACCACTGAAATGCATATCACCATGAAACAAGCGTGCATCTGCGGTTCAGGGAAAAAATTTAAACAATGTTGTGCACAATTTTTATAATTTTAAGCAAATTTGGCTTAGAATAGCGCGCATCAATTAGCCTATATGGAATCCAGGCGATGTTACTCACTATTATTTATATTATAGCGATCACAGCAGAGGCAATGACAGGTGCACTGTCGGCGGGTCGGCGTAGTATGGATTGGTTTGGTGTAGTGATTATTGCTTGTGTCACAGCGCTGGGCGGCGGTTCTGTCCGCGATGTGTTATTAGGACATTATCCGCTGACTTGGGTCAAGCATCCTGAATATTTGATGCTGACCTGTTTTGCCGCTTTTATGACGATTTTGATTGCCAAGTGGATGCGCCATTTACGTAATATCTTCTTGGTGCTCGATGCTCTGGGCCTGATCGGTTTTACCATCATTGGCTGTCAAATTGCCTTAGAAATGGGACATGGTTTTGTGGTGTCTGCGGTCGCAGGAGTTCTGACAGGGGTATCGGGCGGTATCTTACGTGATATTTTGTGTAATGACGTCCCTTTGGTCTTCCGCCGTGAACTGTATGCCAGTATTTCTTTTGTCGCGGTGATTTTCTATTGGGGCTGCATTCAGCTCGGTTTATCACTTGAGCTGACCGTGATTTCGACTTTGATCTTTGGTTTTAGCTTACGTCTAATCGCGATTTACTTTGGCTTAGAAATGCCAAAATTCATTTATCAAGACGATGATGAGCAATCGGCTTCCTCGAAAGATGCCAGCTAAAATAGCAGTGATTTGACTGCCTTATTTGTATAAAAAAAGCACATAATGATAAAGCCTGTTGAGAAAGCAGCCTGCTATCTTTTCCCGCTTTAGAGGCCGAGCTATGGATTTAGTTTCTCGCATACAACGCTTACCGATCGGTAAATTTCACTACACCTTGTTGTGGGTCATTGGCTTGGGCTGGATGTTCGATGCCATGGACACGGGGCTGATTTCTTTTATTTTGGCAAAAATGGCCGAAGACTGGCACATGAGCCCAACCGAAAAAGGTTGGGTGGTCTCAATTGGCTTTGTCGGAATGGCCATTGGTGCGGTGTGCTCAGGTGGTCTGGCCGATCGTATTGGGCGTAAAACAGTTTTTGCCGCGACCCTAGTGATTTACAGTTTAGCGACGGCAGCCTGTGCTTTTGCCCCGAACTTAACATGGTTGTTGGTGTTTCGTTTTATTGTGGGTCTCGGTTTGGGTGGACAGTTGCCAGTAGCGGTGACCTTGGTCAGTGAATACATTCCTGCGCAGGTGCGTGGGCGTTTTATCGTGCTGCTAGAAAGTTTTTGGGGCTTAGGTTGGCTTTGTGCTGCATTGGTGGCGTATTTTGTGATTCCAAAATTTGACTGGCATATGGCCTTCTTAATCGGTGGAATTCCTGCACTGTACGCCATTGTGATTTGGTTCAAAGTGCCTGAGTCAATTCCTTATCTCATTAACCGTGGTCGTATTGTGGAAGCGCATGCCTTGGTGCAGCAGATTGAACGTCAATGTGGTGTGGAAGTGATCGAGCATATCATCGTTAAACCGGTGGCAGAAAAAAAGACCGTGTCTTTTACACAGCTCTGGTCGGGGGCATTTGCGCGTAGAACCTTGATGTTATGGTTGATTTGGTTTGGCATTGTTTATTCGTATTATGGCATTTTTACATGGTTACCCAGTTTGCTGGTGAAGCAGGGGTATAGCATTGTTCAGTCTTTTGAATATGTACTGGTGATGATTTTGGCACAGCTTCCGGGCTATGTGGCCGCAGCATGGCTGGTCGAAAAGCTGGGACGCAAAGCAACCTTGGCTGGTTTTATTGGCATGTGTGCAGTTTCCGCGTATTTCTTTGGTCAAGCTGACACTGTGAGCATGATCATGTTCTGGGGCTGTCTGATGTCATTCTTTAACCTTGGTGCATGGGGAGTGTTGTATACCTATACCCCAGAACAATATCCAACCAATATCAGAGCTTTTGGTTCGGGCTGGGCATCGGCCATTGGTCGTATGGGCGGTATTGTTGCACCGATGGTGGTGACACATATGATGGTACAGAGCAATGGATTTAGTGCGATTTTCATGATGTTTACCGCAGTGTTGCTTGCGGTTGCAGCGGTAATTTTGATTTTGGGTGAAGAGACCAAAGGCAAAACATTGGAAGAAATTGGACTGTAATTTAGTCCGTGCTGAAGATTGAGAGTCAGATGTGCTGAGACTCTCAGTCTTCAATACACTTCAACATAAAATCTAGATGATGGATCTGAAAATAGCCGATAACCAGATCCAACTCAGCAATAAAAAATTCAATCTGCTCGGCTGAAATGTGGCTTCTCAACATTGCATTTTGATAAAAGTTAGCCCCGTGCATGATGAGGCTATTTAAATAGCTGCGACTTGATTGATGCAATCTATCCAATTGGTTGTGTCGTATTTTGGGCGAGGATGCCCCGATTTTTTGTCGATCGTATCGATCAAGTTGAGAAGACTGAAGTTGCTTAACCATTTTCATTGATGAGCAGAGATGAACACAGGAACTGAACTTCAAAATAATTAGTTGCTCATTTTAAAAAAAATGGATAATTTTACGACACTAGGAACATCTAAAGACGCAATTTGTCGTAGTGGTGTACGCTTTCACTTGTATAGGCAGAGCCTGCGACATAGCATAAGAACTTAAACAAAAAACGATTAATTAGGATGACAGGTTGTTATGACGAACCTTGCGCATCAAGCGACAGAAAACCGTTCCGTAGCAGAATTTACTGAACAAGCATATCTCAATTACGCCATGTACGTGATCATGGATCGTGCCTTACCGCATATCAGCGATGGCTTAAAACCTGTACAACGCCGTATTGTGTATGCCATGAGTGAATTGGGGCTGAAACACAGCGGTAAACCCAAAAAATCTGCGCGTACCGTTGGCGATGTACTCGGTAAGTATCACCCGCATGGTGATTCGGCCTGCTATGAAGCGATGGTGCTGATGGCGCAGCCTTTTAGTTATCGTTATCCGTTTATTGAAGGTCAAGGTAACTGGGGTTCTCCCGATGATCCGAAATCGTTCGCGGCGATGCGTTATACCGAAGCCAAATTATCTCAGTATAGTGAAGTGCTTTTGTCTGAACTGGGACAGGGGACTTGTGACTGGCAGGATAACTTTGATGGTTCGATGAAAGAGCCAGTCACTTTACCTGCACGTATTCCGAATATATTGTTAAATGGCACCACAGGCATTGCAGTTGGTATGGCTACGGACATTCCACCACATAACCTGCGTGAAGTCGTGAAAGGCACCATTGCCTTAATTCGTAATCCAAATTTAAGCGATGAAAAAGTTGCAGAATATATTCCTGCACCCGATTTGCCGACCAAAGCAGAAATTATTACACCACCTGAAGAGCTGTTAAAAATACAAAGCACAGGTCGGGGCAGTTACCGTATGCGTTCGGTGTATCGCATCGAAAAAAATGAAATTGTGATCACGGACTTGCCTTATCAAGTGTCAGGCTCGAAAGTAATTTCACAAATTGCAGATCAAATGCAGGCGAAAAAACTGCCTTTGGTGAGCGATGTACGAGATGAATCAGATCATCAAAACCCAACCCGTTTGGTAATCGTACTGCGCTCAAATCGGATTGATGCTGAAGCGGTGATGAGTCACCTTTTTGCCACCACCGATCTTGAGTCGAGCTATCGGGTCAATATGAACATGATTGGTGCGGATGGCCGTCCACAAGTGAAATCGATTCGTCGTATTTTGCTGGAGTGGATTGAAATTCGAAAGGAAACTGTTACCCGTCGTCTGCAATATCACCTGAATAAAATTGAAAAACGTTTACATATTTTGGGCGGTTTGATTATTGCCTATTTAAATATTGATGAAGTGATTCGTATTATTCGTGAAGAAGAACAGCCCAAAGCGGAGTTGATGTCACGTTTTAATATTGATGACATTCAGGCTGAAGCTATTTTAGAACTCAAGTTGCGTCATTTGGCCCGACTTGAAGAAATGGAAATGCGCCGTGAGCAAGAAGAGTTAGAAGCCAAAGCTGCACTGATTCGTGAACAGTTGGCTAATCCAGAATCTTTAAAAGCTTTGATCATCAATGAACTCAAAGATGATGCGAAAAAATACGGCGATGACCGTCGTTCACCAATCGTGCATCGTGCAGAAGCGACGGCGATGAGTGAGCAAGATTTCATGCCTGCTGATCCTGTGACCGTGGTCTTGTCTGAAGCGGGGTGGATTCGCTCAGCCAAAGGTCATGAAGTTGATGCTGAAAACCTGAACTTCCGTGCAGGCGATCAATACCTCAGTCATGCACAAGGTAAATCGAATCAGCGCGTGTATGTGCTGGATGAGTCAGGACGTAGTTATGCACTAGCCATTAATAGCCTACCGTCCGCACGTGGTCTGGGAGAACCGTTGAGTTCAAAATTATCCCCAGCCAGTGGTGTTGGTTTTAAACAAGTCTTCATTGCTGATGATGAAGCCGAAGTCATAGCACTAAGTAGTAAAGGATATGGGTTTAAAACACAGGCAAAACAGTTAGATACCAATGCAAAAGCAGGGAAAGCCTTCCTGACTTTACCTGAAAAAGCCACAGTTATGCCATTAATAAGTGTTGATCAGGCCACCCATTTGGCGTTATTGACCTCAGCGGGTCGTTTGTTGATTTTAGAGTTGTCAGAGTTGCCTATTTTGAATAAAGGTAAAGGTAATAAATTGATACAACTTGAAGAGAAAGATCAAATTGTATTTATGACAAGATTAACGCTAGATGAAATACTGCAAGTCGTTGCAGGACAGCAGCAATTAAAATTGAAGGGTGATGACTTGCAAAAATACATAGGCAAAAGAGCATCAAAAGGGCAGTTATTACCACGTGGTTATCAAAAAGCAAATAAACTGTTAGTTCAGAGATAAAACTAGCATCCATTGATCAAAATACGTTATATATGGTATGTATGCGGGAAATGGATGCAGTATTAAGCAACAGAAGTTAAATAAAGAGCGCTTAATATTGAGAACAATAGTTGAAATTTAAGGATTACTGATAGGAGAATCGGGCGATATGGAAAAAATTTGGTTCGCAGAATACCAAAAAACGGGGATTCCAGAGACTGTAGAATTGCCACCAGAAAACACGTCATTAGTAGATGTTTTTGAACGAAATTTCCAAAAATTTGGCTCTCGTGATGCTTTTATCTTTATGGATAAAGTGCTCACTTTTAATGAGTTAGAAGAAGCAAGCCGTAAATTTGCAACGTATTTACAAAGTTTGGGTCTAGCAAAAGGCTCACGTGTCGCTGTGATGATGCCGAACGTTCTTCAGTATCCTATCGTTGCTTTGGGTGTATTCCGTGCAGGTTTAGTATTGGTTAACGTCAATCCACTGTATACCGCGCGCGAACTTGAACATCAGTTAAATGACTCGGGTTCAGAAGTTTTAGTGATCATCGAAAACTTTGCCTCTGTTTATCAAGCGATTAATGGTAAAACGCCAGTTAAACATGTCGTGATTGCCTCTGTAGGTGACATGTTGGGTACATTAAAAGGCACCCTGGTGAACTTTGTATTACGTTCTGTGCGTAAGCAAATTCCAGCATGGAATATTCCTGGTCATATTCGCTTTAATGCGGCAATGTCGAAAGTTAGTGCGAGTAACTATAAGCGCCCGAACTTAACGTTAAGTGACACAGCAGTGCTTCAGTACACTGGCGGCACTACAGGGGTATCAAAAGGTGCAGAACTGACGCATCGCAACCTTGTGGCGAACATGTTGCAGTGTGACGGTATTTTCCAAAGTAAATTTGGTGCTCAAGATGGTCAACCTGATGACCGCATTTTCTGTGCCTTACCGCTATATCATATTTTTGCGTTCATGGTTTGTGCGATGTACGGCATGTACAAAGGCCAAGCCAACGTTTTGATTCCAAACCCGCGTGATTTACCTGCGGTGATGAAAGAATTACGTAAATACCAACCGTCATTCTTCCCAGCAGTGAATACACTATTCAATGCTTTAGTGAACAATGAAGAGTTTAAGCAACTCGACCACAGCAAATTGAAAATGGCGATGGGCGGTGGTATGGCGGTGCTTCCTTCTACAGCAGAAGCGTGGAAGCGAATTACTGGAACCAACATCATTGAAGGTTATGGCCTATCTGAAACTTCACCTGTGGCAACGGCAAATCCGCCAGCGTCAGAAGAATTTAGCGGCACGATTGGTATTCCATTGCCATTAACTGAAGTTGCAATTTTGGATGATGACGGTAAGGAAGTTGCACTGGGTGAACAAGGTGAGATTTCAATCCGTGGTCCACAAGTGATGCGTGGCTATTGGAATCGTGCAGATGAAACAGCTAAAGTGATGACTGAAGATGGTTTCTTCCGTACGGGTGACATTGGTGTCATGGACGCTCGCGGCTATGTGAAAATTGTAGACCGTAAGAAAGACATGATTTTGGTGTCAGGCTTTAACGTTTACCCTTCAGAAATCGAAGAAGTGGTTTCAAAGCATCCTAAAGTATTGGAAGTAGCTGCCATTGGTGTACCTGATGAAAAATCAGGTGAAGTACCAAAACTGTTTGTAGTGAAGAAAGATCCATCTTTAACCACAGAAGAAGTCTTGGCCTTTGCGAAAGAGAACTTAACGGGTTACAAACGTCCGCGTTATGTTGAATTCTTAGATGAGTTACCGAAATCAAACGTAGGTAAAATCCTACGTAAAGATTTACGTAAAACAGCTTAAGTTCAAATAAAAAAAGCGCCATCAGGCGCTTTTTTTTCATGTTCGCATTTAATTCTTCATTAACCAGCGATCAATATAGGGACGGCCAATGCCCAAGATGCCAACAAAGGTCAGCATCGTACCGCACTGACGACTAAAGGCTGGGAAAGCAAAACTACCAAAACTCAGGACATTATCGATCAGACAATAGACGGTCACTGCAAGCAACCAAGACCATAGGTTTTGACGTTTAATCCCGACCATCCAAAATGCAATGATCAGCATGACCAGTGTGCCAAGAGTCGAACCAATATTCATATTGGCACAAATGACCGCCAATAAAAATGCAGTAACGGGAAGCACAATCTTTAAAACACGATCCACTTGGCGTTGATGTTGACGCTGAATTTCGAGTACGTCGAACATTTCTTTTTGATCAGGGCTAGCCATGCTGGAGTCTCATCGGGAAATTATAAAAACACTATAATTTAACCAAATTTATCCTCGGAATGCCATGCTATGATAGCCGTCGAAATGATCTTGATGAGAAAAAACCAATGCAAAGCATTAGCGGGATTATTTATCTCATTTTAATTGCTTGTTTACTGCCTTACGTATTTACAATCATTGCTAAAAAAACAGCAGGATTTCGCGCCAAAGATAATCAACATCCGCGTGAATTTCTAGCCAAGACGACTGGTCTGGCTGCACGTGCCAATGCTGCACAGCAAAATAGCTTTGAGAGTTTACCCTTATTTATTGCAGCCATTTTAATGGCTGAATATATGGTGATTCCGCAAGTGGTCACTATGACGTTTGGTATTGCCTATCTTGTCTTTCGTGTGGTGTATGGCATTTGTTATTTGGCTAACTGGTCGACGCTTCGATCGATCGTTTGGCTGTTGTCACTGCTTTGCCCAATTTGTTTATTATTGTTGGTCATTCGACTGACAATGGGCTAAGTGCGAAACATACATATTTTCACCCAGTGGATGTATAATCGCAGAAATATTTTTTTCTCAAAAACCGTTATAATCGATGCGGTTTTTAAAAGATTTAACTTGTTAAAGAGTGATGTTATGAGCTACAGCAATATCCCTGCGGGTAAAGATGCACCGAACGATATCTACGTGATCATCGAAATTCCTGCAAATGCAGCACCAATCAAATATGAAATTGATAAAGATTCGGATGCGCTTTTTGTAGATCGTTTCATGGGTACAGCAATGTTCTACCCAGCGAACTATGGTTATGTACCAAACACCTTGTCTGAAGATGGTGATCCATTAGATGTACTTGTTGTAACGCCACATCCAGTTGAACCAGGCTCAGTAATTCGTTGCCGCCCTGTAGGTAAATTGAACATGGAAGATGATGGTGGTATCGATGCGAAATTGATCGCAGTTCCACATGACAAGTTAACGCCAATTTATAAAGACGTGAAAGAATATACCGATCTTCCACCTTTATTGATTCAACAAGTTGAACACTTCTTCGCGCACTATAAAGACTTAGAGCCAGGGAAGTGGGTTAAATTAACAGGTTGGGAAGGTTCTGAAGTTGCTAAGCAAGAAGTGCTTAAAGCAATCGAAGCAGCAAAATAATTCTGTCTATGAAGCCTCGATTGAACTGTGTTTGATTGTAGGCTTCAATAAAAAACCTGCACAATGTGCAGGTTTTTTATTAGATTAGCTTTTCCATAGAAATTAGAAGAATTTCACAGGAATGTCTAACCAAACACGCCATTCGTTGGTGTCACCAATGTATGCATTTGTTTGATATTCATCACTTGCACGGTAGTACGAATGACGTAAACGTAAGCTCGCATCTTTAGCAAAACCAGATTGAACTGTATATTTCACTTGGTTAAAGAATTCATGCTCTTGCGCATCATTCGTCATATCTTTGACTTTGATATCCCAACCGTATACAAATGCAGTTGTCCAGTTTAGACCTGGTAATATACCTAATTTACCAAAATCAAGACTGTACTGGATTTGGGCAGATTTTTCATCGTTACCAATAAAGTCAGAAAGGTATGAGTTTGGAAGGTATATACTTTGGAAGCCATCAGCATTTTGACCATAGTCATAACCAACATTACCACTGTTTTGTTGGTATGCAACCATGATGTTATGTGCGCCAGTATTATAAGCTGTAGAAAGAGCCCAAATATCATTCTTACGATCTGATAAGTTATCAGTGGTTTGTGAATAAGTATTTGCTGCTTCATCAAACTTAGTATGATAAGCACTTAAATCGTAAGTTAATGAACTGTCATTCGCTAAAGGCTGTTTAAAGTTCACATTTACATAATGACGTTCAAGAGCATTTTTGCTGTCTAAGCCATAATAAGATGCATTTAAATTGTCATCAAATTTGTACTTAGCTCCCCAAACAATTGCACGATCAAGACCATTGCCATTGACGTCAGCATCGGTTTTGATTTGATCAGACATTTGGTTCTTAGTAAATTTACCAGCAACAATTTCAAGATTCTTGATTTCGTGGCTAGTTAATAAAGTACCTGTAAAATATTCAGGAACCATACGTCCAGTATTACTTGCAAGAACAGGTAAATCGAGTACTTGAGTACCATAACGCACTTCAGTATTTGAAATACGCGCTTTGACGATACCGCCACCACGAGCCCAGTGGTCATAAGCATCAACATGGCCATTTGAATCTTTTGCACCATTGTTGTGCAATGGAATCATTTGGTTGCCAGCATGGTTATTTTCGCCTAATTTGAACGAACCATCACCAACTACGCCTAAACCAAACCCAACGATACCTTTGGTATAACCAGACTCAATTTTAACTATTGCGCTTTGAGCTGCTGAACTTGTATCAGCTACACCATTTTTCTTGTCACGACTTAAATAACCAGTACGAAATAACACTGATCCTTCAGCGTCCTCAACGAAACCTTTAGATTCACTTTGCTCACTCGCAAAAGCTGTTGATATAAGTGCAGTTTGTACTAAAACTGCTAATGCTAATTTTTTTGTGTTTTGCATTGGGGAGCGAACCTTATACAAATTGGATGGAAAGAGAACAGCAATTGTATAAGTAATCGCTGAAAAATTGTCATTTTTATTTAACATATTCAACTAAAGTAATGCATTTTTTTGTAAGCGATATGTTTGAAATATTTTAATTTTAGTTAAAATATTCAGTTTACTAAAATAAATCTTTATCTTTATAAAACATCGAATTATTTTTCTCTTCTTAATTCTGTTTTTTGCTATGTATCGCAGAATATAATATATAGACTGTTAGGTCATTTTAGCTTATGAATCAAAGTGTTCAGTCATTTCTAGTCGTCTGGAATCGGTTCAGAATAACCCATACCCAGATTGGCAAATGATGAATTACACAGCAGTTGCCTAGATAAAATGGACCCATTGTTAAAAAATAGCTTTAAAATTTATAGGTATGGAATCAGTAAATGATTCATGTCTAAAGAGATTTTGAGAGCTTAAATGCATAAAAATTCACATAAAATTGCACTATTTTTAATTTTTTCCACTGGCAGTATGTTGGTCAACGCAAGTGAGCCACAGCAACAAAGTTCAGAAGGTGGACTCAGTGGAAGCCTTGCTGTGCTCAGTCAGTATATTTATCGTGGGGGTATTGAAAATGATCAGCCGACCCTACAAGCAGGGCTTGAATATGAACATGCATCTGGTCTATATGCTGGTTATTGGGCTTCAACACTGAATTATGATGCAGCGGATATCAGTAAAGATCACGGTGTTGAGCATGATTTTTATATGGGGTATGCAGGCACACTCAGCCCAGATTTAAGCTACCGCTCACATATTGTGACTTATTTATATAATGATGGCGGCTCGGTCTATAGTGAAGATCGCACAGAACGCCGAAGTACGACTGGAGCGGAGTTTGTAAATAGTCTGAGCTATAAAGACTTTGATGTAGGCGTCACGGTGGCTTTAGCCGATGTAAGCTATGCCAATGCAGGCGATACCTATTTAAGCCTTGCACATCATTATGCACTTCCACAAAACTTTCAACTCAATAGTTCAATTGGTGCATCGATTTATCGTCAGCATGATGATGCCATACTCACTACAGAGAAGAACTTTACTGTTAATGAAGTTCGCTTAGGCCTGAGTAGACCCTTTGCAGAGACAGGGATCGAGATGTCTGCGGATTATATTTATGGTGTACATAATCGTATGGGAGAGGATTTAGAGGACCATCTGGTGCTGGGTTTAACTTACAACTTCTAAATGTTACAAATATGAAGAGTGCATCCTGATCGGTTGGAGATGCACTTTTTTTATGCACTTAAAAACGTACGTTCCAAAGATGAGTCTCAAAATAGCGCATATTGTAAACAATTATGTTTGCTTGATCAGCTTGGCTTCAATTCACCGCGAAGATATTTTACGATCAAGTTGAGTGCGAGTTAATTTTTTTATATTTCATATAAATTGAATAAAAACAAATTCTTAATATGACTTTTTGAAAAACGGGTCTGGTTTTGAATTGAATGTGGCATAGCTATTGCTACTACCTACATGAGTTTATCGAAATAACCAAAAAACGTCGGATACGATGTGGGGGAATCAAACAATGAAATTTGCACTTAAAGCATTATCTTTAGCTGTGGTGGCTTCAGCTTCTACATTCACTTTCGCAGATGACGAGCCAGCATTACCGTTTGGTTTCTCTTTTAGCGGAAGTGCTGCTGTAACAACCGACTATCGTTTCCGTGGTTTAACTCAAACCCAAAATGATCCAGCGGTACAAGCGGGCTTTACTTTGGCACATGACTCAGGCTTGTATTTGGGTCTTTGGGGGTCAAATGTTGATTTTGGCGAAGGTTCACCGAGTTTAGAACTCGATCCATCGATTGGTTTTGCAACAACATTAGAAAGCTTTGCCAGCAAGCCAGTGCTTGATGTGGGTATGGTGTACTACAACTATCCAAGTGCAGATGATCTGAACTGGTTAGAGTTTTATGGCAAATTAACCTTTGCGAGTGTCTTTACTGAAGGGGACAGCCTACTGACCAATGTAAACTATACCAATGACTATGTTGCAGCAGATACAGACAGTTGGAACATCAATGCTGGTTATGCAATTCCATTTGGTTCAACGGGCTTTGGTGGCGTTGCGAATGTGGGTTATACCGTGGTCAGTGATGAAGATAAATATTCATTTGGTGATGATGACAATTATGTCGATTGGAAAGTAGGTGTGACCTATGCATTCCAGTCTATTCCTGGTGCAACAGCAGAATTGGCAGCAGTAGGAACCAATATTGATACTGATAATCTGGATCATGTGACAGCACGTGGTGTAGAAACAGGTGCTGTGTTTACCTTAACTAAAACTTTCTAAGTTTTAGCATCTTCAAAACCCCTCTAGTCATAGGACTGGAGGGGTTTTTCTATGTGGAATTTAGCAATTTTAGGCATTTTGCTGTCGGTAGGAGAGAGCTTCAGTCAAATGTCCTGTTTGGATGTGCTCTGACTGGGCCAAATCCGCAATGGTTCTGGCCACTCTTAAAATCCGATGATAACCCCGAGCAGACAAATTTAAACGCTGTTGTGCTTTTTCAAAGATTAAAGCCGCTTGTCCATCTAGCGGTGCGAATTGTTCGAGTTGTTTGGGTGATAAAGCCATATTGAGACAAGCTTGGCGCTGCATTTGCCATTCATAAGCTTGAATCACGCGCTCACGTACAGTTGCCGAGTCTTCCACGGCTTGTGTGTCTTGCAATTCAGAAGCATGCAAGGGTGGTACATCAATATGTAAATCAATCCGATCCAGCAAAGGCCCTGAAATGCGGTTTTGGTAGCGTTTAATCGCCTCGGCTGAGCACTGGCAACGGCTATCTTGATTAAAAGCATAACCACAGGGACACGGGTTCATTGCGGCAATCAGTTGGAAATTGGCTGGAAAGGTGATCTGCCGTGAAGCACGCGAAATCACAATCTCTTTGGCTTCAATCGGCTGTCTTAAAACCTCCAACACCTTGCGGTCAAACTCTGGTAGCTCATCTAAAAACAGCACGCCTTTATGTGCCAAAGTAATTTCACCGGGTTTGGGTTGTGACCCGCCACCGACTAGGGCAACTGCAGAAGCTGTATGGTGCGGTGCACGAAATGGCCGCTGTCCAAAAGGATGTTGATGATTGGCCACCGAGTAAATACTCGCCACTTCCAAATTCTCTTGCGTGTTCAAGGGCGGTAAAATACTGGCTAAACGTGAAGCCAATAGGGTTTTCCCTGTTCCTGGCGGTCCTTTAAATAGCAAAGAATGACCACCTGCTGCCGCAATCTCTAAGGCACGTCTCGGACGTAGTTGACCTTTAACATCGGCCAAATCAAATTTGTAATGTTGGGAGGCTTTTAGCGCCGTGGGTTGAAACTGTTGGATGAGATGGTTTTGCGACAGATGCTCACAGACTTGTTTTAAATGTTGCGCTGCAAATACTTGAAAATTGGGCAGTTGAGAGGCTTCTTGCGCATTGGCCTCAGGTAAAATCAGTTGATGTCCAGCTTGCTGGCAGGCAATCGCAATACTTAAAGTACCTGAAATTGGTCGCAGTTGCCCATCAAGTGCCAACTCACCTATAAATTCAAAATTGTCAGTCCCTTGCTCAGGGAGCTGACCAGAGGCAATTAAAATACCCAGTGCAATAGGCAAATCCAGTCGTGAGCTGTCTTTGGGCAGATCTGCGGGCGCAAGGTTGATAGTGAGGCGTTTAGTCGGAAACTGAAAGCCACTATTGATAATGGCGGAGCGTACCCGATCTTTACTTTCCCGAACGGCTGCTTCAGGAAGCCCCACAATGGTTAAAGAGGGTAGTCCTTGGCTCAGATGAACTTCAACTTCAACCGAAGGTGCGTGTAAACCGAGCAAAGCTCGAGTGTAAATTTTGGCAAAAGACATCTTTTGTTCCATTATAGTGCATTATTTTAATTCGTTATGCGTCTTTTGTTGCACCAAACAGGTGCTCATTTTTTGTTCTGAATGCGTAACTCTAAAGCTTCCACTTGTTTCAATAAGTCATTTAAACGCAAATTGGCATTATTCAGTGCAGTACGTTGACGCTCAATTTCATCTTTGGAAACCAAATCCATCTTGGTCACCGCTTCATTCAGCAGTGCGCGTAAATTATGTTCTAAGTCTTGTTTAGGTTGTTCGACTTGTTCCAGTATGGCTTGTAATAAAGTTTCAATCATTTCTATATCCAACAGTTGGAGAAGTGACAGCAGTGTACCATTGCTGCTTCTGACTCTATAGCCTTTCAGATGAAATATGATTTCATCGATTGTAAAAAAATCATAAATCTTCGACTAAAAAACCTGAATTTTGAAGCTCAAAACGCATTTAAATGTATAGAATAGGGTATAAAGAAAACTCATGTCAGACTTTCTTTTCCCCCCAACCTAAGAATTTTTGGCATGAAATTTGAACATAAAACCTTACTGGTGAAATAAGCCGAAGGAAAACAAACATGAAGCTCGTAACTGCAATTGTAAAACCGTTTAAATTGGATGATGTGCGTGAAGCACTGTCTGAAATTGGTGTTCAAGGGATCACGGTAACTGAAGTCAAAGGCTTTGGTCGTCAAAAAGGTCATACTGAACTTTATCGTGGCGCTGAATATGTTGTTGATTTCTTACCAAAAGTAAAAATCGAAATCGCGATCAGTGATGAAATGGTCGACGCGGTGATTGAGTCAATCACACGTGTGGCTAGTACAGGAAAAATTGGCGACGGTAAAATTTTCGTCACAAATTTAGAGCAAGTCATCCGTATCCGTACAGGTGAAACAGGTGCCGATGCCGTTTAATTTGGCATGAAGTTTGCTGAGTAACACATAACTCGCACAAATTAGGTTGGGGGATACGAATGAAAAAGATGCTATTCGCGCTGAGCTTATCTGGCGCACTTTTAGGTGGTTCTGTTGCTTGGGCTGAAGAAGCAGCAACAGCGCCAACTCCATCAGAACAAGTCACAGTGGTTGAAACAACGGATGTGGCTGCTCCAGCGGTACAAGCGGTTGAAGCCGTTGCTGCTCCAGTAGAAGCACCCGCACCTGCAGAAGAAGAACCAACATTAGATACAGGTGATACGGCGTGGATTTTAGTCTCCACAGCACTGGTTTTATTAATGACCATTCCAGGTTTAGCGTTATTCTACGGCGGTATGGTTCGTAAGAAAAATGTCTTAAGCACCATGGCACATAGCTTTGTTGCTGCGGCAGTGGTGAGTATTGCATGGGTCATCATTGGTTATACATTGGCCTTTGGTGAGGGCAATGCCTTTATCGGTGGCTTAGATAAGTTTATGCTGACTGGGATTACCACAGATGCACTCACAGGGACGATTCCTGAAGTTCTATTCGTTATTTTCCAAATGACCTTTGCCATCATTACGGTTGCCATTATTAGTGGTTCAATTGCAGAACGGATGAAATTCGGCGCATTTATCGCTTTCATCTCGATTTGGGTAGTCGTGGTTTATGCACCAATTACTCACTGGGTATGGGGCGGTGGCTGGTTAGCAAATGATGGTGCACTCGACTTTGCTGGCGGTACCGTTGTACACATCAACTCAGGTGTGGCAGGTTTGGTTGCTGCATATATGCTGGGCAAACGTATGGGCTTAGGCCGTGAATCAATGGCTCCACACAACTTGGCATTAACCGTTGTGGGTGCAAGCTTACTGTGGGTTGGTTGGTTTGGTTTCAACGGTGGTTCTGCATTGGGCGCAAACGGCTCAGCAGGTTATGCATTGCTCGTGACGCAAGTAGCAGCAGCAGCAGCGGCAATCTCTTGGTTAATTACTGAAAAAGTTGCACGTGGTAAAGGTTCAGTACTCGGTGCTGCATCTGGTGCGGTTGCTGGTCTGGTAGTGATTACACCAGCAGCAGGCTTTGTGACTGTCGGCGGTGCACTGGCGATGGGTTTAATCGGTGGTGTGGTGTGCTTCTGGGGTATCAGTGCATTGAAACGTGCCTTAAAAGCCGACGACTCTTTAGATGCGTTTGGTTTACATGGTGTGGGTGGTATTGTCGGTGCAATCTTAACGGCATTCTTTGCCAGCGATTTCATCATGGGCGACAAAGCGCCAAGTGATGTGATGCATCAACTTTGGGTTCAAGTTGAAGGGGTATTGGCAACGATCGCATACTCAGCAGTATTAACCTTCATTATCTTAAAAGTGATTGATCTAGTGATTGGAATTCGCGTTGAATCTGATGATGAACGTATGGGTCTAGACTTGAGTCAACATGGCGAACGTGTGGACTAATCAATAGAATAATAAATAAACAGTATAATCAATATATTGTGTGAAACAGCCCGAAAGGGCTGTTTTTTTTCTATATCTAGCGTAAAGCTCTACAAAACACCGAATTTTTGCTACACTCTAAAACCATTCAAATTTGTTCAATTTAACCACTATGCATTGTCCATTTTGCAACGCTGAAGACAGTAAAGTGATCGACTCACGTTTGGCCGCTGAAGGTTGTCAAATTCGTCGTCGTCGTGAATGTATTAGTTGTGGTGAACGATTCACAACCTTTGAAAGTTATGAAGTGGTCATGCCTCGTGTGATCAAGTCGGATGGAAAAAGTGAACCTTTTGATGAAGCAAAATTGCGTCGTTCCTTGATGCATGCTTTACAAAAACGTCCCGTGACGCAAGAGCAAATTGAAACTGTCTTGAGCGATATTCAGCTGCAAATCCGCCGTTTAGGTGAGCGTGATGTGAAATCACGCACCATTGGTGAAATTGTTATGCAATCTTTATTTTCGTTGGATCATGTTGCGTATGTACGTTTTGCATCGGTCTATCAAGACTTTCAGGATGTGGATGCCTTTCGCCACCAAATTGAACAAATGCAACAACGTGAACATTAAGCGAGTTGGCATCCATGTCTGAATTACAGTCTAGTGCTTTACACGCCGACCAAGCTTGGATGAAACAAGCGATTGCTTTAGCACTACAAGGTCAATACAGCACCAAGCCAAATCCAAATGTAGGCTGTGTCATTGTCAAAGATGGGCAGTTGCTAGGGACGGGTTATCACCCTAAAGCGGGTCAGCCCCATGCAGAAGTTTTTGCGATGCGCGAAGCGGGCGAACAGACCCAAGGCGCAACGGCTTATGTCACTTTAGAACCTTGTGCGCATTATGGGCGTACACCGCCGTGTGCCAAAGGTTTGGTCGAGGCAGGTGTGGCACGTGTTGTGATTGCCTGTCCAGACCCCAACCCCTTGGTGGCTGGTAAAGGGGTACAAATTTTAAAAGAAGCAGGCATTGAGGTCGATGTTGGTATTTGCCAAGCCGAAGCGCATCAGTTGAATGCGGGCTTTTTAAAAGCCATGGCTACAGGTATGCCTTATGTGCGTTTAAAAGTTGCTTCTAGTTTAGATGGTCGAACGGCGATGGCTTCGGGTGAGTCAAAATGGATTACAGGCTCAGACGCACGTTTAGATGTTCAGCATTTTCGTGCCATTTCTGGCGTCGTGATCACTGGGATTGAAACTATACTGGCCGATGATCCTCAGCTCAATGTCAGACAGCTTCAGCGTGTTACGGATCTGACAACAGTTGTACAACCAAAACGTCTGGTGTTAGACCGTCAAGGCCGATTGCCTCTGACGGCTCAAATTTTACAGCAGCCTGACACCGTGATGGTGATGGGGCCTTATCGTCAAGCATTGGCTGATTTAGGCGTGCTACAGTTTGCTGTACAGTCTTTAGATCAGTTATTAAAGCAGTTGGTTCAATCGCATCAAATTTACGATGTCATGGTTGAAGCAGGTGCAACGTTATCGACGGCTTTTTTACAAGAGAAGTTGGTCGATGAAATGATTAGTTATGTAGCACCGACCTTATTGGGTCAGTCTGCACGTGCAATGTTCAATGCTGAGTTTTCTCAGATGGCAGAGCAACTCCGCTTTAAGCTCATGGATGTCACACAATTGGGTGATGATGTGCGCTTAACGCTTATCCCTTCTCAAGAGTCATTATGAGTTCAGAGTCTACGGTTTATCATAAACGTCGTCACGCGGCACGTACCACCGATGAATATCTATTTCATCAACTTGTTCCTTATTTGGGGAATAAGCGCCGTCTGTTGCATCTGATTTTAGAGGCACTCGAGAGTACAGGGACTTTAAACCGTGCAGATGGTCGTGCGCCTATTTTTGCTGACTTCTTTGCAGGTTCGGGCGTGGTCTCGCGTTTGGCGCGTCAAAATGGTTATCGCGTGATTGCCAATGACTGGGAACCGTATAGCCATGCGTTGAACCATGCCATCTTGGCTTGTACCGAAGCGCCTGCATTTAAAGAGTTGGGTGGTTATCAAAAAGCCATTGATTATTTAAACCGCTTGCCTGAAGTTAAGGGCTGGGTGACACATAATTTGTGTCCGCGAAATGATGAGATCTATGATCCAAGCCGAGATCGTTTGTTCTTCAAACGTCGCAACGGCATGCGTATCGATGCGATTCGTCAGCAAATTGCCACATGGCAGGCACAAGGGGCAATCGATGATGTGGAGATGTCTGCTTTATTGGCACCGCTGCTGTATTCAGCCAGTTTTGTCAGCAATACTTCCGGCGTCTTTAAGAGCTTCCACCACGGCTGGGGGGGTAAAACCCAAACAGCGTTAGAACGGATTGAATCCTTGCTGTGGTTGACCCCAAGTCGCTTTAGTGAAGTGGGTGATAATAAGCAAAAGAACCCGATGGCTGAAATGTGGTGTGTCGATGCGCAGCATTTGGCAAACCAAATGAGTAGTTTTGAGGTCGATGTAGCCTATCTAGATCCACCCTATAACCAGCATGCTTACAGTAGTAATTATCATGTCTTAAATGCTTTAACCTTATGGGATCAGGTGGATTTGCCGACACCAGACACCAAAGGTTTTAAAAGCGGAATTGACCGTGCGTGGCGTAAAGAGCGTCCGAGTCCTTATAACTCGTCAAAGTATGCCAAAGAGGCATATGAAAAATTACTTTCTACCATCAATGCACGTTACATTCTGACCAGTTATTCAACCGATGGTAATATTGAAGCAGGGGACTTGCTCAAAGCCAATTTGGAGCGAGGTCGCGTGACTTTATTAACGCAGGATGTACCGCGTTATCGCGTGAGTAAACAGCGTCAGTCTGAGCGTGCGCGTGTGTTAGAGTTTATTGTGATCACCGATACCCATGCCAAGTCAGGTCCGCCAATTCGTCAGCTACTGGGGCAGTTGTACCATTATGCCGAATTGGGTGGAGTCGATACATCTGGGGTCACGACACAGTTGGCGCTGTGGTAAAAATATAGAGGTAGAAATAAGACATGTTTACAGGGATCATTGAAAGTCTAGGCACAGTTGAAAGCGTACAAAATGTCGGTGGCGATGTGCGGTTGCGCATTGGTACGGATCTTGATATGTCAGATGTACATTTGGGTGACTCGATTGCCACCAATGGCATTTGCCTCACAGTGATTGACTGGGGTGAGCACTGGTATGCTGCCGATGTCTCACGTGAAAGTTTGAACCGAACC
Source organism: Acinetobacter sp. AB03 (assembly GCF_058107045.1). NCBI lineage: Bacteria > Pseudomonadati > Pseudomonadota > Gammaproteobacteria > Moraxellales > Moraxellaceae > Acinetobacter > Acinetobacter sp. AB03. The sequence continues at coordinate 3,002,733 of NZ_JBUEBA010000002.1, read as the reverse complement.
ACACTGACCCACTGGAAAGTTGGCCAACGTGTCAATGTGGAAAAGGCGATGTTGCCCACTACACGTTTTGGTGGACACATTGTGTCAGGTCATGTCGATGCTGTGGGTGAAATCACCGTTGTGCGTGAAGATGCACGCTCGCTTTATTTTGAAGTGACTGCGCCAGCCGAGATTGCACGTTACTTGGCAGAAAAAGGCTCGATCACGGTCGATGGGATCAGTTTAACCATTAATCATTTGCGTGGGCGTATTTTAAGCCTCAATTTAATTCCGCATACGGCTGAACGAACCAACATTGGAACGTGGAAGGCAGGCAGTCAAGTGAACCTTGAAGTGGATGTGTTAGCACGCTACATTGAACGTCTGATGATGGGTGACAAAGCTGCGGAAACTCCCCCACAATCTAAAATTAGTTTAGACTTTTTGGCACAAAATGGTTTCTTGAAATAGAAAAATCGTTTAGATTGCAGCAAGAATAGACAAAAGATGAGCTCCCTATTTGCCCAAAATGAGGGAGTTTTTCTTTTGAAATGAATAGGTAAGCAATTGAGTATGATGAAAGATAGTACGCAGTTCATTGCACGGATCGGTGACAATGATTGATTTTTTTCTCCATCTAGAACAATTATTGCCCGTACTGCTTGCAGAATACGGCCTTTGGATTTATGCGATTCTTTTTCTGATTATTTTTGCAGAAACCGGTTTCGTTTTTATGTTCTTTTTGCCGGGTGACAGTTTACTGATTGCCATTGGTGCCCTATGTTCTAGCTCGGATTTAATCCATATCCACACCATGGGTATTTTGATGATGATTGCTGCGGTATTGGGTTATATCGTCAATTATTATACCGGTCAGAAGCTGGGCTTTAAATTTGCCCATCAGCATTCGCGTTGGCTGAAACCCGAATATATGATGAAGACCAATCAATATTTCTTAAAGCATGGTGGTAAAACCATTTTAGTGGCACGTTTTATTCCTTTTGTACGTTCTTTCGCGCCTTTTGCTGCGGGCGCAGGGCATATGAGCTTGGCGACTTTTATGTGGTACAACGTGACCGGTGGCCTGATTTGGATTGGTAGTTTGTTGGCGATTGGTTATGGTGTGGGCAATACCTTATCGTTTATGGTTGATGTGTTGGTTTGAGATCACAGACCACATCAGCCGAGCAAAACAAGGGTGCATAAAAAAACTCACCGAAGTGAGTTTAAGTGGAAGCCAAGGCCAGTTAGGCAGAGTTGGATACCACTTCATCAGAAAAGTCTGAATTTTTCAAAATATAGTCAATTTCTTCTTGAGCCGCGGCTTGCAGCTTACTGCGGTAGCTGGCGACGGACTCTTCAATTAAGGTTTCCGCTTCAAGCTCTAAACGTAAACGGACACTTTCTAACTCAGACAAAATTTGTGAGTCATCAATACCAAATTTACCTTTGGCATAGTCCAGAGCTTGTTCAGGCGTTTTCTCATAGCGTGCGGTGTAACTCGAAATTTCCTGATCGACACTTTGACGCATCACATTTAAAGCTTGGGTTTGCTCATTGAACTGACGGATTTCATCTTTTTTGAGGCTCTCCGCATAAGCTTCCTGTGCTGCGCGTTTGTCTGCCAGTGATTTTTCTAATGCTTGTTGTTTACGAATCCGCGCTTCTTCAATCAGCTGTGCTTTCAGATCAGCATACGCTTGTTCAATTCGTTGGGTCGAGACAGCTTGAGCACGTTGATCTTGTTCAATCCAACTGTGCAAACCTGTTTCAGGTTTGAGTACATCGCAGACGCGACTCAGGTCATCAATAAAGGCCTGACGAACAGCATCAGGTACATTTAACCAGCGCTGTTTAAAATCTGGACCAACATTCAATGCCACTACGCATCTCCTTATTTAGACGGGGAATCATTTAAAGCTTGAAGGTTCGAGCTTCAACTCCGAGACGTCTATATTGTTTAAATTTTTCACGACCTTGTTGTTTGGCCGATTCGTTATTTTCAATAATTTCTATAATGTGGCTAAATTTTTCGAACTGTTCAAGAGCTTGATCGTTAAAATTGAACACAATCCAGTCAGATTGCTCAGGCAGTTGGGCTGAGATACAAATACGCGCATCGATTTGATCAATGCCATGCGGAATAAAGCTCGTGTCATCAAAACTCCACAAACGTTCATCTAGTTGCTGTTGTAGTTCAGTGTCGCTTGCATACAACCAGATTCGCTCTGGCTGACGCAAGATTTTACGACATAAACGACAAGCACTTTCGACTTGTCGTTCAGGACTTTGTTCAAACAGATAAAAGCTAATATTAGCCATTAGACTGCGCACGATGAGCTAAGAATTGCATCAATAAGGGTACTGGGCGACCGGTTGCCCCTTTATTGGCACCCGAGTTCCATGCTGTACCTGCGATGTCCAAATGCGCCCAGCGGTAATCACGGGTGAAACGTTGCAAGAAGCACGCTGCAGTTACGGCACCAGCTTTAGGCCCGCCAATGTTGGCAATATCTGCAAATGGAGAGTCTAACTGTTCTTGATAGTCATCAATCACAGGCATGCGCCAGACGCGGTCAAAGCTATTTTGACCTGCTTCAGACAGTTCGGCCGCCAGTTTGTCATCTGGGGTAAACATACCCGTTAAGACTGAACCGAGTGCCACGACACAGGCACCTGTTAAGGTTGCAATATCAATGACCAGTTCAGGGTTAAAGCGTTTTACATAGGTCAATGTATCGCACAGCACCAAACGACCTTCTGCATCGGTATTTAAAATTTCAACGGTTTGACCGCTCATGGTGCTCACGATGTCACCCGGACGTGTAGCTTTGCCTGACGGCATATTTTCAGCTGCAGCAATCGTACCTACGACATGAATGGCTAAACGTGATTCACATAGAGCACGGAGTGTCCCTAGAACCGATGCTGCACCACACATGTCATATTTCATTTCATCCATACCAGCGCCCGGTTTCAATGAAATGCCACCTGTATCAAAGGTGATTCCTTTACCGACCAAGACCACTGGGGCTTCAGAACGTTCAGCTTGATACTCAAGGGTAATAATACGGCCTGGGCGGTCTGAACCTTTGCTCACCGCAAGGAAGGAATGCATGCCCAGATCAGCCATTTGCTGCTCATCAAGGACATTAACACGGAGTAGGTCAGGATATTGGGCTGCCAGTTCTAAGGCTTGCTCTGCCAAATATTCAGGGAAGCAGATATTGCCTGGACGGTTGCCTAAGTCACGAGCAAAGCTTTGACCAGATTGCACGGCTTCAATCAATTTAAGTTGCGCAGCATTCAGCGGCGACTCAGCAGCAATCAGGCTGATCTGTTCAAGCACGTTGTCTGCTTTTTTCGATTTGAATTCATCAAAAGCATATGCGGCTTGCGTCAAACTGAGGGCAAATAAATAATGGAGTTCAGCTGGAAGGGCTGAAAGGTCAAGGCTGATGTGTTTGAATTTTTTTTGTGAAGCTTTGATAATGGTTTGAGCAATTTTCACCAGCTTTGCTGCTTGTAATTCAGCTGCTTTCCCGACACCCACCAAGGCTGCATTGGGGCTTGTTGGAATTTGACCAATGAGGCTCAAGGTTTCATTGAACGCGGCTTTAAACTGAGTCGCTTCAATTAAGTTGTTTAAATCATTAATTTGATAAGCATTTGCAAGGTGTTGCGTGTTTTCAGAATCTACTAATATCAACAAAAATTGGCTAGACGTATTCTCTGTGAATGACGTATTAATAGAGAGTTTCATAAGTTTTATTTAAGCCTTATAAAGTTTGAAAATGATTAAACCACTGAAACATTAACATGAATAGAGTTGCAAAGTGCAACAAGAGTACAGGTTTTATATTTTCACTATTCGGGTAAACTAGCGCTAGTTTTTATTCACCTATTTTTGGAAGAATTAATTTGATTATTCGGCGTTATCTGGTCAAACAAGTGGTGTCGACATCCTTGGTTGTGATCGCCTTATTGACCTTGATCATGATGGGCGGTCGTTTGATCAAGTATTTTGGCGTAGCCGCGCAGGGTCGCTTAGATGCAGGTATTTTATTTAGCATTATTGGCTATCGTTTGCCTGAATTTTTAACGCTGATTCTTCCTCTAGGCTTTTTTATTGGGCTGATGCTGGTTTTTGGTCGTCTGTATGTCGATCATGAAATGGCAGTACTCAATGGTAGTGGCGTCAGTCGTAACCAATTGGGGCGACTGCTGATTCCTATGACCGTGGTGTTTCTTGCCGTTCAAGCCGTGCTGATGCTTTGGATGGCGCCGTGGGGTGTTCGTCAGTTTGAGCAGCTCACCACCAGTCAGGCGGTGCGTACTGGTTTTGATTTGGTTCGACCCAAAGAGTTTATTTCATCGGGGCCTTATACCATTTATGCGGGTGACTTATCCGAAGACCGTAAGAACCTCAAAGACATCTTCTTCTATCAACGCGCTGAAGCAGAAGGTAAGCCCGATGTCATGATTTTGGCCAAAGAAGCCACGCGGGTTGAAATTGAAAATGATCCTGCCAATGTGGTGGATTTGGTGCAAGGTCGCCGTTATGAAATTTATCCGGGACAGCCACGTTATAGCCAAGCCGAGTTTCAGTCTTATCGCCTACGTTTAGAAAATGATAAAGAAGCGAAGTTTGAAAGTGCTGATGTTGAAGCATTGTCCACCATGAAACTTTGGGATAATCGTAATGATCCTGTTGTGGCGAGTGAGTTGGGCTGGCGTATTTTTGTACCGTTTGCCATTGTAGTGGCGTTGCTCCTCGCTGTGGCGTTATCTGAAGTGAGTCCACGCCAAGGCCGTTACTTAAAGCTGTTCCCTGCATTGCTTATTTTTGCCAGTTTAATCGTGGCTTTGATGGCCATTAAAACCCGAGTCAGTAAAGAAGAAATGGGGATTTGGGCTTATCCATTGATCTTGGTGATCTATGCGATAGCAGCGGCTTTGTTTTCGCGTAAACAAAAGCTGGCCCCGAAAATTAAGAAAACATTACAACGAGCGGGGTCTTAATCATGTTCGCACGTCGTATAGTCGCAAAACATGTGACCAAAACCACCGCGATGGCGATGCTGGGTGCTACCGCTATTTTATCAGTCTTACAAATTTTGTTTACCTATTTGGGTGAGCTAGGCTCCCTTAAAGAAGGTTATGGTGCTTGGGATGCTTTACGTTATGTACTGTGGGGAGCACCGCAATATCTCTATGAGATTCTACCGATTGCCGCGTTAATTGGCTCGGTACTGGGCCTCGGCACTTTGGCTTCAAACAGTGAGCTGATTGTGATGCGCTCGGTGGGGGTGAGTCTCTGGCGGATTGTTGGTTGGGTGATTCGTTCGGCTTTAATTTTGGTGGTACTGTCATTCGCTTTAAGTGAATGGGTGATTCCATATACCAATGAGCAAGCCAAAGGTGTGAAAAGCCATCGAACAGCGGCTGAGCTCGGTGAAGTACGTGGTTACTGGACACGAGAAGGGCAGCGTTTTATTTATGTCGATTATGCCAACTCTCAAGGTCAGCTGAAAAATGTGCAAGTGGTCGACTTTGACAATAATGCTCGTTTAAAAGGCGTTTTAAATGCTGAGCAAGGTCAGTTTGTGCAAGATGGTCATTGGATCTTAGAAAATACGGCCCAAGTTGATTTACTACCGACAGGTAACGCCACGGCACAAAAGGCCGCTGAAACGCCTTTGGCATTGGCACTGCAGCCGAAATATGTACACATGGTGACGATTGACCCTGAAGACCTTTCACCAAGTCAATTGGTTAGTTTCATGAGCTATATGCATGAATACAGCCAAGTGCCTAAAACTTATCAGTTGGCTTTTTGGCAAAAAGTGGCGTCTCCATTTGCCTTAATTGCTTTGGTGTTGATTGCTTGTTCCTTTATTTTTGGCCCACTGCGCCAACAATCGATGGGCTTTCGTTTAGTCATTGCACTGTTTACAGGCTTAGGTTTCTTTTACCTGCAAGACTTCTTGGGTTATGCAAGTTTGGTTTATTCACCTTCACCCGCATGGTTTGTTTTTGTGCCGATTTTACTGATGTTTGTCGCAGGTGGTTATTTATTACAACGTGCGCGATAACTGTACGATATTGAAGAAAACAATGCGGATGATGGTGTTAAACCATCATGCCTGCATAGAGTCTTGACCGAAAATTCGGTAAGATAGAGCGATGAATTTGTAGACAAAAAAAGAGTGCTTATTATGGCGGATGCAACTGCTGGCAAAATCCCTCACGTACTGGTCATTATGGATGGTGTGGGACACCGTGAAGCGATCGAAGACAATGCATTTTTAGCAGCGAATCGACCGAATTTAACAGCGATTGAAGCAAAGCATCCGCATAGCTTAATTTCAGGTTCTGGTGAAGATGTGGGTCTGCCAGATGGCCAAATGGGCAACTCTGAAGTGGGTCATATGAACTTGGGCGCAGGGCGTGTGCTCTATCAAGACTTTACCCGAATCACCAAAGACATTCGTACGGGTGCTTTTTTCGAGCATGAAGTTTTGGTTGATGCTGTTGAGAAAGCCAAAGCAGCGGGTGGTGCGTTGCACATCATGGGGCTATTGTCTGAAGGTGGGGTGCATTCACACGAAGACCACATTGTTGCCATGGCTGAACTTGCGTTAAAACGCGGTGCAACCGTGTATCTCCATGCCTTCTTAGATGGTCGTGATACCCCGCCACGTAGTGCACAGCCTTCTTTAGAAAAATTAGATGCATTGTTTGCTCAATATCCAAATCAAGGTCGTATTGTGAGTCTGATTGGTCGTTATTTTGCGATGGATCGAGATAACCGTTGGGACCGTGTGGAACAAGCCTATCGTTTACTTACAGAGTCTGAAGCAACACGTACTGCAGCTACAGCTGTTGAAGGTTTAGCATTGGCTTATGCCGCAGATGAATCTGATGAATTTGTCAAAGCAACACGCATTGGCGATACTGTGAAAGTTGAAGACGGTGACAGCATCGTCTTTATGAATTTCCGTGCGGATCGTGCGCGTGAAATTACCAAAGCGTTTGTTGAAAAAGATTTTGCAGGCTTTGCGCGTAAAGTCGTACCAAACCTATCTAAGTTTGTGATGTTGACACGCTACCAAGCCAGTATTGATGCACCTGTGGCGTATATGCCTGAAGCATTAAAAAACTCGATTGGTGAATATCTTTCAGACCTTGGTAAAACCCAATTACGTATTGCTGAAACTGAGAAATATGCACATGTGACATTCTTCTTCAGTGGTGGTCGTGAAGATGAATATCCAGGTGAAAAACGTATTTTGATTCCGTCACCGAATGTGGCTACTTATGACCTCAAGCCAGAAATGAGCGCCTATGAAGTGACCGATGAATTGGTGGCTGCGATTAACTCTGGTGAGTTTGATCTATTGGTGGTGAACTATGCCAACGGCGATATGGTGGGTCATACGGGCGTGTTTAATGCTGCAGTGAAAGCAGTGGAAGCTGTTGATTTATGCTTAGGCCGTGTCTATGAGGCGGTGATGGCACAAAAAGGCCATATGTTAATTACGGCTGACCATGGTAATGTTGAACAAATGCAGGATTATCACAGTGGTCAGGTGCATACTCAGCATACGACAGAATTGGTGCCTTTTATCTATGTCGGCCCAACCCAAGCAACCATTGCGGAGGGTGGTGTATTGGCCGATGTCGCGCCAACCTTGTTAAGCTTGATGCATCTTCCTGTTCCAGCAGACATGCAAGGTCGTAACTTAATTACATTAGACGTATAAATCAATTTGGGTGGGTAAATGGCAAAAGCATCGTGGACTTCAATAGGTGTAGTGATTGCTTTAGGTCTGAGTCTGATCCACCCGATGGGGGCTGTTGCAAAAACTGCGGCAGCACCCGCTTTTGATGATGAATTGGAACAAGGTTATGTTGAGGTTCCGATTGAATCAATTCAACAATTTGTGCAAATCTACGGTTTAGTCAAAGACAATTATGTGGCTGAACGTAGTGATGAAGCATTGTTTCAACAGGCCATTAAAGGTTTAGTCAGTGGCTTAGACCGTTATTCTCGCTATTTATCTCCTCAAGAATATAAACAACTGGTGCAATATACCGAAGGGGATTTGGCTTCAGTTGACTTCAGTTTAGAGTTTGATTCTCGCTTACAACAATGGCTGATTCGTGGATTAAAACCTGACTCAGATTCCAGCAAACTGGGCTTAAAAAATGGGATCTCCGTTTTTAAAGTGGATGATCAAGAGCTACGCAAGCTCAACCATGCTCAAGTCAATGAATTACTCAGTGGGGCAATTGGTAGTACCATCAGCCTACAGTTAAAAGCCAATTCAACGCCGATCAATTTAGTCCGAACCAAAAAGGTTGAAACCGATATTCAGGCGCAACTGTTGAATAACCAAGTTTTGGTGCTCAAGGTGCGGGTGTTTCAACAGGATACGGCCAATGAAATTCAGCAACTGATTGAAGAACATCAGTCTTCGCGTTTAAAAGCGGTCTTGATTGACCTCAGAAATAATCCCGGGGGGCTGTTGTCTGCCGCAGTTGAATCTGCTGATTTATTCTTAAATCAAGGGGTGATTGTTTCAACCCAAAGCCGTTCTGAAGGGGATCAACAGTTCCAAGCTTTACCAAGCCTAGAGTTTCAAAACTTAAAAGTGGGGATTCTGATTAATGATCGCTCTGCATCGGCCGCGGAGGTGTTTACCGCTGCGCTGAAGGAGCATGGACGGGCGTGGGTGATTGGTGAAAAAAGTTATGGTAAGGGCGTGGTACAGAAACTATTTCCGTTATCGAATGGTGCAGCTTTGCAAATGACGGTATCGCATTATTACACCCCAAGTGGTCGGATGATTGAAGGAGTAGGAATTGCGCCAAATCAGGTATATCCAATGCCACATGAACTCAAAGACGAAAGCTATGTTGAACATGTGGCAGAGATTCTAATTAACCGTCGTTAAGTCTTTAAACGGAATCGTCTTCGCCATCTAGCCCGAATTTCTTCAAGCGATAACGTAAAGAACGGAAAGACATGCCGAGCTTTTTAGCCGCCAGTGTTCGGTTCCAGTGGGTAAGATTGAGCGCATTCATCAAAATTTCTTTTTCAATTTTTTCTAAATACAGCTCTAAACCCTCTTCGGGCAATTTACGCGAAGGCATATGACTGAGTTGATCATTGCCAACAGTACCTTGTTGCGTGGCATTGGCATAGTTGGTCTGAGCAATTGGTCGCAGTGGGGCTGTTTGCAAGTGTGGTAAGTCGATACTGCTTTCATCACTTAAAGTGATGGCACGTTCCATCATATTGCGTAATTCACGCACATTGCCTGGATAATATTGGGCCAATAAAAATTCACGTGCACGTTCACTCAATGCTTTGACTGGGATGTCCCATTCTTGGCAGATTTTCTGAATGAAATGTTGTGCTAAAAGAATAATGTCATTGCCACGCTCACGTAGGGCTGGCAGCACAATGTCCATGACATGGATGCGGAAGTACAAATCCTGACGGAACTTGCCTTGTTGTACCAGTGCTTCTAGGTCTTGATGGCTGGCACTAATCACACGAAAATCGACATCAATTTCCGTGTCACTCCCAATTGGGCGAATGCGTTTTTCGCACCCGTTTTTCTTGTACCGCGCGCAGCAGTTTCACCTGCATAGTGAGCGGTAACTCGGCAATTTCATCTAAAAATAAACTGCCGCCATGTGCAGAGAGAATCAGCCCTTGTTTGTCTTGAGTGGCCCCTGTGAAGCTGCCTTTACGGTGTCCAAACAATTCACTTTCCATCAGTTCGGTCGGTATGGCACCGCAGTTAATGGCAATAAATGGCCCTTCATTGCGATTGCTCAGGCGATGTACCAGATTAGCCACCACTTCTTTGCCAGTGCCTGATTCACCCGTAATACAGACAGGGGCTTGCGAGCGTGCAATTTTCTTTAAGGTTATGCGTAGCTGTTGAATAGGAAGGGACTGACCAATCAGCAGACGATGTTCAAGCGTATCTTCTTGGATATGCAGCTGACTGATGGGCTGATTAAAGGCTTTTTGTAAAAGTTGCTCTAAATGTTTTTGGTTGATTGGTTTACTGACAAAATCAAAAGCACCAGCTTTAAGTGCTGCAATCGCAATATCCATATTGCCGTAAGCAGTCAGCACTGCAACAGGCAAATTAGGATAATTTTGAGCAATAAAATCGACCAAGCTCAGACCATTACCATCGGGTAAATTCAGATCGGTTAGACAGGCATCATATTGATGCGTTTTCAGGGCTTGAACCGCCTCTTGTAAGCGATAGGCAATATGTGTATCAATCCCCATCCGACTTAAAGACATTTGCATCAGTGTACATAAGTCTTGTTCGTCATCCACCAATAAAACAAGTGGTTTTTTTTCCACGTTTAACCCCAAAAATTACACGTCATTGTTTATACGGGGGCATTCAATCCGAAAGCATGCCCCTATTTTTTGTTCTACATAGTATAGCTTAGCTTGGTTGGCTTCGCAGAAACTATGGGATAAATATAATCCTAACCCAGTTCCATTGATTGAGGTACTAAAAAACGGTTGAAACAGGGCGGTTTGATCCTGAGTGGCGACCCCTTCACCAAAATCGCAGACCTCAATATGGACGAGGTTTTTGTAGCTATAGACACGAATTTGAATGTGCTCAGCTTCAGCTGCATTATGCCGAATGGCGTATCGAATCAGGTTGATCAGCACTTGCCTCAGTTGTTGTTCATCAAACTGAATCTGAGCTTGATCGGAAATGCGGTAATCAATTTGATCTTTGACATCGGGCAAATCTTCAACGATAAAACGTTCTAAAAAAGCGGCGACATCAATCAAGGTCGGATAGGTTTCTTTACTGCGTGCCATGTTCAGTGTATCGCCAATAATTTTATCAATCCGTGAGGCTTGTTTGGCAATCATGTTATGCAACAGTTCTTGTTGTGGGTCGTTAAGTTGCATTAATTCATTGGCTTGCGTGATGGCTGCCAGTGGATTGCGGATTTCATGTGCAATGCTGGCAGAAAGTTGACCCAGTGCAGCCAGTTTGAGTTGTTGTACACGTTGATTAATTTTTTGTGCATCTTGCAGGACGAATAAGGTGAGTGTCTGATTCGGTACTTGTAGTTTTTGAATTTCGATCTGAATTTGAAAGCGACTCAGCTGGGATGTAAATTGGAATTTTTCTCCATTCTTCAGTTGGTCGAATTTGAGGAGTTCAAATAAATCAGGCTGTGCTTTGTACAAAGGATATTTATCGTGAGCATAAATCGGGGAGATACCCAATAATGCACAGGCTGCAGGATTACTCAGCACCATGTGGCAGTTTTCATCGAGAACCAAATAGCCGAGCTCGGTTTGCTCTAAAATATAACGGTTAATGTTTTGCAGTTGGTCCAGTTCTTGGGACTGATAGAAGTTTAAATTTTCAAGGACTTGAAAACGTCGTACTGCAATTTGTCCAGACCCATAAACCACAAAGAACAAAAAGGCGAGCACGGCACTGTTGCCAATGGTATTCAATGAACTAATTGAAAATAGCGTTCCAATAAAGTGTTGATAAACCAGTGTAATCACAGCAATCAAGGTAATGATGAGCGCTTTTTGTTTATCGACCAATACACAAGCGGCAAAGATCGTGATCACAAACAATAAGCTTAACTGTAAGTTTGGACCATCGGTGGCGAAAGTGAGTAAACTGAGACTAATGACATCGACAATAAACAACAAGGTGAGCTGAAGTGATATGCGCTTGCGCACATGCTTGAGGCTCAATAGCTGAAAGGCACTGATAAAAATAAAGCCAATCAGGACAGAACGATACAATACTGGATATTGATAATTTGAAAACAACTGCTCATAGGTCAGCAGATAAACCAGCAACAAACAACAGCCAATAAACAGTCGATAAGACGCATACCAAACACCTAGACGGTATTGATTTAACTGAATATTGGTTGAGTATTGCAGCATGCGGGTGTTAGTCAGCTTGCATCAGGGTTTGATTAAGCCATAACGAATAGCAAGGTGAGTCAGCTTCACATCACTGTCGATGTTGAGCTTTTCAAAAATTCGGTAACGGTAAGTATTGACCGTTTTTACGCTCACAAAAAGCTTGTCAGAAATTTCCTGTGCACTAATGCAATTCACGACCATCATCGCCACCTGCATTTCACGTTCAGACAGAGCATCAAAAGGCGAGGTTTGTGTATCCGATAGATAAGAACTGGCCAGTTGTTCAGCAATATCAGCGCTGAAATATTTGCCGCCTTGCATCACTTTATTAATGGCACGTACCATTTCGGTCACAGGTGCACCCTTTGTAATGTAGCCTTTGGCGCCAGCTTTGAGTAACAGGGAAGGATAAGGTTCTTCAGCTAGACCACTGACTGCCAGTACTTTGGTCTCGGGTGCGGTTTGCAGTAAGCGGCGTGTGGTTTCAACTCCACCAATACCTGGCATGTTGACATCTAACAGAACCACATTTGGGTGATGTTGACGGACGAGATTAATTGCTTCTTCACCAGATTCAGCTTGGCCAATAACTTGAACATCGGCATGGTCCTCGAGCATTCGACAAATCCCTGTACGTACTAACTCATGGTCATCTACCACTAAAACTGTGATCACCTAGCTCTTCCTCACTATAAAAACCATATTTTTTGTTACATAAAGCAAAATAAGCTTGCAATGAAACGACAAAATTAGCAATCCTATTCTTAGGCTTATTTGAAAAGATATGCACGCTGTCGACGGCAATGCTGTTCGCATTGTGTACAAATGTAAGGCATATTGGCGTGAATACGCAAATGTATCTTATGGGTTATGAAGTTGAGTGAAGAAAAGTGAAAAAATCAAATAAATTTTTAATGCATCTATTGGGATGGTCGATTGCAATGACGGTCAGTACCCATAGCTTTGCAGACTTGGTGATGAACCCGAGCTCGGGGCCTAGCCAAGCAAGCATGAGCTGGTCTGCTGCAGATGCAGAACAGCTTCTGAATGATGATCTAATGGAAGATCCTGAAGAGTACGCTCCTCAGGGTTCAACAAAAGTCACCACCAGTATTCGCAGTTCCAATGGTGTGGTGACGAACAACAGCACCTCAAAAACGGTACAAATTTTCGATACCTCTAAATATTCAAACCAACCCAGTGTCAATGCTCGTGCAGCATTGGTGATGGATGGCAATACAGGTGAAGTGCTGTACAGTAAAAACAGTAATACCGCGCTGCCAATTGCTTCGATTACTAAGCTGATGACGGCGGTGGTGATTTCAGATGCGCGTTTAAATATGTCTGAAAACATTACTTTACAGCAAGCGGACTTTTCCTGTTCGGGTTGTAAAAGTTCAAGCTCGTCACTGCGTGCAGGGGACAGTATGAACCGTGCAGAAGCATTGTTATTTGCATTAATGAAGTCAGAAAACCCAGCAGCATCAGCGCTTGCACGGACGTATCCGGGTGGTCGCTCAGCCTTTGTTTCGGCGATGAATGCCAAAGCAAAATCCTTGGGTATGACTTCAACCCATTATATGGAATCTACAGGTTTACATCCAGGTAATATCGCTTCAGCACGTGACTTGGGTATTTTAGTCAATGCCGCATCACAATATGGTCTGATTCGTCAGTTCTCAACCACAGCAAGCTATGATTTTAACTTGGGTTATCGTGTATTAAAATCAAATAATACCAATGCCTTAGTTCGTAACGGTGGCTGGAATATTAATATTTCAAAAACAGGTTTCATTAATGAAGCCGGTCGTTGTGTGGTGATGCATACCACTTTAAATAACCGTCCAGCAGTAGTGGTGTTATTGGGCGCGGACTCCTCTGCAGCACGTACCAATGATGCAACGCGCCTAATGAACTGGGCAAGCCAATTACCAAAACGTATTTAACCCGACTTTGTTTTTGTTCACTCAACAACAAAAATTGAGTCATAAAAAAGCCCTGCATATGCAGGGCTTTTTTTGTCTTCTCTCAATTACATGTTTGAAAGAATTGAATCGCGAACTTGTTCTAAAGTTGCATCGATTGACAGCATGACCGCATCAGAACACTGTTTGATCGCAGTATCAGGGTCTTTTAGACCATTACCTGTCACCGTACAGACAATCACAGAACCTTCCGCAATTTTACCTGCTTTGATGTCACGGATTGCACCGCCGATCGACGCTGCAGAAGCAGGTTCTACAAAGACACCTTCATACATTGAAAGCAAACGCTGTGCTTCTAGAATTTCAGCATCAGTTAGCTCATCGAACCAACCTTGAGAATCACGAACCACCGCTTTAGCATGGTTCCAGCTTTGTGGATTACCAATGCGGATAGCCGTTGCAACTGTTTCAGGGTTTTCAACTGGTGCACCACGTAAGAATGGCGCAGCACCTGCTGCTTGGTAACCAACCATGGTTGGTAAACCTTCAGGCTTTGGACCTGTGAACTGATCTGTTTCAGAGTCGTAAATCACTTGCTCAAATTGATCTGCAGGTTGGTTGGCAACGGCTTCGGTATAACCCATCCAGTGTGCAGTAATGTTCCCTGCGTTACCCACGGGTAAGCAGTGGTAATCTGGTGCACGGCCTAACTCATCTACGATTTCGTAAGCAATGGTTTTTTGACCCTGCAAACGGTATGGGTTGATTGAGTTTACGATGGTTACAGGGGCTTTGTCGGCAATTTCTTTGACCAGACGCATACCGTCATCGAAGTTACCGCGGATTTGCATGGTGATGGCACCATACATCATCGCCTGCGCCATTTTACCCATGGCAATTTTGCCTTCTGGGATTAACACAAACGCTTTGATGCCTGCGCGTGCTGCATAAGCCGCAGCCGCAGCTGAGGTATTACCTGTAGAGGCACAGATAATCGCTTTTGAGCCTTCTTCAACGGCTTTAGTAACCGCCATGGTCATACCACGGTCTTTAAATGAACCAGTCGGGTTTAAGCCCTCGTACTTCACATAAATTTCAACATTTTTGCCAATTAAACGTGGAATGTTCTCGAGTTTAATCAGTGGCGTATTACCTTCACCTAAAGAAATAGCGCGAGTAGTTGCAGACACTGGTAAACGGTCGCGATAACGGTCAACTAAACCAGTATAACGATTGGCATTCGACATGATGATGTTCCAATTGTGTGTAGAGCTTGGTGAGGAAGAGAAGAGCGTTCTTTTCCTCAACCCGATTAATTATCAAGCGATTCTAAACGAATTCGCACGATTTCGCCATGAATGACGGGTAAGGCTTGAATTTGAGCAAGTGCCTCGTCCATTTTTGATTCAACGACTGGATCAGTCAAAATCACGATTGGAATAAGGTCTTTTAAGCGTGGTTGTTGCATGATGGCATCGATACTGATGCCTGCACGACTGAGAATCGTGGTCACATCCGCCAAGACGCCAGTTTGATCTTCTGCATTAATCCGGATGTAATAACCGGTGGTCATTTCTTCACGGCTTAAAATTGGCACATTGGTCAGTGCTTCGAAGGCCAATTGTGGAATTGTTCCAGCGCCATCTTCGGTATAAGATATATCACGGACGATATCAATGACATCTGCAACGACCGCAGACGCCGTTGGACCTGCGCCTGCACCCGCACCGTAATACAAGGTTGGGCCGACAGCATGAGCTTGTACCAAGACGGCATTTTTAACACCGTTGACATTGGCAATCAGTTCTTCCGCAGGGATCAAGGTTGGGTGAACACGAAGTTCGATGCCATTCGCTGCGCGACGCGCAATCCCCAAGTGCTTAATACGGAAACCCAGCTCTTCAGCATACTTCACATCTTGTGCTGTGATTTTACTGATGCCTTCGGTATAGACTTTGTCAAACTGTAGCGGAATACCAAAAGCACACGATGCTAAAATCGTGAGTTTATGTGCAGCATCAATGCCTTCGACATCAAAAGTTGGATCAGCTTCGGCATAACCCAGTTCTTGTGCTTCTTTTAATACGTCGGCAAAGGCACGACCTTTTTCACGCATTTCAGTCAGAATAAAGTTGCCTGTACCATTGATGATACCCGCTAACCAATTAATCTTGTTTGCCGCTAGACCTTCGCGCATCACTTTAATGATGGGAATGCCCCCTGCAACCGCAGCTTCATAGGCGATTTGCACGGCATTGTCATCCGCCAGTTTGAACAGCTCATTACCATGTTCAGCAAGTAAAGCTTTGTTCGCGGTGACGACTTGTTTGCCATGCAAAATGGCTTCTTTAATCACTTCATATGCAGGATGGATGCCACCCATCACTTCAACCACAACATCGACATCAGGCTGACGCACAATGTCGAGTAAGTCAGCACTTTGCTTGACCTCATCGCCTAAATCTAAGTCTGGACGAGGGCGGCGTGTGCCGACATAGGTAATTTGAATTTCACGACCGGTGCGACGTTTAATCTCAGCAGCATTTTCTTTTAGTAGTTTAAGGGCACCACCACCCACAGTACCAAGACCGAGGATTGCCAGACGAACTGGTTTCACGTCACACTCCAATTTACTTATATATATTGAACCAAGCCTAGATCATAGCTAAAAAAACTGTGAGACTCTAGGAAAGAAATCATTTTATGTTCAACTATAAATATTAGTTAAATAACAAATAAAAATTAGTTATTTAAGGCGATTTAATAATTCACTTGGGGCCAAATAGCCACCGAGATATTCACCATCTTCATTGTAGATCGCAGGTGTCCCATTTACGCCCATGTTCAGACCCAACTGGTATTGATCTCGCACTGGGTTTTTACAGGTCGCCGGTGGAAGTTGAGCACCTGAAATCGCTTGATCAAAGGCAGCTTGACGGTCTGCGCTACACCACACACTTTCCATGGCTGGCATGAACTGTTCGCCACGCGGCCATGCAATGTAACGCACTTCAATGCCTTGAGCTGTGATTTCAGGGATGTGTTCGTGCAGTTTATGGCAGTAAGGGCAGCTGGCATCGGTAAAGACATAAACCACATGTTTGGTCTTGCCTTTGGCTTTATAAACCAGCAGATCTTCAGTTTTGAGTCCAGCTAGAAGTTTTTTGTTGGCTTCAGCTTGCAGGTTGTCGCTGACGTTGTGGAGGGTTTTATCGCCCAAGCGAATCACATCACCTTGGATAATATATTTACCATCTGCCGTGGTATAAACCGAGCTCATCCCTTCAAGATTGACCCAAAATAAGTTTGGCACTTCAGTGGTTTTGATATCGATGATTTTGGCATTGATATTGGCTGTTTTGAAATGCTTTTGAAGAGTGTCAATTAAACGTTGCTTTGCATTACGTTCAGTCAAAGTTGACGCTTCACCTGTGGCTGGCGCGCTTGCCGTTAAAGAGTCTTGTTTTTTTTCTTCGGTGTTATTTGAACATGCTGTAAATAGAACACTTGAAGCAATGGCACAGGCAATGAACAATGGTTTACGGGTAAATAACATAGATAACCCTTTTTCTTTTGACTTTATAAAAACAGAGCGCCAAGCATAGCAAAAAAAGTACAGGACTCGGTAATACTTCGTAGTCTTCGTGCTAAAAACAGCCTTAAGTTATGGATGATCAAGACCTTAAGCCCTAGGGTGATGGCTGGCATGCAGTTGTTGCATACGCACTTGTGCGACATGGGTATAAATTTGCGTCGTGGACAGATCACTATGTCCCAATAACATTTGTACCACACGCAAGTCCGCACCGTGATTGAGTAAATGCGTTGCAAAAGCATGTCGTAAGGTGTGTGGAGACAGTTCAGCCTGAATCCCTGCTTGTAAGGCATAGCGTTTAATGGCATACCAAAAGTTTTGCCGACTCATAATGCCGCCATGTTGAGTTAAAAATAGATAGTCAGTTGCAGATTTATATAATTGCGGACGGGACTCAATTAAGTATTTTTCGACCCATTCCACGGCTATTTGCCCTAAAGGCACCAGTCTCTCTTTATTGCCCTTACCCGTAATTCTTAAATAGCCTTGTTTTAAATTGATTAAGTCTAGGCGTAGGTTCAGTAGCTCAGATACACGTAAACCACAGGCATATAACACTTCAAACATGGCACGATCACGGAGTCCAAGAGCGGTTTCAATATCGGGGGCTTGAATTAAGGCATCCACGTCTTGCTCAGACAAGTCTTTAGGCAGTGCACGGCCAATTTTGGGTGTTTTATGCAGCGCGACAGGGTTGTCTGAACGCAGTTTTTGTTCCCGTAGAAACTTAAAAAAAGAACGCAGAGCAGACAGACAGCGCGCAATGGAGCGCGGGCTTTTACCTTGCTTTGTGAGGGTCAGCAGAACATCGGCGACATCGTCACTGCTCCATTCGGGCATGCTCACCAGACTACACTCGCTGCACTGCAATAAGTCAGAGAGATAAGCATTTCGGGTGTGCGGGCTGACGGTTTGTGCAATGAGATAATCTTTAAAGCCATGTAAAAAACTGAGCTGAGTTGGGATTTGAACAGGCGCAGGCACACGCGGTTTTTTATTTAACATAAAACTCTCAAGCACATCATCACGGAAAGACAAAAACAAGGAATAGGGGTTTTATTCAATGTAGTGTAATCATTCTCGCTTGTCGATGTGTTATAACAGATGCGAATCATTATCGAATCTGATTTGGTAATTATTCTCATTTGTTTGTATACTGTTCAAAATATTAAAGGGTTGGATGCGGTGCGTTTATCTGATTTAAAAGTCAAACAAACTGCCATCATTAACAAAGTGAATCATACTTTGGATGGCGAAGCTCAGACTGATTTGGTGGCTAGTCGTCTTGAAACATTAGGCTTTGTCGCAGGTACAAAAGTACAGGTGATTACCAAAGGTGTTTTTGGTGGCGATCCAATTTTAATCCAAGTGGGTTTTACACGTTTCGCCTTAAGAAAAGTTGAAGCTGAAAAAATTGAAATTCAAGTCGAAGGAGCACCTAGATGAGTGATGCCTTGCGTGTTGCCCTTGTAGGTAATCCAAACTGCGGTAAAACTTCGTTATTTAACCATCTCACTGGAACACGCCAAAAAGTAGGTAACTATGCGGGTGTAACGGTTGAGCGTAAAGTTGGTCAATTTACTCTTCCTTCTGGTCAAGCGGTTCGCGTTCTGGATTTGCCAGGGACGTATAGCTTAGATGCGACCAGCCCTGATGAAATGATTACCCGCGATGTGGTGATGGGGAAAATTGCAGACGAAGATCAGCAAGATGCTTTCTTATGTGTGGTTGATGCAACCAACCTCAAACTTCACCTTGGTTTAGTGATTGAACTGATTGCATTGGGCCGTCCAATGTTAATCGTTTTAAACATGATGGATGAAGCACGTCGCCGTGGCATGCAAATCAATACCCAAAAGCTTTCTGAGCGCTTGGGTGTGCCGATCGTTGAAACGGTTGCGGTGCGTAACTCGGGTATTGAAAGCCTGCTTAGCGCTTTAGAGCAGGGCAAATATGCCGTGCCTTATACCGAGCTGACGGGTTTAAAAGGCGACACTGCACATGAGAAAGTAGAAAATTTATTACATGACGCTGTGCAGTACGTCGATGAAGAAGACAAGCGAACTGATTTTCTAGATAAGATTTTCCTACATCCAGTTTTGGGTTTAGTTAGCCTTGCCGTCATGATGTTTATTGTCTTCCAAGCCGTTTTTGCTTGGGCTGCGCCGTTTATGGATGGGATTGAAACTTTCTTCGGTTGGCTCGGTGAAACTGCTGGTGGCGTGATTAGCCAACCTTTGCTTAATAGCTTGGTGGTGGACGGAGTTATTGCGGGTGCGGGTGGTGTGGTGGTGTTCTTACCGCAGATTTTAATTTTGTTCTTCTTTATCTTGGTGTTGGAAGAGTCGGGTTATTTACCGCGTGCCGCGTTTTTGCTGGATAAACTGATGTTTAAAGCAGGTCTTTCTGGGCGTGCCTTTATTCCATTGTTATCAAGCTTTGCCTGCGCAATTCCGGGCATCATGGCATCGCGTACCATTGGTGATCCGCGTGACCGTTTGACCACGATTTTTGTTGCACCGCTGATGACGTGTTCTGCACGTTTACCTGTATATGCCTTGTTAATTGCCGCTTTTATTCCTGAACAAACCGTTTGGGGCCTATTCAATCTGCAAGGTTTGGTGTTGTTTGCATTATATATGGCCGGGATTGCGAGTGCACTGTGTGTATCTTTCGTTCTGAAGTTCTTCCAGAAAGATAAGTCACAACATATGTTGATGATGGAGTTGCCAAGCTATCGTTTCCCTGACTTAAAGAATATTTGGATTGGTTTACTTGACCGCGCCAAGATCTTCTTGCGTCGTGTGGGTGGCATCATTTTCGCGTTGTCTATTTTGCTGTGGTTCTTGTGTACTTTCCCGCAAGCCCCTGAAGGTGCGACTTTACCAGAAATTGATTATTCATTTGCCGGTATGCTCGGTCATTTACTACAACCGATTTTTGCACCGCTGGGCTTCAACTGGCAGATTTGTATTGCCTTGATTCCAGCCATGGCCGCTCGTGAAGTCGTAGTGGCAGCTTTAGGTACGGTATATGCCTTATCCGCTGTCGATGAAGATGCAATGTCACAAGGTTTGGCTTCACTGATCAGTAGTGGCGGTGAGCTCGGCTGGTCGGTGGCGACTGGTCTGTCTTTATTGGTGTGGTTTATTTATGCGCCGCACTGTTTGGCGACTTTGGCGACGGTCAAACGTGAAACAGGTTCATGGAAAACCGTGAGTTTTATGACCATTTACTTGTTTGGTTTGGCTTATTTAATGTCATTCCTGACCTATCAAATTGCAACGCACTATTTGGGCTAATTGGCGTAAATAGGCGAGGAGATTGAGATGATTGAAATTCTAATTGTTGCTGCTCTGGTGATCTGGAGTGCCGTGGTGGTATTTAAGAAAGTATTTCCTAAGACATCGGGTTCAGTTTTCATGTCCTTGTCCACGCTGTGTGAGGCTCGAGGTTGGACGCGTTTAGCAACGTGGTTAAAACCGTCAATGGCTGGTGGTTGTGGCGGAAACTGTGCTTGTCCAGCAACGGAAGACAGCAATGCGAAAAAGCCTGAAGTCCAAGCGGTGAAGTGGAAATAAAAACGATTTTTGCTCACAAATAAAAAAGCCGTCCAAGAGGGGCGGCTTTTTTACGCACTGACACAAAAAAAGTGCAGGAAAGTCAAAACAGAAAAAGCATTCAAAACAGCAAAGTGCTAACATTTCCGCAGATAAATCTCAGACCAAGCATGGGGCGAAAATGTTAATACAACGTGGTGGACTTAAGGTCGTTGCAGGGCTCGGCATTTCTGGTGTTGCAGCGGTCAATTTTTTACATAACCAAGGCTACCGCGTTGCAGTAACGGACTCTCGGTCGACCCCGCCCGGTCATGACCAAATTCCAGCAGAGGTACAAACCAGTTTTGGTCAGTTTGACGCAGAACTGTTGTTGTCTGCTGAAGAAATCGTTATTAGCCCTGGGCTCGATCCGAAACTACCTGAAATTCAAGCTGCGATTGCCAAAGGTATTCCCGTGGTGAGTGAAATTCAGATTTTACGCCGTGCAACCGACAAGCCGATCATGGCCATTACTGGGTCGAATGCAAAAAGTACCGTGACGACCTTGATTGGGCTAATGGCTGAACATGCAGGTGTAAAAGTCGCGGTAGGCGGTAACCTTGGTCGCCCAGCGTTGGATTTAACCAAAGATCAGCCAGATTTATACATTTTAGAACTATCCAGCTTTCAGTTAGAAACCACTTCAAATTTACAAGCTGAGGTTGCGGTGGTGCTGAATATGAGTGAAGACCATCTTGACCGTCATGGCGATATGATGGGCTATCACACCGCGAAGCATCGCATTTTCCAAGGCGTGAAAAAAGTCGTTCATAACCGTGATGACTCGCTGACTCGTCCTTTAGTACCTGATGCTACGCCAATGCAAAGCTTTGGTTTAAATGCACCTGATATGAATCAATATGGTGTATTAAGAGATGACGATGGTACGATTTGGTTGGCCCGTGGTCGCACACGTTTATTGAACAGTGCAGAGATGTATATTCAAGGCACACACAATGTGGCCAATGCGTTGGCCTGTTTGGCTTTAGGTGAGGCAATCAATCTTCCGCTTGAGTCGATGTTGGAAACACTGAAAAGCTTTAAAGGCTTAGAGCATCGCTGTGAGTTTGTGAAAGAAGTTGAGGGTGTCCGTTACTATAATGACTCTAAGGGCACCAACGTAGGTGCAACACTAGCTGCAATTGATGGCTTAGGTGCTGCGATTGAAGCCCAAGGTGGTAAGGTCGCGATCATTTTAGGTGGTCAAGGCAAAGGGCAAGACTTTAGCGCTTTACGTGAGGCTTTGAGCAAATACGTGAAAGTGGCGGTATTGATTGGTGAAGATGCAGTATTAATTGAAAAAGCTGTGGCAGGAACAACGACCTTACTACATGCTGAGACGCTAGAGCAGGCGGTTGCACTTTGCCAAGCCAATACCCAAGCCCATGATGTCGTGTTATTGTCACCTGCATGTGCAAGTTTTGATATGTTCAGTGGTTACCCACAGCGCGGACATCAGTTTGTCGCTTGTGTGCAAGAACTCCACTAAAAATAATAAGGAAATTGAGATGGCTGAGTTTGCTCAGACAACGATCAATAAAATGAATCAGTTTTATAGCCGTTGGGCGCCGCGTGTACCCAGCGAAGTGACACCACGTAATGTGTTGATCTTTTGCGTCATTGCTTTGTTGTGTTTAGGCTCGATCATGGTTGCATCTGCGTCGATGCCTTATGCTGAACGTCTCCATGAGAATTCATTTCACTATGTCCTTCGTCACGGGATTTCAATTGCGGTGGCTGGCGTTTTGGCCTATGCGGTATACCGAGTTCCGCTCAATGTTTGGTTCAATAACACCTTTCCGCTGTGGATTTTGACCATCTTACTGCTGGCCGCCGTGCTGGTCGTCGGTACAGAGGTCAATGGTTCAACCCGCTGGATTCGTGTTGCGGGCTTTACGTTACAGGCTTCTGAGGTCGCCAAAGTGATGATGGCGATTTTCACGGCCGACTATGTGGTACGCCGTGCCGAAGAAGTAAGAAACAATATCAAAGGTTTGATCCGTCTCGGTATTATTATGCTGTTGACGGTGGGTTTGATTATCGCGGAGCCCGACTTGGGTGCAACCGTGGTGATTAGTTTGATGATGCTCGGTATCTTCTTCCTTGCTGGCGCGCCGTTGATTCAGTTTGGTATGGCTTTTGGTGCAATTTTTGCGGCCTTTGTCTTTCTGATTGTATTTGAGCCTTACCGTTTTGAACGTCTAATGTCTTTCTCAAACCCTTGGGAAGATCCGCTAGGTACTGGTTACCAGCTTTCCAATGCCTTGATGGCTTTTGGGCGTGGTGAATGGTTTGGTGTAGGACTTGGCCACAGTGTACAGAAAATGGCCTACTTGCCTGAAGCGCATACCGACTTCATGTTGGCCATTTTAGGCGAAGAGTTTGGCTTTTTCGGGATCACTACGGTCTTGATTCTGTCCTTTACCATGTTGCTGTGCTGTATCAAAGTGGGTCATCGTGCGCTGAAAAATCAGTACCTGCGTGCGGGTTATTTGGCTTATGGGGTATCGATTATTTTCTTACTGCAAATTTTGGTAAACGCAGGTATGAATATGGGGATGCTGCCAACCAAAGGTTTGACGCTACCTTTTATTAGTTATGGCGGTTCATCACTGATTATGTGCGCAGTGATGATCAGTTTGATTTTGAAAATTGATGCAACCACACAAAGTGCCAATCCAACCAAAGAAGAATCCAGCTTCTAAGCGGGTTGTTCTTTCATCACGCTATCCACAGACGAAACGTACTTTTCGTTATGCGGATAGCGTTTGAGTCCTTCCTAAATTGTGTTTCTCGTCAGCGCATCTATCTATCATTCTTTTATGATGAATGTGACTGTAATGGTCTAAATTTTTTGAATTTGCTTCAATTGAAACGTTGCGCGCTATGCGTAGTGTTGAGTTTCTGCTGCAATCGTTTGCTATAAATAGGTACCGTGCAGGGTAGTCCGGTGCGGAATTAGTGAAATATCCCATTGCGCAATGGCTTGTTGCAACATTCGTTCAGGGTGGTCTAACGCGACAGATGGCTGATTTAGAGCATGTATCGCTTGAGCGAGTAGTGCTGGTGCTTGGTTAAGATCCAGTGCCTGTGCCATGTTTTGTTTAGACAACTTTTGCCCTTGATCATTCATGGCTAAAGGCAGATGCATATAGCTAAGACGCGGGTAATTTAGGAGCTGACCTAAATAAATTTGACGCTCGGTATTATCCAATAGATCTGCACCACGAACCACATGGGTGATGCCTTGTAGGTAGTCATCCACCACGACTGCTAATTGATAATTGATAATGCCATCGCGGCGTTTCAGTACAAAGTCACCGAGCTCATGTGCCAGTTGTGAACAGTGTCTGCCTTGCAGAGCATCATCAAAACAAATTTCGACATCTTCTACTTTGACGCGAATGGCTTGTTGCTCAAAAGGCAGAGCAAGGTCACGGCAGGTGCCTGCATAAATGTGGTTAGAACCGAGCATTTTGCGGGTGCACTGACAGGCATAGACCAGTTTGAGTTGATGCAGTTGTTGAATCACGTCTTCATATAGGTCGAGACGATCTTTTTGGAAAATGATCTCCGCATCGGGCTGAAAGCCGAAAGCCTCGATACAACGTAAGATGTGGCTTTCACTGCCAGGGTAAATACGCGGGATATCGGTATCTTCGATACGAACCAACCATGTGCCTTGATGTGCTTTAGCTTCGCAATAACTGGCAACGGCTGTGATGAGTGAACCAAAATGCAAAGGGCCGGTTGGCGATGGCGCAAACCGACCTGAGTAGCGAGTCAGCGAAACATCGTTTCGCCGCTGCGCAAGAGCCAAGCGATGCTTGGCTGGAGAGTTATCAACAGTCACAGTTAACCGTTATTTTGCTTCTCTTTGATTTCTGCCAGTGTTTTGCAGTCAATACATAAAGTTGCAGTTGGACGGGCCTCTAAACGGCGCAGACCAATTTCGATGCCACAGGTTTCACAGAAACCATAGTCATCGTTTTTAATCGCTTCAATTGATTGTTCGATTTTGCGGATGAGTTTACGTTCACGGTCACGTGTACGTAGTTCAATTGCAAACTCTTCTTCTTGTGTCGCGCGGTCATTCACATCAGGCAAAGCGGTGTTTTCGTCTTGCATGGTGTTGAGTGTGCGGTCAACTTCTGACATCAGCTCTGCTTTCCATGCCAACAAAATTTGGCGGAAGTGCTCAAGCTGACCTTCAGACATGTATTCTTCATTTTTTTTCGGCTGATAAGGTTCAATACCAAATAAGCTTGCAGTAGAACCACCGTCAGTCGCTTTAGGCTTAGTTTTGCGCACACGTTTTGTAGATTTTTCATCTACAACATCAGTTTGTTCGTCTAAGACAGTATTTTGGTTGTCATTCGCCATTTAGGGCAATCCTCATCATATACGTATCTTTAATACGCAAAAAATATGGTGATATGCAAGTGTTTTTATCCACCCTCGAGGAGATTCACCCTCGGGGGTCGTCATCATATAGACTTTTTAAGTATTTTGATAGTCTTTGATGTTTGGATTAAATTGATCACTTTTTCGTAAGAGCAACTAAGGTAATTGAAAACGATAAAAATGAAAAGTTAATAACCTGAAATTTCAACATTTATTTTTTGCTGTGCATGTAAGACACGTTCTACGTGGGTTTCATGGCTGCCATCTGCGTTTAATTGTAAAATACGATAACCTGGTGCCTGCTCATCTAAGGCAAAATGATCGCTTAAAGGCTTAAATTGGACACTAGTAGACGGCGTCGAGTAAAACTGAATACCATGCCACTCACGCCATGATTCTTGATGGACATGTCCCGACAGCACAATTTTGACATTGGTATATCGTGCCAACACGGCAGTAAGGTCTTGGGTGTTCTTGAGTTTATGTTGGTCAATCCATTTTGACTGCATTTCAAAAGGATGATGATGACAGGCAATCACAATGTGTTGCTGGCCAAATTCTTGTAGGATTTGTTCCAGTTGGTTCAATTGTGCTTCATCGACCCAGCCATCGATTTTACCTTTGACCGCACTATTGAGTAAAACCACGCTCCAAGGGCCAAAGTGAATCACATGAACTTTGTTTTGCTGCTGATGAAAAGGGAAGTGTTCGGCATTGTCATGATTGCCCGGAACTTGATAAAACGGCGTCTTTAAGCTCTGCATAAAGTCTAAATAGCGTTGATAGGTTCGAGACACAGGTACTTGTGCCAAGTCGCCCGTATGGACGAAGGCATCAATTTGTGGATGACGTTCCACAATGTGTTGTATTACATGATGAAAGCTTTGCTCTGGATTCATACGTACAAACTCCAGATGATCTTGATCCATCAAGTGCGTATCTGAAATTTGGATAATGGTCCAATTTTTCTCATTATTTAAAGTCATGCCTGACCCCTTAGACATTCCTTGTCGTTTTAATCTGTTGTTGTAGCCATTGCAAGGCCATTATGACAGGCGCATTTCTGAGCCGACCGTTGGAAAGTAATGTATCGATCTGCGCATAATCAATCAGGTGTAATAAAATATTTTCACCTTCATCGGGCATACCAAATACACCACCTTGTTCGGGTAAATTGGCCGCAGCACTATACAGATGAAACAGTTCCGCACAGGCACCTGCTGAAGGATAAAAGCTAAACAGATGTTGTAAGTGTTCAATCTGACAGCCTGATTCTTCTAATGCTTCACGGCGAATACAGCTTTCAGGTGATTCATCACCATCGAGTACTCCCGCAATAATCTCCAGTTGCCAAGCTGAATCTTGGTCATCCATAGCACCAATACGAAATTGTTCAATCAAGGCAAATTTTTGTTGTGCATCATCATAAATCAAGACACCTACAGCTTCAGGGCGCTGAATAAGCTCACGTGAAATCACAGAAGTGTACTCAGTTTGATTAAACAGGCGATGACGTAAATTTACTTTTTCTACTTGAACAAAACCCTGAAAAACAAAGGCTCTGTCTACAATTTGGACATCTTCACTGTGATATGTAGCTTGCTTAATTATGTTCATAAAGCGCAATCAGGATGAAATTTATCATTTCATCCTAACTGAGAATCGCATGATTACAAAAGGTTTTTTATCAACTTACACTTTTTGGTACAAGTTTTGTCCGCTTGCATGGAATTGTTTTTTCATGCTATCGAGACCAGTTTCGACCTCTTCTTGCTGAATTTTATTCAGCGTAGCGTTTTGTTGGTTTTGTGCATAATCACGCACGTTTTGGGTGATTTTCATCGAGCAAAACTTCGGACCACACATTGAACAGAAGTGCGCAGACTTGTGTGCTTCCTTCGGCATGGTTTCATCATGCATGCTACGCGCCGTGTCTGGATCAAGACTGAGATTAAACTGATCTTCCCAGCGGAATTCAAAACGTGCTTTAGACAGGGCATTGTCACGGACTTGCGCACCCGGATGACCTTTGGCCAAATCTGCCGCATGCGCTGCAATTTTATAGGTGATGATGCCATCTTTGACGTCTTTCTTGTTCGGCAGACCCAAATGCTCTTTAGGCGTGACATAACACAGCATGGCAGTCCCATACCAACCAATCATCGCCGCACCAATCGCAGAAGTAATATGGTCATAACCTGGGGCAATATCGGTGGTCAATGGTCCTAACGTGTAGAAGGGTGCTTCTTGACAGACTTCAAGTTGTAGATCCATATTTTCTTTGATCATATGCATAGGCACATGCCCCGGACCTTCAATCATCACTTGTACATCATGTTTCCATGCGCGATGGGTCAGCTCGCCTAAAGTGCGTAATTCAGAGAACTGTGCTTCGTCATTGGCATCTTGGATACACCCCGGACGCAGGCCATCACCTAAGCTGAATGACACATCATAGGCTTTCATGATTTCGCAGATTTCATCAAAATGCGTATAGAGGAAGTTTTCTTGATGATGGGCCAAACACCACTGTGCCATGATCGAACCGCCACGAGACACGATACCAGTGAGGCGATTCGCCGTCATTGGAACATAACGTAATAAGACGCCTGCATGGATGGTGAAGTAATCTACGCCTTGCTCAGCTTGCTCGATCAGCGTGTCTTTGAAGATTTCCCACGTCAGGTCTTCCGCTACCCCATCAACTTTTTCTAAAGCTTGATAGATCGGTACAGTACCAATCGGAACAGGTGAGTTACGGATAATCCATTCTCGGGTTTCATGGATGTTCTTCCCTGTGGAGAGGTCCATGATGGTGTCTGCACCCCAACGGGTTGCCCATGTCATTTTTGCGACTTCTTCATCGATTGAAGAGCCGAGAGCGGAGTTACCAATATTGGCATTGATTTTCACCAAGAAGTTTCGGCCAATGATCATCGGTTCAATTTCAGGATGGTTAATATTGGCAGGGATAATTGCACGCCCTTCAGCCACTTCTTTGCGCACAAATTCAGGCGTGATCTCCATCAAGTTATGCGCACCAAAGTTTTGCCCCACGTGCTGACGTGCATCGACCCCTTCACGTTGACGCTGATTTTCACGAATAGCGATGTATTCCATTTCAGGAGTAATGATGCCTTGTTTGGCATAATGCATCTGCGTGACATTGAGGCCTGCTTTGGCACGACGTGGTTTTTGAATATGGGCAAAACGAATATCAGCGGTACGTATATCGCGTAAACGCTCTTGACCAAAGCTTGAACTGAGGCTGTCTAACATTTCGGTATCGTTGCGCTCTTCAATCCAGCTTTCACGGACATTCGGTAGACCTTTGTTCAGATCAATACTGACATTGGTGTCGGTATACACACCAGAGGTGTCATACACCATCACTGGTGGATTGTATTCACCGCCTAAGCCTGTTGGGGTTTCGGTCAGTTCAATCTCACGCATGGGGACTTGAATGTCTGGGCGTGAACCTTGGATATAAACTTTTTTAGAGGCAGGCAAGATACGGGTCAGATCTTTGGCATCTTGTTCATGTTGTGCTGAAATTTCAGCGGAAAGATTCGTTAACTGGTTCATTGCAATGATCCTTATGAATGACATCAACGAATCAAGCACGACCAAAAACGATGGCAATTGAAGCTATTTCTGTGTGTTGTTGATTTGAGGGTACAAATGCAACGGATGTATTTCTACTGGAAATAGTTCAATGAAAGGCGTTCAGTTTTTAGATGGCTTGATTCCTACGCAGGTCTTAACCTGATCAGGTTCAACGGTACTCAGCTTCAAAACTTTATGGAAAGTCTTAGCTGATCTCAGCGAGCAATTACTCGCGCTCCGTCAAGCGATGCATCATCTTAACATGCACTGTTGTTAAAAACAGCGACCTTTTTATTCAAAGTGTGAAAGGGAAATGTATTCAACGTTCTAAGCAAATGGCATCGCTTAAGCAGTCTTTGCCTTGATCGGGTTGGACCATACGCAGTTGAATAAAATGCGCCAATTGTCTTTGCAAGAGTTGATCTGCGCCGAGGTGCTGCACATGAGCGGAAGCAGGCAATATGATTTGAGCCGCTCTTTGTTCAGGACTGAGCGCCACAAACTGTAAAAATAAGCGTGCTTGATCCGTCACTATTGAATTTTTTAATGCGGCTAGGCGCTCAATTTCTTCCAAATAATTGCTTTGCACGGTATAGCCGTCGTAAACGCGTTGAGTATCCAGTCCGATAAACAAGAGGGTGCTGTATAGATTCAACAGATGACGTGCATCTTGGTGGTAGCTACTTTTCGGATATTCCTGTAAATAGCTTTCCCAATACAGCGCACGATCCGCAATTTCTTTGGCGTCAATTTTGACCTGACTCCCAATCACGGCTGGGTATTGATTCTGTGTCGCCAGATGTTCAATAAACGCTTGCTCTGCGACAGGGAGATAAGGCGCGAAAATTTTGGCTAAATATTCAGGGCT
Organism: Acinetobacter sp. AB03; assembly: GCF_058107045.1. NCBI lineage: Bacteria > Pseudomonadati > Pseudomonadota > Gammaproteobacteria > Moraxellales > Moraxellaceae > Acinetobacter > Acinetobacter sp. AB03. Next base: position 2,972,792 of record NZ_JBUEBA010000002.1, on the reverse strand, counting down.
ACGGCGGTAATGCACTTGTCCTTCGCCTGCATCAAACAGCTCGACATAAGACTGCCCTTGGTGTTTGATGAGGTATTGGTCGCGAATGGTAAGTTGCTCAAAAAGACTTTGTTGAATGGTCGGATGCTGAGCCATTTCTAGGGCATAGCTTTCAAAAGCACGCTGCTGTTGCGGTGTACGTTCAACCGATAAAAAGTCACGGTACATTTTATTGGATAAACCCAATAAATGCTTTTGTTGTTGAAAGCCGAGTAAAGGTAAACACAGCTTAAGATCTTGATTGATTTGCTCTAAAGCAAAAGTCGTACGTTGTGCATCTATTTCCGACATGTTTTTGTCAATTTTTTGGCACAAATCGGTTAAGTCCAAGGTTTGAGTCGAAGACGCTTCTATTTGTGCGGGCTCTTGAAAGCTGACAGGTTCAGGTTTCTGACAGGCAGCCAACAGCGTGCACATGAAAATCAGTGCGTAAGGTTTAAGCGAAAATAAAGAAGAATGATTCACAGCGACTCGATCAAAAAACTCAGTTCAGCGACAACACAGTAGAGAAACTCCTTTTCTCCGTGCCTCATTTTATAGGGGGAATGGAATTTTTAATGTGTAGTATTGTGAATGAGTTTGTTGAACGGGCTGTGACACTGTTTAATATTTACTTCATAATGAACAAATTAGTGGGCGCTATTGTAACCAGTGCAATAAAAAATATACGAAAAAAATGACAACCCGTTTTAGTATAGCGTTGCTCAGAACGAGGCCAGTGAGGCGGAAAGGTTGACTGAAAACAATGAAGATTAAATGTATCCTAGCCAGCTGTGTGTTGTTTTTCGCGCCGTGGAGTCATGCCTTGGATTTGGTCGACGCTTTACAACGCGCCAAAGTCAATGATCCCAACTGGCAAGCCAATTTACTCCAATATGAAGCAGATCAACTCAATTTAGGCATTGCACAAGGCAATTTACTACCTACCATTGGTCTGTCTGGGAATGTGACTCGAAAAAATCAACCCATTGGGCAGGTGAGTTCGGTTCTTTCCATGCCCGATACGACCACCACCAAACAAGTGGCGATTACGGCGCGCCAACCCCTTTTTCGTTGGGATGCGTGGGAAGGGTTGAAACAAGTCAAGACCTCCCTCAGTTTAAGTGAAGTCAATTTACAGCTACAGCGACAGCAACACATTTTAGCGGTGACGGAAGCCTATTTTAATGTACTGCGCCAACAAAGTTTAACCGCAGCCAATTTACAAGAAGAACGGGCTCTACTTGAGCAACTGAATATGATGAATGCCAAACTCAGAGAGGGTTTGGTGGCAAAAAGTGATGTGAGTGAAGCCAATGCACAATTCCAAAGCGCACAGGCCAACCGCATTGCGACGCATGTACAACTGGTCTTGGCGCAGGAACAACTGGCGCAAATTATCGGGCCTTATCAAGAAAACTTGGCAGTGTTGCGTGAAGACTTTCAGTTTCAAAAACCTTATCCCGCAGAGCTTTCGGCATGGACCAATTTAGCTCTCGCACAGAACTTAGGCATTCAGCAGGCACGTTTACAGCAGCGCTATGCTGAAGATCAAAAACGGGTTGAACAAGCTGCGTTGTATCCGCAAATTGAAGCTGTGGGAAGCTATGGTTATAGTGAGCAGACTCCTGAGAATATTATGTCGGCCAAAGGCAACTTTGATCAGATTGGTATTGAGATGAATTGGAATGTCTATACGGGAGGGAGAACCAAGAAGTCGATTCAAAAAGCTGCCGTCAACGTCAAAAAATCTGAAGCCGAATTGGATGCCGCTATCCGTAAAGCCAATACAGAGGTGAAAAAGTCCTATTTACAAGTGGAAACAGACCAAGCCAAGTTGCAAGCACGTAAAGCTGCCATGGAATCATCCAGCCTCGTCTCTCGTGCCTCACAAGCGCAGTATCAAGAAGGTTTAAAAACTATGGTCGATGTTTTACTGGCACAGCGCAACGCCTTTTCGGCCAAGCAAGATTATGTCAATACCAAGTATGACTACCTGATCAATGTCTTGCATTTAAAGGCATCTGTGGGTAAGTTGACTGAACAAGATATTCAAGAAATGAATGCATGGTTGGTGGACAAAGCACGCTTATAAAATGGGCGTTGTCATCAAATCTTCATAATTGATATGCTTTAATATCGCTCAATCTTTAGTCCCTCATGATGTTGCTGTGGAGTACGTCCTTTGCCAAATAGTCCTGTTTTAAACCATCACATTTCTTCGCAATTCAACGAAGATTTGCAGGATGTGAACACCAAATTTATGACCATGGGTGGTTTGGTAGAGCAACAAGTGGCAAATGCAATTCATGCGCTACTCGACACTGATGCCAACTTAGCGGTCGATGTTCAGTTTAAAGATAATGCGGTGAATCAGCTCGAACGTGAAATTGATGAAGCCTTGACCTTGATTTTGGCGCGTCGTCATCCTGCTGCGATTGATTTGCGTATGGTAATTGCGATGTCGAAAGCCAATACCGACCTAGAGCGTATTGGTGATGAAGCGGCGAAAATTGCTCGTATTGCGCAAAGCTTATGTGAAGACGGCGAATCCCCTCGCGGTTATATGGAAACGCGTCATATTGGTAACCAAGTCCGTGTCATGATTCATGATGCCCTAGATGCTTTTGCACGCTTAGATGCAGAACAAGCGCTACGTGTGATGATGGCCGATGCTGATATTGACCGTGAATATCAATCTGCAACGCGTACTTTGATGACTTATATGATTGAAGACCCGCGTCATATTGCCCGTGTGATTAATGTGATGTGGGTATTGCGTTCATTAGAACGGATTGGCGATCATGCGCGTAATATCTCTGAGCAAGTGATTTACATGGTGAAAGGTTTAGATGTGCGTCATACCAGTTTTGAAGAAGTTGAAAAACATATTCAAAAATAAAAAGCATATCTTATTTTTCAAGCACAACTTCAGTTGTGCTTTTTAATGGTTGCTTGGTTGCTTAATTTTTAGATAAAAAAAATCTCAGACTTTGGGGGAAATCTGAGACTAAAATCGGGGATATTTATCGTTATAGATAAGAGGTTTCCCTCTATCCTTGAATGCTATTATAGGAAAGATGTTTTTCTGCGTCATGTAGGTTCTTGTAGTGTAATGTTGAGTTTTGCAAGGGTTGTGTAGCGCTATGTTTACACTCAATCATTTAGATACAAATAATTGCTTTATAGCGTAATGGAGTCATCAATATGTCATCTATTTGGGGGTTGGTCATCCCTATGCTTGGATAGAACATTGTACGAATAAAAAGAAAAGCCCCGATGTTGGGGCTTTTCAAATGTGAAACTGTGTGCTTTGCTTACTTTAGATAATTTTCAGAGCAATACTCTATTGGTCACGCCAAGCATAGCTTTTCATCTTGCAGCGTGGCGGAGCAGTGCTCCGCTTTATCATGCCTCTGGCTTTAAGCCTTCTGCTTTTTCTAAGCTTTCATCATTGTTAAAGAACTTCTCACGTTGTTCTTCAAGAAACTTTTTCGCATCAGGTTCAAACACATTTAAGCGTTTTTCATTGATTAAAGTGGTTTGGTGCTTTAACCATTCTCCCCAAGCTTGCTTGGAGATACTTTCAAAAAGTTCTTGGCCTTTTGCGCCAGGGAAAGGTGCAAAGTCTAAACCTTCCATTTCTGTTTGATATTTACGGCAAAAAACTTGTCGAGTCATATCTAGATGTCCTTATTGAGCATAAAGTTTTTCTAAACGCGCATGGGCACGTTCAATGGCAGCTTCTACTTGCGCAGGTGCAGTTCCACCAATGTGGTTACGTGCATTGACTGACGCTTCAAGGGTTAGTGCTTTTTCAAATACATCCGCTTGAATTAAGTCAGAGAACTGTTGAAGTTGTTCTAAAGTTAATTCAGAAAGATCTTTTGATTCTTGTACACCTAAAGCAACGGCTTTACCCACAATTTCATGTGCATCACGGAAAGCTACGCCATTTTTTACAAGGTAATCAGCCAAGTCCGTTGCGGTTGAGAAACCACGCAGGGCTGCTTCACGCATGATTTCAATGTTTGGCACCAAAGCAGGAATCATGTCTGCAAAAGCCATGAGCGAGCCACGCACGGTATCAATCGCATCAAACAACGGTTCTTTGTCTTCTTGGTTGTCCTTGTTATACGCCAATGGTTGACCTTTCATCAGTGTTAACAAGCTCATCAGGTCGCCATAGACACGGCCTGTTTTACCGCGCACTAACTCTGGAACATCTGGATTTTTCTTTTGTGGCATGATTGAAGAGCCAGTACAGAAACGGTCTGGAATGTTTACGAACTTAAACTGTGCAGACGTCCAAAGAATCAGTTCTTCTGACATGCGTGATAAGTGCATCATGATCAGAGACGCCGCAGCATTGAATTCAATACCGAAGTCGCGGTCAGATACTGCATCGAGTGAGTTTTCAGAAACGGCTTCAAAACCCAGTAACTCTGCTGTAAATGCGCGGTCGATTGGGTAAGTGGTACCTGCAAGTGCTGCTGAACCTAAAGGCATACGGTTAGTACGTTTACGACAGTCAATGAGGCGCTCAGAGTCACGCACTAACATTTCAAACCATGCCAACAGGTGGTGACCAAAAGTCACAGGCTGTGCCGTTTGTAAGTGGGTGAAGCCCGGCATAATGGTATATGTGTTCTGAGCAGCAATACTCAAAATACCTTTTTGTAATTTTTTCAGTAATTCTAAAATGGCATCGATTTCATCGCGGACATAGAGGCGAATGTCGGTTGCCACTTGGTCATTACGGCTACGACCTGTGTGGAGCTTTTTACCTGTGATGCCAATCCGTTGAGTCAAACGCGACTCAATGTTCATGTGCACATCTTCTAGGTCAATACGCCATTCGAACTGACCCGCTTCGATTTCAGCTTGAATGGTGTTTAAGCCATTGATGATGTCATCACGTTCTTGTTCTGTCAGAACGCCAACTTTTGCAAGCATGGTCGCGTGAGCAATAGAACCTGCAATATCTTGTTTATAAAAGCGTTGGTCAAATTGTACAGATGCTGTAAATTCAGCAACAAAGGCATCAGTAGCTTCAGAGAAACGACCGCCCCACATACCCGAAGTTTGGGCTTGTGACGGATTTGAGGAATTAGAAGATGTGGTCATGTCGGCTCAATAAGATAAAAAGCGGTAGAACTCGCATGAGTATAACAAATTCAAGACAACTTGCCGAAGTTCAAGATGCGCAAAATTTAACTTCCAGTAGGGCTAAGCCAAATATCTCTTATTTATTTAGCAAAATCGTGCAATGGCCGCATTTGTTGGAATTATTTGTCGGCGGAAATTTGTTGGCCATGCTGTTGGCATTGGCTGAAGCACAGTCTTGGACAAACTTGGTGTTTGAGCATGTGCTGGGCTATATGCTGTATATCAATTGGGTTTTACTGTCTTTTACCGCACTGATGCAGTATGGGCAAAAAAAATTGCAGAATTTAAGTCTAGGTATGACTTTATTGTCAGGCTTTTTTCTATTACAGATCATTGTTTTGGTGACCACGCTCAGCCTTAATATACTGATCTTCTTTGGAGCTAATTTTAGTTTCAATGGTTTGACTTCAGCCATCTTATGGAATGATGTTGCTTTGCATTTGGGCTATGGCTTGCTGTTAGGCAGCTTTTGTTTTCGTTATTTGTACCTAAGAGAACAGTGGTTTAGGCAGCAAAATAGTGAGCTGAATGCACGGGTGCAAGCCATGCAAGCCCGTATCCACCCGCATTTTTTGTTTAATAGTTTAAACAATGTGATTTGCCTAATTGCGATTGACCCAGATAAAGCCGAACAGATGTTGCTCAATCTATCGCGTCTGTTTAGAGCCAGTTTCCAAGAGTTAAAACTGGTCAAGCTCAGTGATGAAATTGAGTTGTGTCAGCGTTATTTGGCGATTGAGCAAATTCGTTTGGGGGATCGTTTACAGGTTGAATGGAAAATCGAGCATGCCGAATTGTGTAAGCAGGTACAAATTCCACTCTTAACTTTACAACCTTTACTTGAAAATAGTATTTTTCATGGTGTTGAAAAATTTTTAACTAAGAGTACGATAAGTGTACTGATTGAAATATTGCAAAATCAAGTTAATATCGTCATAACTAACCCATTTACAAAGGAAACAATTCATAAACGACAAGGACATGGTATTGCCATTGAAAATGTGAAGCAGCGTCTAGAGGCATATTTTGGGCGAACTGTGAGCTTTCAAACCTATGCAGGGGAGGGAATGTATACCACTGTTGTGCAGTATCAATATAAATAAGCCGCAGTGAACCTATAAAAATAAACAAGGTGACTGTTGGGGAGGAGATAAATGGACATCCTAATTTGTGATGATGAGCCTTTAGCAATCGAACGTTTGTCTAGATTGGTGAGTCAGCTCGGACATCAAGTGGTGGCAACAGCCTCACATGGTCAACAAGCAATTGAATTAACTCAACAATATGAACCAGATGTGGTACTTTTAGATATTCAAATGCCAGAAATGGATGGTTTGACCTGTGCGCATTATTTGCGCCAACTTGAACCGATGCCTGCATTGGTGTTTTGTACAGCTTATGATGAACATGCACTCGATGCATTTAAGTCACATGCTGAAGGTTATTTATTAAAACCAGTGATGCAACAGGAATTGCAACAGGTGCTCGGTCACCTCACTAAATTAACCCAAGCTCAAATGAGCGAGATAAAACAAAAAGAAAATATGGACGAATTTAACGTAAAGCGACATCAAATCGCAGCGAAAACCTATCGTGGTGTGGAATTGGTGCCCATTGAAAATATTTATTATTTTTTGGCGGATCAAAAATATGTCACGGTACGCCACAAAAACGGCAGTGTCTTAATTGATGAAACCTTAAAAGACTTAGAGCATGAGTTTGGGGAGGCCTTTATTCGTATTCACCGTAATGCCTTGGTTTCAGTTCACTTTTTAGAAGGGCTTGAAGTGGTCAACTCTGGGCAGTATCAAGTGCGTTGCCGTGAATTAGATGAGCGCCTAGCAGTGAGTCGACGGCATTTACCGGGCTTGCGAGAGCGCTTACATAAGCTTTAGCACGCCAATTAAATGGCTCTGCTGCTGCTGAGGCGGGGCGCTTTGGGCTGAATACATTTCCAATGGGGTAAATTCAGTTTAAGATAGTTTCATTCTTATTGGCACATACTAAAATTTATGAAAACCCTAAAGATCGCTACTCGACAAAGCCCGCTTGCTCTTTGGCAAGCTGAACATATTCGTGCTCGTTTAGAAGCACTGCATGCGGGGCTCACAGTAGAGTTAGTGACTTTTGTTACCCAAGGGGACAAAATTTTAGATACGCCATTGGCAAAAATTGGTGGCAAAGGTTTATTTGTCAAAGAGCTTGAAGCAGCTTTGTTGGATGGTCGTGCTGATTTGGCGGTGCATTCGATGAAAGATGTTCCGATGGCTTTGCCTGAAGGTTTGTCGCTGGCCGTCATTTGTGAGCGTGAAGATCCTTTAGATGCTTTTGTGTCGAATAGTTATGTTAGTTTTGATGCCTTGCCACAAGGAGCAAAGGTCGGTACTTCGAGTTTGCGCCGTAAATGCCAAATTTTAAAACAACGACCCGACCTAGAGATTATTGATTTACGTGGGAATGTGGGAACGCGTTTATCTAAATTAGACGCAGGTCAGTACGATGCCATTATTTTGGCCAGTGCAGGATTAAAACGCTTGGGGTTGGCAGAACGTATCCGTCATACCATTCGCCCAGAGTTGAGTTTACCTGCTGTGGGTCAGGGCGCTTTAGGGCTAGAGTGCCGTGCAAATGATCAAGCGGTATTGGATTTGATTCATCCTTTATTACATGTAGAAACCGATACCTGTGTTCGCGCTGAACGTGCTTTCAATGCTTATCTTGAAGGTGGATGCCAGGTACCTATTGCAGGCTATGCCACTTTAGCAGACAACCGTATTCAGCTTGAAGGGCGTGTGGGGAGTGTCGATGGGCAAACGCTCCTCAAAGCACAAGTGGCGGGTGATGCCGCTGAAGCCGAGCATTTGGGCGTTGTCCTTGCACAAGAGTTATTGGCTCAAGGTGCAGGTGATTTACTCAAAGCCTTTTATCACTAATATTTCTTAACGATGCTGTTTATTAATACGCGCCCTGTTGATCGCGCGGCAAGCCTCACGATGGCACTAGAGCAACAGGCTGTTGAGGTCTATCCATTGCCGTTACTGGAGTTGTTGCCTAGAGCATGGAGTCATGACCTAGCACGCTTGTATCAGCAGTTAGCGCACACCCAAGTGATTGTGGTGGTCAGCCCCAGTGCCGTGCAGTTTGGTATGGCACATTTGCTGCAAAGCGGTTTAACGGTGTCCGATTTACAGCATATTCAATGGATTGCAGTCGGACAAAAAACAGCGCAGGCTTTGGGCGAATATGGTTTGGACAGTGTGGTGCCTGAGGTGGAAACCTCTGAAGGGATGTTACAACTGCCTGTTTTGCAGAACTTGGCCAGTGATGCGAGTATTGCATTTTGGCGAGGAGAAGGTGGGCGTCAGTTTATGATGGACACCTTAATGCAACACGGACGTCTTATACTGAACTTTGTTTTGTATGAGCGTCGCTGTCCAAATGAAACGATGCAGCAACAGGCTGAATTAATTCAATGTTTATCAGAACATAATCACTACGTCGCACTGATCAGCAGTGAGGCCAGTTGGCTGAATTGGTTAGCGCTGCTGGACACAAATATTCAGCTCCTGCAACAAGGACACTTTTTGGTGTTGGGTGAGCGTTTGGCACAGATCTTGAAGCAGTATCAACAGCAAATGCATGTGCCGTTTAAAATGAGTGTACTGAAAGATTTAAAGACAGCCACGATTGTACAGTTGTTACAAAGTGAGCAAGGGAACGCATGAAGAAGATTCTTATCATTGTATTGATGGCTGCATTGGCGTGGATTGCGAAGCTAAGTTATGACGTGTGGGGGTTGAGTACACAGCAAGCTACTTTGCTCAATGAAATGCACCAAATCGAACAGCGCAGCGCCAACTTGAACGATCAAGTCGTGGCTATGCAGCGTCAAAAAGAAACTTTGAAACAAAACCCAACAGCAGCGAATGTGACGAGTAGCCAACCTGCCGAATTGGTGGTTGAGGGTATTGATCCAATTTTGTTTATTAAGCAACAGTTGGACTTGGTTGAGTTTGCCTTAAAGCAACAGCAGTATGTGGTGGCCACCGATAAGTTGGCTTTTTTAGATATGCAGCTGGAAAAATATAACTTGGCTGTGGCGTTGAAGCAAAGTTTGCATCAGGTCATAGCGCGAGATATGCAAACCATTCAGAAGTTTGTGGCTGAGCGCAATGAGCAGCAAGCGCTGATTAACCGCCAGCTGCAACAGATTGATCAGGCTTTAAGTCGAGAAATACAACAACCTCAGTTAAACACCACGCGCGATACGTCCGAATCCTTTTGGAAGCAATGGTTGAGGCTCGAACCTGCGCAAGCACCTGCAACAGCGTTAATGCAACGACAAATCGTGCTTAAAGAAGCCCAGTTACGTTTATTGTTGGCACGCCAAGCCTTAGCTGCAGGGCAATATACCGAATACCAAAAAGACTTAACCGAAGTAATGCTGTTGATCCAGCAACTTCCAGACCCTAAAGCCAAAGAGCTGCTGAAACAGCTGAATAAGCTGAAAACATTGGTGGTTGTCCCAACGCCTATTTTAAGTACGCGTGCGTTGTTGGGGTAATGGAATGAAACAAATACTGATTGCTTATGGTTTGGTGAGTTTAATTGCAATTGCTGTGTTGAGTGTCTTGAGTTATGGGCATGGTGCGGGTTATGTCTACGTGTTTTGGCATGACTGGCAGTTACAAACCAATCTCTGGATCGTATTTATTGCTCTAGCACTGCTTAGTTTTAGCTTGCATTTGGTTTGGTTGGGGCTAAAACGGTATCTCAGTCGAGAAAAACGCAAAGCGGAAACTGTTTTTGATTTTAAAAGTTTGCATCCTTATGAACAACTGGCTGTGATTTGGCTGTTGGATGCAGGTCGAGATCAACAAGCCTTTATTCAAAATGCCTTCGCGCAGTCGGGCTTGCTCAAAAGTATAATCGATGCACGTTTATATTTGATGCAGGAGCAGTTCCCTGAAGCCTTAAGCGCCTTGAGCCAAAGCAATGCCATGGCTTTTGAGTTGGCTGAACTGCAGCGTATTGAACTGTTTTTAGCACAAGAAGATGCAGAACAGGCTTTAACCCATCTAGAGTTTCTCAATCAACATGAACTTTCACCTTGGCTTAAAGATGTGCAAACCGCTTATGAAGCGTGTTTAAAAGAGCTATGGGGGCGTTTTGCGATTCAGTTTCCGTGGCTGTATTTACGCTCAACCCAATATGGTCATTTAGATCAAGATGTGAAAAAAGCATGGCTGAAGCGTTTGTTGATAAAATTTGATCAAGCCAATTATGAAAATTTAGAGGATTTAAAACAACGTTATTTGGATTTGTCTGATCAGATTTTCAGCCGCAGTTATGATGTTCAACTGCTGTGGCTTAAGTTATTAGCACGTATGCCAGACATGAGTGAACAGCACGAACACTTGTCGATTTATTTGCTCAATCAGCAGTTTAATTCGGAAGTATTTTATTTGTGGTTCCAGCAGCAACTTTTGAAACAGCAACCCGATTATGTGGACTTGCAGCAACACATTGAAGCATGGGAAGCGAAGTATACGAGTGTGCCGGTTTTGAGTTTTGCCAAGTGGCATATTTATACTGCTTTAGGCATGCAAGAGCAGGCAGATGCGTTATTAAGTTTATATCCCGATAATGTATTAATGAACTATTTAAGAATCAAATCGACTTTAAATGGTGATGAAGATTTAATTAAACAGTTAAATTTAATTTTTGAAAATAATGCAAATTTTGTAGAAATGAAAATATAGGTGCATAATGCAGAGCGTTTTAGATTACCCATTGGTTTATACTCAACACGTGGCTTGGGGAGATATGGATGCCTTTGGTCATGTTAATAATGTCATGTATTATCGTTATGTTGAAAGTGCTCGTTTGGCTTATATTGAACATACGGGTATTTTATCTGCTGATGTGCTGACTGTTGTTGCATCAAATCAGTGCAAATATTTAAAACCAGTATTTTATCCAGACCAATTAAAAATTAGTGCACGTATTGAAGAACTCAGAAATAGTGCATTTCGTATGCACTATTTATTATGGAGTGAACAGCAACAAGCATTCGTTGCGGAAGCAGAAGCGGTCATTGTTTGTGTTAATAAAACCAATATGCAGAAAACATTAATTCCTGAACTGGTGCGTCAAAAACTCAAAGAATTTGAGTTAACCGTCGGTCACCAAATATAAATCTCTTTTTATTTATTTTAAAAGTCGTTAGACTATATAAATATTGTCTAAGTATTGTTGTTTAAGTCATGGATGAGTTGAGTCTTTGGTCTAATCAAAATATTATTAAATAGACTCAGTAAATAAAATGTTGGTTAATGGAGTTAATGTAATGCCAGATATTAGTAATTTATCCGTAGAAGAGTTAAAGCGTCTACAAATCGAAGCGGAAGCTTTAATTGCATCTAAAAAAGATCAAGCAATTGAAGATGCTTATACTCAAATTAACGCGATTGCGGAAAATGTAGGCTTAAGCATTGAACAAATTTTAGAGTTTGGCGCGACCAAGCGTAAAAAAGGCACACGTAAGTCGGTTGAACCGCGTTACCGTAACAAAGGCAATGCTGCTGAGACATGGACTGGCCGTGGTAAGCAACCACGTTGGTTGGTGGCTCAGTTAGAAAAAGGTGCGAAGCTTGAAGATTTTCTAATCTAAGTCATCACCTTGTCACAGATGTGACATAAGCTCAAAAAACCAAGCATCATCTGCTTGGTTTTTTTATAGTTAAAGTTTGGTGTTGTTGTAAAATTATGCATAATGTCTATCAAAGAAAGACAAGAAATGAAGCAAGGAAGAATAATTGAAAGTTCGTGGTGGGAGAATCACAAAACCTAAATACATCACGTGGTGGATGTTTGCAGTCGTTGCCTTTTTAATTTTTGTTTTGCTGCAAATTCCTGCGGCATGGCTCATTGCAAAATTTTATAAAAACAACCAAGTTTTACATAACGTCAGCGGTAATATTTGGCATGGACAGGCCGATTGGCAAACTGGAAAATTACGTGGAACTGTGCTTTGGACCACCCGACCTTTAGATTTACTGCTCCTTCGTGTAGGAGCCAATCTCGAAATTTATAGTGCCAATACCAAGCTTGAAGGCGTTTTGGCCTATGGGTTTGGGAAAAAAATAATGGTACGTGATTTAAACGGACAAATTGCACCTGAAACGTTAAAGTCGTTGGCCAATTGGCAATGGCCAAGTAATGCGATTCAGTTAAAAGAAATTGATTTTAACTATAAAAAAGAGCAGGGATTTGATCAAGTGGATGGGGGAATACAATGGGCAGGCGGCGAACTCATGTATATCTTTGCGCAGCGCCCACAACAAATGCAGATTCCATCGTTAGCGGGCCGTTTGTCGCAGGAGCAAAATAAGCTGATGGTCGATTTACGCGATCAACGACAACAAAAACTGATGAACCTGACCATCGACCCAAGTCTGATGTTAGATGTGCAATTAACCCAGCGTCTTATGTTGAATGTCCCGTCATATCAAGGTAAAGCAGGCCTAGATAGTTATGTGGTGAGTTCACGTCAGCCTTTACTTAGTGGGGGCTTTTAATGGGTTTTGATCTGCAAAAATTACCAGAAGTGAATCTCAAACAGTTTGAACGTATAGTGCCACTGTGCTTAATGCTTTTGATCTTGGCACTATGCTGGAAGTTGGCTGGCTTATTTTGGCTTTGGGTAGCGCCACCACAAGTCATGCAAATGCCACGCGTTGAATTGGGTTCACAGCAACCACAAGTTCCGAATATTACCAATTTTGCGTTATTTGCAGAGCAAAGTAAGAATCCTGCAGATGATCAGCTCAATTTACAGCTACAAGGGGTGGTGGTTGGACAACCCAGTCAGTTCTCATCTGCTGTGATTAAGGCAAATAATGTAGCAGAGCGCTATCGGGTGGGGGAAAACATCGAAGGCAGCGCTTATTATTTGTCAGAGGTGTATTGGGATCGCGCGATTCTCAAAAATAACAGTGGGCAAACCCGAGAATTGTTTTTTCAAGGGATTGATAATTTAGATCAGCAAATTGTGCCCCCAGCAACAGCACCCGTTGCAGCGCCTGCTGTGAGTCAAGAGCAGCAAGCATTAGGCCAAGCAGTACAGAACTTACAACAAGATCGTGAGCAATATTTAAAAGATTTGGGTGTAAATACCAATAACACAGGGCAAGGTTATCAAGTCACTGAGCAAACACCAGCTGCACTGCGAAGCCGTTTAGGCTTGCAGGCTGGGGATCAAATTATGTCTTTAAATGGTCAAACGATCGGACAGGGGCAAAACGATGCGCAGTTGTTAGAACGTGCGCGCCGTGAAGGACAAGTAAAAATAGAAGTGAAACGTGGTGATCGTATCATTACGGTACAACAGAATTTTCAGTGATCGAACATCACCAATATTAGTTAGGAATGACTTGGATTTATGGCTTTATTGAATCACCGCCCTGCTTGGGCACTGACAATCGCAGCGCCTTTGCTTGCCATGGTGAGTACAGCCAGCTATGCACAAACGTGGAAAATTAATCTGCGCGATGCGGACTTAACTGCATTTATTAATGAAGTTGCCGATATTACTGGGAAAAACTTTGCAGTTGATCCACGGGTACGCGGCAATGTCACGGTGATTTCAAACAAAGCGTTGAATAAGCAAGAAGTCTACGACTTGTTCTTAGGGGTCTTGAATGTCAATGGTGTGGTTGCGATTCCTTCTGGGCGGACCATTAAAATTGTGCCTGACAGTAATGTTAAAAGTTCAGGCATTCCCTATGATGTTCGTCACCGTGCCACAGGCGATCAGGTTGTGACGCGGGTGATTTGGCTGGAAAACACCAATGCCAATGACTTGATTCCTGCACTGCGTCCATTGATGCCGCAGTTTGCGCATTTATCTGCAGTGAATGGCACCAATGCACTGATTGTGTCAGATCGCGCCAGCAATATTTATCAGCTTGAGACGATTATTCGTAACTTGGATGGGACGGGACAAAATGATATCGAAGCGGTGTCGTTGCAGTCGAGTCAGGCTGAGGAAATGATTGGGTTACTAGAAAGTATGAGCGGAACGGGCTCGATCAAAGATTTAAAAGGCTCCAGAATACGAATTATTGCAGATAACCGTACCAATCGGATTATTCTAAAAGGGGATACCGCGACGCGTAAACGTATTCGCCAAATGATCGAGATGCTGGATGTGCCTGCTGCGGAGCGTTTAGGCGGCTTGAAGGTGTTCCGCTTAAAATATGCCAGCGCTAAAAGCTTATCCGAAATTTTACAAGGTTTGGTCTCAGGGCAGGCTGTTAATTCTAGTCAGTCTAACGACAGTAATAACAATAGTAATTCCAGCTATAACCAAAATAATAGCTCGAGTGAAGGTTCATCTTCACAGATTTCCACGCCAAGTATTAACTTAAACAGCCAGTCCAATCGCAATCAGAACAACATCACTAGCTTTAACAGTAATGGGGTCAGTATTATTGCCGATAGTTCGCAAAATGCATTGGTGGTTAAAGCAGACCCTCAGTTGATGCGTGAAATCGAGTCGGCTATTCAGCAGTTGGATACGCGTCGTCAGCAAGTCCTGATTGAGGCGACTATTCTCGAGGTGGAAGGAAACGATGCTGACCAGCTGGGTGTGCAATGGGCGATGGGTGATTTAAGCAGTGGTGTTGGGATTATCAATTTTGACAATATTGGTTCGAGTCTCAAGAGTATTGCTGCAAACTATTTAACGGGGGGCGGTGCGGGGGCTGCAAGTGCAATTGGCGCGGGTGGTTCGTTAATCCTTGGGGATTATAAAGAAGGCAGTGATGGCTCGCGTCAGTTATATGGCGCGATGATCCAAGCGTTAAAAAGTAATACCAAGTCGAATCTGCTGTCTACACCATCGATTGTCACTATGGACAATGAAGAGGCTTATATCGTCGTGGGTGAAAATGTGCCCTTTGTAACAGGCTCAGTTTCTACCACCTCTTCAGGTACAGCTAACCCCTACACCACCATTGAACGTAAAGATGTGGGTGTAACGCTTAAGGTGGTGCCACATATTGGTGAAGGTGGCACCATCCGCTTAGAGATTGAACAAGAAGTCTCGGATGTCAAAACTAATAAAGGTGAAGCGCAGGATTTGGTTACCAGTAAGCGTGCGATTAAAACCTCAGTCTTGGCTGAACATGGCAATACCATCGTTTTAGGCGGCTTGATTTCAGATAACACATCTTATTCACGCCAATCGATTCCAGGTCTTGGTGCAATACCAGGGTTAGGGCGTTTGTTCCGCTCAGATGGTAAGTCGGATCAGAAACGTAATTTGCTGGTTTTCATTCATCCGACGATTGTGGGAGATGGGGAGTCTGCGCGTCGCCTTTCTCAGCAGCGTTACAGTCAGCTTTATAGTTTGCAGTTAGCCATGGATAAAGATGGTAGCTTTGCCAAGTTGCCTGAAAATGTCGATGATGTTTTCCAACAGCGTTTGCCTGTGACATCAACCAAACCGGCCTTGCCACAATCGTATCAACAAGTGCCAAGCAGTCCAACCACAACGCAACCGATGGTTGAAACAACGCCTGTGGCCATTGAACCTGCGATTCGTAAACAGCCGATTGCGAGTGTTCCTAAAAATACCACCTTGCGGCAGTTATACCCGACGGTTCATCCTCAGATTGGCTTGAACCTAATGATGGAAAATGTTCAAGGTGCTCGTGTGGCACACATGGCACAGGTGGTATCGACAAGCTATTCCATCCCTGAGCGATATACTGAGAATGTCTCGATAGGTTCAGCCTAGCTGTCCTGCCATTCATCTGTAAGGGAAGGTGAAATGGTAAAGAATATTCTCTGTGTTATCATAAATCAGCACATAGAGAGATAAGTCATGACTTGGAAAATACAAGCAATTACTGGCGAATTAACGGGCCAAGAAATTAGCATTGATCGTGATATGTTGGTCGGTCGTCATCAAGCAGCGGATATTTTATTACAACAATCTGAAATTTCGCGTAAACATGCGGCCTTTTTACTGAAAGAACACGCTTTGTGGCTACAAGACTTGGGTTCTTCAAATGGCACATATGTGAATGATGTGCAAATTGCGGCAGAAACATTGTTGAAGCAAGGCGATATCGTTCAGTTTGCAAGCTTAAAGTTTTCGGTCTTTGAGCCTGCTAAAGCGCTAGAAGACGTGGTGGAATCGGTAGAGGTTGCAACTTTAGGTGCAGCTGTGGTTGAAGCGCCGATTAGCCAGCCATCAGAAGCGGTAGCTACTTCAGAAACTGCCCAAGCGGAAGTCGGTGCTGATGCACCTGTTATTGAGCCAGAACAGCCAAAAACAGCGGCACAGCATATGAGCGATCAGGGTATGCCTGAGCTAAAAGAACGCGATGG
The DNA here is from genome assembly GCF_058107045.1 of Acinetobacter sp. AB03. Taxonomy (NCBI): domain Bacteria; kingdom Pseudomonadati; phylum Pseudomonadota; class Gammaproteobacteria; order Moraxellales; family Moraxellaceae; genus Acinetobacter; species Acinetobacter sp. AB03. Next base: position 2,956,205 of record NZ_JBUEBA010000002.1, on the reverse strand, counting down.
TAATGTGAGTTTAACGCGTGACGGGATGCCGCAAAATGTCGGTATTCCGAAACCCGCTCCTATTCCAGCAGGGGTGGATTTGAATGCGCCTAGCGTGCCTCAGGTTGAGAATAATGAGGCTCCAAAAGTACAGGTTGAGCAAGAGGCAGAAACTCAGAAAAATGCCTCGCTGGGGCTAATCTCGATTATTGTCTTGATTATTTTAGCGATTATTGCTTGGCTGATGTTCAAATAAAACGCAGATCACACTACAATCAAGGCATGCACAAGCATGCCTTGATTTTTTTGGGCAGTACACGATAAAAATGGGTGAGGGTGAATGAATATTGCAAATTTGGCACAGCGAGAGGTTTTACTTTTCGATCTAGATGGAACCTTGGTGGATTCAGCAACAGATTTGCATCGTGCCATGAATATGAGCCTGAATGCTTTGCAGCTGCCTACTGTTACTGAGGCGCAGGTGCGGGTCTGGGTTGGGAAGGGAACAGCGCTGTTTTGTCAAAGTACCTTGCAACATTTAACAGGTAGAGTTGATCCTGCCCAGCGACAACAATTGTTGGAGACGTTTTTAAAAATTTATAATGCCGACCCATGTGTGGAAACTCAGCCTTTCGATGGCATTCTTGAGTTTTTAGAATGGGGCTTGGTACAAAAGAAAACCATGATTTGCGTGACCAATAAACCTGAAGCGCCTGCGCGTGCTATTGTCGATCAGTTAGGCATGACCCATTATTTTGCTGATGTCATCGGCGGCGATCGTTTCGAAGAGCGTAAGCCACATCCGCGTCAATTGTTACATTGTGTTGAGCAATATGCACAAAGCAAAGATCAGGTCTTAATGATTGGGGACTCATCCAATGATGTTGAGGCTGCACGCCGTGCGGGTATTGATTGTGTTGTGGTCAGCTATGGCTATAATCATGGTGAAAATATTTTAGACTGTCAGCCACAGCAAGTGGTGGATAATCTGTGTGAACTGATTGGGTAACTTTGTAAACGAAGGAATGAACATGAGTAAACATATGGCTTTTCGATGGCGAAACTCAAACCACTAATTTTAAAAACTGATCACGCCATATTGAAAAAAATAGAGAACACTCATGACAACGCAAACTCAATTCGATCAACTCAAAACAGCAGGGTATAACCTGATTCCAGTCTATCGTCAGCGCTTAGCCGATACTGAGACACCATTGTCAGTTTTTGCGCGCCTAAAAGAGCATAAGCAAGCCTATTTGTTTGAATCTGTGGAAGGTGGGGAGAACTGGGCACGCTATTCTATTATTGGTTTAGGTGAATCTACCGTGTTCTCATGCAACGCGGGTGAGCTGACCATTCAACAAGCCGATGGCACTATAAAAAAGCAACCCTGTACAGATCCGTTCCAATTCATCCGAGATTTTCAGTCGCAGTATAAAGTACCTACTCAAGCTGATTTACCTGCTCTGCCAAGCTTTACCGGTGGCTTGGTGGGCTACTTTGGTTATGATGCGGTACGTTATATTGAACCGCGTTTAAACAACGCGCCAGAAGCAGACCCAGTGGGTTTGCCTGATATTTGGATGATGTTGTCTAAAACAGTGATTGTGTTTGATAACTTAAAAGATACGCTATTCCTGATCGTGCATGCCGATGTGGTCGATGCGGATGCGTATAACCAAGCCCAGCAGCAACTGGATGCATTGGAAGATTTACTCGCAACGCCCATTAGTCTAAAAGCCACGCCGCATACTGCACCGCATTTTGAGTCACTCACGGGCAAAGCAAAATTCTTAGAATCGATTGAAACGGTGAAAGAGTATATTCGTGCGGGCGATGTGATGCAGGTGGTGCCAGGGCATCGTATGGTCTCTGACTTTGATGGTGAACCTTTACAAGTCTATCGCGCGCTACGTCATTTGAACCCATCGCCTTATTTGTTCTTGGTACAGGGGCAAACTTTGGAAAATAATCAGCCTTTTCATATTGTCGGTTCTTCCCCTGAAATTTTATCTCGCCTTGAAAATGGGATTGCAACCGTACGTCCGCTGGCAGGTACGCGACCGCGTGGTAAAACAAAAGAAGAAGATTTGGCGTTAGAACAAGACTTGCTGTCGGATGAAAAAGAGATTGCTGAACATTTAATGCTGATTGACTTGGGTCGAAATGATGTTGGTCGTGTCTCGAAAATTGGCAAAGTGCAAGTGACTGATCAAATGGTGATCGAACGTTATTCGCATGTCATGCATATTGTTTCTAATGTGCAAGGCGAAGTTCGTGATGATGTGGATGCCTTGGATGTTTTTAAAGCAACTTTCCCCGCAGGCACACTTTCAGGTGCACCAAAAATTCGTGCGATGGAAATTATTGACCAAGTAGAACCCGTAAAACGTGGAATTTTTGGCGGTGCTGTTGGTTATTTAGGCTGGCATGGTGAAATGGACATGTCGATTGCAATTCGTACCTGTGTGATTCGTGAAAATAAGGTCTATGTTCAGGCAGGAGCGGGGCTTGTTTATGACTCAAATCCTGAATCTGAGTGGAATGAAACCCAAATAAAAGCTCGCGCAGTGATCAAAGCGGTTGAATTATCGTCAAACGGATTGATTTTGTGAGTTTTTGACGTTTTTTTTGAAAAAAACACTTGCAAGGATTTTGAGTTTTGCTAAACTGCACACCGTTCCGATACGAAACGTACGAAACACTAAGAAACGCCGGCATAGCTCAGTTGGTAGAGCAACTGACTTGTAATCAGTAGGTCCACAGTTCGAATCCGTGTGCCGGCACCATCTTAGAGAGTTGAGTAGGTTAAGTAAAGAGCGACACTGAAGTAAGTGTAAAATGGTGAGGTTCCCGAGCGGTCAAAGGGGGCGGACTGTAACTCCGCTACGAAAGTTTCGAAGGTTCGAATCCTTCCCTCACCACCAATTTTAAGACTTCAAGAAAGTGGTCTTTGTACCAACATCGTGCGGGAGTAGCTCAGTTGGTAGAGCGGTAGCCTTCCAAGCTACATGTCGCGAGTTCGACCCTCGTCTCCCGCTCCATTTGAAGTTTTATATTTGCTCTTATAGCTCAGTGGTAGAGCACTCCCTTGGTAAGGGAGAGGTCTCGAGTTCAAATCTCGATAAGAGCTCCAGATTACAGTTTAGTAGAATTTTTACAAATTTTTAAAGAAGCAGGCTTATTAGTCTGCTTTTCAAGTATTTGGTGTTTGATTTTTTAGGCGATGTGTCGATACTGAGTTGTTTATACCTGTGTTCGACGTAAACGAGGAAGATGAACATGGCTAAGGCTAAGTTTGAACGTAATAAGCCACACGTTAACGTGGGCACAATCGGTCACGTTGACCATGGTAAAACAACTTTAACAGCTGCAATTGCAACTGTATGTGCGAAGAAATTCGGTGGCGAAGCGAAAGACTACGCTGCAATTGACTCTGCACCAGAAGAAAAAGCACGTGGTATTACAATTAATACTTCACACGTAGAATACGATTCTCCAACTCGTCACTACGCACACGTAGACTGCCCGGGCCACGCCGATTATGTTAAAAACATGATTACTGGTGCTGCTCAGATGGACGGCGCGATTCTTGTATGTGCTGCGACTGATGGTCCAATGCCACAGACTCGTGAACACATCCTTCTTTCTCGTCAGGTTGGTGTACCTTACATTCTTGTATTCCTTAACAAGTGTGACCTTGTTGATGATGAAGAACTTCTTGAATTAGTAGAAATGGAAGTTCGTGAACTTCTTTCTACGTATGACTTCCCAGGTGATGACACTCCAGTTATCCGTGGTTCAGCTCTTCTTGCACTTAACGGTGACGCTGGTCAGTATGGCGAAGAAGCAGTTGTTGCGCTTGTTGACGCGCTTGACACTTACATTCCAGAGCCAGTACGTGCAATCGACCAAGCATTCTTAATGCCAATCGAAGACGTATTCTCTATTTCTGGTCGTGGTACAGTAGTAACTGGCCGTGTAGAAACTGGTATTGTGAAAGTAGGCGAATCAGTTGAAATCGTTGGTATCCGTGATACTCAAGTAACTACAGTTACTGGCGTAGAAATGTTCCGTAAACTTCTAGACGAAGGCCGTGCGGGCGAGAACTGTGGTGTTCTTCTACGTGGTACTAAGCGTGAAGACGTACAACGTGGTCAAGTACTTGCTAAACCAGGTGCAATCAAGCCGCACACTAAATTCGATGCAGAAGTATACGTACTTTCTAAAGAAGAAGGTGGTCGTCATACTCCATTCCTTAACGGTTACCGTCCACAGTTCTACTTCCGTACAACTGACGTAACTGGCGCGATCAAATTACAAGATGGCGTTGAAATGGTTATGCCTGGTGACAACGTAGAAATGTCAGTAGAATTAATCCACCCAATCGCAATGGACCCAGGTCTACGTTTTGCGATCCGTGAAGGTGGCCGTACAGTTGGTGCTGGTGTAGTTGCTAAAGTAACTGCATAATTATAAAATAAAATTACAAATTGGGGTTTCGGCTCCAATTTGTTTTGCAGGTCAGTAGTTCAATTGGTAGAGCGTCGGTCTCCAAAACCGAATGTTGGGGGTTCGAGTCCCTCCTGGCCTGCCAACTTTTTTATAAAAGACGCTTGATGTCGGCAAAACTGGTCATATAATAAGTCGCGAAACCTACGACGAGTACAAAAATGTCGAATGAAAAATTACGCGACGCACAAAACGACGCGGCAATCCCTCAAAGAAATAATTCTGCTGAAGTAGTTAAATCTGGTTCTCCCCTAGACGTCGTCTTATGGATTATCGCATTGATTTTATTAATTGGTGCGACCATGGTGAATCAACACCTACCAGCGTATTGGGCACCAGCCAACGATATCTGGGTGCGCGTTGGGGTAATTTTGGCTTGTATCATCGTGGCATTCGGTTTATTATACGCCACCCATCAAGGCAAAGGCTTTGCTCGTTTGTTGAAAGACTCACGAATTGAGCTGCGTCGAGTGACTTGGCCAACGAAGCAAGAGACCATGACCACATCTTGGCAGGTGCTTGCGGTTGTAGTTGTTGCATCCATTTTATTATGGTGTTTTGACTACATTTTGGGCTGGTTAATGAAGTTTATTATCGGGTAAGAGAGCTATGAAACGTTGGTACATTATTCATGCCTATTCAGGTTATGAAAAACAAGTGATGCGTTCACTTAATGATCGAATCCAGCGTAGCGCTGTAGCCGATAGCTTTGGTGAAGTCCTTGTTCCTACCGAAGAAGTGGTAGAAATGAAGGATGGTAAGAAACGTAAATCTGAACGTAAGTTCTTTCCAGGCTATGTATTGGTCGAAATGGAAATGAATGATGAAACTTGGCACATTGTTAAAGAATGTCCAAAAGTTTTAGGTTTTATTGGTGGTACGGCTGAGAAACCGGCGCCAATTACCCAACGTGAAGCAGATGCGATTCTTGCTCGTGTACGCAATACTGGTGAAGCACCACGTCCGAAGACGATGTTTGAACCAGGCGAAGAATTACTCGTAATTGACGGTCCATTCACAGACTTTAAAGGTGTGGTGGAAGAAGTTCTATACGAAAAGTCACGTTTAACGTTGACCATTAATGTATTCAATCGACCAACTCAGGTTGAGCTGGAATTTCGCCAAGTCGAAAAATCAGTTTAATTCGAAGTGGTTGAAAAACGCCTGGCTTATTTATAAGTCAGGCATTGTTGTTGTAACGGTATCGTTACTTAGAAATTGGGGAGCCTTCATCGGCGTTTGTACCCAGAGGTAATTTGAAATGGCTAAGAAGATTGACGGCTATATCAAGCTGCAAGTTCCAGCTGGTAAAGCGAATCCATCTCCACCGATTGGTCCTGCATTGGGTCAACGTGGTGTTAACATCATGGCATTCTGTAAAGAATTCAATGCTGCGACACAAAAACTTGAAGTTGGTTTACCAATTCCAGTCGTGATCACTGTGTACAACGACAAGTCGTTCACATTCATCATGAAAACTCCTCCTGCATCTATTCTTCTTAAGAAAGCTGCTGGTATCCAAAAGGGTTCTGCTGTACCTAACAAAACTAAAGTTGGTAAGTTGACTCGTGCTCAATTGGAAGAAATCGCGACTACTAAAGAACCAGATTTAACTGGTGCTGATTTAGACGCACGTGTTCGTACCATCGCTGGTTCTGCACGTTCTATGGGCTTGGAAGTGGAGCTATAAGACATGGCAAAGTTAACTAAACGTCAAAAAGCCATTGCTGCTGCTATTGAAGCAAACAAAGTTTACACTTTAGAAGAAGCAGTAGCTGTTCTTGCTGGTCTTCCTGCTGCGAAATTCAAAGAATCTTTGGATGTTGCGGTAAACCTAGGTGTTGACCCTCGTAAATCTGACCAAGTTGTTCGTGGCGCGACTACACTTCCTGCAGGTACTGGTAAAACTGTACGTGTAGCTGTGTTTGCTCAAGGCGCTGCTGCTGAAGCTGCTAAAGCTGAAGGCGCAGACATCGTTGGTTTTGATGACCTTGCTGAAAGCATTCAAGCGGGTAACCTTGACTTTGACGTAGTAATTGCTGCTCCTGATGCAATGCGCGTTGTGGGTAAGTTGGGTACGATTCTTGGTCCACGTGGCTTAATGCCAAACCCTAAAGTGGGTACTGTAACTCCTGACGTAGCTGGTGCAGTTAAAAATGCAAAAGCTGGTCAAGCACGTTACCGTGTAGACAAAGCGGGTATTATCCACGCTGCGATCGGTCAAGTAGATTTCTCTGCTGAAGCTGTTCGTCAAAACGTTGAAACTTTGATTGCAGACTTGAAAAAGTTAAAGCCTGCGACATCTAAAGGTGTATACATCAAAAAGATCACTTTGAGCTCAACTATGGGTCCTGGTCTTGTTGTTGATGTAAGCAACGTTTCTAACTAAGTTTTACTTAGACAGAATTTTAAAGCCCTGAGTAAAAATCAAAGCGCTGCTTTGATTTTTACGCAAGAAACGCTCTGTCGTATATTGCAAACTTAGGCAAACTTTGAATTGGTAAATGTAGATTTATCAGCGTCAAAGACCTCAGGCGAGAGTAATTTCGATTACTTTCTTAATTTCCCAGCCTGAGTAGACGCGGTGGTGTGATTTGTTCATCCTCCGCGTGTAGGTTCAGTGATGAACTTGCGAATTGGGAGTGTACTTCGCGTAAGTACATAAATCACCGTTAGGAGGTTTTACAATGGCTCTTCTTATCGAAGGCAAAAAACAGATCGTTGCTGAAGTAACTGAAGTTGCTTCTACTGCGTTTGCTGCTGTTGTTGCTGACTACCAAGGTTTAACTGTTGAGCAATTAACTGCTCTTCGTGTTGAAGCTCGTAAGTTAGGTGTTGCTACACGTGTTGTACGTAATACTTTGGCTAAACGTGCTCTTCAAGATACTCCATTCAATATCTTGAACGACAACCTTGTTGGCCCAACAATTTTAGCTTTCTCAACTTCTGCAGATGATATGGGTGCTGCGGCACGCTTATTCGAAGAATTTGCGAAAACTAACAAAGCATTTGAACTTAAAGCTGCTGCATTTGAAGGCAAACTTTATCAAGGCGAAGAAGTTAGCGTTATCGCGAATCTTCCAAACCAAGAGAAAGCGCTTACTATGCTTGCAAGCGTTCTTCAAGCTCCTATTTCGAAATTGGGTCGCTTACTTACAGCGCTTCAAGAGAAAAACGAGTCAGAAGCTGCATAAGCTCAAACTTAAACACACATCATTCAATACCCATTTGGAGTTACTCTCATGGCTTTAACAAACGAAGAAATCTTAAACGCAGTTGCTGAAAAAACTGTTCTTGAACTTGTTGAACTTATTTCTGCTTTTGAAGAAAAATTCAACGTATCTGCTGCTGCTGTAGCTGTAGCTGCAGGTCCTGCTGCTGCTGCTGCTGAAGAACAATCAGAATTCAACGTTGAGTTGACTTCTTTCGGCGCGAACAAAGTAGCTGTGATTAAAGCAGTTCGTGAAATCACTGGTCTTGGCTTGAAAGAAGCTAAAGACATGGTTGAAGGCGCTCCTTCAGTTCTTAAAGAAGCAGTTTCTAAAGAAGAAGCTGAAGAACTTAAGAAAAAACTTGAAGAAACTGGTGCTACTATTACTATTAAGTAATGCTACCAGGGGGGGAATGTTAATTTCACCCCAAAAATTGGCTGATGGCTCTTGGGTCATCAGCCTTTTTGCGTTACAATAATCGGCTCGATTTTTGTTTGCTTGGTGGAAAACCCATCAAATTAAAATAAAGAAAAGAATCAAACGCTTACCAATATTTTTAAATTTGAAAAATATTGGTAAGCGTTTCAATACCACTGAAAATTGCAGCATTTGTAAAAAGTGGTGGCCATATCGGCCTGCGTAATTCCTTCTGAGCCCGTTCTGCAGGCGGGCTCGGTTTACTTTCCGAGGACTCCAGATGGCATACTCATATACCGAAAAGAAACGGATCCGTAAGAATTTTGGTAAATTGCCTAGTGTTATGGATGCTCCGTACTTGCTCGCGATTCAAGTCGACTCGTACAGAACATTTTTACAAGATGGCAAATCACCAAAAAACCGCGAAGATATCGGTCTGCAAGCCGCGTTTCGTTCAGTTTTTCCTATAGAAAGTTATTCTGGCAATGCTGCTTTAGAATTTGTTGAGTATAGTCTTGGTAAGCCTGAGTTTGATGTACGCGAATGTATTCTTCGTGGCTCAACTTATGCAGCACCAATGCGCGTAAAAATTCGTTTGATCTTAAAAGATCGCGAAACTAAATCAATTAAAGACGTGCGCGAGCAAGAAGTGTACATGGGTGAAATGCCACTCATGACCGATAACGGTACATTCGTTATTAATGGTACTGAGCGTGTAATCGTATCTCAATTACACCGTTCACCAGGCGTGTTCTTTGACCACGATAAAGGCAAAACCCACTCTAGTGGTAAAGTGCTTTATTCTGCACGTATTATTCCTTACCGTGGGTCATGGTTAGACTTTGAATTTGACGCAAAAGACCTTGTATTTGTGCGTATTGACCGTCGTCGTAAATTACTCGCGACTGTGGTTCTTCGTGCTTTGGGTTATAACAATGCGCAAATCTTAGACTTGTTCTATGAAAAAGTGCCTGTATACCTAGACATGGGTAGCTACCAGATTGACCTTGTTCCAGAACGCTTGCGTGGCGAAATGGCACAATTTGACATCGTAGACAATGATGGCAAAACCATTGTTGAGCAAGGCAAGCGTATCAACGCGCGTCATGTGCGTCAAATGGAAGCTGCTGGCCTAGAAAAGCTTTCTGTGCCAGATGAGTACTTGTACGAGCGCATTACTGCGGAAGACATCCCACTTAAAGATGGTGATGTGATTGCAGCTAATACCTTGTTAAGCCATGAAGTGATGGTGAAATTGGCTGAAGGTGGTGTTAAACAATTTAACATTCTATTCACCAATGACATCGATCGTGGTTCATTCGTTGCAGATACTTTACGTGCCGACACCACGACAGGTCGTGAAGAAGCATTGGTAGAAATCTACAAAGTAATGCGTCCAGGCGAGCCACCAACGAAAGAAGCGGCTGAAAACTTATTCAATAACTTATTCTTCTCTTCAGAACGTTATGACCTCTCTCCAGTGGGTCGTATGAAGTTCAACCGTCGTTTGGGTCGTCCTTACGAAGTGGGTACGGATCAGAAGTCTCGTGAAGTTGAAGGTATTTTGTCGAACGAAGATATCACTGATGTACTCAAAACATTGGTTGAAATCCGTAACGGTAAAGGTGAAGTCGATGATATCGACCACTTGGGTAACCGTCGCGTACGTTCAGTAGGCGAAATGACTGAAAACCAATTCCGTGTTGGTCTAGTTCGTGTAGAACGTGCTGTTAAAGAACGTTTAAGCCAAGCTGAAACAGATAACTTGTCTCCGCAAGATTTGATCAATGCGAAACCAGTGGCTGCTGCAATCAAAGAATTCTTTGGTTCAAGCCAATTATCTCAGTTCATGGACCAAAACAACCCATTGTCTGAGATTACGCACAAACGTCGTGTATCGGCGCTTGGTCCTGGTGGTTTGACACGTGAACGTGCAGGCTTTGAGGTACGTGACGTACACCAAACTCACTACGGTCGTGTATGTCCAATTGAAACGCCGGAAGGTCCAAACATTGGTTTGATCAACTCGCTTTCTGTTTATGCGAAATGTAACAATTTCGGTTTCTTAGAAACACCATACCGTAAAGTGGTTGATGGTCGTGTAACGGATGAAGTTGAGTATTTATCTGCAATTGAAGAAGTAGGTACTGTGATTGCACAGGCCGATTCTGGCGTAGATAAAGACGGTAACTTAACAGAAGAATTTGTTTCTGTACGTCACCAAGGTGATTTCGTACGTATGCCGCCTGAAAAAGTGACGCATATGGACGTTTCTGCACAGCAGGTTGTTTCTGTTGCGGCATCACTGATTCCATTCCTTGAACACGATGACGCCAACCGTGCATTGATGGGTTCAAACATGCAGCGTCAAGCTGTGCCTACATTGATTGCTGACAAACCGCTTGTAGGTACAGGCATGGAAGCAAATGTAGCGCATGACTCAGGTGTGTGTGTGATTGCGGGTCGTGGTGGTCGTATCGAGTTTGTCGATGCTTCACGTGTCGTGATTCGTGTCAACGAAGACGAAATGGTTGCAGGCGAGGCAGGTGTAGATATCTATAACCTGATCAAATATACACGTTCGAACCAAAACACTTGTATTAACCAAAAAGTTCTTGTGAAACTTGGTGATAAAGTGGGTCGTGGCGATGTATTGGCTGACGGTCCATCAACAGATGGCGGTGAGCTTGCGCTCGGTCAAAACATGCGCGTTGCGTTCATGACGTGGAATGGTTACAACTATGAAGACTCGATCTTACTTTCAGAGCGTGTACTTCAAGAAGACCGTTTAACCTCGATTCACATTCAAGAATTATCATGTGTTGCACGTGATACGAAATTAGGTGCTGAAGAGATCACAGCGGATATCCCGAATGTGGGTGAAGCTGCACTGTCTAAGCTTGATGAATCAGGTATCGTATATATCGGTGCTGAAGTGACTGCTGGCGATATCCTTGTAGGTAAAGTAACGCCTAAAGGTGAAACGCAGTTAACACCAGAAGAAAAATTGCTTCGTGCAATCTTCGGTGAAAAAGCAGCTGACGTAAAAGACTCATCTTTACGTGTTCCATCAGGTACCAAAGGTACAGTGATTGACGTTCAAGTGTTTACACGTGATGGTCTTGAAAAAGACGAACGTGCTCAAGCAATTGAAAAAGCTCAGCTTGATTCATACCGTAAAGACTTGAAAGAAGAATACAAAATCTTCGAAGAAGCAGCACGTGAACGTATTGTTCGTTTGTTGACAGGTCAAGAGTCTAACGGTGGTGGTACAACCAAGCGTGGCGATAAGCTTTCTGCAGACGTATTGTCTGGTTTAGAGTTGGTTGATTTACTTGAAATCCAACCGACTGATGAAGCTATTGCAGAGCGTTTAACTCAAATTCAAGTGTTCTTGAAAGAGAAGAGCTTTGAAATTGATGAGAAATTTGCAGAGAAAAAACGCAAACTTTCTACAGGTGATGAATTAACAACAGGTGTATTGAAAGTTGTTAAGGTTTACTTGGCTGTTAAACGTCGCATCCAACCGGGTGATAAGATGGCGGGTCGTCACGGTAACAAGGGTGTTGTTTCTAACATCTTACCTGTTGAAGACATGCCGCACGATGCCAATGGTGTTCCAGTCGACATCGTATTGAACCCACTGGGTGTACCGTCACGTATGAACGTGGGTCAGATTCTAGAGACTCACTTAGGTATGGCAGCGAAAGGTCTTGGCGAAGAAATCGACAAGATGTTAAAAGCGCAACGTACTGTACTTGAGCTTCGTGGATTCTTAGACAAGATTTATAACAAAGTTGGTGGCGAGCAAGAAGATCTTGATAGCTTAACTGATGATGAAATTTTGGTGCTTTCGGGTAACTTACGTGCGGGTGTTCCACTTGCAACGCCAGTATTCGATGGTGCTGAAGAATCACAAATTAAAGACTTGTTAGAGCTTGCGAACATTTCACGTACTGGTCAAACAGTATTGTATGATGGTCGTACAGGTGAACAGTTTGACCGTCCTGTAACTGTAGGTTACATGTACATGTTGAAACTGAACCACTTGGTAGACGACAAGATGCACGCGCGTTCTACTGGTTCTTACTCATTAGTAACTCAACAGCCGCTTGGTGGTAAAGCACAATTCGGTGGTCAGCGTTTCGGTGAGATGGAGGTCTGGGCGCTTGAAGCATATGGCGCAGCTTACACGCTTCAAGAAATGCTTACTGTTAAGTCGGATGACGTTGAAGGTCGTACCCGTATCTATAAGAACATTGTAGATGGTAACCATTATATGGACCCAGGTATGCCTGAATCGTTCAACGTATTGACCAAAGAGATCCGTTCTTTAGGTATCAACATTGAACTGAAAAATGGTGACTAAGAAATCTCCCCCAACCCCTCTTTGAGAAAGAGGGGAGAAAGTCCCCCTTTACAAAGGGGGATTTAGGGGGATTTTTCGAGATTCCCAAATTTCAGTAAAAAACAATATTTGTGACCCAGTTGTGTAGTGAAAGTCTCCACAACACACGGAGAAAAAAATTGAAAGACTTGCTCGATATCATGCGCAAAAAGACGGATTCAGATGGTCATGCTCCAGTTGAGTTTGATCGCATCCGTATTGGTCTTGCGTCACCAGAAATGATTAAGTCATGGTCTCATGGTGAAGTTAAAAAGCCTGAAACCATTAACTATCGTACGTTCAAACCAGAACGTGATGGTTTATTCTGTGCCAAAATTTTTGGCCCAGTCAAAGATTACGAATGCTTGTGTGGTAAATACAAGCGTATGAAATACAAAGGCGTCATTTGTGAAAAATGTGGCGTTGAAGTAACAACTGCGAAAGTTCGTCGTGAGCGTATGGGTCACATCGAGCTGGCTTCTCCAGTTGCACATATTTGGTTCTTAAAATCACTTCCGAGCCGTATCGGTCTATTATTAGACATGACTTTACGTGATATCGAACGTGTATTGTATTTCGAATCTTACGTAGTAACTGACCCAGGTATGACTCCATTTGAGAAATACCAACTTTTAAACGATGAAGAATACTTCAACGCTTTAGAAGAACACGGTGATGAATTCACTGCGAAAATGGGTGCAGAAGCTGTTCAAGACTTGTTAAAAGACATCGATCTTGAAAACGAAATTTCACGTTTACGTGAAGAAATTCCAAACACAACGTCTGAGACTAAGCTTAAAAAAGCGTCTAAGCGTTTGAAGTTGATGGAAGCGTTTAAAGAGTCAAACAACAAGCCAGAATGGATGGTGATGAATGTACTTCCAGTACTTCCACCAGATCTTCGTCCGTTAGTACCACTTGAAGGTGGTCGTTTCGCGACTTCTGATTTGAACGACCTTTACCGTCGTGTGATCAACCGTAACAACCGTTTGAAGCGTCTTCTTGACCTTGCAGCGCCAGACATTATCGTACGTAATGAAAAACGTATGTTACAAGAGTCTGTAGATGCATTGTTAGACAACGGTCGTCGTGGTCGTGCAATCACGGGTTCGAACAAGCGTCCTCTTAAATCTTTGGCTGACATGATCAAAGGTAAACAAGGTCGTTTCCGTCAAAACTTACTTGGTAAGCGTGTTGACTATTCAGGTCGTTCGGTAATTACTGTAGGTCCTACTTTACGTTTGCACCAATGTGGTCTTCCGAAGAAAATGGCACTTGAATTATTCAAGCCATTCATTTTCGCGAAACTACAAGCATCTGGCCAAGCAACAACCATTAAAGCTGCGAAGAAAATGGTTGAGCGCGAAACGCCAGAAGTTTGGGACGTTCTTGCTCACGTGATTCGTCAACACCCAGTGATGTTGAACCGTGCGCCTACACTTCACCGTTTGGGTCTGCAAGCATTTGAACCGATCCTGATTGAAGGTAAAGCAATCCGTCTTCACCCACTCGTTTGTGCTGCGTTTAACGCCGACTTCGATGGTGACCAAATGGCGGTACACGTACCATTAACACTTGAAGCGCAGTTAGAAGCGCGTGCGTTAATGATGTCGACCAACAACATCTTGTCTCCAGCGAACGGTGAGCCAATCATCGTACCGTCTCAGGACGTTGTCTTAGGCTTGTATTACATCACTCGTGATGCGATCAATGCCAAAGGTGAAGGCATGGTGTTTGCAGATACTCACGAAGTTAACCGTGCACTTGCAACAGGTCAGGTAAATTTACACGCTCGCGTAAAAGCACGTGTACACCAGACTGTGATTGATGAAAATGGTAACCGTGAGCAGCAAACTATTGTTGTGGATACCACACCAGGTCGCTGCTTACTTTGGGAAGTTGTGCCAGAGGGTATGGATTTCCAACAAATCAACGTTGAGATGACCAAGAAAAACATCTCTAAATTGATTAACTCTTGCTACCGTAAATTAGGTCTTAAAGATACCGTGATCTTTGCGGACCAATTGATGTACTTAGGTTTCCGTCAAGCGACACGTTCAGGCGTATCGGTAGGTATGGAAGACATGGTGATTCCACCTGCGAAGTACTCAATTATTGAAAAAGCAGAAATTGAAGTTCGTGAAATTGAGCAACAGTTCGAACAAGGTTTCGTAACTGCTGGCGAACGTTATAACAAAGTTGTCGATATTTGGGCACGTACGAATGACCAAGTAGCGAAAGCGATGATGGACAACTTGTCTTTTACCACTGTTAAAAACAAACAGGGTGAAGATGAGAAGCAAAAATCATTCAACTCGATCTATATGATGTCTGACTCAGGTGCCCGTGGTTCGGCAGCTCAGATTCGTCAGTTAGCGGGTATGCGTGGTTTGATGGCGAAACCAGATGGTTCGATCATTGAAACCCCGATTAAAGCCAACTTCCGTGAAGGTTTGACAGTACTTCAGTACTTCATTTCAACACACGGTGCACGTAAAGGTTTGGCCGATACAGCACTGAAAACAGCGAACTCTGGTTACTTGACACGTCGTCTTGTAGACGTAGCGCAAGACTTGGTTATTACTGAGCCTGACTGTGGTACTTTGGGCGGTCTTGTAATGACTCCGTTCATTCAAGGCGGTGACGTGATCGAGAACTTAGGTACTCGAGTACTGGGCCGTGTTGTTGCTGAAGATGTGAAGAAAGCAGGTTCTGATGACATTATCCTGCCACGTAACACTTTGATTGATGAGAAACTTGCAAACTTCCTAGAAGAGCAAGGTGTCGATGAAGTTAAAGTACGTTCAGTGGTTGCGTGTGAATCTACATTCGGCGTATGTGCGAAATGTTATGGTCGTGACCTTGCACGTGGTCATCAGGTGAACCCTGGTGAGTCTGTGGGTGTTATGGCTGCACAATCGATTGGTGAGCCGGGTACACAGTTAACAATGCGTACCTTCCACGTAGGTGGTGCTGCAAGCCGAACGTCTGCTGCAAACAGCGTACAAGTACGTAACAAAGGTACTGTACGTTTCCACAATGTGAAAACAGTACAACATGCCAAAGGACACTTGGTATCGACTTCTCGTTCAGGCGAAATCGGTATTGCGGATGATTTAGGTCGTGAGCGTGAGCGTTATAAACTGCCATACGGTGCGTCTATCTTGTTGAAAGATGGCGAAGCTGTAGAAGCTGGCGGTATTGTGGCGACTTGGGATCCGCACACACACCCACTTGTAACAGAAGTTGCAGGTAAAGTACGTTTCAGCCAAATCGCTGATGGCGTAACTGTTACCTCTAAAACTGATGATGCAACGGGTATGACGACGATTGAAATCTTACCTGTGACTGCACGTCCTGCGTCTGGTAAAGATTTACGTCCTGCGGTTGTTCTTGATACGACTGATGGTGATGAGCAGTTCTACTTCCTACCACAAAACACGATTCTTTCTGTCCGTGATGGCGAAACAATTGGTGTGGGTGACGTTATTGGTCGTGTACCACAAGAAACTTCACGTACGCGTGACATTACCGGTGGTCTACCGCGTGTAGCTGACTTGTTCGAAGCACGTAAACCGAAAGAGCATGCGATTCTTGCTGAAATTTCAGGTGTTGTAAGCTTTGGTAAAGAGACTAAAGGTAAGAACCGTTTAGTGATTACTCCAGATGATGGTTCTGAGATTTACGAAGAACTGATTCCAAAATGGCGTACCATGAACGTGTTCGAAGGCGAACATGTGAACCGTGGTGAGACTGTTTCTGATGGTCCACAAAACCCACATGACATCCTACGCTTGAAAGGCGAAGTTGCGCTGACCAACTACATCGTGAACGAAGTTCAAGACGTATACCGTCTGCAAGGTGTAAAAATCAACGACAAGCACATTGAAGTGATCGTACGTCAAATGTTGCGTAAAGTTGATATCACTGATGGCGGTGATACAAGCTTCATCAAAGGCGAGCAAGTGGATTACATCCGCGTGATGCAAGAGAACCAAGCTGTTCTTGCGCAAAACAAGTTCCCTGCGAAGTTTGAACGTCAATTGATGGGTATTACCAAAGCATCGTTGTCTACTGACTCGTTCATCTCTGCTGCATCGTTCCAGGAAACTACACGTGTGTTAACTGAAGCGGCTGTAACAGGTAAAGAAGATGATTTACGTGGCTTGAAAGAGAACGTAGTTGTAGGTCGTTTGATTCCTGCAGGTACTGGTCTTGCGTATCACTTAGAGCGTCGTCGTCAAGAAGCTGAAGCTGCAGAGCATGAGCTTGTAAATGACTTCTCTGATGTGGATCAAGCATTAAGCCAAGCATTTAGCGATGAGTTTAACGGTCTATAATTAGCCCTTTAAACGCGTGAAAAAGCCACCTTCGAGTGGCTTTTTTTTGTCCTTTTGTTACAAAAGAGGATTTAAGCTTTTATAAATTTCACATTTTTCCTATATTAAAAATATAAGTACACAAATCTCCTTACTTCATTAACGATTAAAAAATAGAGGTGGTTCCACATGAAATTGACATCAAAACTATTGGGCTTAAGCATCTTCGCATTTGTGAGCCAAACGATGGCAGCACCGATGCCGAATACCATCACCGTGGAGGATAAGGCTGTTGTACCGATTGTCAAAACACAGATTATTCGCAGTGTCGCGGGTCAAGCCCCAGTGCGGACGACCGAAGCGACTATTTTTGAAGTGAAAAATGGCGGTAAAGATATTGTGGCACGTGAAGTGGTTCTCGAGGAAAATGCCAGCCAATTTTCAGATAAAAAAATGTCGGCACCGATTGTGCAAAAGGGTAGCGTGATTGTTCCGACATCCAAAGTTGAAGTGAAATCGACCTTGAGTCAAGGTGGTGTTGTCCTTGCAGAAGGTAAGCAAGTTGATGCACAAGGGATTGAGTTTAAGAAAGGGCAGCATCCTGTACGTAAGGAGCTGAAACTGGATCAAGTGAAAGATCCAAACAGTAAAGAAAGTGTGACGCGTGCGGTGCTCCAAGAAAATGGCACCACCACCAAAGATGTGGTTGTGGTGAAAGAGCCTGAATAAGCTTGAGTTGAATACGGTATAAAGCCCTCTAAGGAGGGCTTCTTGCTTACAAATTTTCAGCAATAGCAGCTGTAATCGTAACATTTTACGAGTTTTAAGTTCATACTGATCTTTTATGCTGTAAGAAATAGCCAATAAGGACAAATCTCATGAAAAAGTATATGAGCATTATTGCAGTGGCATCTCTTTCGACGATGCTGTTGGCAGGTTGTGAAAATATGAGCGCTTCTGAGCAACGTATTGGGACAGCGGCTTTAGGCGGTGCAGTAGGTGGTGCTGCGGGGAATAGCCTCGGTGGCGGTGTAGGTGCAGCCATTGGTGGCGGTGCTGGTGCAGCTGTGGGCAGTAAAACTCAAGGTGGCTCAAACCGTAGTGCAACCTACAGTGGTGTTGGCGGTGCGATTGGTTCAGCAGTGGGTAAAAGCGTGTTTGGTGGTAATACCGGCGCAGCCATTGGTGGTGCCATCGGCGGTGGTGCAGGCGCTGCAATTGAAGAACGTAAATAATGTTTTAAGTTCAAATTTCAAAAAAAGCACTTCATGGAAGTGCTTTTTTTATAGCTGTGCTGGTTTAGGTTTTTTACGACGGATATATAAAGTCTTTTCCACTTCGGCAATTCGAATGCCAGCTTCATCGTAAATATTTAAGGTATAAATACGATGTACGGGGGCATAGTTGTCGGCCAGTTGTTTCACAGTCGCGATTTCTTGGGCATCAAGATGAAAGTCTGCATAGACTGTACTGCGCCCTGGGCTGAGAAATTGGATAGAGGCTGCTTTGTCCCAGACAATATACTTATTGCCTAAGTGATGCATCAGCAGGGTCATATAAAAAGGATCGACCATTGCATATAAGCTCCCGCCAAAATGTACGCCGACAATGTTTCGGTTTTGTCGAGTCAGGGGCATTTTGACGCGAATGTGGTAGTGTTTAAGGTCAAATTTTTCAATTTGAATCCCTGCACCTTTAAAGGGAGCAAAATGATTGAGAAAGTATTTCGCGACAATTGGCTGTGTCACAAGTTTTTTTAAAATGCTCATTTCGGTCAATGGTATCTGATGAACTTCTATCCATACTAGAGAAGATCAAATCAATTGGCATTGATCGTTTTGCCAGTAAAGTATAAAAAACAGTCAATAACAATAAGGAGCTGAATATGGAGCAGCAAAGTTACTGGGTACAAACTACAGATCAGCAAAGACTTTATGTGAAAACATGGGGCAATGCGAACAATCCTGTGCTGGTCTTGGTGCATGGCTATCCAGATAATCAAGAGGTCTGGGAGCCTGTGATTGGGCATCTGGTGCAAGATTATTATATTGTGACCTATGACGTTCGCGGTGCAGGGATGTCGAGTGTGCCGCGTCTTACATGGGCCTATGCCTTGCCTCAGCTATCGCTAGATTTGGAAAGTGTGGTGAATAGTGTGATTCCGCAGCGTAGCTTTCATCTGGTTGCGCATGACTGGGGGTCGATTCAGTCATGGGAGTCCGCGACTGAGCCAAAATTTAGAGAGCGTATGCTGTCATTTACCACTATTTCAGGCCCATGCTTAGACCATGCCGCATTTTGGATGCGTGAACAGTTCACACAATACAAGCCTCAATTTTTTAAGCAATTAACGAAGTCTTGGTACATTGCGGCCTTTCAGTTGCCTTTTCTGGCACCAAGCGTATGGCAGTTTTTTAGTCCTGAGCATTGGGGCAAAGTTTTATCGCGTTTAGAAGGACGTTCAGACTTACCGCTGAATCATCACATTGCTGCCGATGGTAAGCACGGGGTTGCGCTCTACCGCGCGAACTTTATCCCACGTCTGACGAAACCTCGGGAACGCTTTGCAATTTGTCCCGTACAAGCGATTGTGTTGGAGCAAGATCAGTTTGTAAGTCCAGCGTTAATCGATGAAATGCCGAAGTGGGTCGAGGATTTTCAACGGGTGAATGTGAATGCCAACCATTGGGCAATCTTGAGCCAGCCAGAGGTAATTGCTAAAGAAATCAAAAGGTTTGTTCAAAACTGGCGTTGTGTTGAAGCTAGCTGAAATGATCTGTGAAAGAGAAAGGCGCTAGCGACCTGTAAGGGCAGAATTTTTTGGTTATTTTCTGATAAAATGCGCCTTTCTTCCAAGTCACTCTTTTCACTATGTTCGCAATTCTTGCCGCTATTGGGGTCATGTTTGGACTTTCATTAGCTCGTGTGCCTGTAGTATTTGCATTAATTATTGGTGCTGTCACAGGTGGTTTATTGGCTGGTTTAGGGCTACACGGCACCCTCGAAGCATTTAACAATGGGCTTGGGGGCGGCGCAAAAATTGCGTTGGCTTACGGGGTCTTAGGTGC
Source organism: Acinetobacter sp. AB03 (assembly GCF_058107045.1). Taxonomy (NCBI): domain Bacteria; kingdom Pseudomonadati; phylum Pseudomonadota; class Gammaproteobacteria; order Moraxellales; family Moraxellaceae; genus Acinetobacter; species Acinetobacter sp. AB03. Next base: position 2,936,311 of record NZ_JBUEBA010000002.1, on the reverse strand, counting down.
ATTTGCTTTGGCTTTGGCACGCTCAGGTTTACCTGACTTGTTGGCCTATAAGCTTATTAAAACATTGAAAGGTTCGAGCAATGAAAAGGCACAAAATCGGGTTAAATATCTGATTTTTATAACCGTCGCGTTAGCAGCCATTTGTTCACAAAACGTCATTCCTGTGCATATTGCGTTTATTCCAGTCCTGATTCCTCCTTTATTAAGTGTGTTTAACCATCTTCAGTTAGATCGTCGACTAATTGCTTGTGTTCTAACCTTTGGCTTGGTTGCCACTTATATGCTAGTACCATTTGGATTTGGTGCGATTTTCCTGAATGACATCTTAGGTCAAAACATTAATACTTTCGGGCAACCCTACGGCTTTAAAATCAATTATGCCGATATCCCTTCAGCAATGGCCATTCCTGTTTTTGGCATGTTTGTCGGTTTATTGGTTGCTGTATTCTTTAGTTACCGTAAGAAACGTGTATACGAAGAAGTACATGTGGAACCAGTGCAGCAAAGTATTTCTTCTGAACTTGATATCACGGGTGAGAAGTCTAAACCTGAAATTTCAAAGTTTACGTTATCTATGGCTCTCATTGCGGTAGTTGCTACGCTTTGGGTACAAATTGCATCAGATTCCATGATTTTAGCTGGTCTGGTTGGTGTTGCGATTTTGAGCTGTGCGGGCATTTTTAAATGGAAAGAAGCAGATGATGTGATTATTAGCGGTATGCGAATGATGGCATTAGTTGGTTTCATTATGATTGCAGCACAAGGTTTTGCATCTGTTATTTCTGCGACCAATCAAGTGCCAGCATTGGTAGAAGCATCAGTGCAATGGATTGGTTCTAGCCAAGGACTCGCTGCATTTTGGATGCTATTGATTGGCTTACTGATTACTTTAGGAATCGGTTCTTCGTTCTCTACCATTCCAATTTTAGCAATTATTTATGTGCCTTTGTGTATCCAGTTTGGTTTCAGTCCAGCGGCAACCATTGCGATTATTGGTACGGCTGCGGCACTTGGTGATGCGGGTTCTCCAGCTTCTGACTCCACTTTGGGACCGACTTCGGGTTTGAACATGGATGGTCAGCATGATCACATGAAAGACAGTGTGATCCCGACCTTTATTCACTTTAATATTCCACTCATGATTTTTGGTTGGATTGCGGCCATGGTTTTGTAATTTACCCTCCAATTATTATAAGAAGGCGATTTTAAATCGCCTTTTTTATTATTTATTCAGATTAAAATAATCGGGTTTATAATGTTAATTCGGATTAAAAAGGTTGGAATTAAAATATATTTATTTTGATTTTTCGTTATTAATTTAAAACCAACTAAAACAGTGTATTTAATATTTAAATCAATTATAAACAATCACTTAAAAATAGCATTTAAAATACATTATTATTATAATTGCATATTAATTACACTCTTGTTTATGATGAGTTAATGTTGATTTTTATATTAATTATTTTACAAACAGAGGTTGTTTGAAATGTTGAAGCAAATTGCTCTAATTACATTAATGGGTCTTTCTGCATCTGCTGCAATGGCAGGTCAATGGCAAGTCAAAGTCGGTGGATCTGCAATTGCGCCAACGCAGGACACGAAAATTGCGAATGGTACATTAACGGTTGAAGCAGATAGCGAACTCGCGTTTACGCCATCGGTTGAATATTTCTTTAATGACAATATTTCTGCAGAGCTGCTATTGGCGACGCCAATTAGCCATGACGTGACAGTAAATGGTAGCAATGCTGTAAAACTTAAGCATTTGCCGCCAACAGTGACTGCAAAATATAACTTTAAAAATTCAACAGGTTTCACGCCTTATATTGGTGTCGGTGCAACAGCATTTATTGCTTGGGATGAAGAAACTTCAGGTGTACTTGCAGGAACTAAAGTTAAAGTCAAAGACGACTACGGCTACGCTGCACAACTTGGTTTTAATTACCAACCTGCTGATGCGAAAAACTGGGGTGTGTTTGTCGATGTTCGTTATGCGGACTTAAACCCAAAAGTTGAAACTGTGGTTGAAAACTTTAAATTAGATATCGATCCAGTGATTTATACCCTAGGTTATAGCTACAAATTTTAATAATCAAAAGTAGCTTTTTAAGAACCTCATCGATGATGGGGTTTTTTTATGCAAAGACTAAAGTTAAATAGTGGTCAACGTTGAAATAAATCACGATGATTCAGTATTAAAAGAAAATCATCTATAGAATGGATAGAAACAGAATAAGAGAGTTATAAAAATGAAAGCTATGCTCGGGATTGGTTTAGTGTGTAGTTTGGCTTGGAGCATGCATGCTCAAGCAGCAAGTTTTAATTGTGATAAAGCAAAAACGACGACAGAACATGCGATTTGTGAGTATCGCCAAATCAATGACGCCGATGTGAAAATGGCCACCACTTATACCATTTTAAAACGTCTTGTTCCGATGGGGACACGTGGCATGATTCAGGATGAGCAAGTGAAGTGGTTGAGTCTCCGTGACCGTTGTGGTGATTCACAAAGTTGCCTTATGGATGTGTATAAAATGCGCCAGCAGCAGTTAGAACTACATTTAGATCGTATTAACCGTCAGGGCCCATTTTAAAAAAAAGCAAAAAAACTTGCGATTGCTATTGAAAAACGTATCGCTCACTCCAATTCATTAAGCATTCTCTATAAGACTTAATACATTAAGGAGCGATTGATGAGCGAGCAAAACGCACATAAACATAGTTTCCAAGCTGAAGTGGCTCAGCTATTACATTTAGTGACGCACTCACTGTATTCGAATCCTGACATTTTCCTACGTGAATTGATCTCAAATGCGTCCGATGCCTGCGATAAATTGCGTTTTGAAGGCATTAATCATCCTGAATATTATGAAAATGACCCAGACCTACATGTGCGCGTCAGCTTTGATGAAGCCAATCAAACACTGACCATTTCAGATAATGGGATTGGTTTAACTGAACAAGAAGCGATTGACCACTTAGGTACGATTGCTAAGTCTGGAACCAAGGACTTTATGTCTAAGCTTACAGGTAACCAAAAATCAGATGCACAACTGATTGGTCAGTTTGGTGTCGGTTTCTACTCAGGCTTTATTGTGGCTGACAAAATTACCGTAGAATCACGCCGTGCAGGTGTGGATGCTGATCAGGCGGTACGTTGGGTCAGTGCGGGCACGGGTGAGTTCGAAGTCGAGCAGATCCACAAAGACAGCCGCGGGACCGATATTATTTTACATTTGCGTGAAGATGCGTTGGACTATTTACAGTCGCATAAAGTGAAGCAAATTATCAATAAATACTCAGATCACATTAGCCTGCCGATTGAGATGCAAAAAGAGGTTTGGCAGCAAGAAGAAGCGGTCGAAGGTGAAGAGCCAAAACCGGGTCAGTATGTAAAAATAGATGAATGGGAAGCGATCAACTCAGCCAGCGCTCTGTGGACACGTAATAAAAATGAAGTGACTGAAGAGCAGTACGTCGAGTTTTATAAGAATCTCAGCCATGACTTTGAAGCACCACTGGCATGGGCGCATAACCGCGTCGAAGGCAGTACCGAATATACACAGCTGTTGTATGTACCGAGCAAAGCTGCGGCGAATATCTTTACCCGTGAAGCCAAAGCGGGGATTAAGCTCTATGTAAAACGTGTCTTCATTATGGATGACGCGGATAATTTGATTCCAAACTATTTACGCTTTGTCCAAGGGGTGGTCGATAGTGCTGATTTACCACTGAATGTCAGTCGTGAGTTGTTACAAGAAAGCCGTGATGTGAAAACTATTCGTGAAGGGAATGCACGCCGTGTATTGACGATGCTGGATGCTTTAGCCAAATCGGAAGATGAAAAAGATCAAGAGAAGTTCAAAACCTTCTACCGTGAATTTGGTTCAGTGTTGAAAGAAGGTTTAGGTGAAGACTTTGGTAACCGTGAGCGTATTTTAAAACTTTTACGCTTCTCAACTTCAAACAATGATGCGGTGAGCACTTCTTTGCAGGACTATAAAGCGCGTATGCCTGAGGGGCAAAAAGCGATTTACTATGTGACTGCAGACAGTCTCAATGCTGCGAAGAACTCGCCACAACTTGAGCTGTTTAAGAAAAAAGGAATTGAAGTCTTACTCATGGCAGACCGTGTCGATGAATGGGCAATGGAATTTGTACATGAGTTTGATGGCACACCAATGCAAAACGTGGCCAAAGGTGCAGTCGACTTAGGTGATTTACAAGATGCCGAAGAGAAGAAAGCACTTGAAGCAGCCGCAGAGCAGTTTAAACCTGTGGTTGAAAAACTGTCTGACTCATTGAAAGCCAAGACCAAAGAAGTACGTGTGACCACACGTTTGGTCGATTCACCTGCATGCTTGGTGACAGGTGAGGGAGAACTTTCTCCACAACTGATTCGTATGCTGCAACAAGCGGGTCAGGCCGTACCTGAAAGCAAGCCAATTTTGGAAATTAACCCAGAGCATCCATTGGTAAGAAAATTAGAAAATTCGGCACAGTTTGATGACTTGGCCAATGTAATTTTTGACCAAGCGCTGATTGCTGAAGGCGGCTTACCTGATGATCCTGCCGAATATATCAAACGGATTAACAGCTTATTGCTTCAATAAACCATTATATGTTTAAAGAAAGCCTATCGTTAAGATAGGCTTTTTTATGTCAACCCATTGGGGCAAGCACCTTAATATCTGTTGAACGCATCGATTTAATTGGCGGAAAAGAAGCTGATGTGGATATCCGTGGATAAGTGAGAACTTATCCACAGTTCAGCTTAAAGATTCACCATATCATTAAAATAAAGCCTCAAAACGGACCAAGGCACTGACGTAATGGCTGCGGTCTTCACGGTGATCGTTAAAATAATTTAAATCGCCTTGGATATAAAACCACTCGCGTAAGAAGGGTTGACGCCACGAGACAAAAGGCCCCCAACGGTTCAAGCGCAGGTCATCGTTGTTGTAGAAACCACCAGTGTAAATGCCGTAGTTAAAACGATTGCCATGAAAGAATTGGTGTTGTCTAAAGCTATAGTTATCCCAGAGCAGATCATCATCTTGATCGTCTGCATAGGTCAGACTGAACTGATTGGATAAAAATGGCTGATTGGGTCGTGCATGCGTCAGCTCTAGGTTGGTACGTAAGTAATTTTCACTGTCGATACCATAACGGTAAATCTGTTCAGCATAAGCACGAAAATCATTGTCGAGTTTCCATTCTTTCGATAACTCGATCCGCGCATAGATATCATCCCCTGAACGGACCCCCAAGTCGAAATCAGTTTCAAAAGGTAGGCGATCTGACAATTGTGACCATCTTAATGCTATTGAACTATTGGCATCACGGGTTTGGCGGCGATCAAATGTTTTATCGTTATTCGCACTGGGTGGATTTTCATTGGTAATTGCAACATTGTTTTGCAGTTCGTTATCTAATGAGTCATCCCCAAACACCACACTGAGTTTATGTTCTAAAGTTGGAAGTTTGACTCGACCTCGAATACGTGGTTTTACATCGTATTCATCATGTTTATTCCAGCGGTTATCGACCAAGACCCGTAAGGTGGCTGTGGCCGGTTTTTTAGGATCAGTTTCACCAAACCAATTGTCCATTTTGGCGGCTGTTCGGTCTGCCCAGTTTCGAACTTCTTTTTGCTGGCGGTCGACCCATGTGCGTTCTTCAGTGAGATCAGTCGTGGGCACAATCAGCTCGTCCGATTCTTCAGGTAGAACGGTTGGAAGTGAGTCAATCCACTGTGGAATTTGATATAAAAGTCCACTACCTTTGGGGGGCGATGCGATTTTGTCAATTTCAGCCACGTCGTGAGGTGGCACAAAATGTTGTGTGATGTTGGTATTGCTTTCCGCCCAAGCCACGTTGACGTATGTACCTAAACTTAGGCAGAAAAATAAAGAGATGGATCCCACATGTTGAGTTCTTAGCATGCTTTCGTACTTTATTGTTCTTCGATGTTTTAGTGTTGTAAATTTCACATAAGAACACAAGTAGAAAATACAAAACTCTACAACTCGCTGCCAAGTTGTTTTTGAATAGAATCAAATAATTGAAACACAGTGATAGGTTCAGGCAAAGTAGAAATCGTATTTTGAATCAGTTGCCAACTGATGCCGTGCTGTCGGTCTAAGACCAAGCACGGATACGCGATCTCGGTACGTGAGAGTTCAACCCGCTTCTGACCATGAATTACTCGAATTTTTTGTCGTTCTTTTAACACTAAAATGGGCGTATTTGCGTCCGCGGAGCTTTCTTCAAACTGGATGAATTTACGGCTATTGAGTAGATCGGCCAGAATAAATGGATGATAGTCTTCAATATGCCATACCAGTTTGGCCTGTTGGGTATACAGCTGAAAAATCGAAAATGCATCATGCATATGACTTTGTAGCTGGTCCCATACAATTTCGCGGATGGCTGCGACTTGATGCTGACCACTCTGGGCAAATTGTTGGCTCAGGCGAATGGCTTCCGTGGGACTGTCAGCACCGAATAGAGCCAAATACTTAATAAACTCTCCGTGCTGCTGGGTCTGTTCTGCCAAATAGATGGGATAGTCCAACCAGTGATCGAGTTGGTCGCTGTGGATCAGAAAATCGATATTTTGACCGATCTCAGTGTGCCCTGAAATGTCGAGGCCATAGAGCTTAGGATCTAAATTTGGTTGATGCAGCGTGCACAATTTCGCTTGATATTGCCCCAAATGAATCTGTGTGGGCAGTATGGGTTGCGCAGCAGTAGCTGATGCTTCTGAATTTTCTGTATGGCTATCCTGCAAAACAGGGCATGGTGCTGTCACCTCGCTTTCAAGTGGATCTTGCTGTTGAGATTCAGATGAAATATCTACATCTTGTGGTTCAGCTAAGATTGCCTGCCTTTGGATAAAGTCCTGAATGGCAAGCGTTGAAATAGACGTACTTGGCTTGAGTTCAAATCGAATGACTGCAGCAGTCTCAATGATAAGTTCTTCCTGAGGCTGAGATAGCTCATCACTTAAAAGAGGCTGATTTTTGAGAATCAAATGATTTTCTGCTAATACTTCAGGTTGAGGCTCTAAATCTGTTTGTACGATATCGAGCTGATTTTCAGGTTCCTTATCTTGTTTGATACTTAGTTTAATAGCATTGATTGGGACGACATCTTCTACAGTGTTTTCTTTAAAAGACCGGAGTTCAGTTCCTTCAATTTGAGTTGCATTTGGGGCACAGTCAAATGGAAGTTGTATTTCCGTATTGAAATGAAGCGCTGCTTCAGCCTTAGATAAAACCAGACCAGAATCTTGGCTGACTTCGAGGAAGTCTGACTCAGACTCTTGGGTTCGTTCAGCCGATGTATCATCTGTAGCAATGCTTAAAAGCTCAATACCCGTGAAAACAAAAGCATCGGTAACTACATTGTCCTGTGCATGCCCTATGTCAGTTTTTTCCTCGAATGTTGTTGTAATAGGGACGATAAACTGGTCTTCTGCAACTTCTGCAACTTCTGCAACTTCTGCAACTTCTGCAACTTCTGCAACTTCTGCAA
>NZ_JBUEBA010000002.1:2915385-2928669 GCF_058107045.1 Acinetobacter sp. AB03 | reverse complement strand
CTTCTGCAACTTCTGCAACTTCTGCAACTTCTGCAACTTCTGCAACTTCTGCAACTTCTATGGATGTTTCAGATGTTGTGAGAAAAGGTACGTTCTCGGGCTGTTGAACGCTTTGCACATGGATCAAAAACCATTGGTAAGCGTGTTCAAACTTTATGTGCCATGGGCTGCTATACAGTGTAGGTGGGGTGCTTTGAAAAGCAATTTGCCAACCTAAACCTGATTTATACAAAACACCCCATGCGAAAGCCGCCTGCTGTTTTAAGGCATCGCTTAAAGCAGATTTATAATGAAATAGTCCAATGTAGGCATGCTGATAGGGGCTTTGTTGTATCCAGCGTTCAGCCGCAGTTTGAGGCTGAGTCAGCGCCTTATAGGCTTCGAGTTGTTTTTGAAAAATGGGTTCATCACAGAGTGCAAAAATTTCACGGATGCGTTTTTTCGAGCGCGCAATTTCAAAAAAAGACAGAGGTTGATGTTCCAAACCATCAATCAATTGATGCAGTTCTTTGATCAGCAGTGCTTTTTCGATTGCTTTCATGCGCTGAACTCTAAAGTTGTTTTTGTGCTTGTTCCAAGTAGCTTGCCAAAACCATATTGATGGCCAGTTCAAGTAATTTATATTCGGCTGAAGTCGGCTGCGTATACTGCTGTGCAAACGCAATCAATTGATCAAGGTCAATGGCTTGGGGCGTAATACGACCTTGGATAAGGGCTTGTAAATTTTGCATAGGCATGTGCTATTGAGTGCATTTAATTTATTGGTTTTGGAATTGGGTCTTCTTGTTTGATCATAATTAGAAAAGAATAAATAGGCAAAAATTATTCTGCTCTCGATACGAGAAAAGGGTAGTGAAAAATGTAGATAATTTCGATTTCAGCACAGATTGAATTAAATATTTTTGCCCTAGAGGGTTCATAGCTGAAATTTTTTGTCAGTTCTTTGCAATTTTGGGCAAAAAAATAGGCAATCAACATTGCCTATTTTTGACCAAGTCAGCGCAAATTACGCTTCTTGATGTGGTGCAGCTGCAGGAGCATCAGCCGTTGCCGTTTGAGTGTCTGCTGGTTTTTTTACAGGAAAATCTGGAACAAAAACAACTTGTGCAGAAACAGTTGCAGAAAGAGCCATTACAGCGACAGCCAAAGCATATTTAACAGCGTTCATGATATTTCCTCTAAAAAGGAGGTCTCACTAAGGGGACTGGGAGTTTTAAAAAGATAAATTTCGCATGAATAATATCAAAAAATGATCGATTTAAGCGCTGGTTTAGGCCATTAAAAGATGAATGGTGAGTTCATTTATTGTTAAAAAACAATAAATTAGAATAAATGCTCTAGCTTGGTATAGAGTTTTTACTCCAGTGCTAAGCTGTTTAAATTTAAAGTGAAAATTTAGATTTTCAAGTTTGAAATGAAGCTTGAAAGTAGGACTTTATTGTCTGAAATGAGACCTGAAAAAGGACTTGGAGTTACATGATTAATTGTTTAAATATTCATCATTTTGAAGTCTTTTGATTGTGCATACTGTGTAAGTTTTTGCTGTGGAATGTTTAAGTTATCTATTTTTGATTAAAAATTCACCTAAGATGAACAGGCAAAAACAACAATAGCTGAGGACAAACAGATGGCCATTGCAAAAGTGGTAGAAGTCAATTCAAGCAGTGCGAAAAGTTTTGAAGATGCGATTCAGACAGGGATCGCAAAAGTCACTGAGACGGTGAAGAATGTTCAAGGTGCTTGGATCAATGAACAAAAAGTGGTGATTAAGGACAACCAAATTGTAGAATATCGGGTCAATCTTAAAATTAGTTTCTTGGTCGATTAAACATAAATCCATTTTTTTTAACCTATAAAAAAATCCCCGCAGGTCGGGGATTTTCTCATCTATAGATAGGGCTCAGTTAAGGTCTGAAACCAGTATCCTTATGATTATTTGGGTGTTTCACAAGACTCATCGGAACACTGTGCCGCATTATTTTCTTCTGCTGGCATTTGTGCTTTTTCAAGGACTTGTAAAAAGACTTCACGCGGCTGTGCACCCGCTAAAGCCACACGTTGATCGAAAACAAAGAAAGGTACACCCGTTACTTTCAGTTGTTCACGCGCCACTTCTTGGTCAAACTTCACGAAATCTGCGTATTCGTCAGAATCCAGCACATCATCTACCTCAACTGGGTTTAAGCCAATACGAGAGGCCACATCTTCAATGGTTTCACGTTCACCAATCGGTAAACCTTGCGTTATATAGCTAAAGAAAAAGGCTTCTTCAGCTTCATTGCCTAAACCATGGCTTTGAGCAAGGTGAATTATACGGTGTGCATTGAAACTGTTGCCTGAGTTGGCATTTTCCCAGTTAAATTCAATGCCTTCTTCCGCAGCCATTTTGGCAATATTACGTTGCATCTCTTCCACTTCAGCGACTGTGCGACCATATTTTAGTGCGAGACGTTCTGAGTTCGAAATTTCTTGGCGTACTGGTGCATCTGGATCCAGTTCAAAACTGTGCCAGTGCACTTCCAATTCCACACCAGCTTGTTCAGCCGCCGCTTCTAAACGTTTTTTGCCAATATAACAAAAAGGACAAACAACATCTGACCAAATATCTACACGCATGCGATTTCTCAAAAATAGTAAAAAGAGCAACTAAGGAAATGATGGGGATGAGTTATAAAATTTAAAGCAGGGCCATTAAAAAAAGCGGTTTCGCTATGGATTCAATCAGTTGAACCCTCTGGGTTTGACCGTTTATCTGACAACTACGCAGCATAAAGATCGAAAAATATACAATAGAGTGAAGGCGCTCAGTTTGAGCATGCCTTTTTATATCTCTTATCGTTTGGGATTGTTTTATGAAATTTTTAAATTCTCTTCCCGTTTTTTGTTACGCTCTTCTTTTTATGCCGACTTTGCTGCAAGCCAATGGTGAGATCGTGAGTCTACCGACTTTTAAAACCATGGCGGAATCAGAGCTACGTGCTGAAACGGGCGTGATTCCTTATCAACAGGATGAAAACATTCGTAAAGCCTTGCAGCACCGTATCGTACAGTTACAGGATGATGCGCAGTCTTTTGTGGTAGATCCGACCATCACTCAAAACATCGATATTTTGCCACCTGCGGTCACTGCAGATCTAAATTCTGTGCCTCCTTTGTTACGTGAACATGTCTTAAACATTGCCGCTGGTTTGCAGTCGTCTAATCCAACTGAAGGCTTGTATATCATGTTGCAGCCGTTTGGCATTGACCGTAATGCGACCAATGTACAAATTGCCCGTGAACAAATTTCGATTGGGCAGATTGATCGGAATTTTATACAAGGGATTCAACAGAATAGTCAGCAACCGAGAACAGCTCCAGCGAAGTAATACTTCCTAATTCGTTTATCGCCAGTACATTCTTCATCCACTTGGGGAAGGTACGGGCTTAGCATCCTCAAAGATCGATAACATGTTGAAATATTGATCATGTGCCTTTATTTGCTATGATGAAAAGAAATGAAGAGGAAGCTGAACATGCGACGTATCGTGTTGATTTTAGTTCTTGCGACCAGTGCCGTTTTTGGTTGGATGTTTTATCAGTATTCTCAACAACAAAAAGAGCAGCAGCAGCTACAAAGCTATGAAACGGTGCTGTATGAAAAGACCGAACAAATTTACAAACAAGCTCAAGATTGGACCACACCAATTCAAGTCGATGTAAAAGACCCACGTCTGACAGGTGACTATCAAATTATGGCGGAGTTTGTGCTCAGTCATATGCTGCAAAATGCCGAAGCGCGTAATCAATATCTGCGAGATTTAAAAGCCTTAAATTGGGATCAGTTTCTAAATATTGACCGATTAAACAAAGACAAAAAGAACAATTATGCTGAAACGGAGCAAATGCTGAAAGATGTACATGCCGTTGTTGAGAGCTATGCACAGCAGGTTGAACAACGTCAAAAAGATGCCATTGCTCAGGCCAAAGATTTAGCAATATCTTCGCGGTTCCGCCATCAACTGACCGACAGCATGAAAGCCAGTGAAAAAAGCCATGAAGCTACCCGCCTATTTAGTCTTGAACAGCAGAATTTAGCCAAAGCGGATCAAATTTTCTTGGTGCTGAAAAATAACCAATGGGAAAAGAAAAATAACACCTTTATGTTTTATGAGGATGCACCACTACAGCAGTTTAATGCGCTGTATAAAGAGATTTTGGCACTGAATAGCCAGATGCTGCAGGTCGAAAAACAGACCCAAAAAGAGGTGGAACAGAAGTTATAACACCGTGCAAAGATGACAGTCTTGTAAGCGGACTGTCATCTGTTGTTCAAAATTGGCTGCTAGAATTAAAGCATCACAACGATGACGACTTTTCAGTGCAGGCAGGTGAGTCATGAGAACCATACACGTTTTTGATGATATTCAGCATGTGTATAGTGAGTTTGTAGAAAATAAAAACTATCCAAAATTAGAACGCTTAAGCAACTGGGGGAAGAATCGTTTTTTCTTCAACCAATATTTCAAAATGATCGAAGACTGGCATCACACCGAACAAATCGTGATTCAGTTTAACCAACAGTACTTCAGTCTAGATACGGGCAGCGCGCCTGACTTTATGGATAAAGAAAAGTATATGGCTTGGTTGATGGGCGAACTCTTAATTTAAATCCTTCACAAAACAGCACAGCGCTCGATTCGTTCTAGGCGCTGTGCTTGTATTGAATTAATCAAAGATTTTATCGGCAGCTTGGAACGGCAGGCTGACCACATCAATTGCCACGGCAAAAGGTAGCAGCACTAATTTTTCAAAAGGATTCATGCCTGACTTCGATTTATAACTTTCCTCTTGATGGGTATAAATGCTCACCTGATAAGGCTTACTCAAGGCTTTTAAGGACGCTAAATTGTTCGCGGCAGGGTAGACCACACCTGCCAGTTTGATCTCAAAACAGAAACGCTGTGCAAACATGCGTTCATCACTGGAACTCGAACATTCCTTTGCCCCATTTTCAATAAAAAATTCTAGATCTTTTTTGCTGATGTCTTCTTTGAGCTTCACATAAGACAGTGGTAGTGTTCCTGTAAAATGACCATCATTCTTTTCTGAATAGAAACTTAGTTCTCGGGTCACTTGAATATTTTTCGGGTCCAGTTTCCCAATCAAACTGACAAATTGAGGCCCACCTTGGGTAAGGACATAACTTTTTTGTTGCCCTGCAATCACTAAACTATGCGCAGGTAAATTCGGCAGAGGCTGAGCAGGTTTGCCAAAAGCCACCACTTGGTCTTCGATTAAGGTCACTTTGTTGGTACGGGTATAGGTTTTATTGTCTTTGGTCATCAGGGTTTTGGTGGCACAGCCTGTGAATAATGTTCCCATGACGCCTAAGCAAATGATGGTTTTTAAAGGTGATGCAAACATCGATAGACTCCGACTCATTTGAAATATAGTTAAGCTGAATTTTTATTGTCTTGTCTTTAAGCCTATCATTAAAATGTTCAAAAAGTCGCCAAAGCTCAAAATTTTAAAGTCATGAACGTTCTAGGAGTCGCTCAATGCCGTGGCAACAGATTTTATTTTTTATCCATCTGCTGTTTCTAGATAACGAATGAATGTTCATTTGAGTAGGAACTGGCTATGATCATGCAGGCGCTTGATAAAAAATTATGGACTGGCGAATACGTCATAACAAGGTGGGGACTAGGCTGATGCAAGACTTGATTTGTTATAAAGAACTGCCTGTGTGGACTGCGCAAACCATTCCGCAAGGGTTTAAAAATAAACACAATACCAAAGCGGGTACGTGGGCGAAGTTACAGATTTATCAAGGAGAACTGAGCTTTGCTTTTTTAGATGAAGCTGGTCAAGTGCAATCTGAACATCTGTTTACAGCTGAGCAACAGCCACCGTTTATTCAGCCTCAAGCATGGCACAAGATTGTTTCGACCAGCGACGACATAGAGTGTCAACTACAGTTTTACTGTACTCCGCAGGATTATTTTAATAAGAAATATAAGAAATATCAGCTTTCACCCACGCATTCAGAAATTTTGGCGGCTATGCCGTATTTACACGGTGGTCGGGCTTTGGATGTCGGCTGTGGACAAGGGCGAAATTCGCTGTACTTAAGCCAGCAGGGTTTTGAGGTGGATGCTTGGGATGTGAATCCGCAAAGTTTGCAAAAATTACAGCAAATTATAGATGCCGAAGGCATTCAAAATATTCATGTGCAACAGCGTGATTTAAATGCTGACCCAAGCATTACAGGTACATACGACTTTATTTGTTGTACGGTGGTGATGATGTTTTTAGAAGCCTCAAAGGTGAAGCCTTTGATTGCACAGATGCAGCAAGCTACCAAAGTGAACGGGTTGAATTTGATTGTCTGTGCGATGGATACCGATGATATTCCTGCGCAGCCTGACTTTCCATTTGCGTTTAAAGCAGGAGAGTTAAGTGCTTTGTATGAGGGTTGGAATATTGTGAAATACAATGAAAATGTAGGGGAGCTGCATCGGGTCGATGAGCAGGGCAATCGGATTAAGCAGCATTTTGCGACGTTGTTGGCACAGAGAATAGAATAAGATTTGTGTAATGATTCATCTTTTATGGTATATAAATTATTAATTTAGAATAAATTTTAGGGGGTTTTAATGCCGAGCTCTAGGGTGGCTGATAGTACTATTAAAGGATTTATTTATCAGTTTAATAAAACAATATTGGAAATTTTAGATTCTTCAACAGGGACGATTCACGTAGAGGGGATTGTTGAAGACGTTGATGTATATGATGCTAATAATTCAATTAGAGCTATTCAATGCAAATATCATGAATCAGCTAAGTCATTCACTTTGAGTTTGATATATAAGCCAATAATATTAATGATCAAGACCTTTTTAGAACGTCCAAACGATGATATATCATTTGTACTATTTATATATGTTCCGAGTGAGGAAGAAAAGGATTTGAAACTTTCTGTTGAGGATCTTGGAAGTATTTTAAAAACAGAAGATCAAACTCTGAAAAAAATAATAACTGAACTTAATCTAGAGGGTTTGGATAAAGACAAATTTTTAGATCACTTAGTGATACGTTTTGGTCGTTCGATAGAAGATTTAGAAGATGAGATTAAGAGCAGAATTGAAGGATTGGATAGATTTAAAGGCTATGATGCTGATGGATTAATTTATCCAAATTTAATTGCTAAAATTCAAAAAATATCAAGCATTAAAGACCATGACTCAAGAAAGGTGAAACAACAAGAAATTTTTGACTTTCTGATTAAACAATCCAAAGTAGTTATCAATAAATGGACTTTGATGACTAAAAGTAGAAATGCTTTATTAAAAAAGCTCAGAGATGATTTTAGAACAGATATGAGCGCTAACTCACTTTCAAGGTGCTTTATTTTTAAAGGTTTTAATACTGTTGAAGCAAATGAAATTGCTAAATTTATAAATACGTACGTTGGTAAATATTTAAAAAAAACTACCCATAGACCTGCTAGTTTTATATTTGATATTGAACGAGAAAAATTTAATGAATTGGTTCGCTTGTTAGATGATCAAGATATAGTGGTGAATGACGGAATGGTTGGAGGAGTATGGAGAAGTGGTAGGTTTTATAAAGACTGTTTAATACGAAAAAAATCTAGAAGCACCATTACTCCTGACTTTCATATAAGAGCGCAAACTATAAAGCAAGAAAGTTTTGAAATTAGAAAAGACTTTTTTCATCAGAGTAAAGTTTTCGGATTAGTGGATTCTGAAATTAATTTTACTTCCGAAACAATATTAATTAGTGAATTTAAAGACATTGAATATCTTTTTAGTTTTAGGAATGAAGTATGAGTGTAGAAATAGGACAAGTTCTTTTTAGTTCGCCTAATAACATTACAGTCTATATAGATGATTTAACTATATTTGAGAGTAATAAAAATAGTTTACAAGTAGGCAATTTATTAAAAATTGAAGATGGTAATCATAACTTTGTAATTTGTAGTATTGAGAATATAGGTGGGACAATCACTAACAATGAAGAAGGCGAATTATGGAAATTCAGTATTACTTGTATGCCAATAGGTTTTCTTGAGTATGAGGATGAAGATCAATATAAATTTATTAGAGGTGGAAAAGTTTTACCTGTCCCGACTGAAAGAGCATTTTTGTTAGATGATAATGATTGGGACTTAATTTATTCAAATGACAAAAATTACAATTTTGAAATTGGTAGTTTATCAAGTAATAAAAATCAAAAATTTAAAATTAATGGGAACAACTTTTTTTCTAAACATAGCGCAATTGTTGGTTCAACAGGTTCTGGTAAATCATGTTCAGTTGCAAGTTTGTTACAAAGCGTTGTACAAATTAAAAATAATCATAATTTAAATATTGATGCAAAAAAAAACGCTCATATTATTATTCTAGATTTACATGCTGAATATACATCTGCTTTTAAACTTGCAGAGGAGCAGCAATTCAATCTGAACATTTTAACTGTAGATAAAATATTTTTGCCTTATTGGTTGATGAATTCTGAAGAACTTGAGTCATTGTTTATTGAAAGTAATGAAGCTAATTCTCACAATCAAGTTTCACAATTTAAAAATGCCGTGATTTTAAATAAGAAAAAATATAATCCGACTTTCCAAGAAATTACCTATGATACGCCTTTGTATTTTTCAATATTTGAGGTTCTTACCTTCATAAGGAATAAAAATAAATTAACAACTTATGAGGGTGATGGTGGTACATTCCTAGCGATTAGAAATCGTAAAGATCTAAAAAATATAGATGAAAATTTATGGGAAGATTTAGACTTCTACCCTTCATCAGGTACTACTAAAGTTGCCTATTTTAATGATTCAAAAGTATCGTCAAGTGATGGCTTTAAAGGTGAATTTACTAGATTTGTATCAAGATTGGAAACTAAACTATCTGATAAAAGGTTAAATTTTTTACTAGATAGTAAGGATGAACAAGGTAACTTATTACAAACAAATGACTGTGAAAAAATATTAAAACAATTTATTGGTTATTTAGATAGATCGAACGTTTCTATCCTAGACCTATCAGCTATTCCATTTGAAGTTCTCAGCATTGTAGTAAGTTTGGTATCTCGTCTACTGTTTGACTTTTCGTTTCATTATTCGAAAATTAAACATACTCATAACGTTAAAAATGATATTCCAATACTTTTAGTATGCGAAGAAGCTCATATTTATTTGCCACGTGATGAAAAGATTGATTACAGAGCATCTCGTAAAGCTATTGAGCGTATTGCTAAAGAAGGAAGAAAATACGGAATAAGTCTTATGGTTGTTAGCCAAAGACCTTCCGAGGTATCTGATACCATACTTTCACAGTGCAGCAATTTTATAGCTTTACGTTTAACAAATTACCAAGATCAAAATTATATCAAATCATTACTACCTGATAGTGCAAACACGTTGGTAGATATGTTGCCGATTTTGAGTCAAGGAGAAGCATTTATAGTAGGTGATTCAGTTATCTTACCGAGCTTAGTTCAATTCTCTGAGCCGAATCCATTTCCCCAATCAGGAACTGTGGACGTATATGACGAATGGAATAAAGATTGGATAGATGTTGATTTTTCAACCATCATTAATAAATTACAAAGCTAGAAAAAACCCCGCAATAAGCGGGGTTCTTTTTATCTTAGTGTTTAATTAAAAATTAAACACGTTCGATAATGGTTGCAATACCTTGACCTAGACCAATACACATGGTCGCAAGACCAATTTGCGTATCTTGTTGTTCCATCACGTTTAACAACGTCGTTGTGATACGTGCACCAGAACAACCCAATGGGTGACCCAGTGCAATCGCGCCACCATTTAAGTTAATGATGTCTTGCTTCTCATAAACACCTAAGCCCTTCATCACTGATAAGCCTTGAGCAGCAAATGCTTCGTTTAACTCGATGGTTTGGATATCCGCCATGCTTAAGCCAGCACGTTTAAGCGCTTTTTGAGTTGCAGGTACAGGACCATAACCCATGATCGCAGCGTCACAGCCTGCAACCGCCATAGAGCGAATCACAGCACGTGGCTTAAGACCTAAAGCTTGAGCACGTTCAGCAGACATCAACAACATTGCAGATGCACCATCAGACAAAGCTGAAGAAGTCGCAGCTGTTACTGTACCGCCTTTCGGGTCAAATACAGGACGTAAACCTTTGAATGCTTCAAGGTTTGCATCTGGACGAATCACTTCGTCGATGTCGCAAAGGATTTTGAAGCCATTGGCATCATGACCTTCAACACCCACGATTTCGTTTTTGAAACGACCTTCTTGCGTTGCAGCCCAAGCGCGGCGGTGAGATTCCACACCGAACGCATCTTGTTCTTCACGGGTAATGCCGTTCATACGACCTAACATTTCAGCCGTTAAGCCCATCATGTTAGACGCTTTTGCATAGTGTTTAGATGCTTCTGGGTTCAGGTCGATGCCGTGCATCATGCCGACGTGACCCATGTGCTCTACACCACCGATGATGAAGATATCACCTTGGTTAGTCGCAATCTGTGCAGCAGCGGTGTGTAGCGCTTGCATAGATGAACCACAAAGACGGTTAACTGTTTGACCTGCCACAGTTTTTGGAAGGTCAGCCAATAAACCAATGTTACGGCCAATGTTCATCCCTTGTTCTAGAGTCTGGTTTACACAGCCCCAGATCAGGTCTTCAACTTCATTGGTGTCAAACTGGTTACGAGCAACTAAAGCACGAACCAATTCAGCCGATAAGCTGTCAGCACGTACATTGCGGAACATACCGTTTTTGGTTTTACCCATTGCTGAACGTACGCCATCAACGATGACAACGTCACGTGGATTTAAAGTAGCCATTCACGTTGCTCCTTAACCGTAGAATTTTTTGTTGTTAGCAGCCATGTCACGCAACATTTGTGGCGCTTCATAAGCCTTACCTAAGTGTGCGTATTTGTCGCAAAGTGCAACGTATTCAGCAACACCTGTTTGGTCGATGTAACGGCATGGACCACCACGGAATGGAGGGAAACCTACACCCATAATCATCGCCATGTCTGCTTCAGAAGCAGTCGCTACGATGTTGTCTTCTAAGCAACGAACAGTTTCGTTACAGAAAGCAAGCATCATACGGTCAATGATTTCTTGAGCATCAAACTCGCGTTTTTCCGCAGTTGCCACAGTAGCAACAAGCTCATACGCAGTTGGATCAACCACTTTGGCTTTTTTGCCTTTACGGTCAAGTTCGTATTTGTAGAAACCAACGTCGTTCTTTTGACCCAAACGTTTGTTTTCGTACATGATTTCGATTGAACCTTTGAAGTCAGGCTTCATACGGTCAGGGAAACCTTCAGCCATGACTTCTGCACCGTGAACGCCCGTGTCGATACCAACAACGTCGATTAGGTAAGCAGGACCCATAGGCCAGCCGAATTTTTCCATGACTTTGTCGACTTGTTGGAAGTCAGCACCGTCTTTCAATAGAAGGTCAAACGCACCAAAGTAAGGGAACAATACGCGGTTTACAAGGAAACCTGGGCAGTCGTTTACAACGATTGGTGTTTTACCCATTTTCTGAGCAAGAACCACAGTGGTCGCAATCGCTTCAGCCGAAGTCTTCTCACCACGGATCACTTCTACCAATGGCATCATGTGTACTGGGTTAAAGAAGTGCATACCGACAAAGTTTTCAGGACGTTGTAGGTTTTCAGCCAAACGTGTGATTGAAATGGTTGAAGTATTTGAAGCAATGATCGTGTTGTCACGAACATTCTTCTCAGTTTCAGCAAGTACAATGCCTTTTACTTTTGGATTTTCAGTTACCGCTTCAATCACGATGTCCACTTCTTTAAACTCGTCATAGCTTAAAGTTGGGCGGATGCGCGCAAGAGTTTCACCCATTTGAGCAGGTTTCATCTTCTTACGTTCAACTTGTTTGGTCAGTAAGCCATTGGCTTCTTTCATACCCAAAGCAAGTTGCGGGTTACCAATGTCTTTCATGATAATTGGTGTGCCTTTGCTTGCCGCTTGGTAAGCAATACCACCACCCATGATACCCGCGCCTAATACAGCCGCTTGGTTTACAGGGTGCGCACCTTTTTCATATTTCTTCGAAGTTTTCTTCACCACTTGGTCATTGATGAATAGACCAATTAATGCATTTGCTTGTGGTGTAATCGCTGCTTTTGCAAAACCAGCCGCTTCAGCTTGAAGTGCTTCATTACGTGGAAGGCTTGCACCTGCTTGTAATGAGTCAAGAAGAAGTTTAGGCGCAGGGTATTGAGCAGGATTTGCTTTTGCAAGAACTGCACCTTTCGCCGAGTTGAACGCCATCATTTGTTCGATTGGGTTCAATTTAACTGGGTCAAGTTTTTCTTGGCGTTTTGCTTTCCAGTCTACACGGCCAGCAAGGGCTTGTTTCACCAAGTCAATTGCCGCGTCTTGAAGTTTGTCCGCAGCAACAACCGCATCAACCGCACCGTCTTTTAGTGCAGCAGCTGGTTTTTTAGGATTAGCCATTGCCATCCATTCAACTGCATTGTCGATACCAATTAGACGGCTTAAACGAACCGTACCACCGAAACCAGGGAAGATGCCCAGTTTGATTTCAGGAAGGCCGACTTGAGCCGCTTCTGACATCACACGATAGTCACACACGAGACACATTTCAAAGCCGCCGCCCAATGCCATACCATTGATCGCTGCAACTTTAGGAATCTCTAAATCTTCAAATGCGTTGAAGATGTCGTGAACAGGCAATGCCCAATCCACAATCGCTTGTTCGCCTTGAGCGAAGTTTGCACCAAATTCAGTAATATCTGCGCCAACGATAAATGTAGATTTAGCCGAAGTAACGATTAAGCCTTTGATGTCACCGTTTGCTTTAACAGCGTCAATTGCAGCTTTGAAATCTTCAATCGTTGCACGGTTAAATTTGTTGACCGACTCACCTTGTAAGTCAAAGCGGAATTCTGCAATTCCGTCCGAAAGCATTTGGACGGTAATGGCATTGCCAGCGTGGATCATGCCTGATCTCCTTTATTTTGGAGGACTTCTAAGTTGATGTTGTGAAGCGAGTACGTCATTCCTACGTACATCTATGCTCCGCCAATCTTACGATAACTATATCGAAAAAGAACATAACAAGTTGTATCAAGCCGTGACGCAAGGGTCATCTATTTTTATTCAATTATTTCGTGTGCTTGCGTGATGTATTTTTGAATAATGCGGCCTAAATAGAGTGAAGTTTTTGTTTCGTTTAAGATTTTTTATGGATGAGTGATTAAAAAAT
>NZ_JBUEBA010000002.1:2895232-2915285 GCF_058107045.1 Acinetobacter sp. AB03 | reverse complement strand
TAAAAAATGATTAGACAGCGTCCTTATATTTCAAGTCAACCTTTGAGCCGATTTTGGCAATTTAGTCAATGCTGCACTTGCAGGTAAACCCAAACAGAATGAAAACTTGTGATGAAAAGCTGGAAATAGGACGTACTTTGCAGCCTATGTTACAATTTGCAGTCTAGACCGAATACCGGTCTTTTTCTTTTATTTCGTTTTCTTTGGTTTCCAGGTTTTCATATGATTAAGTGGATCATTCTGGCGATTTTTATTCTTTCTGCATTTTATATTCAGCAACGTGGGAAGGTTCGTCACTCGTTTTATCGTCAATTTTTCGATCATTCAACGATTCTTGCACCGATTAACTACCTCATGTACATGTTTTCAAAGGTGCCGAATCAGCCGTATATCGACACTCAGCATTTTCAAGACTTAAAAGTGTTGGATGAAAACTGGGAAATGATTCGTGATGAAGCAAAAGCTTTATATGAAAAAGGCGGAATTAAAGCATCGAGTAGTTATGATGACTTGGGGTTTAACTCCTTTTTCAAAACAGGCTGGAAGCGCTTTTATCTGAAATGGTATGACTCTGCGCATCCGTCAGCTGCTGAGCTTTGTCCAAAAACCACAACCTTGCTGAAAACCTTGCCGACCATTAAAGCCGCGATGTTTACCGAACTGGCACCAGACAGCCGTTTGGTTCGTCACCGTGACCCTTATGCGGGTTCATTGCGTTATCACTTGGGGCTGATCACACCGAATGATGACCGCTGCTTTATTGATGTGGATGGTCAGCGCTATTCATGGCGTGATGGTGAAAGTGTGGTCTTTGATGAAACTTATATTCACTATGCAGAAAATAAGACCGACCAAAACCGCATTATTTTCTTTGCCGATGTCGAGCGTCCATTAAAGACACGCTTTATGGAACGTTTCAATCACTGGTTTGGTAAAAAAGTGATGACCGCTGCCAGCTCTCCAAATGAAGCTGGGGATCAAACGGGTGGGCTGAATAAAGTCTTTGGTTCTGTCTATCAAGTGCGGATCAAAGCCAAAGCTTTGAAGAAAACCAACCGTCAACTGTACTACTGCTTAAAGTGGTTCCTGATGCTCGGAATTTTCTTTTTGATCTTTGTTCAACCTTATGTGTTTTAAAGCACATTAAACGCCCTGAGGGGCGTTTTTTATTTGGGCAGAAAAGGGGAAGCCTATCTGCCCTTTTGATTTTTCTATTTATTTCAAGGCTTACAGTGGATTCGAACCACGCATGGCTTTATGCTTTATCCAGTTAAAACTAAAAACAACATGAGCGCGTATCTGTGTCATTTTTTAAGATCGCGACCTATAACTTAGATAAGGCATGAGGTTTCAAGATGCAAAAGTTTCGTTCGAAGATGGACTGGTGGTTTTTGGGGTTTATTATTGCCATGTCAGGCCTGTTGGCCCAATTGATTTTGACCACCTATGGCAAAGGCATTTTGATGCAAAATCTTTTGTTCGTTGTGGTCTATGCTTTGACTATTGTTTTGCTGTGGTGGCCGCTGTGGAGTACCCGCTATGTGGTCGATCAGGAGCAACTGATGGTTCGCAGTCTCTGTTTTGAATGGATCATTCCCTTAAGCGCGATACAGTCGGTTTCTGAAACAGATAATTCCATCAGTTCACCAGCCTTGTCCTTAGATCGTCTAAAGATTGAATACTTGAAACAGGGCCAAACCAAAACCATTTTGGTGTCACCGAAAGACAAAGTAGCGTTTAAAGCTGCGTTAAAATTGTCATGAACACTGTCTGAGGCAAGTTGTATGCTTTACGGGCCTAAGCGAGTGAAAGCCTTGCTCAAATATGCCGTGAAGACTAAAGTAAAATAAACTTGAGTTCTGTTCATCCCACAAACCTCCACATGCAAAACGTCTACTTGCCGTTGAAGGATATTCTTATGAAGTCGTATCAATTGAGTCCGACACAAATTCAAACTTTAGTGCCGCATATGGGGAGTTGTATCGCTTCAGATATGATTACGGTGCAAGGCCTAAAAGTGGCCTATATGTACCGTGAAGAAGCACAATCTAGCGATGAAAGTGGTTGGGTGTTTTTATCGGGTGAAGAAGGAGATGACTATATTGAAGACCCTGAAAATTTAGGCCTTTATGAGGTCAATGTGATTGCCAATTATGATGCGGACATCATTGCTCACTTAAATGCACCTGCGGGAAGTCACTTTGCCCGCAATGAACAAGGTGTGTTTGAACGGATCGATTTTGAAGCGATGGATCTGGAGTAAGCCTTCAATCTCAGTATCAATGTCTTTTACCAGCGGACTGGTTTTGAAACGCACTTGTCATGTGCTTGAAATGCGTTAGACCTGCCCAATCTAAAAGACAGATCAAAGGTTAAGCCTAAGCAGAACAGTTGACGGCGAGCCGAGAAAATTAGGGAACCCTGTGAACGAAAACGCACGAGAACATATCGAAAAAATTTTAGCCAATATGACCACACTGCCGGGCGTTTATCGCATGCTCGGCAAAGACGGTGAACTGCTGTATGTGGGCAAAGCGAAAAATTTAAAAAATCGTGTTTCCAGTTATTTTGTCAAAACTATTGAGCACCCGAAGACGCAGGCTTTGGTGGCGCGTATTTATGACATCGAAACCTTAGTCGTTCGTTCCGAAACTGAAGCACTGCTGCTTGAACAAAACCTGATTAAGCTGCACCGTCCACCCTATAACATCATGCTTAGGGACGATAAGTCCTATGTGTATATCTTTGTCTCTGCCGACAAACCTTATCCACGGATTGCATCGGGTCGGGGCAAAGGCAAACACCAAGTTGGAAAGTTCTTTGGACCGTATCCGAGTGCTTATAATGCACGGGATACTTTGTTGGTTTTGCAAAAGCTGTTTAATGTTCGTCAGTGTGAAAATAGCTATTTTTCACAGCGTAAGCGTCCTTGTTTGCAGTATCAAATTAAACGTTGTTCAGCGCCATGTGTGGAACTCATTAGCCCTGAAGAGTATAAAAATGATGTCGATAACTCGATTCGTTTTTTACAAGGGGACACCAAAGAGCTGAATCAAGAACTGATTGCGAAAATGGAGCAAGCGGCCGAAGCCTTAGAGTTTGAAAAAGCGGTGTTTTACCGTGACCGTATGGCGCTGCTGCGGGATGTCCAGTCTCAACAAGCCATTTATAAGCTCAAAGGTGAGGCCGATATTTTAGCGATTGCCTATCAGGCAGGGGTAACATGTGTGCAGATCATGCATGTGCGCAACGGGAAAATGCTCGGAGGTAAAAGCTACTTCCCAGATATGCTCGGAGATGATTTGGGGCAAATGCTGGCCGACTTCATAGCAAACTTTTATTTCCAAGTGGCGGATGAAGTACCCAGTGAGTTGATTGTAAATGTCGAATTGCCCGATCGAAAAGAGCTGGAACAAGCGTTACAACAACAGTTTGATAAGAAAGTACAGATTAAACATAGCGTGCGTGAGACACGTGCAGAATGGTTAGAGCTGGCACAGATGAATGTGCAGCATGCGATCAAAGGGCAATTGGCCAATCACTTTGAACTGAATGAGCGTTTCCATCAACTTGAACAAGTGGTGGGACGTCCGATTGATCGGATCGAATGTTTTGACATCTCACATACCATGGGTGAAGAAACCGTGGCTTCCTGTGTGGTATTCGACAGTGGCGGCATTCGTAAGCGCGATTATCGTCAGTTTTCAATTCAAGACATTACCGCTGGTGATGACTATGCCGCAATGCGTCAAGCGCTGACCCGTCGTTATAAAAAAGCTATGCTGCCTGATTTACTGCTGATTGATGGTGGCAAAGGGCAGTTGCATATGGCGATGGAAGTCATGCAAGAGCTGGGTTTAGAGGCCTTTATTGTTGGGGTATCAAAAGGCGAGGGGCGTAAGCCGGGCCTTGAAACCCTACACTTTACCGATGGAACTAAAATTCAGTTGCCTGAAGATCATAAAGCATTGCATTTGATTCAACAGGTGCGTGATGAGGCACATCGGTTTGCGATTACTAAACACCGAGCTAAACGTGATAAAAAACGTGGTTCATCGATTTTGGAAGTGATTCCAGGTTTGGGTCCGAAACGCCGCCGCGATTTATTGACGCACTTTGGTGGGATTCAAGGGGTGTTGAAAGCCTCCGAAAAAGACTTAACCCTAGTCCCCGGTTTGGGTGAAGTGATGGCCCGTACTATTTATAAAGTTTTGCATGAGTAGAACCGCATCTACTACGATGGCAAAAGTGCTCATTGACGCATGGGTCATTGATCATTCACATTGGTTGAATTGTGTTGTAAAGATATAGACGGAATTTAAAACAAGGATGCCACATGTCGCTTCAACACAGTTATCAGGCTTTAGCAGAACAAGAATGGATTGATATTCCTACAGGCTGGTTACAAGGACGCACGATTTATGGTGGACTGGTCGCAGGTTTAATGATGCAAAAAGCATTGTTGACTCTTGCCGATGACACGAAGCATTTACTCAGTTGTAGCGTGACTTTTGTTGGCCCAGTACAACAGGCCAAAGTTCGTTTAACCAGCGAGATTCTACGTCAAGGCAAATCGGTGACGACCTTGGAAGTGCGTTTATGGCAAGATGATGCAGTTCAAAGCATTTTAGTGGCAAGCTTTGGGACACAGCGTGAATCAAGTATCCATGTGCATCAAGAACCTGTAGCGCCAGCATTTCCATCGGTTGATGGTCTTACAACAGCACCGCATCACCCGCTTGCGCCTGAGTGCTTTAAGCAGCTAGATATGGTTTGGGTGACAGGGCAGTATCCATGTACAGCCAGCCCAAAGCCTGACTTTTCTGGCTGGTATCGCTTTAATCCAGACTTACATGAAAATCGAGACATGACTGTAGCCGACCTTATGGTGTCGATGGACATTTGGCCACCAGGGGTGCTACCGATGTTTAAAAGTATGGCACCTGCCAGTTCGCTAACATGGCATTTGACCTATGTGCATCCGTTGAAAAATCAGTTACACGATTGGATGAAATACCACGTTGAAACGCAATATGCTGCGGGTGGATATTCCACCGAAGCCGCCTATTTGTGGGATGATCAGAATCGTTTAATTGCGATTTCACGTCAAACAGTTACCGTGTTTGCCTAGTGACACCTTAGGTCAATTCGTATAAAGTGGGCGCTATTAACGATGGATTAAACCTCAAAAAAGTGTGCATTTTCATCGTACATGAGGGAAACAACTGGCGGTGTTTATGACTACAGGTCGCATCCTGAATATTCCTAATATCTTGACCTTGGCGCGTATTGCCTTAATTCCGGTCTTTTTGTTGGTGGCCTATTGGCCCCCTGTAATGGGTATCGCTGAACAAGCGGTAACTATGTCTCGTCATATTTTGTTGACGTCTATTTTTGTCGTTGCAGCGGTGACAGATTGGTTCGATGGTTATTTGGCGCGGACTTTAAATCAGACCTCTGCATTTGGGCGTTTCTTAGACCCTGTTGCGGATAAATTGATGGTGGCAGCAGCACTGATCGTGTTGGTGCAGTGGAAACCAGAAATTTCGATGGCATTTGCGGCGATTGTAATTATTTCCCGTGAAATTACGGTGTCAGCACTGCGTGAATGGATGGCAGAGTTAGGCGCGCGTACCAATGTAGCCGTGTCTACGGTTGGGAAATATAAAACCGCTTTTCAAATGATTGCGATTACTGTGTTCTTACTGAATTGGCAGCCGCTTGAAATGTTGGCTTATGCATTGTTGTATACCGCGGTAATTTTGACTTTATGGTCGATGTTTATTTATCTCAAAGCGGCTTGGCCTTACTTAAAACAGCCTTGATTGTTAGATTTTTTAAGAAGCTCCTGCGGGAGCTTTTTTTGTATCTGAGATTCATTAGCTATGCGTTTCTTCCTCAGTATCATCTTCAAAAGTCTTGGCAATTTTTTCAATATTGAGGCTCTTGGCCATGGCATCGAAAATTTCCTTATAGACCCCATCCTGACGGTACAGCGCTTCATGTTCCCCATGTTCAGCAATACAACCTTCCTTCATGACATAGGTATAATCGGCATCTATAATTTGCGACAGACTATGCGAAATAATAATCACCGTTCGCCCTTGTTTGATCTCATCGAGGCTCTGTTTAATTTGCTCGCTAGCAATCGCATCGAGGCTGGCGGTTGGTTCATCCAGAAAAATAATCGGTGGGTTCTTGAGGAACATCCGTGCCAGCGCAATGCGTTGTTGTTGCCCGCCTGAAAGCATCAGTGCATCGGATTGGTAAGCTGCGGGTAACTGCAAAATTTGTTCATGAATAGAGGCTTTTTCTGCGGCAGCATAGACCTCTTCATCACTGGCATTGATTTTTCCATAGCGAATATTGTCTAAAATACTGCCTTGGAAAATGTGATTTTTCTGTAAGACGAGGCCAATGTGATCACGTAAATAGGCGGTGTCGATGTCTTGTAAATCAATTCCATCAAGCTCAATTTTTCCTGCATCAGGCTGATAAAATTTATCTAATAGGCTAATTAAAGTGGATTTTCCTGCACCAGATAAGCCCACCAACGCTGTAATTTTGTTGGGTCGAACTTCCATGTTGATTTGTTTTAAAGCGTGATGACCATTGGGGTAGAAAAAATCGACATTCTTTAGGCTGAATTTTCCCTGAATTGTGGGTTTGAGCGCACCACTTTGCTCGATTTCATCATCTGCTTCTAAAATTTTAAAAAAGCTTTCCGAATAAATCATTGCATCATTCACTTCATCATAAATACGGTGCAATGAACGAATTGGTGCAGAGACATTATTAAACAGCAAAATATGAAACATGATCATGCCGATGCTCATCTGTCCATCGAGCACAAAGTACGCCGTGAGGATGATGATCAGCACAATCCCGATTTGTTCAATAAAGGTCTTTAAGCCATCAAATAAAAAGCTGAGTTGACGCGTTTGCATCTGGTTATCGGTTAGTGCTTTTTGCAGTTTCAGTTGTTTGGTCGATTCAATGGACTCCCGGTTAAAGGACTTAATCACGCTAATCGACTGGATAATACTGAGAATGCCTTGGCTCTTTTTTTCACGGCCATCACGCAGGTTGCGTCGCCATCCCCCCAGTTTCTTAGCTTGTTGGAAGGTCAGCCAAAAGTAAATTGGGATAATACTGGTCGCCACCAAACCGACGTAGAAGTTGGCATAGTACATCAGCCCCAGTGCCACAATGGCACTGCTAAAAAGTGGCAAAATATCGATAAAAAAGATTTGTACCAGACGGGTGAGTGAGCCAATGCCAC
The DNA here is from genome assembly GCF_058107045.1 of Acinetobacter sp. AB03. Lineage (NCBI taxonomy): Bacteria > Pseudomonadati > Pseudomonadota > Gammaproteobacteria > Moraxellales > Moraxellaceae > Acinetobacter > Acinetobacter sp. AB03. Next base: position 2,908,003 of record NZ_JBUEBA010000002.1, on the reverse strand, counting down.
GGTCAATTCGCGTTTGTAGCTTACCTGCTTGGTTCTGATCGTCATTAAAAAAGGCCAAACGGTAGCTGAGAAATTTTTCGATAATGCTTTGCGCCAAGTCTTGCGATACCAGAATGCGGAGCTTTTCCCCATAAAACTTTTGACCAAACTGAACCAAGGCACTGATGATTTCTTTACTGAGTAAAATCACAGTAATGGTGATCAAAATATGGAGGCCTTCGGTCAGTCCTTGGCCTTGTTCGACCAGACGGTTGATACTGTCGACGGCATATTGCAAAGTCAGAGCATTAACCTGCGCGGTGAAGGAACCAATCAGCGTCAGGATCAAGGTCGCAATCACCAATATCCGATAGGGACGGACAAAGGGGTGAAGCTTTTGAAACAACTGCCAAAGGTTCATACATGCTTCTTTTTATTGTGAAAGTTCACATGAGTGTATGCATAAGGAGGCTAGGCGACAAGCTGTGACTTTGTTTTGATTTGTGTCGTTCTAAATTCAGTTAAACTGTTTGCAGAGGAGGAAAAGTCATGACCTTAAATCTGTTTAGTCCTGAACCGCAAGCAAACTTGCTCCCATTCGATGGGCAGGTGCAGGACTTGGGCTTGATTTTAACTGCGAAGCAAAGTGCGAAATATTTGGATTATTTTTTAGCACATTTGGCATGGCAACCTGACGAGGTCGTACTGTATGGCAAACGTTATGTCACGGAGCGAAAAGTGGTGTGGTATGGCGATGCCGAGTATGAATATCACTATTCGGGCAGTGCCAAGCAAGCACGGTTATGGAATCCAGCTTTGTTTCGTTTAAAACAACATATTGAGCAATTGGTGGGACATCCATTTAACTCATGCCTAGCTAATTTATATGAAAATGGCAGCCAAGCCGTCGGCTGGCATAGTGATGATGAGCCTTCACTACGTTCACCGCAGCAAGAAAATGTGGTGATTGCCTCACTCAGTTTTGGCGCAACCCGTAAGTTTTGCTTTAAGCACAAGTTTAAACAGGAAAAAGTCGGGCTGATGTTGCACAGCGGGCAATTGATCGTGATGCGTGGACAGACCCAGCGCTACTGGAAACATGCTTTGATGAAATCCAGCAAAATCACTGAGCCGCGTCTGAATTTAACCTTTCGCTATTTCTATCCAATGCTTCAACGCTAAGTAAAATTAAGCTTCAATATTATGCAATAGATGGCATTTCTGTTCGATCTGTAAGGCGCTATGTCTTAATATTTCAACCATTTTTTTCAGATCCACAAATTCAAACCGGTTTTTCGAAGCCAATAAGGTCAGTGCCAACGGTGTATCTTTGGGTGAAAATTTGACTGGTACAGACAGACTGGCTAGGTTGGGGTCAAACTCGCCATTGGAAAAATAATAGCCCTGTTTCTTAATGGCTTTCATTTTCTGTAAAAATTCATCTTGGCTCGCAGCAAAATTGACTTCGGCCAGCTGAGCCGAAAATTTTTGATAATATTCAATAATTTTAGCTTTGCTGAGCTGTGAAATCACCACTTTAGGCGATGAACCTAAATATACGGGACGTGGGCAACCACGCCCATAAGAAAATAACTCAAGGTCTTTAAAGACTTCACCATATAGGTCAATACAGTGCTCTGCGTTGAGCTGGGTGAGGATACAGCAAAACTCCGTTCGCTCAACGATGTCTTGCATAAAAGGAATGCTGATTTGTAAGAGTGGGTCTGTCGTTCGAGAGATATAGTCCAAAACAGCAATTTGAGAGCCTAAAGTATAGTCACCACTGGTTCCACTTAAGCGCTGTAAAAGTCCTGCGGATACCAATTCCTTTAAATAACGATAACTGGTGGGCTGTGATAGCCCCAGTTCGGCACTGATGATATCGACATTGATAATCGGGCGTGACACAGAAAAGAGGTCTAAGACAGTGAGAATTTTACCGAAACTTGAAAGTGCCATAAGAACCTACTTAGTCAAAATAAAAGCCATTTGAACGACAGTTACTATATAACAAAAACCCTAGACTCGACATGGCTTTCGTTCTGAGCGCATGGCTTTCGTGGACTTTTATCAGCATTTGTAACGCAATAAAAGGGGTGAAATATGATCTTAAAAAAATGTAAATTATCATATTAAGATATTTTAATTGACAAAAATCCATATTTTTGGAAAAATTATCATTATAAATGTCTTTTAATGAATAATGATTTTGTTATTTATTGAGCTATTTTCTTTCCTTTCAACATGGCGCTGTCTTTGACCATGTCTGTAAAAGACTTCATTTATTGAATTATTTTTTCATCCGTCTTCGCATGAGGTGAGGACGAAGTGATGCTGTTTGTCTGAGCAATGCTGTGTTGAAGAGTTGTTTAAATGTTGTCATTCAGCGCATTTAGAGATGAATTTATGTTCCTCACCAAACAGTTACTCGCATTCCGCCCAAATAAATTGGACTGGATTTTTGCGACGAAAACCTTTTTGGCAGGCATGCTTTCACTTTATGTCGCATTTTCATTAGATTTGGCTTATCCCATTTGGGCGATTGGAACGGTCTTCGTTATCGCAAACCCATATGCAGGAATGACTTCCTCAAAAAGTCTTTATCGAGTGTTGGGAACGTTGCTGGGAGCGATTGTTTCGATTGCAGTCACGCCAAACCTTATCAACACGCCTGAATTGTTCACATTATTTTTAGCCACATGGGTCGGGTTTTGTCTCTATTTTTCATTGTTGGATCGGACGCCGCGTAGCTATATTTTTATGTTGGCGGGCTATACCACGGTCATTATTTGCTACAACATTGTCTATAACATTGAAACCACTTCCATGTTTGATATGGCGATTGGTCGCTGCATTGAAATCACGGTGGGAGTACTGTGTAGTGCAGTGGTGAATGCGGTACTGTTTCCCATGCATATTGGTCCCGTAGTCAAAACCCGTGTTTCACAGACTTTTCAAGACACTCGAGCGGTTTTTGATCAGATCCTGACAGATGATGTTAAGGCCATTAATTACAGCACTACGCTTAGTCATATCACGCGGGATATTGCCGATATTCATGTGATGGCCGTGCACTTGAGCTATGAAAAATCAACCTTGCAGGGCATGACCAAACCGCTCCAAGAAATGCTGCATCAACTCAGTATGTTGGTGACAAACTTGGTGGCCATGGCCGAGCGAATTCAGCAGTTAGATCACATTGACTCACGCTACCGACCAGCTTTAGAAAAGGCGCATGTACAGATTGTAAAATTTTTACAAAGTGATCAGGTCATTTTAGAGCAGGACTTAAACCAGCTACCTGAGCAGTTTGAGTCGAGTTTTCAAGCCGTGTTTGACAGTGCCTTGCCACAGCAGCAAGTCATGTTGGTCAGTTTAAAAATGGATGTGCGTCATTTCACCCAAAATATACGCGCCATTAGGTTGATTTGGCAGCGTATCCAACAGGGGGATGACAGCTTACCCGCAATAGTGACCCCAATTAGTACAAACTATCCCAACTTACATCGAGATCATGGCGTAGCCGTGCGTGGCGGCATTTCAGCTTTTATTGTGGTGCTTGTGGCGACTGGTTTTTGGATTATCAGTGGTTGGAAAGCCGGTTTTATGATGGCAGAGATGGCCGCTATTTGTGCCTGTATTCTGACCAGTATGGACAATCCTGTTCCTGCCTTAAAAATCTTTATCCGTGCCAGTCTGTATGCGGCGATTATTGTCTTTATTTATGCTTATGGCATCTTCCCACACATCAGCGCTTTTTGGATGTTGGCTGTGGTGTTGGCCCCTTTTTGTATGTACTGTCTGATGCTGTTTTTACATCCGCCGCTCACAGGTTTGGCGCTACCTTTGATAATGGGTGTGGTCATGGGCTTAAATCTGCAAAACCGTTATCACCTTGACCAAGTGATGTTTTTTGATGCATCGATTGGGACGGTGCTTGGCCCCATCATTTCTGTCTATGTGATTCACTTGGTGCGTGCGATGTCGCCGGACATTACAGCCAAGCGAATCCTGTCTTTACATTATAAAGCGATACGACAAGCGCTTTATCTACCTTATGGGGTGGAATTTAGAGTGCATTTGCGCAGTATGTTGGATCGGATAGGCGTACTGAATACCAAGTTGGTACAGTCCGATCGTTTGAAGCAAAAAATTAATTTGGCCCTGATTGAATCCAGTGCGGTGATTGATTTAACTCGGGTGCAAGAACTGATTGAAAAAATGCCTGTGCAGGCCTTGATCACGCTACATCTACAAGAACTACAAAGCCAAATGGATGCTTATTTTCACGCGAAAGAATTAGACCATAGCGACCTACAGGTCAGAAAACATATTTTGGACAAAATTCAGATCATTCAGGCCGAGCTTATACAGCTGCAAGACCTAAGCATTGCTCGGCGTTTACAAGTTTCACTGAATAATATTCAAAGCAGTCTCTGTCATGCGACATGGGACGAAATGTCTCAAGTCAGTTTGATGGGAGCATAACGATGGGTGAACTTAATATCTATGGTGTGTATGTGCCAGTTTTGGCCATTCAGGCGGTATTGGCCTACATCGTATTAAAGTTACTCATGCGGGTGACCGATCCTTGGGTCGACAAAGGCTGGATTTTTTTACCCAGTATTTTTTATTTATGCCTCTACATTACAGTGCTTGGCATGGTCCATTGGGGTTTTATCGTGAGCTTTGCCTAAGCGCACATCTGATTGAAATGAATGAGGTAAAAGAAATGGCATCCTTTGATTGGCGTAAACTGAGCCGTCCCATCACTTTAGTACTGATTGCGGGTATTGCGATCGCGGTGCTCGTGCATCTTTGGCATTATTATAATGCTGAACCGTGGACACGTGATGGGCGGGTTCGTGGCGATGTGATTCAAGTGTCTTCCGATGTATCGGGCTTAGTCACAGAAGTTTTAGTGCATGATAATCAAAGTGTTAAACAAGGTCAGGTGCTGTTTAAAATTGATGTGGCGCGTCAGGCACTTGATGTGGAACAAGCCAAATCAGACTTGGCTAAAGCTAAAGCCAGTTTGGCTGCTGCCGAAGCTGAGCTGTTTCAAAGCAAAGCCAATTTGACCAAATCACAAGCCAATAGTCACTTGGCCGATAAAAATGCAGAACGCTATGCAAATTTGATGGATGGTGCTATTTCAAAGCAAGAACAAGATCAGATGTTTGCCGTACGAGATCAATCGCATGCCGAACATGAACAAATGCAAGCGGCGATTCAGCAGGCCAAAGCCAATATTGCGCAGCAACAGGCGTTAATCGATGTAGCTACCAGTAATTTACATTTGGCTGAATTAAACTTGAACCGTTCCGAAGTGGTGGCACCAGCCGATGGCACACTGTCTAATTTTGAGATGAAAGCAGGAAATTATGTCAAAGTGGGGCAGGCGGTAGCGGCATTATTAGATCGCTCACAGCTTTATGTGGTCGGTTATTTTGAAGAAACCAAGTTAAATAAAATATATTTGGGTGCGCCCGCTACTGTACAGTTGATGGGGGACTCAAACATATTGAAAGGACATGTGCAGGGGATTGCTTCAGGCATTGAAGATCGTGAACGAACTACAAGTACAGGTTTATTGGCCAATGTAAACCCAACCTTTAGTTGGGTGCGTTTAGCGCAGCGCGTTCCTGTGAAAATTGCACTGGATGAGATTCCGAAAAATGAATTGGCCTTTGTCGCTGGGCGAACCGTGACGGTACATATTACCGAGTCACAGCACTAAATTGACCTCTGTTCATTTCAAAAAAAAGCATCCGATGAGAATGCTTTTTTTAGAACGCTATTTGCTGTGTTGAGATACAACTCCAGCCATAAAACCCATGTCATCTATTTTAAGAAAGCCTCGTTAAGGCGTAAGACCTTCAGGATCGCGATACCAGCTTTCAATAAACAAGGTTGCAGCAAGGCTATCAGCAGAAAGTTTTTTGCCTCGGCCTTGTGCATGATAGTGGCTCAGCTCATCACGGGCTGCACGAGTACTTAAGCGTTCATCCACCATCCATGTTTCAATATTGGTTTGATGACGTAAACGACGTGCGAACTTACGTGCTCGAGCAGATAATTCCGACTCGCTATCATCCATATTGAGTGGTAATCCGACTAAAAATACATTGGGTTGATATTGCTTAATAATTTTATGCAGTTCATCCCAATTGGGGATGCCATCTTTCATGGGAAACAAAGCCAAAGGTGTTGCACTTTCAATCAGTGCTTGACCGACTGCCATGCCCATTTTTTGTGTACCAAAATCAAATGCCATAATCATTTGGGGCGTGTTTAAATCAGGCATGTCCAATCTCAGAAGACAACCATGTTCGATCCAGCCCGAGCTTTTTATAGGCAGCATCCCAACGGTCGTCATAAGGAATATTAAAAATCAAATCCATATCAGCATCGCAGACTAGCCAATCACCACGAGACAGCTCATCTTCCAATTGGTTTTTGGTCCAACTGGTATAGCCCAAAGCAATTTGATAGCGACCCACACCTTCATTATGCGCAATCGCATCTAAAATATCTTTAGACGTGGTGATACAGATATTTTCGCCCACCGCAATGGAAGAGTGCCATGTCGGCTGACCCGTATGTAAGACAAAGCCAGCTTCTGGACGCAAAGGCCCACCTTGGAGAACATCATGTGGTCGTACGTGATCGGCTTCAATTTCAAGATCATTGAGCAGTTCTTTGACTGAAAGTCCTGAAGGGCGGTTGATGATGATGCCTTGAGCACCTTCCTCATCGTGTCGGGCCAAATAAATCACGGTATGGGCAAAGACTTCATCTGCCATATCGGGTGGGGCAATGAGACAGCGATGCGTCAGATATTGTTTGCTCACCTAAAGGCTTCTCCTTGAAATTAAAATGCTTCTAGTCAAATGTTGTTATCTACCACGTTACTAGACTAATGCACTTTCTCCAAATCTTTTTTTGTGATCCAGTCTACATAAATTAGGCGGATTGAAACTTCAACTGACGTAATTGCTTGGCATGTTGTAATGTAGTGTCATTGATTTCAACGCCGCCTGTCATACGTGCGAGTTCATCGATACGCTCATCTTCTTCTAAGTTTAAAATGGTGCTACTGGCAGGGTCAGTCTGACGTTTTTTCACCAACAAGTGCTGGTCAGACTGTGCTGCAACTTGAGCTTGGTGGGTAATACACAGAATTTGCACATGCGAACCCAAGTCGGCCAAGAGACGACCGACAATTTCCGCCGTGCCACCACTAATGCCGACGTCAATTTCATCGAAGACTAAAACTTCAGCTTCGGTTTTTTCAGCATTCATCACTTGCATCACCAACGCGATACGTGACAACTCTCCGCCTGAAGCAACTTTGGCTAATGGTTGTGGTGGAATGCCTTTGTTGGCGGTGAACAGTAATTGGATAAAACTTAGGCCTTCACTAGAAACTTGCTCCATTGGTTCAAACTTAAACTCAAAGTGTGCTTCAGGCAGAGCCAATTGTTTGACCTGTTCGGTTAAATGTTTTGCCAATGGTGCGGCTGCATCGCGACGAATTTGGTCGAGGTGCTGGGCTTTATTTAACAGGTCCTGATGCGAGACTTCAACTTGCTCAGCTAGTGTTTCTGGGTCTTCTAATAAATGGAGTTGTGCCAGTTCAGATAGCCATTGTTCATGTTCTTGTTTTAAGTGTTCTGGCTGCGTGCGGTACTTACGGGCAAAACGGTGGAACATCTCAAGTTGGGTGTTTAACTCTTCCATGCGTTCTGGGTCATAACTTTGACGGTCAATAAACTGACGTAGATTGGCCGTGGCATCGTCAAGCTCACTTTGTGCATTCAGCAAAGACGTATGAATCTCGGCCAATTGTTCACTGCGTCCTGCATGTGACTCTAAGCGGCGAATAATACTGGAAATTTCTTGATTAATATTTTGTTCAGCATCATCTAAGGCCGTAACGGCATAACTACAGTCCTGCATGATATTTTCATGATGAGACAGGCGGTCGAACTCTTGTTCAATCTCTTTATAGTCGATTTGCACCACATCTTCGAGTTCTTCTAATTGTAAACTCAAAGTATCCATACGTTGTTTACGCGTGGCTTGAGCATCCAATGCGGCTTGGTGCTGACGAATGTCTTTTTGCCATGTGCTATAGGCTTCACGCACAGCTTGCGCTTCTGGGTAGAAGTTATGATAGAGGTCTAACCAGCGTCTTGGATAAGGCGGTTCTAATAGCTGTTGTTGACTGTGTTGGCTATACAGTTGTACCAGCAAACGCCCGATTTCTTTCAATTCAGCTAAGCTGCTCGGACGACCATTAATCCATGCTTTACTGCGGCCAGTGGCAAAGATCACACGTCTTAAATGAATTTCGCCTGACTCATCATCTAACTCATGTGCCTTTAACCATAGGGCTTCAGGGCTATGCTCTTGATAGCTGAAAATAGCCGTGACATCGGCTTTATCTGAACCGAAACGGACATAGTTGGTGTCGGTCCGTTCTCCCAGACAGGCGGACAGTGCATCTAGCAATAATGATTTGCCTGCACCTGTTTCCCCAGTCAGGACATTAAAACCTTGATCGATATCAAGTGCTAAGTGATCGGCTAAAGCAAAATTAATTAAAGTTAAATGTGTCAGCATAAACGCATCCGAGCTGCGAAAAGTTTTAGTTTAAGATAGTGAAGTTTTATTCAGCCGACAAGACGGCAACGCTATTCGTTTTGTGCAAAGTCGGCTTATTTTAGCGTGAATCTGAAAGTCGACCTAGCAGATTTTTTTAATCCGACTGTTATAGCAAACACAGCACAAACTTGTGGGTATGCGGTGTATACAGAAAGAGCACGACTCAGGGAACGGATCGCATTGGCAAAAAACACGCCAAAATGGGCTAGAAATTGAGGCAATTGTACGATGGTCGGACTTTAACAAAATATTGATTGAGGGGAATAAAACATCGATTGATTAGTTAATCGCACATCTTTAAACTAGCGAATCAATACGAATATAAATGCGCATTATCTGGAGTGTACGCATGTCAACTCAGTTCGACCATGTCTCTGTCATTAAAAAATCCAATGTTTATTTTGGCGGTTTATGCATCAGTCATACTGTGCAATTTGAAGATGGTACCAAAAAAACGTTAGGGGTCATTCTTCCGACAGAGCAAGCTTTGACGTTTGAAACACATGTAGCAGAGCGTATGGAAATTATTTCAGGCGAATGTCGTGTACAAATTGCTGACAGCGAAGAGAGCGAATTGTTCCGCGCAGGTCAGTCTTTTTATGTGCCTGGCAATAGTCGTTTTAAAATTGAAACCGACGACGTATTGGACTACGTGTGCCATTTAGAAGGCTAAGCTTTCAACCGATACTCGCCAAGTAATTTCGAGCGAAATCGGTTAAACTATCTGTTGCACAGCAATCCTGTAAAGTCAGCTTTACAGGATTTTTATTTTGGCACATCGTGTCGATGGTCATTTATCTTTTTAGAGGTCCTACATGGCTAAACCTGAATATTTCTATGGCGTTCATTCGGTGGAGTCATTGTTGGAACTTGAACCTGAACGCGTACTAACGCTTTTTACTTTAAAAGGGCGTGATGACCAGCGTTTAAAGCGTGTACTTGAGTTGGCTGAACCTTTTGGTATTAGCGTACAACAAACGGGTCGTGATCGATTAGAAAAAATGGCGGGCTTGCCATTTCACCAAGGCGTTGTGGCAGCGGTCCGTCCTAATCCAGTTTTCAATGAAAAAGATTTAGAAGCCTTACTGAAGCAATCGCCAAATTGTTTATTGCTGGGTTTAGATCAAGTCACCGATCCGCATAACCTCGGCGCATGTATCCGTACCGCGGCTGCAATGGGCGTTGAGGCCGTGATTGTGCCTCGTGATCGTTCTGCAAGTTTGACCCCGACCGCGCGCAAAGTCGCGGCAGGTGGTGCTGAAAAAGTCAAATTTATCCAAGTGACCAATTTGGCTCGGACTTTAGCGCAAATTAAAGATGAGTTTAATGTGCGTGTGGTTGGTACCATGTTGGATGAAAAAGCCTTGCCGCTACAACAGTTCGATTTTACTGGAACGGCTGTATGTGTGGTGATGGGTGCTGAAGATACTGGTCTGCGTCCAATTACCCAGTCACAATGCGATCAAACGGTTTATATTCCTATGGCAGGCAATCTACAAAGTTTGAATGTCAGTGTAGCAACGGGTATGGCTTTGTATGAAGCATGCCGTCAACGTAATGTCTAAGATTTTTTAATTCCCAATTTAATTTAAGCCCAATGATGACCCCTCAAAAACAAGGCTATGTATTTATTGCCATCACCATGTGTATTTGGGGGGGATTTACCTTAACGGCGCGGCTCAGTGCCAATTGGGGTATTGGTGCGTGGGATATTACCGCCTTACGTTTTCTCTTGGCGTTTTGCATCTTAATGCCAATCTTGATCTATAAAAAAGATACCGCGTTTTTGTGGAAGAAAGAGCCTTTTATTTTGGCGATGATTGGTGGGGTGTGTTACTGCATCACCGCTTATAGCGCTTTTCATTATGTGCCTGCGGCACATGCTGCGATCTTTCTCAATGGCTGCATTCCGCTTTGCACGGCTGTCGCAGCTTATCTGCTATTTCGACAACCGTTTGACCGGCATACTTGGCTCAGTCTCAGTATTATGTTACTCGCACTGACGGCCATGAGTGGGTTGATGTATCAAGAAACAGGTATCGCCTTTAGTTTGGGTGATGGCTTGTTTTTCCTCAGTGCTGTGCTGTGGGGAACATTTACCGTTTTATTAAGACAGTGGAAACTGTCGGCATGGCACTCCATGGCAGGTGTTGCGATTTGGGCTGCGATTGTTTTTGTGCCAATTTATGTTTTATTCCTCCCCAAAACCCTAGCGCATGTGCAACCTGTGCAATTGATTGCTCAGGTGGTATTTCATGGCGTGTTTGTGGTCATCGTGGCGACCCTCACTTATGTGGAAGCCATTAAGCGTTTGGGGGCATTTAAAACAGGCAGTATTGTGACGTTGGCGCCTTTTATTGCTGCGATTATTGCGGTTCCTTTGCTCAATGAACCTTTGAGTGTTGCCATTTTATGTGGGCTTGTGGGGATGGGGATTGGTGCCTTGCAGCCTTGGCGCTGGATACGCAAGGACAGTTTGAAAGCCCAACTCGTGCAACAAAAAAAGCAGTCATAATAGACTGCTTTTTTTAGACTTCTGAATGGGCCAAATACTTTAAATGCAACGGTCTGAGTTGTGCGTATAAGTGTTCCAAGTGTCCATCATTTAGCACAATATCATCGGCCAACGCTTGTTTTTGTTCACGAGACATTTGCGCTTTAATGATGGTTTGAATTTGCTCAATGGTTTGATGGTCGCGCTGCGAAGCACGAAGAATCTGGATATCAATTGAAGCATCGATCAGAAGCGTATGTTGCGTCAGTTCATGCTGATTGGTTTCAAAAAGTAGCGGTGAAACCAAAATCGCATAAGGGCTGGTCGCAGCTTGTAATTGTTGCATGATGGACTGACGAATTGCAGGGTGGGTGATCTTTTCCAATTGCTTACGGGCAGACGGGTCCTGAAAAATGTGTTCACGTAAAGCGCGTCGATTCAGTTCGCCATTGTCCAGTAAGGCCCACTCGCCGAAGCTGCTTCGAATTTGCTGAAGCGCAGGCTGACCTACAGCAACAATTTCTCGAGCAACGACATCGGCATCAACCACTTGTATGCCTTGTTGTTCAAACCAGTGGCTTGCCGCAGATTTTCCACTGCCAATCCCACCCGTCAGGCCTAAAATAAATGACATATTATTTTAATTGCCTAAGTAAATTTTCATAATTTGTTCGCCCCACAAAAAGGCAATCCAACCTGCGATGGCAATGTACGGGCCAAAAGCAAAAGGCTGATTTTCTTTACGCACTTTGAGCAGGATGATGCCGATAATGGCGCCTACGAAAGAAGAAAGTAGCACAATCAGTGGTAGTAGCAAAGGACCCATCCATGCGCCTAAAGCAGCAAGTAACTTAAAGTCACCATAACCCATACCTTCCTTGCCTGTGATGAGCTTAAACAGATAGTAGACAATCCATAAGCATAAGAAACCAATGATGTAACCCCAAATGGCCGCTGTCGGTGTGGTGTAAATCGCATAACTATTGACCCCTAAACCCAGACCTGCAAGGGTGAGGGTATAGCGATCAGGTAAAAGTTGAGTGTCAAAATCAATAAAAGTTAAGGTGATTAAAATGTACGTGAGTACGAGACCGAACAGCATTTGGACTGTTGGACCAAAGACTGCAACCACGACCAATGCACAAATGGCGGTCAGGAGTTCAATCGCAGGGTAGCGAATGCTGATCGGGTTATGACAAGTGCCACACTTTCCTCGTAGCAGTAACCAGCTAATTACAGGGACATTTTGATACCAGCGTATGGCACTTTTGCATTTGGGGCAGGTCGAGGCAGGCTTGCTCAACGAGAGTTTCGTTTCATCAATAATAGGCTGTTCAGGATGAAGCAGAAGTTGGCAGTCGGTGCGCCATTCTTGTTCCATCATTTTTGGCGTGCGATAGATCACTACATTCAGGAAACTACCAATGCACAAACTAAAAACTCCAACGGCGAAATAAAGCGCCATTGGAGTATTGATCAGATAGGAAATTATTTCTTGCATTAAACCACAGAACCCATTTGGAAGATTGGTAGATACATGGCAATCACTAGGCCACCCACAAGTACACCCAAGACCGCCATGATCAGAGGTTCCATCATTGCCGTTAAGCCATCCACCGCATTATCGA
>NZ_JBUEBA010000002.1:2835454-2895132 GCF_058107045.1 Acinetobacter sp. AB03 | reverse complement strand
TTCATTTTCATAGTGGGTTGCAACTTTATCCAACATGGCATCGAGGGCACCAGATTCTTCACCAATCGCTACCATTTGTACTGCCATCGATGGAAATTTATTGGTGGCACGCATCGCGAATTGAAGTTGTTGTCCTGTTGCGACATCTTCACGGATCTTCATCACGGCTTCTTCATAGACTACGTTATTGGTTGCACCCGCGGTAGACTCGAGGGCATCAATTAAGGGTACGCCCGCCGCAAAGGTGGTAGACAGCGTACGGCTATAACGCGCGATAATTGCTTTATAGACTAAATCACCAAAAATCGGGGCTTTCAGTGCGGCTTTATCCAGCATGTCACGAAACTTTTTACTCCGCTTTTTGGTTTCGAGTAAAGCGGTAATCACAACACCAACCACAATAATCAAAATGAACCAGTATTTCTGCATCCATTCAGACATATTTACCACCATTTGGGTGAATGCGGGTAAGTCCGCCCCAAAGGAACTAAAAAGTTCTTGGAAAACGGGGACGACTTTGACCATCAAAATAATGGTTACGATCACAGCAACCACAACCACGGTTGCTGGGTACTTCATGGCTTTTTTAATTTTTTGCTTTAACAATTCACTTTTTTCTTTATAGACCGCCACACGATCCAGCATGGTCTCAAGTGCACCCGATTGTTCGCCAGATTCAACCAGTGAACAGAATAAGTTGTCGAAATATTGCGGATATTTTCTGAGTGCTCCCGCAAAGGTGTTACCGCCTTCAACTTCGCCTTTGATACCAAGGACGACTTCACGCATTGACGGGTTTTCTAAACCTTCAGCTACAATTTCAAAGCCTTGTACTAGTGGTACACCGGCTTTCATCATGGTTGCGAGCTGTCGAGTGAAAATCGTGATGTCCAGTGTCGTCACTTTTTTCTTCATTATGCCTTCAAGAATATTCTTTTTCTTTTCTCGAATACTCTTGATGGTAATCCCTTGTTTGCGCAAAGTAACTTTGGCGAGGGCAAGATTACGTGCAGGCAATTCCCCTTTAATTTTTGACCCTTTACGATCAATCCCTTCATAATTGAAGGTTGGCATCATCTGTGCTTTTTTGACAGCCATGCATTTATCCTTATTCTTTCAATATTTCAACTATTCGCTGGTTACACGATTCACTTCTTGTAAGGAAGTGACCCCCTGCATAACCTTGAGTAAACCTGAACGACGTAAATTGTTAAATCCTAATTTTGCAGATGCTTCAGCAATCTGTAAGGCATTGCCATCTTCCATAATAATTTTTGAAATTTCTGGCGTGACTTTCATAACTTCATAAATACCAACACGTCCTTTATAGCCTTCACGGCACTCAGCACACCCCACCGGTTGATAAACTTTGAAGTCTGGATCTTTGATATCTGTTGGAGTAAAGCCCATTTCGAGCAAACTTTGTTCAGGAATATCGACAGAGGCTTTGCATTGGCTACATAAGCGGCGTGCTAAACGTTGTGCAATTACCAAATTGACCGAGGTCGCAATGTTAAAAGATGGAACCCCCATATTGCGTAAGCGGGTCAGGGTTTCAGGTGCACTATTGGTGTGGAGTGTCGACATGACCATGTGACCTGTTTGCGCGGCTTTAATCGCGATTTCAGCTGTTTCAAGGTCACGAATCTCACCCACCATCACAATATCAGGATCTTGACGTAAGAAGGACTTCAGTGCAGCAGAGAAGGTGAGGCCGACTTTATTGTTCACATTGACCTGATTAATGCCTTCTAAGTTAATCTCAACAGGGTCTTCCGCAGTTGAAATATTGGTGTCTTCTTTATTTAGAATATTCAAACCTGTATACAGCGATACCGTTTTACCTGAACCTGTCGGGCCAGTAATTAACAACATGCCTTGCGGTTTGTCTAAAGCCTGCATAAATAGGTCTTTTTGGTCTGGCTCATAACCTAAAGCATCAATCCCCAGCATAGCACTGGATGGATCGAGAATACGCAGAACCAGTTTTTCACCAAACAAAGTTGGAAGTGAGTTGACACGAAAGTCAATGGCTTTACTTTTCGACAGCTTTAATTTAATCCGGCCATCTTGTGGCACGCGCTTTTCAGAAATGTCCATTTGTGACATGACTTTCAAACGAGAGGCGAGGCGAGTCGCCAGTTGTAATGGCGGACTGGCAATATGACGCAGAACCCCATCTACTCGATAACGGACACGGTAAGATTTTTCATAAGGTTCAAAGTGCAAGTCTGATGCGCCCATACGAATCGCATCGATCAGTAATTTATTGATGTATTTGACGATCGGTGCTTCATCGCCTTGAGGTGAGTCATCGTCCTCTTTATCATTTGAGTTCTGATGGTCTTGCTCTAAGTCTAAATCAATATCTTCATCAGAAAATTCAAAGCTATCGGCTTGCGCGAAATTTTGTTCGATTAGTTTTTCAAGCTGGGGATGTTCAACAATAATCGCTTCAATGTTCATTTTAGAATTGAAACGAATCGCGTCCATCGCATCCATGTTGGTTGGATTGCTGGTGGCGATATAGAGGATATTGCCACGACGGTAAATCGGCAACACACGATGCTTGGTGATAAGTTTGTCTTCGACCAGATCCCGTAGAATTTGTACAGAATCATAGACACTTAAGTCAAAAACAGGCTCTCCAAACTCCAAAGAAATCGTCTCAGCGATCATTTGTGGGGAGAGTTTATGATTTTCAATCAGATAAGGAACGATGTCTTGCTGAGCCTTTTTTGCAGAGAGCATTGCCTGCTGCATATTTTCAGCAGTCATGCGTCCGTCTTCGACTAAGCGTCGAATGAAGCCTGTGAACTTAGGCAAACCATTTGATACTGACATTCCCCAGATCCTTAACTTCTCAATTGTTTATAATTGGTATCGTAAAATTATACTTTTGTTGCACAAAAATACCATATCTGAAAGTGTTGTCACCACCTTAATATCGATTAAAAGCATGAACTGGTCGTGATAGCAGGCGGTTTTTTTACAAAAAGATGTCTTTATTTTCACTCGTATTATTTTGATTGCCGAAGAAATTCTAGAAGAAAACTATCTTTGAAAAATAAATACCGTGTAGAATGAGGCCGTTTTAATGAACTGTTTTGAATAGGGTGCTGTATGTCGGGTTCGACGATTAAGCCATGGGTTGTCGGCAATTGGAAGATGAACCCAATGCAGGCAGATGCCAAGCAATTGCTTCAAGAATTTAAACAGCTCTTGCAAGAGAATGAAATAGCAGAAGAAAAATGTAATATTGGGCTTGCGCCTGTGACGCTGGCTTTGACGTCAACGCAGGCTGAATTGGCGAATGCTGCACGTTCAGTTTTTACTGTGGCGCAAGATGTTTCGCGTTTTGGCAACATAGGTGCATATACGGGTGAGGTGAGTGCAGAGCTGCTTAAAGATAGTCAAATTGAATATGTTTTAATTGGTCACTCAGAACGTCGCGAATATTTTGCTGAAAGTGCGGCAATTTTAAATGCGAAAGCTCAAAATGCCTTAAATGCGGGTTTAAGCGTTATTTACTGTGTGGGTGAAAGCTTAGAGCAGCGCGAATCTGGTCAGGCAGAAGTGGTCGTTTTACAACAAATTTGCGACTTAGCCAGTGTGGTAACGGCAGAGCAGTGGCCTCATATTGTGATTGCCTATGAGCCAATTTGGGCCATTGGTACAGGAAAAACTGCTTCACCAGAAGACGCGCAAACCATGCATGCTAAAATCCGTGAAGGCCTCACGCAAATTACCAGTTATGGCGCGAACATGGCCATTTTATATGGTGGTAGTGTAAAAGCTGAAAATGCAGTAGAGTTAGCGGCCTGTCCAGATATCAATGGTGCACTCGTCGGTGGGGCATCATTAAATGCAACGTCGTTTTATAAAATTGTCGAAGCATTTGCAAATACAAAATAATTAGGAGTTCAGCATGCAAACTTTTGTGCTGGTAGTACATATTATCTTAGCTGTGTTGATGATCGTGCTGATTTTGGTCCAGCATGGTAAAGGTGCAGATGCTGGTGCTTCGTTTGGTGGTGGCGGTGCTGCAACTGTATTTGGTGCATCGGGTTCAGGTAATTTCTTGACGCGATTGACTGCGGTTTTGACAGCCTTGTTTTTTATCACCAGTTTGTCACTTGCTGTGTTTGCCAAAAAGCAAACCACAGATGCCTATAGCTTAAAGTCAGTGCAAACGACAAGTTCTGCACCTGCACAATCGACTGAAACTTCGCCAGCTGCACCTAAAACAAGCGAATAATTGGAATTAGTCCTTTCTTTTTTGTGACGATGCTACTAGAATGCGTCACAGCTGCGGTGGTGGTGGAATTGGTAGACACGCTACCTTGAGGTGGTAGTGCTTTCGGGCGTGGGGGTTCAAGTCCCCCCTTCCGCACCAACTTATGAATCCAGAAGATTAAGTTGGTGTATGCAGCAAATTCTGTTGATGCGGGATGGAGCAGTCTGGTAGCTCGTCGGGCTCATAACCCGAAGGTCGTTGGTTCAAATCCAGCTCCCGCTACCAATCAATCTTATTTTAGAAGCAAACTAAAGTGAGTAGCTTAAGTGATTAAGTTAAGAATATTTTTTGCGTTTTGTTGCGGGATGGAGCAGTCTGGTAGCTCGTCGGGCTCATAACCCGAAGGTCGTTGGTTCAAATCCAGCTCCCGCTACCAATCTTATTTTAGATGCAAACTAAAATAAGCAGTTTAAGTGATTAAATTGAATAATTTTTGCGTTTTGTTGCGGGATGGAGCAGTCTGGTAGCTCGTCGGGCTCATAACCCGAAGGTCGTTGGTTCAAATCCAGCTCCCGCTACCAATTTGATTTAGGTGCAACTAAATCAGAGCAAGTACGAAGTATTTAGATTGAAAAATAGTTCATATTTGTATATAATTTTTGCACGTTGATGCGGGATGGAGCAGTCTGGTAGCTCGTCGGGCTCATAACCCGAAGGTCGTTGGTTCAAATCCAGCTCCCGCTACCAAGTTTCTAAAAAGAGGCTCACAACAAGGTGGGCCTTTTTGCACAGTGGATATTAATTTTCTGTGCAATAATTGGGGCGATTACGCCCTTTTTTATTGGCTATCGTGTAGTGTCGATGTGAGCCGGATACGGTGAAAGTCAAAGTGTCATGTTCCACTACTACTATAGTTTGTATCTGCTTGTA
This sequence comes from Acinetobacter sp. AB03, assembly GCF_058107045.1. NCBI lineage: Bacteria > Pseudomonadati > Pseudomonadota > Gammaproteobacteria > Moraxellales > Moraxellaceae > Acinetobacter > Acinetobacter sp. AB03. The sequence continues at coordinate 2,889,965 of NZ_JBUEBA010000002.1, read as the reverse complement.
GTGGTCTGTTTCGGCCATTGAATCGCACAAAAATGACGAGAGTAAATGAAGCTATCAAATAAAACTCAAGCACTCCAAGACTTAATTGCTCCTGCAGTGCAAGCCTGTGGTGTTGATCTTTGGGGGATTGAATTTCTTCCTCAAGGAAAACGTTCTTTATTGCGCATTTATATCGACAAAGCTGTCGACGAAAATGCAGAACCCATCATCAATGAAGATGGTGAAGAAGAGCAGGGCCGTGGCATCGGCGTACAAGACTGTGTACGCGTGACTCAGCAAGTCGGCGCAATGATGGATGTCCATGATCCAATTTCAGGTGAATATGCACTTGAAGTGTCATCTCCAGGTTGGGATCGTCCATTTTTCCAACTTGAACAATTACCTGCATATATTGGTCAACAGATCGCTTTCCGTTTGATCAGTGCAGTCGATAACCGTCGTAAATTCCAAGCTAAATTGGTTGCTGTAGATCTTGAAGCTGAAATGATTCAAGTCGAAGTGGAAAAGCAACAGGTGCTTGAAATCGATAGTAATAATATTGATAAAGCCAATTTGGTCTATCAAGATTAATTCATTTAATAAATAAGAATCTGAACGAATAGGTGGCTTATGGCACGTGAAATTCTTACCGTAGTTGAAACGGTTAGTAATGAAAAAGGTGTACCTCGTGAAGCGATTTTCGAAGCCTTAGAACAAGCGCTTGTTGCTGCGACTAAAAAGAAATTTTACGAAGGAACAAACTCTGAAGAAGCTCAGCTTCGTGTAGAGATTGATCGTAAAACGGGTGAATACAGCACTTTCCGTCAATGGGAAGTGGTTGCGGATGAAGATCATGAAATGCCAGCATGTCAAGATGCGATTTCAGATGTTGATCCTGCACAATGGTCGATTGGTGATATTCGTGAGCTTGAAGTGCCTTCAATTGACTTTGGTCGTATTGCGGCGCAAATTGCAAAACAAGTGATTGTTCAAAAGATTCGCGAAGCTGAACGCGCGCTGATTGCAGATGCCTACGAGTCTAAAGTGGGTGAGTTGATCTACGGTGAAGTGAAAAAGCAAACCAAAGATGGCTTTATCATTGACTTAGGTGACAATGCCGAAGCGTATCTTGCACGTGAAGAAATGATTGCAAAAGAAATTTTGCGTCCGAAGCAACGTGTAAATGCGATTTTGTTTAATGTGAACCGTGAAGGTCGTGGTGCACAACTACAATTGTCACGTGCCAAGCCTGAAATGCTCATCGCTTTGATGAAGAAAGAAATTCCTGAAATTTCTGAAGAAATTATTGAGATTAAAGCGGCAGCGCGTCAACCTGGTGTTCGTGCTAAAATTGCTGTGAAAACCAATGATCATCGTATTGATCCAGTGGGTGCATGTATTGGTATGCGTGGTACACGTATCCAAGCAGTTCAGCAAGAATTGAACGGTGAGCGTATTGATGTTGTTGTATGGTCTGATGATCCTGCACAGTACATTGCGAGTGCTTTAGAGCCAGCAGATGTATCGGGTATTGTGATTGATGAAGAAGAACGTACAGCGGACATTATTTTCGCAACTAGCGATCAATTAGCGCGTGCGATTGGTTCACAAGGTCAAAACGTACGTTTAGCCTCTGAACTTACAGGCTATAAACTCAACATGATGCTTGAAGATGAGTATCATGCTCGTCAGCAAAATGAAGCACAACAATACTTAGACCTATTTGTATCGCGTCTAGATATTGAAGAAGATTTGGCAATGGCATTGGTTGAAATGGGCTTTACTTCTTTAGAAGAGATTGCTTATGTTCCAGCTGAAACATTTGACGAAATCGAGCTAGATGCTGAAGTTGTTGAATTACTTCAAAGTCGTGCCAAAGAAGTTGCATTGGCTGATGCATTACAGCAGCAAGAAAACATCCAAGATCCAAGCGCGGAACTCGTTGCAATGGAAGGGATGACGCAAGAGATTGCTTATGCACTTGCAGCACGTGGTGTCATCACAATTGATGACTTGGCTGACCAAGCGACTGACGATATTGCTGATATTGAAGGTCTGGGTACAGAGAAAGCGGGTCAACTTATTATGAAAGCGCGCGAATCATGGTTTAACTAGGAGATCTACATGACGGATAAGACGATACAAGAGTTAGCTCTCAGTGTGAACCGCCCTGTTGAGAAGCTCCTAGAGCAGGTTCGTGATGCTGGTTTACCACAGCGTAAATCGGACGATATAATCTCTACTGAACAACAAGATGCCCTCGTGCACCATTTGAAGAAAATTCATGGTCAAGACGATGGTCAGGCAGGAAAAATCACGTTGAAACGTAAAACGACCAGTACCGCTAAAGTAGCGAGTACCTCAGGTAAGGCAAAAACGATTAATGTAGAAGTTCGCAAGAAACATACATTTACCAAGCCAGATCCAGAACAAATTAAAGCGGAAGCTTTGGCAAAAGCGCAAGCGGAGCAACAAGCTCGTGCGAACGTTCAAGCTATGGTTGAACCAAAAGCTGAAACTCCAGTAGTAAATAAAGCGGCTGCAAACTTTGAAGCGATGCGTGCTGCTGCAAAGCAAGAAACGACGAAGCAAGAAGTAGCAAAAGCTGCGGTAGTTGTGAAGCGTAAATCAAACAATAAGCCTGTGGTTAAAGCACAAGTTAAAGTTGTTGAAACACCTGAACAGAAAAAAGCACGTGAAGCTCAAGCCGCTCAATTAAAAGCGACTGAAGAGGCAGCACGTCGTAAGGCAGCTGAAGAAGCGCAGCAACGTACACTTGAACAAATGCGTCAAATGGCATCTAAGTATTCAAACGAAGATGCAACTGCGACCATTCGTGTAGTGGATGATTCTCCACTTGCTGCGGGTCTAGTTGGCCAAGCATATGAAGACTCATTTGCGAAAGAAGACCGCGAAATCAAACGTGGTACCAATACGCCAGCTACACGCGCACCGAAGAAAGGCGGTCGTCGTGGTGAAGAGCAGTCTTTCCGTGATAACTCGCATAAACGTGGTTTGAAAACAAGCTCTGCAAACAAGCATGGCTTTGAAAAACCGGTTAAAAAGCAAGTTTATGATGTTGAAATTGGTTCAACCATTGTGGTTGCTGACTTGGCTGCAAAAATGGCAGTTAAGGTACGTGAAGTAATTAAGTCACTCATGAAAATGGGTGAGCTTGTTACTCAGAACCAAGCGATTGACCAAGAAATTGCAGCATTAATCGTAGAAGAAATGGGCCATAACCCAGTTCTTGTATCGGATACGCAAGCTGAAGATAACTTACTTGAAGCAGCAGAAGAAGCACGTGGCGCTCAAACGACTCGTCCTCCTGTTGTGACTATCATGGGCCACGTTGACCATGGTAAGACATCATTACTTGACCGCATTCGTCGTGCTAAAGTGGCACAAGGCGAAGCAGGTGGTATTACACAGCATATCGGTGCTTACCACGTTACAACGGACAAAGGTATCATTACTTTCCTAGATACTCCGGGACACGCAGCATTTACTGCAATGCGTTCACGTGGTGCGAAAGCAACAGACATCGTGGTGTTGGTTGTTGCAGCGGATGATGGTGTAATGCCACAAACAGCTGAAGCGATTGATCACGCACGTGCTGCAGGTACGCCGATTATTGTTGCCATTAACAAGATGGATAAAGAATCTGCTGATCCAGATCGCGTATTGAATGAATTGACTGTGAAAGAAATCGTGCCTGAACAATGGGGCGGTGATGTTCCTGTTGCAATGGTTTCAGCACATACAGGTCAAGGTATTGATGAGCTTCTAGATATTATTTCAATTCAAGCTGAATTACTTGAGTTGAAAGCATCTGAAGAAGGTGCTGCTCAAGGTGTCGTGATTGAAGCACGTGTAGACAACAGCCGTGGTGCGGTAACGTCTATCCTTGTTCAAAACGGTACATTGAAAGTAGGTGACCTTGTTCTTGCCGGTGCATCTTACGGTCGCGTACGTGCGATGACAGATGAAAACGGTAAACGTATTCAGTCTGCAGGTCCTTCAATTCCGGTTGAAATTTTAGGTCTACCTGAAGCGCCAATGGCGGGTGATGAAGTTCTTGTTGTGAATGACGAGAAAAAAGCACGTGAAGTTGCCGATGCGCGTATGGATCGTGAACGTCAAAAACGTCTTGAGCGTCAAAGCGCAATGCGTCTTGAAAATATCATGGCGTCTATGGGCAAGAAAGATGTGCCTATCGTCAATGTGGTATTGAAAACTGATGTACGTGGTACATTGGAAGCATTACACGTTGCTCTTGCTGACCTTGCAACAGACGAAGTTAAAGTCCGTGTTATTGGCTCAGGTGTTGGTGCGATCACTGAATCTGACGTAACACTAGCTGAATCTTCTGAAGCGGTACTTCTTGGCTTTAACGTACGTGCGGATAACGCAGCGCGTCAAAAAGCGGATGCTGACGGTATCGATATTCGTTACTACTCAATCATCTATCAATTGATTGATGATGTGAAAGCAGCGATGAGCGGTAAACTTGCGCCTGAACACCGTGAAACAATTCTGGGTGTGGCTGAAGTACGTGAAGTGTTCCACTCAAGTAAGTTTGGTGCAGCAGCAGGCTGTATGGTACTTGAAGGTATGTTACACCGTAATAAACCAATTCGTGTCCTTCGTGATGACGTGGTTGTGTTCCAAGGTGAACTTGAGTCACTTCGTCGCTATAAAGAAGTGGTTGAAGAAGTTCGCGCAGGTATGGAATGTGGTCTTGCGGTTAAAGGTTATAAAGACATCAAAGAAAAAGACAAGATCGAAGTCTATGATGTTCAATTGATCAAACGGAGTCTTTAATGGCGGGTAGTCAACGTCTTAAGCGCATGGCGGATACAGTGCAACGTGAGTTGTCTGAACTAATTCGCCAAGAGTTGAAAGATCCACGCTTAGGTGGTCTCGTGACCATCTCTGCGGTGAAGGTTAGTCCAGACTTAGGTTATGCTGAAGTATATGTGACTGTGATGGGCCGCGAGCTTGGCGATGAGCAAAGTGAAGCAGCCAATAAAGAAACGCTAGATGTGCTGAACAAAGCATCTGGTTTCTTGCGTCACGAACTCGGCCGTCGTATTAAGACACGTATTACACCGCGTTTGCGTTTCCATTACGATAAAACCAATGCATATGGTAACTATATGTTTGGCCTGATTGCTGAAGCAGTAAAGGATTTACCTGCTGACGAAGCAAACAAAGATGATGAATAATTCAGTCTAACTGAATCAAAAAGCCACCTTCGGGTGGCTTTTTTTATGCGGAGTAATGGCTGAAGCTAGATCAAGACTTTTAGGGATTTTGCACAGGATTATGGTGGGGGATAGAGGGTTGAACTTTTAGGGATTATTTTGACCATCAAGTTGCTGTGGACTGGATTAATATGGGCAATGATTTACCACGGGGGCGCTTTGATTATTTTAATTTTTGAGTAGATTATCTGTGTTGGTCAATGTACTGGATGTGACACCATCCAATAAGTTTGAACACTATAATCAGTACAATATACAGATGCATGAATTAGCGCAACAGCACCATGTCAATGCTGAAGCGCTAGAATGTATTTATTTTATTTTCTTAACACCACAAGCATTTAAAGACGATGTTCAGTGTCTTCATGCTTATTGCTAAAAGCTCTGCGACGAGTACGTTGCCAAGGCAGTGGACGATTGAGTGCTTCTGGAACGTCACCACTCAGTGAGCGTAAGCGTAAATGTAGCGCCGCTTGCGCCATCAAATTCGCCGATACGGGTGCGGTTAAAAAGGCAAACAGCGTTAATAACAGCTCAGCAAAACCAAAGCGTCCTTGGAATGCAGAATAGATCATTGCCGCGATCAAGAAGCTCCCTAAGCCTAAGGTACTGGACTTGGTTGGGGCATGTAGGCGCATGAATAAGTCGGGCAGGCGCACCATTCCAATCCCTCCGACCAGCATGAAGAAAGTGCCGATCATGAGAAAAATGGAGACTAAAATTTCCATCGTAAGTTGCATCGATCTTGCTCCTAGTCAATCACATGACCTGAGGTGAAGTAGCGTGCTAAAGCGGCTGTAGAGACAAAGCCGAGCATCGCAACCAAAAGAGCACCTTCAAATAATGAAGTGCTGGCCCAGTAAATGCCTAAAATAATAATGAGGCAGATTGCATTTAAAAAGAGAGTGTCGAGTGCTAAGAGTCGGTCTACAATCGATGGACCGATGATTAAGCGAATTAAGCACAACAACATTGAAATGGTGACGGCGATTAAACAAATCCCGAGGGCATAAGGCAAAATAGTCATGCTTTGTCTCCTGCTTCGACACCAAAAATTTGCATCAACGGTTTTTCATAACGCGCTTTGATATTTTCAATCTCGGCATTTTCATCATCGGTGCTGAGGGCGTGAACTAAAATGTCCCCACGATCTTGATCGATGCCTGCTGAAACAGTACCTGGTGTGGTGGTAATAATCATCGCCAGTAAGGTGTTTACTTCCTCATGTTGTGTTTCCAGCGGAACGCGAAACCATTTGGGTTGTAGACGATCAATTGGGCCGAGGACCAATTTAGCCACTTGAATATTCGACACCACAATGTCGTATAACACCACAAAAAATAGTTTCAGCGCCGCTTTCCATTCAATATTTGGAGTGTAAGTAATGAATGGTCTGATCAGACGCGGAATAAAAATAGCCAGTAAAAATGCCATCACTAAGCTGGCTGCATCGACACTATGTGCCAACATCACCCAGCTCAGCGCAACAATCACCGAGACAAAAGGGTGGGGTAACCAACGCTCCAAAAACGACGTTTTTTTCATGTTTAAGGCTCCACCATCGGTTGTAGGCTTTCAGCATCGGGATTCACTTCAGCCTGTTGTTGCTGTTGCATTTGGCGTTTTTTGTATTCGGAAATATGTTCGCCTTCCAATGTTTCTTCTGAAATTAAATATGGAATCAAATGTGCATTCGGATCTACGCGTTCGCCACCATATTTGGTTTCAGGTAAATTTTCGCTGTCGAAAGGTTGTACGCTAATGGTTTGCCCATGCTCATCAGTTTTCAGTAAAGTTTGTTCATAGAGTACATTATTTTGGATTTGCTCAGCCGTTTGGTAAGTGTACTTTTGAATTGGACCTGCAAACACCATATAAGCCATTAAACCGACCAACAAGAGATAAATGGTTTTGTCATTGCGCTTCGGTGCTTGTTCAGGCAAAGCTTGGTACACTGCATAAGCAGCTTCATTCGGGTTGTCTTCTGGTTTAGTTGCGCGCCAAAAAATCACGAAACCTACACGTGTAAACGCAATAATACTCAACAAGCTCACCACTAAAATGGTCACAATAATCAGCAATTGATACGGTGAGTGTGCGGTGGCTTGAAGAATAAACACTTTGCCTAAGAAGCCACTAAAGGGCGGTAAACCTGCCATCATCAAGGCAATGGTGAAATAGGTTAACGCCACCACCTTATGCTGTTTCATTTGCGGGGCAATTTTAAAGTGGTCTTTAAACTCACCACGTTGAGAGGTAATCCAACCACTTAAAATGTAGAAAGCTGCCGCAATAATGGTGCTGTGTACCAAATAATACAGTGCCGCTGCCCATGCCAAGGTATTGAATAGGGAAATGGCGATTAAAATCGTGCCCACAGAAGACAAAAGCATAAAGCCAATGAAACGACGTAAGCGTTCTGCGCCCATCGCGCCAATCACACCATAGACTGAGGTAATTAAACCAATCGGCAATAGAATGTATTGCAGGATTTCACGGCTAATGGCATCGTCAAATACGGTGCCATTAACACGTAAAATGGCATAAATACCGACTTTGGTCATGATGGTGAACAGTGCCGCCACAGGAGTGGTCGCGACCGCATAGGTTTTTGGTAGCCAAAAACCGACAGGTAGCATGGCTGCTTTAATGCCAAAGACTGTAAACAACAACAGCCCGCCAGCAACAGCAATACGATGTTGATCGCCTTCTAATAGAGGCATCAAACGTGCAACATCCGCCATATTGAGGCTGCCGACGCTGCCGTAAATCATGCCCAGACCAATCAGAAACAGAGCTGATGCCAACAAGTTAATAGTGACATAGTGAATGCCGAGTTGAAAACGCGCTTTGCCTTGGCCATGCAGTAACAGGACATAGGAGGCCATTAATAAAATTTCAAAGAATACAAACAGGTTAAATAAGTCGCCTGTCAGGAAGGCACCGGTTAAACCCATCAGTAGGAAATGGCACATGGCATGGAAATAACGGCCACGTTCATCCCATTCTTTGCTGGCAAACCACATCACTGGAACAGCCAAGCCGTAGGTTAAAACCAACATCAGGGCAGACAGTTGGTCGAGGACTAAAACAATACCAAATGGTGCTGCCCATTCACCAAGGTTATAAACACTGATTTGCCCTGAGCTGGCAAAGATCAGATAGTTGACCGCTGTAAATAAACCCAACAGGCCAGAGGTATAACTGATGCCTCGACGCCACGGTTGTCGCCAGTCTTGTGCTAAAGAACCTGATCCAGGATTGCCCAATAACACCAAAATAAAGGCGGTAATGGCAGGAATTAAAATACTAAAAATTGGAGTGTGTTCGGTCCAAAATTGGATGAGGTCATTCATTATGGCTCATCCTCACGTGGGTCAATTTGTGGTATTTCTTCTTTAGAGTCAACGTGGTCGGTTCCTGTTTCATAACGACTGCGTAAAGCCAGTTGTACAATAAACGCCGTGGTAGCAAAGCCAATCACAATCGCGGTTAACACCAAGGCTTGTGGCAAAGGGTCAGTGGCTTTGCTGGCTTCCGTGAGTACCGCGGGTGCATTAAGTTGAAGTCGCCCCATGGCAAATAAAAATAAATTGACGGCATAACCAATCATGGCCAAGCCAAGTACCACAGGGAAGGTACGGGCACGCAAAATCAGATAGATGCCTGTGGCAGTCAACAGACCAATAGCGGAGGCAAGTAACAGTTCTAAACTAATCATATTAATCCCCCTTTGGTACTGGACCAGACATACTAGAGTGACGTGAGTCCCCAAGTACTGAAATAAGTAGCATGGTTGCACCTACGACCGTGATATAAACCCCGACATCGAACAGTGCAGCTGTCGCTAGGTGCATTTCTCCTAAGATCGGTGGCGACACATAAAAGTGTGCACTGGTGAGGAAGGGGCGTCCCCAGAACCATGCGCCTAAGCCTGTTAATCCTGCAATGACCAGACCTGTTCCAATCCAGATTTCATACAAACGACCAGACTTGGCTTTGAGCAGCTGTTCTGCATGATCTTGACCGAGTGCCATGTACTGAATAATCAAGGCCAAAGCGGTAATCAAACCCGCGATAAACCCGCCCCCAGGCAGATTATGTCCACGTAAGAAGATATACAGGCTAACCACCAAGGCAATCGGTAATATCCAAGATGCAGTGATACGAAGCATCAACGGCGATGGATTAAAACGGTAACTAAGACCTTTGGTCATGGTGGTGCCGTGGGTACGCATACCATCCATTAGGCATAGCGCACCAATGCCTGCAATGCCGAGGACTGTAATTTCACCGAAAGTATCGAAACCACGGAAATCGACTAAAATTACGTTGACCACGTTGGTACCGCCGCCTAATGGAATCGACTGCTGCATGAAGAACCATGAAATGGAGTTGTGATCACGGGTCAAGATAAGCCATGTGATCCATGCAATGCCAAGCCCGCCGCCAATCGCAATCAGGGCATCTCGCCAACGGCGTGATACACTCGACTCATAGGGAGTGAGTTGTGGTAAAAGCGATAAACTCATCAATAACAGTACGGTGGTGACCACATCTACGGTGATTTGTGTCAAAGCCAAATCAGGCGCAGAGAAGCAGATAAAGACCATAGTCACGACTAAACCAATCGCACCGCTGATCAATACTGCTTTAATCCGTTCGTGGTGGAACCACAACATCATCCAGCAAGAAGAGAATAACAGTAGCCACAGTACAATCGCTAAAGCAGGGGCATGGGTGAGCTCACGGGTACCTGTGGTCAGCCCTTGTCCTAAAAACGGAAGTGCGACTACGGCAATACTGAAGATCACAATCCAAAGAATATAACTTTGTAATTTGCCGTTTTCAGTCAATCGTTTAAATTTGCGCGAGTTGAGCAGGAGTGACTTAAGGAATAAGTCAAAGGCAACTCGACCTTGTAGACGACCTAAATATGGATCAAGATCAATTTCTCGAATTTTTCCACCTTTAGCCAGACTAAAATAGAAAATCAGACCGCCAACCAAGGCAATAGCACTCATCAACAATGGCATGTTAAAACCATGCCATAGAGCAAGATGTGTGCCTTCAAAATTCATCACTTGGGTGCTGGCACGTGCTGTACTGTTGACTATCTTTTCAACCAATAGGGCAGGGAATAAGCCAACTAAAATACACAGAATCGCCAGTAAAGTGGCTGGTGCACGCATGCCAAACGGCGGCTCATGTGCATCCTTGTTCGGAACTTGTTTGCCCACTGGGCCATCGAAGAAAACCCCATGCACCAAACGCACAGAGTAAGCCACTGCAAAAATCCCCGCCAGTGTCGCGACAATCGCGGAGCAGATGAGCACAGGGCCAGATAGGTTGCTGAGTAGCTCAGTAAAGAACATTTCCTTAGATAAGAAACCGTTGGTCAAGGGCACGCCGGCCATCGACGCTGCAGTGACCATCGTCAAAGTCGCAGTATAAGGTAGCAGTTGCCATAACCCACTAAGCTTACGTAAATCACGTGTGCCTGACTCATGATCGATAATACCTGCGATCATGAACAGCGCTGCTTTAAAGGTGGCATGGTTAATAATATGGAAAATAGCCGCAGCCACAGCCAATGGTGATCCGATCCCCAAGAGACACATGATCAAGCCGAGATGGCTAATGGTTGAATAGGCCAATAAACCTTTCAGGTCTTCTTTAAAGATGGCGAAAAATGCAGCCATACAGAGGGTAAACAGACCAATAAGGATGACCAAATTGTGGAACAGTGCCGCACCTGCAAAAATGGGTAACAGTCGTGCCACCAAGAAAATGCCCGCTTTTACCATGGTTGCTGAGTGCAAATAAGCAGACACGGGGGTCGGAGCTGCCATCGCGTTGGGTAACCAAAAATGGAATGGAAATTGCGCACTTTTGGTAAAAGCACCGAGTAAAATCAGCAGCAACGTAGGAACAAATAAAGCATGACTTTGAATTTGTGCTGTCATCGTCAAGATTTGATCAATCTCGTAGGTGCCTGTGATTTGGCCGAGCAAGATGAAACCACCTAGCATGGCTAATCCGCCCATACCCGTAATGGTCAATGCCATTCGTGAGCCACGTTGCGCCGCGTCGTAATTGCTCCAATAACCGACCAACAGAAAAGATGAGATACTGGTCAACTCCCAAAAAACGAGGAGTAAAATTAAATTATTGGAGAGTGAAATCCCGAGCATGGCTGCCATGAACAACATGAGCAGTAGATAGAGTTTATTGAGAGAATTTTTTGGGCCTAAATAAAAATAGGCATAAATATAAATGAGCGTTCCGATGCCGCTAATCAGTAAGGCAAAGAGGAGGCCTAATGCGTCTAGACGGAAGCTGAAGTCAATTCCAAGCTGCGGCAACCACGACCATGACTGCGTAATGACAGCGCCATTAAACACCTCTCGTGCTTGGGTCAGTAATAAGCCTAAACTTGTCATACTGACCCCAACAGCTGCGAAGGCGGTTAACCTGCGTGAGCTCTGCTTCAGTAATGAGACAAGGGTTGTGCCAAGTATTAACGGTAACAATATAATAATCGGTAGCACACTCGTTTCCATTGTCGTGAATAGGTCAAAACCTATTGGTGAATCTCATCTTTCAAGGATTACAGGACTGCAAAGAGCAGCCCAAGAGTCTCAATCTTGAAAGCCAATGTGAAATTTAAAAATAATGAAGTTGTGTTGCGCAACTCATGAAACGTTATAGCAAAATCCGATTTCAGTTAGAAATTTGCAAGTAAAACCGATCATATAACATGACTAAAACAACATCAATCTTTTTTGCGCTGACGCAAAACATTATACGCGTGATGGTCATTTCTTGGTGGATGACAGGTACTTTCTCAGTGCAATAAATGTAAAAAAGCGACCATTGGTCGCCTGCTTTTGAGGGTTGAAAGAGTGATGCTGATGAAGCAGGCTAAGTTAATGGATTTGCCGATGAGGTATCATCCTCAGCACTGAGTAAAGTGATCAAATGCTGTTGCTGTTCGGGCGAAAGTTGCTGTTGAATCTGTGTGAATAATTCAGCCACACTTAAATCTTGGGGTTCAGCCGCAATTGGTTCGGTGCTTCCACTCGTCGCTTCATGATTGGCAAGGTTTTGGTAAATCACATCGAACTGATGTTGCAGTGGTTCGAGTTGGATCGGACTTAATTGCTTATTTTCCAGTTTAAGGCATTGAAACTCGCTGGCTTGTTCCAGCAACTCACTTCGGTTGCCTGAGGCGATAATTTGTAGTCGAGGAAAAGCCTGATTTAAACGTTTTAAAATGACTTGCGCCATATTTTGATCCAATTGATGATCAATCGCATCAATCAACAGTACGCCGTCACCTTCTAAACACGGGAACAGGCTTTCAGGGTTGAGTAGGCATAAACGTCGCACAATATCGCCAACAAGCGCTACCCAGTTACGAATACTATTGGACAGCTGTTGATAGAGCATGCTGTTGCCATGGTAGCGCACCATCAGTTGTAACTTGGGATGATATTGCAGATAAAGATCTTCTATTTCGGGCAGAACGGTTGCTAACGCTTGCTTAAGCGCTTGTAGGCTGGGTGACTGGATGTGTGCTTGAGCCTGAGCCAGTTTATAGCTTAAGGGGATATCGGGTGGCATGCTTTTAGGCTGATGCAATATCGTTTGTAAAAACTGTGCAGTTTGCGCATTTTCAATATCGCTGATTTCACGAAACCACTCAAAGAAGCGTGCAAAGGTGGTATAGGGAATAGCTGAAATTTCATAGGCATGTGCATGTTGGAAAATCAGGGGATTGTTCTTGCTGAGAATATTCATCTCATTGACAAAACGTTCCGCAGGATAATACGCAATCAACGGTAAACCTTGCAGCGGATCTTGTAATGTTGCCTGCTGATATAGATTGACCAGTTGTTCGAGTTCCAATGTTTCAACTCGACTGATGCCAATACCTTGTTGGTTTAAGGTTTTGTAGAGTTGCCATGTATAGGGTTCGGTCGCAGTGTCGGCTGCCGTAGGTTTGAGAGCATACAACTCAGCGGGCACAGCAACTTGAATATCAATTTTGGACTGTAGGCGGTTCAGCATAATGTCGTGATCTAACATCACCACACCTGCAGAGCGTAAATCTTTATAACGGGCCGCAAACCAAGTCAGAGCCTGATAGCTAAAACGTAAGATTGAGGTCTTGCCTGAGGCTTGATCGCCTAAAATTAAAGTGACGGGTTTATCGTGATAAGAAAAATCGACTTTAATGTCAGCAAAATGCAGGATGTGTTTCAGGTGAATCGATTGAATTTTCATAGAACACCCGCAGCGGTTGTGACTATTTTTACATTCGACTATCCAGCAACTTTACGTAATGAGCTTGGCATTTGTTTTTTCAGCTGTTGCATCAGATCGTAAATGTGATGGATATTTAAACTTACTTTAGCACGTGTACAGGCCACGTAAAGCAGTCTTAACTCTTCATCACTAATTTTATGGTCTTTGTCGTAGACCTTAAACTGATAATCATCTTCGATGTGAACGCGGTTCCACTCTAAGCCTTTGGCTTTGTGTGCGGTGGAAATAATATAATCGGCTTGTTCAATCGGCGTAATCTTCGCGAGGGCTTTTTTGAGTGGATCGGTGCCATGATCATCTACCAATTTTACTAAAGGCTTGATGTCACTGCCGTCATTGGTTTCGCAATATTCATGTACATCATGCCAAGAATTAAACCAGGCCAGTTCCGGCACATCGGTGACGCGCTTACCTTGTTTAAGCATCGCTGCGGCATCGACAAAGCGGTTCAGTTTGACATGGTCGGCTTGTAAGCTGACTTTGTCGCCATGGACCAATCCTGAGAGCAACAGTTCCATAGCGCGCGCATTGGTGCGACATAAAATCGCATCGCGCATTTTGGTATGAGGTTTGTTGACCACTTTGGAGTTGAGCAGAGGGTTGCCCATGAGCGGCACGGTTTCATTCAAGGCGCCTAAAATGGCATTGGCATGCAATGCAATCTCTTCACCAAAACGGAACGAGGTGGTGAGACGGGACTCAGGCAAAGGCAGTTGTTGCATGGCATTGACTGCGCCGCGCCATGCATAAATTTGTTGGTGTGCATCTCCGACATAGATCACTTGTGTATTACGCTGCTTCAGTAAGATGCCCAACATCAGTGGATCAGCGTCTTGTGCCTCATCAAACAACACATAGTCACTTGGGATATTGGGTTCAGACAGCGCCCACAGTTTTAAATAAATATCGTGACCAATCCCAGCCTGATGGTTTGGATCGATAGACTCTAACCAACGACGTTCAATGGCAGGGTAGAGGTGTTTTTGTAGTGAATCGATATCATCAGGGTGTAACCAGCTCGGTGTTTGTAAATGTCGCGGTGCTGGGTACTGAGAACTGGTTGAACAGAAGTGACTCACTGCATTCGCCACAAGGCTGGCCAAGCGTGACGGCATCAATACATATTTTTCATAACGTCCGCCCATCATCCGTCTTAAGGTGATGGGTTCAAGGCGGTATTCTTTGGCGATAAAACTCGGACTTAAACGAGGCAGACGAAGTTTGTCCGTCACTCCACGTGGAACACTGCGAAAAGCAAGCGAGTGGAAGGTTCGGCAGTCGACATTGCCATGAAACTTCGTTTGCGCTTCGCTGGCAATGGCTTTGTTGAACGCTAAATACATGCCACGTCTTTGTGGCATGGCATCGCTAATCATTTGCAGTGTGGTGGTTTTACCTGTGCCTGCATAAGCAATTACTTTAAACGATTTGCCCAGACGCGCGTTATCAATGGCAATGGCTTGCTCATAAGTCGCGCTCGGTTTGATGATATTCGACACAGGCAATAAACTTAGTGGCTGCGGTTGGCTTTTTCAAGCAAACCAGAAAGCCCTTGACGACGTGCCAATTCATTAAGAACCACTTGAGGGTCTAAGTCGAAATAGCCTAAAACCACAATCGTATGGAACCAAAGATCTGCCACTTCATAGATCAAATCATTTTTATGGTCTTCATTGGCTTCAGATTTAAAATCTTTAGCCGCGATAATGGTTTCAACCGCTTCTTCACCGACTTTTTCTAAAATTTTGTTGAGACCTTTGTGGTACAGCTTTGCGACATAAGATGAGTCTGGATCCGCCGCTTTGCGCTCAGCCATCATTTGACCGAGGTAGGATAAAACTTCAACTTGCTCAGACTGAGCCGTTGAGGCATTCATTGCCAATGTATGTGGATTTTTCGATTTTTCGCCATAAATCGCGTTCGGGTCTTTGAGCTGTGCATCCACAATTTCCCAGCCATTTGGCGTGAGTTTACGGTAGAAGCATGATTCACGCCCTGTGTGACAGGCAATTCCGCCGTGCTGTTCAATTTGCAGCACAATTACATCGGCATCGCAGTCGAGACGAATTTCATGTACGGTTTGAAAATGCCCAGATTCTTCGCCTTTGTGCCATAACTTGTTGCGTGAACGAGAGAAATATACGGCTTGGTTTTTCTCAGCCGTCAAAGCCAAAGCTTCACGGTTCATCCATGCAACCATCAAGACACGTCCCGTTTGGTGATGCTGTGCAATGGCAGGGACTAAACCTTGTTCGTTAAATTTTACTTCATCGAGCCATTGCAAATTGTTCATAAGATTTCACCAAGCGAATAAATATTGAGAGTGTTACGATGTTAACGTAGCGCGCTATAGTCTACGTGATTTAAACAGAATAGAGGAGAAACTTTCTACAGTTATCTCACAGCGGCTTAATTGATATATTTTAGAAATTCAACCATCAGTCACCCATCCAAAGCGGATGACGATGATGGTCATCGCATTCTACACAGAATGATTGTTTTGTTTTGCAATATCCCGATAGTTCATTTGACTAAACATGCCTAATTTTAGACCTGAAATCGTCACCGCCATTTCTTTACGGAAATAGGGAATTCGATACATCCAAGCAAAGCTAAAATCACGTAAACCACCTGCCCACCAGAGGTCAGATTGGTAAAGTGGTGTGAGTAAACGACTTAAAAATTGATAGAACGCCGTCGAACTTTGACGGTGTTGATGATACGTTTGCCAGAGTTGGACATAATCAAGGGCTTCATTTTTTCTTGCGCTTTGAACCGCTTGTCCCAAAGCCCATGCATCTAAAAGGGCCATATTTGCACCTTGCCCCAGTTGTGGACTCATCGCATGTGCTGCATCACCAATCACACCAATACGACCCTCACCAAACTTAGACAGCACCACATCACGATAATTTGCAGTCAACCATTGTGATTTTTGTTCAGGCTGGGCAATGACTTGTTCTAACCAATCCGCAGCTGGTTTCCACCGTTTAGACACTTGGTTTAACCAGTCGGAATGCGCTTGTGAATTGTGTAGAAAGTTATTTAGCTGATGGCTTGGAAGACTCCAAAATACACTCGACAGTCTTTGCTTGGGTTCATGTGGCACTGTACCTGTCGGTAAGATGCCCATCATCATTTTAGAGCGGTCATGAAACTGATGTAAAATTTCTGTATCTAATTCAAGACATTCGGGAACAATTGTCCATTTAGCTCCCCAAGGATAAGCTTGATCAACCTTTACCCATTCTTTCGGTCTTAAAAGGCTACGTGCGCCATTGGCAATGATCACAGCATCAAAAGCTTGATCAAATGATTCACCACCTTTTGTACCCAAAACTCGGACTTGATTAGATGTTTCTTCTAATGTTTGAATGTCGGTATTCATATACCACGTAATGAGTTCTGGATATTCACGGCATTTATTTTCTAAAACATGACATAACGTTGCTCGATGAATCCCTACACCATAAAAATCAGGATGCGCTTGTTGATAATGACTATTGACCAGTAAATTTCCACTCGGTAACTGACCTTTGAGCCCAGTGACTTTTGCACCCAGTCTTAAAACCTCATCTAAAAGGCCTAAATGCTCAAAAACAGCTAAACCAGAAGGCTGTAGTAACAGTCCTGCGCCGACAGGTTCGAGTTCTGAGGCTTTCTCTAAAATACTGACTTGAATATTTTGTCGAGCCAGTAAAATCGCAGTGGCTAACCCTGCGGTTCCAGCACCGATGATGGCGAAGTGGGGCGGGTGATTAGAAATCATAGATCGAATGATTTAACCATTGTCTAAAATGAATGCGTAACGAATATCATCAGATTTTTTTAATTGGTCGATGTTGATTTGAATGAAATCTTCTAACGAGCTTGCAATCACATTTTTTCCACGATTCATTTTGTAATTCAATGACTTGACCATATTTTTTTTGTTCACTTAAAATTATTGTTAGCATAGAAAAAATGTAATCTCGATTTTTCTTTATTTGGTCAGATTAAACAAGATTACATTCATGCGCAAATTTTGTTTATAAATCTTGTATGACCTGTGCAAAATGCTGTTTTTCCAACATTTCCAAGAATTCATCACCTAAGCGCTGACTTTCAGAAATACATTGGTTCCACATTTGAATGCGCTGTTTTTGGTCGAGCCCTTTGAGTGTGAAATCTTTACGATCGGGCAGGCGTCCTAAAGGTAAGCTCTGTAAATAGTCTTGGGACGGAGACAAGAGTAGCGTACGGGCTTGATTTTCAGGATTGGCGTGACGTTTAAACAGCTTATCAAACCACCCCGGCGTAATGCTGTCCGTAAAGTGTGGATAAAGCACAATGCCTTGACTCTCAAAAGGCAGATCGATGTGATAATCAATCAGACCACCATCACGATAACTACCTTGTGGTGCATCTGGAATATCGCGAATTGCGGCCATCACACCTGGAATAGAAGCTGAGGCAATCAGCCAAGGCAGAACGTTTGCAGCGGTGAGACTGTGGTAATGAGTGGGAAAATCATCTTCCACTTTAAATTGTTTACCATTACTGGGCTGACTAATCACCCGTTGCATAAAGTGGCGACTATGCTTTCGCGCAACAGCGGTTGTGCCGATGATACCTGCCACAGAGGCCAAGAGCGGGAGAACTTGGTCACTTTGGAAGATGTGTTGAGCCTTAATTGACAGTACCGCGAGGTGGTAATCGGGATGATTGACCAATTCCGCTTCTTTGCCTTGCACCAAGTCAAGCAGCATGCCACGGCAAATATCACTGACTTCTTGACGCTGCATTTTTTTGTCAAAATAGAGGTTGGTATAGAGTTCACCTAAACGTTCGGTACCTGCTTTTGCACCGTGCGCTAAGATGCTGGCAAAGCGCCAACTGCCAATGGACGAACCAATCAAAGTCCGTCTTTGCGGTGCACGAGCAAAGAATTCACCAAAAATGGCTTGGTCTAAACCTTGAATCCCGATACCTTTGGGCCCACCTGCGGCGCCAGGCACAATATCGACCTGCTCAGCTTGTAAGCCTTCGCTTTGAATGAGTTGACGTGCTAATTTACCTGCACGAATGCTTAAAGCTGGAGGGTGTTTATGCAGGATTTGAGTCATCGTTATCATTCAAAGAGACAATATATATTGTCATTTTAACTGGCGAGAGAATGAGCGCATTGGCAAAAGTGATCCAATAATGACTTTGAGGTCACTTTATACTTAAAAGTTAAACATAAAAAAGCCTGAGAGACTCAGGCTTTTAATACAGCAGAAAGCGTCTATTTAAACACGCGCCACACCGCCAGTAAGCTGGTGAGTACAATTAAAATCACTGAAATAAACCAAGGCGAGATAATCGCAATCGACAGCAAAATGGCCATGAGACTGCCAAAAATCCAACTGCGCTTTTGCTGATGTTCCATTTGCAGGCGCATGCTTTGTAGTTCATTGAGCTGTTTAGCATGCCAAACTGATTGGTTTTTGAGACCATTTAAGCTATCGACCAACAGCGTCGGGAAGTCTTGTGCCCCTAAAAGTAAGTCCGGAATTTTTTGTCCCAGCTCTTTTAGGTTCTTCTGTGGATTCATTTGCGCTTTGATCCAATCGGTCAGGATTGGCTTTGCCAAACTCCAAATGTCCAGCTCTGGGTAAAGGTCTGTACCTAAACCCTCAACATGCACGAGGGTTTTAAGCAGCAGCATCAGCTGTGGTGGAATTTCCAAATGGAAGCGTCGTGCAATATCCATCACTTGAATCAAAATGCCCGCGAAGTCCAATTCATGCATAGGTTTGGACACCATTGGCCCGACCGTGCGACGCATTTCACGTGCTAGTGCATCTTGGTCTGTGCCCGGTGGAATCCAACCAGCTTGATGCACGATTTGAATCAGTTGCATAAAGTCGCTGTTCATGACCGCAAGCAGCATACGTGCCACGGTCATTTGGTCGTGCTTCGACAACTCACCCATAATGGCACAGTCTAGTGCAATATAGCGTGGTTGGCTTGGGTTTAGTGTTTCAACGAAGACATTGCCCGGATGCATGTCGGCATGGAAAAAGTTGTCACGGAAGACTTGGGTAAAGAAAATGGTTAAGCCTTTTTCCGCCAGATCTTTACGATCCATCCCCAGCTTTTCAAAGGTTTCAATGTCTGAAATGGGAACGCCCGTAATGCGTTCAGCCACCATCACGTCTTTGCTATCCATATAGACTTCAGGCACATACATCATGCTTGAGCCTGTAAAGTAATGGCGCATACGACGGGTATTGTCGGCTTCTAAGGTCAAATCCAGTTCATTTAAGATGACCTGACGATAGTCCTGAATAATTTCAGATAAGTGTAGTGCACGCGCGGCTTCTAGGCGTTTTTCAAGAAAATCGCCCAACCATTCTAAAATTTCAAAGTCTTGTAAAATTTGACTACGAATAGCGGGACGGGTGACTTTCACCACCACTTCGCGCCCATCATGTAAAGCGGCTGTATGTACTTGAGCAATCGAGGCTGCTGCCAAAGGTTGTTCGTCGAAGCGTGCAAACAGCGTATTTACATCTGCTTTCAGTGAGTCTTGAATGCGCATTTTCGCGACATCAGAACCAAAGGGTTTGACACGGTCTTGGAGTAGAACCAGTTGTTGTAGCACTTCAGGTGGAATCAGGTCACGACGAGTAGACAGCAGTTGTCCCATTTTAATCGCCAGTGGTCCCATTTCCTCTAAAGCTTGTTTGAGCTTCAGTGGGTTTTTTCGTTCACGACTGGACCATGCCGCAGGGTGCATACGAATTACACCCAGCGCATGGCGCGCTTTTTCAGGCAATTCTTCCGCAGGAAACAACGTGTCGAGTCTATAGTGCGCGGCAATGCGCCAAAGTTCGAGTAAACGTGAAACGTGCGGAATCATATATGTAAATACCTAGTTTTGAGTTGAGTCTTGAGTGTCAATCTGTGCTTGAAGTTGTTGAATTTTGGCTTCGGCACGATCTAAGTTTTGATTAAAAATGCGGGTATCTTGATGCAGATCATCCATTTGCC
Source organism: Acinetobacter sp. AB03 (assembly GCF_058107045.1). NCBI lineage: Bacteria > Pseudomonadati > Pseudomonadota > Gammaproteobacteria > Moraxellales > Moraxellaceae > Acinetobacter > Acinetobacter sp. AB03. Next base: position 2,869,371 of record NZ_JBUEBA010000002.1, on the reverse strand, counting down.
AACGCGGGGCAAATAGACCACTGTCTTCTTTCAAGGCATCTTCAGCAAAAAACAAATGACTTTGTAAGGCCTGTTTGATGTGTTTTGGTGTCAGCTGAATTTTGGCCAATTCATGCGCCAAACTTGGGCCAATCCACGGGCTTAAATACGCAGCCAAGTCCGGCTCAGCGTGTTGCATAATCCGTTGAATATCCTGTAGAAGGTGATAATCACCTTGGAGTGGGATAGTACCGACATCATCTGCCAGTAATAGCTTGAGCAGCTCAACCACATTGGCTACCGTTAAAGTTGCGGTTGCTGGGGTGTGAGATTGAGCTTGGTCAAAAGGGCGTTGTTCGAAAATGGACGCTGTTTCACTATGCCCTGTAACGGTAGGTTCTAAGCGCACTTTGGCTTGGTCAAAGAACACATCTACAGACAGTTGCGGGGACGCGATCACCACACGTAACATCTTGCCTTGTAGTTCATTGAGCTGGATGCGAGTGATCGCATCCAAATTAATCACATGATGAATTAATCGTTCAATTGCACCGAGTGCCAGAATCGACCACATAATTTGCCCTTAAACGTTTAATTTTAAAGTTTAAAACCACGGTGTACAGCAACGATACCGCCTGTCAGGTTGTGATAGTCACAGTTTTGGAAGCCTGCATTTTCCATCATGCCTTTTAGCGTGCGTTGGTCTGGGTGCATACGAATGGACTCGGCTAAATATTTATAGCTTTCTGAGTCATTGGCAATAATTTTGCCCATGATCGGCAGTGCAGTGAACGAATATAGATCGTACAGTTTTGAAAATGGTTCAAACACAGGTTTAGAGAACTCTAATACCAGTAGGCGACCACCTGGTTTAAGCACGCGGTACATCGCTGCAAGTGCTGCATCTTTATCGGTCACATTACGTAGACCAAACGAGATCGTGAGTAGGTCAAAGCTGTTGTCTTCAAATGGATCGAGGGTTTCAGCATTGGCTAATACGAAGTCAACATTGGTGCAGCCTGCATCGATTAAACGATCTCGACCCACATTCAACATCGATTCATTAATGTCTGAAAGTACTACATGACCTGTAGGGCCAACTTCGCGGCTAAACACTTTAGCCAAGTCGCCTGTCCCGCCAGCAATATCTAATACGCGTTGACCACGACGAACCCCTGACATATTGATCGCAAAACGTTTCCATAGACGGTGAATACCAAAAGACATCAAGTCATTCATAATGTCGTATTTACTGGCAACCGAGTGGAAAACTTCCGCCACTTTTTGCGCTTTATCTTCACTGCTCACTGTCTGGTAACCAAAGTGTGTGGTACTGCCGACGTTACCTGTGTTGGCACCACGAGGAAGATTGTATTTGGGTACAGAACCCGTCACTGGGGTATCAGTCAACTGTTGTTGTAATGATTTTTGCTGACCTTGCGCTGTGCCTTGGGGTAATGGTTCAGTTAAAAATGGACTCACTTTGTCTGTATTTTGTGCCGACTCTTGAGTAGCGGTAGGCGTTTGATTTTCATTCGACATGGGAGTCACTCCTAACATAGCAATAGGGTAAATGTTGCAGTGCATGCATGATGACAGATTCTAGGACGTTGTACAGTAACCATCATGCAATTGTGCTGAATAATATACAGAAAAACAGCAGAGCAAAGCTGCTGTTGGCTTATTTTTATCAAGTCATTTGTTGAAATTTACTGAAAAGGATACAAATGCCCTGCATGGACTTTGTCAATAATTTGACGTTCCACTGCAGTAAAGTCTTTCACAAATTTCTCTGCTGACTTTAGCGGTTTCATGGCCAAAAAGCCATCCTGCATAAATTCATACATGACATTGAAGTTATATTTGTTGGCCGTCCCTTTACACATCTTAAAAGCGGTATAGACCATAAAAGAGCGCATGTATTTATCGAGATTTTTACCGAGTTGGTCAAGTAAATACAGCTGTTTCAAGCGTTCTTCGCCTTGTTCCAGTTTTAAATAGGCTTGGCGCATTAAGTCGTCGGTTAAAGGCTCGTTAGGATGATGTTCCTTGAGGAGCTGTATCGCCACTTGTTCATCCAGTCGTACGGCCAAAATCGCCAATTCAACGCCCGATGTGCCTGTTTTAATAGCATTTTCAGGAATTAATTTCTCCGCTTTGTGCGCATATTTGCTCAAGCGCGCAATTTGTCCTGCCAAAGCGTCAAAATCTGGGCCACCATATAAACGGTTGATAAAATACTCGGCCATCAAGAGGTTCTGTTTTTCTGCGAAAGCACGGTTATGCGTGCGCTGCATCCGTTGTTTTTGCCAGACTTGCACATCTTGTAAACGTTGGAAGAGCACCGAATCTTGATGATAATGCAATTGGTAATACTGTTCTAAAAGCTCATCGAGGGCGGCGAGTTTGGACATTTGCTGTCTCAGTTCTATTTAAAGATAGCTAAATCTTAGTGCGTGATGACGGAACTCGCTATGACAAAGTGACAAAAAAACTATTTATTTGTGGTCAGTTTGATGTAGAAGTAGTCAAAAGATGCGTGTGAAAATCATCTAGACCATCATCTTTTAGGATCTAGTGATCTGATTAAATAGAAAAAAGGAGGGGTAATGGATACAGAAACGATCGCCAGTACAGTGCTGAACGAAGAACAGCTTTCACTGGACTTAATTGAAGCGCAATATGCGTTGATGAATACCCGTGATCAGAGCAATGCAAAAAGTTTGGTGATTTTGGTCAGTGGAATCGAACTTGCGGGTAAAGGCGAAGCGGTGAAACAGCTGCGCGAATGGGTCGATCCGCGTTTTTTATATGTCAAAGCCGATCCACCGCACCTGTTTAATCTAAAACAGCCTTTTTGGCAGCCCTATACTCGATTTGTACCTGCCGAAGGGCAAATTATGGTGTGGTTTGGTAACTGGTATGGGGACTTGTTGGCTACGGCCATGCATGCTTCAAAGCCTTTGGACGACACTTTGTTTGATGAATACGTCAGCAATATGCGGGCTTTTGAACAGGACTTAAAAAACAACAACGTAGATGTCTTAAAAGTTTGGTTCGATTTGTCGTGGAAGTCTCTGCAAAAGCGTCTGGATGATATGGACCCGAGCGAAGTGCATTGGCATAAGTTGCATGGGCTAGACTGGCGCAATAAAAAACAATATGACACCTTACAAAAGCTACGTACGCGCTTCACCGATGACTGGCAAATCATTGATGGTGAAGATGAAGATTTGCGTAATCACAATTTTGCACAAGCAATTTTAACAGCGCTGCGACACTGTCCAGAGCATGAAAAAAAGGCCGCGCTAAAATGGCAGCAAGCACCAATACCAGATATTCTGACTCAGTTTGAAGTCCCTCAAGCTGAGGATGCAAACTATAAAGCAGAGTTAAAAAAACTCACCAAACAAGTGGCCGATGCCATGCGCTGTGATGACCGTAAAGTGGTGATCGCTTTTGAAGGTATGGATGCTGCGGGTAAAGGGGGGGCGATTAAGCGTATTGTGAAAAAGCTCGACCCGCGAGAATATGAAATTCATACCATTGCAGCACCTGAAAAATATGAGTTACGCCGTCCTTATCTGTGGCGTTTTTGGAGCAAATTGCAGTCGGATGACATCACTATTTTTGATCGGACGTGGTATGGACGCGTTTTGGTAGAGAGGATAGAAGGCTTCGCAACCGAGGTAGAGTGGCAACGCGCTTATGCGGAAATCAATCGTTTTGAAAAAAACCTTAGCAACAGCCAAACCGTGCTGATTAAGTTTTGGCTGGCGATTGATAAAGATGAACAAGCAGCGCGGTTTAAAGCCCGCGAAAGTACTCCGCATAAACGTTTTAAAATTACCGAAGAAGATTGGCGCAATCGCGACAAATGGGATGACTATTTAAAGGCAGCCGCGGATATGTTTGCGCATACCGACACCAGCTATGCGCCTTGGTATATTATTTCCACCAATGATAAACAACAGGCCCGAATTGAAGTCTTAAGGGCAATTTTAAAACAGCTCAAAGCGGATCGCGACACGGATTAAAAAACTTAAAAAAACGGTCATTTGACCGTTTTTTATAGAGGCAGATTTAGTTCTTTAACTTAAGGGAATTTGGGTCACTGGCGCTGCAACAGGCACACCTTGTTCAGCGGCTTGTTTCAGTTGAATGCCTTTGGCGAGCTTATACGACTCCTCCACATGGGTTTCCGCAATTTTTTTCATCACGACATAACCCAAGCTGGCCGCAATCATTTGTCCACCTAAGGGGATGAATTTGGTGACTTGTTTGGTGATGTATTTGGCTGCCATGTTGTTGAGTGATTTCTTCACGGCTGTACGTGCCACCACCAGTCCAGAGAACTCCACGCCACGTTTACGAAGTTCTGACCAATGTATTTGCTTGGTTTCTGGGTCGTAGACACTGACTTGCTCTGGGGTTAAACCAAAGCGGGCGTTAATTTCGGGAATCAACTGCGACAATATGCCCACATCAATCACCACATCAAGGAAAGGGACTGGAATAACCGCAGCACCTGCGGAAAAATAGGCGCGCTTTTTGACTAAGTCCAAACATTCTTCGCGGATTTGTTCTAAATTTAAAGAGGGATCAATTTTTTCTGGAATATGCTCTAATTTCATCTTCTAAACCCTAAAATATCCTGATTCACATTGATTCTAGTTTTGCTTAAAGTGCGTATTTTAAAGCAAATTTTAAATAGAAATATGTCATCAAAGTGACATAGACAGAACCAGAAGTATAGTCAATAATCTGTGTGCTTTTGTAGATTTTTTATAAGACGGTCATTTGAGGGGAAACATGGCAATACACGTAATACAAAGTCAGCGTATTGATGTTCTGTTGCAAGCCATGCAAAAAACCGTCTTTAAACCGGCCAAAAATGCCTTTCAAGTGTTGCAAGCACAGCACTTTATTGTACCTTCGCCTGCGGTTGAGGCCTGGCTAACACAAAAGTTGGCTGAGCAGCAGGGCATCAGTGCCAACACGCAGTTTCATCATCGTATTCGTGGTTTTCAATGGTCGGCTTATCAGTGGGTTTTGGTCGATCAAAAAGATGAGGTCCGTAAAGCCAATATTCCGCGACTGATTATTAAATGGCGTGTCTTTCAAGCCTTAAAAGAATTTATACAAGCTGAGCTGAATCCTTTAGAGGTTACTCATCCGTTGTATCCGATCATTCAGCGGATCTATGCCAGTGCTGACCGTTTGCAACAAGGCATCGATAAACAGCTCAAAAAGCAAAGCATGCTGTATTGGGTCGCGGAGCAGGTTTCACGGTTATTTAGTTTTTATATGGACTATCGTGGGCATTGCACCAAAGGTTGTCCACCGCAAAATTGCCGTTGCCAGACCAATTGGTTGCAAGCATGGGGTAAAAACCAGCCGCTCGATTTGGAGCAGATGTTTTTTAAAACTCAGCAAGAACTCAGTGCTTTTCAGCTTAATCAAGCGCATGAATTGGAAGCATGGCAGCGTTGGCTCTGGCAAGTGGTATTCCATGCTGACTTTGAACAAATTCAGCGTATTGATACTGCATTTTGGAACTTACTCGATCAAGCAGAGACCCGAGACGCTGCACTGAAAAAGTTGCCTGCGCAGTTGGTGGTGTTTACTGTTTTAGATTTACCGCCAAAGCAATTGGAGTTTTTGCATCGATTGGGGCAATACCTCGATATCTTTATTTTTCACTATAACCCATCACAAGAGTACTGGGCGGACAGTGTCGATCCCAATTGGAAAGCGCGTTATGACGCACGGGTAAAGCAGCGTTTTATTGAAAAAAATCCAAATGCCAATGATGCAGAGATTCAGCAGTTTTTTGATGAGTTTACCCTCAATTTTAATGCAGAAACCCGAGAGTCTCGCCATCCTTTACTGACTCGATTTGGTAAACAAGCACGCGACCATTTCTCTTTACTTTCCAGCCTTTCTTCAGGTGAAGATGGCGTATGGGCCGATATCTTTGTTGATGAATACCCAGAAACTTTACTCGGTAAAATTCAGTCTGATGTACTGTATTTGGTAGAACCTACGCAGCATCAGTATGCCTTGGCTAAACAAGATGATTCGATACAGATTCATGTCTGTCACTCCAGCCTCAGACAGCTTGAAGTCCTCAAAGATCAACTGACGCATTGGTTGGCTCAGGGCACGGCTGATGCACCGCGACGTCCAAGTGATATTTTAGTGTTGACACCTAGTTTGACTGAGCTAGAGCCTTTTATTCGCAGTGTTTTTGCACCTCCTCCCCATGAGCGTGAGGCTTTGCAAAAGGGCCATCAACTGAGTAAAGACAGTATTTATTTGCCGATTAAGCTAGCTGGCGTGACTCAGCTCGATGCCTTAAATGCATGGCGTGCTGTGTTGGGACGGATGGTCTTGGTACGGGGGCGTTTCAGTATTGAGGACTTTGCCGATTGGCTCAGTTTAAATGCAACGCAGCAACGTTATGGCTTAGACATGAATATGATTGAGCGGATGGCGGAGCTATTGATCAACGCGGGCTTTAAACGTGGGTTGGATGCTGAACATTTAAAACGCAGTTTGGCCGCAGGGGATGAAGACTATCGTTATAGTCTGAAGTTTGCCTTAGATCGTTTGGCTTTAGGTGTCGCTGTACCAGAACATGTGCTGTTTCACGAGACCTTGAGCTATGCCCAAGTACAGTCGAGTGATTTTGAGCTGATTGGTGTTTTGATTGAAATTTATCAAGATTTTAAACACCGTTCCGAGTGGATGATCGCGCATGAAACTGGACAACGGACAACTGCTGAAACTTGGCTGAATCGTTTGATGGAAGATATTCGCGAGTTTGAAGCCGCAGGTGTCGAGTCTTTGGCCACAGTGTATAAGATGGTCAAAAAACAAGAACGTATGCTGACCTTGGCGAGTTTCTATGACGAACACGACCATCATGCACTGCGCAGTTTAAGTTTACCTTTGCCTTATGTATTAGAAGAAATCCAAAAGACCTTAGAAGCGCAACTGGACTATGCAGAACCCACGGGGCAGATCACGTTTAGTCAAATTGGCCAGATTCGACCTGTGCCGTATAAGTTGATCGTGATGTTGGGCTTGGACAGTGGCAAGTTTCCCAACCGCAGTGCGCATTTGTCTTTTGACCTGATGGACTTGCTGAAGCCACAACTGGGGGATCGTTCCCGTTTGGAAGATGATCAAGGGGCTTTTCTAGATGCCTTGTTGTTGGCACAAGAGAACTTATGGCTATTTTATAATGGCTTTGATATCAACGATGGTGAAGTCCGTGATCCGTCTACAGTGTTGCAAGAACTGATTCAGCATATGGCTTTTATTGTGCAGCCTGACACACAGACCAAGAGTGCCAACGCAACGGTTGATCAGCATGGCGTGGCTGTCCCTGCACAGTTGGCATCGCTGTATCATGTCCATCCTTTATTGCCTTTTGATCCGCGTGGTTTTGAGTCTGAGCACAGTATTCGTTTTCAAGATCAATGGTTTCAGGTCGCGAAACAATTGCAACATGCATCAGGACAACGGAGTAGTTGGGTCAACACGCCTTATCCAAAATTAGAGCAAGACATTCAAGTGCTCGACAGTCAGCAGTGGATTCAAGACATCACTTTCCCTGCAAGGCTGTATCTCAAGACTTTAGGCGTGGAAAACTTAAAACCAGAAGAGATTCCTGCAACGCAAGAACCTTTACTGCTCGATGGTTTAGGACGTTATGCCATCCGTCATTTTTTACAACAACATGAGGCAGCGGCAGATGCCAATCTTCTGATGGATCAACTGCCGATTGGTAAAGTCCAAGATGGGGTCTGGCAAATGAGCGTGCTTGAACAGCAGCGCTTGCTAGCACGGTTACAACGTTATGCACCCGAGGCCACAGCCACGACCCAACAAGTCTGGAAGGTGAGTGAACATTTGCAAATCAATGTCACCCTAGCCAAATACAGTGCTGAAAAATGGGTCAGTGTAGAAGCGTCTAGTGCGCGGGCAAAGCGCCGTGCCAAAGTTTGGTTGGAGTATTTACTGTGGCTGGCTTATGTCAATTTGGGTGAGGGTGGACAGCAATATCAACGTATCGTGGTGTTTAGTGACCGAACCATTTTATGCACTGGTGTGAGTTCAAATCAGGCGCGTGAATGGCTTAAACCTTGGTTGAAAGCATGGGAGTATGCACAAACTCAGCCTTTGGTTTTACCTGCGGCCTTGTTGTTGAAAATTGCAGAGAAAGATAAAACGCATGAATGGCAACTGAATGATCAGGAACAGATGGTGATTGCGGACATGGACGCCATTTATAAAGTGTGGGAAGAAGATGGTCGCTTTAGTGGTTTTTCAATGACTGAAAATGAAGCCAATAAAGCACACCGCGACTGGCAGTTTATTCTACAAGAGCAGGATGCCAAAGCATTACTTGCCCATGCCTGTGAGCAGTTTTCCTATGAACTATATCATCCGATTTTTTTGCATCAGCAAAGCCTTGAGGACTAAGTCATGACAGCACAGTCTCAGGTCTCTACATCGAACATGTCTTATCAACCCATTGCCGATATGAGCTTTCAGGGCTTGCATTGGATTGAAGCTTCAGCAGGCACAGGCAAGACTTTTACTTTGTCCAGTTTGATGGTGCGTATTTTTCTTGGGGCCTATTTGCCGAATCAGGTCATTGCAACCACCTTCACCCGTGCAGCCGCTGCGGAGCTGAAAAGTCGCGTTCGGGCACGTTTGATTGAAACTTTACGTTATTTTGAAGGTTGTCAGAGTCTGACCGAGCGAGAAATACAGGCCAAAATAGCTGTCGAACAAGATCCGCTTTTTATCAAGGTGCTCACAGATTATGCACAGCGGGTCGGTTTTGCCCAAGAGCGTTTGAAGTTGGTGATTGATCAGTTAGATGAGTTATTTGTCGGGACATTGGACAGTTTTAGTCAAAAGTTACTGCGTGAGTTTTCTTTTGAAAGTGGCAAGATTGAGCGTGCGGATATTACCGATGATGCGCAGAGTTATACTCAACAGCTTATTCATGACGTATTACGCGAGTGGATTCAAGCACAGCCGCAGCCTGTGGTGAATTATTTACTGTTAAAACAAAAATTAAAAACCGAACAAGCTTATGTACCGATTGTTGAAAATAGTTTGAACTTTGCATCAGCACAGTTTCAACAGGTAGAAAAACCTACACTTGATTTGACACAATTTGAACAGGCCATTGATCAATTTACCACGCTGGATGTGGTGCAGATTGAAGGCTTGAAAGACTATTATGCCCCTGAGGGCCAATACCATGCGGTGTTGGGGAAGAAGTGGCGCACCGATGCTTTGATGGAGCGTATTTTATGTCAGGACTTACCTGCTTTTTTGACCGCCCTGAAAGAGCAACGAGCTTATGCTTTATTCGCGCCACATTTTGAAAAAACCTTAAAACACCTGACTGACCTCGCAACGAAAAAGGTCTTAAACAAATGTGCTGTAGATGTACTGGAACAGTTTGAGCAGCATCCTGTATGGCGGCAGGTCCGCAGTTTCTTAGAGGCGTTGGCAGAGCTAGAGCTCAATTTGGATGTGTTGGATGCGTATTTAAAATATCACTTAAGCTCCGAGGTGAAAAAGCGATTACCACAAGTCTTGCAGCAAAAGAGTGAAACTACTTTTTCTCAGCAAATTCGTACCTTGTCAGAAGCCTTACAGGGTGAACAAGGCAGGCGCTTTGCTCAGTTTGTACAGGCACGCTATCCGCTCATTTTAGTGGATGAGTTTCAAGACACCAACCAAGACCAAGATGATATGTTGGCGCGGATTTGGCGTGATGCACAGCGTTATCATCAAGGCTGTATGATTATGGTCGGTGACCCGAAACAAGCTATTTATGGCTTTCGTGGTGGTGACATGCTGACCTATAACAAGGCACATTTAGATGTTTTGGCAAAGCAAGGTCGGCAGTATAGTTTGAAATATAACCATCGCTCTGTGCAAAAGCTGGTACAGGTGGTGGATGCTTTATTTCAACGCCAACAGGACTTTGGTGAGCAGGTCTATTACCAGCCTGTAGAAGCAGGGACTCGTCCCCATCCCGCTTTGGTCGATGCACAAGGTGAAAACCATGTACCGCTGCGCTGGCTGTTACTTGAAGACAAAAAAAATGAAGCTCAACAAGTGGCATGGAAAATTCGTGATTTAATCAACCAAGGCATTCAACAGCAACTGTATGTGGCAGATGATCCGCCACAGTTTATGGGGGCAAATGATATCGCGGTGTTGTCGAAAAACCATGATGGCTTGGACAAAGTTCAGTTTGAACTAGAGCGTTTGGGAATTTTGGTCAATCGTCCGTCTAAACGTAGTGTGTTTGAAAGTCAGGTCGCGAAAGATGTCGGTGCGTTATTGACCGCAATGATGCATCCTTTTGATGAAGCCAAGGTTCGCCGTGCGCTTTTGAGCCGGCTGTTGGCGATTAATTTAAAAAAGTTACTGGAACTGGAAAAGCAAGCCAACGGTCTGAGCCAGTTTATGGCGGATTTTGATGACATCCGCGACATGTGGATCAACAAAGGCTTTTTAAGTGCATGGCAGTACGCTTTAAACCTGTTTAAAGTGTGGAAAAACTTGGTGGCTTACCAAAGCCGAGACAACGAACGGACTGTGGTCAATCTACGGCATTTGACTGAGTTGTTGAGCCAACATAGTGAGCAGTTCCAAGGCGCGCAGAAATTGTATCATTGGTATCTCAAACAGCTACATTTGCCTGCGGAACGTGAGTGGGAGCTGGAACGCAAACTTTCCAATGCCACAGGCGTACAGCTGATGACCATTCATCAGTCCAAAGGTCTAGAGTTTAAAATGGTGTTCTTGCTGGGTGCCGACAAAGACTTTAAGGAAATGAATAAAACCTTAAACTTTTCAACACTGGAACAGATCAATCCGACGACAGGGCAGAGCGAGTTACAGCGCATCGTAGCGGTAAATGATGCCAACCTGTTAGACCCAGCCGCGATTGATCAACACAATGAGCGAGCCGAAGCAGAACAGCATCGCTTATGGTACGTCGCACTGACCCGCGCCAGCCACCGCGTGTATGCCTTACTGCAAGATCAGGAATATAAATCAAATACGGCATTGGCATTTTGGCGTGGCCAAGCAGGTAATCTGTTTGAACATCCTGCCAGTGGTAATGAGGTGCTGCTGACTGAAAAGCCGATCCGTTTACAGCCAGCGGAGCAGCAAGAGATCATTCAGTTACAAGCTTTGGCTTTTCCTGAACAGCGTTTTTATCCACGTTCCAAAACCAGTTTTAGTGCATTGGCACAGCATTTGAGTCGCAAAGAGGCAATGGATGCCTTAGCAGTTTTGAGCGAGAAAGTGGGCAGTGCGGATGACGAGATGAATCATCCTGTGCTTGAGGATGTGGAGCTGAGTCAGCCTTTGGCTTGGATTAAACGGCAGTTTCCAATGAGGACGACTGCGGGAACCTTCCTGCACGAAATTTTCGAGCATATTGATTTTCAGGACTCACGTGATTGGGGACTGGAAATTCATCGTCGTTTTAAAAATGATAGTCCCTTACTGTGGCAAGAGTTATTGGGCAAATATCAACACGAGTTTGGACAGGATGATGAAACTCAATTGGTGCAGTGGATGCAAGCGTGGTTAGCAGATGTGCTAGAAACGCCTTTGCATGCAGGTTTTCAGTTGAAGCAACTCAAAGCCGATGAACACTTGGCCGAGTTTCCATTTTATTTGTCATTGTCCGATCATGTGCTGGCGATTAAACGCATACAGGCATTGTTTCAAGAATACGGGATTGATCTACTCGACTTAAATGAAGCCAATTCTGCTCGTTATCTGACAGGTTCGATAGACTTGGTTTATTTTGATGGTCAGCGTTATCACATCGCCGATTATAAAAGTAACTTCTTAGGGGCGGATCAGCAGAGCTACAATTATGACGCAATCCAATTGAATATGTCACATGCCAGTTATTGGTTGCAGGCGGGTTTGTATTTGGTGGCTTTGCATCGCTATTTAAAAGTGAATTTGCTGGACTATGACATTGAAAAACATCTGGGTCAGGCGAGTTATCTTTATTTGAGAGGGATGAATGGGCAGCCCAATCAAGGGGTTTTAAGTTGGCGTGCCAGCCCAGAGTTTATTTTAAGATTGGATGCCATCTTGGGTCATTTTGCTGAGGATACTTCTACTGAAAATCATGTAGGCAAAACTTCTGAATTAAGTGAAATTAGTCACTCATAAACAAAGAATTAAGTTGTGGATAACTTTGAGGATAACCGTGTGGAAAATGTTCATAAAGCCAGTATTGATCAGGCTGCCGTGGTAGACACATGGTTAACGCGTTGGAGTCAGTTTATTCAACAGTCACCACTGAGTAAAACAGGGTTCACCGAAACCCGAAGTGAAATGATTCAACAGGTCCTTGAAGCCATGCTACGCGGTGAGAGTTGTATCTCGGTTGCAGCTCAAGCCGTCACAGTCTTAGATGATTTGGTGATGGATGAACAGCAGGCACAGCAACAAAAAGCCCCGTTTGTTTACGATCAGCAGCAATTATATCTGTATCGTTATTGGGCTTTAGAGCAGTCCTTAGCCCAGCAAGTGGCGCGGTTAAAACTGCAAGACTTAACGCAAGTGGATATTTCACCTTATGCTCATTTACTAGAAGATCCACACCAAAAACAGGCTTTGGCTATGGTGGCTGAGCAGGCGCTCGCGATCATTACAGGTGGTCCGGGCACAGGGAAAACGTATACTTTGGCGCGTATTATTGCGGTGCTCAAACAAAGTCGGCCTGATATTCGTATTGCGATGGCTGCACCGACAGGTAAGGCGGCGCAGCGGATGAAAGAAGCCCTTCAGAACTCTTTTCAAGATGAAAAGTTACAAAACTTCATTACCCCAGATTTGAAAAACTTAAACCCTGTGACGCTACATCGACTTTTGGGCTTAGGGAATACGCAGCAACCGCGGTTTCATAGCAGACAACCTTTACCCTATGATGTGATTGTCGTTGATGAAGCGTCAATGCTAGATTTAAATTTGGCGCAGATGCTCTTTGCTGCCATGCCGAATCAAGCCCGTTTGATTTTATTGGGAGATGCTGATCAGTTGGCTTCGGTCGATGTAGGTTCTGTACTCGCCGATCTACAACAGGTTCCAGCTTTGGCTGAAAATAGAGTCAATTTGGTCAATAGCCGTCGTTTCAAATCAGATGCACGAATTGGAAAGTTGGCACAATTTATTCAACAGCAATCTTGTTTTGATTTAATGACGCATCCTGCCGAAAAACAGACCGTATTGCACACTTTTCAACAGCAAGTAGTAAATGCCACGACGTTGAAGGTTGTTGAGTTGGATCAGGTCAAGGTCGATTATCTACAACTCGAATTGTTGCCTGAGCAGGCTTTATCTGCAGAGCAGTTACAACATTATTATGATCTGCTGATGCTCGGCTTTCAGGGCTATGTCGAGGCTTTAAAGCAATATCAGCAAAATCCTAATGAGTCTCTCGTACCCAAAGTGATTCAACATTTTGATGATTACCGTATTTTAGCCGCCATACGTCACGGCCATTTCGGCTTAAAACAGCTCAATCTGCAAATCGAGCAGCGCTTATTAGAACAATCAAAACAAATCAAGCAGGGTGAGTGGTACTTGGGCCGTCCTGTGATGATGACCTATAACGACTATCAGTTGGGCTTGTCGAATGGCGATATTGGACTGTGTTTACAGCGCGTTCAACAAGGGAAGTTGCAGTTTGAGGTATATTTCCCCAGCTTGGATAAATGGGTAGCTGCGACACGATTACCCAAAAATATTGAAACGGCTTTTGCGCTGACTATTCACAAATCTCAAGGCTCTGAGTTCACCCATACCGCGGTAGTGGTAGATCGGCAGGCTGAAAAATTACTCAGTAAAGAGTTGATTTATACCGCAATTACGCGGGCGAAAAAAGTGGTCAGTTTGCTGGTCGATGCCGATGCATTCGTACATGCTATGGTGACTCGAACCACCCGAGAAAGTGGTCTATCAAGAAAAATTAATCAACAAATTCAATTGTGAAGATTTAATAAACAAATAGGAATTTTGTACGAAATGGCTTACAGGGATTCAAGAGATTTGCGCATAGAGCTTTGCTGAGGATTTTGAGAAGATGGCTTCACATAAAGAGCTCAACACGGAATGTTGAGTATAATCGCAAAAAGATAATAATAACGTCAGTAGACAGCGAACTTACAGTGAAGTAGGTGAAAGAGGAAACTTACAGCCGCTAAGCCTTGTAGTTTTGGGAGAGACTACAAGGCTTTTTTATATCTGCTGAATTGGCATAATATGACAAAAAATAGCCAATCATTTATCGGAACACAAATACATTAATATATGAACGGTTGGGTAGATATTGGTGCAATATAATGTGGTTTGTAACTTTTAATTAATTTATTAAATATTTGTTTTTTATTAATTTTAATGTAATTTATTGAATTTTAGAATGTGCTTTAGGTTAAATTGTGGAGAAATTGAGAGTTTAATGTAAGCAATCGCTTACATGAAGATGAGTGAAATACGACTTTTTTCTTCTGTGTGATGTGGCAAAATGTGTCACATAAGGACGTAAATAATTAAACATGGAATGTTTAATACAAGACGCGGAAAAGCGCATTATTATAATGATAACCAAAACAACAAGAACAAAAATAAAAGAACACTACAGCGCAAAAAAGCCCAAGTTTACTTGGGCTTTTTTTTATGCTCAGACTAAATCTGTTTGGCTTCGATCCGTTGCAAATAAGGAGCGACGTTGGTGCTTTAAGATTTTGGGACAATGTTTTGAGATTTGATAAAGCGTTTTCGCTAAAGCCGGTAAGTGGGTCCCGACGACAGATTTTCCTGTGGTTAATAGCGATACACTAATATCACGTTCTGGATCGGCCCAGCAGAGAATATTGGAAAACCCGAGATGTCCAAAGGCTTGCCCAGTCATGGGTCCAAATAATCCAATAGGATTACTCCCTAACATTGGGCCTAAGGCATAACGCATCGGGACTAATAATGTCCGATCTAAACTGCCCCCTGACGTGGCCAATGTCGAGCGAAATACCGTTTGGGCACTCATGATTTGTTTGCCTTGGTATTCGCCACCACTCAAGAGCATTTCAAAGAAACGTCCAGCTTGTTCGGCACTGGTATAAATGTTGCCCGCTGGGCAAATCGTGTCCATAAAGCGCGCATCATTGGTCACATCGACCGCCAACTGTAAACCACCGCCCAGTACCCGATTAAGATAATGGTCTGTGCCTAAACGTGGATGTAGACCTGTGGCATAGTTTAAAGCGACATCCGCTCGATACTCAGGTTTTAGGCCATAGTTAAAGTAATCTAAGCCCATGGGTTTTTCGATATTTTCGGCAAGAAATACACGGGCCGTTTGACCTGTTACCCGCTTGATAATTTCCCCTAAAATATAACCTGACGTCACGGCGTGATACGCCAGATGTGTGCCTGAGGCTGAACCGGGTTGTGCCGCATAAAGACGTTCTAAAATTTGATCTTGATTAAACAACAGTTCAGGCGTGACTTTGCTGTCAATGCGAGGAATGCCACCACGATGAGCGAGCAAATGGAAAATGGTGGCACGACGTTTACCGTTTACGCCATATTCGGGAATATAGTGGCTAATCGGATCGAGTAAATTCAGATCACCACGTTCATCCAACATATGAATCAGCATGGCTGTAACGATTTTAGAGGCGGAAAATAAGCAAACTGGGGTGTCGGGTGTGCCAATTTTCGCATCTGCCGCTAAACCATCGGCTGAGTTGCCTTGCGCATAACCAATGCTGCGGTTTAACAATATTTGTCCCTGACGACGTAAACAGAGGCTGATGAAAGGGTAGTTTCCTGTTTTATATAGGGACTCTACACTGGCCCAAATGCTTTGAATTTGTGCGTCATTCATGCCACCCAAGGTAGCGGAGACCTCATCTTTAGAACGAATCACGTGGTTGAGGTCATGCGGGACATAACAGGTATTGGCAGATAAAATTTTCACAAATTTCTCTCTATTTTTCGTTTTTATTGGGTCTGAGTCTGATATTGAAAATCAGGATTGTCATGATTGTGCATGATTTGTGCAAAGCCGTCAGTTGCCGAATTGACTGCGAACATAAAACATTTTTGCAATATAGCGCTAGATCCCTTAAAATAATGCCTTGCTGTAGTGATGCACGGCAGTCAACTTGGTTTTGAAGAATCAATTTGATTTGTATCAAATGTAACTTATAAGCATCTCGGAGAAATCGAATGGCTTTAACAAACGCAGATCGCGCAGAGATCATTGCTAAATTTGCTCGCGCTGAAAACGACACTGGTTCACCAGAAGTTCAAGTAGCTCTTTTAACTGCTCAAATCAATGATTTACAAGGTCACTTCAAAGAGCACAAACACGACCACCATAGCCGTCGCGGTCTTATCCGTATGGTTAACCAACGTCGTAAGCTTCTTGATTACCTTAAAGGTAAAGACGCTACTCGTTACAGCGACTTGATTGCTGCTTTAGGTTTACGTCGTTAATTCGATTAAACTTTTATTTTCGGACTATCGCATTTTGAATGCTTTATTACTGAAAAAGAAAGTCTACCTTGCTTCTGTGAGGTAATGGGGAAGGGGCGAATGTTTCGCTCCTTCTTTGTGTCTTAAAATCATATTTTTAGTCTCTGGTGAGGTCGGCTTCTAAGCTTTGTCATTTATACAGTTGCCTGAAATGGCGATGTGAATGCCAAACCTTAGGGGTCTCCACTAGAATAAAAATCAGGAAAGAAAAATACATGTCTATGTTTAATATTATTCGTAAAGAATTCCAATATGGTCAACACACGGTTGTTTTAGAAACTGGTCGTGTTGCTCGTCAAGCAAACACTGTTGTGATCACCATGGGTGGTGTACAGGTTCTTGTTGCAATCGTTGCTCAACCAAAAGCAAAAGCAGGCCAAGACTTCTTCCCGTTGACTGTTAACTACCAAGAAAAACAATATGCTGCAGGTCGTATCCCAGGTGGTTACGGTAAGCGTGAAGGTCGTCAGTCTGAAGCTGAAACTTTAATTTCACGTCTTATTGACCGTCCAATCCGTCCTTTGTTCCCAGAAGGTTTCTACAACGAAATCCAAGTAACAGCGACTGTTATTTCTTCTGATAAAACCATGGAAGGCGATATCGCTGCAATGTTGGGTGCTTCAGCTGCGATGTCTATTGCTGGTGTTCCATTTGCAGGCCCAATCGCAGGCGCACGTGTTGGTTTAATCAACGGTGAATACATCCTTAACCCAACGTTAGAACAGCTTAAAGAATCTGATCTTGACCTTGTGGTTGCAGGTACTGAAGCTGCTGTATTGATGGTTGAATCTGAAGCGAAAGAGCTTTCTGAAGACCAAATGTTAGGCGCTGTACTTTTCGGTCATGACGAAATGCAAATCGCAATTCAAGCGATTAAAGAATTTGCTGCTGCTGCGGGTGCGGTTGAATCAACTTGGGTTGCGCCAGTTAAAAACGAAGAACTTCTTGGCAAATTGAAAGATGCATTTGAAGCGAAAATCTCTGAAGCGTATACAATTGCTGTTAAGCAAGACCGTTACGCAGCATTAGATGCACTTCATGTAGAAGCTGTTGCTCAGTTCGTTCCTGAAAATGATGAAACTGGCATTGCTGCTGAAGTTGACGAATTATTCGAAGATTTGAAATACCGTACGGTACGTGACAACATCTTGTCTGGTAAACCACGTATTGATGGTCGTGACACGAAAACTGTTCGTGCCATTGATGTTCAAGTGGGCGTATTAGGCCGTGCACACGGTTCTGCATTATTCACACGTGGTGAAACTCAAGCATTGGTAACTACCACTTTAGGTAATACCCGTGATGCGTTGATGGTTGATACCCTAGCTGGTACTAAAACTGACAACTTCATGTTGCACTACAACTTCCCTGCATACTCTGTCGGTGAAACAGGTCGTGAATCTGGTCCTAAGCGTCGTGAAATCGGTCACGGTCGTTTGGCGCGTCGTGGTGTTCAAGCGGTTCTTCCTGCAGCTGACCGCTTCCCGTACGTTATTCGTATCGTATCGGACATTACTGAATCAAACGGTTCATCTTCAATGGCTTCTGTATGTGGTGCTTCATTATCACTTATGGATGCAGGTGTTCCATTGAAAGCGCCAGTTGCAGGTATTGCAATGGGTCTAGTGAAAGAAGGCGAGCGTTTCGCAGTTCTTTCTGACATCTTAGGTGACGAAGATCACTTAGGTGACATGGACTTTAAAGTAGCTGGTTCTGCGAACGGTATTACCGCGCTTCAAATGGATATCAAAATTGAAGGTATCACTGAAGAGATCATGGAAGCGGCATTGAACCAAGCGTATGCAGGCCGTATGCATATCTTGAATGAAATGAACCAAGTGATTTCACGTGCTCGCCCTGAAATTTCAATGCATGCACCGACATTCCAAGTGATCAACATCAACCCAGACAAGATCCGTGACGTGATTGGTAAAGGTGGCGCGACCATCCGTGCTATTACTGAAGAAACCAAAGCTGCAATTGATATTGAAGACAACGGTACCGTTCGTGTATTTGGTGAAACCAAAGCTGCTGCTGCTGCTGCGGTTGCAAAAATCCAAGCACTTACTGCTGAAATTGAACCAGGTACGATTTACGTCGGTAAAGTCATTCGTATCGTTGAATTCGGTGCGTTTGTAAACATCCTTCCAGGTACTGATGGCTTACTTCACATTTCACAAATCTCGAACGAGCGTATTGCAAACGTGGCAGATGTGTTGAAAGAAGGTCAAGAAATTAAGGTACAAGTTGCGGATGTAGACAACCGTGGTCGTATCAAATTGACAATGAAAGACATCGAACAAGTTTAATCTCTTGTCAATTCACATGGTATTTGCCATGTGAATTGAGTTGTCTTAGAAAAGCCTTGAGCTTGGCCAATTTAAACTTTGGCTTGCTCAGGGCTTTTTTTATGGCATCATGCTGGCTAAGACAGACAATAATAAATGAGATATGCAAAGCTATTATTTCTATCAACATCCCACCGCACAGCATACCTATGTGCAGAAACAGCCAATTGCAGAGCAGGAAGCCGAGTTTATTTGGGTGGAGTGTAGCCGTGACGATGTGGTTAATCGGGCAGAACATTGGCAGCAGGACATTTATGCGGCAACGGGACTATGGATGAATGAATATCATCTGCGCGATATTCTCAATTTAGAACACCCTTGTGCCTTTGACACTTTGGAAGATTATGACTTGCTGATCTTTCGTAAGCTGATCACACCTGATGATCAAATCAAGCTTGATACTCAAGCGGCTGAAAAACATGAACGGGTTTTTGGTCTGGCGACGACCCCGATTAGCTTTATGCTCACGCCGCAAGTTCTGATTACGGTTAGAGAGCAGGGCAATAAAGAAGTTGAAAGCTATATTCAGCGTATGGAAACGGTGTTGAGCCGTCCGATTGAGGAACATAATAAGCCACGAAAATTACCTGCAACGCCTTTAGATTTGACCTTGAGACTGCTCAATAACATGGTGGATGGTTATCTTGATTTACGTGTTCCGCTGACACGTCGAGTAGAGTTTTGGCAGCAAGAGCTTTTACAAGGCCATCGTCGTTTTACCAAGTGGCATCAATTGTTGCAAGAGAATATGGCTTTCCAACAAGTGGAAAACTTGTGCGAAGAGCAAATCGAAACTTTGCAGGAATTACGCGATGAAATTGTCGATAATTATTCGCACTTGAAAGGGAAAAAACGTAGCGAAAAACAAGACATCATGTTGGTACGTGTCGATGATTTGATCAGTCATATTGAACGTATTCAAAAGCATACCATTCGCTTGAGAAATGCAGTGCAAGCAGCTATCGATCTACATTTTTCAGCCATTGCCAATCAAACCAATGAAAATATGCGGATTTTAGCCATTATTACCGCGATTTTTGCGCCACTGACCTTGCTGACAGGGGTGTATGGTATGAACTTCGAGTTTATTCCGGGGCTGAAGTCTCCAACAGGGTTTTGGATCATGTTGGGCATCATGTTAATGACGACATTGATTCTGCTGTATTATTTTTATCGACGTCATTTGGTCGGGCGTGGCGAAAAAAGTGTCATTGATATGTTGGCACAGCAGCATGCGGATCAACATATGAATTTATTTTGGTTCATCGATTATGAGCCGATCAAGCAAACCGTGAAGGGCACCATCAAAGATTTAGAGAAAATCACCAAATTAAAATAATTCGGTGATTTTCCACATAGACCATTAAAGCAAATGGGCTTTAAGGTGTTTCTTTACATGCTGACGCTATCCTTGTTCAATTTATTATTCGGATATATGGGCGTCGCAGGGAGATTTAATTTAAGAGGTTTTTAACTGGGCTCCTTTTAAAATCCGATAAAGCTGATCTTTAATGAACAACTTTTTCCGTTTGAGGGGCTCAATCTCTCCACGATGAATCCTGACAGGGTCTTGTTCGAGTAAACAAATTTCCTGATCGAGAGCTTCATGGTCGTCAAACATTTTAGAAAAATGCGGATTGTCTTCTCTAAGCTGTTGAATCATGTCTCGGTATTCAGGAAACATGAGCTTAGTCTTTTTATTACAAACTTTGAGTTTCATGGTTGCCGTCTAATCCTCTTATTCAAAAATAAAAAAAGAAAGAAAAGCATGCGCCAATCTTTCTTTATAGAACTAGTGTTGAGTTGTTTGAACTGGGTCAGTGAGATGTAAATGTTTTACTTCACGACGAAGTTTTTGAACTTCCTCAATCAAATCCAGCATCATTGCGACTGCAGTAAAGCTGGCATCAAAGTCACGTTGTAAGCGATAGGCTCGCCGTGCACGTGAGACATCATCACCAAAAAATTGGTGAATGCGGTTATCGGGTCGGTTCGGCAGAATGTCATATTCCAACAGCTGTAAAACCCATTCAGGACTTTGTCCGCAGGCTTCAGCAAAATGCTTTAAATCAAAGCTATGTTGTTCATCAACAATTTCAGCGTGTCGACATCCGTCTAAAATAATTTCACGATATTGAATAGTCGTCATAATTTTCTCCTTAAGACTGACGCGGCTTAAAGTGAGGGAATGCTTCAGAAAAGGCTTGGTAAGCTTTCTGTTCTTGCTCACTCTGCGCAGGAGGTTGAACAATGTTTAAAATTAAATATAAATGTCCTGCCTTTTTGGCTGGAATCCCCTGATCTTTTAAACGGAGTTGCTGCCCCGTTTTGGCATTTTTCGGAATTTGAATTTGTAATGTCCGACCATTGGGTAGGGCGGCGGTGATGCTTTGCCCCAAAGCGGCTTCCCAAGGACTGATATTCAGTTGGTGATAGACATCAACTCCTTCAACGCGTGTGGTCTCCGTATCTTTGTAATAAATTTCGATATACAGGTCGCCATTTTCACCACCCTGAATACCTGACTGTCCTTGACCACTTAAGCGAATTTGTTGCCCTTCTTTCATGCCTTTGGGAATTTTAACTTCCAGCGTTTTGCGCTGAATTTCCGCTTCACCATAGGCATTTAAAGTAGGAATTTGTAAGGTAATAGTTTGGGTGGTACCGTGGAATCCAACCTCAAGATCGACCTCTAAACGCGCATGTTGGTCTTCGCCTTTATGGCGTGTGCTATTTTGGCGTTGATATTGATAGTTTGATCCTCCAAAACCTGAACCAAAACGGCCAAATAAGTCTTCAAACCCTGAAAAATCATGTGCCTGTTGCCCACCTTGGGCATTCCGAAATGCATCTTCAAAACCGCCAAAGCCTGCATTGGGGTTGAATTGCTGTGAGCCTTGCGGATGATCGAGTTCAAAGTCATATTCTGCTTTTTTCGTTTCATCACTTAAGGTGTCGTAGGCGACATTTAATTCTTGCATCCGTGCTTCAGCATCAGGCTCCTTACTGACATCGGGATGATACTTACGTGCCAATTTTCGATAGGCTTTTTTAATTTGTTCGGCGGTCGCATCTCGCGTTAAACCGAGTATTTCATAATGGTTCTTCGGCATAAATAAGATTAAATAAATTGATTAAGTTTTAATCATTATTCAGCCTTTCAGCAGATTTCAACAGTAAAGATATGTTCCTTATTGTTTCAAAACATGACAAGAAAAAAGCCCCCGATAAAAGGGGCTTTGATGGATGAGGAATACTTAATATTTGACCCATGTGATGTTGCGCCCACCGCCATTTTCGGTCGACGTTCCTCGAATTCGTAAGTGCTTACCATTGTTGCTGAGTCGTGCATATGCATCATAACGTAGCCCTGTGAAAGGGTCGAGGAGCTGTCCATGGTTATAGGTCGAATCATTGGCATTGTCTAACTGCAAATGGCTGAGCGTTGTCATGCCGACGATGGGCTGATTTTTATTGACCCCATCACACTTGCTACAGTTTTCTATTTTTACCGCACCTGGAATTTCGCGCGTACTTACGATGACTGCTTTATAGCTATTGTTTTTGTCTTTTTCAATTATAACGTCACTGAGAGAGTATCCTGTTTTATCATCGATGGTTTTCCATTTGCCGACCAAGGGATCGGTGGCTGCAAAACTGGAGAAGGCGCATAAACTGCTGAGTACGAAAAGACTGCAAGAAAATTTCATGATGATAAAACCCCAATGGAAGAGAAAAATAAAGACATATAAAAATTATGGGTTTATTTATAACGAAATTTAAGCGGTGTGACCAGTGAAATATCTATGAATAAAAGTGATGAATCATTTGAATTATCTTATTTTTATGAGAACAAAGGCATAAAAAAAGAGCAGTTCAGCTGCTCTTTTTTTATTGCACATGACGCGCTTAACTTAAGTGTTCACCAAATAAACCCAAGGCTTCTTCTGCACTAAAGCTGTATTGCGTGTTACAGAACTGGCAATCCATGGTAATCGGGTTTTGATGTTCTAGCGTTTCACGAACGGCTTCGGCGCCAATTTGTTCAAGCGCTTGAGCACAACGTTCTTTAGAACAGGTACAGCCAAATTTTAGTATTTCAACTTCAGGCAAGCGTACTTCTTCTTCGTTGTATAAACGGTAAAGAATTTCACTGGATTCTAAATCGGTTAACTCTTCGATTTTGAGCGTTTCAGTTAACATGGTCAGACGTGGCCATAAGTCTTGGTCGACACGTTCTTGTTCCTCTTCACTGTTACGTGGTAACAGCTGAATGAGTAAACCGCCAGCACGTTGGGCTGAACTGGCCAAAACGATACGCGTTGGAATTTGGGCAGACAGGTCATAGTACTGCATTAAACAACCCGCAAGATTTGGCTTGTCTAAAGCCACAATCCCTTGATAACGCTCACCAAATTCTGGCTCAATATTAATAAATAGTACAGGGCTAATGAGGGTGCTCAATACTGTACTGCTGCTGTCGGCAGCATTAAAGCGTGGATCTGCTTCATAATCCGCCAAGGCACGTACTTCACCAAGGTGGTTACATTCAGCCATGGCCCATTTGAAACTACCTGAAGCCTGAATTTGTAAACTAATACGGCCTTTAATTTTTAAAGTACTGGCAAGTAATGCCGTGGCACTAAGCATTTCACCTAACAGCACTTGGACTGCAGGTGCATAATCACGCTGCGCCAAGATGGTTTGTAGGGTTTCTTCTAGATGAACCACTTCACCACGAACAGGACTATCTTCAATATAAAAGCGTTGACGCAAATCAGACATAAATTTCTCCAATATCCTGTCTTAATGGTGACGATATTGTAAAACACAAGTCATTTTACTTCATCCCGTGTGACATCTATTCGGTCATGTTGTAACTCACGTTGTAGGTCAACGCCGACAGGACTTTGACGGAGCTGCGTATCACTTTCAAATAAGTGTTCTAATTCGGCCAGAGCATTACGATGTGTTTCATACACTTTCTGTTCATCGTTATAAATACTTTGCTGCTGCGCGAGCAGTTTTTCATCATAATCGCGAAATAACTCAATGCTCTTATAAGCATCTTGTTCGGCAATGCCTAAATTACGCAGGGCAAAATAGGCCATCCCTAAAGACGATAAATAGGTTTCACGCCAAATATGCTCCACCCCCAAGTCACGCAACAAATGCACATGATGTCGATCACGGGCACGGACCAGCAAGTTTAAATCTGGATAATTGAGCCGGATATGGCGTGCCACATTCATCGAGTCTTCAATATCATCAATGGCTAGCACAAACACTTTGGCATGCTCGATACCAGCTGCACGCAGGATATCGGGTTGAGTGGCATCACCATAGTAGAGTTTACCGCCATAGTTGCGAACGAAATCAACCTTGTCGATATTGCTGTCAATCGCCGTGAAGGTTTGGTGCTGTAAGTGAACCAGCCGTGCCACAATTTGTCCGACACGGCCAAAGCCAGCAATGATCATCGGGTTATGCTGTTCAGGAATATCATCATAGATAGGTGTAGCCTCTTTCTCGAATAGAGGCACCACCCACGAACTCATCAGCCAGTATAGAATAGGCGTCAGAATCATCGACAACGTCACGATTAAATTGATCGGCTCTAAAATGGCCTGTGTGATCACGTGTTCACTCATGGCAACATTGAGCACCACAAAAGCAAATTCACCGCCTTGTGCCAAACAGGTTGCCAGCATCAAACTATTGCGCCATGAAAACTCGAAGTAGCGAGCGATGGCCGTTAACGCCAACAGTTTGACCAACATCAGCAATAACGCACCGCCAATAATCAGGCTTGGGCTTTCCCACAGCAGCGAAACTTGCGTGCTCATCCCGACGGTCATGAAAAATAGACCGAGAAGTAGACCTTTAAATGGTGCAATACTGGCTTCCAGTTCATGACGGAATTCAGAGTCAGCAAGTAACACTCCAGTTAAAAATGCGCCCAAGGTGGTACTGATACCTAAGACATCCATCAGCGCGACTACGCCTAAGACAATAAACAAACCGACTGCGGTAATCAGTTCGTGCGCGCCACTTTTAGCCACAAAGCGGAAAAAAGGGCGCATGAGATAGCGGCTAAATAAAAACAAGCCTGTAAAGGTAGCAACAATCGCTGCAAAGTAGGCCACACCATGATGGGTTGAGTTTGTCCCTGCAAGGAGTGGAATGACTGCAATCAGCGGAATCGCGGCAATATCTTGAAAGAGTAAAATGGAAAAGGACTGCTGACCAAAAGTGGTATTAAGTTGCTGTTTTTCGCTGAGCAGTTGCAACACAAATGCGGTGGAGGAGAGGGCAAGGGCAAAACCAATCACAACACTGGCTGCAATCTGCTGTTGCAGGGCAAAAAAGACGATGCACGCCAGTAGCACGCCGCAGAGCGTCACTTGTAAACTGCCCATCACAAAAATGGATTTACGCATTTCCCATAAACGTTGCGGGCGAAGTTCGAGTCCAATAATGAACATCAAGAAAATCACGCCGTACTCAGCGAGTTTATGGATGTCTTCAGGGTCATGGATGACATTGAATACACTGGGACCGAGTAAGATGCCTGTAAATAAATAGCCGAGTACCGTGGCAATCCCCAGCCGTTTGGCCAACGGAACGATCATCAGTGCCGCAGCCAAAAAGAGGGTGATTTGAAGCAGTAGAGACATTGCCCTGTCCTAAATTTTTTTCTTTATGTTGGAAGTTTAAGGGAGAACGCGACTCAGGTCTAAACCTTATTCATGTCAAGTCTTAACTTAACTCTTGTGGATCAATATCAAGGCTCAATTTCATACCATGCGGTTTGTTGTGCCAGACATTTTGCCACCACTGACGAATGTAAAAATGCATCCTTGCACGGTCTTTGGACAGGAGTACCATATGCGCTTGATAGCGGCCCGCTTTACGCTCCATCGGCGCAGGAATCGGTCCCCAAATATCAATACTGTTTTCGGAGGCTTGGCGCAGTGCTTGTGCATGCTCTTGTAAAAAGCTTTGGTTCAGTTCTTGGTCTTTGGATTCACAGCGCAATAAAGCCGCATAGCGATAAGGTGGCATCCATGCAGCTTTACGTTCTTTCAACGTTTGCTTGGCAAAGCTGCGATAGCCCGATTCTAGCAGGGTATTCAGCAAAGGATGGTCTGGACGTAAAGTTTGTAAATACACTTCGCCTTTTTTCTCACCGCGCCCAGCACGTCCCGCAACTTGGATGATGAGCTGTGCAGTACGTTCTGTGGCACGAAAGTCAACACTGAGTAAGCCTGAGTCAATGTCTAAAATCGCCACCAAAGTCACATAAGGAAAGTGATGTCCTTTGGCCAGCATTTGAGTACCGAGCAAAATGATGGGTTCACTTTTCTGAATCTTGTTATAGATTTTTTGCCAACTACCGACCCGACTGGTCGAGTCACGATCCACCCGAATTACGTCAAAATTTGGAAACAGTTCTTGTAGGTTTTCTTCAACTTTTGCGGTGCCTAAACCAATTGGTTTTAGTTCGCTATGCTGACATTGCGGGCAGTGTTCAGGCATGCGGTGGATGGTGCCGCAGTGGTGACAGTGCAAATGCTGATAGGGCTGTCGATGCACGGTAAAATTGGCATCGCAGTGGGGGCACTTGGCCTGCCAGCCACAACTTTCACAAATCAACACAGGCGCATAGCCGCGACGGTTTAAAAAAATCAGCACCTGTTCTTTTTTGTCTAAGCGCTTTTGTACTTCATGAATCAGCTGTTGGCTGATGCCATTTTGTTTTTGTGCCACTTTCAGATCGATCACATGCATTTTCGGCATCACGGCCACACCTGCACGTTGGTCCAACTCCAAACGGGTCATTTTACCTTGTTCAACCAATGCATAACTGTCGATACTTGGCGTTGCAGAACCGAGGATAATCGGACAGTTTTCTAAGTGCGCACGGTATAAAGCCACATCACGAGCGTGGTAGCGGAAGCCTTCTTGTTGCTTGAAAGATAAGTCATGTTCTTCATCTAAGACAATCAAACCCAAATGCGGAAGGGGCGTATAGATGGCAGAACGTGTGCCAATCACAATCGAAGCTTTTCCCGTTTGTGCACTTTGCCAAGCTTGCAGGCGCTTAGAATCATTTAAACCTGAATGTAGTAGCGTAATATGACAGTGAAAACGTGACTGAAAACGGCTCACTGTTTGTGGGGTGAGACCAATTTCAGGCACTAATACCAAGACTTGTTTGCCTTGTTTTAAAACCTCTTGCATGACTTGCAAATAGACTTCAGTTTTGCCACTACCGGTTAAACCATCCAGTAAGAAAGCGTGATAGCTATGACGAGCTTTGAGAATGTTTTGAATGGCACGCTTTTGTTCATCATTGGGCGTGAGAGGCATTTGCGCCAGTGTCATGGCTTGTGGTTTAAAGTCTTGAGCTTCAAGTATGCACTGGGTGATTTGCTTTTTTTCTAAGGCCTTTAAGGTCGCAGTTTCAATGCCAGCCAAATTTAAAATATTTTCAGACGTTCCTGTGGGATGCAGCTTTAAAATTTTATAGGCATCTTGTTGTTTTTCAGAACGCTTTAATTTGTCTTCGGCATGATCATCAATCAGCTTCCACATCCGCGCCAATAGGTTATAAGGTTTGCCTTGGCGTAAAAAGCTGGGCAAAGCAGCATGCATCACTTCACCAATCGGAAATTGGTAATATTGCGCTGACCATGTCAATAAACTTAAAACTTTAGCATCTAGAATAGCGTTGTCATCGAGCAACTCAGTTATGGCTTTAAGTTTAAAGCCTAAATCGAGTGGTTTCTCATCAGTGAGTTTCTCAACAATGACACCGACCACATTTTGGCGACCAAATGAGACAGCCACACGTGCACCCACTTCAGCTTGGTGGTATTGTTCAGCCGTTAAACTATAGTCAAAACAGTCATATAGATAAACGGGAACAGCCACACGAATACGGTAGCTTGGTGTTGTGGAAAGTGTATTTTCTGGCATAAAAAGCTCAAAATGTCCTGATGAAATTGTCGTTGTGCGATGAATGAGTTGTGTTAGAGTGATGACATAATTTATAACTTAGAATATGAATGATTTTGGTGCCGACATGCAACAGCGCCAAATGACTAAATGGACAATTAGAAAGCGTAAACATGCCAGCATATCAATTTACCGCACTCGATGCCGCAGGAAAGCAGCAAAAAGGCGTGCTCGAAGGGGATTCAGCGCGTCAAATTAGGCAACAACTTCGTGATAAAGCACTGATTCCAGTCTCAGTTGATCCTGTTGAACAAAAAGATAAGCACAGCAGTAAAACATGGTTTCAAAAACAAATTACCGCCTATGATTTGGCTTTATTGACACGTCAACTTTCTGTACTTGTGGCGGCGGCCATTCCGTTGGAAGAAGCCATTCGTGCGGTTGGAAAGCAGTCAGAAAAAGCACATGTACAAAATTTATTGATGTCAGTGCGTTCTAAAGTACTGGAAGGTCATTCATTGGCGCAGGGTTTACAGCAATCTGGACGTTTTCCAGAGTTGTACATTGCTACGATTGCCGCTGGTGAGCGTTCAGGACATTTGGACTTAATTCTAGATCAGCTGGCAGACTACACCGAAAATCGTTTTGCAATGCAAAAGAAAATCCAAGGCGCAATGATTTACCCGATTATTTTAATGCTGATGTCTTTTGCCATCGTGATGGGGCTTATGACTTATGTAGTGCCTGACATTGTCAAAACCTTTGACCAAAGCAAAGATGTCTTGCCATGGATTACGGTTGCCTTGATGAAAGCCAGTGATTTTATTCGAGTGGCATGGCCATTTTTATTGGTGGGCAGTGTACTGGGCATCGGCTTATTACTGCGATTTTTAAGAACTACAGCAGGGCATTATGCCTTTGATCGTTTAACGCTCAAACTGCCATTATTCGGTAAACTTTCTCGTGGTATAAACGCCGCACGCTTTGCTAGTACCTTGTCGATTTTGACCCAGTCAGGTGTGCCCTTGGTGGATGCATTAAAAATTGGCGCAGCGGTGAGTAATAACTGGGTGATTCGCGATGCGGTCAATCATGCCGCAGAAAAAGTGACTGAAGGTGGAAACCTTGCGACCCAGCTGGAGCGCAGTGGTTATTTCCCGCCGATGATGGTACAAATGATTAAAAGTGGTGAAACGTCGGGTGAATTGGATCGGATGTTGGAGCGCGCATCGACCATGCAAGACCGAGAAGTGACAACGCTCATATCGACCTTGCTGGCTTTACTTGAGCCATTGATGTTGGTTCTGATGGCAAGCATTGTCTTGGTGATTGTGATCGCCGTGATGCTGCCGATCGTCAACATGAACAACATGATTTAATTTTAAAAATATAAGATGGAAGAGAAAATTCACATGCAATCAAAAATTTATAGACGCCAAGCTTCAGGCTTTACCTTAATTGAAGTCATGGTGGTGATTGTTATTTTAGGTGTGTTGGCAGCCTTAATTGTACCCAATGTGATGGGACGCGGTGAAAAAGCCAAAGTGGACACCACTGTCATTACCCTTAAAGGTGTTGCTGCGGCATTGGATCAATATAAATTGGACAATGATAAATACCCTTCGATGCAAGAGGGTGGACTTGATGCTTTGGTGAATAAGCCTGAGTCTGCAAAAAATTGGTTACCAGGCGGTTATGTGAAAGGTGGATATCCGAAAGACAGTTGGGACAATGACATTCAATATGTTGCACCTGGGACTGATGGACGACCATTTGATTTATATTCTTTTGGCGCAGATGGACAGCAAGGTGGTGAAGAAACCGATGCTGATATTCAGTATCAACCTTAATTGAGAATTATTATATATTGGGTTTGATTGAATATATCATTACAGTGCATAGGTTATGTCAATGTGGACTGTAATGATAATACATCTTAATTTAAAATTAATATCTAAGATTATGATTTTAAATTATTAAATATAATAAGCATCAGCTGAGATTTATAATAAGAATTATTCCCATATTTGTTGATTACAAATAATGTAAATTATGGATAAAAATAGGCTTTTTATTTATTTAAATCCTTGCATAATGTTCTCAATGGCAACTGATTTGCCTGAGGAGAATAGAATGAAAGCATTAACCTTGTTGGATGAAATGAGCCAATTCCATTGGTCGATGCTCAAATCTGTTCTTTTGATTTTGAGTATGCTTCCTGTTGCTCAAGGTGTTTTAAGTGTGTGGCAGTCGACTGAAGGCAGCAGCCAAATTAGGGTGGGTTTCTTTGCAATCAGTCTGTTCAGCACATGGGCGGTTTTGAGCTTTTGGTCTGCGTTAAAAGCAACCGTACTCACACTCGATCAAGTACAGATTACAGCATTAGAACAAAAAGTGGTCATGTTCTACCGTTATACCCCGATGCTCTTTTTAGCTGGTATGGTGTCCTATTTGGTCAGTCAAATTTAATTCTGACATTTATAGTTGTGATAAAAACTGAGCACATACGCTCGGTTTTTTATTGCGTCATGAAGAATGGCGGAAAGATAAGATCGCTTGTCTGTTTCGTTGTATATGATGCTAGTGTTCGCTACCTATACTGTAGAAAATATAAATATAGAGTGAAGTATGGAACAGATTGATTGGGCAGATTTTTTAAAAGTCGAGCTTCGAGTCGGGCGTATTATTCAGGCCGAAGTCTTTGAGCAAGCACGTAAGCCCGCTTATATTTTACATGTCGACTTTGGCCATGAAATTGGCATTAAGAAATCGAGTGCGCAGATTACTGAGCGTTATCAACCTGAACTGTTATTGGGTAAATTGGTGGTGGCAGTGGTTAACTTTCCAAACAAACAGTCCTATCCAGTCTGAGTGCTTAGTGACTGGCTTTCATGATTCAGACGCAGGTGTGGTGCTGTGTGTGCCTGATACAGATGTTCCAGTAGGTACCAAGCTACTATAATTGAAAAAGAAAAACCCAAGCTCAGCTTGGGTTTTTCTTTGGAAAATTATGATTTAACAATAGCAATTATCGACGAGACTTAAACGATACATCGACTTTACGTGGACGATAGATCCAGCCCAAGATCAGTAAAAAGACTGAAAAACCTAAAATTGGCCAATCACTTAAACGGGTATATAGCGTTTGACCTTGCATAGCAGGCAGTTCGCCGCGAAGCACGGTTGCCAGATCTTGCGGAGCACGTTTTACGATATGCCCTTGATGGTCAATAAACGCCGTCACGCCTGTATTAGTGGCACGGATAAACCAGCGTCCATTTTCTTTGGCACGCATTTGTACCATCTGTAAATGCTGTAAAGGGCCTGCGGTTCCTGTAAACCATGCATCGTTGGAAACTGTCACCAAGAAATCACTTTGGCTGGCATTACGACGTGTCAAGTTCGGATAAGCCACTTCATAGCAAATGGCTGCGCCTAAATGCTGCTGATGAATAGAAAGCGGTTGTTGCTGTTGTTCACCACGTGAAAAACCACTCATCGACGGATCATTCTGCATGGCAGGCAACACCCATTTCAGTAAACCAGATAGTGGAATATATTCACCAAAAGGCACTAAACGTTGCTTTTTATAGAGTCCTTCGGCTTCAGTACCATTGGCCATAATGCTATTGTAGTACAGTGGTCGACCTGCCGTTTCAGAGCCTGAAATATCCCAGTATGGAATACCGGTGACCCACGCCGTGTTGGTTTTCTTGGCCTGTGCTGTCATTGCAGCTAAAAAGGGTTCGATATCACTTTGGAACATCGGAATAGAGGATTCAGGCCAAACAATGAGGTCTCGTCCCCATTCTGTTTTGGTTAAATCAGCATAGATTCCAAGTGTTTTTAGTTGATACTCAGTGAGCCATTTTAAGTCTTGTGGGATATTGCCTTGAATTAAAGAAACCGATAATGGCGGCGTATTTTTTGCGGAGACGAATTCAATTTTTGATGCGCCCCATGCACCAAGTACCAATAAGGCAGAAGGAATGACCCAAAAGACGCGGCGGTTTAAAACTTCGACCAGTGCGCAGGCTAAGACCAAGACCACAAATGATACCCCGAAGATACCAAATAATGGTGCATACCCATCCAGTAAGCGTTCGGTAAAGGCATAGCCTGCAAACAGCCATGGGAAGCCTGTGAAAACCCAAGTTTTCGCCCATTCAAAAAGCACCCAAAG
Source organism: Acinetobacter sp. AB03 (assembly GCF_058107045.1). Lineage (NCBI taxonomy): Bacteria > Pseudomonadati > Pseudomonadota > Gammaproteobacteria > Moraxellales > Moraxellaceae > Acinetobacter > Acinetobacter sp. AB03. The sequence goes on along the minus strand of NZ_JBUEBA010000002.1, from coordinate 2,837,280 downwards.
CGGGGCGAAGGTTAGGGGTGTTTCAGGGAAAAAGCGGCGGTAAATAAAGCTTTGGACAGCCGTGAATAAGCCCATGACCAAGGCCATAATGCCGATCATGCCCACACTTAAGGCACTATTGGTATCGCCATAGACATGGATGGAAGTGTAGAGCCAAAAAGCCCCCACGAACCAGAGGCCAAAACCATAGGCCCAACCAATACCAAAGGCTTGTTTTGCACTGCGACTGCGTAAAGTGGCATAGAGCAGTGCAGGGGATAAGATTGCCAACCACCAATAATGATAAGGGGCGAGTGCAAAACTAAAGACCGCCCCTGAAAATAAGGCAATTAAAAGCGGATAAATTAAAGGTAACTGTTTTTGTTGTGGATTGGGGGTTAACAGTTTGTCAAAGTAAGCTCTCATTTACGAACGGCTCGAATCAGATGAATAGAACGTGCATCTGCTTCTACAATGGTAAATTCCCAATTTTCAAGATCAATCACCTGACCTTGTAAATCACTCACTAAACCAATTTCTTGAAGCAATAAACCGCCCACAGTTTCAACCTCATCATCAGAAAAGTCTGCATCTAAAAGATTGTTAAAGTGTTCGATTGGTGTAAGTGCTTGAACCAGCCACGTATTTGCGGTCGTTGGGTCATTGTCGGGAATAATATATTCAGCTTCCTCATCGATCTTGTCGTGTTCATCTTCAATTTCACCGACAATTTCTTCCAAAATATCTTCTAACGTCACTAAACCTGAGGTCGTGCCATATTCATCAATCACCACCGCAATGTGCGTTTGGGTATTTTTCAACATGCGAAGCACTTGGTCTGAGCGTGCGCTTTCAGGTACATATAAAGGTTGACGCATCAGCGCACGTATATCCACTTTATTGTTTGGTTCAGTCAAAAAAGGCAATAAGTCTTTGGCCAATAAAATGCCAACGACATTGTCTGGTTGATCTGATGAAAAGACAGGGAAACGTGAATGTGCTGACTCAACCAGAGTATGCAAAATGTCGAGTAACTCATCATCTTCTTGTAGGCTGATCATCGATGTACGCGGTGTCATGACCTCGCGGACTTTGGTTGCTGGAAGATCTAATACGCCTTCTAACATCGCAACAGTGTCGGGTTCTAAAAAACGACGTGAATCTTGAACTAACTTTAACAGTTCATCGCGAGTTTCTGGCGCGGTACCTAACCATTTGCGTAAGCCACGCATTCCCCACGACGGGCCTGATTCCTCGTGCATGATCTTTCCTAAAGACTCTTAATATCTAAAAAACTTAATTTTATCATACCGTAGAAAACACAGTTGTCTATTGTAATTAAGCAAGGATTGCATGAATGATTAGATCAATACTTTTAAATATGAGGTTCATCTACCATCAAACTATGCAAACAGATATGCGAAATGGGCAGTTGTGTTAAAATTGGGCAAGTTTTTAAATTTTTGAGTTTGTATATGTCTGATTTGGAAGTGAGCCCAAGCATCCAATTAAACACCCGTGGTTTACGCTGTCCAGAGCCTGTGATGATGTTGCATCAAGCCATTCGCAAGTCTAAATCGGGAGATGTAGTGGAGGTGTTTGCAACGGATAATTCAACTTCATGGGATATTCCGAAATTTTGTATGCATCTTGGGCATGAACTTTTGCTGCAAGAAGAGCGCTTAGACGAAAACGGCAATAAAGAATTTCATTATTTAGTTAAAAAGGGTTAAATCCTATTTTCCATAAAAATGCTCCGCAGTTGCTCGGAGCATTTTGTTGTTTACATGGCTTTGTTGCACAAAGATTTAAAAGATAACACTCTGCTCATTTGAACAGAATTCAAG
>NZ_JBUEBA010000002.1:2773312-2835354 GCF_058107045.1 Acinetobacter sp. AB03 | reverse complement strand
AAATGATGTAAAAAAACCCGCCGAAGCGGGTTTTCAATTTACATATTCGGGTAGTTAGGACCACCGCCACCTTCAGGTGTTACCCAAGTGATGTTCTGTGATGGGTCTTTGATGTCACAGGTCTTACAGTGAACACAGTTGGCTGCGTTAATCTGGAAGCGTTTTGAACCATCATCATTTTCCATGATTTCATAAACACCCGCAGGGCAGTAGCGCTGTGCAGGCTCGTCCCATTTTGGTAAGTTCACATTTACAGGAATAGAAGCATCAGTTAGTTTCAAGTGTGCTGGCTGATTTTCTTCATGCACCGTATTCGATACGAACACTGAAGATAAACGGTCAAAAGTCAGCTTGCCATCTGGTTTTGGATAGTTCGGTTTAAAGCTGGTTGCATCTACAGTTTTCAGTGTACTGAAGTCAGGCACTAAGTCATGCAGTGTAAACGGGACTTTAAATACATTTTGATCGATGAAGTTAAATGCACCACCACCGAACGTGCCAAATTTGTGCATTGCTGGGCCAAAGTTACGAGAACGATATAACTCTTCTTTTAACCAGCTGTTGTTGAACTTGTCTGTGTAAGTTGTTAACTCTTTTGCAAAGAAGTCTTCACCTTCAAGCACACGTGCAATGGCAAGATCACCACCTTTTTCAACGCCTGCTTGAATCGCTTCGAATACTGCCTCACCACACAACATGCCCGATTTCATGGCAGTGTGAGAGCCTTTGATTTTGGCAAAGTTTAGGAAGCCTGCATCATCACCAATTAAAGAGCCACCTGGGAAGGTGAACTTCGGCAGTGAGTTGAAACCGCCTTTGACAACAGCACGTGCGCCATAAGAAATACGCTTACCGCCTTCAAGATACTGCTTAATCAGTGGATGCGTTTTCCAACGCTGCATTTCTGCAAATGGATACATGTGTGGGTTTTCGTAAGATAAATCCACGATCATACCCAAAGTAACTTGGTTGTTTTCAGCGTGATATAACCACCAACCACCAGAAGAACCGGTTTCAGCTAGAGGCCAACCTGCACCGTGCATCACCAAACCTGGCTTGTGTTTTGCAGGGTCAATTTCCCATAGTTCTTTGATGCCGATACCATAGTGTTGCGGGTCTGCATCTTTATCGAGATCAAACTTGGCAATCAGGCGCTTACCTAAATGACCACGACAGCCTTCCGCAAAAATCGTGTATTTGGCATGTAGTTCATAGCCTGGGGTAAAGTTATGTGTTGGTTCACCATCTTTACCAATCCCCATGTCACCTGTTTGGATACCTTTAACCGTACCATCAGCATGATAAAGAATTTCAGATGCAGCAAAACCTGGGAAAATAGACACTTCTAATTCTTCAGCTTTTTGACCTAACCAACGCACTACGTTACCAAGTGAAATCACATAGTTGCCATCATTATGCATGGTTTTAGGAACCATCCAATGCGGCGCTTCTTGTGACTTTTCAGCAGACATTAGGAAATACGTTTTATCTTCAGTTACTGGAACATTTAAAGGCGCACCTTCTTCTTTCCAGTTTGGGAACAACTCATTGATCGCACGCGGTTCGAGCACAGCACCTGAAAGGATATGCGCACCAACTTCAGAGCCTTTTTCTACGACACAAACGGACAGATCATTAAGGTTGTTTTCAATTGCAAGTTGACGAATTTTAATCGCAGCAGAAAGGCCAGCAGGGCCTGCGCCAACGATGACTACGTCAAACTCCATCGATTCACGTTCGATGTGTTCCATGTAGGACTCCTCATATGGTTAAAGGTGGCAACCGTTTTGACTCAAAGAACGGTGCTGCCATGAGTGTTCTTAGTTCCCAGACACAAAATTTATCATCGTGTCTTTTATATTGTGAGCTAGTATAGGTTTAAACCGAGTTCTAGCCAATTGGCTGAATCATATTATTTTTCCGTCAGACAGGCATGAATTTTATGGATAAGCAGCACAACTCAGCAAATCCGACGAAAAAAGTAGCTATTGCTGATAATAAAAACTTAACTGATATTGCACAATACATAAAAGATGGACAGTCCGGTCACAAAAGGTCAATCCCCCCTTTAGATCAATGGCACCCAAAGCATTGTGGCGCAATGGATTTGAAGGTTTTAGCCAATGGAGAATGGTGGCACGAAGGTCAATTGATCAAACGCCAAGCCATGATTGAGCTGTTTGCAACGGTACTTTGGAAAGAAGAAGATAAGTTTTATCTCAAAACCCCGGTCGAGCAGATTGAAATCGAGGTTGAAGATGAGCCTTTATTTGTCAATCAGGTCGATCAAGTCGAAATTGCAGGAAAAATCTACCTACAGCTGACCACGACCACACAGGATGTGGTGATTGTTGATGAAGACCATCCCATTTTTATGCGTGCCTTCCAAGGGGAGCTGCGTCCTTATGTGCATGTTCGCTTTGGCATTAATGCACTGATTCAGCGTGCTGCTTTTTTTCATTTGGTGGAAATGGGTGAGCTAAGCGAAGATGCGGAAGGTGAAGCCAAACTGTGCTTACAAAGTGGTGATTTGCTATTGCAATTAGGCACCTGAGGTTTAAGCTTGATTGATCTTTTAACTTTATACTGCAACGAGTCCTCATGAGTGCCATTCAGCCCTTATTCCCTATGATCAACCCCATGCCAAAAGCGACAGCCGATGCGCCAATCGGGATATTTGATTCGGGAATAGGCGGCTTATCCATCGCTCAAGAAATTGCCAAGCATTTACCGCATGAGCGATTTATTTATTTTGCCGATACCGCACATGTGCCTTATGGGCCGCGCGATGATCAAAATATTCGAGAATTGACTGCACAAGCGATTGAGTGGCTTTACCGCAAAGGCTGTAAGGTTGCAGTTGTGGCGTGTAATACCGCTTCAGCCTTTAGTTTGGATTATTTACGCGAGCACTATGGCGATAACTTTCCGATTATCGGCCTTGTTCCGGCCCTAAAACCTGCGGTATTGCAAAGCAAATCCAAAACCGTGGCCGTTCTAGCGACCCCTGCGACCTTTCGCGGGCAGCTAATTAAAGATGTGGTTGAAAAGTTTGCACAGCCTTCGGGAGTCACAGTGATTCCAGTGACTTGCTTAGATTTAGTACCTTTTGTTGAAAGCGGCGCACAGATGAGTGCGGCATGTTTAGCCACGTTAAAAGATATTTTACAACCCGTTGTCGATCAGGGTGCAGATTACTTAGTTTTAGGCTGTACCCATTACCCTTTTTTGAAAATAGCGATACAATCTATTTTTGGTCAGAAACTGACATTAATTGACTCTGGACTGGCAGTTGCACGACAAACAGCCCGTATTTTAATCAAAAATGAGTTATTATTTGAACGAAATCATGATAGTGATGTTCGAATTGAATGTTATGTCAGTGGGAATAATGCAGAAAGTTTGAGACCCATCTTACAACTTTTGCTTGAACCAGAACTAAATTGGACTATTTCAAACATATCTGATTAATTTTTAAACAAATAAGTCGAGTATTTTGATATATAGTCAAAAATTGCAACCTAATATGCTTGAGTTAGTCGCAGTGTCTATCTAATGGAATTTGGGGGATGGGATGCTGCGAAGAATAATGAGGATAACCGATGCTCGATAAGCGTTATCAAGTGTTTATAACCACTTCTGGAAGCGAGATGAAACCAGAGCGGATCATTTTGGCCCAAACTTTAGTGGGCATGGGATTTTTTTCTTGGGGATTAGAACAACGGACACCACTTTCAACGGCTTTTGCACGTCGTCAGATCGATGACTGTGACTATGTCATATTGTTGCTGGGCAGCAAATATGGCGAACAGTCCGTGTCAGGGGTGGGATATATGCACCTTGAATACATTTATGCGGTCACCAAACAAAAGCCGATTATTGTATTTATGCATGATGATCCTGATGCCCGTGAGTTATGTTTACATGACGACAAAGCTGAGCTGCGTGAAAAATTCAAAGAGTTTAGAAAACTACTCCAAAACGAAGTCGATCAGGTTTTCACTTATCGCACCATGCGTGACTTGGAAATGGCCGTTCGCTTGAATATGACGCAAATGCTAGAGCGCTATCCTGTATCGGGTTGGGTACGTCCGCAGAACACCCAAGTGTTGCATGACGAAATAGATAAACTTAAAGCCAAATTGGTGCAATTGGAAACTGAAGCGGGTAAACGTGAAGTCGATCCATTTTTGTCTTTACCCAAAGTGGCTATGCATGAATTTTTTGCTTTTGATTATCGGATGCATGCCTATCAAGATGGCAACTTCAAAGAGTTGAAAATTCAAAAGCAGATGACTTGGGCGCAATTACTCTCGGTTTTGGGGACAACCTTTATTCACCCAACTCCTGAAGAGTATTTCTCCAAACGCATTAATGAATATTTAAACGAAACTGGTTTGAATGATGCGCGTCTAGAAATGCCTCGTGCCCATGCTGTTGCACGCTCACAAATTAATATTCGTGCTTTGCACAGTATTAAAATGCAAATGTGTCAAAATGATTGGATTGTTCAGTCGGGTCGAGATGATCGTCAGCGCATGCTTTGGCAGTTGACCCCGAAGGCGACGAAACTTTTGGATAGTAATTTATTGGAAAAGGATCGGCCTTTTCAATTTCAATCTTCGTAGTTATCCATTTAGATAATGAACTGAAAACTGTTACAGTAGAGACATTCGAAAACGAGCCACGAGGGCTGAATGTCTACTGCAACAAAAGCAAAAGTTACTGTTATTTTGGCAAATTTGGGAACGCCTGATGCACCGACAGCTTCAGCAGTGCGTCGCTTTTTGGATCAGTTTTTGTCAGACCAGCGGGTGATTGAAATTCCCAAACCGCTTTGGCAAATTATTCTCCGTTTATTTATTTTGCCGTTTCGCCCGAAACGCGTTGCCCATGCTTATGAGATGGTGTGGGGCAGCGATTCTCCAATGCGAGAAATTTTGCTGACTCAAGTGGCCGCGTTACAACAGCAGTTGATTTTGCAATACCCTGAGTTTGAGCTGAATATCGTCCCTGCGATGACCTATGGCAATCCAGGCATTCAGCCATTGCTCTCTGAGTTGAGTCAAAAACCACAAGATCATATTGTGCTCTTTCCTTTGTTTCCGCAGTACTCTGCGACATCTAGCGCGCCTTTATATGACGCTTTCGCGAAGTGGATTCCAAAGCAGCGTAATTTGCCAGGGCTGAGTATTATTCGCGATTATTATCAGCACCCTTTATACATTCAGGCTTTGGCGCAAAGTGTACGTGATTTCCGTGCTGAACATGGGGTGAGTGAAAAGCTGTTAATGTCTTTCCATGGTATTCCACAACCTTATGCCGATAAAGGTGATCCCTATGCTGACCGTTGCCGTATCACTGGGCAGTTGGTGGCAGCCGAATTAGGCCTAGCGGAGAATGAATGGGCAATCAGTTTCCAATCCCGCTTTGGGAAACAAGAGTGGGTGAAACCCTATACCGATGTCTTACTGACTGAATGGGCGGCGCAGGGGGTGAAATCGGTACAAATTATGAGTCCTGCATTTTCAGCGGATTGCTTAGAAACTTTAGAGGAACTGGCGATTCAGAATGCTGAATTGTTTTTGTCTCAAGGTGGAGAGCGGTATCAATATATTCCAGCCTTGAACAGCCGCGGAGATCATTTGCAATTGCTCAATACGCTGGTTCAGGCTAATCTTGATGCCTTAAAACAGACATTAGCCAGCAAAACGAATTGAGGTTGACACTCTATGTTGCAAGTTAAAATTGTGCCTGTAACGGCATTTCAACAGAACTGTTCCATTGTTTGGGACAGTGACAGTAAAGAAGCAATTTTAATTGATGCAGGTGGGGAGCCTGAGAAGCTTAAAGCAGAAATTGAAGAGTTGGGTTTGACAGTCAAAGCGTTGTGGTTGACGCATGGGCATTTAGATCATGCTGGAGCAGTTGGGGCATTAAAAAAACTGTGGGATGTCCCTGTGATTGGCCCGCATAAAGAAGATGCCTTTTGGTTGGATATGATCCAAGAAGTCTCGCAGCGTTATGGTTTTCCTATTCCTGAAAAGGTAGATGTCACGACATGGCTTGAAGGCGGTGAAGTCCTTAAACTGGGAGATGAAGCGTTTGAAGTACGTTTTGCCCCTGGACATACTCCGGGTCATGTGATGTTTTATAACAAAAACTATGGTCTGCTGTGGACCGGCGATGTGTTGTTTAAAGGCTCCATTGGTCGTACCGACTTTCCGCGTGGCAATCATCAGCAGCTGATTGACTCTATTCAGCGTGAATGCTTTAGCTTACCCGATGAGACGCAGTTCATTTCAGGACATGGCCCAATCAGTACCATTGGTTTTGAAAAACAACATAACCCCTTTGTGGCAGGAAAAGCAGGCTAAGCGCTTTGTGGTCTTATTGAAAAATAAAAAAAGTCAGCAGCTGCTGACTTTTTATTTGCGAAATGGATTATTCAAAATGTGTTGGGTTTCTAGAGCAAACACGATAGAGAATAAGGCCACTAATAATCCAACCGAGAGGATCAACAGATCTTGCATATAGATGCCAAAACTGAATAAACAGATCGCGAGTAAAACGCCAATTAAAACAATAGTCTTACTCAGGATGTGCATCTTATCCCCCTTTAGGATGTTATTTTTGTGACTTGATCATGCTGTGAGCATGTACCAATTTTGGGGAGAGTATAGTCGACGAATTATCCTTTTAGGCGAATATTGAGAGATTAAATAATGAATAATTTCGCTTAAAATATGAAAAATATCATGAAATTAAACATATTATTCTTCTGAGTTTTCTGCTTGCGGTGCATCTTGTGTTGGGAGGCGATATTCATCATTGGCCCATGCACCTAAGTCGATCAGTTTGCAGCGTTCAGAACAAAATGGACGAAAGGCGTTGTCTTCCCATTGACTCATTTCTCCACAACGGGGACAAGGGAAAGTGTGTGGCATGATCGACTCCAGATAAAATTTTCGGATTGAAATAGGCAAAAACGTTGGCAGTTGTTAGACTGATGCGGTTTTTTCTTAGTTTGATCTGATTATGCCGATTCGTCAATTTCAAGCCCAGCGTATGCATGCGCCTCGTGATTTTCAAATGATCAGTCCTGATCCACTGTGTGTGGAAATTGGGGCGGGCAAGGGTAAACATGCTCTATTGTTTACGGCCAATCATCCTGAGAAAAAGCTGATTGCGGTTGAGCGAACCCGTGAAAAGTTTGTGGCGATGCAGAAACAACATGGCTTAGAAGGTCAGCAGAATTTACAGCTGGTACATGCCGATGCCTTGCCGTGGGTGGTACATGCCTTGCAGCCGCAGCAGGTTGAACAGTTCTTTATTCTTTATCCCAACCCTGAACCGCATAATCCTGCGCAGCGCTGGTTGAATATGCCGTTTTTTGAGTTTCTGATTTCACGTTTACAAGTGGGCGGACAAATTACGTTAGCCAGCAATATTCCAGAATATATCGAAGAAGCACAGCAACAGTTGATTGAGGTGTGGAAGTTACCGTTTGTGAAAGAGCGTATTGCGGATAGCTCAGCGCGCACACATTTTGAAATTAAATACTTAGAACGAGGCGAGCTCTGCCAACAGTTGATCATCACCAAACCTGAAGGTTATTGCACGCGCTTTGACGCGTTTCAGGCTTTGCAAGGTCAGACCCCACAGGCGCAATCTTCGGATCAAGCTGAATAAATCATGCCAAAGCGTATTGCAATTATTGGGGCGGGCCCAGCCGGTTTGATGGCAGCAGAAGTGTTGAGCCAATATGATGTTCAGGTCGATGTGTTTGAGCAAAAACCATCTGCTGCACGTAAGTTTCTGATGGCGGGTAAAACAGGACTAAATATCTCTCATGCCGAACCTGTGGAGCAGTTTATAGGTCGTTATGATCAAGCTGAATGGCTAGCACCTTGGATTCGTAAGTGGGATGCCAACTGGGTTCAGGCATGGATGAAAGGTTTAGGCGTTGAGTCCTATGTCGGAACGTCTGGGCGTATTTTCCCGATTGAAATGAAAGCCGCGCCTTTATTACGTGCTTGGTTGAAACGTTTGGTTGAGTCAGGCATCAAGTTTTACTATCGTCATCAATGCCTCAGCCTCAAAGAGCATAAGCTTGAAATCAAGTCTTTGCTTAGTGATCAAGCGCATAGCCAGAGCTATGATGCGATTGTCTTGGCTTGTGGAGCGGTGTCATGGTCTCAACTCGGTAGTGATGGCGCATGGCAAAACTGGTTGGAGGCCGATGAAATTGAGCCTTTTCAAGCCAGCAATGCTGGGGTAGAACATGAATGGTCTACTTATATGCAACCTGTCTTTGGGCAGCCACTGAAACGTATCGCGGCATGGGTGGGCGATGCGGAAAAAAGTATGGGCGATATCGTCATCACCCATTATGGACTAGAAAGTGGTTTGGTCTATAAGCAAGGTCGAGCGCTGCGTGCGCAGCAAAAAAAGCTCCAGCCTTTAGTGTTAACGCTTGATTTACTGCCAGATGTCACTGTCCAAGAATTGGCTGTACGCCTGAAACCGACAAAAAAACAGTCTTTAAGTAATATTTGGCGTAAAGCAGGTTTAGATGTAGCCAAGGCAAGTTTAGTGCGAGAGTTGGTTGCAAAAGATCACTGGAATCACCCTGAACAATTGGCGCAGCAGGTGAAGCAATTACAGATTCCTTTAACTGGTTTTCGTCCGATTGAAGAAGCGATTAGTTGTGCTGGCGGTGTTCACCGTAAAGGCCTGAGTCCGCAGCTACAATTAAAATCCAATCCCGCTGTTTTTTTATGTGGGGAAATGTTGGACTGGGATGCACCCACAGGGGGCTACTTACTCACTGCATGTTTTGCAACAGGACGTGCCGCAGGTGAGGGCGTTATGCAGTATTTGAATGTGGCAAAAAATTCGCCATAAGCGATGCAACTGAAAATCAGCTGTGCTAATTTGAATAAAAAATTCAAGGAGCATCATGATGTCGGATCTTCAGCAGTATGTGGGCAGCTGCCTGTGCGGTGCAGTGACTTATCAAATTGATGGGCCGATTGGCGATATTATTCAATGCCATTGTCAAAAATGTCGCAAGGCCAATGGAACGGCATATGCAACCAATGCACCGATTGCTAAGGCGGATTTTAAACTGACCTCTGGTCAGGACGTTGTAAAAAAATATGCATCGAGTGCAGGCACAGAGCGTTGTTTCTGTGGCAACTGTGGTTCACCTTTGATCAGTATGAAAGCTGATACCCCTGACTTTTACCGTTTGCGGATCGGCACTTTAGATACCCCGTTACAGCAAAAGCCGACGCAGCATATTTTTGTGGCATCTCAAGCTGAGTGGGACAACATTTGTGATGCATTACCACAATATGCTGAACGCCCATAGTTAGAACACATACAAAGAAAAGGGATCATCTGATCCCTTTTCTTTTTCCGCGATTGAGTTAGTAGCCTGTCGACATCATATCTTGAGCTTTAGGATACTGCGACTGCCAGTGTTCAAGCTGCTCTTGGGCATGAATGAGCTCACCGAGGCCTTTCACGTTGTCATGTGGTGCTGCGGCTTTATCTTGGATGAATTTGGTTTGGTTATCCCAATATTGGTACATCAGAGTTTGAATGTAGCGCCCTTGTTCTGTTTTTAAATCCAGCTCTTTCAGCATATTCAGTGCAGACTGAATATTGTCTTGTTGACGTGTTTTTGCAAATTCATCCGTGAGGGTTCCTGCCTCACGCATTTTCATGAGTTCATCTTCCATTTCATCACTCATGCTACTAAAGCGCTGGTCATAGTCGACCAAGAGCGCAATATCCTGTGGGTCATTGGCTGTTTTAGCAAAACTTTTGACCGGTTCAGAGCTGAGTTCTTGCAGAATTTTATCATCGCTCGAAAGGGTGTCTTGCTCAGCAGATTCATTGGCTTTATTACAGCCTGTGAGGATTAAGCTGCCACCTAAAAGAAGCGGCAGTAGAACCTGTTTCAATGAAAGAGTATGTGGGTTCATATCGGTGTCCTATTATTCTGCTATTTTTTGAAAGTGATAGGCATAGGTGATGTAAGGAAAACTGATTTCGTCCTGTGGCTGTTTGCCCGTGTACTGCTGCACAATATGCTCAAACTGATGTTTTAAATACTGCTGTTGTTCGAGTGGCATTGCGGCAATAAAGCTAGTCGAAAGTAGGCGTTTTGAGACCACTTGTTCTACTGTACCTGTTTGCTGCTGTGCAAACTGATGTAGGCTTTTGAGCTGAAATAAGGGTTGATGTTCAAAGACTTTTTGCCATAGCCCACTATGATAACGCGGGGTATCTCCTTCTAAAGGAGCGAGCCGTTCTGCGAGTGCATTGACCCAGTCAACTTGAGTGTCGCGTTGGTTCCAGACCAAACCCAAATGCCCTTGCGGTTTCAGGACACGATGGATTTCTTTTAAACTGTCCATGTTCGCAAACCAGTGGAAGGCCTGCGCAGATAAAACTGCATCGATACTTTGCGAAGGCAGGGGAATATGGTCACTAAAGGCTTGTAATGTTTCCACCTGTGGGTAAGCCAGTTTGAGCTGAGCTAACATTTCGGTGACAGGTTCGATGGCAGTGAGCTGTCCACTATGTGGAATCAGATAAGGCAAAAACTTTCCTGTACCCGAGGCAAGATCAATCACACGTGAATTTGTGTTTAAATGCAGTTGCTCGGTGAGCCACGCATGGATCTCTTCTGGATAACTTGGACGCACTTGTTGATAAAGTTCAGCAGCTGCGCTAAACCCGTGTTGTGCTGCAGGATGGAGTAATTGTGTCATATTTTGCGCTTTTTTATCTGCTCTGCATCTATAAAATAACACATTTGGTTCGATGAAATCGCTTATGCTGTATGGAACGAACATGACCTCACTTTATAGGAATGAAATCTCTCAGCATGGACATGGCGAAACAAATTATTTTTGAAGACGAACAGATTCGTGTCATTTTTTTACAGGGTTCATCGGACGAACTTATTTTCTCTTTTGGCGACCTGATTACCCGTGCCAAGGGAACGTCGATCAATGCAGAAAAGTCGCTAGCCAAGTTTGGCTTTAATGTGGTTGGCATTATGCCGAAACAGAAGTCATGGTTTCCAGAGTCTTCGATGTTGGCGATGTTAGAGGCAATTCGCGCTTGGATTGCCCCTTTTCAAACCCGCATTGCCTATGCAGGGTCGATGGGCGGCTATGCAGCGATTAAATACTCTAAACTGCTTGGTTTTAAGCGCGTAGTAGCTTTGGTGCCGCAGTATTCGATCGACCCTGAACAGGTGACGGATAACCGCTATAACATGTTCTATCAGCCTGAGCTGAACCATGACATGCAGGTTCAGCCGAAAGATGTCTCGGCAGAGTGTGAATACATTGTTATTTATGACCCTTACTGCCCTGAAGACCGTGCGCATTATGAAAAATTACAAACGGTCGTACCGAATCTGAATACCCTGAACTTACCTTTTACAGGGCATGATGCGATTGCGGTTTTGGCCAGTTCCGATTTGCTCCATGATTTTTTACGTCATGAGTTTGATGCGCCGTATTTTTATAAAAAAATTCGTGAAGTGAAAAAGAACAGCAAGTTTTACTACCGTAAAGTGATCGAAAACTTGTTGCCGCGTCATCGCTTTTCTTTAGGACGAATTCTGAAAAATAATGAGCTTGAGTTAGATGGTCAATTTTTTGATAGCAAGCTAAAACAAAGCATTATTCGCGAGTTACTCAGCAATCGACAAGTGAGCCAGACCGATCTACTGAAACTGGGCATTCAGGTCAACTTGCCGCAAGAAAATAGCTGTCAGTTGATGGATAATTTTGGACATGGTTTAGTGTTCAATATGATCAGTCAAAAGATTGAAAGCTATGCACCAGATGCCATTGCGCTGAATCATAAGTTTCTGCTGCCGATTTTTGCCAAGGGCAATGGGTTAGTACATATTTACTATAACGACATGCGTTATACCATCGTCATGAATGACAGACAGATCATGAAATTGGTGCATGAACAAGCCGAATTGGGCGCTGGAATGCATCCATTGTTAATGAAAAAATACAGTGATTATTATCTGATTAGCTATAAGCAGTTTAACTTTAGCTGTGATGAATATGGTGGCTTTGATTTGGTCGAGATTATTCCAGAAACAGCGCAGTTTTTGGTGTCAAGCGATGCTGAATCAGATGTGTTCATGTGATTTATTCATATAGGGCTTTGGTCTAAGGCCAAGCGCTTGTTTTCCGTCCTATTTTGTTTAATATGAAAGTATTGTTTATCTTTTAAACAATACAGATAAAGATCAAATAGGGTGGAAGCAATGCAAAGACATTGGTCGGCTGTATTTATAAAATTACTGTTTATTTCAACATCACAAAGCGCACTGGCACAAAGTTTAGAGCCAGCTTATCTTACATTCGGTGGTGGCCTGATTCTCCTGCTGATCCTGACGTTTTATGTGATTAAACAAATCAGTATTTCTATTCGTATTCATCGTAATAAGCCCGTTAAATAGCGGGCTTTTTTCTGTATGTGGCGGCTATTTTTAGGTGGTCAAGACAGTGTTTACGTTGAAAAAAGGGGCTGAGTTCGTTTAAATAAACGCTCTATCATTATGCAGAACAACTGGACGTGAGCAATGAAAGCCGTATTTTTAGATTATGCATCCTTAGATAAAAATGATTTGGACTTTCAAGCACTGCATGCTGTTTTTGATGAACTGATCCTTTACCCAAGTACCGATGCTGAGACACTTGTCGCCCGTGTACTAGATGCAGATGTGATTATTAGCAACAAAGTAATGGTGGATGCCGATACCCTAAAACAATGCTCTCAGTTAAAGTTGATTTTAATCTCTGCCACTGGCACCAATAACATCGATTTGCAGCAAGCCAAAGCGCAAGGTGTTGTGGTGTGTAATTGTCAGGGTTATGGCACGGCAGCGGTGGCACAGCATACTTTAATGTTGATGCTCAACCTGGCAACCTCATGCTTGCAATACGACCGTGCAGTGCAGCAAGGTGAATGGAATAAAGCTTCGCAGTTTTGCCTACTGGACTACCCAATTATTGAACTTTCCGGCAAGACCTTAGGTATTTTAGGGTATGGCGAATTGGGGCAGGCAGTGGCTAAACTCGCTGAAGCATTTGGCATGAGAGTTTTGGTGGGTAATTTGCCAAACCGTCCACATACTGACCCAACACGAGTGGGCTTTGACGACTTGCTGGCGCAATCGGATTTTGTCAGTCTGCATTGTCCATTAACCGATGACACGCGTGACCTGATTGATGCTCAAGCTTTCAAAAGAATGAAAAAAAGTGCCTTTTTAATTAATTGTGCACGGGGTGGAATTGTCAATGAAGCAGCTTTGGCAGACGCGTTAAAACAGGGTGAAATTGCGGGTGCAGCAACCGATGTATTGACCGTTGAGCCACCTAAAGAGGGTAATGTTTTATTGGATGCTCGTCTGCCGAATTTAATCATTACACCACACAGTGCGTGGGGCAGTGTCGAAGCACGTCAACGCATGGTGCAGCAGTTAGTGGAAAATGCTCAAGCTTTTCAAGCAGGGCAGCCAATCCGTCGGGTGAATTAAAGCAAATAATGACAACGAAAAAGCCCATCAACTGACGGGCTTTTTTGCTATTAAAGCTTAGTCACTTTAATTTCTTCTTCTGCTTGGGCGGGTGTAAAGGAAGAAGGTGCTTGGGTAATCGTGGGCTCATTTACTGTTTGGGGTGCGACAGGCTGTGGAGATGAGACTGAAGGCGCTTGAACCGCAGGAGCATCTACGGGTGCTGATGACGGTTGACTCAAGCTGCCTTGGTAAATGGGAGCGGGTTGATCTGTTTGACCAGTAATCACTTGCTTGGTTTCATGCAGTTTTTTATTCACATTTTGGGTGACTTGTTGTCCTGTTTCTTTAGCTTGTTCTGCGGTGTTGTTGGTGATGGTTTTTGCACTGTCCAAGGCTTGGTGTGCAGAAGGGCGAATTTTTTGGATGCCTTTTTCTGTTGCAGTACCGACTTTTTCCACCGTGTTAATCACACCTTCTTGAGTTTTATAAGCCCAGACATGCAAGATGTTGGGGTTTTTACCATAAGGCGTAATTGGCTTTTGCGCTTGCTGAGTGGTGGTTTCTGTTTGTGCCCATACACCTGCTGTTGTCATTAAAAGAGCGCAGAAGAGGGTTGTTTTCATCATATTCATAGAGCAGTGTACCTCTTGGGCTATCGTGCATAAATCAGCGTTTTAGCATAAAGCCTCTTTGTGTGAATTTCATGTGCTTGGTTGTAAACAAGCGTAGTGTGCAAACGTATATAGCTAAAAAAGAGCCCAGCATGTGGACTCTTTCAACTCTGGAGGAGTTTAACTTCTACTTCGCGCCAACGGCAGCATCCGCAGATGAACCGACTTTGGCTTTAGCAACAGGTGTATCTAATTCCACTTGAGCCTGCCCATTTACGTCAGCACGGTTAGGTTGACCACTGACAGCCTGCTTAGTTTCCTGCCATTTTTGTTTGGTCGCTTGTTGGCCTTGTTTCGCTTTATCCGCTATATAGTGACCACTTTTTTTGGTGTTATGCGCAACAGAGTCTTTAACGTCACCTGCCTTATCTTTTACCACAGCAGATTTTTCAGCTGAAAATTCTTTGGTGTCTTGCCATTTTTCTTTGCTGAATGCTTTGGTTTTGTCGATACCATGCTCAACCGTTTCACCTGTCGCATGCGCAGCATGTTTGACATCATGTTTTAAGTTTTGCAATACGCTTGGCTGCGAGGTTTGAACTTGAACATTGGCCGTGGTATTTGCAAATAGGGAAGTGGAGGCTAAAAGTGCAGTGGTTAAAGCCGAAGCGGTGAGTGTCTTTGTTAAAACTTTCATCTTTGATTTTCTACCTCTTATGACAGAACCCGATGAGGAGTTCAGAACAGCAGTCATCATAGACAGAAATGAGCTCAAAAATAGCGTTTGATATGAAAGTCGCACAATGCGTCAACAGCGCATGAACAATGGGCTGAAAATTGTGTCGTTCAGTTAATTCATTAAAATTATGTAAGTTTATGCGTGGTCGTTGTTTTAAATGTAAAGAATATGGAGACTGATATTGAGGTAAAGGACATGAAGCGAAAGGCATTTGAGAGGAAGTCATCACTGATGTTGTACCAGTGATGACGATTTGCTTAGTTACATTGCGCTAAGGCTTCTTTTGCAAAGTGATTACGTAGTGCAAGGAAGTTTTTCTGTACTTCTGCATCGTGTAATTCAAATTTGGTTGCTGTGCTTGTGCCATCGAGTGCAAAGGTTGCTGAGCCACCTGTGATGAGGGTGTAGTCACGGAACGCCCACTGTTCTACGACTTTGCCTGCTTTGAGGTTGCCGGTAAATTCGATGACGCATTTGTCTTCAAATTTGGTCAGTTTTGCTTTGTTGTTGGTTGTGTCCGGATAAACTTCAATGTTTTGGACTTCTTGTAATACACCCGCTGTCAACTGTGGAATCGTTGGTTGAGATGTACATGCTGTAATAGAAAGGGCAGCAAAAGTAGCGAAAAGTACAGTTTTTAATTTCATAAGGTTCGTTCTTGTTGCGAGTTGTTAGGTTGAGTATAGGGAATCAGTTGGAAAATGACTATAGCTCAGTGATTAACGATTCCAATCTTGTGTGCGAATACGGCCAGTTTGGTAATAAATTGAGACCAATTCGATAAAATTTTTAAAGTCTGAATTTTCATTTAAAATTCGGTTTATTGATTGCCAGTCCACTTCGGGTCTTCGGCGAGCAGGAAGTAAGATTTCACTTTCAGTGGGATTTTCTGGATTGAGTAAAATTACACCTATACCATGTAAAGCTGAAAGCATACGCAGTTCTTCTTCAACTTCATTGGTAGAAATTGAGGTCGCAACTAAATATCCTTCATTTGCCCAACTTGAATTACTAACAGCTTGGAAAAAACTACTTCTAATATTTGAGTTATTTAGTTCTTTTTTTACCTCGAATGACCAAAGCCGAACATTCTGACCTGAACCATGTTTAACGCAGGTCTTCACTAGTTCATGCCACTTTTTATCAATAGGCTGTATAGCAACAATATCAGGGTGTAACCATTGATTACCATTTTGTCCTCGATTATTTGAAGACTTTTTTTCATCAATTCTCAGGCTATAGAGGTTTAGCTCTTTAGACAAATATTCGATGAGAACAGGATATAAATCATGTTCTGAGAGTACTTTATACGTTGGAGTAGATACTACTTCTTGCTCATCATCGAGAGGAATATTTTCTGAATTATCTAAATCAGGTAAGGGGATATTATTTTGTTCAAACCAATACAAGCGCGGTCTAGGCTTGTCTTGCATTTGAATTTTTGGCTCGATTTTCAGGATTGCTTTTTTATGTGCACCTATTTCAGCAATAACTTGATTTAAAAAATCTTCTTCATCCGAAAATCGTGAGTTGTTTCTTTTTTCTAGGTAGTCATTTGGATATAGCTTTGTTATCCCTAGAGCAATTTCTCGAGCAGTGAATTTTTGAGTTGGATGTGCTTTTAAAAATTCCGCGACTTTTTGTGGTTGTGATAATTTCATTTCATCAATATGTAAAAAACCCCACTATCAAAATAGCGGGGTTTCTTTTAAATTACAAGCAATTAAGGCTTAGTGCTGCAACACTGAAATATCCGCAACACTGGTAAACAAGTCTCGTAACTGAGCCAGTAAACGTAAACGGTTTGCTTTCAAGTCGCTATCATCAGCCATGACCATGACGCCATCAAAGAAAGCATCAATTGGTGCGCGAAGGGCAGCTAACTTAGAAAGCGTAGTGGTGTAGTCTTTCGCAGCCAAAAGCGGTTGAACCACAGGCAGGATATTTTGAATCTCTGCATAAAGTGCTTTTTCAGCATCTTCAACCAATTTAGACTCAACAATCTCACCCGTAGGTGCAGCTTCTTTCGCTAAGATATTGGCAACACGTTTATTCGCAGCAGCCAAAGCAGCCGCTTCAGGCAGACTACGGAAATGATTCACCGCAGTCACACGCTTATCAAAATCAAGAGGTGATTTTGGAGAAAGTGCTTGAACCGCTTGAATCACATCAACAGCAACGCCTTGGTCTTCATATTTCGCACGGTAACGACCTTCAAGGAACGCAACCGCATCCGCCAAAGTCTTGTCGTGATCTTTCAATACATCGCCATAAGCAGCCAAAGCAAGCTTGATCAACTCTTCAATTGAAACATCAAGATTGTTTTCAGTCACTAAACGCAAAATACCAATCGCAGAACGACGTAAAGCAAACGGGTCTTTAGAACCTGTAGGCGCTTGACCAATACCGAAAATACCAGTCAACGTATCTAAACGATCAGCAAGGGCAATCGTAGTACCAGTTTTAGTTTGCGGTAAAACATCACCTGCAAATTTAGGTAAATATTGCTCACCTAAAGCTTCCGAAACTTCATCATTCTCGCCTTCAATACGTGCATAGTAAGTGCCCGCAATCCCTTGAAGTTCAGGGAATTCACCGACCAATTCAGAGGTTAAATCACACTTTGCAAGTAATGCAGCTTTTTCAGCATCCGCAGGATTTGCACCCGTGATTGCAGATAAAGCCACAGCCAATTTAGCAATACGTTCAGATTTATTCCAAAGCGTACCCAACTGTGCTTGGAAAACCATATTGGCTAATTTTTCTTTACGAGATGCAAGCGGTTGCTTTTGATCTTGTAAGAAGAAGAATTCTGCATCAGACAAGCGAGGGCGTACAACTTTCTCATTTCCTTCAATGATTTGAGTCGGATCTTTAGACTCAATATTTGAAACGGTGATGAAATAAGGCTGAAGCTTATTGTTAGCATTCACCAAACAGAAATACTTTTGGTTGTCTTGCATGGTGGTGATCAATGCTTCTTGAGGCACAGCAAGGAAGCGTTCTTCAAAGCTCGCACGAAGCGCAACAGGCCATTCAACCAATGCGGTTACTTCATCACGAAGGTCGCTTGGAACGATCGCAATCGCATTCACTTCATCAGCAAGTGCTTTGACTTGTTGATCAATGATCGCTTGGCGTTCTTCAAAATTTGCTACAACTTTTGCAGCACGAAGTGCATCTAAGTAAGCATCTGCATTGGCTAAAGTAATCGCTTCAGGTGCATGGAAACGATGACCATAAGTCACATTACCTGCTTTATGATCCTGAATGGTTGCATTAACCACATCATTGTCTTTTAACAATACAACCCATTTTACAGGACGAACGAATTCGGTACGGCTTGCCGCAGAACGCATACGTTTTGCAATTGGAAGGTTATCTAAAGCAGTTTGTAAAATTTGTGGTAGTAAAACGTCAAGACTTTGACCTTTCACATCTTTTAGGTAGCAAACTTTTTCAACTTTACCGGCTTGGAAAGTTGAAACTTGATCCGCAGTAATGCCTTGACCACGCATAAAGCCTTCAAGTGCTTTGGTTGGCTTACCTTCAGCATCATAAGCAGCTTGTACAGCAGGGCCGTCAAAACGTTTTTGAGTATCTGCTTGAGCACCATCTACATTGATAATTTTCAATGCCAAACGACGAGGCGCTGCATAGGCTTCGATAGAATCAAAAGCTAAACCTGCATCTTTTAAGCCTTTTTCTGTTTCAGCTTGCAATGCATCACGTAAAGTTTTTAAGCTTTTTGGTGGAAGTTCTTCACAGCCAAGTTCAAATAAAACTGTATGTTTAGACATTATTTGTTCTCCGCTGATTTTTCTGCTTGAGCCGCTTCTGCTTCAACCTGAGCTTTCAATTGAGCTAAAACTTCATCACGTAAATGTGGTTCTGCCATTGGGAAACCAAGCTTGGCACGAGCCGCCACATAGCTTTGTGCAATTGAACGTGCCAGAGTACGAACACGTAAAATATAGCGTTGACGCTCGGTTACAGAAATCGCACCACGTGCATCGAGTAAGTTAAAGCTGTGTGATGCTTTAATGACTTGTTCATAGGCAGGAAGTGGTAATTCTGCTTCAATTAAACGAGATGCTTCGGCTTCATAGAAGTCAAATAATTCAAACATTTTGTCGACTGGTGCGTATTCAAAGTTATAGGTTGATTGCTCAACTTCGTTTTGATGGAATACATCACCATAAGTCACTGTACCAAACTGACCTTTGGTCCAAACAAGATCGTAAACAGAATCGACACCTTGTAAGTACATTGCCAAACGTTCAAGACCGTAAGTGATTTCACCTGTTACTGGGTAACATTCAACACCACCGACTTGTTGGAAGTAAGTAAACTGAGTCACTTCCATACCGTTGAGCCAAACTTCCCAACCTAAGCCCCAAGCGCCGAGTGTTGGCGATTCCCAGTTGTCTTCTACGAAACGAATATCGTGAGTGAGGGTATCAATACCAATGGCTTTTAACGAGTCTAGGTAAAGCTGTTGGATATTATCTGGGTTTGGTTTTAGTACCACTTGGAATTGGTAATAGTGTTGCAAACGGTTTGGGTTTTCACCATAACGACCGTCTTTAGGACGACGTGAGGGTTGAACGTATGCTGCGTTCCAAGTTTCAGGCCCAAGTGCGCGTAAGAATGTTGCAGTGTGGAATGTCCCTGCACCCATTTCCATATCGTAAGGTTGTAAAATGACACAACCTTGTTCAGCCCAGTAGTTTTGTAAGGCAAGAATTAAGCCTTGGAATGTATCAATATGCGATATGGCGCGACTCATGCAGCATCCATTATAAATATAAGAAAAAATTGGTTCTAAGTATAAGGATTTTGCGAGTGAGTGGCAAAGGGTTCAGCAGGATTCATTCATTTAAAAATTTAACTGTGGTGGTTGCGTGAGAGAAGTCAGATAGCACGATTTTTGTATGTTGAAAAAGATTGAGCTGCGTGTATTACATAGACCGTCTTTTCTCTGGTTTGAGCCAAATTGCCCGAGTTTGCTATATTAAATTTCTGCACAATAAAACCAAGAGCACCCTCATGCCAAAATTTTATCATCAGATCCTTGTTCTGCTGGCTACGTTCAGTGGAGCGGTTCACGCACAGCAGCAAGAGGCCGAGCTGGATGTTTATAATCAATGTGTCGAGCAAACCATTCAAGAGCAGCAACTGGCAGGGATTAACAATAGCGTGGTACAAATTTGTGCGGATCAAGCCAAACAGGGCTACGAAAAGCAAATTGTGGCATTACTCGATCAAATACGGGTGCAAAGTGCCGAATGGCAGCAGCCTGAACGTTATCAAGCCATTTTGAAATCACAACGCTTGTGGAAAGCCTATGTTGAGCAAGAGTGTGATAATGCAGGCCAGTATGTTGGATCGCCTATGTATGCTTTTTGTCCTATGCAGCAGTGTGCTGAACGGGTTGTACAGTTACAGCAATACGTTCACTAAAGAATTCAGTAGAATTACTCATAAAAATAAGATGTAAAATAGATGCATCTTATTAGTGAGACCACGTATAATTTTGCACCGGTTAAGTGCGAAAAAGTAGAAGGGTGGCTGTGTTTCATATGCAACTTGAATGGTTAAATACCTTAAAACCGAATTTTAAAGTGTTACCGCTAAAGGAAAGAATGCTCTGTGGTTTAGGTGCATTGTTGGGATTAGCACTGTCTTCACTCATAAGTTGGTGGCTTTTGGGTGGGATCAATGCATGGTATATCGCCCCGATGGGTGCGTCCTCGGTGTTGCTTTTTGCCGTACCAGCCAGTCCTTTGGCTCAGCCATGGAATATTGTGATTGGGAATACGATTGCAGCAGTAATTGGGGTGACCTGCGCACTCTATATTTCCAACTTAACAGAAGCATTTAGTGTTGCTGTGGCTTTGTCGATTATTTTGATGATGACGACAGACTCTTTGCATCCACCGAGTGGTGCTGTGGCGATTACAGCGGTGTTGGGAGGCGAGACGGTACACGAGTTAGGTTATCAGTTTGTGTTTTATCCTGTTTTACTCAACTCGATCTTGCTTCTCGTGATTGCGATTGTGTTCAACCGTTTACTCGGGAAGCAATACCCAACCGTGGCGCAAGTCAATACGCGTAGCACCGATCCGACCCCAACCCAGAAGGTCACGATCCAACCTGAAGATATTCATCAAGTTTTAGCCCAAGAAACACAGTTGCTCGACATCAGTGAATATGATTTACAAAAACTGATTTTAAAAGCCCAAGCGCAGGCAGATACTCGCTTTCATATAGACCTACGTTGTCGGGACATTATGAGTAAAGATGTCCTGTGTTTATATGAAGATGAAGACATTCAAGTCGCTGTGGAAAAATTTAAACAGGTCAATCTAATGAGTTTACCTGTGTTAAATCGAGCTGAACAAGTATGCGGCACCTTGGCTTTATATGAAGTGGTGGAGTGGTTCCAAAAGGCGACGGATTTGCGTACCTCTTGGCAAGATCAAGTCAAGCACATTATGAAACGTCAGGTGGTCACGGTACAGCCTGATCAAGAACTACAAGATTTGATCCCGTACTTTGTTGAACGTTCTTTTAACTATATTCCTGTGGTTGAAAATAAGGCGTTGGTCGGCATCATTAGCCGTGCTGATATGATTGCAGCGTTGTATCGTCTGTTGCAACATCGCTAAGTCATGTGAGTGTCGTAGGCAAAAAAAAAGCTACGACACTTTGGGGGAAGTTGTCGTAGCATAAAAAGAAACTTTTTTGAGACGAAAGATGTGCGCCTATGGGTTGTGATGATCTGGATTAACGGTACGCATCGTATTGCTATAACCTGATCGGGCCTGTGGAGAATGCTCGATTTGGTCTTTTTGTTTCGGCATCACCAGCCAAAGAATCAGGTAAACCAAAATTCCGGGGAATGCTGCACTTAACAGTGAAATGGTGATGAAAACAATACGAAGTAAATTTGCGTTCCAACCAAAACGTTCAGCAATACCACCCATCACACCAGCAATCATGTTCGAGCGGTTTGAGCGATATAAACCAACATTGGCCATCTAGGTCTCCTTAAAAATTAAAATCTGAGTGGCTTTATGCACTCATAGTTTAAAAATGGAGATGGAATTAGGTTTTTAAAGGTGGCGGAGTCGATTAAAAAGTAAAGTTATGTAAAGAGATAAAAGCTATGGTTTTGATCGGGATTAAAATGTGCTCTCTTTGGTGTTGAGCTAGCTGCTTAAAGTCAGCAAGTCATTTGAATCCGAGAAAACACCAAGGGTCAGGATGGAAAAACTCGTGATGGTTATGGATATTAATCACGTGCAGGAAGTGAGTGTGGAATGAAGTTGAAACGAAAGCATCAGGGTTTGATTGGCGCATTACTGCAAGGAGCGGTGGCGCTAATCGGTGTATCGTTAGCTGGCTGTGATGGTGGGCTGTCGGAGGCATCACAACAACATGAAAATAGCACGGTAGGGGACGCTGCTGTTTCGCCTGAGTCAGGGAAGAAGCTGACTGAGGTGGCAGGACGGGCAACCATGCAAGATGATTCGGAGTATGCACCTCGTACGCTTGATATTAGTGAACAGCAGTTTATTGGGCGTTATCGCACACAAATTCAATGTGATGGTTATTTTTTCCCTTGTGAAACAGGGAAGGCTGATTTTATTCTCAATTTTTTACCTGATGGTACGGTGCATCGCAGCATTGTGCGTTTGGGTAAGGTCTTTTCAGAAAAACAACGCCCTGGCTTTTCAAACTTAAGTTATCGCCGTGATACATGGACCATGAATAAAGAGCGAACAGAGTTGATTGTGCATCGTAAAGAGGGGATTAATTTTTATTATCGCGTGGTGGATTCGCAAACGCTGCAAATGGATTTAGATAAAAGTAATAATCTAGATGCCACTAACCAAAAATTGTATGCACGAGGTTTTCCGAAATTAGAGCGTGCGTATACATTAAAGCGTGAGCCTAATTCATAGTTAAAATGGAATTGGGCAAAGCAACAGAATAAGACTGAAGAATAAAAATAGTGAAGAAATGAACAGCGTGCGAATTTTATGACTTAAATAGCATGTCGCTAAATAAACGTCATATCAATGCAATTAAAGAGGATTTAAATAAATGGTGGGTCGTCCGCGATTCGAACGCGGGACCAACGGATTAAAAGTCCGCTGCTCTACCAGCTGAGCTAACGACCCTGAGCAAGGTATGCGAAAGAGTATTCGCTGAAAGTTTAAAAAAGAAATTTTTAAAGCATTCGAACCTGAGCAGGTTTGTAAAATTAGATTTTACAAGAAAGATGGTGGGTCGTCCGCGATTCGAACGCGGGACCAACGGATTAAAAGTCCGCTGCTCTACCAGCTGAGCTAACGACCCATCAAGGGTATCAAAGGAATGGTGGGTCGTCCGCGATTCGAACGCGGGACCAACGGATTAAAAGTCCGCTGCTCTACCAGCTGAGCTAACGACCCATATCATTTGATGGAGCGTATTGTAGCAAGATATGCATCGAGCGCAAGTAAAAAATCGCAAACTTGTTGATGTTTGATTATAAATACAACAAATTTGCGATTAGGTAGCTAAAAAACAAGCAATTCGAGTTTAGAAGCGATATTGATAGGCTTGAATGTTATCAAAGACTTGTTGCGTTAAATCTGCATAGGTACTGCTGTTGGGTAACAGGACCAGCAAGCGTTCATCCGTTTTTTTCGGGTCAAAGGCTTGTTCTTTGAGCTTGTTCTTTTGGTATTTAAACGTTCCTGTAGTTTCAACTTGCTTTTGTACGCGTAAGAAAACGGGTACAGCATAGGCAGGCAGACATTTTTTAAAGCTCACGAGCATTTGGGATAAATCCTGCTCATTCAGTTCAGCGCCGTCTGCCAGTGTAATCGCAGCCATTCCCGCACGACCATTGGTGTTTGGAATTTCAACACCATATACTACAGCTTCGGTGATTTTGTCATATTCACTAACCATGTTTTCAACTTCAGTCGTGGACACATTTTCGCCTTTCCAGCGGAAGGTATCGCCTAAGCGGTCGACGAATTGGGCATGACGGAAACCAATGTCGCGGACTAAGTCCCCTGTGTTGAAATAAGCATCGCCAGACTTGAAGACATCTTTAAGAATCACTGATTTATTTTTTTCAGGGTCGGTATAGCCATCAAAAGGGGAGCGGCGAGTAATTTTACCGATCAATAAACCAACTTCGCCTTTTTTGACCTTGATACAGCCACCTTTGGCATCATAAACAGGCGCATTTTTTTCTTTATCAAACTGGATAATGGCATAAGGCGTGGGTGAAAAACCGACAGTGTTGTCAAAGTTAAATACATTGCTAAAGCCGACATTGCCTTCACTTGATGCATAAAGCTCTAAAATTTCTTCAATACCAAACCGCTGTTTGAATTTGTCCCAAATATTCGGACGCATGCCATTGCCGATCATTTTGGTGACACGGTGGCCTTTTTCTAACGCTGAAGGTGATGCATCCATGAGGTAGCGACATAACTCACCGACATAGCCAATGGCAGAGGCATCGAACTTTTGCACATCTTTCCAAAAAGCAGAAGTGGAGTACTTACGGCGTAAAGCCAAGGTGCCCGCACCCGCAATCACGCCACACCAACACACCACAATGCCCGTTGCATGGTACAGCGGCAAGGTGACATACATCACATCGTCTTTACCGAGGTTGAGTACGTGCCCGTAGGTTCCATAAGCCAACGTCCAGCGGCTATGTGTGAAAATAACGGCTTTAGGTAGACCGGTTGTACCTGAGGTGTAAATATAAAATAAGCCATCTTTACCCAACACACTGTGTGTGGTTGGGGTATTGAATTTGGCAAAGGCATCAATTTTTTCAGCAAGATTACTAAAACCTTGCGGTGCAAGGTCTGCATCTTTTTGGGTTTCTTGGTCAGCAAACCAATAGAAACGATCCGCAGAGAGATTTAAATCATGACGGATTTCATCAACTGCGGCACGGCATTCTTCACCCACGATGACTGCGATGGGCTTGACTAGATTAATACTATGCGCCAGCACTTTACCGACTTGAGAGGTGTTGACTAAAGCCGCAGTAACGCCAATTTTGGCAAGTGCAATCACGGTTGCAACCAATTCAGGACGGTTTTCAATCATCACTGTGATGACATCCCCCTTTTTTGCCCCGATGGATAAAAAATAATGCCCGATTTGGTTTGCCCATTCGTTGAGGGCTTGGTAACTAAATTTTTGATCTTCAAAAAGCAAGGCCATACCGTGAGGGTTGCGCTTCACTGCTTTTTCAAAAGCAATCCCGAGACCTGCTGGGGTGTTTGGGGTCCGTAAATATGCTTGTTTTAATCCACTGAGTAAGTTGGGAACTTTACTGATGAATTGAGGAAGTTTTGCTGCAACGTCGGTAATACCAATGAGGTCATGTGATGGGTGTTGGCTCATATGAATCCTAATTATTTTATGCAATCCAATGCGTTTGAATAGTGCTCAGTTTCTACACTTGTTCTTTTAATCGTTTCGGTCTAGTGCAATCAACCTAATCTGACGAAAATAACAAAAAAACCTAGCCACTGACATGACTAGGTTTTTTAAATTTACAACTCTAGGGCGAATTACGACTCAGTCGGGCTCGCTTTTTTCGGTGGACGACCACGTGGACGACGTGGGCGAACTGGCTTGTCCGAGTCTGATTTGTCTGACTCATCCGCAGCTGTTTCCGCTACAGTTTCAGTTACTTCTACTTTTTCAGCTTGCTTTGACGCTCTAGGCGCTTTGGCTTGAACTGGAGCAACAACAACTTCCACTTCTTCAACCGCAGCTACATCAGCTGAGCTTTTCACTTCGCTGCTTTCAACGGCAACAGGCGCTTCGCTTTCTGTTGCAAGAACAGGTTCGCTTTCCTGTGGAGTTACAACGGGTGCAGCTTCTTCAGCAAGCGTTTCTGCAACAACCGCTGTTTCAGGCGCTGACGATTCAGCAACAGGTGCTGTTTCGCGTGCTTGTTTGGCTTGTTCAGCAGCAAGTTTAGCTAAACGACGACGCTCACGCGGGTCATTTGCAACACGTTGTTCAGACACAGGTGCAGGCGGTGTCAGGTCCAATACTGGAACTGGCTCTGCTTCAGGCTGCGCTTTTGTGATTTCAACATCACGGGTGACCGGTTTTTTCTCTGCTTCAACAGCAGTCGTTGTCACAGTTTTGCTTAACGTTGCTGCATACTCTTCAGTAAATTTCTGAAGGGCACGGTTGAAGGTTGGAATTAAACCAAACTGCTCAATCAGCACTGAACAGTCTTCACCATAGACATGGCGAATCAAGCTGCTGATGGTGTACTGACCTAAAGTTGGCACCTGTGAAGGTGTGAGTTTAGGTGTTTCAGTTTGCTGTGTGTGTGCAGCGCGTTGCTGGCGACGGCGTTGGCGTGGGTCATTGCTGGCACGTTTTACGCTTTCACGTGGTTTTTGCTCTGCTTGTTGTTCAGCAGGTGCTACTACAACTTCAGTTGCTTTCTCCTGTACCACTTTCTCAGCTTTTACTTCAACTTCTGCTTTCGCAACAGCAGCTTGCTGAGGCTTGGTTTCGGTGTGTGCAGGCGGAGTTAATGCCACGATTTCACTTTGCGCTTGATCGACATTGACCACATGGGCTGTTGTGATCATTTCTTGACGCGGTGCTTCAATCAACTCAACTTTAACTTGAGGTTCTTGAACCACAGCTGGCGCTGCTTCAGTCGCTTGCTCATTTAATACACTTGGATCGCGGTGGCGATTTGGGCGCTCTGGACGAGGTTGGTTACGGCGGTCACGACGTGGCATTACATTTTGCTGTTCGTTTTGAACATCAGTGTTTTGCTGTTGTTCACCGTGTTGGCGACGTGATGAACGCTTGTTTTCACGCGGTTCCTGACGTTGCTGTTCACTGCGCTCTGAGCGGTCTTGACGTTGTTGTTCACTGCGCTCAGAGCGTTGTTCATGACGGTCTTGGCGTTGTGGTTCATTGCGTTCAGGGCGTTGTTCATAACGATCTTGGCGCTGTTGATCTTGACGAGAGACCTGCACAATTTCTTCATGAACTTGGTTGTCATGTTGCGCATTTTGCTCACGTGACTCTTTGTGCTTATTAGGGCGCTTTTTGTTGTGGCGTGTGCCGCGTTCTTCTTTTTCTACATGCTTATCTTCACGGTGTTCAGATTTTGCATGAACAGGTGCAGAGCTCATGTAGACATTGTTGCTTGGCGCGACAGGTGCCACAGCAGGCGTGCCAACTTGACCAAACTGACCACGGCTCACTGCACCACCATTCACCATTTGCTCAATGGCAGCAGCAGCATTATTTGCAGAACGTGATTGATCGACAGTCGCAGCTTGTTTTTGTACAAACAAGTTCTCTAGCCATGCACATGGGCTACTTGATGGTGCAGCTTGAACAGGGGCTTGTTGCGCAACTTGTTGTTGTGGCGCGTTGTTACGTGGTTTTTTGTTGCCTTTTTCTTGTTGTGCAGGTGCAGGTGCAGGAGCAGCATGTTGATGCACATGATCTGCACCATCTAAATGCCATTCTGATGACTCGTAACCCAACTCTTTTTCGCTTAAACGTGTTGCTTCTGTACGCTCATAGCTGGTTGGTGCAAAGCCTTCAGGGTTATACGAAATTTCGTAATGTGGGGTTTCTAAGTGTGGGTGCGGAAGCACTGTCACACGAACACCTGAGGTTTGTTCGAGGTAAACCAACGTGTGACGCTTTTCATTCAATAAGAATGCTGCAATTTCAACAGGAACCTGTACTTGAACTTCCCCATGACGTTCGCGCAGCGCAATTTCTTCAACTTTACGCATAATTGAAAGCGATAATGAACGCAAGTCACGCACCATACCTGTGCCATGACAGCGCGGGCAGACATAACCTGTTGCTTCTTCAAGCGAAGGGCGTAGACGTTGACGGCTCATTTCCATCAAGCCAAAACGAGACAATTGACCGAATTGGATACGGGCACGATCGCTTTGTGTTGCTTCGCGAAGTTTCGCTTCAACCATACGTTGGTTACGGTCTTTGGTCATGTCGATAAAGTCGATTACAACCAAACCACCAATGTCACGTAAACGCAGTTGACGTGCAATTTCTTCCGCTGCTTCAAGGTTGGTATTGAGCGCTGTATCTTCAACGTCACTACCACGGGTTGATTTTGCAGAGTTAATGTCAATTGACACTAATGCTTCGGTTTGGTCAATAACGATTGAACCGCCTGAAGGAAGTTTAACTTCACGTTCATAAGCTGTTTGAATTTGGCTTTCAATACCAAAATGCGCAAATAACGGCTCATTTAGCGTATAGGTTTTTAACTTGTCGATTTGACGAGGCATGACTGCTTTTACGAAGTTATAGGCTTCGTTATAGGCTTGCTCTGAATCAATTAAGATTTCAGCAACATCATCACGTAAATAATCACGAATCGCACGTGTCACCACGCCTGCTTCTTGGTGAACCAGCATTGGTGATGGACCAGAACTTGCTGTGTTTTGGATTTGCGCCCAAAGATCAAGTAAGTGCTGTAGGTCGAGTTGTAATTCTTCTTGAGAACGGCCAATACCCGCAGTACGTACAATTACGCTCATGCCACGAGGTACATTTAACGACGCCAACATTTCTTTCAATTCTTCACGTACTGAACCTGAAATTTGACGGCTAATACCACCACCTTTCGGGTTGTTTGGCATGAGTACCAAGTAGCGACCAGCTAAAGAAATGAAGGTAGAGAGTGCAGCACCTTTGTTGCCACGTTCTTCTTTCTCTACCTGTACTAAAAGCTCAGTGCCTTCAGTAATCAGTTCACGAATATTGGAAGTTTGGCGAGGGTCAGCTTTGTAATAAGAGTTTGCGATTTCACGCATAGACAAGAAGCCTTGACGTCCCGCACCATATTCAACAAAGACGGCTTCTAAAGAAGGCTCAACGCGAGTCACGTGACCTTTATAGATATTGGATTTTTTTTGTTCACGGGTACGATTTTCTAAGTCAAAATCGTAAAGACGCTGCCCAGTGACAAGTGCAACGCGAATCTCTTCTGCATGTGTTGCATTAATCAACATACGTTTCATGGGTGTAACACCTAATAGTGATACACAGCAAACTATCGCTAAACACGTAGCGAACATCAAACATCACGGACCAATTTTGCTCAGATCTCAAATAAACCGATTGTGGTCTGAGTTTTATTACCTGCCTTTTTGATCGGCTTCGGTTTTGATTCACATATTGATGATGGCAATACGGCTTCAATCTTTAAACGATTAAAGTCTCCTGCGCGTTTCACTGGCGGACAAGCGGTGCATTGGATGTAAGTAACTTTCACTGTCACATTTGCTCGAAGAGCAACCCTTCTTTTTGGATAGGGTGTCTTGATACGGAATTATCATCGTACCTTTACAACTGAACAGATCCATATGCATCAACGCTGTGGCCTGAATACGACATCAGGGAGCGACTAATCTGATGTATATCAGTTTACGTTTAAAAACCAACCTTCGTTGGTCACATATTTTTTTGGGGCAAACTGATTTATGTGCAGATGCACAATTAAACCTAACAGTTTGCTGTTTTGCCGATATAATAAGCCTTCGGCGTCGGCATAATTCTTTTGGGACCGTTCCAAGCTGAGTTGAGTTATTTTCTTAACTATTCAATTTAAAATTGAAATGATTAAGCTTTTGACTCACTTATGGTGGTATCCGTGCGCTGACTATATCAAACCTTGTACCATCTGCCTATGGGCTAAGCTAGTCTTTCTTGTGTAAAGCATAGCCTAAATGGTCATTTTTTATTCAAATTCCGTATTTTTTAGGTCGCAGTAACTGTATGAATTCTACCCAACAATGGCAAAACGTGACGTGGTTTGAAGTGGACGAGCATCAAGCAGGGCAACGGATTGATAACTTTTTATTTAGCCGTTTAAAAGGTGTGCCTAAAAGTCGTATTTATCGCCTGATTCGTGAAGGTCAGGTTCGCGTGAATAAAAAGCGTATAAAAGCAGAAACTAAGTTGTCTATTGGTGACCAGATTCGTGTGGCCCCGATTCGCTATGAACAAAAAGATGAAAATGCGGCGCCTGTTTCTGACAAAGTAGCACAGAGTTTACTGAGCCGTGTGGTGTATGAAGATGAAGGATTGATGGTTGTCAATAAACCATCTGGCATTGCCGTGCATGGCGGCAGTGGTGTTGCTTATGGTCTGATTGAAGGCTTACGTGCCGCGACAGGTAAAAAATATTTAGAACTGATTCATCGTATTGACCGTGATACCTCAGGTTTGGTGATGATTTCTAAAAAACGTAGTGTCTTAAAAAGTTTGCAAGACATGTTGCGTGAACACAAAATTAAGAAAACTTACGCTGCTGTAGTCAAAGGTGTGGTGAGTTTAGACAAGCAGTTAATTGATGCGCCTTTGCACCGTTATGAACTGGCCAATGGGGAACGTCGTGTGCGTGTGTCGAGTGAAGGTAAAGAGTCTAAAACGCAGTGGAATGTGGCTGAGCGTTTTATGCATGCAACCTTAGTCTATGCATCGCCGCTTTCAGGGCGTACCCATCAAATTCGTGTGCATGGTTTAAGCATTGGTCATCCATTGGTCGGTGATGATAAGTATGGTCATGAAACAGAATATAAAGGGCCGAAGCCACGTCGTTTATGTCTGCATGCAATGCGTTTAGACATCCCTGGTTATGCACCGATTGAAGCACCGTTACCTGAAGATATGCAGAGTATTGTGGCGCAATTAAGAGCGCAGAAGAAGGATTAAGTCTTTTCCCTTTCATTTTAGAAGAGGTGATAACGCCATGACTTTTGTTGGTTGTGATTAATTTAAAATGATGCTGTATTGGTCATCTTTAATTTTAAAGATGCAAAGTAACAAAAATCTTTTGTTGAGCTGATGGAACGTCTTGAACGCGCTTTAAGCACTGATTTAAAGTGAAATGCAAGTCAGCTCAACGGCGCATCCTTGTCGCCATTGTGTAGCAAATGCATCGTGTAAATTGTCTTTATAAAAGTAAATATTGGAACCCCAGCATGAATAAACCTGTAGAACTGATTATCTTTGATTGGGATGGGACATTATTTGATTCAGTGGGGCAGATTGTGGCGAGTTTACTGTTTGCCGCGCAGCAATTTGCACAACCTTTAGCTGCTGATGCAGCAAAAAGTATTATTGGTTTAGGTTTGCCAGAAGTCGCGCAGCGATTATTTCCTCAAGTGCCTGAGCTACATACTGAGATTTTGCAATGCTATGCCGAGCATTATGTGGCGAACTCGAAAGGTGATGTTTGGTTCGACGGCGTAGCCGATATGTTGAATGGCTTACGTGAAGCAGGTTTACAGTTGGCGGTTGCGACAGGTAAAAGCCGTAAAGGCTTAGATCGAGTATTGGCGCAAACGCAGAGCCAAGCATTATTTGTGGCAACGCGTGCAGCCAGTGAGACCAAATCTAAACCGGATCCTTTGATGTTGGAAGAGATTTTAGCTGAAACGGGCGTGTCTGCTGAACGCGCGATTATGGTCGGTGATACCAGTTATGATCTAGAGATGGCGCGTACTATTGCCATGCCGAGAATCGGGGTGAGTTATGGGGTGCATACACCTGAAACGCTCAGACAATATCAACCTTTAGCCATCGCGGATGATGTGCCGAGCTTGCAGCAGCATTTATTACAATATGTTGACCTTAAACAAGTGATTTAACTTGAGTAGTCCAAATATATAGCCTGTGGACGCTGGTCAGAGTGAGCCTGCCTGTTTTGGGGCGATCATCTTTAAAGTTTTTGTCTTTAGTATGTTTTAAGGCGAATGAACGTTTCATTTAACTTTTGGATTTGTAATTTGAAAAAGCTCTTTGATGGGGCTTTTTTTGTGATGTTGTCGCAGAAAGAACTTCAATCATCGCCTTTATATTCGATGGTTGTCATTTGTGAAGATGAGCAAGAAATGAAAAACAGGGTATTTATAGCGTGATAAAACCCGCCGCGACATTGATGCTAATGGCGAGAATAGAGGTATTAAAACCATAAGCTAAAATAATGTGCAGAATATTAAGAATACGCATCGAACGTGAGGTAATGGAAACATCCGCGGTTTGCGCAGAAGTGCCAATCACATAACTAAAATATAAAAAGTCGGGATAGGTTGGTTGAGCCGTTTTGGGAAAGTCTAAGCCAGCATCTTGTTGATCTGCGAGAGCCAGATAATAGTCATGTGCATAATGAATGGCAAATACGGTATGCATAAAGAACCATGCGCTAATAATGGTGAGTAAGGACAGCGCTAAGTGCCCATATTTGATGGTTGGGTCATTCGGAAGATGAGTCAATTCCAATACAATCGCAATTAAGCACATGAGCAAAGTCAGGATCACCAACAGTAGAATGATCCATTTACTGGCATCTTGCTGTTGTGCATGTTGCAGAATGTGCCGATGGTCAACAGACCACAGGGTGGTCATGGTTTTGACTAAATAACTTGAGACGGCAATATTCCAACTGATCAATAAATTGGTCGACCAAGACCAGTCGGTAAATATATTCAGCAGCGTATAAAAAACAGCAGTCAGCAAAAAACTAATGAAAAAGAAGGGGCGAAATTTCATTGCTGTTTTTAAACGCTGTAAAGTGGGTATCGGCATAATTTTCTCCTTCTTCGTTTTATTTTTTTCGTGCAGCTAAAGTCGCAAGATCTACTTCAGTACCAGTCTGTGTTCGGACTTCAGTTGTAGGGAACTTGACAAAAGCCTGTTTTTCTTAGCCTATCCTAGCTTAAAAAGAATACAAAATGAAAAAGCGCGATGTCATCGACATCGCTTAAAAACAAAAGGATGAAAATACGCTTTTCATGCAGAGGATTGGTCTATGAGAAAGGCGCGTAACTATTTATTTTATTCAGAAAATAGTGGCGCGCCGAATGAGATGAGTAATTAGAACTCACTGCGGATTTATTCGCGGTTAATATCCAAATAAAATACCCGAGTCAGTAATTCTATAAATTTAGTCACTGCCAGTGAGCTGTTATTTTTACGATAGTTCACATACAGATCCAAATACGGCAGCTCAACCTCAAGTGGACGAATTACCGTGTTGTTCATGCTAAGTGGCGCAACATAACCAGGTAAAATTGTACAGCCGAGCCCCAAGCCAATCGCATTGATATTGAACAGAATATTGTCCGCTTTTTGCACAATGTTGAATTCGACATTATGAGCTTTGGCAAAGTCTAAAATCGTCTGGTGTAAAGTCTGTGACTGCTCGGCTGCGGGAATAATAAAATCAATGCCATTTAATGCTTTAACCGGAATTCGCTCATATTTGGCCAAAGGATGGTCTTTCGGCAACAGGAAAATGAGTGGTTCACGCAGTACAAACTGGCTTTCGATTTCATCACTATGGACATTATTTCGTGTAAAGCTAATGTCCAACTCCCCTTTTTTCAGCAAACGTAGTTGCTCAGTATTGTTCATACTGAATAACTCAATTTTTAACTCTGGGTTTTGTACTCGTAAATTGGGTAGTACATAAGGAAAGATTTTCATTTCCGCCACAGGGACAAAACCAATGCGCAGCATCTGCTGTTTGGCTTGCGACACTTGGCGTGCCATAGCGACCGCTTTGTCTGCCTGAGCTAGGGTGAGACGTGCTTGTTCAAGGAAAACAGCGCCTTCTTCCGTGAGTTCAACTTTTCGCTTGGTTCGATACAGTAACTGTACGCCGACATCTTCTTCAAGGTCTTTGATTTGCTGACTTAATGAAGGTTGAGCGGTATAAAGTTTCAGTGCTGCTTTACTAAAGTTCAGTTCTTCAGCAACAGTAATGAAATAGCGAAGGTGTCTAAGTTCCATATAAATAACCCACTGACTAATCCAAAAAATGTCTTACCATGACTGCGGTAAAGTATAATCGATAAACAATGATGCCGTGAAGATGATTCAATTATTTAGAAAATAAATGATCTTGGATTGAGTCTTAAGACTTTTCTATATGAAATCACTTTTTTAATAATTGCTAAAAGGTATTAATTAAATATTGAAAATAGTTCATTCCAATTACCTGAAAATCGGGTGAGGTGAACTACATAAAAATACAATTGCGTTTTGCTGAAATTGGATATGATAAAAACATAAATATAATTTAATTGAACATATGAGCTAAAAATCGATATGGCAGATTCAAATAAACTGGTGGTCTATGCCGCGCTGTTGGGGAATTTAGCCATTGCGCTGGTAAAATTTATTGCGGCTTATTTGACCAACAGCTCTGCCATGTTGAGTGAAGCCATTCACTCTGTTGTGGATACCTTAAACGAAATTTTACTGTTATATGGACTGAAGAAGTCGAATAAACCTGCCAACTTTAACCATCCTTTTGGCTACGGGCGAGAGCTATATTTTTGGGCCTTCATTGTATCTCTTATGGTCTTTGCCTTAGGGGCATTGGTGTCTATGTACAATGGGATCATGCACATTTTGCACCCTGAACCCATTTTAAACCCGACCATCAATTATGTTGTACTTGGCTTTGCATTTGTAAGTGAAGGTATTTCATGGTGTGTTGCTCTGAAAGTGTTTCGTAAGGCGAAAGGTCAGCAAGGTTATTTTGAGGCCTTTCGTCGCAGTAAAGACCCCACCACGTTTACAGTTCTGTTTGAAGACTCTGCTGCATTAATTGGTCTGTTGATTGCCTTTCTGGGTATTTATTTGGCACATCGTTTAAATATGCCTGCACTGGATGGGGTGGCGTCCATTCTGATTGGGCTGGTTCTGGCGGTGTCTGCTTTTCTTTTGGCACGGGAAACCAAAGGTTTGCTGCTTGGGGAAACCGCAGACCTGCATGTACGGCAAAATATCTTAAAAATTGCCCAAGATGATGAAGACGTATTGTCGGCCAACGGCTTACTGACCGAACAAATGGGTGCCAAACAGGTTTTGGCCTCATTGAGCGTGGAGTTTGAAGATCACCTGACTACCGATGAGATAGAAGCGTGTGTCAATCGCATTGAAGCAAAAATTAAACAAAATCATCCTGAGATTGTGGCACTCTTTGTGAAGCCGCAATCAAAAAAAGTGTGGTTAGAGCGAATGCAAGGACGCTTGGAATAGGTTAAGGTAGAGGTCAGTTTTCAAAACTGGTCCTGTTACTGGTGTATTGCAATAAAGATAACGACGTTAAATGAAGCCAAAATCAACTGAACTCCATTATCAAATTCCGACTGAAAATACCATGTCCCATACATGGCGGCAGCCCGAATTTCAGTTCCTACACTCCGACCATTATAACGGGACTCGCTTTGTCAATTCGGTTCGTCGACCTGAGGGCCGTAGTCGAGGCGACTTGCTGAAATGGTTGATTAAGCGTAAATCTTCGACATGGAATGTGGACTTGGCGCAAGAGTATGCGCACTTTCATGCCGATAAAAAGAGCCTACCGCAAGATCGCCCCCATGCCGATTTAAAGGATTGGCAGGTGTGGTTTGTGGGGCATGCCACGGTATTACTTCAAATTGGGCCCTATAACTTATTGACCGATCCTGTTTGGGCGGAACATGTCAGTCCGAAGCAAGGGCGAGGTCCACGCCGTGTTATGCCTGCTGGCATTGCCTTGGAAGATTTACCGACCATCCATGCAGTGCTTTTGAGCCATAACCACTATGACCATATGGATATTGCCAGTCTGAACTGGTTGTATGAGCGTTTCGCCATGCCCATTTACACAGGGCTAGGCAATGCATGGTATTTGCCCAAGCACTTACAAGTGTTGGAAATGGACTGGTGGCAGTCGGCACGTCTGCATGATTTAAAACTGGTCTATACCCCAGCACAGCATGGTTCTGGCCGTGGGCTGCGTGATCAAAACCGTGCGTTATGGGGTGGGTTTAATATTCACTGTGGCGCTGACTATGCTTATTTTGCGGGCGATACGGGTTATTCACCGCACTTTAAAGAGCTGCATCAGCGTTTTGGCGCACCGCGAATTGCATTACTGCCCATCGGGGCGTATGAACCGCGTGAGCTGATGCGCTATATGCATATGAATCCGCAAGATGCCTTTCAAGCGCATAAAGACCTGCATGCCAAATGCTCGATGGCCATTCACTATCGCACTTTTCAGCTGACCGATGAAAGCCGAGAACAGCCTGAGATTGATTTGAAAGTGGCGATGAAAAATAGCTCGAAGCTGATGAATCCATTTGTCTGCTTAAGAGAAGGTCGACGTTTAAGCGTGTAATGAACGCTTTAAGTATAAGATCAGGTGATGGCTGGCAAAACAGTCATCACCGAGACCATACGGACATCACCAAAATATCTTTCAAATAAAATCTAAAAACCGAAAGTATGCCTCTTTTATTGTTTAATTTTGCTCAAGCTGAGCCGCGCTCATTGCTGGTAAGGGTTGTCTAAGTTTTAATCGATAAACTCAATTGAAAATGCCCATCAACCTCGCATAAAAAGCCTTTCTTTTTGCTGTGTTTTCATCGAATCTTATCTTGTTGAAAAATTAAAATTCTTTTTTTCTTAAATATTTACATAGAAGAATCCGATTGTTTTTATTCGTAAAACTCGCTTTTGATTGTCATCAAAAGGGGCTATGTTAGAACAGTAATAATTACTTTAAACGGTTCATGATAATCATAATTTGATGATCAAATTTGGAGCTCGACATGACACAGAATATGCAAGCATCAGGTTGTCCATTTCACCAGAAAGATGGTGGACAAACGAGTTTAGCCAGCACCAATAATTCTGATTGGTGGCCCAATGCGCTCAATCTCGACATCCTGTCGCAACACGATAAAAAAACCAACCCGATGGATCCTGATTTTGACTATGCAGCTGCATTCAAATCATTGGATTTAGAAGCGGTGAAACAAGATCTTCGTGAACTCATCAACAGCAGCCAAGAATGGTGGCCATCTGACTATGGCAGTTACATTGGGATGTTTGTGCGTACCGCATGGCACTTGGCGGGTTCTTACCGTAAACAAGATGGACGTGGCGGCGCCAACACAGGGAACCAACGTTTTGCACCCCTCAACAGTTGGCCTGATAACGTCAACACCGATAAAGGCCGTCGCCTGCTTTGGCCAATCAAACGTAAATATGGCAACAAAATTTCATGGGGCGATTTAATCGTTCTTGCAGGGACCGTGGCTTATGAAGAAGCAGGTCTAAAAACCTTTGGTTTTGGTGGAGGCCGTCTAGATATTTGGGCACCCGAAAAAGACATTTATTGGGGGGAAGAGCGTCAATGGCTGGCACCAACAGCAAACCGTTATGCCAATGACCAAGACCGTAAATCGCTTGAAAATCCATTAGCTGCGGTACAAATGGGTTTAATCTACGTCAATCCAGAAGGGGTTGATGGCGTCCAAGATCCACTTCGTACTGCACAAGACATGCGTGTTACTTTTGACCGTATGGGAATGGATGATGAAGAAACCGTAGCACTCACTGCGGGTGGTCACACCGTAGGTAAAGCGCACGGAAATGGTAAAGCCGAAAAATTAGGGGCAGATGTCGAAAGCGCGGATGTAGAATTCCAAGGTCTCGGTTGGCATAACTCAGAAGGTACAGGCAATGGCGCGAACACCATGGTCAGTGGTTTAGAAGGGGCTTGGACCACACACCCGACCAAATGGGATAACGAGTTTTTCTATCTGTTGTTCACTTATGAATGGGAAAAAACCACCAGTCCTGCGGGTGCGAAACAATGGGAACCGATTAACATCAAAGAGGAAGATAAACCTGTTGATGCACATAACCCGAATGTACGCCGCAACCCAATGATGACTGATGCTGATATGGCGCTGAAAATGGACCCTGAATACCGCAAAATTTCAGAGCGTTTTTATGCAGATCCAGCTTACTTGTCTGAAGTGTTTGCGCGTGCTTGGTATAAGCTCACTCACCGTGACATGGGACCAAAATCCCGCTATTTAGGTGCAGATGTACCGAATGATGATCTGATTTGGCAAGACCCAATTCCATCGGTCGATTATGTTTTGTCTGAAGCTGAAATTGAAGACTTAAAAGCGAAGTTGCTGAATAGCGGTTTAACTTCGGTTGAATTGATTAATACTGCTTGGGATAGTGCTCGGACTTTCCGTGGTTCCGACTACCGTGGTGGCGCCAATGGGGCGCGTATTCGTCTTGCACCACAAAAAGACTGGGTGGGCAATGAGCCTGAGCGTTTAGCTAAAGTTTTGGCGAAACTTGAAGAAATTCAGGCGGGTCTGGCGAAAAAAGTCACTATTGCGGACTTGATTGTATTGGGCGGTACGGCAGCCGTTGAAAAAGCGGCGCATGCTGCGGGTGTGAATATCAAAGTTCCATTCCTTGCAGGACGAGGTGATGCGACTCAAGAGCAAACAGATGTGTATTCTTTTGAAGATTTACTCCCTAAGCATGATGGTTTCCGTAACTGGGTCAAAGAAGATTACAGCGTACAGCCTGAAGAAATGTTGTTAGACCGTGCACAATTACTGGGTTTGACTGCACCTGAAATGACGGTTCTAGTCGGTGGTATGCGTGTACTCGGCACAAACTATGGAGGTACACCAGAAGGCGTGTTGACGGCTCGCGTGGGGGTATTGAGCAATGACTTCTTTGTGAACTTAACGGATATGAAATATAACTGGAAACCCGTGGGTAAAAACCGTTATGAAATTGTAGACCGTGCGACAGGGGCAACCAAATGGACGGCGACACGTGTAGATTTAGTGTTTGGTTCAAACTCGATTTTACGTTCATATGCAGAAGTGTATGCGCAAGATGACAACAAAGAGAAGTTTGTAAAAGACTTTGTTGCGGCTTGGGTGAAAGTAATGAATGCAGACCGTTTTGACGTGAAGTAGTTATCACTGAAATAAAAAACCGCTCAAAAGAGCGGTTTTTTATAGATTATAAGGTGCTGATATTGTTTAATTTAAAAGTTTGGTTTTGTATAGTATGTATTCTATTCATTTTATGAAAATTTAAATTTAGAATTACTTATGTCAAACGCTTTTTTGATCTTGATGGCTTTCATTTCACTTTTTACTAATAATTTATTACATGCAGAGACCAATACACTGAATCAAGATA
Organism: Acinetobacter sp. AB03; assembly: GCF_058107045.1. Taxonomy (NCBI): domain Bacteria; kingdom Pseudomonadati; phylum Pseudomonadota; class Gammaproteobacteria; order Moraxellales; family Moraxellaceae; genus Acinetobacter; species Acinetobacter sp. AB03. The sequence continues at coordinate 2,796,329 of NZ_JBUEBA010000002.1, read as the reverse complement.
AAGTACTAAAACCGTTTATATTTGAAATTGGTTCAGATTTTTCAACTATTCAGACTAAATTCAATTTAGAAAAACATACTCCAAACGTGAATTTCATCAAAGAATCAAACTGGTATATATTCGCAACCCCAGTTGGATCTATTTCACTTCAAGAATGGCAAGGTAAGCTTCATTGCATCGCTTATGATATTGATACAAATGATATAGAGTTAAAAAAGAAAATTATCGAATTTCTATTTGAAAAATATAAAATGAATTTCGAATGGGTGAATAGAGTTGATAACGGATTCTATATTTCATATGAATCATCTAATGATTCTATTCAAGGAATCTATGCTTATTCACTAGGAACAACTATTTCTTTTACCAGTAATGAAATTAGAAAAGCTGAAACAAAAATTCGCTTTCCAAATCTTTAGCTACTAAAACTTCAATTTAACATAATATAGCTTATAGGAATAACTGCTTAGTATTGTTTTATATATCAAATGTTTATCATTTAAATGTAAGTGCGAAAATGAATAAAAAGCCTATTTTTATTAAAAATTAAGTTTCACCAGACCTTGATGGATATCCTTTTCAAGTTGATGCCACTCCCCAAACTCAGGCTCGACCAGTAAAGTCTGCGACACAAAGCCATAACACACCCGTTGCACATTTAAACTCATTTGCTGAAGTTGTACTTCATCATCAATATAAGGCTTAAGAATGCTGTGCCACATTTGCACCATCATGGCATAACTTTTACGGTAACTTTCAATGTTTGAAACCTGTCGTTCAAGCAAAAAAGTCTGCGCCCAAAGAAACTGTCGGGCCTGAATCTGCTCAAGCTGAAAGTGAATAATCTGCTGTAAATAGCACTCAAAAGTTAATTTTGTGGATAACTCCATCAGGCTTTGTGCATAACTTTTTAGCTGCTCCGCATTAGTTTTCACATGCTGATGAATGGTCAATGCAACCAAATCTTCCTTCTTTGAAAAGTACTCATAAAAGGTACCTAAACCGACTCCCGCCACATCGGTAATTTCCCGAATGGTAATTTCGTGCGCATGGCGCTCATGCAAAAGCCGAACAAAACTTTCTTGCAAAGCCTCTTGGGTGAGTTTAGCTCTGGATTGGCGTGGCCTACGGCGGACTTGGATCTCAGGATTCTTCATAGCACAAAGCTGAACATGGCAGACTCAATTTTTCTCTATACTGAAATGAAAAGTACAGCATAACAAGAGCAAAGTGACATGAATACCGCATGGATGACCCATCAAATCAGTAATCAGTTCGATGAACTGGAAAATTATAACCTGTTTGAAACCGATACCGTTTTACAAGAAATTCTCACTCGTTATGGCAGTCAGGATCAGGCAAGACTCACAGAGATGGGAAAAGCCGTTGGTTCAGCGGAATATTATGATTATGCCGAGCTCGCCAATAGGCATACGCCCATATTACATGCCTTTGATGCCCGTGGACGCCGTAAAGACTCTATCGAGTTTCATCCCGCATGGCATAAATGGATGGGATTAAATCGTCAGTTCGATACCCACGCACATCCGTTTAATCAGCCCAATTCACCCTCAAAATGGGTCGAATGGGCAGCGCGTTTTTATTTGGCAGGGCAGGTGGAGTGTGGGAATTTGTGCCCAAATTCGATGACCTTAGGCAGTATTCCACTGATTCAACGCGAACCTGAACTGTGGGCTAAAATCGGCGATAAGTTACTTTCGACAGAATACGATGAACGTGATATACCGATTAGCCAGAAAAAATCGATTTGGCTAGGCATGGGCATGACTGAAAAGCAAGGTGGTTCAGATGTCCGTGCCAATGAAACCATTGCTGTACCAGTCGCTGAGTCGGGACGCGGTCAAGGCTATTTGCTCACAGGGCATAAATGGTTTTTCTCTGCACCGATGTGTGATGCGCATTTGGTGGTGGCAAAGACGGAACAAGATGGTTTGGCCTGTTTCTTTGTACCGCGCTGGCTGGAGGATGGCACCAAGAATCCAATTCATGTGCAACGCTTAAAAGAAAAAGTCGGCAACCGAAGTAACTCTAGCTCGGAAGTCGAATTTAAAGAGGCGTGGGGCATTATGATTGGGGACGCTGGGCGCGGTATTCCCACCATTATAGAAATGGCGAATTACACCCGTTTAACCTGCTCAGTGGGCAGTACTGCCATGCTCAGACAAGCCTTGGTGCAATGCATTGCCTATACCCGTCAGCGTAAAGCCTTTGGTAAGCTTCTGGTTGAACAACCACTGATGCGCGCCGTACTGGCAGATTTAGTCTTAGAAACGGAAGCGGCAATGCAACTCAGTTTCCACTTGGCACACTGCTATGAAACGGATGATGCGCTGTCTGTGGCGTGGAAACGTATTATGACCCCAGCGTCGAAGTTCTGGATATGCAAACGTGCGGTTGAGCTGACAGGGGAAATGATGGAGGTTTTTGGCGGCAATGGCTATGTCGACAACGGCATCATGGCGCGTATTTTTAAAGAAGCGCCAGTCAATACCATTTGGGAAGGCTCAGGCAATGTCATGTGTTTGGATGTGCTGCGTGCTATCAGCCGTGATGTAGAGTCGATTGAAATCCTGTTTCAAGATTTGGCTACCACGGCTATGCAAGATGAACAGTTGAAACAAGAGCTGCAAAATCTATTTCAGTTGTTCCAACAGACACCTGAAGAACTACAATTTATGGGGCGCAGTTTGGTCAGCCGTTTAGTGATTTTGGCACAAGCAGTCCTGCTGAAACGGCATGCACCAGACTATGTGGCTGATGGCTTTATTCAAAGCCGTTATAGTCCATTTCATGGTCGGGTTGTCGGGATGCTTGAGATGAAACAACCCGACGTAGAACGACTACTGCATAGAGCATTTGTAGCTTAAAGCTCTTTATTGTACGGAAAGCTTTTGTGCTTCATCTTGTTCGAGTTTGATGTTGGGGCTGTCTTCAGCCTGAATAATATCAATCGGAATAAAGCGGACTTGAACAATGCTTGGGTTATCGTTCAAGTCTGGCAATAGCTTTTGATTGAGTGCTGCAATTTGCGCAGGGCTAGGCGGAATATCTCCACGGATAGAGACACGGACTAAAGTGAAATCATCTCTTTTATCGTATTGGATGGTATCAATAATATTATTGGCATGGTTCAGCTCAGTGCTAATGGTCGCCTCGGTACTGCTTTCGTACAGCCGTGTATTGAGCAGCGCATAAAAGTTGAGTGAGAGATAAATCCCTAAAAGTGCCAAGAACATTAGGCTAACAGCATTACGTTTGAGAAATTCTTTGACATTACTCTGTACTTCTTCGGTGGAACCCCGTCTAAAGCCTGCAATCCAAAGGACTAAAGATGAGCTAATCTGAATGGCGAAGATGTTGGTCACTGCCAGTAAAAATGCATTGGCTGAGTTTTTCCATTCCATATGCGCAAATAAAATCCCGCTGGCCACCAAGGGCGGAACTAAGGCCGTCGCAACGGCGACGCCCACTACGGCCACAGATAGGCGAGGGGATACTGAGGCAAAAGCACCTGCGGCACCGCCTGCTAAAGCAATCATCAAATCTAAAATGGTTGGCTGCGTGCGCGATAAAATTTCATTGGTCATGGGCAGGTCATAGTTCACCAGCCCTAAAATGATCCCAATGCTATAAATCATGGCAACGCCAAGTAACAAAGTGGACAACGCGGTTTTAAACAGCAGCCATCGGTTATCAATTAAAGCCAAGGCAATACCTGAAATTGGCCCCAGCATCATGGCAACCAACATCGCGCCAATCACTACCGCAGCCGAGTTGGACAGTAGTCCATAGCCTGCTATGACAGCAGCCAAGGCATTCATAATAAAAAAGGTTTTGCTTGGCAGTGCATCCGCTTGGATGTTTAATCGGACTTTTTGGTGGTCAATTTTTTTGGAGTTTTCGCGCAAGGCCTGCTTATAACGAATTTTTTCTTTTAGAAACTCATACTTTTCTTGGTCAGGTATATCTTTGACCACAATGGTTGCATCTTTGTCTTTTTCGAGTGGCATGGTGATGCTCTTATTTTGTATGTGATTAAGATTTAATCTAGCGCTTTTATCAAGGGAAGCAAACAAAAAAATGGTGAGAAATAATATGATTCACGCTTCAATTTAGAATATGTTCTAGCCACTTTCTTTTTATTGAAGCGAGGCTTCTCGATTTTGCTGAACATCATTCATTAACAAGGACTTTTTAGCACCGAGCAGGAAAGATTTTATTGAAATCGCGAGGCCATTCAGAAAAAGACAGATCAATTGCAGATGTTTAGCTGACCCTAGAGCATAGTCTTGTTAGAACAAGACGCTACGATTGGAAATAATATTTTTCATCACCATGGTAGAGATGAGACGTTGCACATTTGGCAGTGCTGACAAGTGCTCATCATAGAGTTTTTGATAACTTTCCAAGTCATAGGTCACGACATGCAGCAAGTAGTCGGGGTCACCAAAAAGTCGCTGCGCTTTCACAATTTGAGGAACCTTAAGAATCGCTTCTTCAAGACTTTGCACCGAATCTTTATCGCCATTTTTGAGCGTCACAAAAACAATGGTGGAGAAATTCAAGCCGAGTTGTGAAATATCTAACTGTGCGCGATAGCCTTTGATAATACCTGCATCTTCTAAGGCTTTGACTCTACGGTGACAAGGAGAGAGGCTAAGCCCTCCCTTATGCGCCAACTCCGTAACAGATAAACGACCATCGGCTTGTAGTTCAGCAAGAATCTTCTTATCAATTTTATCCATGTGGAAGAATCTCCCCTTTTTAGGTGTTATTGCACAAATATTTGAAAGCACATTTTAGAGCCTAAAGGATATCCTTTCAAAATTATTTGATACAGATCATGTTTTGATTGGGTCAAACCTCAAAACGGTGATGGATAAGAGAGGAAAAGGATGTCACTGAATATTATGATTGCTTTTTGGGGTGTTTCGATCCTGTTTGTGATGACCCCAGGTATAGATTGGGCCTATGCCATTTCGTCGGGGATACAGGGAAAAAGAGTCTTGCCTGCGGTAACCGGTTTATTAACAGGGCATTTGATGGCGGCACTGATTGTTGCTGCGGGTGTGGGCACATTGGTGACCAGTCAGCCCGTATTGCTTCAAGTACTCACGGGTGTTGGGGCTGTTTATTTGCTGTGGATGGGGCTGAGCCTGTCGATGCGCCCTGCAACGATTAGCAGCGATCAGATTGCTATTGCATCTTCAAAGTTATGGTACATTCGAGGGGTTTATTTAAGTGGCTTAAATCCGAAAGTCCTGTTGTTATTTTTGGCTTTATTGCCGCCCTTTATCGACCCGCAAGCGGCTTTGTCGCCCACCTCTCAAATTGTTTTATTGGCGGGAATTCATCTCATGAGTTGCGCGGCTGTTTATTTCTTGGTTGGATTTAGTGCGCAAAAAGTTTTGGGCACACGCCCACAGGCTGCTAGGGTGGTCAGTCGAGTGTCAGGGGCATTGATGATGTTGATGGCGATGATTTTATTGTTAGAACAGTTTGATATCTAAGCGATATTTTAAGCATATGGATCAAAGGCAGTGCAAAATAAAGCATTGCCATAACCTGTAATTGAATTGAAAAATAGCGCATGAGTTGGGGGATATAGGTTCAGCCAAAATCGCTTGTAATACGTTCAAAAAGGCGTAAAATTTCTACCGCATCATCAGCGAGATGATCACATCAACAAGGTGAAAAAAATGGCAAAGAAGAAAGCTGAGCCAAAAGTTGTGATTCACAACTTCGTGGCTAAACACATGCATGAAGTCAACCAAAGCCAAGTCTTTGTAGACCGAAAGAAAAATGCAAAACGAGGCTATGACAAGCACAAAAAAGGGAGATATTCAGATGATTATCTCCCTTTTTTAATGTCCGTTCCTTGGGTTTAAAGACCTTTAAGCTGTCACAATACGTGTTGCGGATTTGACCATGTCGGCCAAACCATGGGTTTTAAAATAATATTCCATCTGACTTTTCACAATGAGTGGATTACTCATTTTCAAGGCACGCTCTAACAATTCGACCGCATCTGGCATTGGGACATGACAAATGGCTTTGCGTACACGCAGAATGTTACTTGAGCTCATTGATAGGGTATTGAAGCCCATCGCCATCAGTAAGATCGCAGACAAAGGATCGCCCGCCATTTCCCCACAAATACTGACCGGTTTGTTGTACTTATGACACTCTTTGACTAAGCGGGTGAGCGCACGTAAAACCGCAGGGTGGAAATGTGAGTAGACATTGGCGACACGTGGATTATTACGGTCAACGGCCAGTAAGTATTGTGTCAAGTCGTTTGAACCTACCGAGAAAAAGTCAACCAACTCGGCAAACTCTTCAATCTGCAATAAGACACTTGGTACTTCGACCATGATCCCGATTTTTGGCTTGGTGATTTTGACCTGTTCTTCTTCTTGTACCGCGACCCAGTCACGCTCCAGTAAATACAGCGCTTCTTCTACTTCACTGACGCTGGTCACCATCGGCAGTAGAATGTGTAGGTTATTGAGACCAATACTGGCTTTGAGCATGGCACGAATTTGTGAAGAAAAAATTTCAGGGTGGTCAAGCGTAAAGCGAATACCGCGCCAGCCGAGAGCTGAGTTTTCTTCCTCAATTGAAAAATAAGGCAAGTCCTTATCTGCACCGATATCGAGGGTACGCATCACCACAGGTTTGTTGGCAAAGTGGCTCAACTGTTGACGATAAATCGCACGCTGTTCTTCTTCACCTGGGAAGCGATCACGTAGCATGAACGGAATTTCAGAGCGATATAGACCAACACCTTTGGCACCGCGCTGTACACCACGGACCACATCAATCATCAAGCCAGTATTGACGAACAGTTTGACTGCCATACCATCAGGGGTGATGGCATCTTTAGTTTCATACTGTTTTAAATCTTTGGCAATCAGTTCTTCTTCTTTTTGAATTTCTTTATAGCGACTACGTAAACGGCGAGGTGGATTAATAAACACACGCCCTTGGTGCGCATCGACGATCATTTCCACATCATCGAGGGTATTAATCGGCAGTTCAGTCACGCCGACCACGGTTGGAATACCGAGTGCGCGCGCCACAATCACCATATGCGAGTTCATGGCACCTTCGGTGGTTACGATGGCTGCAATTTTATCGACGGGCAGTTCAACCAAGGCTGCGGTTGAGATTTCCTCACCAATCAGAATACTTTCATCGGTAAGTTCACGGTGGCTGGAGTCGGCTTCTTGCAAATAAGCCAAAATCCGTCGTCCGAGATCTTTTAAGTCCGCGGCACGTTCACGGAGATAGTCATCTTCCATCTGTTCAAACAGATCGATGTGATTATCGATGACGATACGCACCGCACCTTGTGCCCAGTTACCATCACGAATTTGTTCTTTAATTTCCGCGGGTAGTGCATTTTCATCCAACATGCGTAAGAACACGCTAAACAAGGCGCGCTCCTCCGCCATGAGGGCATCTTGCATTTTGTCATCAAGCGATTTGATTTCATCACGCACTGAGGTGAGGGCACGATCCAGCAGTTCTAATTCTTCACTGATGTCATCGGCTTCACGGTCAGGGACAGCCGCCAAATCCGCAGGGGGATAGAGAATGACAGCACGACCTAAGGCAATTCCGCCTGAACCTGGGACACCTTGGAAAGTTTTGTAGGCAGGTAGATTGCTGGGTTTACGAAATACATCGATATTGCCCACCGCATGCGCATGCGCAATAACCCCTGAAAGCTGAGCACAGAGCGTGACGAGGAAAGATTCCGCAGCTTCACTAAAGTCTTGCGACTCTTTGTTTTGCACCACAAGTACGCCCATGACTTTACGGCGGTACATGACCGGTACACCGAGGAACGAGTTATAAATTTCCTCACCTGTTTCAGGTAAGTACATAAAACGTTCATGTTTCGGTGCATTGTCAAGGTTGACGATTTCTTCACGCTGACCCACCAGACCGACCAAGCCTTCACTGGTATGCAGTGAAACATGGCCGACCGAATCGGGGTTCAAACCTTTCGATGCCATCAATAAATAACGTTGATTGCGTTCGTCGAGTAAATAGATGGAGCAAACGTCAACATGCATGGCTTCCGCCACATGGTTGACCATAATGTCGAGTGATTCATGCAAACTGGTGGACGCATTGATTTCTTGTACAATGCGTCGAAGGGTATCCAGTTGCATATTCGACATCGCGTCTACTCCAAAAATAATGTGCGTCCAACTTATTTATAACAAGAGATCCTTAAAAAATCTGTAGGACGTCTAGATTTTTTAAGGCTTTTTTTGAGGGAGCTGATTGCACAGCTCCACCATCGCTTTGCGGTATACATCGCGTTTAAAATTCACAACTTGCCCCAGCGGGTACCAATAACTGACCCACTGCCATTGGTCAAACTCAGGCGGATCAGACAAATTCAAACGAATATTCTGAGCGGGAGCAGTGAGTTTGAGTAAAAACCACTTTTGTTTTTGTCCAATACATACGGGATCGGAATCTGTACGAATGTATCGGTGCGGCAAACGATAACGCAGCCAACCTTTAGTTTGCGCTACAATTTGGACGTGTTCGGGCAGTAAGCCAACTTCTTCTCTCAGCTCACGATAAAGTGCCTGTTCAGGGGTTTCTCCATATTGGATACCTCCTTGTGGAAATTGCCAAGCATTGTGTCCAATGCGTTTTGCCCATAAAACTTGTCCAAACTCGTTTGCCAAAATGATCCCGACATTGGGTCGGAAACCTTCCGAATCGATCATTTGGCTACCTAAATATTGTGTAATTTATGACTTTGCGATCGGGGATTTTTATTTCTGTATCCAACTCGAAAAAAGCAAAGTTTAAAAATGTTAAAATTGCTATGATCTTAACGAATTTCTATCGACTAGCGGAGATAGATTTACAAATTTTTTCTTAAATTTCAGTTTTTACGAGTATTTTCATGAAATTGGCGCTATTTGATCTCGATCACACCTTGTTAAACACCGATTCAGATCATTCTTGGGGAGAGTTTTTGGTGAATGAAGGCTTGGTCGATCCAGTTCGCCATCGCGCCATGAACGATAAATTTTATGAAGACTACAAAGCAGGACAGCTCGACCCGATTGCCTATAATGAATTTGTGTTTGAATTTCTAACCCAACATGACAATACCTACCTTACTGAACTGCATGAGCTGTTCATGCACAAAGTGATTCGCCCGCAAATGCGTCCTGAAGGTTTTACAGCCATTGAAAAACACCGCGATGCTGGACATGCTTTGGTTGGCATTACCGCAACCTCTGATTTTATTACCGCACCGATTTTCCGTGAGTTTGGGATTAATGAAATTATTGCGACCAATGCTGAAGTGGTTGAGGGTAAATACACGGGCAAAGTGATCAACACGCCGTGCTATCAAAAAGGCAAATTGACGCGTTTAGATCAATGGCTTGCAGGGCGTGATGTTAGCGAGTCTTGGGCGTATTCAGATTCCATCAATGATCGCTTTTTACTTGAATATGCTGACCATGCCATTGCCGTCAATCCAGATGACCGCCTAGAAGCATTGGCTAAAGAGCAGGCATGGGAAATTCAAGACTGGTCGATTTAAGTATCTGTCTTTCTTTGTTTAAAAAGGCTGCTTTCCTTTCGGGCAGTCTTTTTTATTTAAAAGGCATCGACGTAAAAAATGAAAAGTGAGTAAAGCGATAATAAAATATCGGGCTAGAGGTAGGCTGATCTTGGAAAATTAACCAAATATGCTATGTTGAACCTTGGCTAAAACTATTTTGACTATGAAAAATTAGAACATAAGCGTGGAGAAAAATATGAGTGTACGACCAAGAATGACCCACCTGTTTGAGCAACTCGGTTTAGATGCGAGTGAAGAGGCCATCGCGTTGTTTATTGTAACGCATCAGCTCAATGCACAAACCACGATTGTTGACGCAGAGTATTGGACTGAAGCGCAACGTCAGTTTTTGGCAGAAAAAATTAAATCGGATGGTGAGTGGGCTATCATTGTAGATCAGCTGAATGAATCCCTGCATGAAGATTCACTGATTCAAAAATAAACTGAGCTTAAAGAGGCTGAGCGTCGAAGCTTTGCCTCTCTTGATAAAAATAAGATAAAAGTAGAAATTTATGTCTCTCGATCATCAAACTTTTCCTGACTCTACGTCTTTAGAACATGTCGCTTCAGTTAATCAACTAGAACAAGATCGTGCCCTGTTTGTCGGTGCGAAATATGAGTCTTACTATCAAGCTCAATTTGAAAAAATCACGCCAAAGAAACAATATGCAGGCTTTAATATTGCCGCCTTTTTCTTAGGTGTGGTCTGGTTATTTTATCGAAAAATGTACCGTTATGGCTTTATGGCCATTGGTTTAATTGTGGTCATAGGGATGGTTGAAATATTTTTGGGGATTGAAAGTTCTGGTGCAAATATTGGCTTGGCCGTAGCATTTGGAATGTTTGAGAATACCTTATACAAGCATCATGTCGATCAGCAGATTGCCAAAATTCGCCAGTTGGGAAGTGGAAACGTCCATACGGAATTAGAAAATCGTGGGGGTACAAATCTTATAGTAGGTTCGATCTTGCTGGTGATTTGGCTTGGGCTGGCTGCACTGGCTATTAGTGTTTCTTAATTCGCTTGCGCAAAATAAAAAACCATCCTTGTGGATGGTTTTTTAATGCTTGCAAAGCTTAGTTCATCATTGCAATCAGCTCTTGCACCGCACGAGATTGGGTTCTGCCTGGATGCCAAACCATACCGAGTTGACGGTTCATTTCGAACTTCACATTCAACTGCTGTAGGTCTTGGTTAATCATCGTTTTTGGAAGCACTGACCAACCCAGTCCAATCGATGCCAACATACGAATCGACTCGAGTGGATTATTGCTCATGGTGATTTTAGGTTTCAGCCCTTGTTTTTCAAACTCTGCTAGTGTGATTTGGCTGGTATAGGTTTGTGACGCAGGCAATAAACTTGGGTATTGAATCAGGTCTTCGAGTTGTAGGTTTTGCATTTGTGCCAACGGATGAAACGGTGCTGCTACAAAAACTAAAGGATCTTCCCAAATGGTGATGTACTGCAAACGTTCATCGAGTTTGGGTGGAAGCGTCAAAAAAGCCAATTCTAAGTCGCCAGCCAGTACTTTTTCATGCGCTTGCTCGGAGTCAACAAAGTGCACATCTAAGGTGACATTTGGAAAGCTTTGCACATAGCTACGTAAATGGCTCGGTAAGTGATGCAAACCAATATGATGACTGGTGCCAATTTTGAGTTTGCCTTGGACCATGCCTTGTTCATGACTCAAGGTGTGATGAATGTCACCCAGTTCATTGAGCCAGTTTTTAACTTTAGGCAGCAGTGAATGCGCGGCATGTGTGGCTTGTACACCACGACCCGCAGACTCAAACAGTTTCACACCAAAATATTCTTCTAAACTATGAATACGTTTGGTTACAGCAGGTTGCGTAATGAAGAGCTGATCTGCGGCTAAAGAAATAGAGCCGGTTTCCATGACTTTTACAAAAGCTTCGAAGGCTGCAAGATTCATAAGGATAATCTAGTTATGAAAGTATAATTAAATTATAAAATAATTTTATATGAATTGCGATCTTTAAAATGAATATAGGTTATTTGGTCTGGACTGAAATAAAAAAAGATCACTTGATGTGATCTTTTGGAGAGTTGAGAGGGCGCTTGATATAAGGGCTTAAGCAGGAATATTTTCTTCGGTAGTACAGTTCTTTTTCTCCCAAATACGTTCATGGAAAAAGAATGCGAAGGCTTGCACGGTTGGTTCTAATAAGCTGAGGGTGACCGCCATCCATAAGTTACCTGTGACAAAATAAGCCACAATCATGGCCACGGTAATGTGCATGATGTAATAGCTTAGGGTTTTTTTGAATATGCGCTGATTGTTCGCTACAAATTTCTGAATGTTCGCCATGATAAATACCCTCTCAATAATGCCTTTCATTTGTAAATAGTAATTATTATCATTAATAAAGTCAAAATGAAATTTTGATTGCTCGTGATTGGGTTTTTGAATGCAAGGCGATGCAGTCGACTGTTTGGAATATTTGACGTGAGAAAACAAGCTTCTGTAGATTTTACTCTTTAGTCTATGCATAGGTCGCTGTCTTACTATTCACATCAACGAAGCGAGCCTTAAAAAGTATTGGTCTAAATAGGGGAGATAAACCTTGCATGGCTGAGCAGAGACATATACTGCGAGGCCTACAACAGGTTGAGAAATAGGCTATAGCGCTTGAATTAAAACCAGCAGTGAGGGCTTGTAATCAAAGGGATTGAAACAAAGAGGTATGAATTTAAAATAATTCCAAAAAGTTTTTAAATTAATAAAAATGATAAATTAGATTTATGTGAAATCGTCGTTATAATCGATTTTAATGAAAGAATTACCCAGTCCAGTGGAGTCAATCGACATGGCAGGCGAAAACCAACAAGCAAAAACATTGTATGACAAATTGTGGGATGACCACTTAGTAAAACAACGCGACGATGGCTCGGCTTTACTCTATATCGACCGTCATTTATTACATGAAGTGACTTCTCCGCAAGCCTTTGAAGGCCTACAACTGGCGGGCCGTAAACCATGGCGTTTAAGTGCGAATGTGGCAACCCCTGATCATAACGTTCCAACATCGACCAAAGAGCGCTCAGAGGGAATCGCAGGTATTGAAGATGATACTTCGCGTATCCAAGTTCAAACTTTAGATGACAACTGTAAAGCCTTTAATGTGGTGCAGTTCGACATTAATGATGTCCGTCAAGGTATTGCACATGTAGTCGGGCCTGAGCAAGGTTTGACTTTACCAGGTATGACGGTGGTCTGTGGAGACTCACATACGGCAACACATGGTGCATTTGGCTGTTTGGCGCACGGGATTGGTACATCTGAAGTGGAGCATGTATTGGCAACCCAATGCTTGGTTCAAAAGAAGATGAAAAACATGTTGGTACGTGTTGATGGTCAATTGGGTCAGGGCGTAACACCGAAAGATGTGGTTTTAGCCATCATTGGTAAAATTGGTACTGCGGGTGGTACAGGTCACGCGATCGAGTTTGGTGGTCAAGTGTTCCGTGATATGTCGATCGAAGGCCGTATGACGGTATGTAATATGGCGATTGAAGGTGGCGCACGTGTGGGTATGGTTGCTGTCGATGACAAAACCATTGCTTATGTCAAAGACCGTCCATATGCACCACAGGGCGCACAGTGGGATGCTGCTGTTGCATATTGGAATACCTTACATTCGGATGCAGATGCGCATTTTGACACTGTAGTTGTATTGCAAGGTGAAGAGATTGAGCCACAAGTGTCTTGGGGTACATCGCCTGAAATGGTGATTCCAGTGACTCAAGCTGTACCAACTTTAGAACAAGCCAAAGATGAAGTGCAACGCAATGATTGGACGCGTGCTTATAACTACATGGGTTTAACCGCAGGTCAGGCGTTGGCAGATATTCAGTTAGACCGTGTTTTTATTGGTTCATGTACCAACTCTCGCATTGAAGATATTCGTGCCGCGGCTGAAGTTGCCAAAGGCAAAAAAGTGGCAAGTACGATTAAACAAGCCATGGTGGTTCCAGGGTCTGGTTTAGTCAAAGCGCAAGCCGAAGCTGAAGGCTTAGACAAAGTTTTGATTGAAGCGGGCTTTGAATGGCGTGAGCCAGGTTGTTCAATGTGTTTAGCCATGAATGCAGACAAATTACAACCCGGTGAGCACTGTGCATCGACCTCTAACCGTAACTTCGAAGGTCGTCAGGGCAATGGCGGTCGTACGCATTTGGTGAGTCCAGCAATGGCAGCCGCAGCAGCGATTGCAGGTCACTTTGTCGATGTGCGTTCATTTTAATTCGGGCTTGGGAGCATAGACATGAAAAAATATACCGTTGAACAAGGTATCGTTGCACCTTTAGACCGTGCCAATGTCGATACAGACTTGATCATTCCAAAACAGTTTTTGAAATCCATTAAGCGCACGGGTTTTGGTGAAAACTTATTTGATGAATTGCGTTATTTAGATGAAGGTTTTTTGGGGCAAGACAATTCTAAACGTCCTAAAAACCCTGATTTTGCATTGAATCAGCCACGTTACCAAGGTGCGAGCATCTTAATTTCTCGTGCGAACTTTGGTTGTGGTTCAAGCCGCGAACATGCGCCGTGGGCATTGGAAGAATATGGTTTCCGTACTGTGATTGCGCCCAGCTATGCCGACATTTTCTTCAATAATAGTTTCAAAAATGGCATGTTACCTGTGATTTTGTCTGAAGAAATTGTTGATCAACTTTTCAAAGAATGTGCAGCAACAGAAGGTTATCAGCTAACGATTGATTTGGACGCGCAAGAAGTGCGTACACCATCGGGTGAAGCCTTCACATTTGAAGTGGATCCATTTCGTAAGCACTGTTTGTTAAATGGTTTGGATGATATCGGTTTAACTTTACAGGTCGCAGATGACATCAAAGCCTATGAAGAAAAGACCAAAGCATCACGTCCGTGGGTGTTTGCTGAAATTCATGCTTAATTGAAAATTCGATGCATCTAGTGCTTGAGTCCATCTCTTGTTAATATCGAGCAAAAGAATTTTAAACGTTTTGCTACTGGTAAAGGTTGGGCTTGAACAATGGTGACGAGTTACAGTCGTATCGCTCTACTGGCGTTGGTGGGAACATTAACTGCCTGCCAAAGTATGAATACGGCAAGCATTAAGCGGATTCAGGATACCCCAGCGAGTAAAAATAATGCGCAGCTTTATTGTACTGGTACAGTGAACTGCGAGTTTGAACGATGGAATCAGATCAAAATTGTTAATGCAGACAATCATCGCGTCAGCCGTGAGGCCATTCGAGAGAAGGTCGTGCGTCTAAAACGAGATGATTTGAATGAAGCGAATGTCTTGTTTCTGTCAGTGCCAGCGGGGCAACATGAACTGGTGATTCGCTTCTATCCTGTTTCGGTCGATCGCGCTGAAACGCTGCATGTGATTCATCGTTTTAAGCCTGCGGAACGCTACACCTTTAGGATGTTTCGTGCACGCAGTCGACATCAGGGAAGCTTATTGAATATGTCTGCACCTGACCCTTTGTGTGTCGATTTAAAACAAAACCAAAGAACAATTCGTCGTTTTTGCAAACCTTACAATGTCTTAAATGGCTTGGGCGAGTTTGTAGAACAAAAACTTTAATCGTGTGAGTCAGAACTCACCAACAATGGAATATTTCATGTCTAAACATATTTTGATTTTGGCTGGTGACGGCATTGGTCCTGAAATTGTAAAAGCCGCAGAACAGGTACTTACACGAGTCAATGATCAATTCAATTTAGGTTTAACGTGGGAACAGGGCCTACTCGGTGGGGCTGCCATAGATGCACACGGTTCACCTTATCCAGATGTGACCGCAGCACAAGCTAAAAATGCAGATGCAATTTTACTTGGTGCGGTAGGTGGTCCGAAGTGGGACAACATTGAGCGTTCGATCCGTCCAGAGCGTGGTTTGTTAAAAATTCGTAGTGAATTGAATTTATTCGCGAACTTACGTCCAGCTATTTTGTATCCGCAATTGGCAGATGCATCAAGCTTAAAGCCTGAAATTGTAGCGGGTCTTGATATTCTTATCGTTCGTGAATTAACTGGCGGGATTTATTTCGGTCAGCCACGGGGGATTCGTGAACTTGAGAATGGTGAAAAACAAGGTTTTAACACCGACGTTTATGCTGAGTCTGAAATTAAGCGTATTGCGAAAGTGGCTTTTGAAATGGCCAGTTTACGTGGCGGCAAAGTCTGTTCAGTTGATAAAGCCAACGTACTTGAAGTGACGGAGCTTTGGAAGCAAACCGTAACGGCGATGAAAGAAGCTGACTATCCAAACATTAACTTGTCGCATATGTATGTTGATAATGCTGCAATGCAGTTGGTGCGCGCGCCTAAACAGTTTGACGTGATTGTGACAGGTAACTTATTTGGTGACATTTTGTCTGATGAAGCCGCGATGTTGACAGGTTCAATTGGGATGTTGCCATCAGCATCCTTAGATGAAAATTCAAAAGGGATGTATGAGCCATGTCATGGTTCGGCGCCCGATATCGCAGGACAAAATATTGCCAATCCATTAGCCACTATTCTTTCAGTGGCTATGATGTTGCGTTATACTTTCCGTGAAGAAGCTGCTGCTCAAGCGATTGAAGATGCTGTAGGCAGTGTCCTAGATCAAGGCTTGCGTACCGCTGATATCATGTCTGAAGGCATGAGCAAAGTGGGTACTGCGGAAATGGGGCAGGCGGTTGTGGCTGCACTGAAGTAAGCCAAAACAATTTGAAAACGCAGCCATCCGCTGCGTTTTTTTATGCTCAAGATTTAATAACCTTTGCAGGCTTTGCCTCGATATTGAATTGATTGTGCAATATTATCTTTTAATAAAAAGTGGACTTGGCACTCTAACTGAACATCATAAAATGGTGTATGTGTGGGAATAGGAATTGCACCGACACTGCTGTCACTGCGCATAGTGGGCATAGGAGTTGGAATTTGAATCCGTCTGACAATGGTATAACTCAGTTGGTTTGGTGTTTGAATCGGCGCACCTAAGGTTTCATAACCGAGCTGACGTAAGTTGAGTTCGCGCCGAATGCTCGATACATCTTGGCCGATATATTGTTCTAAATAGTCGGGGAGCGCAATTTTAGCGGGTGAAACGACGGTCTGGTGTTGTGCTGGAGAGCTGCTACAAGCTTGAAGGAGTAAGAAACATATGGAACTAAAACAACTGACAATAACTCATTTAATTATAGTTTGATTTTTGGTTTAAATATAGCCGATGTATAACGTATAGTCTGAGCGCAGACATTAAAAAAGCCACTTAAAAAGTGGCTTTTTCGCTTCGCTAAAACTTAGCGCGCACGATAAGTGATACGACCCTTAGACAAATCATAAGGTGTCATTTCTACTTTAACACTGTCGCCAGTCAAAATACGAATATAGTGTTTACGCATTTTACCAGAGATGTGAGCAATCACTTCATGACCGTTTTCTAAACGTACACGAAACATAGTATTAGGAAGCGTCTCGGTGACAACGCCTTCGAACTCGATGAGTTCCTCTTTATTGGCCATAGCCTACCTGAATGAATAAATTGGAAAGGCGCAAATTATAGTCAATTTTTTTGCATAAAACAAGGCGGAATGGGCGGTTGCCTGATCATCTGTCAGTAAAATAAGCGAACAAGAGGAATAAATATTTTCAACAAAAAAACTGTATAAGTTGTTGTCAGTTCGGTCAATCGCAGTTAATCTAATTTTAATGTTTTATGTATAAATGAAGAACATACAAGGAAGGTTCTAGCGTGGGTCAGCTAACGGATGCATCGATTGTCTTGCGATTAGGCTACCAAGCGATTCGTCGTTCAGGGTTGCCAACAGAAGAGATTTTAACAAAGGCGGGTGTTGCATTAAATCAGATGGAAACCAATGAGCGTACGCCTTTGAGCGCACAATACGCTTTTTGGGTGGCGGCAGAAGAGGTGAGTCGCGATCCAGACATCGGTCTACATTTGGGTGAAAATCTGCCTTTATACCGTGGTCAAGTAATTGAGCATTTGTTTATTTCATCGGAAAACTTTGGTGAGGGCTTGAAGCGCGCTTTGGCTTATCAGCGATTGATCAGTGATGCCTTTCATGCCAAGTTGGTGGTTGAAGATGACCGGTGTTATTTGACCAATGGGGAACAACCTTGGGCTGAAAATTTGGTCAATCGACATTTTTCTGAATGTGCGATGTCAGGTATTTTACGGTTCTTTAAATTTATTACTGAAGGGCGCTTTGAACCGATCTATATTGATTTTAACTTCAGTAAAGGCGCGTTTGATGATGAGTATTTCCGCGTATATGAGTGCCCGGTTAGTCTAGGGCAAAAAGAAACCCGCTTATATTTTGACCCAAGTATTTTGGCTTATCCGTTGTGGCAAGCGGAACCTGAATTATTGCAACTGCATGAGCAGTTAGCGATTGAAAAACTTCAAGAATTAGCCCGTTATGATTTGGTGGGTGAAGTCCGTCGTGCGATAGGTTCAACCCTAGAAAGTGGTGAAACCACACTTGAAACAGTGGCTTCACAGCTCAGTATTACCCCAAGGCGGTTACGCACACAACTTAGTGAGGCGAATACCAGCTTCCAGCAAATTTTGTCTGATTATCGCTGTCGTTTGGCGAAAAAACTTTTGGCCAATACGGCTGAAAGTGTAGAGCGTATCGTGTATTTGACGGGCTTTTCTGAGCCAAGTACCTTCTATCGTGCATTTAAACGCTGGACCAATGAAACCCCAGTGGAATATCGAAAGCGTAAGCAGCGTTAAGAAATCCCTCCTAACCTCCTTTAAAAAAGCAGGCGGGGGAGGATTCAAAAATAAATTATTCAGGCATATTTAGCCAGTGCGGCCCAAGCGGTTGCTTAGGTAGCTCAAACTGTGCTGGATAGTCGGCATGAATGAAATACAGCCCATCAGGAGGGGCTGTAATGCCTGCGGCTTTGCGGTCTTCTGCTGCGAAAATAGCCTCAATATGCTCGACTTCATACATACCTTGACCAATTTCCAGTAAGCAGCCCATGATATTGCGGACCATATGGTGTAAGAAGCCATCGGCCTGAATGTCGAGTACCAAATATGGACCATGTTGAATTAAGCGACAATGGCTGACATGGCGCACAGGTTGATTGGATTGGCATGCGGCTGCACGGAAGCTTTCAAAATTATGCGTGCCTTCGAACTTTTGAGCAGCTTGCATCATCTTCGCTACATCTAATGCATAATAGGCATGTGTGACTTGTTTATACATAAGAGCAGGGCGTTGCGGGCGGTTATAGACCACATAGCGATAACGACGTGCCTGCGCTTTGAAGCGTGCATGAAAGTCTTGATCCATCGCTTTGATCCACTGGATCGAGATATCTTTTGGCAGTTGGCTGTTGCTGCCCATTAACCAACCGCGCTCTGAACGAAGTGCCGAGCTATCAAAATGCGCCACCATATTGGTGGCATGGACGCCAGCATCGGTACGACCAGCACCATGTAAGCTAATCGGTTCATTGGCAATTTTAGAGAGTACTTTTTCAATCGTCTCTTGTACGCTGATCACACCTGTTTGCTGGGTTTGCCAACCACGATAGTGTGTTCCACAAAACTCAATGCCGATCGCAAAACGTTGCATATGTACCTCAAATTAACCCAAATCATGCCAATGGCTGAAGCGTGCTTCAGCGCTGGGGTATTGTAAATACATTTTAAGGGCTTTGGCATACAGATCTGCATGCCCGAGGCAATCACTGACAATTATTTTGGCCTGAGTTGTCCACGCGGCAACTGCATAGCGCTGATCAGTACGGCCGAAAGGGACTTGGGTGCTTAAGATAGCAACACAGCCTTGTGCGTAAAATTCATCGAAAAGTGCTATCAACTCGGCATTCACAGCTAAATTACCCGTTCCAAAACCTTGCAAAATGAGGAAATGTGGTGGGGCTGTAAGCAGGTTTTTCAAATTCTGCAATTGTTGAGCTAAGGCAACAGGTTGCATCATCAGATTGAGGCAATTGAATTGGTGAGATTGTTCTACATCACCTGTTTGTACTATGTGTGTTTTTAAGCTATGTGGAATCGGCTGTTCAGCCATGACGCCTGTAAAAGCATCCAGTTCTGTGGTATGTCGTTTTAACGCGGTTTGCGCATGCAATACCTGTTGATGAAAAGCTAGATACACTCCGACAGGATGTTTCATCACCGCATCTAAGGCAAAATTCAAATTACTAATCGCATCGCTAAATTCACGCGTATCTGTACCTTGTACATTAAGTAATGGATATTGGCTACCTGTGAAAACCACACGTGCGGAATCTGCAATAAAGTGTGCCGCGACAGCACTGGCATAGCTTAAGGTATCTGTGCCATGAATCACGACAAAATGCTGGAATTGTTGCAGTTGCAATTGTTGAATCTGCTGAATCAGCAATAACCAGTCTGCAACCGTACAGGCGCTACTGTCTTTAATGACAGGTGCAATAAAACATTCAATGTCGAGATGAATCGGCAAGACATGTGTGAGCTTGGGAATAAAGTCTTCGGCAGGCATTGGTTGTAAGGGTTCGCCAATACAGCCAAAGGTTCCACCCATATAGATAAGCGCAATTTTTTTCATTATAAAAAAAGCAGTCGGTGATGACTGCTTTAGTTTAAAACGAAATGGCTTAGGATGCTATGCGACTCAGTAACTGTTCGACTTGCTGACGTTGTTCCATAGAGTAGTTTGGTTCTTGTTCAACCAAAATTTCACGTGCAGCTTCGAAAGCACCGAGTTGAATGTATTGCTCAGCCAATTCAAGGTTTAAGTGTATTTCATTGACTTCGCTCAGTTGAGGGAAAGACTGTACCAGAGGATCGCTTTGATCCACCGTATTGGCAGGTGCAGTAGACTCTAGACTAAAACTGAGGTTTGACGTACCAACTGCTGGAGTTTCTTCTACTATCGCTTCACTTGAGCTAACCGTATCGAAAGAAAAAGCAGGGGTGTCTTTTGCCGCTTCAGCCGTGGATTCGCTTGAAAAATCAAATGTAAATTCAGGACGCTCATCCGCAGCAAGCGGTGAAGTTTCTACTTCTGGCGCTGTGTCGAGATTGAATGAAAAATCTAAAGGTTGGATGTCGGCTGCAGCAGTTTCTGCTGGTTGAGCCGGCGTGCTTTCTAAAGAGAGTGAACCGAAATCGAGTGGTTTACGTTCTTCAGCAGGTTTAGCGGGTTCTGCTGTTGGTGTATTTAAACTTGAGATATCAAATTCTAAGCTTTGGACTTCGATGCTCGGTTCAGGTTGAGCTGTTGTTGTGGTGGTAAATGCTGAGGTATCAAAATCAAGCGGTTTAATGTCTTGAACTGGTTCAACAACAGAAGCTTGCACAGGAGCGGGCGCAGCATTATTTGATGACATCAGGGCATCAAAGTCAGCAGTATTGGTTGCTTCTACAGGTTTTGGTGTTGATGGAACAACTCCTATTGACTTTGATTCAAGTGTGTCATGGCTAGGGTTTTGATTTAATTGATCGTAATCCGATATTTTGGCTTCTGCTTGCGCCAAAATATCATCCAGTTCTAAAGAACGTAAATGATTCAGCAATTGGCTGATGGCAAACTCGTCTTTTTGGAGCAAGTGAATATCGAGCAGCAGTAAATATAATTCGTGTTGTGAATTGTCTTTATTTAGGGCTTGGTTGATTTGTGCTTCAGCTGAGAAGAAATTGCGGTCGCGAATTTGGCCTTCAATTTTATTACGTAGATCTGTGGCGAGTGGTGTCGTGGCTTTTTTAGCAACAACATCTTCAACGACTTGAGTTTGTTGCGGGGATTTTTTAGACGAACTGGTTTTTTTGGCTTTATTTTTTGCAGCAACCGCTTTTTGAGTTTTTGGTTCTGCTTCTTTACTCGCCTCACGCTTTTTTAAGACTATGGCAACAACCAATAGTAAGATAAATGGAATCACATAAATAAGCATGTTTTACCCCTTTTGAACTTGTCTTTGTGCAAGTTCATCCAAAATCAAATAATCAAAATAACACTTTAGTGTGTTGGCTTTTTCTCAGTTTGTTGTGCTTTCAATTGTTGTTGCAATTGTGCAAGACGAGCGTTTAGTAATTGAATTCTCTGATCTTTCTGATTAAGTGCCACTTCTAATTGTGTTACGTTTCTCTGTAATTTAACGGTTTTTTCACGGGATGTCATAACTTTTAATGACAACTCGTTTGATGTTTGATTCTTTTCTGTCGACTTCTTGGCAGAACCGTGGCTTGAATCTTGCTCTTTCTCTGCAACCAAACTCATCTCGGCTTGATTGAGGCGGTATTTCGCCTTGCCAGATTGCTGTGAGCTTTGTTTTGGAAGTGATGAAACGGAGACCTTTTGCTCTGATTTTGCCGTTTGTAGACCTGTTAAATTGAGGTTGGCACCACGACGTAAGCGGTTTACGTCGCCTTGAATAAAGGCATGTTCGTTCTTGGCTTTAATTTGTTGCATGACTTCACCGACAGGACGGTTTTCTTCTGCAGCAATACGCGATGCAATGCCCCATAGAGATTCATTCGACCGAACAACATGGGCACTTTGAGGTGGGGCTTGGCGTGCAGTAGTTGCAGGGGCAGCAGGTGTTGTTTTTGCTATCGATGGAGTGGCTTGAGGGTTAGCCTGTGCTGAAATGGGTGCATCTGATTTTTGAACTGAATCGGCATACTTTTGCACTAACGGATCTGCCGATTTTTTCGCTTGCGTAATCGATTCAACACGTGGAGCTGATGTTTGAGCAGCTGCTGCAATTTGCGTAGAGGCTACTGAAATAACTTGCGTTGGCGCTGTAATAGCGGTCGCACTTATGCTTGGTGGGGTATGGTTATTGAGTTTGAGAGGCGTCGTATTTGTCGTCGGCGCAGCTGTTGTTTTTAAGCTATTGAATTGTGTGCTGACAGGTAAGTTCAGCGCAATATCTTTTTCATTGACAATCACCACCGGTTTTAAGGCTTTTTCATTATTATTCGTACGGGCTTGAAGTGCTGCCGAGCGTTTATTGGCTGTTTTAATATGTTGTAGTCGTGCCGCATTGCCTTCTTTGATTTTGACGACAATGTTCAGTTCCGCTTCAGTTAAAGGGCGTGAAGAAGTAATCGTAATTACACCTGTACTGGCGCTGGTACGACGGGTAAAAAAGTTCAGATTACTGGGCGGCTGATGCATGACACCAAGAGACATTAAATCTTCTGCGCTAGCTAGACTGGCTTGAATCGGAGCATTCGGATCGGCATCGTGAAAGTTCAATTCTGCATACAACAGTTCCCCAGGTGCAGATTGAATTTGGGTGGTGTATCAAAAAGTATGCTAAAAAAAAGCAGGTTGAATTTTGATAAAATAGAGAAATGCAAATAACTCTAGAAATCAAATGTCCAACCTGCCTCT
>NZ_JBUEBA010000002.1:2772581-2773212 GCF_058107045.1 Acinetobacter sp. AB03 | reverse complement strand
CTTCATGATCATCCCCTAAGCAGAGAAAGACCCTTTTAGTATTGTATATCTGAACGTTCGTTTGAGTATGTTTCGAGTAATTTGAGATAAACGGTATGTAGGCGACTCAACATAACGCAGCCGTTAACACGCTTTGCCGATGTAGTGAATAGATTCCACAAGATCATCATGCAGTCTGAACTCAATTTTACATTTCATTTCAATATTCAGGCTACCGCTGGAAGGTGTTGGAATGGGCGCACCCATAGTGACACTGGTTCCAAGGTTGGGGGTTCCCATCGGAATAGGCATATTACGTAACAGAGTGTAGGTCAGTTTCTCTGGGGTATGTACAGGAGCACCGAGCACTTTATAGCCCATGCTATTGAGGTTGAGTTGATTTTGAACTTGATTTGACGATTGTCCGATATAGTGTTGTAAGGTTTGCTTGAGCTGCGTTTGGCTTGTTGTGGCACAACTAACACAGAGCATTGGGAACAGTAAAACTGCTCGCTTCATTGCAGTCATTTTCATTATTGTTTTGGGGTATTAGGTTGTTATCTCATTTAACTCTGTACACGACAAATTTCATATAGCCCTTGTCCTATCAGGCTTTTTCTTTCTTAAAATTTCGAGCACTTTCTTAAATTCC
>NZ_JBUEBA010000002.1:2721591-2772481 GCF_058107045.1 Acinetobacter sp. AB03 | reverse complement strand
TGAATTTGAATAGGATCAACAGTGATCGCATTCACATTTTGCGAAGCAATAATGGCTAAAATGGCTATCTTTAATTTGTTATTTACGGTCATCTTAATCTTTAGCTCGGTCACAGATCGCAAAGCGAAAATTATAGATTAGCGAGTTGTGTGTTATTTGTAAAACGTTAACATTGAGGTTACAAAAAAAAGCCGATCAAGTGTGATCGGCTTAATACTTTAGCGGGTAAATACTTAAGTATTTTTGTAGTCAATCAGGATACGGAGCATACGACGTAAGGGTTCCGCAGCACCCCAAAGCAATTGATCACCGACAGTGAAAGCACCTAAGTACTCTTTGCCCATATTTAATTTGCGTAGACGACCAACAGGAACTGTTAATGTGCCTGTTACAGCCACAGGTGTTAAGTCCGTCATAGACGCTTCACGGGTATTTGGAACCACTTTTGCCCATTGGTTCGCGCTACGTAACATATCTTCGATTTCATCGAGAGGCACGTCTTTCTTCAGCTTCAAAGTTAAAGCTTGAGAGTGACAACGCATCGCACCAATACGCACACAATGACCGTCAATCGGAACGATTTGCTGGTTGCCCAAGATCTTGTTGGTTTCAACTTGACCTTTCCATTCTTCTTTCGACTGACCGCTGTCTAATTGTTTGTCGATATAAGGAATGAGTGAGCCTGCTAATGGCACGCCAAAGTTTGCTGAAGGGAAACCTTCGCCACGTTGTAATTCCGCAATTTTAGAGTCGATATCTAGAATTGGAGAGCGTGGGTCATCTAACAAATCTTTGGTGTTGTTGTACAAATAGCCCATACCAGAGATCAGTTCACGCATATTTTGCGCACCAGCACCCGATGCTGCTTGATAAGTCATCGAGGTTGCCCATTCCACTAAATTGTTTTGGAATAAACCACCTAAGCCCATCAGCATCAGTGAAACTGTACAGTTACCGCCCACGAATGTTTTGGTACCGTTCACTAAACCATCTTTAATGACATTCATGTTGACAGGGTCAAGTACGATAATGGCTTCATCTTCCATACGAAGTGTAGATGCCGCATCAATCCAATAGCCTGCCCAGTTTTCCGCTTTCAGCTTTGGGAAAACTTCTGAGGTATAGTCGCCACCTTGGCAGGTAATAATGACATCCATTTGCTTCAGACTGTTAATGTCTGATGCATCCATAAGTGCTGGGGCAGTTTTACCGCCAAACGCAGGCGCTTCACCGCCTGCATTACTGGTAGAGAAATAAAATGGCTCAAAATGAGCAAAATCATTCTCTTCAACCATTCGTTGCATAAGGACGGAACCAACCATCCCGCGCCAACCGACCAGACCTACTTTCATGTCACTTTGCCTCGGTGCGTTAAAAATTAAAAGGGGATTCGAGTGTATCAAAAGAGCGCTTAACTGCAAGCACTACACAATGAAAACAGCAATTATATTGTGCAATATATCTTGTTTATGTTACATGCAAAATTGATATTAATTTATGAATCTACAAAAAATTAAGAATATAAGAGTGGGTATCTATGATCTGGGTTGAGTTGCTGGCATGTGTTGTGATTTGGTTAAGCTTCTGGTCACTGATTCCTCGAGATGAATGGTGGTTTCGAGGTGCAGATTTTCCACGCTTACAGATTTTGGCGTTGGGGTTGATTGCATTTATCTTGATGTTGCTTTGGGATGCGCCTTGGGATTGGGTGCGTGAAGCTATTTTGATTGGGTTAATTGCGGCGGTGGCGTACCAACTCAAAATGGTGTTGCCTTATACTTTTGTGTGGAAAAAACAGGTTAAAACGGTTACCAAAACAGAGTTACAGTCAGAGCGTCAGATTTCTTTAATTGTGTCGAATGTACTAACGCCCAATACTCAATATCACTTATTGCTGCAGCAGATTCATCAGCATCAACCGGATTTGATTTTGACTTTAGAGTCAGATGCACATTGGCAACAAGCCTTGAATGTACTGGAAGATGACTATCCCTATCGGGTTGCAGTGCCTTTGGATAATCTGTACGGCATGCACTTGTATAGTCGTTTAGCGCTTAAAGATATTGAAGTGAAGTTTATTTTGAGCGATGAAATTCCTTCGATTCATGCCACAGTCATCTTAAGGTCAGGACAGCCAGTGCAACTGTATTGCTTACACCCGAAACCGCCAAGTCCGACCGAAGCCAAAGACTCTACTTTACGTGATGCTGAATTATTGATAGTTGGTGATCAGATTAAAGATTTGGATGAAAGTTGCATTGTGATGGGGGATTTGAATGACGTGGCATGGTCGCGTACGACACGGCTTTTTCAACGGATCAGTGGGCTGCTAGATCCTCGCGTCGGACGACATTTTGTCAATACTTTTCATGCCGACTACCCCTTGCTGCGCTGGTCACTGGATCATGTTTTTCACAGTACGGATTTTGCCTTAGTACAGATGCAGCGTTTAGCACATATTGGTTCAGATCATTTTCCTGTATATGTGGTGCTACAAACAGGTCGGGTGTTTGAGCTGGCACAAGAAGAGCTGGAACAAACCGAAGCCGATGAGCAAGAAGCGCAAGAGGCGATTGAAGATGGAATTGAGAAAGCGGAACGAGAAGGTAAGCAGGTTACAGATAAAATTGCCAAAGATTACCAGTAAACATACGGGGTGCTCGGATTTCATCAGTGTAGGATATGGCTTACAGGGATTTGGGAATCTGACGAATGGTTAGTCATTTAGTATCCCCGTATTCTAGTCTCATCAGCAGATGGAGCGGGAATGGATCATCCCAGTATGGAAGTTGAAGCTGATGGAAATCATCATGGATATGATGTAGGTATGGAATGCCACCGAATAAAACAAGAATAACGTTGAAAGCACAACCTCATGTACCCGAGTTTTGCAGGACGCAGAACTCGGGTTCAACTTTTTAAGCAGCCCTTTTTTTGTTAAGAATAAATCTTGTCATAGCCTGCAGGGCGAGTTTTAAAGCGACGGTGGAACCACATATATTGAGTCGGAGCAATACGGAGTTGATTTTCAATAATTTGATTCACGCGTGTCGCATCATCGACTTCATCTTCACTGGGTAAGTTTTCCACCGCAGGTTCAATCAACACTTTGTATTGTGGGTTTTTAATATCCCCATCACGATAAAAATACAGAGGAATGGCTGCGGCTTTGGTCATTTTCAATAAACGACGGTGTGCGGTAACTGTCGCTGCGGGAACGCCAAAAAATGGCGCCATAACACCTTGTTTTAAACCAAAGTCTTGATCTGGACTATACCAAATGGCATGGCCATTTTTTAAGTTGCGGACCAAACCACGCATGTCATCATGATCAATTTGATGTGCATAAATGGTGGCGCGGCAGCGGTAGATGAGCATATCCAGCAGTGGATTATTTTGTGGGCGATACACCACATCTGGTTCAAAATACTGCGCGCATAGATAACCACCCGCATCGAGCAAAGTAGAGTGGGTTCCTAAAAGCAGTGCGCCTTTACCTTCTGCTTGTGCTTTTTGAATATGTTCTAAACCTTCAATACTAACACGGCCAGTAAACCACTTTGGGTTATACCACGCATTCAGCGTTTCAAATACGCCCAGCATTTGATCGACAAAAACTAAACGGGCATTTTCAAGGACTTCTTGGGCCGACCATTCAGGGAAACACACCTCCAGATTACGAACGGTGGTTTTACGCCTCGACTTCAGATATTTAAAACCGAGATTGCCTAAGAGGGTGGCCAGTCGGTGTTGAATTGCCCATGGAAGAATCGCCAATATCATGAGAAAGACGATACCAATCCAAACGCCCCAATATTTGGGATGCAGAAAAGACCACTGAAATTCACCGGGTTGATAGTCTGGCTTCGAACTCATAAATTGCGATAAAGGCTGAAAAAAGAATGTTTCGAGTTTAGCATGAAGCAAGAATGAAGATGCAATCTTCACCATGAACCTGTTGTACAGGACCTTCTCATATCAAGTTGTGATAGTTTTTATGAGGTGGGCGAAGAAGATGTATTCATGCTCAGAGGAGAACATGGTCTAAATATCTCACAACATTTGTTTTGTTTTAATTTGGGTGAAATTCTCAATACTAAGAAGAAAGATAAGAACAGGGGGGTAAAAATGCTAAAAAACATTATCAGTTGCGGCGTGCTATTCATTTCTTTAACGGGCTGTGTCTATAGTCCATATGATGATTATAATCATTATTATCATGGGTTTGGTTGGACAGGGTATGCACCCTTTCCACTAGAAAACCATCGTCCACCACCTAATGGTCATGGCGGTGGACATCCAGGAGGGCAACATCCTGATCATATCCATCCAGGAGGTAGTCATTCAGGTGGTGGTGGAATTCATTCTGGCGGGGGTGGGATACATCCAGGTGGAGGTGCTGGCATACATCCTGGCGGTGGTGGGCATCGCCCGCCGCGTTAAATATAAAAAACTCCGCATTGTGCGGAGTTTTTTTATGGAGCTTACGGAAAATTATTTGGTTAAATTTTCCAGTTCTTCCCAACGTTCCAGTTTTTCCAGCAATAGCTCATCAATTTCAGTCAAACGATTCGACAATGTCATAGCCTTGTCTGCATCTGAAATAAATAGTGAACCATCTGCAAGTGAGGCATTGATTTCCGCTTGCTCTTTTTCCAGTGCTTCCATTTCGGAAGGCAGTTGTTCAAGCGCACGTTGATCTTTATAGCTGAGTTTGACTTTTTTAGCAGGTGCTGCGTTCGCTTCAGCTTTCGCCGCTGCTTTTTTCACAGCACTTTTTTGATCAACCGCAGTTTGGTCTGGTCGCTGTTGTAAGTAATCTTGGTAACCACCGATGTATTCATCGATATTGCCTTTACCATCGAACACCCAAGTTGAGGTTACCACGTTATCCATAAAGGCACGATCATGCGAAATAAGCAATAAGGTGCCTTTGTAGTCGGACAACATTTCTTCTAGCAGCTCTAGTGTCACCATATCCAAGTCATTGGTGGGTTCGTCCATCACGATTAAGTTAGATGGCTTAAGTAGTAACTTGGCTAAAAGGATACGGTTACGCTCACCGCCTGAAAGAGCTTTGACTGGTGTACGCGCACGTTCTGGTGAGAACAAGAAATCTTGCAAATAGCTGTAAATGTGACGACGGTTACCATTCACATCGACATGGTCAGAACCTTCTGACACGTTATCTTTGACAGATTTTTCAAGGTCGAGGGCATTACGTAATTGGTCGAAGTAAGCCACTTCCAATTGCGTACCTGTTTTTACCGTACCCGTATGTTCTTGTTCGCCTAAAATGGCTTTAATGAGGGTGGTTTTACCGACACCGTTGTCACCAACAAGACCAATACGGTCACCGCGGAGCACCAATGCGGAGAAGCCTTTGATGATAGGTGCATCATGACCAAAGCGAACACTTAAGTTTTCAATTTCAAAGACCACTTTACCTGAACGACTAGCATCTTGCGTTGCCATGCTGACCTTGCCTTGTTGTGAACGGCGTGCTTTAGATTGTTCACGTAATTCTTTTAGGGCACGAACACGACCTTCGTTACGGGTACGACGGGCTTTAATACCTTGGCGAATCCATACTTCTTCTTCAGCTAAGCGCTTATCAAAAAGAGCATTTTGCTTTTCTTCTGCTTCCATTTGCATTGCTTTTAGTTCGAGGTAGCGTGAATAGTTACCCTCGTAACTGCGCAAAGTGCCGCGGTCGAGTTCAACAATTCGAGTCGCAATGCTGTCCACAAATGAACGGTCATGCGAGATGAACAGTAAAGTTAAATTATTTTGATCAAGTAAAAACTTCTCGAGCCATTCAATACTTTCAACGTCCAAATGGTTGGTTGGTTCGTCCAGTAATAGCACATCGGGTTGAGTAAGGAGCGCACGAGCAAGCAGCACACGGCGCTTACGACCACCCGATAAATCGGCCAAATCGGCATCTGGGTCTAGGCCCATTTTACTTAAAATAGAATTGACTTTGGTTTCTAAAGCCCAGCCATCTAACTGATCTAGTTTGTGTTGCAAGTTACCCATGCGGTCACACGCTTCCATGTCTCCAAGTACACAAGCATCACTAGCTTCATGATAGGCTCTGAGCACATCAGCGGCTTCACCTGCGCCGTCTGCCACGATATCCGCCACTTTGCCCGAGTCCATTGGGACGTCTTGCGCCAACATCGAAATGGTAATGCCATTTTGTAGAGAAACTTCACCAGAATCGGGTAATAAGCTTCCCTCGATCAGTTTAAGTAAAGTAGACTTACCTTCACCATTACGACCAATTAAACACACTCGTTCACCGCGCTCTAATGAAAAGTTCGCGCCGTCGAGCAAGGCAGGTCCACCAAACGCAAGTTGGACATCCCTTAAAGTAATATAGGCCATAATGTTTCCTGAAAAATCTCAAATGAGGACTTGAAGTGTCTAAACAACAAAATATTGATAATCAAGCGCCATTGTCCGCACCCATTGAAGATTTGCAAGTCCGAATTGCATTTTTAGATGATTTAGTTGAACAACTCAATGAACAATTGGTGATTCAAGGACTGGAAATTGCTGATTTAAAAAAACAAATGCAAATTTTGTATCAACGTGTTGAATCTTCAGATTTGTCCGATGGAGTTGCAACATTTGACCCGATGGCCGATCGTCCACCACATTATTAAGTGCATTTGCTGTCTGGGGCTAAAAAATGCTGTGATGTGGGGTGAAGATATTGCTGATCCTTGTCTCTTTTTTTGTTTTACCCAACTCAAAGCTCGATTTGACTGACGAAATCATTTGACCTTTGATGCAGTTCCTACTCTAATACCCGCTTTCTGGTGCATCCCATAAAAACTGTCCTATGACTCAAAAAGTTGTTCTTCTTGACCTTGAAAATAATGTTCCGACTGCCAAATTGTTGCGCGAGATTGTGGAGCATTATCCGACTTTGTATTTGTTTCATTGCCAAGGTCAATTTGAGTATGCATTGCAAGATTTGACGGAACTGGCTGTTTGGATCAGTAGTGGTCAAGTGGTGATTCTAGACACGCCCAAAGCCGAGCAAAAAGAGTTCGAATATGCCGTGGTGGTGGGGCAGTTAATGGCTTTGCTTGAGCCAGAGACGCAGGTTGAAATTATCTCTGCGGTCAATACAGCAGAAATACTTTTGGACTTAATGCAATCTTCGGATATTCAGAGCAATTTGATCCTCATTCAGTCTGAAGCTGTACCGAGTCAACGTCACCTTCCCAGTTTAGACAGCATCAAAAATCAGCCTTATTTAAAAATGGTCAAAAAATATTGTGATGCTTTGGGAAAAATGTCAGGCAAGCCGAACACATTGGACGGTCTAAAAAATTCAATAAGTAATATTTTGCAACTCGTACCTGAAAAGACGCAGCGGGTAGTGGGGATGTTGATTAATCTCAAAATCATCAAAAGGTATGATGAGCAAATTCGCTTTCGTAAAAAAGTGTTGAAGCAGTGGTTGGCACTGAATTTAGATGAACAAGACCCAATTTCACAGCCGCAAAGCATGCAGCAAGCGCTACAACAACTGCAAAAAGACAGTGTCGTGGATAAGCTTGAACCAACTGCAGATACGCAGTCCGTGCAACAAGAGTTGTTTAAAAACTTTGCACAGATTGACCCTGTACAGCTTGAGGTTGCACGAAAACTGCGCGAGTTAAAAACCAATAAACCCAAAGATATCTATGCACTACGTGATTTGCTTGAGCAAATGTTTCCGAAGTCAGATGTGCGTATGTTACTGAAAGAGTTACTCGATAAAGGCTATATTTACTGGAATGGACACGAAGTTCTATATAGTCATGAAATGTTCTTAAATTAATTTTATCGTTCAAACTTGCGTTTTATATTGTGCTTATGCAACTCTAATAAAGGAATAAAAAGGTTGTGCTATGGAAAATACTGGAATTTGGGTTGTCGGATTTATCATCTTATTCATCCTCGGCTCGATTTTTGGACTTCGTGTAAGTCCAAGAGAAAAAGCTTTAGGTGAAATGCGTGATAAAGCGCGCAAGATGGGTTTACACCCGCGTTTAGTCGCAGCACCTGACTGGACGAAAATACCAATGGCTTCGGAAAACCGTGCCAGCATGGTGGCGTACTACAGTGTCCTGATTCCAGAAGCACGCCTACCTTTAATGCGCGCTCGCGTTGTTGATCAGCAGCTTGAGCTCATTACAGGTGATGACAAGTTTAAACATTTACCCATTGAATTAAAGGGTATTTATGCTATTGATATGCAAGCAAACTGCGTGGGACTCTATTGGGATGAGCATTCTGACTTAAGAGCAACCCAGTTAGATGCCATGAAAGCATATTTACAGTCTTTGGCTGAACTTTAATTTTACAGACCCATTGAAACAGGATTAACGGTTAATATGGCGAAAGCTCCTCGGTCCACATCCAAAAGTACTACAGCAGATTCTCCTGAGGCTGGGAAAAAGCGTGCTTTAGTGATTGTGGAGTCGCCTGCAAAAGCGAAAACAATCAATAAATATTTAGGCTCGAATTACATTGTGAAGTCGTCTGTGGGTCACGTGCGTGATTTACCTACAGGTGGTTCCAGTAAGACTGCAGAAAAGAAGCTAGCAACACGAACCAAACTGACCGATGCTCAGAAAGCTGAAAAAGCACAAAATGCACTGGTCAATCGTATGGGGGTTGATCCTGAGCATGACTGGAAAGCACATTATGAAGTGCTTCCAGGCAAAGAGCATGTGGTTGCTGAACTGAAAAAGCTTGCTTCGCAAGTTGACGAGGTCTATCTCGCAACGGACTTGGACCGTGAAGGAGAGGCAATTGCTTGGCATTTAAAAGAAGTGATTGGTGGGGATGACTCACGTTATCAACGTGTGGTGTTCAACGAAATTACCAAAAATGCCATCCAAGATGCATTCAAGCATCCAGCACGCCTTGATATCGATAAAGTTAATGCGCAACAAGCACGCCGCTTTTTAGATCGTGTTGTTGGCTTTATGATTTCGCCCTTACTTTGGGAAAAAATTGCCCGTGGTTTATCGGCAGGCCGTGTTCAGTCTGTCGCAGTTAAACTGGTGGTTGAGCGTGAGCGTGAAATTCGTGCCTTTATTCCCGAAGAATACTGGCAAGTTTTTGCAGACACTAAGTCACAAACTGATGAGATTCGTTTAGAAGCCGTCAAACAAGCAGGTAAAGCCTTAAAGCTACGCAATAAAGCCGATACCGATGCTTTATTGAAGCTCATTAAAGACGCAGATTACAAAGTTTCAGCACGTGAAGATAAACCGACCAAGGTGAATCCGAGCGCGCCGTATATCACCTCGACTTTACAACAAGCAGCCAGTACACGTCTGGGTTTTTCTGTGAAGAAAACCATGATGTTGGCGCAGCGTTTGTATGAAGCAGGTTTTATTACCTATATGCGTACCGACTCGACTTTTTTGAGTGACGATGCGGTGAATATGGTACGTCATCATATTGAGACCGAGTTTGGTGCGAAATATTTGCCTGCTAAGCCGAACCGCTATGGTAACAAAGCGGGTGCACAAGAAGCCCACGAAGCGATTCGTCCATCAAATGTGGCGTTAAAAGGCGACAGCTTGGTGGGTGTGGAACGTGATGCACAACGTTTGTATGATTTGATTTGGCGTCAATTCGTCGCGTGTCAAATGACACCAGCAGAATACTTGTCATCGACTATTTTAGTGGATGCCAACGGTGTTGAGCTTAAAGCCAAAGGTCGCACCTTAGTCTTTGACGGTTTCACTAAAGTACGTGGTCAAAACAAGTCGGACGATGATGTGTTATTGCCTGCGGTGAAAGTCGGTGAAATTCTGAAGCTTGAAAAATTAGATCCATCGCAACACTTTACCAAGCCACCTGCACGTTTTACTGAAGCGTCATTGGTGAAAGAGCTTGAGAAAAAGGGCATTGGTCGTCCATCGACCTATGCGGCGATTATCTCGACCATTCAAGACCGTGGTTATGTCAAACTCGAGAACCGCCGTCTGTATGCAGAAAAAATGGGTGAAATTGTTACTGATCGTTTAGATGAAAGTTTCAATAACCTCATGAACTATGACTTTACCGCGGACTTAGAAGGTCAGCTCGATAAAGTGGCCGATGGTGAACGCAATTGGAAAGAGTTGCTTGACAGTTTCTATGGCGACTTTAAAAAACGCCTGACCAATGCGCAAGGTGAAGGCGGCATGCGCCGCAATCAACCAGTAGAGGTGGAAGCAGTTCACTGTAAAGAATGTGACCGCCCAATGCAGATTCGTACGGGAACCACAGGTGTCTTCTTAGGGTGTTCTGGCTATAACTTACCGCCGAAAGAGCGTTGTAAAGGCACGTTGAACTTAACGCCTGTTGAATCACTTGCCGCACTTTCTGATGATGACGCAGCAGAAACGGCAGATTTGATGTCGAAAAAACGCTGTCCAATCTGTGAAACTGCGATGGACAGTTATGTGATCGATGGTGGTCGTAAGCTACATGTCTGTGGTAATAACCCAGACTGTGCTGGTTTTGAACTTGAAGAAGGTGAGTTCAAAATCAAAGGTTATGATGGTCCAACCATTCCATGTGATAAGTGTGATGGGGAAATGCAGCTGAAGACGGGTCGTTTTGGACCTTATTTTGCTTGCTCAAGCTGTGATAACACACGTAAAGTCTTAAAAAGTGGTCAGCCTGCACCTCCGCGTGTAGACCCGATTAAGATGGAACATTTACGTTCAACTAAGCATGATGACTTTTTTGTATTACGTGATGGGGCAGCAGGTTTATTCTTGGCGGCAAGTAAGTTCCCGAAAGTACGTGAAACACGTGCACCTAAAGTTTCGGAACTTCGTAGTGTTGCCGATCAGCTTGATCCGAAGTATCAGTTTATTTTGCAAGCACCTGATGTTGACCCTGAAGGGAATCCAACTTTGGTGAAATTTAGCCGTAAGAATCAAGCGCAATATATTGGTTCTGAAACGCCTGAAGGTAAGCAAACCAAATGGTCATTGGTGTTCAATGATGGAAAATGGGTTGAAGCTTAAGTTCTAATTGCTTAGAAATAATCAAGAAATGCTCACTTTGGTGGGCATTTTTTATATGATGCACAGCTATAAAGAAAAAAAGATTCTGGTTAATGTATGATTCCTATTCGCTCTGTTGTTGTATCCGCAGTTTTACTGTCAAAAATTGAGAGTGAAATTAAACTGTTATTGATGAAGCGTGTTAAAGGTGATTATTGGTGCCATGTCGCAGGAAAGGTTGAAGAAAAGGAGCCCGCCAGCCAAGCGATACTTCGCGAAATCAAAGAAGAAACCGCCATTCAGCCCCAACGTTTATTTAGCGCAGATTACATCGAGCAGTTTTATGAGCCAGGCTTGAATGTGATTGAAATGATTCCCGCATTTGTTGGCTTCTGTGCTGAAAACCAATCTGTTCTATTGAATCATGAGCATACTGAATATCGGTGGTGCAGCTTATCTGAAGCTAAAACGTTGGCTATATTTTCAAATCAAAGAAAATTATACGACTTTATTTGGGAAAACTTTGTATTACAACAACCTATAATACATTTAGAAATTACGTAATGTGCTGATCATTGTGATAAAAAATTATTAAAAATTGGGGATCAAAGATGTGGAAAAAACTTCGTATTTTAATCTTGCTGCTGATTTTATTGGTGGTTGCTTTGAACGCTTATCGGGATCAGAACCAAGATTGGAGCAAGCCTATTATTGTATTACTCCATCCAGTTAATGCTGATGGACAAGGTACAACTCAGCAATATATACAGCAATTGACGCCTGCAAACTTAAAAGGGGTACAGGGTTATTTAGAGCAGATGTCGGCGACATATCACGGCCAACCGATTGCGATTTACTTCCAACTTGGGCGCGAACTCAAACAGCTACCGCCGAAAGTACCTGAACAGGCAAGTTTATTGGATACGGTCTTGTGGAGTTTAAAGTTCCGTTATTATGCATGGAAAAACCATCAAGGTTCAGATGGTGCACCAACTGTTACTTTGTATTTGAACTATTATGACTCAGCACTGACTAAAGAGCTGAAACACTCGACAGCTTTGCAAAAAGGTCGCATCGGTTCGGTGAATTTATTTGCATCTAACAAGCAAACCGAGCAAAACAAAGTCGTTCTTGCACATGAGCTTTTACATGCCTTTGGTGCCAGTGATAAATACGACTTAGCCACAGGACAGCCGATGTATCCTGCGGGCTATGCATATCCAAATCAACAACCGCTGTTCCCTCAATCCAAAGCTGAATTAATGGCCGGGCACATTCCAACCTCACAAACACAGAGTAAAATGCCTGAATCGATTGATGAAACATTGGTGAATGAGATCACTGCGATTGAAATTGGGTGGAAAAAATAACTGTGGATAATGCTGAGTTTATCCACAGCATGGATTGATTGTGTGGATAAACTCAAACCTACAAGTTCGATGCAAAACATGTTAAAACTAAGTGAAAGAAAATCAAACTTGAGAAGAAGATGAAAACAGTCGGTAATGATTTAGTTCGCCATCAACTCCATGAAAATCGTAAATGGTATTTGGGTTTAGGGATTTTACTGGTGTTGTTTGGTTTCGTTCTTTTGGCCGCTTTGCCTTTTGCCACCTTATCCGTAGTGTTTATCTTTGGCGTGTTAATGATGATAGGTGGTGTTCTACACTTCATCGCAGCCTTTAAGATTTTTGAGGGTGGCTTCCGCTGGCTATGGGCTTTGTTTGGTGTGTTGTATTTGGTTGCGGGCTATTACGCATTTACTACACCTGTGAAAACAGCCATTGTCTTGACCAGTGTTTTAGCGGTTTTCTTGATTATTGCAGGGGTCATTCGTATCTTTAATGCAATCTTATTTCGAGCATTCCAAGGTTGGGGTTGGACACTTTTTTCTGGTGTTCTAACCCTGCTGGCCGGCATTATGATTTTAACTACACCAGATGCCCCATTTTGGGTGCTGGGCTTATTCCTTGCTTTTGATATTTTATTCCAAGGGATTAATTATCTGACTCTAGCGGCGGCCATTAAGCAGATTCCACCAGCAAGCCAATCTGAATAAAGCATGATTAAAAAATAAAGGGAGCCTCATGCAGGCTCCCTTTTTTCGTGTGCTTTATATTATGTGTAAAGCTGAATGGCAGGCTTATGGATTGACGGCATATTGACTTGAAATCGCAATACGATTCCACGTGTTAATCACAATCGCGATCCATTCAATAGCGGCAATTTCTGCATCGGATAAGATTCTTGCTGCTTCTTGATACGCCGAATCGGGGAAATGCTGCTGAGCAATGAGTGTGATTTCTTCAATTAAAATCAGTGCGGCGCGTTCTTTTTCAGAAAAATATCCACTTTCTTGCCATGCACTGATGAGGGCAATCCGTTCGATTGATTCACCTGCTTTCATGGCATCTTGTGTATGCATACGTACACAGAACGCACATTGGTTAATCTGTGAGGCTCTCAGTTTCAGCAAGTGTGAAAATCCAATCTCAAGACCTGCTTGTTGGGATTTTTGCATGGATAAGTTTTCGAGTTCTAATACTGTTTTATAGAGTTCAGGTACGGCTTTTCCCAAGTTAATTCGTTCCATACATCACCTATTTTTTTAAAGAGCGTTGAATGTTTAATGATGATTTTATCGGCTAATTGATTCGCACTTTGTTTAATTTATGCATTAAAACCAAATGAACTATGGTAGTCGTTTTGGTGACAGCACAGTAAAGCTCTTCTATGTTTAAAATTAAAAAATCATTGAGGCTATTTTAACTTTATCGAAATGTACTCAACTTCAATGATAACGAACTGTGCCAAGGACAATGAAAAGAGAAAAATGCGGGCGGGAAATTTATAAATCGTGTTATTAATAAATTAAATTTTCTAAAAAAATTATGGATGATGACAACTTTTATTTTAGCGCCCGATTCATTCAAAGAAAGTATGACAGCAGAACAGGCCTGTGCGGCGATGCAGCGTGGAATTCAAAACATAATTCCTAATGCTGTATGTATACATGTGCCTATGGCCGATGGCGGCGAAGGCACAGTCGATGCTTTATTAACATCTTTAGCTGGCCAAAAAGTCGAATGTGAGGTGACAGGGCCCTTGCCATCACAACGAGTGAAAACGTATTGGGGTTTATTTGATGGCGGGCAAACGGCTGTTATTGAAATGGCCAAAGCCAATGGTATTCATCTGCTTGAGCCCGCACAGCGAAATCCATTGCTGACCACAACTTTGGGAACGGGGCAAATGATTCGGCATGCATTGGATCTAGGCGTGTCCAAAATCATTTTGGCTCTTGGAGGCAGTGTCACTAATGATGCAGGTAGTGGTATGGCACAGGCGCTTGGAGTACGCTTTTTAGATGCACAAGGGCGGGACGTGCCCGTTGGTGGTGGTCATTTACGAGATATTAAACGGATTGATATGCAGGCTTTAGACCCACGCTTGCAAAAGATTCAAGTTTTAATTGCCTCCGATGTCACTAATCCGCTGTGTGGAGCACAGGGTGCATCGCATGTGTTTGGCTCGCAAAAAGGGGCGAGCGCAGAGATGATTGAGAAGTTGGATCGAAATTTGAGTCATTTTGCCGATGTGGTGGAAACACAGCTTAATCTACAGATACGTAATGTTGCAGGGGCAGGCGCCGCAGGTGGGCTAGGTTTTGGTCTAATGGCTTTTACAGGCGCTATGCTTCAGTCTGGCGCGACGTGGGTGATTGAGCAAACTCAACTGGCGGAGAAAATAAAGCAAGCCGATTATGTTTTCACGGGTGAAGGCAGTATCGATTTCCAAACCAAGTTTGGCAAAACGCCGTGGGCGGTGGCTCAGTTAGCCAAGCAGTTGAATAAACCAGTGATTGCCTTTGCTGGACGTGTCGGAGAGGATGCTGAGGCATTATTTGATGAAGGGTTTAGTCAAATTGTTTCGATCAATGAACCTGACTGTGATTTAGCAACAGCATTGAAAAATGCAGAACAGCATTTGCAAAATAGTTGTGAGGACATCACTCGACTTTTGCTTTATAAAGCATACTGAGTAAGCTTAATTTTAAATTTTTGAGGCAGTAAGCGGTTCGAGCATAAGGTCTGGGTCATAGATCTGAAGGTGTATTTCAGACAGAAATGGATAATCATTGCTGGAGCCTCATATTGACGTCATAGATTTGTTAGACTAGCAGCATCCACGAATTGATGAGTGATTATGAGTTTAGCCAGCCTAATTGATGAATTA
The DNA here is from genome assembly GCF_058107045.1 of Acinetobacter sp. AB03. Lineage (NCBI taxonomy): Bacteria > Pseudomonadati > Pseudomonadota > Gammaproteobacteria > Moraxellales > Moraxellaceae > Acinetobacter > Acinetobacter sp. AB03. The sequence goes on along the minus strand of NZ_JBUEBA010000002.1, from coordinate 2,757,227 downwards.
AACCCGCAACAAAAACAAGCTGCCACGACTGAGTCGCAACACAGTCTGGTGCTCGCAGGGGCTGGCTGTGGCAAGACGAAAACCATTGTGGCACGTGCTGCATACCTGATTGATCAAGGGATTCCTGCCAACCAAATTCAAATTCTAACCTTTACCCGTCGTTCAGCCAGCGAGATTGTGGCGCGAGTGGAGCTGGCTTTAGGTGAGCAAGCCAAAGGGCTACGCGCTTCTACTTTTCATACTTTTTGTATGTATCTGCTGCGCCGTGTACCGAAAGCCTTTGGTTTAGAGCAGTTTTCAATTATTGATCGTGATGATCAACTGATGATGTTCCGCCTGATTCGTGGGAAAGATGACAAGAAAAATCCCAATCAGCTACCTAAACCGCAAGAACTGTGTGATCTGTATTCTTTTGCACGAAATACGCGTCAAAAGTTGAGTGATGCCTTAGAAAAACAGCATCCTGAGCATTTGGCTTTTAAAGATCAAATTGCGGAAATCATGAAAGAGTACGAGACACGAAAACGTGCGCGTAGCTTTTTAGATTATGACGATATTCTTGCGATCGTGGCCTCAGCACTCGACCAGTCAGATGGTTTAGCCGACTATGTGGCATCGCTCTGCAAACACATGCTGGTCGATGAAATGCAGGACACCAACCCTTTGCAGTGGGCCTTGCTTGAGCCCCTTAAAGACAAAGTGAGCCTGTTCTGCGTCGGCGATGATGCACAGTCAATTTATGGTTTCCGTGGGGCAGATTTTGAAAATATTCACCATTTTAAAGACCGTGTGCCGAATGCTCAGGTGTTTAAATTGGAGCAAAACTATCGTTCAACCCAAGAAATTTTAGACCTCTCCAATTGGCTGCTCGATCAATCTGAGATTCAATATAACAAACGCCTAGATGCTCATCGGGGGGAGGGCGTGAAGCCTCGCATGCACATTTTCCCAAATGAGTTTGATGAAGCAAAATGGATCGCGAACGACATTAAAGAGCGCCATTACTTACAGGGACAGCGCTGGTCGGATCATATGGTCTTGGTGCGTTCCAGCTTTGCAGCACGGCATATTGAGGCAGCATGTATTGCAGCCAATGTCCCCTATCGATTTATTGGGGGCATGAAACTGCTTGAAACCGCGCATGTGAAAGATTTACTGAGCTTGCTGCGCGTGATTGCCAATCCTCTCGATGATATTGCATGGATGCGTTTTCTTACCTTGTGGAATGGGGTGGGAGATGTCGGTGCAAGCCGTCTTGCTCAGCAACTTTTACTGGAGCCTGAGTTTGATCTAATCTTTGGTAAATTAGAGAAATTTGGGCGGATTCCAGCTGAAACCTTGTTGATCATGAAGCAAATGACGGTACTGAAACAGGAAGTACAGGCTTGCGTCAGTTTGGGTATTCAGGCGATTGAAGCACAATTGGCGGAAAATTATAAAAAAGACTGGAATCGCCGCCAAGGGGACTTTGAACTGGTGAAGCAATTGGCTTCTAAACATGCCCAGTTAAGTGAGTTCTTAGAGGAATATGTGCTTGATCCTGTGTCGATTTCTGAAATTGAACGCCAGTCCGATAGTGATGTCGTCACCCTGATTACCATTCACTCGGCCAAAGGTACAGAGCAAAAGGTCTGTTATGTGGTCAATGTCACCCCAGGGCAATATCCACATGCCCGTGCCCAAGGTGATTTTAAAGATGTCGAAGAAGAGCGTCGGGTCTTATATGTGGCGCTGACCCGTGCTCAGAATGAGCTGATTTTAACCAAGCAAAATTTAAGTCTGTGGGCACGAGACGTGATTGATGAGCAAGGGCGTAAAGTTGAAAGCTACTTTTTAAATGATTTGACCCGAAATTTGTGTAGCATGGAAACCCATCATAAGCCTCGTCAGCAAACCGTAAAGAGTGCTTTAATTGAGCGCCAATCGATTAATTTAGATTTTGGGATTAATCTCGATTAAACTAAACAGATTACATTGTGGTATTTGTTGTGCAATGTTCAGAAAGTAGCGTAGGCGATTGCTTTTTGATGATTTTGCCTATTTTTGAAGGTTGTAAGATGAAAATTTTAGTTCGTAATTTAGAGCGTACAGTGGCTGAAGCTGAACTGCTTGAATTATTTAAGCAATATGGCACAGTTGCATCATGTAATTTAATCCTTGATGCAGCAACAGGTAAATCGAAAGGTTTTGCATTTGTTGAAATGCCACACGCACGTGAAGCGATTAAAGCTATTAAAGGGCTTAATACACTACGTTTGCATGGTACTGGTATTCGCGTCAAACAGGCGGAAGATAAACCTGAGAAGCCAGAAGCATAAGTAAAAAGGAGCAATCGATGCTCCTTTTTTATGGGATAAAGTGAAAAAAATCTATCCAGCTTTATCGATTGTTGCACCGATGCGACGACAAATCTCTCAAGGAAATAAAACCTTAGAGATCCGTTCTTGGCGACCAGAGCAATGGCCACTTAAAGATTTGATTATTGTGGAAAATAAGCACTATTTAACCCACGAGGACGATGAAGAGTTGGGGGTATGCTGTTGCTGTGGTTGATGTTGAGTCGATTCACTCATGGAGAGAAGATGAGCTTGATTCGTCGATGGCATCATATTGGGAAAAGGAATATTGGGCTTGGGTACTCACAAATGTGCGTCCCATGCATATTTCGATGCCTGTCATAGCAAAAAGAAAGATTTATTTTATTGAAATAGATCATGCATAATTTTTATTATGCACTGCTGTATAGAAAGATTACTCTTAGAATTGTTATAAACGCCAAAACTTAGGAACACCCTTCATGACTCGTGTTGCCCGTTACCATGCTGATCGCACTAACCAAAAACTCTACTTTGCTCGACTTTCATGTCAACAAGCAGAACAAATTGATCATGTGCAACAAGCTCAGGCTTACCGTGAGGCTGCTGTGTTTCACTTGCATGGCGCGGTGCTTGCGTTTCTACAAGAGTTGGTCCGTTACTACCGCTTAAATGACTTAAACCCAACGTTGAAGTCCATAGAAGAGCATATGGCAGCTAAGGGCCAAGTCTCGCCTGAAGTGACTGTAATGCAACAACTGTCGAAAGAAGGTTTCATTGCCGAGTTAAAACGTGCTTATCGCTTGTGTCAGTATGCGCCAGAGCCGAGTACACCTGAACCTGAGTCAGAAACTTCATCGAATCTGATCATTAAAGTAACTCAAACCCCTCAGACATGGTTACCCGATACCAAAATTTTACGTGAGTGGCATCGAGACTTAACGGCGTTGATCGATGGCTTTCGGAATGAGATGGTTGAATTCTAAAAGCGATGACCAGCGCTTGAAGTTTGAAAATTTGTCCTTATATCAATAAGTCTAAGCGAAGCAAAGTGCAACTGCCTTTGCCACCATGTTGAACATGGAGGAAATATGTCTATAGAACAATTGAAAGAATTATTTGGAAATCAAGAAGCCATTTTAGAATTGGTTCAACTTGAAGGTGGTGAGCTCGCACTACGTAACGCAGGTTCGGAGAGTGCACCTTTAGTCACGATCCAGTTTAATGAAGAGCTCAAAGCATTATTGGGCGACCAGACAACAGTCGTTGCTCAGCAGATGGTGCAAGCGGCTTTATACGGCTTACTTGAAAAACAAGTGAGCGAGTGGCAAGCGGAAGTTGTGGATGAAAAGCCACAGTTCTTCAGCTAAGCCGAATAAGAAAAAACGCACTGAACAGTACGTTTTTTTGTATCCAGTGTTGGTTCCTTAGTGGGTGGGTGCTTGATGATGTGCAATCTGAATTTGATTTAAAATATGATTGCTCATATTTTTCGCCATTTCCTCTTTTGCAAAATAAACTTCACCAATTTGATCGCGACGAATCACTTCGGCTTCTTCTTTACTTTCTGCACACACCAAGACCTGAATCTCAGGATTGAGGGTTTTGGCAATATCCACGATTTTATGAATATCTAAAATATCCATTGGGGAAAGTACCAGCAGGCGCGCATGTTGAATATGGGCTTGAATCAGTACGCCAGGGTCTGTCGCCATCCCAGAAACTGCCGCAATGCCTTTTTCACGCAGGTTTTCTACAATTTCACGGTTTTCTTCCGCAATCACTACTTTAATGTCTTCAGCCATCAATTGTTTGGTAATGCGACGGCCCACTTCACCATGCCCAACAATTACCACTTGGTCACGTAAGTAGTCTTGAGAGACTTCATCAGGCAGCATTGCCAATGGGTCACCACTACGTTCAAGTAAGCGTGCTAGATGTGAGCGCTCACGAATCCAATGTTGTACAGGCTCAATTGCGGAGAACACAAAACTGTTTAAGGTGATGGAGATAAGTGCTCCTGCCAAAATTAGGTTTTGCCCTTCTAAGGACAAGAGCTTAAGTGAAACCCCGAGTGTCGCTAAGATGAAGGAAAACTCACCAATCTGTGCCAGTGACGCACCGACGGTGAGGGCAGTATTGATGGGGTAACGGAAAAAGAGCACCAGTGCCATAGCGGCAATGGTTTTGCCGACCATAATAATTGCAATGACAGCAAGCACATGCACAGGTTGTTCCACTAAGATGCGCGGGTCAAATAACATGCCCACTGCAACAAAGAACAAAATGGCAAAAATTTCACGTAGAGGGAGGGTTTCTTCTTCGGCACGGTGGCTAAAGTCAGACTCTTTAACGACCATCCCTGCAAAGAATGCGCCCAGTGCCATGGAAACACCGAAAATTTTGTACGCACCAAAGGCGATTGAGACCGCAGCAGCCACCACGGTTAAGGTAAATAGTTCACGCGAACCAAGGCGAGCGACAAATTGCATGATCATTGGAACGAGACGTTTCCCGATGATCAGCATAAAAGCGATGAAGCCTACGACTTTAAGTAAGGTGATGCCTAAGGTAAGCCAAATGTTGTCATCAGTACTGCCTGTAAAGGCTTCTCCACCGAGTAGAGCTGCTGTTGCGGGTAAGAGTACCAGTACCAAGACCATGACCAGATCTTCAACTAAGAGCCAACCTACGGCAATTTTACCGTTGACTGAATTGAGTAGACCACGGTCTCCCAGTGCTTTGAGTAATACCACTGTACTGGCACAAGACAGGCTTAAGCCGAAGACCAAGGCAGAGCCAAAACTCCATCCCCAGATCATACTGACGCCTATTCCGAGCAGGGTCGCGACAGCAATTTGTAAAATAGCACCAGGCAATGCAATGCGGCGAACTTGTAATAAGTCATTGAGGGAAAAATGCATGCCCACACCAAACATGAGGAACATGACCCCAAGTTCAGCCAATTGGTTCGCCAGATGAATGTCCGCGACAATACCAGGGGTATTGGGACTAATAATGATACCCGCAATCAGATAACCAATGAGTGGGGGAAGGCGTAAGCGTACGGCAAGATAGCCGAAAATGAGCGCGAGCCCAAAACCGACAGCAAGTAATATAATGAGATCTACGTCATGAGGCACTAAAAACTCCTTAAGCAAAAGTTAAGGGTGAAAAAGAAGCAAAGCACAAAAGGTGCCAAAAGAGATTAAAAGTTTAACAAGTCGAACGAAAAAAAAGCAAAAAAAAACGACCTAAAGCAGGTCGTTTTTTTCAAAAAACTAAAATTATTTAATTTTAGCTTCTTTGAAGATTACGTGTTGACGGATTTTTGGATCAAATTTTTTGATTTCCATTTTTTCCGGCATAGTACGTTTGTTCTTAGTTGTGGTATAGAAATAACCTGTACCAGCAGTAGAAACTAGGCGAATTTTATCACGCATTGTTCAGACTCCTTAGATCTTTTGACCTTGAGCACGTAGGTCAGTAACAACCTTCTCGATACCCAATTTGTCGATAATACGCATACCTTTTGTAGTTAGACGAAGACGTACGAAACGTTTTTCGCTTTCTAACCAGAAACGGTGGTGATGCAGGTTCGGCTCGAACCGGCGTTTGGTTTTGTTATTGGCGTGCGAGACGTTGTTGCCAACGACTGGACGCTTGCCGGTAACTTGGCAAACCTTAGACATGGTGAACTCCATTGCTAGACAGCACCGATTGTGCGCTAGTTATTAAGTAAACGGATGAAATCATTCAAGGGGCGTTTTATACCAAAAATGCGCTTAAAAGACAAGCGATTTTCATTAAAACTAGGCATGAACCCGTGCGATAGGTCATGCCTTGATCATTTAGCGAAGAAGGGTCTTTGAAATCAACTTGTGAATTGGTTTGTTAAACGGTGGGAGAATGAATTTCAAGCTATATAACTTGGGATTCGACATCACTGACCGTTCATGCGACAAACTGAAGAAACCTTCTGGACCATGATATTTCCCCATACCTGATGCACCAACGCCACCAAATGGTAAATCGTCTTGTGCGACATGGGTCAAAACCGTGTTTTGTCCGAAATGCCCTGAATGAGTACGCTGTGCAACATAATCTGCACGCGCCTGATCAAAGTCGAAGTAGTATAATGCAAGTGGACGCGGACGGCTATTAATAAACTCGATAACATCGTCTATTTGATCATATTCCATGATCGGCAGCAGTGGTCCAAAGATTTCGTCTTGCATAATACGCATGTCAGGCGTGACGCCAGTTAACAGTGTAGGGGGCACTTTACGTGTATCGGAGAAGGTTTCATGGGCTGGGTTGATTTCAACCACCTGTGCTCCATGCTCACGTGCATTTTCAAGATAACTTTGCAAGCGGTTGTATTGGCGGTCATTAATAATTGAAGTGTAGTCTGGATTATGCAGAATGTCAGGATACATCTCTTCCACACACTCGCGGAAGTGCTCAATGAACTCGGTAGTTTTACCTTTAGGTAAGAACATATAGTCAGGTGCCACACAGGTTTGACCTGCATTCCACAGTTTTCCTGCAGCAATACGCTGCGCAACATCCCGTAAATGAATAGAAGGATGTACTAATACCGGTGATTTTCCGCCAAGTTCGAGGATCAATGGAACGAGGTTCTCTGCCGCAGCAGCCATGACGGTTTTACCGACATTGGTTGAACCTGTGAAAATAAGCTTGTCAAAAGCCAGACGACAAAAGGCATCTGAGATCGCGCCACCGCCATTGGTCACGGAAACTAATTCTTGAGGAAAGGCTTCAGAGAGTGCTTTTTCAAGGATGCGACCAAAGTTGCCTGATGAACTGGAAATTTTGATCATGGCATGGTTGCCTGCTGCCAAAGCACAAATTAAGGGGCCAATCGAGAGTAATAAAGGATAGTTCCATGGGGTAATAATGCCGATCACACCTAAAGGTTGATATTGCACCCATGCTTTAGCTGGCTGGTGAATGATTGAAACGTGACGTTTCGAGGGTTTCATCCACGTGGTTAAATGCTTGCTATAATATTTGATGTGTTCAAGGCAGGTGAGCAATTCCCCAATTTTGGTTTCACTGGTGGAACGGTTGCCGTAGTCTTGATTAATTGCCTCGGCAAATTGATCTTGATACTTAACTAAGATACGCTTAAGTCGTGCCAAACGGTCAATACGCTCTTTTGCGGTTGGCAATGGATAACGTAAATAAGCGTGCTTTTGCTGTTCAAGCACATCATGTAGGTGCTGAATATCATAAGAATGTGGTGTCAATGAAGTTGTTTTTGTTTGACTGTTCATGCCGCACTACCATTTCAAATTTCAATTTATGTTTAATTTTTAGAGTAATTGCTCTAATTAGTCAAGTTACTTTATGTGTTAGTCTTCTAATGCACTGAATGAATGGTTATTTTAGGATGTCTCAAACTAAAACGTTGAAAACCAAAGAACGTATTTTGCAACTCAGTTTGCAGCTTTTTAACGAGCGTGGAGAACGTTCTGTTACGACCAATCATATTGCCGCTGAATTGAATATGAGTCCGGGCAATTTGTATTATCACTTTCGCAATAAAAGTGAAATTATCAAAGAGCTCATGGAACAGTATCAAGGCGAAACGCTACAGATGCTGGCTTTGCCCGATGATCGTCTGTTAGATGCCAATGATAAAATTCGTTATTTTCAGGTGCTGAGCAGCCAGTTGTGGGCTTATCGCTTTTTACACCGTGATGTCTATCATTTGGTTGAAAACAATGAAGACTTCCGCAAGATGTATCCACGTTTTGCAGGGCAGGTGATGCAGCAAGGGCAAAAGATCTATCAGGCCTTTGTTGATGCAGGTCTGATGCAAATGACGTCGTCTGAAATTGAAGCCCTGATTATCAATTTATGGATTGTACTGACCAACTGGACCAACTTCCTTTATATGTCGGGTCATATCACTGATTCCAATACATTAGAAGAAAAGTGGGTCTGGCAGGCACTCCGTCAAATGGTGTTCTTAGAAGGGGTCTATTTGCGTGGTGAAAGTCGTGAGACGTATGAGCGCTTGTTGGATACGATGGGGCCGTCTGAACTGTTTTCGAGCTTGGCGTCATTTAAATCGGATGATAAGCCATAAGGTGTTTTGACAGCTGAGTAAAAAGCGCTAGAATACTTGGCTTGATTTTCATTTTACTGATTTAAACTGACATGAATATGACAACTGCTAACACGGCACGTTTACTGATTACTTGTGAAGATAAGCCAGGGATCGTGCAAGCTGTATCGAGCTTTTTGTATCATCAAGGCGCGAATATTACTGCGCTTGATCAATACGCGACTGAAGCTCAGGGCGGACGTTACTTTATGCGTGTTGAGTTTGAACTAGACAATTTACAGTCTCGTAAAGAAAGCATCACTCAAACTTTTGCTGCAAATGTAGCAGAGCGTTATGAAATGCAATGGCGTTTGGCGCTGGTCAGCGACGTGAAAAAAGTCGGGATTTTAGTATCTAAAGTAGACCATGCCTTACTTGAGCTGTTATGGCGTCATGCGCGTGGTGGTTTGCCGTGCGAAATCACCAAAGTGATTTCTAACCATGAAACTTTACGCGAAGCGGTTGAGAACTTTGGCATTCCGTTTGAAGTTGTCCCTGTAACGAAGGACAACAAACGCGAAGCTTATGCTGAAATTGATGAATTAATGCAAGGCAATGACTTATTGGTACTTGCGCGTTATATGCAAATTCTAGATGAAGCATTTGTCGAGAAGTGGGAAATGAAAGTGATCAACATTCACCACTCCTTCCTACCTGCTTTTGTTGGCGCAAACCCATATAAGCAAGCGCATGAAAAAGGTGTAAAACTTATTGGCGCAACCGCGCACTATGTCACTGCGGATCTGGATCAAGGTCCGATCATTGAGCAGGATGTAGAGCGTGTGAACCATGACTTTACGGTTGATCAATTACGTGAATTGGGTCAGGATGTTGAACGTAATGTCTTGGCACGTGCAGTGAAGTGGCACTTAGAAGACCGTATTATTGTTGATGGTAACAAAACAGTCGTTTTCCAATAAAAAATGGGTTGCAAGCAAGATTGAAAAAGGCATACATTAAGTATGCCTTTTTTTGTTTGGGTATGATTAGAAAAAACCATAAAAAGTGACAAATTAATAGTTGCAAATGAAAACACTTCTCATTTATCATTGCGCTACTTTATTGTACTAAACGATAAGCGTTATAGTGGAAACCAACCCAGTGGCCACTCCGCTTAAATTAGGTCACCGATTTTAATGAGTTCAACAGTTATTTCTCCTATGCAGACTCCCAACCCGATGAAAAAGAAAGTTCTTGCTGCTTTGATCGCGGTTGTCGTGGGCCATATGGGCGTATTGTGGGCAGTGAACCACATGAAAGCTCCTGAACTCAAACCGATTGAAAAAGAACCATTGAAGGTTCGCTTCGTTAAAATTCAAGAACCACCAAAACCGCTACCGCCTAAGCCGAAGGAAGAACCGAAAAAGGAACCGACTAAGCCGAAGGAAGTGAAGATTGTGGAAAAACCACAACCAACCCCACCGAAAAAGGTAGAAAAGGTTCAACAAGTTAAAAAAGCAGAAGTGGTTAAACCGGTTGTTAAACCAACCGAAACCCCAGTGAAACCGACAGTCACCACGACGATTACAGAGAAAAAAGTCGAAAAACCTGTCGTGCAACCAGAGCAAGCGAAACCTGTTACTCAGGCTGCACCAGCTGATACTTCACCGAAGTCGGTGTCGATTGGTGGTTCAGGTGTGCAATGGAGCCGCTCTCCAAAACCAGTTTATAGTAATCAAGATTTACAAGGTGAAAACCGTCGAGTCGTGGTGCTGATTGAGGCGAATGAAAAAGGGTCGATTGTGAATGCCCGTATTACGCGCTCAAGTGGTGTACCTGCTTTAGATGAAAAGATTTTAAGAGCTGTCAAAGGCGCTAAATTTAAACCTTATAAAGAAAATGGTGTGGCTTATCCAATTCGGGCTGAGCAACCATTTGATTTAGAATTGAATACAAAACGCTAACTTTATCAGGAGTTCGAGTATGAACTTTTCAGTTTATTGGCAACATGCTGATGCAGTCAGTAAAACACTGTATTTCATCTTGTTGGCAATGTCGATTGCAACGTGGACCATCTTTGTTTTACGTATCATGGGTACACGTCAATTGAAACAACAAGCTTATGCTCAACTTTCACAAGCTTTAGCTAAGTTAAAATCAAAGTTTGCTGTATTGAACTTTGAACAACGTAAAGCCGTTGCAGAACAAGCCCTTCTTCGTCAAATTTCTGCTGAAAAAGCGAATGCTGAGAAAGGTATTTCAGTTCTAGGTACGATTGCATCGCTTGCACCGTTCGTGGGTTTGTTCGGTACAGTATGGGGGATTTTCCATGCCCTTGTTGCTGTTGGTAAAAGTGGTCAAGCAGGCTTAGCGCAAGTTGCAACTCCTGTAGGTGAAGCACTGATCATGACGGGTTTAGGTTTAGCTGTCGCGATTCCTGCGGTGTTAGCGTATAACATCTGTGCGCGTGTAAACCGTACTTTGGCACATGAGCTTCAAGACCAAGCACACGGCTTGCTCATTGATACCATGTTGCAACAAGACTCAGCACCTGCGGCAGTAGAAAGTAAAGCGACTCAACAAGGTTTAGTTGGAGGTCAAGCTTAATGGCTTTTCAATTGGGTGACGATAACGATGCTGGCATGAATGAGATGAATCTCATTCCGCTGATCGATATTATGCTGGTTTTGATGATCATCTTCTTGGTGACAGCGACCGTTGCCAACCCATCAATTCCATTAACTTTACCAAAAACGACGGCTGATATTGTAGATCCTCCACCTAAAGCCATTACGGTAAGCATTAATGCAAATGGCGAAGTGGCTTGGGATAATCAAGTGATTAGCTTAGAAGAACTACAAACGCGTTTTAATGAAGCGGGTGAGTTGGAAACCAAGCCAACGGTTCAACTTCGTGCAGATAAAGAATCTCGTTACGATATGGTCGCACAAGTGATGTCTCGTGCGAGTGAAGCTGGACTGGCGGATATTGCTTTCGTAAGCGATAACTAAGTTGATGTTAAAAAAAGCGACTCTTGAAGTCGCTTTTTTTATGGTGAATTATTAAGTTATTTGCTGTCTTTCAATAAAGCCTGAAACTTAGAGCGCAGCTTCATCAGTTTTGGCGGAATGGCAAAGTTGCAATAGCCTTGAGAAGGGTTACGAGCGTAAAAGTTCTGGTGATAGTATTCGGCCGAATAGAACGTTGGTACAGGACTGAGTTCGGTCACAATATCGAGACCTTCTGCCTTTAAGTCGTTAATTGCTTGCTCTGCATCAACACGCTGCGCATCATTAAAATAATAAATGACTGAACGATACTGAGTGCCGACATCATTGCCTTGACGGTTGAGTGTCGTAGGATCATGAGTGGCAAAAAACACATCGAGCAGCTGAGCATAGCTGATTTGAGTTTCATCAAAATCAATTAAAATAACTTCGGCGTGGTTGGTATCGCCACGACAAATATCTTCATATGTTGGGTTGTCGGTATCTCCTCCTGCATAACCACTGGTCACTTTATGTATGCCCTGAAGCTCTAAATAAACCGCTTCTACACACCAAAAACATCCACCACCAAAGAGTGCTTGTTGCATTTTAAAATCCTAATTGTGTTTATATCTGTTTATATAAGGGCTGATTGGTTCAGTACAATGTTGTCTGTTACAGATTAAAAAAGCCTGTGATTACAGGCTTTTTATAGAAACAATTTAACGTGGTTGAATGGCAGAGCCAAACTGTAGCAGCAAGTTACCATGTCGATCGAGTAGTTTCAGTGTTTTACCAAACACTTGGTAATGTGTCACTTTTGCCAGCGCTTCTTGGAACTGTTGCGGGACAGCACTGTTATTGATACAGGCCATTCGGGTGGTTGCGAGCTGGCTCAAGGTGAGCGTATCGCGTCCGACGGTATAGCTGCCCATAATGCGGTTACAGCCATCTGCACCACTGATGCGGTTATCGGCTGAAAACTGAAGGCTTGGAATATTACGTTCATTGGGTGCTGTTTTAATTTCGGTATTGCCCATTTGCGTCAAAATCCAAGTCCGCTGCTGGAGCTGTTGAATGTTGGCCATTTCAATGGTATCCGCTGGAGGTGGTGTCGTTTGGCAGCCAGTTATGATTAAGCTACTCGCTAAAAGACTGCTTGCAATCAGTTTTTTTAACATGGGATCAGACTCTTATTGTGATGTATCGTCTGAACTATCAAAGCAAATTTTGTCGCTGATTGCCAGTTTTAACTTGCAGCTTCTCGTTGTAGACCTTAGCGAGTTTGGTCAACGGGTAGGCCCTGACGAATGAGCTGTGAATACTCACGACTGGTTAACTCTGTTTCTTTGCTTACACGTGGGTTGATATAGGCTTTTTGATACCATGTTTTCATATCCCACTGTGGGCTAATCGCGCCTAAATCATACAAATAATTCGGCAAATAACCTGAAGCTAAAATACGATAGTCGGTTGGTAAAGCGTCATGTGAAACGGCTTGAACCATATCAAACACCAAGGTGGTGCAATTACTGGTGAGGGTGTTATACCACTTAGGATGCTTGGCGAGCTCGTCTGCCTTATGTAAATACTCTATAAACAGTGCTTTACTTTCAGCCTGTCCGAGGCGAACAGGAAAGAAATAGACTTGTTCATGACGAATATTGCTGCGGGTATACACAATATCATGCTCATCTGAGGCCACTAAACTCAGCTCATATTTTCTAAAAAAACCACCAATCGCTGAAAATTCTTCATTTTTCTCTTTGCGAATTTCAATGGAAAAGGTCAGCGGTGCGGTATTGGCAAAATCAAAACTGACCAAAGTATGTGCAATTTGCGGCCCCATCCAGTATGAGGTAATGATATTGACCCCAGTGATTTGATTCAGATTGAAAGAGCGGGTATCCCAATGTTCAGTATAGGAGCCGTCAGGGTGCCATGTGAAATTGCGGACATTATGAAGGGTGACATGGTCGCCTTGTTTTTCATAATGCAAGATTTTTGCTACTTCAGGTTGCCAGTCGCGGTCTTGGCGAGCATCTAAACTAAAATACCAAGACAAAGCCAGTAAAAAGCCAAGGAGATAAAGGATGATATCGAGGCGACGACCAAAAAAGCTTTGGGTGATATAGATGCCCAAAATGCTGAGCGCAAAAGCAATCCAGATTCCAATAAAAAGACGGCTGACCAACCAGCCCAAAGGCTCTTGAATCCACAATGCAAAACACAGCCAAATTGAACTCAACAAGACAAAAATACTAAACAGGGTGTGGAGTAATCCAAAGCCCAGTGTCCGCCAAAATTCTATTTTGATCATGTTGTGCATCGTGCTTTTAGCAAAAAGAATATGCTTTATTTTTGATAGGTTGCGAACTCAAAAGCAATTCCAGTTTTGTCATCAATATGTTGTTCTGACGCGACTTTTTTGAATGCTGCTGGAATGGCAGGGTAATGCGCATCACCTTGCACATCGAGTTCAACATGCGTGAGTTCTAAACGGTCCGCAATGTCGATGGTCTGTTTAAAAATTTCACCGCCACCAATGATAAAAATACTGCCAGGTTTTTCTGAAGCTTGAACATCGGCAACAGCTTGCGCTAAAGCTTCTTCGATGCTGTAAGCCACCTTTGTACCGTCAAAAGTCCAAGAAGTGTCGCGAGTAATGACCCAATTGACACGCTTGGGTAAAGTACGGCCCATCGATTCCAGCGTTTTACGGCCCATAATGACCACACCACCTTGCGTGATGGCTTTGAAGTGTTTTAGATCGGCTGAAATATGCCAAGGTAGGTCATTGCCTTTACCAATACAGTGTTGCTGATCCATTGCCACTACATGTACAACTTCTAAGTTTTGAAAGGCCATAACGCGCTCAAATGTTGGGTCATATTTCTTATTCTTCCTCAAGGAGAGGAAGAACATCTATGGGTAAACCTCAATCTCGCTGATTCAAGGCGAGATTGAATTCGGCTTTATCTGCTTTAAACAGCAACGGGTGCTTTAATCCCAGGATGTGATTCATAACCCACGATTTCGATATCTTCAAATTTAAAGTCGAAAATATCATTAACCGCAGGATTGAGTTTCAGTTGGCACAGCCCTAAAGGTTCACGGCTTAACTGAAGCTTCGCTTGTTCAAAATGGTTGGCATATAAATGCGTATCGCCACCCGTCCAGACAAAGTCACCCACACCTAAACCGCAGACTTGCGCGATCATATGAGTGAGTAGCGCATAACTGGCAATATTAAAAGGCACACCTAGAAAAACATCGGCACTGCGTTGATAGAGCTGACAAGACAGTTTGCCGTTATGAACAAAGAACTGGAAGAGAGTGTGGCACGGAGGAAGGGCGACTTGCCCAGCTTCTTGTGGATTCCAACCCGATACAATCAGACGGCGTGAGTTTGGATTGGTTTTAATTTCATTGACTAACCATGCAATTTGGTCAAAACCATCTTTTTCATAGAAACCGTCGGCTTTTTTGGTTGCACCGAAATTACGCCATTGATGGCCATACACCGGCCCCAGTTCACCTTCTGGGCGACCAAAACGCGCAGTTTGTTCTGCAGTTGACCATTCATCCCAAATACTGACTTTGTTGTCCTGTAAATATTGCACATTGGTATCGCCTTTTAAAAACCACAACAGTTCAATCACGATTGAACGAAAGTGAACTTTTTTAGTGGTTAATAAAGGGAAGCCTTGAGAAAGATCAAAGCGCATTTGATGACCAAATACCGAGCGCGTACCTGTACCAGTACGGTCGCCTTTATCACCACCGTGATCGAGGATGTGTTGTAGCAGGTCTAAATACGTTTTCATAAAACTCTCAAATAAACACTTCGGGGGAACAGACCTCTTAATAGATGTGCCTGTTCTTTCCACTCTAAATTATAAAATCTGCGGATGATTATACTGAATTGTGCCTTATTGCGCACCCGAGATTAGTAAGTCAGGCAAGATGATTACTCATATAAAAGTTATGTGAAAGCTATTACAGAGAACCAGGTTAAAGTGGTTTTGTGCAGGATTTAAACTGCAATAATTGAGTTGTATCGAATCTAAATAGATAGCCGTTTAGATGGGCAATCCATTCCATATCTAAGGACTTCATTAGCCAATGGTGAAAAATTTGAGCTTAAGCCGAAAAAGGACTTGGGTAAGGGGTAAATTTTTTTAGTTAATTTAGGTTTCAAAAAGTACAGAGAAAAGAAAACTTTAGAAAGGTTGTGTTGCATTTTGAAAAAAAATATTACATTTACGACATGAAAGTTCAATGCTGAGCGGTTAGTATTTCGAACTCGAAAAGTTGCACACCCCTAATGATTGGGAGGAGAGTTGGTTTTAGTATGCCTTATGATCAAAACGTAAATATGAATGACGTCTATGCGCCTGCGCAAACCAATATCATAATACGTTCTCAGTCAGAGCGAAATGTCACCGCTTCGGATATTTTAAGCTCGAAGCAGGCACGAGAAAGGGCCATTAGCAACCATCAGCGTGTGGATCTTGAAAAGTTTACAGGTTTCTTAAGAAATATTACCCGTCAAACCAGTACCCAAAAATGTGCTAAAAGTATTCGTATTGGCTTAGAGTCTGCGGGTGCACGCTTTAAGAGTCATCCTGTGGCTGCGGCAGATTGGGGGAAGACCCTAACCAGCATTGGTTATCGTAAAATCAATTTATCTTTTGATCAGCCTAAAAAAGGCGATATTTATATTATCGACCGTACTGCAAAGAACCGTTATGGACATATTGCCGCTTATTCAGGTAATGGTTGGGTTTCTGATTTTAAACAAAGTGGTTATGCGGTTTACCGTAACCAAAATGTGAACTACAGCTATTATCGAATGGATTAAGCAGATGTTGACGGGATGTAGAGCAACTCCGCATCCCGATTAAACTCTTTTTTCACGCTGTGCGTGAATCGATACTAAAAATAAACCAACTCCACTAAAGCCGATACACTGAAGCGCCAGCGCAATTTTATCTTGCGCGGGTAGATAGCCCAGCAAACAAATCAGGGCAATTAGGGGTAGAAAAACCACCAAACGAGAAAAACCTTCACGATACGGATTGTCCTGAGCAATCTTCAATTGCACACCACGTAGCAGATGCGTTGCAATGCCAATCATTAGGCTCAAACCAATAAAAATTGCGCCAAGCTGTTGAACTTGTGCTGCCATAAAAATCATCACGCAAGTGGCAATACAAACGATGAGTTTAATTTGACGGCTACAGCGTTCAGAATACCAAAAGTTCAACATGGTTTATTTGGACTCAGGCTGAGTATTGCTATGCAAAAGAGATAGGGGGGAAAATAGGCAAATCCCCAGCGCCATAAAACCAATCCCTTGTGCACCTGGAATCAGCAGCTCACCATCTTTAATATTCATAAAAATCAGTGCCAAAAGTAGCGCAATTGGAATCCAAGTCAGTAGACGATATAAAAAACCTGTAGGATTTTTGGCGGCAAAATGAATTTTGCAGTAACGACAAATCAGAAAAACAATCCCAGTACCCAAGAACATTAAAATGGCATTGAGGCTCAGGGGTTCCATCCAATACAACACACCTGTTACAACAGCAATTGCGATAAAAATAAGTAATTTTTTAAGAATAGAAATTGAGGGATTAAACCAAAATTCGAGCATGGGAGTGATGTATTTAAAAACCAAACATATGTCACTTTAGCATAATTTGGTCCTAAAAAAGGGGGCAATGATGCCCCCAATATTTTATCCGCTCATCGGATTAGCCATTATTCTTTTGTGGGCCCCAATCATAGATTCTCTTTTGATAGGCATACCACATCATCCACGCGCCGACCAAAATCATTGGCAGACTGAGGAATTGACCTTTACTCATCCATGCGATGAACAGCTGTCCGTTGTCAGGTTCACGGAAGAACTCGACGATGAAGCGGGCCATACCATAACCGATCAGGAATAACGCTGAAACCGCCATACGAGGACGTGGCTTTGAACTGAACCACCACAGTACGATGAATAACAATAACCCTTCAAAAAAGGCCTGATAGAGCTGAGAAGGATGGCGAATTAGCTGTAGCGGATCCGTTGGGAAAATCATACCCAGTGCAAAGTTTGGGTCTGCAACAGGGCGACCATAAAGCTCTCCGCCAATAAAGTTACCAATACGACCAAACATGAGCCCTGTAGGGACACATGGCGCAATAAAGTCGAGGGTTTGGAACCAAGTCATTTTGTATTTCTTACACCAGAACAGCATGGCAAGCATTACACCCAAGAAGCCGCCATGGAAACTCATGCCGCCTGTCCAGACTTGGAATAGCCAAATAGGGTTTGCAAGGAATTGCTCAAAGCCATAAAAGAAGACGTAACCGACACGACCACCAATAACTACACCTAGAGCGCCATAAAAGATCAAATCGGAGACCATGTCCGGTGTCCAACCTCGTTCTTTCGCGCGGTAGCTTGCTAGTCCCCAAGCAAACAAAAAGGCCAATAAATACATCAGTCCGTACCAATGGACTTGTAAAGGGCCAAGTGCTATTGCGACGGGGTCAATATTTGGATAGGTCAGCATGCATATTCCTAGTCATTATGTTTTGAACAGATTTTAGCTGAAAGAGATGAAAAATGTTGTACATTCAATGTGTAAAGATGATGAGTATCGTTTATGTGTATTGTGGCAATAGCATGGCAGGTCTTGGATGATATGCCATTGTGTTTGATTTCAAATCGAGATGAGTTCTATCAGCGTCCTTCGAGCCATTTAAAGCAATGGGAAAATAGCCCGATTATTGCAGGGCAAGATTTGCAGTCTGGCGGCACATGGATGGGGATAACACCAACAGGACGTTGGGCTGTTTTGACCAACTTTCGCGATGGGAAGGATCAAACCAGCTATCCAACGTCTCGCGGACATTTGATTCAATCCTTTTTAGAGTCTGAACAAACCCCGATTCGTTTTGCACAAGACTTAGAGAAAAAACAATGTGACTATGCGGGTTTTAATCTTTTTATGGGGGATCGGCATCAGGCGGTCTATATGAGCAATCGTGGTGAAGCACCACAGGTTCTTCCGAAAGGCGTGTATGTGGTGTCGAATGGTTTGATGACGGAACATTGGGAAAAAACCAAACATTTACGTAAGCGCTTTACCCAAGAGTTCTTACCGATGTTGCAAAAATCCCACATCTTACAAAGCGAGTTAGAGGCGACAGCTTGGGATATTTTGGAGGATGAGCGCAAGATTATTCCAGACTTGTTGCCACAAACTGGGATTAGTCTGGATATGGAAGAGTTATTGTCTTCGACTTTTATTCAAAGCCCTATTTATGGGACACGCTGTTCTAACTTCCTGCGCATGACCCATGAACAATGGTCTTGGCTGGAAAAGCAGCAGCAGGGTGAGTTCAAAGGAAAAATCACGGAACAGGCTGTACTCTTTAAATCATAAAAAATGCCGACATAAGTCGGCATTTTTTTTGGAATGACTTAAGAAGCTTTGGTTTCAGTCTTTTTCTTTTCTACTGATGGCATCAAGTCTGCTGTTAAATAACCGACACTTGCACTATAGCCATTGTTGTAATTGGCTAAAGTTGCTGCTTTTAAGTCCTCAGATAAGCTCTTCATGTCACCCGCATGTTGGAAGTTACTCATGATATAAGTCCAACCATTTACTGAGTCTACTGCATGTAAACCAGTCGATTCTGCTCCTGCAGGGGTTGAGAGTAAACGTACAGGATCTGCTTTGGTATCCACGTTATAAGCCCATAAGAAGTTATTTGGATGGTTACCACTGTCTTCACCAATGAATAAGGTGCGTAGTGTTTCAGAGAACTTCAAATTGTCAGGGCTTGCAATTTTATCTGGATTTGCTGTGTTACCTAAGCTATCCACTGTGATGTCCTCACCCATCAATAGCATTTTCGATTGATACGGAATCCATTCACTGTTGATAGGCTGCCCATCGGTTGTGTTCTGTCCTGCTGTTAAATCATGTGCCAGTACGCCACCCGCAGTGATTTTCTTCGTGAATGAAACATTGTGTGCGGCAACCCAAGCTGCATTGTCTTTGATCATTGAATTTTGAATATTTGCTAAAGCAGAATACGCAACTTTGTCTTTAATGTTGATGGTGGTCCCTTCCATCTTCGTGAAGGCCATGCTGCCACCTTTGAGTGCTGCGTAGCGGTGGGTTTCAAGGAAGGCTGCTGCTTTTTCCATACCTGGTTTTACTTTTACCCAAAGCTTCTTCTTGGCTAAAATAATTTTGGTATATGATGCGTCATTTGGATTAGTTGTTAAACTTTCCATGATGTCGCTAGGTTGGATATTGTCAACATTAACCATTTTTTCAATTTCTTGACTAGTTGCATGACCTAGCTCAATCCATTTAATTTGTCCTGTACTGCTCTCTGTCAGTTCAGATACATATTTAGCGACATAAAGTTTACCTGCTGACAAATCTTTTGCGACATCGGCAATGAACATAAAGAAGCCACCGTTGGTGTAGTCATCACCCATAATTACGGTACGGTTATCGGGCATGACATGTACCAGTTCATGCGAAATACGGCCCATACAGAAGTGTTTAACAATACTACCACTGCCGTCTTTATTTACGATCACTTCAGGTAAATGACCATAGTTATATGGTTTAGCTGCGGCCTCATCACCAAAGAAGTTTTTGCTGATTCCTTTTGGACTTGGTCCACCAATGCCTTGTTCAAATGCATCAGGTTCATATTCTTCACTAGATAAATGTGTGTTCCACGGTGACATGCTTGCACCACAAGTAATCCATAAACCATGAACTGCAGAGGTATCGACATTAAAGTATTTTTTAAGCTCTAAATGACCTGTTGTTTGGTTCTGGTCTAATGTCAAAATTGCAATTGGGGAGGGTAAGTTGCCATACTCGCTCGCGCCTGCTAGGTTTTGTGAGGCATATTCAAATTGCACCACATGGAATACTGGGTTATTCACACCTTCGACTTGAGCACCGTCTAAATGAATAAGCGAGGAGCCATCTGGGCAGTCTGAAAAGAATTGGCGTGGCGACGCTGGAACAGATGTATCCATAATTGGGTCGCCGTTGGCGTTAAAATATCCCCCAGCAATAATTTCACCACCGCCCCATTTAGGCACAGTATTGCCTGTTTCAAAAAAGCTTTTATAGCCAAGTTGATACTCTGAACTGGTTGAGTCATCCCAGTCGATTTTGAGTTTCGAACTGACTGATGTTTTAGCACGGTCTGCAATTGCAATAGGCGCTGCCATCGCTGTAAATGTTGCAGCTTTTAGATTTGCAGGTTTTGTCACAGGTGGTGTTACCGCTGTGTCATTGTCACTATCATTACAACCGCTCAATGCTGCTGCAGTAGTCATTGCCCCAAGCGGTAAAAAAGGGATTCCCGCAAACCATTTTAGAAGATCACGACGACTTGGCTGATTTGTTGTGGCTGTCATAGTAAGTCCATATCAATAATTGTAAGTAAGTCGAGCTAGATTGTATGAAGCAGAAGTGACGTTTTATTTACAGTTTAGGGTCAATTTGAAGACAGTATTTGATAGGGCAATAGATACAACATGAAATAAAAAATCCTCCAGACAGTGTTGGAGGAAATAAGATGGAAGTTTGTAATTCTCAAGTTTTAGTGGCTTGTTGTTTTTCTTTTCTCTAATAATTTTCCGAAAAATAAACCAATTTCAAATAACAGCCACATGGGTACCGCAAGCATAATCATCGAAAGTGCATCAGGTGGAGTGACAAACATCGCAATGAAAAAGCATCCCACGACAATGAAACGACGCTTTTCAGCGAGACTCTGTGTGCTAACGACACCAATTAAAATTAGCACTAAAGTAATAATTGGGATTTCAAAAGTGAGTCCAAAAACCAAAAAGAGTTTCAAACAAAAACTGAGATAACTATTGATATCCGTCATTGGAGCGACGCTTTCAGGCGAGACACTGATAAAAAAATGTAAAATTGCTGGAAGCGTAATGAAGTAGGCAAACGCGATCCCGATATAAAACAGTGCGATACTACCCACAAGCAGTGGAACCGCCAAGAAGCGCTCTTTCTCATATAGTGCAGGTCGCACAAAAGACCATATTAAGTAAATGATGACTGGCATTGCTAACACTAGAGCAACAAATAGATTTAATTTAAACGGTGCCATAAATGTTGCTGTGACATCTGTCGCAATCATGGTTGAGTTGACTGGCAGTTGTTGGCGTAGTGGCTCAGATAACAGTTGATAAGTCGTATTTCGAAAAGGCAATAAACAAAAGAACAGCAACAGGGTAATGCCGACGATTTTAAATAAATACTTGCGCAGTGTAATTAAGTGCTGCATGACAGGCATTTGTTCTAATTCTTCATCTTGGCCTGTGTTTGAGTCTGGCCTTGTTGACACTTGATTCATACGGCTATCTTCAATTGGGGCTGAATAGGTATATTTGCTGCAGTAAACAAAGGTGTACCATGTTGTTTAAGATGGTTGATTGAAAATGGTGTTAATGGAGAGGGTGTGAGCCACTGATATTCATATGCAGCCGTATTTTCAGTCTTTGTTGTTGGAGCTGATTTACTGAGATGATCGAGTTGTTTTTGTAAGCGTTGTTCTATTTCGGTCATACGCTCAATTTCTTTTTGAATTTCCTGACGAAACTCAGAAAGCTTTAGCTCACGATCTACCTCAGTTTGAACGTTATTCATAAAACGTTTGGCTTTGCCATACCATTTGGCTGCAAAGCGTGCTGCTTCAGGTAGTTTCTCAGGACCTAGAACTAATAATGCAACGATAGCAAAGCATAAGAGTTCCGTCATACCTACATTTAGCATGGCAGTGCTCGCTTAGCTTTTAATAGAACTTTCGGTGCTTTTGACATGAGCATCAATCGTTCGTGGCTCATTGAGTTGAGCTGCTTCAGCTTCCTCATCACGGATCGACTTTTTAAAGTCTTTCACCGCACCACCGACATCTTTACCTAAGTTCTTAAGTTTGGCTGTACCAAAAAGAAGAATAACCACAATTGCAAAAATTAGTACATGCCAAATTGATAGTCCCGCCATGGGTAGATCCTCATCATTTTTCGTTTTCCCTATATCAACAGGCTTGTGTGACATTGCGGTGACGATGATGTTTCAATTTCAAGACAAAACGATCGCTTCGCACAGATTTTGAGAAAAAGCAGTGTTATGATGATTCGGTGAAATTTCAAGGATATTGAAGTGACGTTGCTGCTCCCTCTGTTGGCCTTTCTTAGTGGTTTATTCCTTGCATCCACCCCATTGGCAACACGGTTGAAAACAGGCTTTTCAAGTCTTTTAGCACGTTGCTTTATTCCGATTGTTATTGTCTACAACATGGTGTTTTATCAGGCTGGTAGCTTTAGTCTGATGTTATTCAGTTTTGTCGTGGCAGTGCTCTTATTTTACTTTTTCCTATATTTTTCAAAGAATAAATTAAGCGCCCTGTGTTTTAGTTATGTCAATATGGCATGGTTAGGCTTTCCTTTTGCAATTGCGTTGTTTAGCACAGAAATTAGTCCAGCAATGGTGGCTTTATATATCGGTGGCTCTATTTTTGGCAATCTCTGGGCAGTGACAGCTGTGAGCCAAACACCGTTAGCTTTTTCGTTTATTTTTAAAAAAGTGCTCTGTGCTCCACCCATGATTGCTTTGATTTTAGCCCTTATTTTTCGTTTCGTTGGCGTGCAACATTGGTCACAGCATGATCTGATTGATGTGATTTATAGTGCAGCCAAATTTTGTATGAGCTTCTCTGGCATGTGTGTATTGGGTATGTGGTTGAGGCACACCAAAGTTGAGAAAGCGGACCTGTGGCAAAGTAGTCAGACAGCTTTATTAAAATTGGCATGCGGCGTGGTGCTGTGTGGGCTGAGTTATCGTTACTTCGCTATTCCTAATATTGAACAATATATTGGGGTCATGTTCTTATTGTTCTGTTTACCGCCAGCAGCCAATATTGTGGCTTTGGAAACGCATTATCAGGGTACAGGCACGTCGGCAAAATACATTGCTTCAGGTACGATCATCAGCTGTGCCGTGGTGAGTATTTATGGTTTATTGCTGCATGTATTTGCTGTGATCTAAGCACTCACTTTAGCTAGAAATGCATAGTACTGCTGCGCAAGGGCGATAGAGGAAAATATAGAAAATTTTTCGCCACCTTCCTCCCCAAGGGGAGAAGGGGCAACATTACACAGCTTAGTTTTTATTGTTCTAAACTGGCTTTAAACAGTTGCATAGCCTGACCACGATGGCTGATTTTATTTTTTTCTTCTTTGCTCATTTCTGCACTTGAAAGCCCTAACTCGGGTAACCAGAACAGCGGGTCATAACCAAAACCATTTTCACCACGTGCAGCCTCCAGTACTTCACCTTTCCAAATGCCTTGGAAAATTTGTGGAAGAGGATCATCAGCATGTTGCACTAACACTAAAACGCATACAAACATGCCTTCAATCGCTTGAGCGTCTTTACGCAGTGGCTTGAGTTCAGCTAAGAGCTTTTGGTTATTGGCCGCATCATCGCCGTGTTCACCTGCATAACGCGCAGAGTAAATCCCTGGAGCACCATCTAAAACTGGGACACAAATCCCAGAGTCATCTGCAATGGCTGGTTTTCCTGAAATTTTAGAAGCATGGCGTGCTTTAATAATCGCATTTTCGACAAAGCTCAAACCATCTTCAATGGCATCTTCAATATTCAATTTACCTTGAGCAATCACTTCAACAGGTAAGTTCAGCTCTGCAAATAATTTTTCAAATTCCGCAATTTTGCCTTTGTTATTGCTTGCGAGGACTAAGGTACCTTGAGATAACCAATCAGTTGATGCCATGTGAAAGATCCGTGCTTTAAAAATTATGCGGTTATTTTAACAAGTCCGACTCATGGATAGGCAATAAAAAAGCACCCGAAGGTGCTGAGTATGGAAATAAAAGCTTATTGAGCTTGAATCCACTTGTCTGCACGGTCACGTGCTTGACGAATTTGATCTTGTGTTAAGTTTGCCGCTAAGGCTGTTTTCTTGCCTTCAGAAAGCGTAATCACTTTATTGTCGAGCATGCCATCACGGGTTGAAAGCTCATACCATTGATAAGCACCCATGTAGTTTTTCTTTTGCTCTTCCATCATCGCCAAGTTAAAGCTTGCGCGGTTATCACCACGGCTGGCTGCTTTTTCAAAGTATTGACGTGCTAAAGATTCATCTTTTTTGGTGCCTAGGCCATCTGCAAGCATACGACCAACATTTAGCTGAGCAGCCGAAAGACCTTGATCTGCAGCGGCTTTGTACCAAGCAAAGGCCTGTCGTTCATCTGCAGAGATATCTTTACCTTGTTGATACTTGGTTGCAAGATAGAACTGCGCAGCAGGCTGACCTGCTTTTGCCGCTTTAATTAAGCTATTGATATCCATAACAGAATACTGTGCAGCTTGACTCGCAACAGACGTGGTTGGGGAAACATAATCTGCATGAGCTTGAATGCTCAAAAGTCCAACCAGTAGTGTCGTGCTTAAGAATAGTTTTTTCATAGAGCGCTCACTCGATAAATTGCGACTTCACCAAACAAATTCGGGAGACGTTTACTGAGTAAACTATCTTGTTGATCCCCATTTACAGCGAGTCGATTAATAATTCTGATGTTATTTTCCGCACAAAGTGCTTCAAAATCACGGAAAGTACATAAGTGGATATTGGGTGTGTTATACCACATGTACGGCAAAACTTCAGAAACGGGCATCATTCCTTTCAGTGCCAAGAAAGAACGGGTCTTCCAATGGGCAAAGTTAGGAAAAGTAATGATCGCCTGTTTCCCTACGCGCACCATATCACGTAATAAAACATCTGGTGCATCTACCGCTTGCAAGGCTTGTGCCATAACGACATAGTCAAAAGACTGGTCTGCAAAGCGGCTTAAACCCAAGTTTAAGTCTTGTTGGATAATATTTAACCCGCGACCGACTGCAATTGCAATCTTTTCTTGATCAATTTCCAGTCCATATGCGCGAATATTGTGCTTTTTGCTCATATGAGCCAGTAATTCACCGTCACCACAACCTAAATCGAGTACGCTAGAATCAGGTTTGATCCATTTTTCTGCCAGTTGATGATCAATACGCATTACACAGCCTCCTGGGTTGCTTGAAGGTGTTCAGAACCACCCAAAAATGCACGTAATGCTTTTACATACAAAGGAATCGGGAACAGGAACGAGTCATGGCCTTGTTCAGCGTCGATATCTAAATAGCTCACTGGTTTGTGGTTGGTGATCAACGCATCCACAATTTCTTGTGAACGTTGCGGGGTAAAACGCCAGTCGGTGGTAAAGGACACCACAAGGAACTGACATTTGGTCTGTGACATGGCTTTAACTAAAGACTGTTCATACTCACGCGAAGGATCAAAATAATCCAAAGCTTTGGTCATAATCAGATAAGTGTTGGCGTCAAAGTTACGGCTAAATTGCTCACCTTGATAGCGCAAATAGCTTTCGACTTGGAATTCGACATCGAAACCATACATAAATTTGCCTGACTTTAAGTCGCGGCCAAACTTTTGTTTCATGGCTTCTTCAGATAGATAGGTAATATGACCGACCATACGTGCCAAAATTAGGCCACGTTTTGGATAGCTATCATTTTCAAGATAGCGACCATCATGGAAGTCTGGATCAGACAAAATTGACTGTCGTGCGACTTCGTTAAAGGCAATATTCTGAGCAGACAGTTTCGGCGCACTGGCAATAATCACGCATTTTTGCAAACGATCAGGATAATCAACCGACCATTGCAAGGCTTGCATACCACCCAGCGAACCACCAATCACCGCACTCCAGACTTGAATACCCAGATGATCGGATAAAATAGCTTGGGTTTTAACCCAGTCACGGACGGTGACTAAAGGAAAGTCAGGACCATAAGGACGGTTATCATTTTCAGGGTTTGGCGAAGTTGGCCCTGTTGAACCGTTACAGCCCCCAATATTGTTCAGTGCAACCACGAAAAACTTTGAAGTATCAATCGCTTTACCTGGGCCAATACAGGCATCCCACCAACCTGGTTTTTTATCGTCAGCATGATGGTAACCCGCAGCATGATGATGACCCGATAGCGCATGGCAAATTAAAATCGCATTGGATTTATCTGCATTGAGTTCACCATAGGTTTCAACCATCAGTTCATAACGAGGGAGAATACGACCGCATTCGAGCTCTAAGGGCTCTTCAAAAGTAAACTTTTGTGGACTAACGATACCCACGGAGTCAGCAGGAAAAGACACAGGAATAATACGCCTTAAATCTTTGGGGTTAATAAACAAAAGGATACCACTTGAGGGTATCCTTCTAAAGTCATTTTAGTGCTAATTATTATTGCTAATACTTATACCGCAGCAGCAATCACTTGATCTGTGCTTAACACACCTTGATCAATTAAGCGGTTGGTACACGCAATAATAGCTTCAATCGATGAGGTCACAATGTTGTCGTGAATACCCGCACCGAAGGCTGATTTACCTGTACCTTTGACTTGTAATTCAACCAAAGCCAAGGCTTTTGCATTTGCCCCAGAGCTAATACCGCGCTCTTCGTAGCTCAACACGTCGATTGGTAACTGTAAAGCATCCAACATTGCAGAGATTGGACCATTGCCTTCGCCACGTAATTGCTGCGTTTCACCATTTACTTCAATTTCAAGCTCAACCACTTGTTTGCCGTTGTTGTCATACAAACGGTAGTTCTTAGTCGAGTAATGCGTATCTTTGGTGTCCACATAAGTTTCTTTGAATAATTTCCAAATTTCTTGTGCGGTAATTTCAGTGCCTTCTTCATCGGTACGTTTTTGTACGGTTTGAGAGAATTCAATTTGGATACGACGTGGCAATACCACGTTGTAATTTGCTTCTAACAAGTAAGCAATACCGCCTTTACCTGACTGTGAGTTGACGCGAATTACAGCATCATAGTCGCGGCCCAAGTCTTTCGGGTCGATTGGCAAGTATGGCATATCCCAAATTTCTTCGTTCTTTTGGAACTCGAAACCTTTCTTAATGGCATCTTGATGTGAACCAGAAAATGCGGTGAAGACCAAATCACCTGCATATGGGTGACGAGGGTGAACAGGCAAACCTGTACATTCTTCTACCGTTGCAATGATTTCATTGATATTTGAAAAATCTAAGTTTGGCGCAACACCTTGAGAGTACATATTCAAAGCAATTGCAGCGACGTCGACGTTACCTGTACGTTCGCCATTACCAAACACACAACCTTCGATACGGTCTGCACCGGCCATAATCGCCAATTCTGATGCAGCAATCCCACAGCCACGGTCGTTGTGACAGTGCACAGAAATAATCACGCCATCACGACGAGCAATGTTGCGGTGCATCCATTCGACTTGGTCTGCATAAACATTCGGTGTCGAAACTTCAACCGTAGCAGGTAGGTTTAAAATCACTTTATTGCTTGGTGATGCTTCCCAAATTTCGGTAACTGCATCACACACGTCTTTTGCAACTTCTAATTCGGTTGCAGAGAAACACTCTGGGCTGTACTGGAACACCCATTCCGTTTCCGGATATTGCGCTGCATATTCTTTAACTTTGCTGGCTGCATTGACTGCTAATTGCTTCGCACCTGCAACATCGACATTTAAGACTTTTTGGCGGAAAGTTGGAGCATTTGAATTATAAATATGTACGATGGCACGTTTTGCGCCCGCTAAAGACTCAAAAGTACGCTGGATCAAATGATCACGTGCTTGAACTAAAACTTCGATATACACATCATCTGGAATGTGATTTTCTTCGATTAATTTACGGGTAAAGTCAAAGTCAATTTGAGATGCTGAAGGGAAACCGATTTCAATATTCTTGAATCCAATTTTCACCAACATTTGGAACATTTTAAATTTTTGTTCCATGTCCATCGGTTCAAAAATTGCTTGGTTACCATCACGCAGGTCAGTACTCATCCAAATAGGCGCTTTTGTAATTTCGTTGTTTGGCCATTGACGGTCTGGCAAGTCAACACGTTGATACATGCGACGATATTTTTTACTTGGATCAGCCAACATCATGAGGTAACTCCTTACATAGTACGGGTTGCATTTGAGTGGGTAATAAAAAGCAACCTACTACTGAATATAGATTGTGTCTATGGTCTCTATTTACAAGGGAGTCTTCAGGGTGTTTGTAAACGTAAATATTTGATACGACTTAGATTTACCGTGAGTAACCTTGTAACGTTATATTTAAGAGTTTAATCCACTTCGGTCGAAAAGATTTTTCTTTTTTTATGGATTTTAGTCGTATCTGAAAAAATATTTCCCTCTAATTTGATATATAGGGGAAATATTTCCGTGTATTTTTGAGATGTGTTTGATCTTTTTCTTCATTTTACGAATTTGATTCATTTCATTCGCTTTTTTGAAGAGGTTATGAGAACTCTATGACCATATCGGGCTGTATATCTGCAAGGGTTGCAGTGCCCATCAACGCCATGGTGATCTCAAATTCTTCTTTTAAGATTTTAAGCACATGGGCAACGCCTAAGGCACCCGCAGTGGCAAGACCATAAATACATGGTCTTCCAACTAAAACCGCGGAAGCACCTAAAGCAATGGCCTTAAACACATCTGAGCCGCGACGCACACCCCCATCATATAAAAGAGGGAAGTCATGCGGAACGGCTTTTTTGATGAGTTGCAAGGCTTTGAGTGGAGGAATACAGGTATCTAAAACTCGACCGCCGTGATTAGACACAATTAAGCCTTGTATGCCATGTTGAATGGCCAGTTGGGCATCGAGTGGGCTGACGATGCCTTTTAACAGGATGGGTAAATCAGTCTGTTGAACTATCCATGCGATGTCATCCCATGTTGGAGCAATTTTCATCAGTCCATTAAACACGGGATGATCACCTTCTTGTAGTTCAGGCAGTGGAATATGGGCAGGAGTGTGCGGATGCTGCATGTTTTCAGGGAGGTGAAAGAAAGCACGACGTTCACGATCACGGATGCCTGTATGTGGAGAGTCCACAGTGATCACAATTGCGGTGAAGTTTTGTGCCTCAGCGAGCTTCAGCAAAGCCAAAGATTTATCACGGTCACCTTGCCAATACAGTTGGAACCATTTGTAAGGATTCTCTGGTTTGAATGTGCGCATGTCGGTATTGGTAAAAGTACTCAAAATCATATTACTGCCGAGTACTTCAGCTGCCAACGCGGTTGCAGCTTCTGCTTCAGGATGAAACTGCTGTTGATGACCAATCGGTGCCACAAAAATAGGATGTGGAAAGCTTTGTCCTAAGATTTCACAGCTTGTATTGCCTTGAGTGAGATCTCTTAACATGCGTGGTATCAAGTGCAGGTTTTGGAACTGAGCGAGGTTATTCCGAACACTGATCTCATCCATAGCACCACCTTGCAAATAGTGCCAGACCATCTCAGGCAGATGCTTTTCTGCCTCAATTTCATAGTCTGCAATCGTTTGCAATGAGGCAGGAATTTGGGTGAGTGGTGGCAATACAGTTTTTGATGTCATGGAACGGTCCAGTTGCTACAGTAGTTGACGTTGGGCTGGGATTATTGTTTTAAAGTTCAGCCCATTTACGCATCAGGTTATGATACAGACTGGTGAGCTTAACCACTTCCTGATGTTGATCACCGAGTTGCACACGTAGGTTCTGAATGGTTTGATCAAGATTAAATAAGATGTGGCGGTCAGCATCATCTCGAATCATACTTTGAACCCAAAAGAACGAAGCGACACGGCAGCCTGAGGTCACTGGTGTTACCTCATGCACGCTGGTGGATGGATATAAAATCATATCACCCGCAGGTAATTTCACTTCATGATAGCCATAGGTGTCTTCTACCACCAAATCGCCACCTTCATATTCGTCAGGTTCGCTTAGAAAAACAGTGCAGGATACATCAGTACGAATCCGATCTTTGCTTCCAGCTACCCAGCGAATGGCATTGTCCACATGGAAGCCAAAAGTTTCGCCCTGTTCATAGCGGTTAAAATAAGGCGGCAAAATATCTAAAGGTAGGGCAGCGGACATAAAGAGTGGATGTTGTCCAAGTGCTTCTAAGATGATATTGCCTAAGTGTTGTGTGAGAGGGTGATCTTCGGGGAGCTGTTGATTTTGTTTTACATTTTTTGAGAGTGATCCTGTGGTTTTTTTACCATCAATCCACTCCACTTTTGCCATTTCATTACGAAAGTATTGTACCTGTTCTTTGCTTAATACATTGGGAATATGATGGATCACAACATGACCTGCTGAAAATGAAAGATCTATTTAGTTTTTAAGCATATATAAAAATAGCCTCAATGAGAGGCTATTTTTATCAAATCTCAGGATGAAAGAGATTTTAGTTATAAACTTAGTATTTGAAGTTTAGAGACAGTACTGCGCTACGACCTTCAGCTTCAGTTGCATAGTGAGATGCGTAAGCTTTAGTGAAATAACGTGTATCAGCCAAGTTGTTGACATTTAACTGAAGGTCAACATTCTTGTTTACGTTGTAACGTGCCATAGCATCGTAGCGAACGTAACCTGGTACATATTTTGTGTTTGCTAAGTCACCATAAACTTTGTCCATGGCAATTGCGCCAGCACCTAAAGTTAACTGTGGCACAATTTGGTAAGTTGTCCATAGCGTAGCACTGTTTTTAGGAACGTTAGGCATTTGGTTGCCATTAAATATAGATTGGTCTGTACATGTTGTACCACGGCAACTTACACCATTTTTGGTCGCTTTACTGTCTAAATAAGTATAACCAGCACTAATATCCCATTTATCAGTAATCTTACCGTTTAAACCAAGTTCAAGACCATCCACTTTACTTTCACCGATATTGCTATAGGTTGTAGGAGACAGTTGAATACGAGCATTTTGTTTTTCAGTACGGAAAATAGCAGCTGTTAAATTTAGGCGATCTTGTAGCAAGTCCCATTTTGTACCGATTTCAAAAGTACGACTTTCTTCAGGATCTAGGTTGCTATAAGCCGCTCCAATGCCTTCTGAACCGTCACCGGCATCTATACCAACAGGGTTTGCAGAAGTGGCATAACTTGCATAAATAGACCCATTTTCAACAGGTTTAAAAGTAATACCTGCTTGATATGTGAAAAAGTCGGTATCACTTTCAGTTTTTACTTTATCGCCGGCTTTTGCTGTAGCAGGATTAGCAATCACAGCACTGTTACGAGCTCCATAAGTCATGGTCTGTTCAGTATCAAACTTATCCCAGCGTAAGCCCAAATCTAAAATCCACTGAGGGTTAAATTCAATGTTGTCTAGTAAGTAAATAGAAGTAGATTTTGTTTGAGTGTTGTATTGGTCAGCACCTTCGGTACTGATGCTGCCTGTCCATTGTCCGCGATTAGGATTCTGAACCGAGGTGCACCAACCAGAGCTCACATTTTCAGACTTGCTACAATCCGAGTAGGCACTTCCCGTAGTATTATCGCCATTGATAATATATTGCGTACGATCAGTCTCTTGGTCTGAGTACTCAGCACCTAGGTTAAAGCTGTGCTTCAAGCGACCTGTATTAAATTTACCTGTTAAAGCCAACTGGTCTGTAAATGTATCAGTATCAGCTACACGGGAGTTAACACGCGCCCATACATTGCCATTTTTATAAATGTTACCTTTAGAATCATCTGGATTCGTCCAAAGATAGTCATTTTTTGATTTGTTATAAACAGCGGTATTACTAAGGGTTAAATTATCGGTAAGATCATGCTCTAATTTGATTGTACCGATTTGGTTCTCTTGTTTTTGGAAATCACGGTCTTTCCAACCATAGTAAACACCCTGTTTTACATCAATTGGTTTTCCTGAGTATTGTGAATAGCCCGTAGGATTGTTGTATGGCACACCTGAATCAGGGGTATCATCAGTTTTGAGGTAGTAGTAGCTTAAAGTTGCACGCGTGTCGCTGTCTAGACCAAAAGTAATACTTGGTGCAATACCAGCACGTGCATATTCAGTACCATCTTCTTGACCTGCTTTGTCGTTGTGGTGACCCATTACGGCAACACGAGCAGCAATACCATTATCAAAATCTTTGTTACCGTCTAAAGTAATACGTTGGTAATCATCCGTTCCTGCACCCACAGAACCTTCTAAAAAGTCACCTTTTTTTGCAACTTTAGAAATCATGTTGATGCTACCACCAGTTGTACCTGCACCGCCCATAGCTGATGCAGAACCTTTAGTAATTTCAACTTGCTCAATCGCAAACATTTCGCGGTTTTGCGAAGATGAGTTGCGTACGCCGTCTACGTACATTGAACTTTCAGAGTTATAACCACGAATAAATGGACTGTCACCATTTGGGTTACCACCTTCACCTGCACCAAGTGTGATCCCAGGCACTGTGCGTAAAGCATCGCTTAAAGTTGTAACTTGAGTGTCTTCAATCAACTGCTTAGAAATAACAGATACTGACTTTGGTGTGTCGAGTAGGGGAGCAACGAACTTGCTGTTTGCAGATTTGTCTACTTTCAAACTTTGTTCTGCTGCCGCTTCCGTGTGAATTGTTTCTAATTGCGCGATTTGATCTTGCGCAACAGCATTGACTGCAACCACAGAGAGTGTTGAAGCGATTGCTGAAGAAACCAGCTTTTTACGTGTTTTGATGAAGGCCATAACGAATCTAGTTCTAGCGTTGTAAATTAGTATGCGAATAATAATGATTCTTATTTTTTGTAGCATAACTATTACATTGGAATTGTCGATGCTTAGATATATTTGTGTAGAAAAAACAAATGTAATAATGTAATGAATTTGACATAAGTTTTTGATTTTTATTTAAATTGGAAAATTAGATTATATTTTTATAATGTTATTGGAATTTAGAATCCATTATTTTTAAGCTAAGTTTGAAGGTATTTCCCAAGTGAATATGTATAAATTATGTTGGATCTATATTAGCTATGTACGAAGAAAACCCTGCCGGAGCAGGGTTTTCCTTTAGATATGACTATTTTTAGAAGTCATATGAAATTGATAACCAATAGTTACGATCTGGAATGTATGTTCCTGCTAAACCACTTGTTGTTTTAGTATATAAAAACGCATTTACAGTTTCACCTTTGGTGTTAGTGAAAGTCTGGTAATCACCAAAGTCTTTATCAAATAAATTATTAATTCTGCCTGATAGCGTAATTTGGTTATTCACCTTATATGATGCACCTAGATTGAATAGCTCATATGCTTTTAATTCATTACCAGTGATTTCAGCCTCACGAATAGTATCCGTATTGGCAGTAGGGTCAGTAAAACGTGTTCGTTTTGACTTATATTCTGCCTCTAACCATGTAGTAAATTGATCATTTACATACCATGTGCTGGTTAAATTAACAGCATGGCGTGGTGTGTTTTCTATAGTCTGTCCTTTGTTTTCTCCTTTCGTGATTTCAGACTCCAGCCACGTATAGTTTGCTTTAACATTAAAGTTTGGTGAAATATCATATTTAGCACTTAGTTCTACACCATAGCTTTCAGCTTCATCAGCATTTCCCTGAAATGAAAAGTTTTCTTGATAAGAGAAGTTGCCGACGGTCATACAATCACTTGCTGGTGTGCTTCCAGTAGGGCGGCTTTCCCATAAGCAATTTTCATATGTTTTTGCGCCAGAAATAATCAGATCTTTAAATTCTGTAAAAAAGGCTGTTGTCGTTAATGAAAAATTGGTCAAATCATCGTAGACAAAACCAATTTCATAATTAGTTGTTTTCTCTGGTTTTAAGTCAGGATTTCCTAATGATACTGACTTCCCTTGAGCAGTAAATCCATTAATTCCATCGTGTAAGTCGTTGGCAGTAGGGACTTTATATCCTGTACTTACACCGCCCTTAAGTGTCCAATTGTCATTTGTATTCCAGGCCAAATAGGCTCTTGGCGTAAAATGTCCACCAAAGGCGCTATGGTCTTCATAGCGACCACCAAAAGTGAAAGCTAAAGCATCTGTTAAGTGCCACTCATCTTCTGTAAATACGGACCATGAATCTTGAGTAAAGGTTTGACCATTGCCTGCAGATGTATCAATGGTTTCGCCATCTTTATATTCAACGCCCGCTGTAATTCTGTGGTTTTTGATAGATGTAATAATGCGGGAATCAACTGTTAAATCTGTATTTTCTAATTTGCGGTCAGTTGTACCATCTGAATAATAGTTATATTCAGGAACGTTACCTTTAGGTAGGCGTCGGCCTTCTTGTTGAGATTTAACTTGGCTTGCAAAAGTTTTCCATTGACCAAAATTTAAGTCAGCATCAACCCCAGCAGAAATACGATCTCTTAAAAACTTAATTTCATCCTTATAAGAACCAATACCAGTAGGTAAGCCTGTTGTACGACTATAATCGTAATGCTCGCCTAAACGTGCATCACTATTGTCAAAGCGTTGTTCAGAATGATCAAAGTCGACCCAAGTTGCAAAACGGTCATTGATTTTATAGGTCAGTTTTGAGCCTATCGAGTAATTATTTGCTTCTACAGTACGAGGATCGCGACCTTGGCTACCTAAATCAATTGTTTTTTTAGGCGTAACTAAGCGCTCAGAATTATCTCTATGAAAAAAATCACCACGGAGTTGAAGACCTAAAGTATCTTGAATTAACGGTCCATTGACCACCGCACTTGTTTTCCAGCTATTACCAATCTCTGAGTTTTCTTGAAGAGTTTGCTCAAGTGAGACATTACCGCTCCATTCTGAACCGACCTTTTTGGTAATGATATTGATAATGCCGCCCATGGCATCTGAGCCATACAAGGTTGACATTGGGCCACGAATGACTTCAATACGTTCAATCGCTGCTAAAGGTGGCATAAAGCTGGTGGAAAACTCACCAAAGCCATTTGGACCAATTGAGCCAGATGTATTTTGACGTTGTCCATCGATTAGAATGAGTGTATAGGCTTGGTTTAGGCCCCGTATTTGTATATTTAAGCCGCCTGTTTTTCCTTGACCATTTCTCACATCAACGCCTGGGACTTCAGTAAGAGCATCTGCGATGCTTGTAATCCCTTTTTTTTTCAAATCATCAGCCGTAATGACACTAATTGAAGCTGGTGCATTTTTAATATCTTGTTCAAAACCCGCAGCTGAAACCACAATGGTGGAAAGCTGATGTGGCGATGAATCTTCAGTTGTTGTTTCTGCGAAAACAGGAGTGGTGATTGCCCCAAGCAATGCCAATGAAAG
>NZ_JBUEBA010000002.1:2661527-2721491 GCF_058107045.1 Acinetobacter sp. AB03 | reverse complement strand
TGTAGATTAAACTTACTCATAACTAGAGTTCCAATGATGGACGAGAAAAAAATTGAAAAAAACGATCAAAGTTGACGCAAATATTAATGGTAATATTTATCATTTTCAACAAAAAGCCATAAAAAATATAATACTTTGCGCTTAATCAGTAGCGATTTAAAAATATTCAAAATAAAAAACGATAAATGAAGAAAAAAATATGTGGTTTCAATCGGGTGTTTTGTATATCGTTCAATGTTGTCATATAATGTGGCACTTTTTAAAATTGTTCTTACCAAAAGATTGAGGAAGCCATGCAAGTAACTTCTGAAGCGGTTTCGGGTGTTACCCGTCGTTTAAATGTATCTGTACCGACGAGCCGTGTTAACGAGCAGTTCGAAGCTCGCTTAAAACGCACTGCTAAAACTGTGAAGATCAACGGCTTCCGTCCAGGTAAAGTGCCAGTAAATGTTGTTCGTCGTGAATATGGCGCGGGTATCTACCAAGAAGTCGTAAGCGACATTATTCGTGACACAGTATTTGAAGCGATCCAACAAGAAAAAATCAATGCTGTTGGCATGCCAAACATTGAAAAATCTGAATTAAAAGACGACGCGCTTGTATACGAAGCGACTGTTGAAGTTTATCCAGAAGTTAACGTGAAATTTGATGGTTTAGAAGTTGAACGTAAAGCATCTGAAGTAAACGACAAAGATGTTGATCAAATGATCGAAAACCTTCAGAAGCAACGTGCTTCTTGGGCTGAAACAAAAGGCATGGCTAAAAAAGACATGCAAGTCACTTTCGACTTTGAAGGTTCAGTAGACGGTGAAAAGTTTGAAGGCGGTTCTGCAGAAGACTTTAAACTTGTTTTAGGTTCAGGTCGTATGATCCCTGGCTTCGAAGACGGCATCGTTGGTATGAAGAAAGGCGAAGAGAAAGTTATTGATGTAACTTTCCCTGAAGATTACCAAGCTGAAAACCTTGCTGGTAAATCAGCTCAATTCAAAATCACTGTGAAGCTTGTTGAAAAACAAAAACTTCCAGAAGTTGATGCTGAATTCCTTAAAATCTTTGGTCTAACTGAAGAAGAAGGCATTGATAAGTTAAAAGCTGACGTTCGTAAAAACATGGAACGTGAAGTGAAAAATGGTTTGCGTAATCAAGTGAAAGGTGCAGCTTTTGATGCGCTTGTAGCTGCAAACGAAGTTGAACTTCCTGCGTCTATGGTTGCTCAAGAAGTTGACCGTCAACGTCAACAAATGATTCAACAGTTTACTCAGCAATTTGGTGCTCAAGGTGCGAAAGCATTTGACTCAAGCATGCTTCCAGATGAATTGTTCAAAGAACAAGCTGAAAAATCTGTAAAATTAGGCGTACTGGTAAGTAAAGTTTTAGCTGATGCTAAAATCGAAGTAGATCAAGCACGTGTTGAAGCTTACATCGAAGACATGGCTTCTTCTTATGAAGATCCAGCTGAAGTGATCGAATACTTCAAAAATGACAAACAACAACGTTCGCAAATCGAAGCTGTTGTGTTAGAAGACCAAGTGGTTGATCACATCTTAGCGTCTGCTAAAGTAACGGATACTGCTGTAAGCTACGAAGACTTATTGAAAGAGCAACAAGCTCGTCAACAAGGCTAAGTTTAGCTAAAGTAAAAAAGGCGCTTTGAGCGCCTTTTTTATTGTGATCTGGGTTTGTAAAAGGCCTTGCGTTCACAAAGCTTATGCAAAAAATATCTGTTATTTACTTGGGAATATTTTGCATTTTCAGCAATTATCCCTCATATTGTGACTATGAGTTGAGTAACAAAAAATTTAGGAATAAGTAAACGTATGTATATTCCAACTATCGATAATGCCTTAGTTCCAATGGTTGTAGAACAGTCATCTCGCGGTGAACGTTCATTTGACATTTATTCACGTCTTTTGCGTGAACGCGTCATTTTTATGACTGGTGAAGTTGAAGATAACATGGCGAATTTGATTGTCGCGCAAATGTTGTTTTTAGAAGCGGAAAATCCAGATAAAGATATTCATCTTTACATTAACTCGCCAGGTGGTTCGGTGACTGCGGGTATGGCGA
Organism: Acinetobacter sp. AB03; assembly: GCF_058107045.1. Taxonomy (NCBI): domain Bacteria; kingdom Pseudomonadati; phylum Pseudomonadota; class Gammaproteobacteria; order Moraxellales; family Moraxellaceae; genus Acinetobacter; species Acinetobacter sp. AB03. The sequence goes on along the minus strand of NZ_JBUEBA010000002.1, from coordinate 2,719,424 downwards.
TTTACGATACCATGCAATTTATTAAACCAGATGTTGTGACCTACTGTATGGGTCAAGCAGCATCAATGGGTGCTTTCTTGCTGAATGCAGGTGCGAAAGGTAAACGTTATTGCCTTGAAAATGCACGTGTCATGATCCACCAACCGTTAGGTGGTTTCCGTGGTCAGGCATCTGATATTGAAATTCATGCACGTGAAATTCTGTTTATTAAAGAACGTTTAAACCGTTTAATGGCAGAGCACAGTGGTCAAGACTATGAAACTGTGGCACGTGATACTGACCGTGATAACTTTATGACAGCGCAAGCTGCAAAAGAATATGGTCTCGTGGACGAAGTGTTATCTAAACGTCCATAAGTTTTAAAAGTTTAGAATTGGAGTGAATATGTCCGAACATCCTCAAGGACAAAAGCATTGTTCATTTTGCGGTAAAACGCAGTCTGAAGTTGGGAAACTGATAGCAGGCGAGGACGCGTACATCTGTAATGAATGTGTGGACGTATGCTTAGACTTGGTGCAAACCAGTCAACAAGTTGAGTCGGGTGACTGGGCTGCAAAACCCTTGCCTAAACCTCACGAGATTCGTGCGGCACTAGATCAATATGTCATTGGTCAAGATGTGGCAAAGAAAACCTTGTCAGTTGCTGTCTATAACCACTATAAACGCCTTAAAGCGACACATGGTGGACATAAACACGATGATGCTGTTGAAATTGCGAAAAGTAATATCTTATTAGTAGGACCAACGGGTTCGGGTAAAACCTTGCTTGCGCAAACCATGGCCCGTCTTCTTGATGTTCCTTTTGCTATGGCTGATGCCACGACACTTACCGAAGCAGGCTATGTCGGTGAAGATGTTGAAAACATTGTACAAAAGCTTCTACAAAAAGCAGACTACGATGTAGAAAAAGCGCAAAAAGGTATTATCTATATCGACGAAATCGACAAGATTACCCGTAAGTCTGAAAACCCATCGATCACGCGTGATGTGTCGGGTGAAGGTGTACAACAAGCGTTACTGAAAATGATCGAAGGTACGGTTGCCTCTATTCCACCTCAAGGTGGTCGTAAGCATCCGCAGCAAGAATTCATTCAAATTGATACTTCAAATATCTTGTTTATCTGTGGTGGGGCATTCTCGGGTCTTGAGAAAATCGTACAACAGCGCCAAGAAAAAGGTGGAATCGGCTTCACGGCTGAAGTGAAGAAGAAAGATGAAGGCAAGAAATTGTCTGATTTGTTCCGTCAAGTTGAAGCGACAGATTTGGTGAAATTTGGTCTGATTCCAGAGTTTATTGGTCGTTTACCTGTAATTGCGACTTTGGAAGAGTTAGATGAAGAAGCTTTGATGCAAATTCTGACTGAACCGAAAAATGCATTGACCCGTCAATATCAACATTTGTTTGATATGGAAAATGTTGATCTGGTTTTTGAAGACTCAGCACTACGTGCTGTGGCGAAAAAAGCCTTAGACCGCAATACGGGTGCACGTGGCTTACGTTCTATTTTGGAAAATACGCTGCTTGAAACCATGTATGATTTACCAAGTCGTACCGATGTTGGTACGGTTGTGGTGAATGAAGACGTGATTAACGGTACGGCTGCACCATTATTTAAGCCAGAGCGTTTACCAAGAATCGAACAGAAAGATGCAGCTAAAGTTGATTTAAAAGTGATTAATTCAAAGTCCGCTTAAGTTGTTATTCATCCGAAACGTGTGAAAATCGAGTGTTTTCACACGTTTTTTTATATTCAAAAAAAAGAGGGAATGCTACTCTGCATCAATAGGCTGGGATGCCTAGATTAAAACTAAAAATTCAGTATCAAAATAAAAATACGTCGTGAGGAATAGTCATGCGTGCAATGACGATTACGCTTTTAAGCAGTTTAATTTTATTGGGTTGTCATGGAAAAGTGACAGTTGAACAACCTGAATTAACATCAACCCTCAGTCATGAGATTGATTTTGAACACGATCCAGGTATGGTCGAGCAGTATCGCATTGGGGTGTTTAGCGTAGGTGGATGGGTCAACCAAAAATTAGGACAGCGTTTTCAGCGTGTCCAACCCCAGCATGAACAAGCCGCGATGGTTTATCTGTATCGTCCAGACTCAAAATGGAATCGACAAGAAATTGTGGCATCGAGTTTATTTATCAATAAAGAGCGCATTCCAAGCCTGCTGAACAATCATTACTATTGGGTCGAATTACCCGCAGGGACTTATCGTTTATCGAGTAGTCGGCCTTTGGGTATTAACCATTTTCAAAAGCCGAAATATATCGATTTTAGCGTAGAAGCAGGGCAGTCTTATTTCATCAAGTACGATGAAGAGAACTTATCCACACGTCGTGATGTTTCGGGGCCTTTGGCGGTTATCCCTGAAAAAATTGCGATTCAAGAAATTGCATTTACCCAGTTAAAGTCGAACAGCTACAACTTTGTCGCGGAAGATCAACACACGGGTGAGCTACGAAAGAAAGCGCAAAAACTTAAACCTGCCAAATATGACCCAAGTGAAGATGTTCAGCTGATGAAGCCTTTTAAGCTGTGGAATCCTTTAACCTGGTAAGTGAGCTACTGTACTTTTTTGGCTTGTTCAAATAATGGTGCCAGGGTCTTTTCAATTTGACGATTCATTTCCAGCTGAATAGCTGGATCTTGCATCATTTCAGCAGACATGGCGATGCTATTGCGCATGATTTCACTCATCATTTTGCTGCTTTTTTTATTGATAGACTGGCCTAGAGGTGTTTCAAGAAACTGAATGTTGGCCAACACTTCCTCTTCGGTAAAGGTCTGCATATAGACATTTTTAAGCATTTGCATAAATTTAGGATCTGAAATCAATTTACTGCTAAACGATGCCGTGATTTCGGCGATTTGCTTGGCTGCTTTTTGTTGTTCAGCATTGAGTGTTGATGTTTTAAAAATATTCTTAATAATTTCTTCGGCTTGTTGGTCATAAACGGGGCGCATTTCTTGCTGAGATTGCGCTAATGTACCTTTAATATCGCCTAGTTTGAGTGCTTTTTCTACCGATGCTTCGGTCGCGGGTTTGGCAAAAGAAGCTGTGCTGAGGACACATAAGGTAATACCGCAAAGGATGTGATTTAATTTTTTCATTGTTGGTCTATATCTTTTGATTAAGTCTATAAAAGTAGGCAAAAAAATACCCTTAACATGACCTTAGCATGTTAAGGGTATCCAAAAAAGTAAAACTTAAGTTTTAGCCCGCTGCAGCATCGACTACTGGAATTTTACCAATTTTGGCTTGCCAGATTTTTGGTGCTGTTGCGTGAATAGACGTACCATTCACATCAACTGCTACCGATACAGGCATGTCTTTCACTACAAATTTGTAAATCGCTTCCATACCTAAGTCAGCAAAAGCAACCACTTCAGCTTCACGAATTGCTTTAGACACAAGGTAAGCTGCGCCGCCCACTGCCATCAAGTAAGTCGCTTTATTGTCTTTGATTGCTTCAACCGCTGCAGGACCACGGTCCGCTTTACCGATCATGCCGAACATACCAGTTGCTTCAAGCACTTGACGTGTGAATTTGTCCATACGTGTTGCTGTTGTTGGGCCAGCAGGACCAACCACTTCATCACCGACTGGATCTACAGGGCCAACGTAGTAAATGAATTTACCTTTTAAGTCGACAGGAAGCTCTTCACCATTGTTCAGCATGTCGACCATGCGTTTGTGTGCAGCATCACGACCTGTATAAATTGTACCATTCAGAAGTAAGGTGTCGCCTGGTTGCCAAGCGTTCATTTCTTCTTGGGTAATGGTGTCGAGGTCAACGCGCTTAGAGGTTGATGAATCCCAAGTGACTGATGGATAGTCTTCAAGTTTAGGTGCTTGAATGTGTGCAACACCTGTACCATCAAGTTGGAAGTGCGCGTGACGAGTCGCTGCGCAGTTTGGAATCATACCCACTGGTTTGCCCGCAGCGTGACATGGGTAATCTTTAATTTTAATATCTAGAACTGTGGTTAACCCACCTAGGCCTTGCGCGCCAATACCTAGTGCGTTTACTTTTTCGAAGATTTCCATACGAAGTTCTTCGATTTTATTTTCAGGGCCACGACGAAGTAATTCGTCCATGTTGATTTCTTCCATGAGCGATTCTTTTGCAAGCATCATGGCTTTTTCAGCAGTACCACCAATACCAATACCCAACATACCTGGTGGACACCAGCCTGCACCCATGGTTGGAACAGTTTTAAGCACCCAATCCACGATTGAGTCTGATGGGTTTAACATAGCCAGTTTAGATTTGTTTTCTGAACCACCACCTTTTGCCGCAACGGTAATATCCACTTTGTTGCCTGGAACAAGTTTGTGGTAGATCACAGCAGGGGTGTTGTCTTTGGTGTTTTTACGACCAAAAGCAGGGTCAGCCAATACAGAAGCACGCAGTACGTTTGAGTTTTCTAAGTAACCCTGACGTACACCTTCGTTGATTGCATCGTCTAAGCTCATAGTTAAATCAAATTTAACATCCATGCCCACTTCAACGAATACGTTGACGATACCTGTATCTTGACAGATTGGGCGGTGACCCTCTGCGCACATACGCGAGTTAATTAAGATTTGTGCGATCGCATCCTTCGCGGCTTTGTTCTCTTCACGATCATACGCACGGCTCATCGCTTGGATGAAGTCTTGTGGGTGATAGTAAGAAATGAACTGAAGCGCATCTTTGACCGATGTGATCAAATCATCTTGCTTGATAATAGTGGTCATACAAATATCTCTTGAGCGGGCTGATAGCTAGCGGGCTAAATTATAAGACAAAATGCCGAGGTTGTGGATGTTTTGCGAAGGCTTTGGGCGAAAGTTTAATAGTTGAACGAAATTGATGAGAAAATGGGGTTATAAATGGTGGTAAATATGACAAAAAGCCTGAATTCAATGAAATATTTCACTTTTAAATTCGGTTTGTGAATATTATTTATTATTTAAGATGTTGAATATAATGAAAAAATAATAATCTTTGAAATATGACAACACTGTCATAAAGTTGTCATAAAACTTTCGCATAATGCATTCATCAAACAATAGGACATCGAACATGTTGACAGGTTTAGTGATGGCTGCGGGCTTTTGTGTATATATCGCAGCGACTTGGATGTATGGTCAAAAAGAAGATCAGGCTTAAGCTTTATCTTCTTTTTTTTTGTTTTAAGCTCTCTTCAAATCTTCAAATCTTCAAATCTTCAAATCTTCAAATCTTCAAATCTTCAAATCTTCAAATCTTCAAATCTTCAAATCTTCAAATCTTCAAATCTTCAAATCTTCAAATCTTCAAATCTTCGCTTTATCCTATCGATGGATTCTAGTTTTTCCGCATTTGAGATGGAGAGTAGCCAAAGTACTTTTTAAAGCGATGACTGAAATGGCTGCTGGAGCTAAATCCATACTGTTCCGAAATGTCCGTCATATTGGCAGATGTGTGCTGTAGAGCTTGGTGTGCCAGTTCAAGTCGACGTTGCATCACATATTGGTGCGGTGGCATGTGCATGGATTGCTTAAACATATGGGCAAAATGATATTCACTGAGCTGAGTTTGCTCGGCCAAATCTGATAAGGTCAAGCTTTGCTGAATATGCTGATCAATCCATTCTAATAACTGCTTCAGGGTATACGGGGACAGCCCACCTTTGACTTCAGGGACTTGCCATTCGGTATGGCTATAATTTTTAATTAGATGGTTGAGCAGAAGCGTTGTGGCAGTACTCATCTGCAAGTGATTTTCTCTGTTCTGCCAAGCCCCATTGAGTAAAAAATGTCGATAGATCATAGCAATCTGTGGGTCGGCCACGAAACTTTGTGGATTTAAAATAATTTGGCTTGGCTCACGATCCCACACCTGTTCGGCGACGCGTTGTAAATGTTGTTCAGTATAGTACAAATGCACAAAAGTCAGAGGGTCGCGCAGATCCCAAGTGGATTCAAAATCCTGTGGCATCAAGCACATATGATCTGGCCCACCGCCATTATGCCAACCTTGAGCTGTCTTTTGATAACTGTGATATCCCCCTTGAATGTACATACTAAGCGTATGGTGGTTACTACAAACACTGACACGGTCTTGGTTGTTTTGCCACATGGCCAACTGCATGCCCGAACCCAATTCGACCGAGTCGAGGAGTTGAGCTTTATGTTGTTGTAATTGATCTAGAATCTGATATTTCATCATCTATACGCAGTGCCGAATGGAAGATTCAGTGTAGGACTTTGATTTCATTTTGTCATCTATAGCAGAAAATCAGTAAAAAATCACAAGTTCATGATAATGACCACAAGAAGGTGCAAGAAATGAGAGACCTAACCAAGCACAATAGCGCGAGTGGTTTGAGTTTGGTTGAAAGAGTATGAATGCGCTGTTATATGCTTTGGTGGTGGTGATCTGGGGAACGACATGGATTGCGATTAGTTTGCAACAACAAAGTGGAATATCGCCCAATGTAGCAGTATTTTGGCGCTTCTTTATTTCGGCTCTGGTGTTGTTTGCTTTTGTTGTGTTGTGCCGAAAACTGCAAAAGCTGGCTGTAAAAGACCATCTGTTTTGTGTGTTGCAAGCGTGCTGTATTTTTGGTTTTAACTTTGTTTGTTTCTATTATGCGGTTCAATATATCAGCAGCGGTTTGGAGGCTGTTATTTTTTCGATGGCGGTCATTTTTAATACCCTCAACGCTAAACTGTTCTTTGGACAACAGGTGTCTACCCGTTTTTATCCTGCGGCTTTGTTGGGTGGATTGGGGATCATCGCCTTGTTTTGGCATGATGTGATAGGGAGTACCTTAAATAATCATACGCTGATGGGGATTGGCCTTTGTGTGTTAGGAACCTATGGGTTTTCACTGGGCAATATGATCAGTGCGCGTCATCAAAAACAAGGTCTGGATATTTTTACCACCAATGCTTATGGCATGCTATATGGTTCAATCTTGATGGCATTGATTGCTGGATTTAAACAAGACGAGTTTTTCCCTACTATGGAATTCAGTGCGGTGAGTGCTTTATTGTATTTGGCTGTTTTTGGTTCAGTGATTGGCTTTACCGCCTACTTCTATTTGGTTGGACGGATTGGTGCGGGTAAGGCAGCTTATAGTACTTTGTTATTTCCTTTGGTGGCTTTGGTGATTTCGACCATTTGGGAAGGGTATCAATGGCATATGAATGCGATCATTGGGGTGATTTTGATTTTATGTGGTAATGCAATTTTCTTTATCAAGCCGCCCAAGTTGAAATTCAGTCAAATGTTGAAGCGAAGTTAGGTGTGCGCAAGAAAATCTAAAGTGATTCTACCTTAGAAATGAAAGATTTAGGTGTTTTTCATCCTTTGTATTATGCTCATTTTAGAGGACTTCATGCAGGGCTTTATAAATGGATTTAAAAATGTTTGAATTATTCGCTCGTTACAACGTGTGGTCTACTCAAAAATTAAACCGCGTTTTAAAAAATGTCTCTGATGAAGATTTCAATGCTCAATGCGGACTTTTCTTCAAAAGTATTTCTGGAACGTTGAATCACTTGCTTGTTGGTGAGCATTATCTATGGTTTCCTCGGTTTTCATCGAAACCATCTTCTACATTGAAGTTAAATACCATCGTAGAAAGGGATAAAGATAAACTCATGTTTGAGTTAGAGAGCAGGGCTTACAACTGGATAGATTTATTAAAACATGTTGATGTGGAAAAATTTGGACATGATTTACAGTACAAAACATCAGCTGGACAAGAAATGAGTCTGCCCTATGCTGCTACATTATTGCATGTGTTTAATCATGGAACGCATCACAGAGGGCAAGTGACAGCGGCTTTAACTTCAATGGGTTATCCATGCCCAGAGATTGATATGGTATATATGTTGATAGAAGAAAATCTGCCTGTTTAAGAGAGCTGCGGTTGGTTTTGTAAAATAATGGAATCGAGCTGATACGACGCCCTCATCATGATGCTGTATTGGCTTTAATCCAAAGTGCTTCCATCTCAATCTCAACCATTTTTTGAGAATTGGATCGTTTCTTTTGCAACTCCTCAAACTTTTGTCTATCTGGCGAGCTGGATAAGATAATATTACCCATTTCAATTTGAAGATTATTGTTTTTTATGAGCTTCTCACGGGCTGCGGCAACTTCCGAGCTTTTGAGAGACACAGCGTCGTAATTTTGATTCAGACTTTGAATGCGTTTGTTTGATTTTTCAATTGCAGTTTTCAGAGCACGAAGATCTTTTTTTTCCATCGCATGTTTTATCTCCCACCTTGAGTTTTCTGCTTCTTGTTTGGTGGCTGCACTTGATTGTGCCCAGAGCGCAATAAGGTCATGTTTGATGTCTGCAGCATTATCTTGACTCAGATGTGAGGTGCTATGGGGTGGGGTATGAGCCGTAACATTGAGCTCAGGGTCTGATTTTACCTGTTGTCGCGTGTTGTTTAATGCCTCTGAATTCAGTTGAGGGTAAATCATGTGTTGTAAGGCTCTCATTTCACTGATAGAGCTTTGTTGTATGACGCTGATTTCTGCTTCAAGTGCTGTTATACGCTGCATCTGTGGCGGACTTTTAGTATTTTCTTGTGCCAGTTCCACACCAAGTAAATGGACTTGCTTAAATTTCTCACGTAACGCAGCGCCTTCTTGGCTTTTGAAGTTTGTTGCATCTAGTGCAGTATTAAACGCAAGAGAATGGGTTTTCAGTTGTTCTAGCAGGGCGGGGATGGTATCGACTTCTTTATTTTGACGAGCCGCTTTAAGCGCATCTTGTGCGTTCAAAATGGCTTGAGAGTTTTTATTCGAAATCTGATCTAGGGTATCAAGATCCGCTTTAATGTCAGCTAGATTGGCTATACTTAAGTTTTTATATGCTGTGGTTGAGTCTGACGGTGTTTGATGCTGTTTAGATTCATTACATGCTGTCAGTGAAAATGTTGTCACTATTAGAATTGGAAGCCATTTTTTATTCATTATGAGACCAATGATTTAGAATTTAATTATATGGCTTGAGTATATTTCTTAAGTTTCTGAAAAGTAAAGTCTTACTGTTTTATCTGTGTTTGGGCTATGTTCGTAAATATATAGAAGTTAAGCTTTGGTCATATTGTTGAGCGCTATAAAATAAAAAACCATCCAACTGCTCAGTTGGATGGTTTTGATCAGCTCAAGTTGCTTTACGCTGTTGCTTGCTGTTCCGCTTGAATTGCAGTGAGTGCAATCGTAAAGACGATGTCATCGACCAAAGCGCCCCGAGACAAGTCATTTACAGGTTTGTTCAAACCTTGCAACATTGGGCCTACACTTACCACATTGGCAGAGCGTTGTACGGCTTTATAGGTGGTGTTGCCTGTGTTTAAGTCAGGGAAAATAAACACATTGGCACGACCTGCAACTTTAGAATCAGGTGCTTTCGAGCGTCCGACGCTTTCAACCGATGCTGCATCGTACTGAAGCGGCCCATCAATCAACAGATCAGGACGACGTTCTTTTGCTATACGTGTTGCTTCAGCGACTTTTTCAACCTCAGCTCCGGCACCAGAGGTACCCGTTGAGTATGAAATCATGGCAATACGTGGGTCTAAACCGAAGGCCTTTGCCGAATCAGCCGATTGAATCGCAATTTCAGCGAGCTCTTCGGCATTTGGGTCTGGGTTAATCGCACAGTCGCCATAAACATAGACTTCATTGGGTAACAGCATAAAGAACACGGAAGAGACCAGTGAATACTCAGGCGCTGTTTTAATCAGTTGGAATGCTGGGCGTACAGTATTGGCTGTGGTGTGTATTGCACCTGAAACTAAACCGTCGACTTGATCGAGTGCCAACATCATGGTGCCCAGAACGACAGTGTCTTGTAGCTGTTCACGCGCTTGTAGCTCGTTCAGTTTGCCTTTACGCAGTTCCACCATTTTTTCGACATAGTTTTCACGAATTAAATCTGGATCGATAATTTCTAAGTCATGTGGAAGCTCGATGCCACGTGCTTTTGCCACTTCTACTACAGCTTCAGGTTTCGCCAATAAGATACAGTGTGCAATGCCACGAGATTGGCAAATGGCCGCAGCTTGAACTGTACGTGGCTCATCGCCTTCAGGGAGGACAATGCGTTTCTTCGCAGCAATCGACTTTTGGACCAATTCATGACGGAAAGCCGAAGGCGAGAGGCGAGGTTGGTACGAGCCATTTAACATTGCTGTTAGCCATTCTTCATTGATATGGCTCGACACAAAACGAGTGACTTGTTCAGCACGTTCCGTATCATCGACTGGGATTTCATTGCTGAGATTGGCTAAGCTCTGCGCCGTGTCGAACGTGCTGAGCGCTGTATGTAAAATTGGTAAGCCTTGCTTAATCGCTGTTTGGCAGAATGCAAGCACTTGCTCGTTTGGCGTATGGTGTTCAGTTAATACCAAACCTGCCAATGGAATACCGTTACTGCTGGCTAAGCTGGATGCCAAAAGCACATCGATACGATCTGATGCACTAATGATCAGCTCACCTGCGACAAACTTATGTAGTTCATGCTCAATGTTCGATGCAATCAAACTGCTATGCAACACACGACGTTGGGTCGCATCGCCTTGATTGATCCATTCCGCTTGAATGTGCGAAGCCAAGTCTGATATACGCGGTACGCTGAGCGTGTTGCTAAACGGAACCAAGCCGATTACAGGGAGTTTGTCTAATCCGAGCTTTGCATGGGTCTTTTGGAGCTCAATTATAAATTTATTGGTATCGCTGATTAAACGCAGACTTGGGTCAAACGTCACTGGAATGTGTGCTGAGTCATCGGGCAAGCCTTTGGTGCGCATCAATAACACACCCGCAGTTCGCTCTGAACTCGTACCCCCAAAGTAGCGTAGTTGACTATCGACTTTTTCAGCCGTCGCGCTTGGCTTGTTAATGTCTGCATTACTGACAATAATGACTTTGGCATCGAGTGCTTGCGCAAGTTGTGCATTTAGTTCAGAAGCAAAAGAATCTCGGCTATTCGGAACTAAGCCTTCAACAATAATCAGGTCATGCTTACGCGCAATAGCACGGTGCAAACGAACCGCATCTTCAAGCAACTCATCATTTTCACCTGCACTGAGTTGTTGCAAAATGGTGTGATAACTAATCGGTTCAACGGTTTCGTTTTTTGAAACATGGTGATAGAGCGCTGTGGTACGGTCTGCACCCGTGCTCAGTTCTTGAGAAAAAGGTTTTAAAAATCCAGCCTTAACACCTTGGCATTCCAGCGCATAAACCAAACCCAGACAAGCGGATGTTAAGCCGACGCCTTCCCCAGTGGGCACAAGTAAAATCGTTTTCATATATTTATTCGTCATACAAGAATTTAAAACAGACTTGAGGGAATGTAACGACCACTTAAGCGATCGCTACATTGTCTTCAGACTTTTTTGCAGCAGTTTGAATCACCTCATCGGCCACGGATGCAGTTTCTTTGGCAATACGGCCTTCTTCATCGGTCGGCACAACCCAAATTTGTGGACCTGTACCTGTATCAATACGACCTTCGGTACCGCGTTTTAAACTGTCATTGGCTTCTTTACTCAAGTTAAAACCAAAGTGCGGTAGGAAAGCGACTGTTTTTTCACGAATATATGCCGAGTTCTCACCAATGCCACCCGTGAAGAATAAGCCATCAAGACGTGGTAGACCACAGCTCAGTGCGGCCAATGATTTTGCTAGGCGATAGCAGAACACTTCAATAGCTAAAGTTGCATCTTCATTACCTTGTTCTGAGGCTTCAATCAAAGTACGCATGTCATTTGATAGATCAGATAGGCCGAGTAAGCCCGATTGGCTATTCAACATTTTATCAATTTTATAAATGTCCCAGCCTAGGTTGTTGGCAAGGAAACTATGTAAGCTTGGATCGACATCACCACTGCGTGTGCCCATCACGACACCTTCAAGTGGAGTTAAGCCCATTGAGGTATCGACACTTTGTCCATTCCAAATTGCACAAGTAGAGCTACCATTACCCAAGTGTGCAGTTAACCAGCCTCCTTGTTTGAAGCTACCAGCCAGTTCTGAACCGCGTTCAGACACATAAGCATGGCTCGTGCCGTGGAAGCCATAGCGACGGACATTATGCTCAGTGTATAAAAATTTTGGCACAGCATAGCGGTAAGCATGTGCAGGCATAGTCTGGTGGAATGCTGTATCAAATACAGCCACTTGAGGTAGCTCTGGGAATAAACGCATCGTGGCGTCAATCCCAACCAAGTGCGCAGGGTTGTGTAATGGTGCAAGTGGTGTTGCTGCACGAATGCGTTCTACAATTTCTTCTGTTAAAAGCTCAGCTTTGGTCAATGTACCGCCGTGTACTACGCGGTGACCAATGGCTTGAGGGTTATAATGTGAAAGGCGTTCTAAGATGGTTTCCAATGCTTTTTCATGATCGGCATGTGGAATAGACAATTCAAGGGGTTGACCACCCGCTGTAATGCCTTTGATACGAGCGTCAGCAGAACCTAAGTTCTCAGCTAAACCGAAAATACGATCTTCACGACGTTCAGAAACGAGCGCATATTTGATTGATGAAGATCCGCAGTTAATTACTAATACTGATGTAGACACGTTTTAATACCTGATTCTAATTGAATTATCCGTCCTAGAACTGATCTTCATGCAGTACGTTCTTATGCAATCTTGATCATTTTTTATGTTGTATCATGTGTATATTTTTAGTCCAAGATAGACTTTAGGTGATTAGACTTAAGCACTATCGACCATCTGATGAATAATAATTAAAATTTATCGGTTCATGATTTTCATTTATTCATGAAATGATGCTGAATTATTCATCAGCTTCAACCCTTTAAAAATAACACGCTATCTGCTGAAAAGAGCTGAATATATTGTGGCTTTCCTGTTTATTTTTAATATTTCATTTTAGACCCATACATAATCACATGCACAATCAATGTGACCGTCAAAAAAAGCATGATTTCCTCTAGATTTTAATCATTTGCATTGAAATGGCACTGATTGAGTTGGCAAATGCCTTAATGTAAAAAAGAGGGATATCAAGTCAAAACAACAGCTGATAGGGGATCAGTAAAATACGCGTGCATCTTATGATGATAATGCTTTTGTTTTGAGAGTGCTTGCAGTGTTCAGATATAAAAAATGTTCAGCCCTTTGGAAAGAGCTGAACATAGATATTTTAAATGTGCTGGATGAGTTATTGGCGAATTTGACCATCACCAAACACAATCCATTTTTGTGAAGTCAGGCCTTCTAAACCGACTGGGCCACGAGCATGGATTTTATCAGTTGAGATGCCAATTTCTGCACCTAAGCCATATTCAAAACCATCGGCAAAACGGGTCGAGGCATTGATCATGACAGAACTCGAATCAACAGCGGCCAAGAACTCACGAGCTAGAGAGTAGTTTTCTGTAATGATCGAATCGGTATGGTGTGAGCCGTATTTATTGATATGCTCAATCGCTTCTTCCATACCAGACACCACCTTCACTGCCAAAATTGGACCAAGATATTCCGTGTACCAATCTTCTTCGGTCGCCGTTTTGACTGCCGTACCTAAAATGCGCTGAGTTTGAGCACAGCCACGCAATTCTACTTGTTTTTCAGTGTAGAGCTCAGCGACACGTGGTAAAAACTCATCTGCGACTTTTTCATCGACCAGCAAAGTTTCCATTGCATTACACACGCCGTAACGGTGAGTTTTTGCATTGAGCGCAATCGGTAGGGCTTTTTGTAGGTCAGCCTGTGCTTCAACATAAACGTGACAGTTCCCATCCAAGTGTTTAATTACAGGGACACGGGCTTCATTGCTGATACGTTCAATCAGGCCTTTGCCTCCACGTGGAACAATCACATCGACAAATTCGGTGAGTGTAATCAGTTGACCCACGGCTGCGCGGTCTGCGGTGTTAATCACTTGAACCGCATGTTCAGGTAAACCCGCCAGTTTTAAACCGCGTTGGATGGCTTCAGCAATGGCTTTATTGGATTCGAGCGCTTCAGAACCACCACGTAAAATAATGGCATTACCAGACTTTAGTGCTAAAGATGCGGCTTCTAAGGTCACATTTGGGCGAGATTCATAAATCATGCCAACCACGCCTAAAGGAACGCGCATCTTACCAAGCTGGATTCCTGACGGACGATAGGCCATATCGGTGATTTCACCAACAGGATCTTTGAGGCCAATCACATCTTTTAAGCCTTGCAACATGCCTTTAAAGCGTGCGGGAGACAGTTCTAAGCGATCAAGTAAAGCACTGTCTAAGTTGTTGCTGTTCGCTTTGTTCATATCTGCTTGGTTCGCCGCTAAAATAGTGGGCTCACTGTTGACTAACGCAGTATAAATAGCTGACAACGCATTGTTTTTAGTTTCGGTAGAGGCACGCGCCAAAATACGAGAAGCTTGACGTGCTTGCTGTCCTACCGTTTGCATATATTGTTCAATCGACTCTTGCATAGCGGTTTGATCACTTAGAAATTTCACAGAAGATAGTAACAGCCTAACACTCGACCGCATAGTCTCTACATGAAAAATCCAGTGTAGAGGCGGACTTATACATATTTTGAAATTGTTTTTTATCTAAAACATGACAAGCGGTTGCACAATCTGTTGCGTGTAAAACAGTGCTCTGTATAGAATGAATTTTAGGACATGAAGTCCTTGCATAATTATTACAACACTGAACACCCTGTTATCGTTGACAGGCGTGATCGTGCATTTCTTGCAAAACAAAAAGTATAGGCAAGAGTAGAGGGAAGGAACATGAATTCTATGATTCAAATGGATGCCGAGCTGTATGACGCGAATTTACGCTTAGGTTTTTTTGATGTTTACCATCGTAACAGCTTTAAAGAACCTGCACGAACCACATGGATTGAGGGCTGGAAAGTCGAATACATGGCGATTGCTCGGCCAGAGTCATTCCATCGCACGCCTATCGTGATTATTGGTGGGGCATTTCAAAACTTTAATTCCTACAAATACTGTGTTGAACAACTGCTCGATGCCGGTCCGATTGTCCTGATTGATCTGCCTTCAATGGGTGCCAATCAACAAATTCGTAATATCGATACAGGCTTGTCTGCGGGCACGTTAGAACTGGGTGATCTCGCGAAAATGCTCGGCGTTTGGTTGGATATTGAAGGATTAGACAAAGTTTCAGTGATGGGCATGTCACTGGGCTCAGTGGTGGCGTCTTGTTTGGCCGATCAACGACCAGAGCTGATTGACCGTATGATTTTAATGGGTGTGATGCAAAAGACCCGTAAAAGCTGGCGGATGTTGCTGGAGGAATCGTTACATTTAATGCGTGAACAACGCATGGATGAATTTGGTCAGGCCGTGATTTTGTATTTGGTCAATCATGCTAAAATGGATAAAACCAAAATGTCACCCACAGCCAAGCGTTTGTTCTTCAGGCAGATGGCGGAGTTTACGGCAACAGAACAAGAGCGCTATGAAATCAACTGCAATCGTTTGCTTCGTCTCACCGATGTGCCGATTCCACAGTGCAAAGTCTTGGTGGCCTGTGGCCAATATGACAGTTTTACCTTGCCACATGAAAATGCCAACTTTGCTTTGCAATGTCCTGATATGGAATATGCGCAAATTGCCAATGCAGACCATGTGCCACAACTACAACGCCGTAAAGAAACCATGCACTTGTTTGCGACGTTTCTGAAGGATGAGTCCATTCAACACTTAGACGGAATTATCCCCTTTAGTCGAGCACAAATGTTGGAAATGGAGAGCCGTGGTGAAGAGCGAGTTCAGATTCAACAGCCCGAAACTTTCTTAAGCTATCGACATTCGGATTTGGTGATTGCGACAGAAGTGGTGGACTTGAACTACTTTGGGGTGCTTTTACGCTTTGAGTCAGACTTAGCTGCTATAGCGGTTAAATATCCGCGTGATTTAGCTTTGCACTTGAGCGATGAAGAAGGTGCATTTCAGATTGAATGTTTAATTTTTGCGGAAGATGGACCGTACCTTCGTGCCTTGTTTAAACATGGCAGTTTTGAACTTGCAGAGCGACTGCTTCGCTTTGTGGGGCGTCAGAAACAAGAACAGACGTTGCTCGAAGCTGTGAGTTAAGTGAAAGTCAAAAATAAAAAACAGCGTTTCATCGCTGTTTTTTTATGGGTTGGGTTTCAGGCTATTGCTCGGGTTGATTGGGCTTTTGCCATTGGCTATGTACCAACCAGACCAAGTCGCCTAAGTGGTCCTGCTGATCTAAGTTTGAAGTGTCGGACTGAGTACTATTGAAAGCTAAAGTGGGTTGGTGAACAGTAACAGTATGAAAGCCCGCTTGTTTGAAAAACTGAGCCGATTCAGGCGGACTGACAAAGTGAAAGCCAAAGGCGCTACGGGACATCCATTTTAAAAGCTTGCTACTGCTCCAGATAAAGTTAGCCAGCTTATTTTTTACAGGTTCAGGGTAGAGGTCCGTCAGATAATATAACTGATCAAACTGCTGTCCGTATTGGACAATGCCTTGTAGCAGTTGAGCGAGCATGTCTTTGCTAAAGTAGTTGATCAAACCTTCACTCACCACCACCAAGGGGCGGTTTGGGTCAAACACCTCAAAGGCACGGGCAAAATCCGTGCTAAATAAGTCGGCAGAGAGAACCGCAGGACTGGTCTGATCGATCTGTTTTAAGGCCTGAGTTTTGATTTGTGCCATGTCCGGTAAGTCGAGTTCACGATAGTCAATCTCAGGATACTGTTGGCGAAAGCTCCAGCCGCGTGGCGACAAGCCACTGGCAATTTCTAAAACTTGTAAGTTTGGGTACTGTTGGATCAGCGCGCTGAGGTGGTCATCAATCATTTGATGACGCTGTTTTAAGGTCGTGCGCATACTGCCACCGACATGTTTCTCAGCCCAGCTTTCGAGTGGATGCACCAGTTTGGCCAGTAACTTCCCTTTGCGGGTGGCAAATACGGGATGTGAGATGCCCATGCTATACCAAATATAGCCTGTATAGTGCGCAGTAAAAGAGATGTGGCGATGAGCCGATAAAGCATCTGTCATGGTATCCGTACCCGATATTTTGTTGTTTTAGTGTTGTTGTTTGGGCAATGCAGAGCAAGCCTGTTGATTTATTTTGAGTTTATCATAATGAAAAAAGGACATCTTGTGATGTCCCTTTGTCCGAAATATCGAGGTTGAAATGGTCAAAGATGAAGTGCTTAACTTAATCTAAACAGTTCCACTTGGTCGCGTACTTTGGCCCAATCTTCACCTAAATGCAGCGTCGATTGGACGTTGACGTTTGGAATCTGACCACGCATGCGTTCTAAGCGAGCTTGGTTTGGCAGCGCCAGTTGGCTAATCCCTTCCAAAGCCACACATGCGGCTGCTCGGTCATTACACACCAACCCCATGTCACAGCCTGCATGGAGTGCGGCTTGAATGCGTGCATCTGGACCGCCTGCAACACATGCGGCTTGCATGCTTAAATCATCTGAGAATAAGACACCATCAAAGCCCAGTTGCTGACGTAGAACGGTTTGAATCCAATACGGTGAAAAACCTGCTGGGTTTGGATCGACTTGGTTATAAATCACATGGGCAGGCATGAGTGCATCCAACTGTGGCATCAGTTTAATAAAAGTCTGCATATCTTTGGCATAAATTTCATCATACGTGCGTGAGTCGATGGCTGCTGCGACATGTGAGTCTGCTTTGACTGAACCATGACCGGGGAAATGTTTGCCTGTTGATGCCATGCCTGCGGCTTTCATCCCTTTTAGGAATGCACTGGCCAGCGGTACGATGTCTTGAATATTTTTGGCAAAGCCACGGTCCCCAATCACATCACTGATGTCATTTAAGTCGAGTACAGGGGCAAAGCTAAAGTCGATACCGACGGCAAGCACTTCTGTCGCCATCAACCAGCCAGATTGTTCTGCCAGGCTTAAGGCTTTTTCAGGTTCGCTTAAGAATAGCTCGCCAAACTTACCCATTGCTGGAAGTAGGCTAAAGCCCTGTTTTAAGCGTTGAACGCGTCCGCCTTCTTGATCGACAGCAATCAAAATATCAGGACGAATTCGGCGCATGTGGTCGGTGAGGGCGCGAACTTGTGCAGGAGACTCAATATTTCGTCCAAATAAAATCATGCCACCGACTTGCGGTGCTTGTAATAGTGCAATATCTTCTTGAGTAAGTTCTGTGCCTGCGATGTCGAGCATCAATGCGCCAATCATATTGGGTGTCCGTATTTGATTTTTTGGTCAGTGACTGTTTTGGCTCTGAAATAAGAGCGAAACAGGTCGTCGAAAACAATACCCGAATTTTGCAATGATTTGCTACATTTTGTCAGCACAGATTATGATAAAACTACACGACATAAACAGATTAAGTTGTTTAAGATTTTGAATATTCTCAATTCATGTCGAAAAATGACATTGTAATTTTGGTCAAAAACCAAGGAACTAAGAATTATTTATGAAACTTCAAACCATTGCTTGTGCGGTTGCAATTGCAACGGGTGGATTCTTTTTCACCCATGCCATTAATGAAGCTATTGCAGCGACTGAAACTACCGCTGTAACCAAACAAGCTATTGTTCCGTCGCAGGAGCAGGCTTTGGTGTCTCGTCAACTGGCGACCTTGGTTGACCGTCAACATTATCTCAATCAACGTTTAGATGCGAAAACATCGGCGCGTATTCTCGATTTCTATCTGGACAGTTTAGATCCAGACCATTCGCTGTTTCTTGCCTCTGAAGTAGAGAGTTATAAGCGTAAATATGGCTCAAACTTAGGTGCGGCTTTAAAAGCAGGTGACTTAAGTGGACCGTATGCGATTCATGCACAGTATCGTGATCGTTTGACCCAGTTTTATACGTATATGCTGGATGAGCTGAAAAAGCCGCAGAATTTAAAACAAGCCAACGTTTATATCGAAACGGATCGTGAAAAGGCACCGTATTTTGCCAATGAAGCAGCGCAGCGTCAGCATTGGAACAAAATGTTGGTTTCGCAGCTGATTAATTTGACCATCAGCAAAGAAGAAGAGTTGGCGAAGCAAAAAGCGCTTAAAGCCAACCCAGAATTGGCCAATGGACAAGATCTCACTAGCTCGGAAGATTTAACCCCAGTACAAACCTTAACCAAGCGTTATATGCGCCAGTTAGAACGTATTTCACGGGTGAAAAGTGATGATGTGTTAGACAAAACACTCAATGCAATGACGCTTACCTATGATCCGCACAGTAACTATTTCCCACCTGTCGATGCAATGGAGTTGAACCGCCAGACGACTTTGCAGCTTGAAGGGATTGGGGTGTCGATTCGACCTGAACGGGGCAATGAAGACTACACTAAAATAGAAACCATTGTAGAAGGTGGCCCTGCGAGCAAGTCTGGACAGGTGAAGTCGGGTGATCGCATCATTGGTGTGGCACAAGATGGCGAAAAAATGGTGGATGTGATCGGTTGGCCGAGCAATGAAATTGTGGGCTTAATCCGTGGTAAACGTGGTACCAAAGTCACCATACGTTTACTCGGCTCGGGTGCGTCGATGAGCCAAGCGCGTAATGTGACCATTACCCGTGACGTCATTCAAGAAGAAGATGCTGGGGTACGTTCACGTACCGTGAATCTGACTCGTGATGGTCAGCAGTACACTTTTGGTGTGATTGAAATACCGTCTTTCTATTTGAACTATCGTGCACGTCGTGCGGGCACAGAATATCGTTCTGTATCTGAAGATACCAACAATGCGCTGAAAACTTTAGCGGCCAAGAATGTCTCAGGGATTATTATCGACTTACGTAACAACCCAGGGGGGTCACTTGAAGAAGTAGCTCGTATGCTTGGGCAGGTGATTAAGTCAGGTCCTGTGGTGCAAATTCGAGATGGTAACGGCAATGTCAGCGTTTTCGAAGACGATGACAATGGTGCGCAAACCTACGCAGGCCCATTGGCAGTGATGGTGAATT
Source organism: Acinetobacter sp. AB03 (assembly GCF_058107045.1). NCBI lineage: Bacteria > Pseudomonadati > Pseudomonadota > Gammaproteobacteria > Moraxellales > Moraxellaceae > Acinetobacter > Acinetobacter sp. AB03. The sequence goes on along the minus strand of NZ_JBUEBA010000002.1, from coordinate 2,699,465 downwards.
TAGCATCTGCGTCTGCAAGCGAAATTTATTCTGCTGCGATTCAAGACTATGAACGTGGCATTGTGATTGGTAGCACCACCACAGGTAAAGGAACAGCACAAGTTCAGCTCGATAACTTGGCGCATGGTCAAGCGACACTAACGCAACGTAAGTTTTACCGTGTAACGGGTGGCAGTACGCAAAACAAAGGCGTGATTCCAGATGTGAAATTGGTAGATATTTACAATGAAGAGTTTGGTGAGCGTAAAGCGAAAAATGCGCTTGAATGGGACACCATTCCAACCGCACCGTTTAAACGTGAAGGCAGCATTGCACCGTATGTAAAACGTTTAGGTGAACTGTCGCAAGCACGCGTTAAAGTCGACCCGCAGTTTAACTATCTTGAACAGCGTAAAGACATCTCGAAAAAGACTGAAGATCAAAAACGTGTGGTTTTAGATATTGATCAACGTAAAGCTGAATTGTTGGCACTAGAAAAACAGACTTTAGATTCGGAAAACAAGCGCCGTCAGATTGCAGGACAAAAGCCTTATGCAAACTGGGAAAGCTATCAAGCTTCTATGGAAGCTTTGGTTGAAGCACGCGCTAAAATGAAAGCGAATCAACGTCCTGCATTGCCTGAAGAGGAAGCATTTGTGACTGAATCTGCAAATGTCTTATTAGATTATGCCAAGTTGCAAAAAGGTACTGCAAAATAGTTTAATCTCTGATGCAATGTATTAAAAAGCCAGTTTCGACTGGCTTTTTATTTAAATTGTGATTCAAAACACAAATGTGGGATTGGCATGCTGCTAAAGCAATCTGCTAGGTAAAATAAATCTATAAATTCTAATGATATCTCTGTGATTTTTTCTTGACCTGAACCTGTTTGTATAAGATTCTTAATCGGGTAGTAATGCTTTTCGCCTTTGATAAAAAGGATATAAATGAAGAAAAAGAGAAATTAATACGGACATTTTATATGATGCATGTGCATTACGATTTTAGTTTGGTATTAGGTTCAATTGTTGTGGCATTGTTGGCGTGTTTTTTTGCAGTGTCGACCGAACGCTTATTATTTCGTACTTGGCGTAAAAAATTTCAAACAGTGCTCATTTTACTCAGTAGTTTTTTCTTAGGCTGTGCCATTTGGGCCATGCATTTTGTGGGTATGTTGGCTTGTGATTTGCCGACGCATAGTTATTTTGACCCTGCACTGACAATTCTTTCTTTTTTTATTGCTTTTATTGCATCTGTTTTTTCAATTTGGTTGACCACGCGTCAGACCTTACCTTTTTTAAGATTGGTTTTGGGGTCGGTATTGATGGGGCTTGGTATTTCGGGTATGCATTATACTGGCATGATGGGGCTGATTATTGAGGGCTATCAGAGTGCTTATGATCCCTTGCTGACAGTTTTCTCTATCTTGATTGCGATTAGTGGCTCGGGTTTAACCTTTTGGCTGATCTTTAAATATAAAAGTGCAGTCAGTAAGAAACTGTTGTACCAATGGTATGTTGCAGGGATGATGGCCTTGACCATCGTGAGTATGCATTATACCGGTATGCTAGCAGTCTCGTTCTATCCAACCCATAGTGACAAGCTGGTGATGCCCCTTGAAGCAGGTCAAAGCATTGTTTTATTTGTTGTTATCTTTATTACCTGTTTGATTTTGGTGGCGACATTTGTTGTTGCGGTGTTGGAGCAGCGTTTAGAAGAGCGTAATATTCAACTCTCTCTGGCCAATAAAGAGTTGGCAAATCAGGCGGTACAGGACAATTTAACCAAGCTCCCCAATCGATTGTATTTGGCAGAATACGCCCATTTTCTGTTTACAGATCACCGCTTCCGCAATGAAAGCATTGCTTTTCTATATATCGATTTAGATCGCTTTAAAGCTGTGAATGATGTCTTTGGGCACCATGTTGGGGATCAATTATTGGTTCAACTGACCACTCGGATTCATCGCCACTTAAGTAAAAATGGAAAAATTCTCAGAATTGGTGGGGACGAGTTTCTAATGGTGCTGGAGCAGGCGACTGCTGAGCAAGCGTGCCAAATGGCGGAGCACGTGCTGGAGTTGATTCAAGATAGCTTTTTGATTGCGGGTAAAGAAATTAATGTGTCTGCGAGTATTGGTATTGCGATGTATCCCGAACATGGTAGTAATTTGCAGGATTTGCTGATTAATGCCGATGCAGCGATGCTGACCTCAAAATATCAGGGACGAAATACCTATTCTATTTTTAATTACAGTTTTGACCAACAAGAAGCGAAAAGCCAAACTAAGCTGATCAATGACTTATATAAAGCCGTAGAAGAACAACAGTTTGTTTTGTATTACCAGCCTAAATTTACCATCCAAGATCAACGGATTTGTGGAGTCGAGGCATTGATTCGCTGGAAGCATCCGACTTTAGGTTTGCTGACCCCCAATATGTTTATTAAAGGTGCGGAAAAAACGGGGCTGATCATCCAAATGGGGTATTGGGCTTTGGAGCAAGCATGTAAACAACTGCAAATCTGGGAACGAGAGAAAATTGAACTGTATCCAATTGCTGTGAATTTATCGGCGGTGCAGTTTGAGCATAAGCATTTATTTAATAATCTTGAGCATCTTTTTGATAAATACAAGGTCAACCCAAATCATCTAATCATTGAAATCACTGAAAGTACGGCCATGCACCATATCGAAGGCAGCATTCGTACCTTACAGCGGTTACGTGAAATGGGGATTCGTTTGGCGATTGATGACTTTGGGACAGGACATTCCAGCTTTTTATATTTAAAAAACCTACCTGTAGATGAGTTGAAGATTGATCGTGGTTTTATTCATGAGCTGACCGTTGGTTCAAAAGATGAAATGATCTTAGAAAGTATTGTTCATCTGGCGATTCGCTTGGGTTTGGTCGTGACAGCAGAAGGTGTAGAAAGTCCCCTGCAAATGGAAATCTTGTCGCGGTTAGGCTGTCAGCAATTACAAGGTTATTTGTTGGGCATGCCTATGGATGTTAAGCGCTTAGAAGAGTTTGAGTACACATCGTCAACTTATTTCAATTAAGCCACTCATTGAAACGCTTTGGCGTGAGGTGCTTTCTCGCTTCGCTTGATAAAAGACAATAGAAGCTCAAGCGGTATTCGGATACAATTAGCCCAATTTAGAATTTCTTTTATAGGACTTTATGGTCGTATCGATCATGAGGGCTATGATCAATTGCAGATTTAATTTATGTTTAAAAATGAATTAGCCGCGCAAGTTGCGCAGCGTCGTACCTTTGCGATTATTTCCCACCCCGATGCTGGTAAGACCACCATGACAGAAAAATTACTGTTGTGGGGACAGGCCATTCAGATTGCAGGTATGGTGAAAAGCCGTAAATCGGACCGTGCTGCCACTTCGGACTGGATGGAAATGGAAAAAGAACGTGGTATTTCGATCACCACCTCTGTAATGCAGTTTCCATTTAAAGACAAGATGATCAACCTGCTGGATACGCCGGGACACGAAGACTTCTCTGAAGATACGTATCGTACCTTAACGGCGGTCGATTCAGCTTTGATGGTGATCGATGGTGCAAAAGGTGTCGAAGATCGTACTGTGAAACTGATGGAAGTGTGTCGTATGCGTGACACACCGATCATTTCATTTGTGAACAAAATGGACCGTGAAATCCGTGAGCCTTTAGAGCTGTTGGATGAAATTGAAAACGTTCTCAAAATCAAATGTGTGCCGATCACTTGGCCGCTTGGTACAGGTCGTGACTTCGCTGGGGTGTTTAACCTGATCGAAGAAAAGTTTTATGTGTATAAAGCAGGTTTTGGTTCAACCATTACCGAAATCGAAGTCCGTGATGGTTATGACTATCCAGACTTACGTGAAAAAGTCGGTGAGCTGGCTTGGGCGGCATTTGAAGAGTCTCTAGAGTTGGTGCAAATGGCTAATGAGCCTTTAGACCGTACAGAGTTCCTTGCGGGTCGTCAAACGCCTGTATTGTTTGGTACAGCATTAGGTAACTTTGGTGTAGACCATGTGTTAGATGCATTTAGCAACTATGCGCCTGAACCTAAAGCGCACCCAACAGAAAATCGTTTGGTTGAAGCAACTGAAGAGGGTTTTACTGGCTTTGTCTTTAAAATTCAAGCCAATATGGACCCGAAACACCGTGACCGTATTGCCTTTATGCGTATTTGTTCAGGCAAATATGAAAAAGGTTTGAAAATGAAGCATGTGCGTCTAGATAAAGATGTGCGTATTAGTGATGCTTTGACTTTCTTGGCTGGTGATCGTCAGCATCTAGAAGAAGCATGGCCGGGTGACATTATTGGTTTACATAACCACGGTACGATTCAAATTGGCGATACTTTTACCTCAGGTGAAAAATTGCAATTCACGGGCATCCCGCACTTCGCCCCTGAAATGTTCCGCCGTGTACGTTTGAAAGATCCATTGAAATCGAAACAGTTACAAAAAGGCTTAAAAGAACTTTCAGAAGAAGGTGCAACACAGGTCTTCATGCCGCAAAATAGCAATGATTTGATTGTGGGTGCAGTGGGTGTGCTTCAGTTTGAAGTGGTGGCATACCGTTTGAAAGAAGAATACAAAGTCGACTGCGTCTACGAGCCTGTGAGTATTAATACAGTGCGTTGGGTGTCATGTGATGATGACAAAAAATTCAATGAATTTAAGAAAAAAGCACATGATCAACTATCGGTAGATGGCGGTGGTCACTTGACCTACTTGGCACCGAGTCGTGTGAACTTACAACTGATGCAAGAGCGCTATCCAGACATCGTGTTCCGCAATACCCGCGAACACTAATCGGGATGTTAAAAAATAAAACAGCTTCTTCGTGAAGCTGTTTTATTATGCAAGATACTTTAATTTTAATCATGAATTTCATGGAAGACGCATGTTGCAGAAACAGGCTATTTATACAATATTGGTGAGTTTGACTGTCTTATTGACGGCATGTGACTCCTCTAAACAATCTGAAACAGATGCAGATGCCAAAGGCTCGGTATTTAAAACAGAGCAGGCTGAAGTGTTACCGTATTTAAATATTCAGCAACAAGCGGCTGATATTGCACAGCCATTTTGTGAAACCAAGAATTGTATTGAGTTGGATCTGCAAAGCTTAACAACGGCAGATCCGTGGTTAAACCAATGGATTGCCAAAAGTCAGGCTCGAGTGATTCAAGATCAGATTGGCTTAAAACAAGACATGAACTTACAGCAAGCCATTAATGCCTATGTGAAAAAATCGGATGTATGGCAAGCTGAATTCAAGGGCAACAAGGCTTATAGCTTGGCGATGTATACGCGTATACCGTATCAGCGCAATCAGTTTGTGCTCATGCAAATTGGGGTTGATACCAATCAAGAAAATGTAAATGTTAAGGAACGTTATTATTTCTTTGTTGCGGATCGTAAAAACCAAAAAGCGGTGGCATTATTAGATTTAATTCACCCGAAACAGCAGCTGGCGATGAATGTATTGGTGCAAAAAGCGTATCAAGAATGGTTGAAGAAACAAGAACCCGAAGTGCGAAAATCTGCACCAGCGAAGTTGTACTGGGGGCAAGCAGATTGGTTTTTTGACCAAGAGGGCATCGGTTTACATTATCGGACTCATGAGATTGTAAAAGATGGGACCCAGCTTGATATTTATTTGACGAAAGCACAAACTCAACAGGTATTAAAAGCCGATGTCTATACCCAGCTGTTTTAGTGCATTGGCCAAAGCAAGAGCCGGCTTCACAAGGTAATAGGTTATATATGTTAAAAAGCAAAACAATATTTACAATCAGCGTACTTGCAGCTGCCATCAGTTTGACAGCCTGTCAACCAAAAGATAAAGAGCCTCAAACTCCTGCAACGCAAACCACAGCGGCTTCAGAGGTAGAAACAGCCTTAAAGCTGGTCGGTGACACAGAAAAATTACAATTCGAATTACCTGAATGTGATGGCAATGCTTGCCCAGAATTAAACATTGATCGTTTGCAAAGTAATCAAGCATTTATTGATGATTTTATTGATCAACAAATTGTGAAAGATTTATCGCAGATTATTGATATTTCGCCGATGCATAGCAGTTCTGATACCACGGCATCAAGTGCGGTGGCGGCAAGTTCTGAACCTGCAGTAGTGGGCCAAGTCCTCACCCCTAAACTGAAACTAGAGAAACAAGTTCAACCTTATTTGGCTGCTTTTCTGGGTTTAGACCAAGAGTTGAAAGCCTTAAGTTCTAACCATCAAATTAGTTTGATGATTAAGCCTAAAATTCTAAATGCCAAAGATCCTTTGGCCACGGTGGTATTGAACACCAGCAGCTACTTAGGCGGTGCACATGGTTCATCGTCACAGCATTATTATAATTTTGACTTGAAGCAGCAAAAGCTGGTGAGTTTGGATGATCTATTGTTGCCGAATCAGAAGGCGGCGTTAAATAGAGTAGCGCATGAAGCCTTTCGTGCTTGGGTTGTGGACTCTAAGTTAGCGACCAATGTCGATGAATATGAGCAAGCGTGGAAGTTTAGCTTGAGTAACAATTATTACTTGGGCACTGAAGGTCTGATTTTACAATATGGCGAGTATGAAATTGGTCCTTATGTGGTGGGTTTACCACGCTTAACTATAGGTTATGATCAACTCCAGAAAATTTTAAAGCCTGAGTACTTACCAAAAGCCAAACAGAGCGTACAGGCTGCTTCAGAAGCCAAGAGTTAATCAAGCATGAGCTTGCCTCTGTTCGACACCCATACTCATTTTGATGTTGCCGATTTTGATACTGATCGGCAACATTTGGCTGAGCAAGCAAAACGTGTTGGGGTAGAGGCACTGGTCCTTATTGGTTTTCTTGAATCACGATTTGATACGCTGATTCAGACCCATCAGCAATTAAAAAGCTGGAAGAATGTTCCGTGCTCTTATCTTGCCCCTGGTTTACATCCGTTTTATATCGAACAGCATCAGACCGAACACTTACAACGTTTAGAGCAGGTCCTGCAGCAGCAGGACTGCGTAGCTGTGGGTGAAATTGGTTTAGACACCTTTTTAAAAGAGCATAAACAGCCTGCACTTTTCGCCAAGCAGCAATCTTATTTTTCTGAACAACTGGAACTTGCTAAGCAATATCAAAAACCTGTGTTATTGCATATTCGCAAAGCACATGCAGAAAGTATTGCCATTTTAAAAGCCCAAAAATTTAAATTCGGTGGTATCGCTCATGCCTTTAGTGGTGGGGTGGAAGAAGCCAAGGCCTTGGTCAAACTCGGTTTTAAAATTGGGGTGACAGGGCAAATCACCAATCCAAATGCCAAAAAATTGCATCAAGTGGTGCAAGTACTTGGTAGTGAACATTTGGTGATTGAAACGGACTGTCCAGATATGACGCCGTTGTGTTGTCAAACATCGACTGAGCACCGTACCCGCAATACACCGGTGAATTTACCTTATGTTTTGGAGAGTCTCGCACAGACATTGGATCAGACTGAGTGGGCGCTAGCAACTCAACTCTGGCAGAACTCATTGGCTGCGTTGAATTTAAAATTTTAGAAGAATAAGACAATAATCTCGATAAAAATAAGATAACCAAAAGGGAACACATTCTTTTCTAAACAGGCTTACATTAAAGAAAGAACATCATAATAAATAAATTCGCCAATACTGGGAGGGCAACCGAATGGCCAGATATAGCAAAATCAATAGTTTCAATGCATTACAAACACTCACGGTGGGTGAAAAATCCTATCAAATTTTTAACCTCCCTCAAGCCGCCCAAACATTGGGTAATATTGATCAATTACCCAAGTCTTTAAAGGTCTTACTCGAAAATTTACTCCGTTTTGAAGATCAAAAAAGTGTAAAAGTAGAGCATATTCAAGCCCTAGTCGATTGGCAAAAAACCAGAAGCTCTGATCAGGAAATTCAATATCGGCCTGCACGTGTGCTGATGCAAGATTTCACAGGGGTTCCTGCCGTGGTTGACTTGGCTGCGATGCGTGCTGCAATGGCACAAGCGGGTGGCGATCCGAATTTGATTAATCCCTTGTCCCCTGTCGATTTGGTGATTGATCATTCCGTGATGGTTGATCATTTTGCGGATAAAGATGCCTTTACTGAAAATGTCGAAATTGAAATGCAACGCAATGGTGAGCGTTATCAATTCCTACGCTGGGGACAATCGGCCTTTAATAACTTTAGCGTTGTCCCGCCCGGTACAGGAATTTGCCACCAAGTCAATTTAGAGTATCTGGCTCAAGCTGTATGGCTGGGGGAGGATGAGGGACAAACTTTTGCGTTCCCTGATACCTTGGTGGGAACAGATTCGCATACCACCATGATCAATGGCTTAGGCGTGCTTGGTTGGGGTGTTGGCGGGATTGAAGCTGAAGCGGCGATGCTCGGGCAGCCTGTATCCATGTTAATTCCTGAAGTCATTGGTTTCAAACTCACAGGGAAACTCAATGAAGGCATTACCGCAACAGATTTGGTTTTAACCATCACACAAATGCTACGCCAAAAAGGCGTGGTTGGTAAATTTGTTGAATTCTATGGCGATGGTTTAGCCGACTTGCCTTTGGCTGACCGCGCGACTATTGCCAATATGGCCCCTGAATATGGTGCAACTTGTGGTTTCTTCCCCATTGATGACGTGACCTTGGCTTATTTAGCGTTGACAGGTCGTGAGCAACAACGGATTGATTTGGTTGAAGCCTATAGTAAAGCGCAAGGCCTGTGGCGAAATGCAGGTGATGAACCCGTTTTTACCGATACTTTGAGCTTGGACATGAGTACAGTGCAGGCCAGTTTGGCAGGCCCTAAACGTCCGCAAGATCGTGTCTTGCTGTCAGATGTACCTAAAACTTTTCATGATTTGATGGAACTAAATCTCAAGCCAGCCAAAGAAGCCAAAGAGCGTTTAGAAAATGAAGGCGGTGGCACAGCTGTTGAAGCTAAAAAAGCCAATCTGCCGCATGAGGAGCCATCTTGCACTATTGATGGAAAGTCCTATCCATTGAATCATGGTGATGTGGTGATTTCAGCCATTACCTCATGTACCAATACCTCAAACCCAAGTGTAATGTTGGCTGCAGGACTTCTTGCCAAAAAAGCCATTGAAAAAGGTCTACAGCGTAAACCGTGGGTGAAAAGTTCGCTTGCGCCCGGTTCTAAAGTGGTGACCGATTATTTGGCTGCGGCAGGTTTAACATCGTATTTGGATGAGTTGGGTTATAACCTTGTTGGCTATGGTTGTACCACGTGTATCGGTAACTCTGGACCACTGCCTGAACCGATTGAAGAAGCCATTCAGTGCCATGATCTCAATGTCGCTTCAGTGCTTTCAGGCAACCGTAACTTTGAAGGGCGTGTGCATCCTCTGGTGAAAACCAACTGGTTGGCTTCGCCACCTTTGGTGGTGGCTTATGGTTTGACGGGCAATATCCGTACAGACCTGACCACGCAACCGATCGGCCTCGGCAAAGATGGGCAAGCAGTCTACTTGAAGGATATTTGGCCGAGTCAGGCTGAAATTGATCATGCGCTACAGAGCGTAAATACCGCGATGTTCCATAAAGAATATGCCGCAGTATTTGATGGTGATGCAGCATGGCAGGAGATTCAGATTCCTCAAAGTCAGACCTATGCTTGGCAAGAGAATTCAACCTATATTCGCCACCCGCCATTTTTTGAAGAGATAGGTAAGCCACCGAAACCGATTACCAATATTGAACAGGCACGTATTTTGGCTGTGCTTGGAGACTCGGTCACCACCGATCATATTTCCCCAGCGGGTAATATCAAGAAAGACAGCCCCGCAGGACGCTATTTGCAACAGCAAGGGGTTGAACCCAAAGACTTTAACTCTTACGGGTCTCGACGTGGGAACCATGAAGTGATGATGCGAGGCACTTTTGCCAATATCCGCATTAAAAATGAAATGCTCGGTGGAGAAGAAGGTGGAAACACGATCTATATTCCAACAGGAGAAACCTTGCCGATTTATGATGCCTCTATGTTTTATCAGCAGCAACATACGCCGTTAATCATTATTGCTGGGAAAGAGTATGGCACAGGCTCATCACGTGACTGGGCTGCCAAAGGCACGAACTTATTGGGGGTTAAAGCGGTGATTGCCGAAAGTTTTGAACGAATTCACCGTTCGAATTTGGTTGGTATGGGAGTATTGCCATTGCAATTTGTCGATGGACAAACGCGCCAATCCTTAAACTTGACAGGTCGTGAAGTACTTTCGATTCATGGATTATCGGATGATATTCAGCCGCATCAAACTTTGGATATTCAGGTGCTTCGAGAAGATGGCAGCCAAGACCAATTTACAGTGTTGTGCCGTATTGATACCTTGAATGAGGTGGAATACTTTAAAGCTGGCGGTATTTTGCATTATGTACTGCGTAATTTAATTGCAGCCTAATCTCAATGAAATAAAGCCCTGTCAGTAGCAGGGCTTTATTGTTTGTAGCGATACATTCAATCCAAGGTCGTATTCAGGTAAAATGAACATGATTTTACCGATATAGATGTACGCATGACTGATCTGCAACATGATGAATATGACCGCCGTTTTGCTGGTGTAGCCAAAATTTATGGAGACGAGGCCTTTTCATATTATGAAAAAAGTCATGTCATGGTGATCGGAATTGGTGGTGTAGGTTCGTGGGCAGTAGAGGCTTTAGCGCGTACAGGCGTTGGAGAATTAACACTGGTTGATATGGACTCAATTGCGGCTTCGAATGTTAACCGTCAATTGCCAGCCATGAGCTCAACCTTGGGTCATGAAAAAATTGAAGTGATGGCCGAACGTTGTCGATCCATCAATCCACGGATCAAAATCAATTTGATCGATGACTATTTAACCCCAGAAAATGTCAAAGAAATTTTAGAACATCGACCAGACTTAATTTTAGATTGTATTGATGACGTCAAAGCTAAATTAGCACTGATGTTGCACTGCCGTTTTAATAAGATCCCATTGATTGTTTCGGGGGGAGCGGGTGGTAAGCTCGACCCACTAAAAATCCGAGTTGCTGATTTGTCTAAAACCGAACAAGATCCCATGTTGGCGAAGCTTCGAACCCAGTTACGTGGCATGGGAATTTGTAAAAAACCAAAAGAAAAGTTCGGCATTAGCTGTGTGTATTCGATTGATAATCCATTTTCCAGTGCAGATGTGTGTCCAAGTGCGGGCCTACGTTGTGGTGGCTATGGTTCTGCGGTGGTGGTGACTTCAAGCTTTGCGATGGTGGCAGTGGCGGAAGTGCTGAAAAAATTAGATGGAATGAAAGCGAAACAATAATACTGTTTTAGGTTTAATTGGACTGTATACATCGATATATGGATACAGTCCTTAGACCACAAAAAATATTGAAACCAATAGAAAAAAAGAGAAAAGAAAAATGAGCTTTTTAAAAAAATTATGGGGTTCTCAAAACAAAAAAACGCCTGCGAATGAAAATGCATATACTGCATTTTGGCAATGGTTTCAGCAGCATCAACAGCATTTTCACCACATTGTGAATCAAGGCAGTAAAACTGAAATCGAGCGAGATTTCTTTGATCGATTGACGCCTGAATTGGAAAAAGTCCATTGCGGCATCTTTTTTCTGACGGGCATGTTAACCCCACAAACAGCTGAATTAATTCTTACCCCTGATGGCATCATTCCAAATATTGTCTTTGTGGAAGAGCTGATTGCAGCTGCACCTGAGATTGCAGGGTGGAAGTTCACTGCGCTTAAACCTGAAAGCGATATTCATCAAGTCGGGATTAATATGCATGATTATGAGTTTAGTCAGGAGACTTTATCTTTTTATTTTAACCAGCAAGCCGAATATCCCGATGAGATTGATCTGGTCGTGGTACATGATGAATATAATGCAGCTGAAAACGATGCGTTTTTACAGGCTGTGTATATTTTCCTCGACAACTATTTGGGCGAGTACGATGCGGTTACCAAATTGGACAATGTTTCTGTCCAGTCTAAGCAAGATGCCGAAAAAGAATTGCTACCGATTCACTTGCTCAAAAACATTTTAATTTTAAAAAGTAGTGAAATTTCAAGATTAGACAAAATTACCCGTTCAAATACGGATGCCGATGAATTTGTCAGTTTGGAAGGTGAAACCAATGAAGGTCTACCGTTGCTGGCGACTTTAAATCGTACACTTTTAACATGGGATCAAAAAGCCTCACATCCATGGATGATGTTGATTGAAATCTCTTATTATGGTCAGCATTCAAATGGCATGTCCGCGTCTACAGATTATGAACTACTGGATTTGATAGAAGATGCATTATTACAAGAGCTTAAGGATGTGGATGGCTATTTAAATATAGGTCGTGAAACGGGTAATCACTTAAGAACTATATATTTTGCGTGTAAAGAGTTTAGAAAACCATCCAAGGTCATTGATCAAGTGATTGAAAAATATAAAGGCAACTTTGAAATAGAGGTCAGTTTGTTTAAAGACAAATACTGGCGTGCTCTGAGTAAATTTACCGGTTAAGCTCTTATATAAAAGAAGAGTTCGCCTGAAGCACTTTTAAAATATAAAGGGATAAAGCAGCTCCATGACTCATCTTTCAGGGCATTCCAAACTTGATGTTACAATAGTGGCTTTAGGGATCATTTTGAGTTGTGGTGTTGTATATGCTATTTACTCAACCGTTCGTCATTTTTATGTTTTAAATCAGGTCAATGAAGCCAAAGAAATGATGAGTGATATACAGTCATTATTGGTTTGGTCAATGCATCAGCATCATGATGATGTCACGCAGGCTTGTCATTTTAAAAATATACAACAGATTGCTCAATCCGTAGAATTTCAAAATATGAATCGTATTTTAAAATTACAGGATCAAATTCATCAGCAAAGTCAATTTGTTGAACAGATTAAAGTAAATGCCACCCCTGATTTACATGGTTGTATAACTACGGCTTACTTTAGAAAAGAACCCTTTGTCAGCGAGCTTATTGCAGGAAAGTATATTTCCTATCATTATGATTTTAAGACTGAAACAATAAAATGTGTCACCAATATACACAAGCGTGCTTTAGTGAAAGCTTGTACTCGGCTATAACGGTGAAACATAAAAAAGCGAAGCAGATGCTTCGCTTTTTTCGTTTAGATCAACGTTCTAAATTACTGAGCTAGAGTGTGTTCTTTTAAATAATCTTCGGTGCGTTGCATTGCGTCTTTAATGTTAAGAATTGCATTTTCAACATCGGCAAAAGTCTTGGCATTACCACCACTTAAAGCCTGACGCCATTTTCGAGCACCCGGAAGGTTTTGGAATAAACCCAAAATATGGCGCGTGATAATCGACAATGGCGCACCCTCAGCCATACGCTTTGCAATATACGGCAGCATTTGGTCAATAATTTCAAAGCGATCAGGTAGATCCAAATTCCACAGCTGTCCCAGCTCTGCCAAAAGGTAGGGATTATGGTAGGCCTCACGACCAATCATCACACCATCAACATGTTTGAGATGTTCTTGTGTTTCAGCAAAGGTTTTGATCCCGCCATTAATTTCAATCAATAGATTTGGACGTTCTTGCTTTAAACGATAGACATCTTCATAACGTAGTGGGGGAATGTCACGGTTTTCTTTCGGAGAAAGCCCCTGAAGCAAGGCAATACGTGCGTGTACGATAAAATTATCGCAGCCCGTTTTCGTGACTGTATCGACAAAATGTAGCATTTCTTCATAAGAATGCATGTCATCAATCCCGATACGATGCTTTACCGTGACTGGAATCTCCACGGCATTTTGCATTTCAGCAATACATTCAGCGACAAGGTCAGGTTCTGCCATGAGACAGGCCCCGATTTTATTATTTTGTACACGGTCGCTTGGACAGCCGACATTTAAATTGACTTCATCATAACCCCAGTCTTGTGCCATTTTGGTACAAGTGGCTAAGTCTTTAGGATTTGAGCCACCGAGTTGTAGCACAATCGGGTGTTCTTCATTGTTATAGTCGAGATGACGATTTGCACCGCCAAACAGAATCGCGCCAGTGGTCACCATTTCGGTATAAAGGATGACATTCGGGTTAAATAAGCGGGCAAAGAAACGATAATCTTTGGTCGTCCAATCCATCATCGGCGCAACACTAATTCGTGGAGATTGAGTGTTTTCAATGTTTTTGTTAATAGTCATTAAAAATCATACCTTTAATCTATATTCTGCAACCTGCGAGAATTTGTTTGAACCTGTGTTTAGGTGGGTGAATCCATTTGCATTTACACCAAATTTTACACCATAATAGAAAAAATAGCTTTTGGTGTAAATTATGGGTTCAATTACAGCAAGGAAAGGTGCAGATGGTAAAGTTAACTATCGTGCTGCGATTCGAATCACTCGAAAGGGCTTTCCTGCTTTTTCTGAAAGTAAAACATTTCACTCAAAGAAATTAGCTGAAAACTGGATTAAGAAACGAGAAGTCGAAATTCAAGAAAATCCTGATATTTTGCTTGGCAAAGAAAAGTTGATTGATCTGACCTTATCAGATGCCATAGATAAATATTTGGATGAAGTCGGGAGCGAGTACGGAAGGACGAAACGCTATTCTCTGCTCTTAATTAAGAAGCTACCAATTGCGCGCAATATTATCACAAAAATAAAATCAGTACATTTGGCCGAGCATGTGGCTTTAAGGAAGGGTGGAATTCCGTACCTCGATCTTGAACCTATTGCGACTAGTACACTGCAACATGAGCTTTTACATATCAGAGGTGTTCTTTCTCATGCTGCTGTTATGTGGGAAATGGATATTGATTTAAATAGCTTCGATAAGGCTACTGCTCAGTTAAGAAAAACACGTCAAATATCCTCCAGTCAAAAAAGAGACCGACTGCCTTCGAGAGATGAATTGATTGCATTGACGAAGTATTTTGCAGAACGATGGAAGCTAAATCGTTATGGCTCTAAATACCCAATGCATTTGATTATGTGGTTTGCAATTTTCTCATGCAGACGTGAAGCTGAATTAACACGATTGTATCTTCGAGATTATGACCCACATCATTCAACGTGGAAAGTGCATGATTTAAAGAATCCTAATGGTTCTAAAGGTAATCATAAGTCATTTGATGTACTTGATCCTTGTAAGGAGCTGATCAAAAGACTGAAACATTCAGAAGTTCGAGAACGGATGCTAAAGCTTGAACATAATGAAAATTTGTTATTGCCTTTGAATCCCAAAATTTTGGGTAAAGAGTTTAGAGAAGCTTGTAAAATTTTGGGGATTGAAGATTTACGATTTCATGACTTGAGACATGAAGGCTGTACTCGATTAGCTGAACAGAGTTTTACTATTCCTGAAATTCAGAAAGTAAGTTTGCACGATTCTTGGGGGAGTTTACAGCGTTATGTATCAGTGAAAGCGAGAAGAAATATATTACAGTTGGAGGAGGTGCTACGCCTCATCGATGAAACGTAGCAAAATCTTTGGATGCCTCTGAATATTGCTTATCCAAGACAGCAGCAAGATCCTTAATGTGTACCAAAAATGGAGCACGTTTACTTTTATCTATTTTGAATACTGAGAAAGGGAATTGTTGATTATTCGCTTTTCTCAGTGCTTCGGCTTTGCTGAGGTGGGGATAATAGTCAGAAACTACTGTCATTAGTTCAACGGTCATAGAACGATACTTTATAAAAAGTAGTTCGGTAGTATTAATTTGAAAGCAATTCATGAAGTGGGTATTCCATACATAAAACTTTTTTAATTTGAATGGGTCACCTTTGAAGTAAGGCTGACCATCCCTATGTCTTAATCTTATTTTTTTGATGTAGGTCTTTATGTAATACTAATAATTAGAAATAATATTTTACTAGAGTTGTGGTATAACATATTGAAAACTATTATTTAGATTCATAAATGAAAAATTGCACACTTCTTGATTTTGAGCAATTGCAGGATGAAATTCTGAATTGCTTTTTGGATCATGCTGGACGTTTTTTAAGAGAACATAAAATAATAAGCGATCCTGACCCAAAGACTGAGTTTGAAGCGTCAGAACGCGAATTTTTGGTTGAACTGATGGTAGAGCATAGCCAAATGCAGTTCTTTGGTGAAACGTATTCGGTACAGGACTTGCTGAATTTGCTTGGTCAAATTAATACGGTAATAGAGGGGATTCGTGATTATAGACAGCAGCAGATTAATGAGAAATATTCTGAAATATTAAATAAATATATTGAGTTGGTTGTTGATGAAGGCGGTAGAGTCTACACCTATAACCCGAGTTTGAAGCGTAGAATCAATGGAATTTTGAATATAAGAAAACGATATGCGCCGCTGTTGCATAAAAAGCTTGAAATATTCTATTCAGAATTAACTGGTTATGCTCAAAAAAATGGCAGATTTAAAAATGCTTCGCAGGCAGTACAACTGATTTTACCCACGCTGCAAATCAAGTTTAGAGAGTTTGATTTGCAATGGGTTCAAAGCAGATTAGAGACAAATAAACAGAAAATTTTAGATTTAACAGAAGCCAGAAAAAATAACGAAAATAAAGACACCTGTGAAGATGATGATTTTGGTGTGTCATTTAAAATTCAGGATAGAACCTATCTAAACCAGATCAGGGAATTACAGAATGAAAATAAAAAATGGGAACAGTTTCTACAGCATCCAGAGCGGTATTTTCCACAGCAAAAGCAACTCCCATTTAATACAGCATATTGCGATGAAGTGCTGGTCAATCACTTAAGGCGTCGTCCTGATTTATTGAAAGAGATTATCCAAGTTCAATTATGAATATCATTGAGGTGATGAGGGGGGCTCGTTCTTAGGCAGCAAGTGGATGAGGTGTGCTATTGCTGCTTGCTCCTAGAAATGAGTAACTGTTAGCTCAGCTCAGGTTTGAGCTGGTACAACTTCATCGTCATTTTGTACGGTATTGCCATATTGATGATGCTGATCAAACCCTAAAGCATAATTGGTATTTGGTTGATTTTTGATTGTTAAAAATTGCTTTTGTTTTGCGCATTCGTTTCTCAATTGAGTTTCAATTTCGCCAAGTGCTTCGGGTGCAAGAGTTTGGTTAATGCTTTGTTGATCTGCTTCGTTAATCTCGCCTAAAAAAGCTTTAATTTTCTCTAATTCAATGGTTTGATTTGTAGCCGGCTTTGTTGCACAAAGATTTCATAACTATATGATTTTAAAAGTTTTGATTATTTTTTGATCCAAAATTAAATTTATTTAAATCAGATGCTTACATATTTATGCAACAAAGCCGCTTCTACAGCAAAAATTAACAGTGCACCAATAATCAGTGCAGATGCCACAACCGAAGGACTGAATAAAACTTGTTTAATAAAATCAACAGCTATAACTCCGATCACTACTGCAGGAATAAATGAAATGAAGACATTTATCGCAAAACGTCTCGCATGGTAATCACCTGATATAAAACCATGTAGTAGATTAATAATTTTTTTACGGTAGAGCCAACAAACGGCTAAGATTGTGCCCAGTTGAATGACAACTTCAAAGACACAGCCTGAGCCTGAATGAAAATCAATTAAATGGCCAAATAAAATTAAATGACCAGTACTGGAAATGGGTAAAAACTCCGTTAAACCTTCTATAAAACCTAAAAATAAGGCTTTAAGTACTGAAATTATATCCATAAATAAAGTGAGTCACAGAATAATAATAGCCATCACTTTTAAGATATTTTTCTGCATTTATAAGTGCATTGAGCTAAATTTTTACGCTTTCTTTACGCGGCATCCAAAGTTATGAATAGAGACTTTACGGTCTTATTTTTCATACTGGATTTTGGAATATCCCAATGCTTAGGATGAAAAACATGAGTGCGGTCATTCACGCGCATCAGCAGGTACAGCATCAAAAAAATTGCGTTGTACTAAATAATCAAAATAAACGTTATTTCAATATCTGCATGCAGATTTCAGCTCTGAAACATAGGAGTGAAATGCCATGTTAGAGTTTGCTTTGCTTTTAGCCATCGTCTTTGTTCTGGCTTATCCCTTGGGTAAATACCTCGCAGCAATTATGCACAACCGCGATATGAAAATTGATCCTCTATTCAATTGGATTGAAAAGCCCATTTACGCGGTTTTAGGAATCAATCCCAAACGGGGGATGAATGTCAAAACCTATTCATTCAATTTTGTCATGAGCTGTGCAGTGATCGGTTTGGTGACTTGGACTCTATTTATGGTTCAAGCCAGCCTGCCGTTGAACCCAAACCATGCACCGAATATGTCATGGGATTTGGCGCTGCATACCATGATTTCGTTTCTGACCAATACCAACCAGCAGCACTATTCAGGACAGGCGCAACTGTCTTATTTATCGCAAATGGTCGGCATTGTCGGCTTGCAGATCTTCACGCCGATGATGGGCCTGGCGATGGTGGTGGCTACAGTTCGAGCACTGTTCTACAAACAATCCAATGCACTTTCTGAAACCGATCAACAGACCAGCTTTAAGCATAAAGTGCAACAAATTAATGTCGGCAACTATTGGGCCGATGTGATTCGTCCGACGTTCCGCTTTCTGATTCCTTTATGCATGGTTTGGTCATTATTGCTCACTAGCCAAGGCGTACCATCGACTTTTCAAGGCGGCCCAGAAGTTCAAGTCATCGACCAAAGCAGCGAATTAACAACGCAAAAAATACCTTTAGGCCCTGTTGCGCCCATGGTAGCAATTAAGCAATTGGGCAGTAATGGTGGTGGCTGGTATGGTCCGAACAGCAGTGTACCTTTGGAAAATCCGACACCATTGTCAAACTTTCTGGAAATGCTTGCGATTTTACTGATCCCTGTTTCGGTGATTTTTATGCTGGGCTTTTTCACCAAACGCGCCAAATTCGCAGGCTTGGTCTTTGCTTCAATGCTGCTGATGTCGATCATTTCTGCGACTAGCGCTATCTGGTCAGAAAGCCTTTCATCGACTTCGACATTGCTTTCCGCCATGGAAGGTAAAGAAGTGCGTTTTGGCGAGGCATCATCTGCTTTGTGGTCAGCGGTCACCACCCAAGTCAATAACGGCTCAGTGGATATGATGCATGATTCATCTGCACCGCTCACAGGTATGGTGCAATTGTCCAATATGCTGATCAATGCCATTTGGGGCGGGATTGGCTGTGGTTTACAGCAATTCATTATTTATCTGTTTTTAGCAGTCTTTATTGCAGGCTTAATGACCGGCCGCACCCCAGAATTGTTTGGCCGCAAAATTGAAGCCGGTGAAATCAAGCTGCTCGCTGTTGTGATTTTGATCCAACCCATCGTCATTCTTGGTTTAACCGCAATAACTGTATTTTTTCCTGAATTGACGGGCAACAGTAATCCGCAATACCACGGCATTTCTCAAGTGCTGTACGAATATGTGTCTGCATTTGCCAACAATGGCTCAGGCTTTGAAGGGCTATCAGACAATACCGTGTGGTGGAATGTCACATGCGGTATTGCTTTATTGCTCGGCCGTTTCCCGACATTAATTATTCCTTTAATCATCGCTACACGTTTAGCTGCTAAACGCCAAGCACCTGAAAGCAGCGGCAGTTTAAAAGTCGAAACGCCAACATTCGCACTGACTTTAATTGCCATTGTGGTGATGTTGACCTTATTGCAATTTATGCCAGCCCTGGTCTTGGGGCCAATTGCTGATCATCTGTTATTGGTTCAAGGTTAAGGGGGAGTACAATGAATCATTCAAAACACACTGTTCAAACACAGCAAAACACCATAGCTTCAACCTTATTTCAAGCTGAAGCATGGAAAAATGCTTTTATTAAACTGCTGCCGCAGCATGTGATTAAAAATCCGGTGATGGCCATCGTTTGGCTTGGGACGCTGATTACACTGGTTAGTACAATTCTAGGTCAATCTAGTTTGGTTTTTGGCTTATTGGTGACGTTGATTTTATTTGTGACGGTTCTCTTTGCCAATTATGCCGAAGCGGTTGCTGAAGCCAAAGGCCGCGGACAGGCGTCATCCCTGCGTCAAGCGCGTCAGAATTTGACGGCGCGCCGGATCCATTCTAAAGATGATATGGATGGGGTGCAGATTTCAGCGGCTGAATTGAACATGCATGACTTGATTGAAGTGCGTGCAGGGGAATTGATTCCCGCAGATGGTGAAATAATTCAGGGCTTTGCTACGATCAATGAAGCTGCAGTAACAGGTGAATCTGCGCCGGTACTCCGTGAAGCGGGCACAGATAAATCTGGGGTGATTGGCGGAACCAAAGTCTTAACCGACCGGATCATCGTGCAAGTGACCGCAGAGGCGGGAAATAGCTTTCTCGACCGAATGATTGCTTTAGTCGAAGGCTCAAACCGTCAAAAAACACCGAATGAAATTGCCTTAGGTATTTTACTGACCGTGATGACTGTGACTTTTATCATCGTCGTGGTCAGCCTGCCGTTGATTGGACATTTCCTGCATATTGAAATCAGCCCGATTTTATTGGTGGCGCTATTGGTCTGCTTGATTCCAACCACCATCGGCGGCTTATTGCCAGCTATTGGAATTGCAGGGATGAACAGAGCGCTCAAAGCCAATGTGATTGCCAAATCAGGCAAGGCGGTTGAAGTTGCAGGCGATATAGATGTTTTACTACTCGATAAAACCGGAACTATTACTTACGGTGACCGTCAGGCGACTGCTTTTTATCCCTTAACAGGAGTGACGGAGTCTGAACTTCGCCAAGCGGCGGTACTGACTTCTTTGGCCGATCCAACGCCAGAAGGTAAATCGGTGGTTGCTTTGGCCAAAGAGCAAGGTGAAAGAGTGGCCGAGCCTGAACAGGCTGAATTTATCGCTTTTAATGCGTCCACACGCATTTCAGGCCTTAACTTGGCGGATGGTCATCAAGTGCGTAAAGGCGCTATGGATGCCATTCTTAAATTCGCTTCGCAAAACCTTGAAAATCATGCCGAACTGAAAGCGCGCGTAGAACAAATAGCTTCAAAAGGGGCAACGCCGCTGGTCGTGGCTAAAGACCAGAATTTGTTGGGTGTCATTGAACTATCAGACGTGATTAAGCAAGGCATTAAAGAAAAATTTGCGCGCTTACGTGAAATGGGCATTAAAACTGTGATGGTGACCGGAGATAATCCGCTCACAGCAGCGGCCATCGCAGCAGAGGCTGGTGTGGATGATTATATCGCTGAAGCGAAACCAGAAGATAAACTCACATGCATTCGAACCGAGCAAAACAAAGGACATTTGGTAGCGATGGTCGGTGACGGTACTAATGATGCACCGGCGTTGGCCCAAGCAGATATTGGCTTAGCCATGAACTCGGGAACGCAAGCAGCCAAAGAAGCAGGCAATATGGTGGACTTAGATTCTGATCCAACCAAATTGCTATCTGTGGTTGAAATAGGCAAACAGCAGCTGATTACTCGCGGTGCATTAACCACCTTTTCCTTGGCGAATGATGTATCAAAGTATTTTGCAATTTTGCCGGCATTATTCGTCGCGGCAATTCCGCAAATGCATGTGTTAAATGTCATGCAACTAGGCAGTTCTGAAAGTGCCATCCTGTCTGCGCTGATCTTTAATGCGATCATTATTCCTCTGCTGATTCCAATTGCACTGCGCGGTGTGAAATTCAAACCTTCGACATCTACCCAATTATTGCGCCGCAACATGCTGATTTATGGTGTGGGCGGGGTGCTGCTACCGTTTATTGCCATTAAAGCGATTGATCTGCTGATCAGTCCAATCTTGGCCCTATAAATTTTTTGAGGATGACAAAGTGAATATGCAAAATCATCAATTGGCAGACTCATCATGGGGTGAGAAACTGCGCGCTTCGTTTGGAATGACCATCATTGCTCTAGGCTTATGCGGCTTTGTATATAGTGCTGCTGCAACCAGCTTAGGACAAATGCTCTTTCCAAAACAAGCCAACGGCAGCTTGATTGTCGAAAATAATCAAGTGATCGGTTCACGCTTAGTGGCACAGCCTTTTGCCCAAGTTCAATATTTCCATCCGCGTCCATCTGCCGCAAATTATGATCCTATGGCGATGGCCGGAAGCAACATGGCGAGAACCAATCCTGAACTGCAGAAAGCCATAGAGGAACGGCTGAATCGAATCGCAGCGAAGGAACAGATTGAAAAATCTAAAATTCCTGCGGATCTGGTCACCGCTTCAGGCAGTGGCATCGACCCTGAAATTAGCGTGCAATCAGCCATGATTCAAGTGAAGCGGATTGCCCATGCACGGCATATGCCTGAACAGAATGTCGAAAAACTGATTCAGTCGCATACGGTTCAGCCGATTTTTGGGATTTTAGGGCAGGCACGTATCAATGTGCTTGAATTGAATTTGGCTTTGGATCGGGGCGGGAAGTGATATGAATGGCTTGAAGATTAAAATATAGTGATTGAACGCTATTAAATAATTTGAATTAAGTTACATACGATTGTTGGGCGAGGGGATGTTCTATACCTCCGCCCAACGGTGGCATCCATATTGCCCAGCAATAGCCAAGCTGACTTTAGACGCATTTAAATGAATTTAAAAACATCTTTTTAAAGCAATAAATAAAGATTACTTCTATGACTGATCAACGAACCAATAAAGCCGATGTTTTGCTGCAACATACACAGCGTTATCAGTCTGGGCGGCTGACGATTTTTTTAGGCGCAGCTCCGGGCGTGGGAAAGACCTTTGCCATGCTGGTTCGTGCGCATGAACTGGCGCTGCAGGGTATTAATATCGTCATTGGCTATGTAGAAACGCATGGCCGTAGAGAAACTGAAAATTTAATTTCTGGTTTAGATATAATTCCGCGCAAGGCTATTGAATATCAAGGGCAGCATCTGGAGGAAATGAATCTAGATGCCGTTTTGGATAAAAAGCCCAGTATTGTTTTGGTGGATGAATTTGCCCACACTAATATGCCCGGCAGCCGTCATGAAAAACGCTGGCAAGACATCAATGAATTATTAGATGCTGGTATTGATGTTTTTACCACCATGAACATTCAGCATTTGGAAAGTTTGAATGATGTGGTATATCAAATCACTGGGATTCGTGTCACTGAAACCGTGCCAGACCGGGTGTTCGAACGGATTAGAGATATCCGCTTAATTGATTTGCCTGTGAATGAGCTGTTGGAGCGCTTAAACCAAGGGAAGGTTTATGTGCCTGAGCAGGCGGAACAGGCCTTACAGCGATTTTTCAACAGCTCCAACTTAACGGCACTGCGTGAACTGGCAATGCAAACCGTTGCCAATTATGTTGATAATGATGTACGCGAAAATTTCGCCATTCAAGGGCTTGCTCAAATCCCCTTAAAAAATCATGTCTTAATTATGATTGATGGCAAAGGGCATTCTGAAGCTTTAGTTCGGACTGGATGCCGTATTGCCGAGCATCGTGCGGCAAACTGGACGGTTGTTGCTTTTTCTCATGATACGCAAATCATGAATAAACAGGAAAACTCGCAAAGCCGTGAAATAGAACGGGCTTTAAACTTAACGCGTCAAATGGGCGGAATGACAGAAGTCCTTTACGGCCAGCAACATGCTAAAACTTTATTTGATTATGTGATGGACCGCGGCATTTCAACCTTAGTTTTAGCGCAAGCGGCTCCGCAAAAGTTTTCGCTGAATTTAAGGCTCAATTTGATTGATCAATTACTGCAATACCGGCCCAGTTTTGAACTCAGTATAGTGCCGATTATTGCAGAGAATAAGCATCTGTCCTTTTTCACTCAAAGGGCATTCTTGTCGCTGAGAGAAATACAGTACGTACTAGCCACCACGGTCATCAGCATTGTGATTGCAAGCTTAGGGGAAAAGTATTTAGGGATTGAAGATCTTTCGGTGATTTTTATCACCGCTGTGGTTTTTGTGGCATCAAAAACACGGATGCTGGCTGCAGCTTTTTCAGCCATCCTATTCTTTCTAGCTTATAATTTTTTCTTTATTTCCCCGCAATTTACATTTCAGATTTCTGCACATCAGGGGATTGTCACCGTGATTGCATTTTTGGGCGCGGCTTTAATTTCGAGCCGATTAGCGTCACGTTTGAAAGAGCAGGTGACTGCACTCAAAACGGCGAACAGTTATAACAGCATTATGCAGGATTTAGGGCAGAAGCTGTCCACAGCATTAGATTTGGCACAAATCAAGGAGATTGCTGAACATAGCCTGAGTAAAAATCTCAATGCAGATGTCTGGCTGTATTTCCCAGATACTGCAGCAACTCAAGCATCATCGACTATCATGAGTAATAAAGAAAAAATTTCAGCCGATTGGACATTCAAAAACCATCAACCGTCCGGTCGCTTTACCCAAACCTTGACGGAAAATGAGTGGTGGTTTTTGCCCTTATTGGCTTCCAAGCAATGCTTAGGCGTGGTGGGGTTGAAACTTAAAGATGTGCAAGCAGTAATCAATACGGAGCAAAAACAGCTCGCTGAACTCATGGTAGAGTATCTTGCGCAGGCGATTTTCCGCACCCAGCTGACCAAGGCTTTGGAAATAGCCAATGTGAATTCTGAAACGGAAAAATTGCGCTCGGCATTATTATCATCCGTATCGCACGATTTACGCTCGCCTTTGGCGTCGATGATTGGAGCAGCGGATACTTTGAGCACTTACCGCCATTCCATGAATGAAAATGATCAGGACAGCTTGCTGGAAGCGATTCATTTAGAGGGGGAGCGTTTAGACCGCTATATTCAAAACCTACTGGATATGACCCGTTTAGGCCATGAAGGCTTAAGCTTGAAGCGGGACTGGATTGGAGTTGATGAACTGATCGGTTCAGCAGTGCGCCGTTTAAACCGTTATATGCCAGATGCATTGGTTGAAGTGCATGCGCCTCAAGAATCTTTGAGTTTATTTGTACATGCCGCCTTGATTGAACAGGCCATTTTTAATGTACTGGAAAATGCCGCAAAATTTTCACCAGAAAATAAAGCTGTGATGATTGAGGTGCAGCAGGTGAATGAAAATGAGATCGAAATTGCCATAACTGATAAGGGGCAGGGTATCCCGGAAGGTGAGCGGGAACGCATTTTTGACATGTTTTATACCATGCAGCGCGGCGACCGCGGGCAATATGGTACAGGCTTGGGCTTGACGATTGTGAAAGCGATTGTGGGTGCGCATATGGGGAAAATCATGGCATCATCAGGCAAGAACAATCAAGGAACATGTATCCGCATACAGCTTCCTATTCAGCAAATTACTTAAAGCATCTAGCAGCTTTTAGGTGGGAAAATGCCAGAACAGAATGAATCAGCCAGCTCCATGACCAATGTCTTGATTATTGATGATGAAAATCAGATTCGAAAATTCTTGGATATAGCACTCAGAGCGCAAGGCTATAAAACGCTTTTGGCTGAAAATGGCCAAAAGGGTTTGGAACTCCTAGCTTTGCAAGGCGCGGATTTAGTGATCCTCGATTTGGGTTTGCCAGATTTGGATGGTTATGAGGTTTTGTCTGAGCTTCGCACATGGTCGCACGTTCCAGTGATAGTGCTGTCTGTGCGGGCAAATGAAGAAGAAAAAGTGAAGCTTCTGGATGCTGGCGCAAATGATTATGTCACCAAGCCGTTTAGTGTTCAGGAGCTGGTGGCGCGCATTCGTGTACTGCTTAGGCAGCACCAGCATAGTACTGTTGATACTGTAATTTTTGATGATGGCGTATTAAAAATCGATTTTTCCAAACGGCAGGTTTTTTTAAATCAACAATTGCTCTCCTTAACACGCAAAGAATATCAGCTGCTGAATTTATTGGCGAAAAATAAAGGCCAATTGATTACTCAGCCGCAAATATTGAAAGAGCTGTGGGGGCCAACGCACCAAGAAGATACGCATTATTTACGGATTCTGGTGGCTAAATTAAGAGTGAAGTTAAATGATAATGCTGTGCAGCCTAAATATATTATTACTGAACCGGGAGTGGGTTTGCGATTTTTGAAGATTTATTAATATTAAATATGCCATTTATTTTACATGAGTAATTAGACCTCTTTCATAAATCATTTTTTGCTCAGTTCCAAGTTGTAGATTCCAGCGATTAAATTGAATCTCAAACTAAGCCTTTTACATCTATTTCGATAACGCTCAGCAAGGATTTTGAAGGTTTTCAGGTTGCCAAATACATGCTCAATTCCGATTCATCTTTTATTGATTTCTTGATTATAGATTTTCAATTCAGGATCCAATTTACAGTGTCTTTTGGCTTTTAATGGCAACAGGCTATTCGGATACAACACATAAATCCGCTGATAGCCTTTATCTGCCAGGATAAAAGCCCCAAAAGGAATCTGGTTTAAATTGCGTTTGAACAACTCGAAATCATGCACTGCCCCGCGACTGGCACATAAACTCAGAATTTGCTGAGTTTTGTAGTGAATCATGGCTTGTACTTTAAAGGTATGGGTCTTTTTTTTGCCGCTATAGCTTTTCTTCTGTTTTTTTAGGCCTTTGGATTGGAATTTCCGTGGCATCCACGATCACAACATTCCAGTCGATGCCTTCGCCCTCGGGTAAATCTTTGGGTAAATTAAACAGATTGGACCGAAGCAGGCAGTCTTCAACATGACGGACAATTCTTGAGGCTGTGGGCTCTGAAACCCCGTAACTCGTCGCAACGTGAAATAAGGTTCGGTATTCCCGCCAATAGCTCA
The DNA here is from genome assembly GCF_058107045.1 of Acinetobacter sp. AB03. NCBI lineage: Bacteria > Pseudomonadati > Pseudomonadota > Gammaproteobacteria > Moraxellales > Moraxellaceae > Acinetobacter > Acinetobacter sp. AB03. The sequence continues at coordinate 2,672,808 of NZ_JBUEBA010000002.1, read as the reverse complement.
GACAGAGCAGAACCTGATCCTCCAGGCTTAACTTGGGCGGTCTGTCTTTGGCAGAGACATGCTTCTGCAATTGCTCAACCATCAAATAGAAAGTTGACCATGAGATGCCTGTGTATCGCTTGAACTGAGGATCAGAAAGCTTGTTTGAATCGATGTATTTCATCCGCAGATTATGCACGGGTGGTGTATCAAAAAGTATGCTAAAAAAAAGCAGGTTGAATTTTGATAAAATAGAGAAATGCAAATAACTCTAGAAATCAAATGTCCAACCTGCCTCAGTGACAAGTTCAGCGGACGCTTACAGTACAGCATCCAAAAATATGCTTCGTACAAAAATTAAAAAATCATAGATATATTAATATGAAAAACAGTTCCATTTCCCACTGTTCAAAGGGGAGTGAAATGCCATGTTAGCGTTTATTTTACTGCTCGCAATAGTCACTATTTTGGCTTATCCCTTGGGGAAATACCTCGCGGCTATTATGCAAAATCGTGAGATGAAAATTGACCCTGTGTTCAATTGGATTGAAAAACCAATCTATGCAGTGCTGGGAACCAATCCTAAACTTGGTATGAACGTGAAGACCTATTCATTGAGTTTCGTACTGAGTTGTTTGGTCCTTGGATTGGTGACTTGGGTTTTATTTATGACACAAGCCAGCTTGCCATTGAACCCGAATAATGCACCGAATATGTCATGGGATTTGGCGCTGCACACCATGATTTCCTTTCTGACCAATACCAACCAGCAACATTATTCAGGGCAGGTTCAACTGTCTTATTTGTCGCAGATGGTGGGTATTGTTGGTATGCAAATCATTACCCCCATGATGGGCTTGGCGATGGTTGTCGCAACAGTCCGTGCGTTGTTCTATAAGCAATCGAATACATTGTCAGAAGTAGATCAGAATGCAAGTTTCGGTAGCAAAGTTCAGAAAATTAATGTCGGGAACTATTGGGCAGATGTGATTCGTCCAACGTTTCGTTTTCTAATTCCGCTGTGTATGGTGTGGTCGCTATTGCTGAATAGTCAAGGGGTGCCGTCTACATTTCAGGGTGGTCCTGAAGTTCAAGTCATTGACCAAACGGCTGAATTAAAAACTCAAAAAACTCCATTAGGCCCAGTTGCACCCATGGTGGCAATTAAACAGCTCGGCAGTAATGGTGGTGGTTGGTATGGACCAAACAGTAGTGTGCCCCTCGAAAATCCAACGCCATTATCCAACTTTTTAGAGATGCTGGCGATTCTACTGATTCCAGTTTCTGTCATTTTCATGTTGGGTTTTTTCACCAAACGCGCAAAATTTGCAGGCTTTGTTTTTGGTTCAATGTTGCTGATGTCGGTCATTTCGGCAAGCAGTGCAATTTGGTCTGAAAGTCTTTCATCTACAGCAACACAGCTTTATGCAATGGAAGGTAAAGAAGTTCGTTTTGGTGAAGCATCTTCTTCACTTTGGGCAGCCGTTACCACACAAGTGAATAATGGCTCTGTCAACATGATGCATGATTCATCTGCACCGTTAACAGGTTTTGTGGCTTTAGCCAATATGCTGATTAATGCCATTTGGGGCGGTATTGGTTGCGGTTTACAGCAATTTATTATCTATCTGTTTTTGGCAGTATTTATTGCCGGTTTAATGACAGGGCGTACCCCAGAATTGTTTGGTCGAAAAATTGAAGCGGGAGAAATTAAATTGTTGGCGGTGGTGATATTAATCCAACCGATTGTGATTTTAAGTTTAACGGCTGTGACTTTATTTTTCCCTGAACTGACAGGAAATAGTAATCCGCAATACCACGCTGTCTCACAAGTGCTGTATGAGTATGTTTCTGCATTTGCCAATAACGGTTCAGGCTTTGAAGGTTTGGCAGATAACACCGTATGGTGGAATGTGACCTGTAGCCTTGCTTTATTGTTGGGTCGTTTCCCAACACTGATTATTCCATTGTGGATTGCAGCACGTTTAGCGGCTAAACGTCAGGCGCCTGAAAGCAGCGGCAGTTTAAAAGTCGAAACGCCAACCTTTGCGTTCACGCTCATTGCCATTGTGGTGATGTTGACTTTATTACAATTTATGCCAGTGCTCGTCTTAGGGCCGATTGCTGATCATTTGTTATTGGTACAAGGTTAAGGGGCAGTACAATGAATCATTCAAACCAATCTGTTCAAGCTATTCAAAGCAAACCATCTCAAAATGAGAGATCTCAAAAACAGTCATCTGCAACTTTGTTTCAAGCTGAAGCATGGAAAAATGCATTTATTAAATTGCTTCCACAACATGTGATTAAAAATCCTGTGATGGCGATTGTCTGGCTAGGCACTATTATTACTTTCGTTAGTACCGTGTTAGGTAAAGCCAGCTTGGTGTTTGGCTTATTGGTCACTTTTATTTTATTTGTCACTGTACTGTTTGCCAATTATGCAGAAGCGGTGGCAGAAGCCAAAGGTCGTGGTCAAGCATCATCTTTAAGACAAGCACGTCAGAATTTGACTGCACGCCGTATTCAAAATAAAGATGATGCTGACGGTGTGCAAATTGCAGCAAGTTTATTAAAAATGCATGACCTGATCGAAGTTCGAGCGGGTGAACTCATTCCTGCCGATGGCGAAATTATTTATGGTTTTGCCACCATTAACGAAGCGGCTGTTACGGGTGAATCTGCACCTGTATTGCGTGAAGCGGGTACAGACAAGTCGGGCGTGATTGGCGGAACCAAAGTTTTAACCGACCGTATTGTTGTACAAGTGATGGCCGAAGTAGGAAATAGTTTCCTTGACCGCATGATTGCTTTGGTTGAAGGTTCGAACCGTCAAAAAACCCCCAACGAAATTGCATTGGGTATTTTACTCACGGTCATGACCGTGACTTTTATTGTCGTGGTGGTGAGTCTGCCCTTTATTGGACATCTTCTGAATATAGAAATTAATCCAATTTTGTTGGTAGCGTTGTTGGTGTGTTTAATTCCAACGACTATTGGCGGGTTGTTGCCTGCAATTGGTATTGCGGGAATGAACAGAGCCTTAAAAGCCAATGTGATTGCCAAATCAGGTAAAGCAGTTGAAGTGGCGGGTGATGTGGATGTGTTATTGCTCGACAAAACAGGAACCATTACTTATGGTGACCGTCAGGCAACTGCATTTTATCCGCTCGCAGGTGTGACCGAATCAGAGCTTCGTCAAGCAGCGGTATTGACCTCACTTGCAGACCCAACACCAGAAGGGAAGTCTGTGGTGGCTTTGGCAAAAGAATTGGGGGAACGTGTGGTTGACCCAGAGCAGGCGGAATTTATTGCCTTTAATGCATCAAGTCGTATTTCAGGTATTAATTTGTCAGATGGTCATCAAATACGTAAAGGGGCTTTGGATGCGATTCTTAAATTTGCATCACAGACCCTTGAAAACCATAGCGAACTCAAAGCCCGTGTAGAGCAAGTCGCATCTAAAGGTGCAACCCCGTTGGTGGTCGCGAAAGATCAAAACCTTTTAGGGGTGATCGAGCTTTCTGATGTGATTAAGCAAGGGATTAAAGAAAAATTTGCGCGCTTACGTGAAATGGGCATCAAAACCGTCATGGTCACAGGGGATAACCCGTTAACTGCAGCAGCCATTGCAGCGGAAGCAGGTGTCGATGACTATATTGCTGAAGCAAGACCTGAAGATAAACTGAATTGTATTCGTGAAGAGCAGAATAAAGGGCATTTGGTGGCGATGGTCGGGGATGGAACCAACGATGCACCTGCTTTGGCACAGGCTGATATTGGACTCGCCATGAATTCAGGTACACAAGCGGCCAAAGAAGCTGGCAATATGGTGGATTTGGATTCAGACCCCACCAAATTACTGGCGGTTGTTGAAATTGGGAAACAACAGCTCATTACCCGAGGTGCATTAACCACTTTCTCCTTGGCAAACGATGTGTCGAAATACTTTGCAATTTTACCTGCATTGTTCGTTGCTGCTATTCCGCAAATGAGCGTGTTGAATGTGATGCAATTGGGCAGTTCTGAAAGCGCCATTCTTTCAGCACTTATTTTTAATGCCATGATCATTCCATTACTGATTCCAATTGCTTTACGTGGTGTGAAGTTTAAACCGTCTACATCTACACAATTGTTACGCCGTAATATGTTGATTTATGGTGTGGGTGGGGTGTTGTTGCCATTCGTTGCAATCAAAGTGATTGATCTGATGATCAGTCCATTGTTGTCACTTTAAAAATTTGTGAGGATGAAAAAAAATGAATATTGAAAATAATCAATTAATTGATTCATCGTTGACGGGTTTAACACGTGCTTCTGTTGGCTTAAGTATTGTTGCTTTGGGGCTATGCGGTTTTATGTATAGTTCAGTTGCAACAGGACTGGGTCAAGTGATCTTTCCGCATCAAGCCAATGGCAGTTTGATTGTGGAGAAGGATCGGGTTGTGGGATCAAGTCTGGTTGCACAGCCTTTTGTTCAGGCACAGTATTTTCAGTCACGCCCATCGGCTTCAAATTATGATCCGATGGCAATGGCAGGGAGTAATATGGCGAGAACCAATCCAGCTTTGCACCAAGCAGTCGATGAACGTTTAAATCAAATTGCAGCACAGGAACAGATTGAAAAATCAAAAATTCCAGCAGATTTGGTGACTGCTTCAGGCAGTGGAATAGACCCTGAAATAAGTGTGCAGTCAGCGTTGATTCAGGTCAAACGTGTTGCACAAGCACGACAGATTTCTGAGCAAGATGTGTTGAAATTAGTACAGCAACATACGGTTCAACCCACTTTAGGCATTTTGGGGGCTGAACGTGTGAATGTGCTTGAACTGAATTTGGCTTTGGATCGGATGGCTAAATAAATCAAATGAATATTTGAGAAATTAGACCAAGATGAATGGCTTGTTTTTTTTAAGGATTATTTTGAAACAAAATAGTCTAGAAAAAGCGAGTATGTATAATCGTTAAGCTCGTAATTCCTTACTTTTCAGGGATGAAGAGTCACAAAAATTCTAAATAGGATTGTGGGCTCTTCCTTGAGCCCGATCCAACAGCGACATTTATGTGGCTTCACGATAGCGAAAAATGATTTGAAGTTCATTGAAAATAAATTTTTAAAAACATATTTTAAAACAATCTATAAAGATTATTTTTATGACAGCTCAACGAACCAATAAAGCAGATGTTTTGCTACAACATACGCAGCGCTATCAATCTGGGCGCTTAACCATATTTTTAGGGGCAGCCCCCGGTGTGGGGAAGACCTTTGCTATGCTGGTTCGTGCGCATGATTTGGCCTTGCAGGGCAACAATATTGTCATTGGCTATGTAGAAACGCATGGTCGTGCAGAAACCGAAAATTTGGTTGCAGGGCTCACGATTATCCCGCGTAAAATCATTGAATACCAAGGGCATCAACTTGAAGAAATGGACTTGGACGCTGTACTGGATAAAAAACCAAGTATCGTTCTTGTTGATGAATTCGCCCATACCAACATGCCAGGCAGTCGCCATGAAAAGCGTTGGCAGGACATCAATGAATTATTAGATGCAGGTATTGATGTTTTTACTACCATGAACATTCAGCATTTAGAAAGTTTGAATGATGTGGTATATCAAATTACAGGGGTTCGCGTCACCGAAACGGTGCCAGATCGGTTATTCGAACGTATCCGTGATATTCGCCTAATTGATTTGCCAGTCAATGAATTATTGGAACGCTTAAATCAAGGCAAAGTTTATGTGCCTGAACAAGCAGAACAGGCATTGCAGCGGTTTTTTAACAGTTCCAATTTAACCGCTTTACGTGAATTAGCCATGCAAACGGTTGCTAGCCATGTCGATAGCAATGTACGGGAAAACTTTGCTATTCACGGGCTTGTACCAATTCCCTTAAAAAACCATATTCTAGTTATGGTAGATGGCTGTGGAAATTCTGAAGCTTTAGTGCGGACAGGATGCCGAATTGCAGAACATCGTTTAGCAAATTGGACTGTCGTAGCCTTTTCTCAAGATACTCAAGTCATCGATAAACAAGAAAACTCACAAAGCCGTGAAATAGAACGAGCCTTGAATTTAACGCGTCAATTGGGCGGCATGACCGAAATCCTTTATGGCCAGCAGCATGCAAAAACTTTATTTGATTATGTCATGGATCGCGGTATTTCGACCCTGGTTCTAGCGCAATCTATTCAGAAAAATTTTTCGTTAAGTCTAAGGCCCAATTTGATCGATCAATTACTGAAATATCAGCCAAATTTTGAACTCAGTATTGTGCCGATTATTGCGGATAAAAAATATCATTCAGTTTTCAATCAAAGGGCATTTTTTTCGATTAGGGAAATGCTGTATGTGCTTGCGACCACTGTCATCAGCATTGGAATAGCAAACTTGGGTGAAAAGTATCTTGGTATAAATGATCTATCCGTTATTTTTATTACCGCAGTAGTTTTTGTTGCATCAAAAACACGAATGTTAGTAGCGGTTTTTTCTGCCCTATTATTCTTTTTGGCCTATAACTTTTTCTTTATTTCACCACAATTTACATTTCAGATCTCTGCACATCAGGGTGTAGTCACGGTAGTTGCATTTTTGGGAGCCGCCTTAATTTCGAGCCGTTTGGCTTCACGTTTGAAAGAACAGGTGACCGCCCTCAAAACGGCAAACAGCTATAACAGCATCATGCAAGATTTAGGACAAAAACTGTCTACAGCGGTAGATTTACAACATGTTCAAGATATTGCTGAAAATAGCCTGAGCAAAAACTTAAATGCTGAAGTTTGGATTTATTTCCCTGAAACATCACAAGCGAAAACAGCATTAGAAAATATCAGTGATAAAGAAAAGATTTCGGCTGATTGGACTTTAAAAAACCATCAGCCATCCGGCCGCTTTACACAAACCCTGACGGAAAATGAGTGGTGGTTTCTACCGTTGTTGGCTTCTAAGCAATGTTTAGGTGTGATTGGATTAAAATTCCCGGATGTTCAAACTATTTTAAATACTGAACAAAAACAATTGGCTGAAATTATGGTGGAGTATATTGCACAAGCTATTTCCCGTACGCAACTTACCAAGGCCTTAGAAATAGCCAATGTGAATTCTGAAACAGAAAAATTGCGCTCAGCGCTTTTATCTTCAGTGTCGCATGATTTGCGATCACCTTTAGCCTCTATGATTGGCGCAGCGGACACTTTGAGTAGTTACCGTCATTCGATGGATGAAAAAGATCAGGACAGTTTGCTGGAAGCTATTCATTTAGAGGGCGAACGTTTAGACCGCTATATTCAAAACTTATTGGATATGACCCGTTTAGGGCATGAAGGTTTAAGCTTGAAGCGGGACTGGATTGGCGTAGATGAATTAATTGGTTCAGCTATACGCCGACTAAAGCGTTATATGCCGCAGGCTTTAGTCGAGCTACATGCGCCTCAAGAATCTTTGAGCTTATTTGTACATGCTGCATTGATTGAACAGGCAATTTTTAATGTTTTAGAAAATGCAGCGAAATTTTCGCCAGAAAATAAAGCAGTAATCATTGATGTGGCACAAATAAATGAAAATGTGATTGAAATTGCCATTACCGACCAAGGCCAGGGCATACCGGAAGATGAGAGAGAACGTATTTTTGATATGTTTTATACAATGCAGCGCGGTGACCGCGGGCAATATGGCACAGGTTTAGGCCTCACCATTGTTAAAGCGATTGTAGGTGCGCATATGGGGGAAATCATGGCATCATCAGGCAAGAATAATCAAGGAACATGTATCCGCATACAGCTTCCTATTCAGCAAATTGCTTAATATAGACAGCGGTTTCTAGGGGGGAGAAATGCCAGAACAAAATGAATCAGCCAGTTCTATGACCAATATATTGATTATTGATGATGAAAACCAGATTCGAAAATTCTTAGACATTGCACTCAGAGCACAGGGCTATAAAACGCTTTTGGCTGAAAATGGCCAAAAAGGCTTAGAACTTTTGGCTTTACAAGGTGCAGACTTGGTCATTTTAGACTTAGGACTGCCTGATTTAGACGGTTTTGAGGTTTTGTTAGAGCTTCGGACATGGTCGAATGTTCCGGTCATCGTGTTGTCAGTGCGTGCAAATGAAGAAGAAAAAGTTAAGCTTTTAGATGCTGGCGCAAATGATTATGTCACCAAGCCATTTAGTATTCAGGAGCTGATGGCACGCCTACGTGTACTGCTCAGACAATATCAGCATAGCACTGCTGATGCTGCAAGTTTTGATGATGGTGTATTAAAAATTGATTTTTCTAAACGTCAGGTTTTTCTCAATCAGCAATTGCTTTCCTTAACACGCAAAGAATATCAGCTGCTGAGTTTGTTAGCGAAGAATAAAGGCCAATTGATTACTCAGCCTCAAATTCTGAAAGATCTATGGGGCCCAACGCATCAAGAAGATACCCATTATTTGCGGATCTTAGTCGCTAAATTAAGAGGGAAATTAAATGATAATGCCATTCAGCCAAAATATATTATTACTGAACCTGGTGTTGGATTGAGGTTTTTAAATACTTATTGATTTAAAAGGAATTTATCATTCTTTTTGTGGGCTGATATTGTTGTTTTTATACGTGATAAAAAGATTTAAGGAGTGCTTTTTTAAACAGTTTTATTTTACGTTTTGTTTACGTTACTTTAGGGGGAACTTGTTTTATTTTGATAGCTATCAAAGTTTGATAGGATCAAATTATGAGTGCTTTACTCATGAAGAAACACAATATTGTAGACGCTGCTGAATTAATCCAAGATTCGACACCCCTTAATCTAAAGTGTGACAATACTGAAGATTTACTATTTCTAGAAGAAGTAAAAAGTTATCTGGATCGCTATCCCAATACCAATCATGTTGATGTTTATTTACATGATCTTAATGGGCATGTCCGTGGTAAACGTATAGATATCGCATGTTTAAAAAAAGTTGTACAAGAAAGTTATTTCCCGCTCTCCATTTATGCGATGAGTCTTAATGGTGAAATAATTGAAGAAACGGGTTTAGGTCGATCAATAGGGGAGCCTGATTGTTTATGTAAGCCAGTACTCGGCAGCCTACAACCCTGTGCTTTAAAACCAGAATCAAATGCACAGTTATTTCTGAGCATGAAAGATGATCAAAATAATGATTGCCCAGTTGAACCCCGCAATATTTTAAAAAAAGTTTTAAACAGCTTACACCAACAAAACTTTTATCCCTGTATGGCCGCTGAATTAGAATTTTATTTGGTGGATGGTGATGGTGCTTGTAGTTCGAATACCACATATCTAAATCAATGTTTTGATGTGAATGTGCAAGATAGATATCAAGAAGTTTTAGATGAAATTGAACGTATTGCCATTTTACAGAACATTCATATTACAGGCTTAGTATCCGAATCCTCTTCAGGGCAATATGAAATCAATATTCAGCATAGTAAGAACATCCTTAAGCTATGCGACCAGATCATGATGTTGAAACGCACAATCAAACAAATTGCTGTAAAAAATGGACTGAAAGCCAGTTTTTTAGCAAAGCCAGATATGCATAAAGCTGGCAGCGGCATGCACTTTCATATGAGTGTTTTAAATCAAGATCATCAAAATATTTTTAGCAGAAACAATAATAATTTGCTGTCACATCAGTTATTGAAAGCGATTAGTGGCTTGATTGTATTGCTCCCCTCGTCAATGGCAGTTCTTGCACCCAATGTAAATTCATTTAGACGCTTTAAAGTGGGCAACCATGTCCCATTAGAAGCGAATTGGGGTATCAATAACCGTAACGTGGCCATCCGTATACCTTGTTCTGACAATGAAAATCAGCGCTTAGAATACCGTGTTGCAGGTGCTGATTGTAATCCGTATTTAACCGTTGCCATGATCTGTATAGGGGCATTGCATGGGTTAACGCAACCTTTAGAAATACCTAAGGATGTTAGCCAATCCAAAGGTGAGCCTGTTTTTTTGAGCACGAATCAGCTGGATGCTTTAGCACTTTTTCAAGGCAATGCCATTTTAGAAAAATACATCGGGAAAGATTTTATTGAGTTGTGGTATACGGTAAAACGTGCGGAGTATCAACATATTTATCATCAGATTACCTCAATAGAACAGCATTGGGATGTTTAGCAGACGTAATATGAATCCAAAACTCAGTTCTATTGATGATTCTGAAAATCAGCAGCTCAATGAAGATTTATATTTAAAATATAATTTGCAGGAAATGAATGCAGAAGTTTTGATACAGAAATATCCTCAAGCCTCCAAAAATATGAAAAAACTAATCCGAAATATTTTTAAAGAAAGAGGTTTTAATCAAAATGAGATAGAAGTTTTATTTATACGATTAAAGTAAAATAAATATGCCAATAGTACTGTTGATACTATTGGCATTCATTTTTAAAAAGATTTAGTGAGTGTGAAAACTGCTGCTGTTTTAACGCCCTTTTTATTTGTATCGCTTAAACCACCCGTTGTTAAATTGCTACCCATCGCTGCTAATTCAGCAAGCAGTCCCATTGGTTTATAGGCATAAGTTACACCTATTTTCCAATCAAAAAAATGGTCCTCTGCTTCAGAACCATAAATTTCCTCGCTTGCTTTTGAATAGCCTAGGCTTGCATTTGCACCAAAATCAGATTGAGAGATAGGGGTTGCATACAATACATTAAAATACCAGTTTGAGATATCTTTACCCATGCTCTCACTGGTTACTTTGCCACCATAGTTATTGGTATAGCTTATGCTTGGTATAAGGCTGTCGCTTTGATGCAGTAAGGCATTAAAAATCATTTTGAAATAATATTCATTATAATTTAAATCACTGTTGCCGACATAATTGTAGCGCAGCATGCCAATATCTGCTGTGGGATGTATTGATCCTAATGTTACTGGTGCTGTATAGCCAATTTGAGGATCCAATTCTAAATGTGCTTCGTCCCCAAAATCTACATTCGATGCAAATATAGAAAAATAAACTCCTGAAGCATGGTTTAAAAGAAAGTTGCCTTGTAATGCAGGGTCATTCTTTGTTTGAGTCTGACCACGCCAGCGATATTCGCTCGCAAGTGAAACGTTCCCAGAAAAGCTTAAATCAGCAGGTTTACCATTATCTGAAGCTAAAGCGTAACTTGAAGATAGTGTCGTGAGGCAAATAAATAGATTGTGCAGGTTTTTCATAACATCCTGAATAAATAGTCAGTAGAGTGATGTATGTTAGATTTTAATCTATTGATATATAATAAAATTATCGTAAATTTTACGTAAAATTCATATAAAATCAAGATGTATACATTATTCTAAC
>NZ_JBUEBA010000002.1:2658872-2661427 GCF_058107045.1 Acinetobacter sp. AB03 | reverse complement strand
TATGCACGAATGCTAAGAAATCCGGAGTGCAAATATTAACCAAAAAGAAGATCGTTTTTTGATTTATGAAAGAGATCTATTGTTATTTTTATGTTTTAACTTATTTTAAATTAGCTTTTTCGTGGTTTTAATAGTTTAAAAAATAATCATATTAGTTGGGTGCTTTTTTACGGTTTATTTACGTTACATTCGGTAGAACTTGTTTTATTTTGATCATTGTTAATATTTAACAGGACAAAATAATGAGTAATTTACTCATGGCTAGACATAATATAGCTGACGAAGAAGCGGTCCCTGAATCCATGCCATCTGCGCGTCAATGCTGCGATATTGAAGATATTCTATTTTCAGAAGAAATCGAAAACTATCTGCAGCGCTATCCCAATACCCGTCATGTTGAGATTTGCCTGCACGATCTGAATGGTCATGTCCGCGGCAAGCGCATAGATATTGTCGGTCTAAAAAATATTGCACAAGGCTGTTATTTCCCAATGTCTATTTATGCCATGAGTCTTGATGGAGAAGTGATTGAAGAATCGGGTTTAGGAAAATCGATCGGTGAGCCGGATTATTTATGTAAACCTATATTGGGAAGCCTGCAGCCCTGCGCTTTAAATCCAGAGTCCAATGCACAGTTATTCCTAACCATGAAAGATGACAATCATCAAGATTGCGAAGTTGAACCGCGCAATATTTTAAAAAAAAGTTTAAGAGCGCTGCATGATCAAAACTTTTATCCTTGCATGGCCGCAGAATTGGAGTTTTATTTATTTGACAGCAATGAAAAATCTGGCTCCAATCAGATTTATTTAAATCAATGTTTTGATGTGAATGCGCAAGATAAATATCAAGACGTTCTGGATGAAATTGAACGGATTGCCCTTTTGCAGGGGATTCAGATTACAGGCTTAGTCTCGGAATCATCTTCCGGACAATACGAAATTAATATTCAGCATAGCGGTGATATTTTGAAGCTATGCGATCAGATCATGATGCTAAAGCGCACCATTAAGCAAGTCGCTGTAGAACATGGGTTACATGCAAGCTTTTTGGCTAAGCCTGATCTGAATAAAGCGGGCAGCGGCATGCACTTTCACATGAGTTTGTTAAATCAAGACCAGCAGAATATTTTCAGCATGAAGCAGAATCCTTTACCGTCACGGCAATTATTAAAGGCGATCAGCGGGCTGATAGTCTTGCTGCCGCCGTCCATGGCCGTGCTTGCCCCGAATGTAAACTCATTCCGCCGGTTTAAAGCTGGAAACCATGTGCCCTTAGAAGCTAATTGGGGCGTGAATAACCGCAATGTGGCCATTCGCATACCACGTTCGGACAATGAAAATCAACGCTTGGAATATCGTGTTGCAGGTGCGGATTGCAATCCTTATTTAACTGCAGCCCTGATTTTGATCGGCACACTGCATGGGTTGACACAGAATCTGGAAATTCCACAGCAAGCCACTCAGATAAAAAATAAACATCAGCCGCACTTTTTAAGTACGAATCAGCTGGATGCTTTAACATTTTTTCACCGGAATACTGTTTTGCAAAAATATCTCGGCAAAAGATTTATGGAATTATGGTGTGCAGTTAAACGTGCTGAGCATCAGTATATGTACAGCCAAATTACTTTGATCGAACAACATTGGGATATTTAACTGCTTAAAAATGTATAACACGATAAATAATGAAGATGATGCTAGAAATCAGAAGCTCAATGAAGAATTATATTTGAAGTATAGTTTACAGGAAATTGATTCTGACATTTTAGTAAAGAAATACCAGTATGCGTCAAAAAGTATGAAAAAAATAATTCATACTATTTTTAAAGAAAGAGGTTTTAATCGAAGTGAGATAGATCATATATTGAAATCACTCAAGTAAAATAATTATGCCAATAGTATTGCTGATACTATTGGCATTTAACTTTTAAAAAGATTTAGTCAGGGTGAATACTGCTTCAGTTTTTACCCCTTTTTTATTTTGACTTGTAAAGTCTTTGGTTTTTAAATTACTACCAACCGCTGCTAATTCTGCATTTATTCCCATTGGCTTATAGCGGTAAGTTGCACCAATTTTCCAATCAAAAAAAAGGTCTTTTGCTTCAGAACCATAAATGTCCTGATTTGCTTTGGAATAACCTAAGCTAACATTTGTGCCAAAATTAGTTTGAGCAATCGGTGTAGCATATAAGACATTAAAATACCAATTTGAGATATCTTTACCTATACTGTCACTGGCAGCTTTGCCGCCATAGTTATAGGTATAGCTTATGCTTGGTGTAAAGCTATCGTTCTGATGCAGCAACGCATTAAAGATCATTTTGAAATAGTATTCATTATAATTTAAATCGCTGTTGCCGATGTAATTGTAGCGCAGCATGCCAAGATCAACTGCAGGATGGATTGAACCTAGCGCGATTGGCGCTGTATAGCCGATCTGGGGATCCAGTTCTAAATTTACTTCGTCATCAAAATCAACATTCGATGCAAATGCAGCAAGATAAAATCCTGAAGCATGGCTTAAAACAAAGTTTCCCTGCAAGGCCGGATCAT
>NZ_JBUEBA010000002.1:2577490-2658772 GCF_058107045.1 Acinetobacter sp. AB03 | reverse complement strand
TTCTGGGTTTGCGTTTGGCCGCGCCAGCGGTAGTCGCTGGCCAATGATACATTACCTGAAAAGCTTAAAGCGGGAGAGCTTTCATCTCCAGTAGCAAAAGCATAACTTGAATAGAGCGGTATAAGGCTAAAAAGTAGATGGTATAATTTTTTCATAACACTTTAAATTAGTAGTCATTGAAGTAATGTATGTTATGGTTTAATTTATTGATATATAATAAAATTATCGTAAATTTTGCGTAAAATAAGTATAAAATTTAAGATGAATATTTTTTAAAGTCGCAGATTCAAATCCCAAGTGCAACACATTTGTAGTTAGTTGAAAAAGTTAGGTGTATTCATAGAATCATTAGACTTTACCGCAAGGAAGGGTTTTGCCAATGCACGGTTTGAAACGGATATAGAGGAAGGGTTAGAGGTGCTGGAGGAATACTACCCTGAACAAGAACAAAACCGTACGGTGGAGCAACAAGCTTCGCCTGAAGGGTTTGTGCAGGGTATTCAGCAGGGGTTGCAGCGATCAGTCAGACCCGTCAATTAATCGATTGGTTGGAAAAGAGCAACTTTCTAGGTTGCTCTTTTTTTTTACGACATTATAAGACGTAGCAGTTGTTAAAGGACTATTTTAGCTAAAGTTATCCCGTTAAAATGACAGGACTTTATTAATCTCTATTTTTTTTGTTAAGTGCATGACTTTTAATAGGTCATTGATATGCTAACTTAGCAACATTGTTTAACATTAAGTATAAAACCAAAGCGGTTGATCTTGGATTGAGGAAATAAAATGCATTCATTGGAACAAAAGTTTCTAAATGACTTAGATGACAAGCTTTGGAAAGCCGCCGATAAATTACGCAGCAGTCTGGATGCCGCTAACTACAAGCATATTGTTTTAGGACTGATTTTCTTAAAGTACGTATCAGATGCTTTTGATGAACGGCAATCTGAACTCAAAGAATTGTTTGCACAAAAAGACGATCACAACATCTATTACATGCCGCGTGATCAGTACGACAGCGAAGAAGAATACCAACAGTCTATTGCTGATGAACTAGAAATACTGGATTACTACCAAGAAAAAAACGTATTTTGGGTGCCAAAAGCAGGCCGCTGGTCAAATATCCGTGATGCAGCAGCTTTACCAATTGGCTCAATCATTTGGCAAGATGAACAAGGACAGGACGTGAAGTTACGCTCTGTATCTTGGTTGATTGATAATGCCTTTGATGAAATTGAAAAAGCCAATCCAAAACTGAAAGGTATTCTGAATCGCATCGGACAGTATCAATTAGATAATGATAAGTTACTAGATCTGATTAATACCTTCTCTGATACCAGTTTCACTCAGCCTGAATACAACGGTGAAAAACTAAATCTGCACAGTAAAGATATTCTTGGACATGTCTATGAATACTTTTTAGGACAATTTGCCTTAGCTGAAGGCAAGCAGGGTGGGCAATATTACACACCTAAAAGTATTGTTACCTTAATTGTTGAAATGTTACAGCCTTATAAAGGGCGCGTATATGACCCAGCAATGGGGTCAGGCGGATTCTTTGTATCTAGTGAAAAGTTCATTGAACAACATGCACAGGAAAAGCGTTACAAAGCGTCTGAACAGAAAAAGCATATTTCTATCTATGGTCAGGAGAGCAACCCGACCACATGGAAACTGGCAGCCATGAACATGGCGATTCGCGGGATTGATTTTAATTTCGGTAAAAAGAATGCAGACAGCTTTTTAGAGGATCAGCATCCAGACTTGCGTGCCGATTTTGTCATGGCTAACCCACCTTTTAACATCAAGGATTGGTGGCATGCTTCTTTAGAAAATGATGTGCGTTGGAAATACGGCACGCCACCGCAAGGTAATGCCAACTTTGCTTGGATGCAGCACATGCTGCACCATTTGTCACCTACAGGCAGTATGGCATTGCTACTTGCCAATGGTTCGATGAGCTCAAATACCAATAATGAAGGTGAGATCCGTAAGAACCTGATTGAAGCCGATCTGGTGGAATGTATTGTTGCATTACCAGGACAACTGTTTACCAACACGCAAATTCCAGCCTGTATCTGGTTTCTAACCAAGGACAAAAAGAATGGCTTGTCTTTAGATAAAAAGAAAGCCAACCGTGAAGGCAAGACTCTGTTCATCGATGCCCGTAATTTGGGCTATATGAAAGATCGCGTACTGCGTGACTTTACCGATGCAGATATTGCTAAAATCACCAATGCTTTACATGCTTGGCAACAAGGCGAAAATTTTGAAGGCGAAGCGTATCAAGATGAGAAAGGTTTCTGCTTCTCTGCTGAGTTAAAGGATATTCAGAAGCACGATTACGTACTGACTCCGGGACGTTATGTTGGTGCAGTCGAGCAGGAAGATGATGGCGAGCCATTCGCTGAGAAAATGCTGCGTTTGACTGCTCAGCTCAAAGAACAATTTGCTGAAAGTGCTGTCTTGGAAAGTGAGATTAAAAAGAATCTAAAGGGCTTGGGCTATGAGTTCTGATCATCCTTTATTGCTGGAAATTCAGAAGGGTGAAAGTCAAGCCCTTGAATTTAAAGAGCAATTACCGAAAGGGCAACAGGTGGCAAAGACCCTGATTGCTTTTGCCAATACCAGTGGTGGTAAATTGGTAGTGGGTGTAAGTGATGATCGCCAACTCGTAGGTATTCAAGATGATATTTTTGAGTTGCAAGATCAGATCACTTCGATGATCAATGAACTCTGTATGCCCAACATTCTGCCGTATATCTATATCGAGAATATCCAAGGCATAGAGTTGCTGGTGATTGAAGTCAGCCGTGGTTCATTGTTGCCTTATTATCTCAAGCCACAAGGCAAGGCACAGGGGACTTATATCCGTTTAGGTGCAAGTAATCGTGTGGCATCGCCTGAGTATATCCAGCAACTTGAATTGCAACGTCTGAACCAGACTTTTGATGAGCAGCCGAATCCGCAATACAGTTTAGATGACATCGATTTACAGCCTTTAAAGCAAGCCTTTGCTGAGCTGGGCAAAGAACTGTCTTTGCAGAAAATGCGTAATCTTAAATTGATCATTCAGCAGAATGGACAGGATTACCCAAGTCATGGGTTACTCATTTTGTTGGGGCTTTATGAGCAGGTTGAGATTAAATGTAGCCGCTTTAAAGGCACGACCATGACGGTGTTTTTGGATAAAAAAGAATACCGTGGAGACTTATTTAGTCAGTTGAAGCAAACAGAGCAATTCATCAAGAATCATCTGCATCTACGTGCTGAAATTTTAGGGTTACAACGTACAGAAAGTTATGAAATCCCCATTCCTGCCATTCGTGAAGCCTTGGTGAATGCAGTGTTGCATCGTGACTATAGCAATGCAGGGCGTGATATCAAGGTTGGCATTTATGATGACATCCTGAATATTGTATCGCCGGGTGGTTTGCCCAATGGTCTGACTGAAGAGGATTTAGCGCAAGGTCGTTCAGAGATTCGTAACCGTGTCTTGGCCCGTGTGTTTAAAGAGCTGGGTTATATCGAGCAATGGGGCAGTGGGATTGCCCGGATCAAAGATCTTTGTTTGCAAGCAGGCAATCCCGAACCTCAACTGAAAGCACAAGGTGATTTTGTCGATTGGGAGTTTTACCGTCCTTCGATTGAGCAATTAGGTGGCTCAATAGGTGGCTCAATAGGTGGCTCAATCCAAGAAACAATGCTGACAGATCGTCAAAAAGAGATTTTAGTTTTGATTCAAAAAAATCCGAAAGTTTCCTATCGTGCTATGGCGGAGCAGCTCGGTATTAATGAGTCAGCAGTGAAAAAGCATCTGAATCATTTAAAAGATGCAGGCTGGCTTGAGCGTATGGGTGGAACTCGTGGGCATTGGGCGATTAAAAAAGAATTTGGGGAATGTAGTGAGTAATAAAAATTATGTGCCATTAAATGAATTTATACTTTTACAAAGAGGATTTGATTTGCCTCAGAGTGACAGGATTTCTGGAGATATACCTGTCGTAGCATCTACAGGAGTAGCTGGATTTCATAATGAATATAAAGTTGATGCACCAGGGGTTGTAATTGGTAGAAGTGGCAGTATAGGGGGAGGCCAATATATTAAAGAGAAATTTTGGCCTCTTAATACGACTTTGTGGGTTAAAGACTTCAAAGGACATGATGCCAGATATGTCTATTATTTGCTGAAAAGTATAGATTTTCATCGATTTAATGTTGGAACAGGTGTTCCAACATTAAATCGCAATCACTTATCAAGTGTTTTGGTCAAAAACTTAGGATATATAAATGAAAAAGTAATAGCCAAAACTCTTGGTGATCTAGATGACAAAATCCACCTCAACAATCAAATTAACCAAACCTTAGAATCGATTGCCCAAGCCCTCTTTAAAAGCTGGTTTATCGACTTTGACCCTGTCCGTGCCAAAATTGTAGCAAAACAAGAAGGGAACAATCCTGAGTTTGCTGCGATGTGTGTTATTAGCGGTAAAAGTGAAGTTGAGCTTCAGCAAATGGCTGAAGATGATTTGGCGGAATTGCGAGCAACTGCTGCACTGTTTCCTGATGAATTGGTAGAAAGTGAGTTAGGGGAAGTACCGAAGGGGTGGGAGGTTACGCGGTTTAGTAATATTGTTGAAAAGTATATTGATAATAGAGGTAAGACTCCTCCTATTCAGTCGGAAGGGATTCCTTTATTGGAGGTAAAACATTTACCAGAATTCTCTTTAAATCCTGATTTAAATACTGACAAAAAAGTGAGCTTAGAAACTTTTAATACTTGGTTTAGAGCACATTTACAGGAAAATGATTTGATAATGTCAACAGTGGGCACTATAGGTCGCCTTTGTATTGTTCCTGCTAATAGAACTCTAGCAATTGCACAAAATATATTAGGATTAAGATTTAAGTTGAATAAAGTAAATCCACTATTTATGTATTATCAAATGAATAGCGCCAAATTTAGGAATGATGTAGATGCTAGATTGGTTATTACTGTTCAATCGAGTATTAAAAGAAAAGACTTGGAAACTATAGATTTATTGCAACCAGATATTAAAATTCAAAATATTTTTGCAGAAAAGATAAAACCATTTGTATTATCACAGCAGTCAGATGAATCTTTAAAATTAATTGATATTAGAGATGCTTTATTGCCAAAGTTATTGTCGGGTGAGATTACTTTAATTTCTGATGAAGATAGAAAATAGTGTATGTGAGATGAAGAATGATTAAAGATTTTGATTTAGAGAACTATGGGCCAATTATTAGTTCTCATGGTAAAAATTTGGGACAAATTAACTTAATTTTGGGTAAAAACAGCACAGGGAAAACTTTTCTGCTCAAAGCTTTATATAGTGCGATACGTAGCCATGAGGAGTCCAATAGAGGGAAAAATAATCAAGAGTTTTCCGATGTTTTGAGTGATAAATTATATTGGACATTTCAAACAGATAAAATTGGTGACATAGTTACCAAAGGTGAGGGCAAAAAGCTCTCAGTATCAATTAGCTTGGATGACAATAGCTCACTTGGATTTAGTTTTGGAAAAGATACAACTGTTAAAGTAAGTACTATTCACAATAATCTGACCAAAAGAGAATCTAATTCAATTTTCCTACCTCCTAAAGAAGTATTGTCACTGATTGATGTTATTCATAAGTCGGCAGTAATCGATAAATTATTTGGCTTTGATGCAACTTATGTCGATCTAATTACTGCTCTTAAAATTCCTACGCAAAAGGGGCGTAATTCAGATGCGTTTGTAAGCTCTCGAAAACAGTTAGAAAATATGTTTTCAGGGAAGGTTGAATTCGATAATAAAAGCCAAAGCTGGATTTATAAAAAAGGAAATAGTAAGTACTCAATGATGGCTACAGCTGAAGGTGTTAAAAAGGTTGCAATTCTTGATACTCTTTTAGGTAATCGCTATCTTGATAAAGATTCCATTGTATTTATTGATGAACCTGAGTCTGCTTTGCATCCGACAGCAATTGTGCAACTGTTAGATATAATTAGTGTTCTTGCTAAAGCTGGTATTCAATTTTTTCTTGCTACTCACTCTTATTACGTTATCAAAAAATTGGTATTAATTGCTCATCAGTATCAAATGCCTATTCCAACTTTTATGGCAACAGAAAATGGAAGTTGGCAACAAACCTGTTTGCTTAATGATGGTCTACCTGATAATGAGATCATTAATGAGTCAATTCGACTTTTTGAAGCTGAATTTCAAGGGGTTTGATTATATATGATTTTTTTTGAAGAGTCAGGAGTGAGCTTTGGTTCTTTCCCACGTGATGATTTTTATAAAATAGAACATTCCAAAGGCCATAAATCTCTAGGTAATGGTTTTAAAATGGTTGAGTTTACTTATTTAAAAAATCAAAAGATGTTTATGGTTGAAGCTAAATCGAGTATACCAAATCCTAGGAATACATCCGATTATGAGAATTATTGGAATGAAATTTTTGAGAAGTTTGAAAATGCACTACCATTACAAATGATGGGGTGTTTAAAACAAAACTCTATTGTAGAGCAAGAGCTACCATCTAATCATAAACTTATTGATTGGCAAAAAGCTACAATTCAATTAAGGCTAATTATACCTAAAGTACCTAATCAACATTTACCCCAAATAACTGACAAATTTAGACAGCGTTTACATAAAATAAAAAAATTATGGAATATTAACGATATGAATATATTTGTAATAAACGAGGAAAAAGCACGTAAAGAAGGCCTGGTGCTTTAGAAACTTAAACTTTATCTATCAGAAAAACTTAAAGACAACATACCAGGTAATATTAATCATGAACGAAACACAACTCGAAAACCTTTGCCTTGATTGGTTCGCCGAAAATGGCTGGGAAGTCGTTCATGGTATTGATATTGCACCTGATAGTAGCACTCCTTTACGCAAAGACTATAAACAGATTTTACTGGAAGCTGATGTTCTGGCCGCTTTTGAACGCTTGAATCCGCATTTACCTGTAAGTTGTTTTGAGCAAGTTCTGCAAAAGCTGAATCAACCTGAAAGTCTGGACTTGGTGACCAATAACCGTGCCTTCCATCGTATGTTATTGGAAGGTGTATCTGTCACCTATAAGAAACAGGATGATTGGGTACATGACCATGCCTTCTTGGTGGACTTTAATCATGTGCATCAAAACCGTTTTGTTGCGGTCAATCAATTTACCATTCTAGGTGTGAAGCAGCCGCGACGCCCTGACATCATCTGTTTTATCAATGGTATTCCGTTTGCCGTGTTGGAGCTAAAAAGCCCAACCGATGAAAATGCAGATATCTGGGATGCCTTTAACCAGCTGCAAACTTACAAAGAAGAAATCTCCGATCTGTTTGTCTTTAATGAAGCCTTGGTGGTGAGTGATGGGGTAACGGCTCGTGTCGGTTCACTTACGGCGAATCAGGAACGCTTTTTACCGTGGCGTACCATTAAGAATGAAGATGATAAACCTGCTTTAGAATGGGAACTAGAGACAGTTATTCGAGGCTTCTTTGATCGAGAGTTGTTTCTGGATTACATCCGATTTTTTGTGTTGTTTGAAACAGATAGCGAAAAGACTATTAAGAAAATTGCAGGCTATCATCAGTTCCATGCAGTACGCGAAGCCGTACAGGCTACCATTACAGCAGCCAATCCAACCGGAGACAAAAAAGCAGGTGTTGTTTGGCATACCCAAGGTTCGGGTAAAAGTATTTCCATGTGCTGCTATGCGGGGAAACTCTTACAACAGCCTGCTATGCACAACCCGACCTTGTTGATCGTAACCGACCGTAATGACTTGGATGGACAGCTCTTTGAAACTTTTAGTAATGCTCAAGAACTATTAAAACAAACGCCAGTACAAGCCAATAACCGCGATGAGCTGAGACAGCTTTTAGCTGAGCGTGAGTCAGGTGGCATCATCTTTACCACGGTACAAAAGTTTGCATTATTGGAAGGTGAGAGTGAGCATCCATTACTGAATGGACGCCACAATATTGTGGTGATGTCAGATGAAGCACATCGTAGCCAATATGGTTTGAAAGCAAAACTAAATAATGATGGCACATACAAGTTCGGCTATGCCAAGCACATGCGTGATGCTTTAAAGAATGCTGCTTTTATTGGCTTTACTGGAACCCCTATTTCGAGTGAGGATAAAGATACCCGAGCTGTCTTTGGTGATTATGTTTCCATCTATGACATTCAGGATGCCGTGGATGATGGGGCAACCGTCCCGATCTACTACGAATCACGCTTGGCAAAGCTGGACATCAATCAGACTGAAATTGAAGAGCTATCTGATCAAGTCGATGAGGTTGTAGAAGATGAAGAAGATGTTGGTAACCGAGAAAAGACTAAAAGTGAGTGGAGCCGACTAGAAAAGCTGGTGGGTGCCACACCACGGCTGAAACAGATTGCTGCGGATTTAGTCGCACACTTTGAAGCCCGTACAGAAGCCACGGCGGGTAAAGGCATGATTGTGACCATGAGCCGTGAGATCTGTGTCCACCTTTACAATGAGATTATTGCCTTACGTCCAGATTGGCATGACCCTGATCCTGAAAAAGGCAAAATCAAAATTGTGATGACGGGTTCAGCTTCAGATAAACCATTATTACAGCCGCATATCTACAATAAGCAAACTAAAAAACGCCTTGAGAAACGCTTTAAGGACGTAAACGATCCTTTACAACTGGTGATTGTACGCGATATGTGGCTTACAGGTTTTGATGCACCGTGTACGCACACCATGTATATAGATAAGCCAATGAAAGGCCATAACCTCATGCAGGCCATTGCACGTGTGAACCGTGTCTTTAAAGATAAGCAGGGTGGACTAGTTGTTGACTATATCGGCATTGCTAATGAATTGAAGCAAGCCTTAAAAACCTATACCGATGCCAAAGGTAAAGGGGAACCAACATTACGTGCAGAAGAAGCTTATGCGGTTCTTGCTGAA
The DNA here is from genome assembly GCF_058107045.1 of Acinetobacter sp. AB03. Classification (NCBI taxonomy): domain Bacteria; kingdom Pseudomonadati; phylum Pseudomonadota; class Gammaproteobacteria; order Moraxellales; family Moraxellaceae; genus Acinetobacter; species Acinetobacter sp. AB03. Next base: position 2,649,806 of record NZ_JBUEBA010000002.1, on the reverse strand, counting down.
AAGATGGATGCGATACGGGGAATGTTTGCCAAAACCAATGAACAGGTTGGCATGGATTTAAGTGCTTATGAAACTCAGGCACACCGACTGATTATCCCCGCAGCCAACTATGTGCTGAGCTTAAAGGATGGTAAAAAGCGTTTTCTTGATTTAGTCCTGGCAATCAATAAAGCCTTCTCTTTATGCAGCACCTTGGATGAAGCGAAGAACCTGCACAAAGAAATTGCCTTTTACTCAGCCATTAAAGCGGTCATTAGCAAGCATACCTCTGTAGATCGTAAACTGTCGCAAGCGGAAAAGGACAGTACACTAAAACAGATTCTGGATAATGCTGTCATTGCAGATGGGGGTAACAGATGTTTTTGCAATGTGTGGTTTAGATAAACCAAACATTGGCTTGCTTTCAGATGAGTTCTTAGAAGATGTACGGCAGATGCCATACCGTAACTTGGCAGTTGAACTGTTGGAAAAGTTACTCAATGATGGCATTAAGGCAAAGACACGAAACAATGTCGTGCAGGAAAAACGCTTCTCTGATCGTTTGCAGGAAACCTTGAGGAAATACAATAACCGAGCTATTGAAACCTCTCAGGTCATTGAAGAACTCATTCAAATGGCAAAAGAGTTTCAGGCCGAAATGCAGCGTGAAGCTGCACTTGGTTTGAATCCTGATGAAATCGCTTTCTACGATGCCTTGGCGAATAATGAAAGTGCGGTCAGAGAGCTTGGAGACGATACGCTGAAACAGATCGCACGAGAGATTACAGAGAAGCTACGGAAATCAACGACTGTCGATTGGCAGGTTCGGGATAGTGTGCGTGCTCAGCTGAAAATATTAGTACGTCGTACTTTGCAGCGTTGGAAGTATCCACCTGATAAAGCAGCTGAAGCGATTGAGTTGGTGATGAAGCAGGCTGAGCAGTTGTCGAATGCTTGGACGACTAGCTAAAAAATCATTTATAAAGAACGTAATTTACACAAAATAATTTACATGCTCTTCTTGGGCGAAACCTTTGAAAAAATAGATAAAGTTACAATAACCAATGTATTTTGGGGGGAACAATGCGTATCGAAAAAGTTAGAGTTGAGGGGTATAGACTTCTTGAAGATATTGAGATTGTATTAGAAAAGAATTCAACTGTGATTGTTGGGCGAAATAATAGCGGAAAAACATCTTTTACTAGCATATTTGATTGTTTTTGTGGTGAGTCAGGAGCCCGTTTTAGGTTGGAAGATTTTTCTAGTTTGTCTCGTGAGAAGTTTTTAAATGCAAGAAAATTGAAAGAAGAGGGGGCAAGTCCAGAGCAGATATATAATACACTGCCTATAATCACTCTTTCTTTGACATTTCGATACGATAGTGATGCCCCGACTTTAGGACCTCTTTCACCATTTATCATTGATTTAGATATGGACTCTACAACAGCGATTGCTTGTATTGAATATAGGCCTGTCTTAGCAAAAATGCATTTGTTGTTTGATTTACCTCAACCACCAGTAGGTATGGAACCTCAAATACATTTTTTTAAGTGTTTACGTAATAATTTATCAAAAATTTACGAAGTGCATGTTAGTGCGATAGATCCGACGGATAAGTCTAATAAGAGAAATTTCGAGGGTACTTCAGCATTCGCAGCATTATTACAATGTAACTTTGTTCAAGCACAAAGAACTCTTGATAAGACAAAGCTTGGTGAGGCTGATGTTATCGGAAAATTACTTAGTGAATTGTTTAAAACAGCTGCTGCACCAACGGCTACAGAATCTGATCAAGAGTTAGCTGCGAAATTAAAGAAATCTGTTGAAGATATTGAGCTTAATGTTCAAAGTGATTTTGACAAAATGCTCAAAAAGTTATTACCTGTTATGGGGGTGATGGGTTTTCCAAGTCTTAATGATACTGAATTAAGGCCTGAAACTTCATTAAATGTAGAGGCACTTTTGTCTGGGCATACAAAAGTTGTTTATAGCGGTACAGATGGTGTGCATTTACCTGAGGGATATAATGGTCTTGGTACGCGAAATTTAATCTATATGCTGCTACAACTTGAAAGCTATCACAAAATTTACCGATCTCAAATTACTCGCCCTTCAGCCCATTTGATATTCATTGAAGAACCTGAAGCTCATTTGCATCCACAGATGCAGGAAGTTTTCATTAATCAATTAAATGCTGCTATTCAAAAGCTTTCGAGTGCCTATCCAGCAGAAGACGTTTGGAATGTTCAGTTTATTATTACTACACATTCTTCTCATGTTGCTAATGCGGCATGTTTTGATGCAGTAAGATATTTCTATAACCAGAAAGATTCAGTGAAAAGTATTAGAAATACTAAAGTTAAAGATTTTAAAAAGGGCATGCAAACAATATCTTCTGCTGATAAAGAGTTCTTGCATAAATACATGACTCTGACTAAGTGTGATCTTTATTTTGCAGATAAAGTGATTATGGTTGAAGGGACAACTGAACGGTTATTAATGCCTCGCCTCAGAGAATTAGTTGATATATCCTTACCAGAACATCAAAAATTAGCAAGCCAGTATGTAACTTGTATTGAAGCTGGAGGGGCTCATGCTCATGTTTTTTATCCACTCCTCGACTTTCTTGAACTTAAGACTCTAGTCATTACCGATTTAGACTCAACTAAAATGGTGGAAAAAGAAAATAAGAAGAAAGTAAAAACCAAAATATGGGAAAAATGTCCAGTAGCTCAAGGTGAGAGAACCTCTAATGCGGCTATCAAGGATTGGTTTCGTCCTAAAGATTTAGATGAAAAAGTAATTTGGCAAATATCTCCAGCTGATTTAATTGCTAAAAATGCCATAGAAAAGCAGGTTAACTTTCGTCGAATTGCCTACCAAATCCCTGAAGATCCAAAAACTAATATTTGTGCAAGAAGCTATGAAGATGCTCTTATTTTAGCGAACCTTAATCAATTTCCATTACCAAGTGAAGACGATGTTGCTACAGAAGCTTGGGAATATGCGCAGGGACTTACTAAAGCGGATTTCGCTTTAGAATATGCAATTCGTGTAAAAGAATGGGTTGTACCTCGATATATTCGAGAAGGCCTGATTTGGCTTTCTGAATCTGATGTTCCTATACAAAATTTAGAACCATTAGACAAAGGAGGAGCAGCATGAGTCAGATTAAAGAAAATCCTGCACTAGTTGCTGCACAAGAAGCTCAGAGAAAGATCAATCAGGCTCTAGATGCGGGTTATAGTTTTAGACTTGAAGCAGGTGCGGGAGCAGGTAAGACATATTCTTTGGTAGCTGCACTCAAGAGACTAATCGACGAACGTGGTTCAACGTTAGTACAGTCAGGCAAAAAAGTTGCTTGTATTACTTATACAGAAGTTGCACGCAATGAGATTGCTCAAGAAATTGAAGATCATCCGGCAATTCTTGTTGACACAATTCATGGCTTCTGTTGGGCATTCATTCGTCAATTTCAGAAGGCAATACGTGATTTGGTAATTGAACTAAAGGATAAAAAAGAGAAAGTTGAACAAAGTGGGGGGATTGGATCACAGTTAGTAGAATATGATCTGGGATTCTTTAGTGTAGATGAGATGCGCATTACACTTAATCATGATGATATTCCTGAATTGATGGCAATGCTTTTGGCTAAGGAAAAGTTTCGGATGTTATTTAGTCAGCAATTTCCAGTAATTTTTATTGATGAATATCAAGATACTCATCGTCAATTTATGGATGCTATTACTGATTATTTTTTAAAGTCGAAGACTGGACCAATCATAGGTCTTTTCGGAGATCATTGGCAGACTATTTATAGTAGTGAGTATGAATTAGCTGAATACCCAATTGAAGAAATTGCAAAGGGTTCAAATTTTCGATCAGTTCCTGCTGTAGTAAATGTTCTAAACGCTTTACGCCCAGAGCTTCCACAAGTTGTTAGCTTACCAGAAGCCAAAGGTGAAGCTCGGTTTTTCCATACTAACAGTTATAATGGGCCTAGAACGAATACAGCACATTCAAAGGAAGATTTACCTTCTGACATAGCACGTAGTTGTCGTGAAGAGTTGATGGCTAGGTTAAGAGTAGAGGGGTGGGACTTAAAAAAGACAAAAGTATTAATGCTTAGTCACAATGTTTTGGCAGTTGAACAAGGTTATCCGAAAATTGTTGAATTATTTAGAGGTCGTACAGAACAGTTTACAAAAAAGGAAGATCCGGTCATTAGGTTCTTTGCTGAAGTAATAGAGCCAATGTGCATGGCTTATAGTTCATCACATTACGGAGATATGTTTAAGATATTGGGTGCTAGACCTGCTATTACAAAACATGAAGATAAAATGTTGTGGCGTAGAGATATGGATCGATTGCTAAAGTTGAGAATAGAAGGGACTATTGGTCAAGTTATAGACCATTTAAAGATTACTAAACGTCCATCTCTGCCTGATCGTATACTTAGAAGAGAGGAAGAGCTTATTTCATTGATGGGCATACCTGAAGTTGAAATGTCTTCAAGACCACAACGTTATAAAAAATTAAGAGAAATCCCGTATAAAGAAGTTATCGAGGTTACAAGATTTATTGAAAAGTTAACCCCTTTTGCAACCCAGCATAGTGTTAAGGGTGCTGAGTTTGATAATGTATTGGTAATCTTAGGTGGAGGGTGGAATCATTATAATTGGCCTCAGCTTCTTGAGCTACTTGAAACTAAAAAGCTGACTAAGACAAATATGAAAGGTTTCTATCGTGCTCGGAATCTTTTCTATGTATCTATATCTCGCCCAATGACGAGACTTGCTGTGCTGGCAACTCAGTCATTGTCAGACACTGCACTTCTTACAGTGAGTAATCTTTTTGGAAGTGAGAATGTTGAAGAGTTAAGTTTTGGTACATAAAATAGAATTTACGCCAAATTTACACCATAAATTATTTTATACAATTTAAGTTGTTGATATTAATTTGTTATTTTATTTTAAGTGTCCAATCCATCATCGGCGCAACACTAATTCGTGGAGATTGAGGGGTTTCAATGGTTTTGTCAGTATTCATTAAAAAATCAGGCTCTTGATCAGTGTTTATCAGCTTTTGTCTGCAAAGACATGGTGAACAACCTATGTCTTAGAGCGGAAGCGGTGCAAAGAAATATGTGGGAAATTACATGAAAATCAGATGTCGCAAAGCCAAAGCGTCAATCCATTTATTGAGCAAGATACAGCACAATGTAGTGAGCTGAAATGCATTCATTACCGATAGGAGGATCTTTGGGAGTGGACGAAAAATGAAACTCGATGCTTCATTTTATTCAGGTATTTCCGATAGCACGCAATACTACCACAAAAATGGAATACATTCATTGAGAGATATTATCTGCTTTTATCAAGCTTAGAACTTATAATTAATGGTAAGAGGAGCAGCCAATATTCATTAGATACATTGAAATATAGAAAACAGAATGTTTTTTTCGATAGAACATTCACACTGAACTAGCGGGATTTATCAATCACTATGGTCCTAGCAGGATTAAATTGAATTTAGCTTAATCATTCAGTATGTTGAATACATAGAAGAATAAAGTATAGGAAAAGCCGATGTTGCTTTTAGAAGAAATTTTTAAAACTAAAAAAGTACAACAGAGTGATGAGTTTAATCTGAGAATACATCGTGGGCTGAGTTGGCTAAAGCAGGCATTACTGCTCGATCATGATCCCGATTTACAATTTATCAGCCTCTGGATTTCCTTCAATGCGATATATGCACAAGACTTGGGGCAAAGTCAGGACAAACAGAGTTTACGTCAGTTCTTGCATTTAATTTGCCAGCATGATGTCGATCATAGAATTTATAGCATTTTATGGGACAAATTTAGTCAGCCTATTCGTATGCTCTTAGACAACCAATACACCTATCAAGGGTATTGGGACTATCAAAATAAGAAAATTGGTTTAGAGATCTGTAAGGCTCAGCTTGAACAAGAAAAGAAAAAAGTGGCGAAAGCGCTACAACAGAAACATTCGGTTGATATTTTACTGGTACTGTTTAATCGTTTATATACCTTGAGAAATCAACTGATGCATGGTGGTTCAACCTATAAGAGTTCATTGAACCGCAAGCAGCTACAAGATGGCTGTCAAATTTTATCGGCTTTACTGCCCGCATTTTTGTACATTGCTTTGGAAAATGCCGATAGTCTCGATTTGGGTAAACCTTTTTACCCCGTGGCTCAGGTCAGTTAGCGCTCAAAAAGAAGTGCCCAAACCAAAAGACAATTGACTCAGTCAACTGTCTTTTTAAGGGTTAAGCAATACCCTGTTTTTTGTTATACAGGGTATCCAGCAGAGCAAAGACACCCGCCATCATCACCAGTGTAATACCGACTAAACATGTACTGCTCCAGCCGCCGTGATGCCATGCATAGACACCCAGTGCCGAGCCACACGCGCCACCAATAAAATATAATGTCATATAGATGGAGTTCACCCGAGACTTCGCATCGGGGCGTAAACGGAAAATCACGTTTTGGTTACAACTATGTGTAGTTGCAAGCCCTAAGTTAATCAGTGCATAACCGATGATGTAGCTGATGAGTGAGCTCCCGCCTAAATATAGGAACACCCAACTGAGGGCTAACGTCCCGCAGCCGACCCAAGTCAAAAGCAGGGTATAACCGCGATCGGCCCATTTACCAATCCACTGAGTGGAGAGTGCGCCAAATACGCCGACCAAAGTTACCACGCCGACTAAAACATCCGAAAGTTGAAATGGCTCAGAGGTTAAAAGTAGGGCAATGGTTGAAAACAGCATACTCATGGCAGCAAAAGCAAATCCACCCGTGATTGAGCGAAACACCAAACGAGGCTCTTGTTGCAGCAGACTCCCCATGGACTTAAAAATGTCGAAATAGGTGATTTTAAGTTTTGGTAGTTGGGGTAGTTTTCCTTTCATCAGAAGGGCCAAAGCAAACATGGCGATGCCACTCAGCACATAAATCATTTTCCAGTGCCATAAGTCTGAGAGTAATCCAGCCACACTGGTCGACAGTAAAATCCCGACCAATAAGCCACTCATGAGGAAACCGACCACTTCTCCCGTTTTTTCAGGTTTGACTGCCATCGTGGCCAGAGGAATCAGTACTTGTGCTGCGACAGAAAAGAGTCCTGTAATAATGGTGCCTAGCCAGAGCATCGATAAGTTGGTAGATGTCGCACAGATAAACAGTCCAGCAGATGCGCCAAACATCAGGAATGGAATCAGTTTGGCTTTGTTCAGCATGTCGCCTAAGGGCACAATGAACAGTAAACCCAAAGCATAGGAGACTTGCGCAAAGGTCACGGTCAAAGCCACTTGTTCTTCTGGCGCTTGAAAGCTTTGCTGAATAGAGGAAATCAAAGGCTGGCAATAATAGTTTGCCCCTGCACATAAGCCACAGACAATTGCCATCAGCCAGAGCAGAGATTTGTCTCGACTGATGTCGAAAGAGGTATTCATAATGAGCCTTTGATGAGGGAGTATTTTTTTCAGAAAGACGTTTACATCATGTTTGAGCTAAATAGATGCATCGTTTCAGAAATTGTATACGAAGCTGGGTCAAAAGCCTAAAACAGGCGAGAAAAGACTGCATAAAAAATGAGTCGAAGATGAAGACATAGAAAATAGCATGACCTGTTCTCAGGAGAGTATTTTCGTCTAATACAATCAAAAAATAATGATATTTCGAATTTCCTGTCAAAAAATGATAAAAATCTTTAAAAAATTCTGAACGCACCCGTCTATTTTGTATGAAATTGTTGCATTCGATCATTTTCACTCATAAAGCATACCAAGCATTTGGGGCTGATTGTTGAAATATTCATCTATTTAAAGTGTTTTTGCTTAATTATGGTGCATTTTTGCTTAAGGCTAGTGCGTCAATGCACGCCATTATCATCCCATAAAATATGAAAAAAACATTTTTGTTGGTCGTTCCGCGTTTTAGATCTATTTAAACGTGATTAATCCTTCCTCGTATTTTTATATGATCCACTTCAAATATACGTTTCAGTTGGACTAAATTTTGAGCATTGGCATTTTTGATCGATGAAACATAGGAACAGGCCAATTCTAAGCTTTTGCAAATGGGGCAAAACTGTCATTCAAGTCAATGCCTGCAAAGTTTGCGCGACGGCAGATGGCAAAGCTCGATGAATGACAGGTTCGGGTTAATGTGAACGTGGTGGTTCATATTCTTGGATTGGTCAAAAAGATCAATACTGCGGAATTAAAGGACTTGGTTTTGTGCAAAAAAAGTGCAGATTTTAGTGTAAAAAGATCTGTAGCTCAGAATTTGAATAGAAATAAATCAATTTTTAAGCGGATTCAAAGTAAATAAACGAGATATCACCCAATATTTTTTATGAATCACCAGTTCAGTATATGGGTATTTATTAAATAAATAGTGGGTGGTATTTTAAAAAAGTTTCATTAGAATCCAAAAATTCATAAGAACATCCTGTGAGAAAATATTGCCTAATCGGTGATGTTTACTTTAAGAAAAACTAGCTTGAGGGACGCTCATGCAGATCGGAATTCCAGCCGAAACTGTCGTCGGTGAAAATCGTGTAGCCGCAACGCCAGAAACGGTAAAAAAGTTGATCAGTGCTGGTCATAGTGTAGTGATTGAACGTAGAGCAGGTGTGAAAGCTGCTTATATCGACAGTGCTTATGAGCAAGTCGGTGCTACGCTGACAGATGATGCCTATACCGGTAGCCAAATGATTTTGAAAGTACGTGCCCCTCAGGGTGCTGAAATTCAAAAGCTTGCGCCAAATACATCGGTTATTGCCATGTTTGACCCGTACCGTAATACGGAGCTTGATCAATTTGCATCACAACACGTGTCTGCATTTGCTTTGGAGCTACTGCCACGAACTTTATCTCGTGCGCAGAACATGGACGTATTATCTTCACAAGCTAACTTGTCCGGTTACAAGTCTGTGCTTCTTGCTGCGGCAGAGTACCAGCGCATGTTCCCAATGTTGATGACGGCTGCGGGTACTGTAAAACCTGCACGTGTCGTGATCATGGGGGTTGGTGTTGCAGGTCTACAAGCGATTGCGACAGCAAAACGTTTGGGTGCTGTGGTTGAAGCAACGGATTTACGTCCGACGGCGAAAGATCAGGTGGAATCTTTGGGTGGCAAATGGTTAGACGTACCTATGTCAGCAGAAGAGCAGCAAAAAGCAGCCGATGCTGCGAAAAATGGTTATGGCTGGATGCCAGGTGAAGACTATATCCGCGATCAAGCCATTATTGTGGACAAAGCTGTATCGAATGCTGACATCGTGATTACCACTGCACTTTTACCAGGTCGTAATGCGCCACGTCTGATTAAGGCGGAAACGGTTGCCAAAATGAAACCAGGTTCAATCATCCTTGATATGGCGGTTGAAACAGGCGGTAACGTTGAAGGTTCTAAGAATGGTGAAAATGTTGTGACTGACAACGGTGTGACCATTCTAGGGATTCCAAACATTCCGTCTACGGTTTCAACTGAAGCTTCTGCTTTGTATGCACGAAATGTCTTGAACTTTTTAGATACTTTATTTGATGCAGAGAAAAATTTTGCTATCAATCCTGAAGAAGAAATTCAAAAAGCCCTTCTAGTAACTCATGGCGGTCAAGTACTGCTGAAGCGTGGTTAAGGAGATAGATCATGGTTGAAACAATTACAATTTTCGTCCTTGCCATCTTTGTAGGCTACTACGTTGTGTGGGGCGTTACGCCTGCACTACATACACCGCTTATGGCAGTAACCAATGCGTTGTCATCGATCATCGTGGTCGGTGCAATGATTCAAACGGTGGGGATTCCTGCAATCGGTGTTGATGCGAATGTTGCATTCCAAAGTGTGAATGTGGTGAGCATCTTAGGTGCAATTGCGGTGTTCTTAGCAAGTATCAATATTTTCGGTGGCTTCGCAGTAACAGCGCGTATGCTTGAAATGTTCAAGCCAAAGCAAAAGAAAAAAGAGGGCTAATATATGGAATTCATTCGAGACTATGCGGATTGGTTCTACCTGATTGGTGCTGTCCTCTTTATCTTAACTTTACGTGGTTTGTCTGGCCCGAAAACGGCAATTCAAGGTAACCGTTACGGCATGATCGCAATGGCGATTGCTGTAGTGACCACCTTCTTTGTGGCAGATCATCCTGTGATTTGGATGATTGGCGGTGCGATGGTGCTGGGTGCGATAGTGGGTATTGCCCGTGCGCGTACTGTACCTATGACGCAGATGCCTGAAACTGTTGCTTTAATGCACTCATTGGTGGGCTTGGCTGCGGTATTAATTGCAATAGCTGCAATTCTACATAACAACCAACTGACTGCTTTATTTGCACAAAATGAAACTGCATTAACTGCTGCGGGTGTGCAACATGCACACATGAGCAAGGTTCATTTATTTGAATTGTTCGTGGGCTGTTTCGTCGGAGCGATTACCTTTACAGCGTCTGTATTTGCTTATGGTAAGTTGGCTGCGAAAAAATGGGCAAAAACCATTTCTGGTGCATGGGTTAAACCTGTACAAGCACTGATTTTCCTTGCAATGTTGGCATGTGGTGTGTACTTCTTCACAACAGGCAACATGAATGCATTCTGGGCTATGACTGCACTTGCACTTGCATTTGGTTGGGTGTGGATTGCACCAGTCGGCGGCGGTGATATGCCAGTGGTGGTATCGCTATTGAACTCCTTCTCTGGTTGGGCAGCAGCAGGTATTGGTTTCACACTTGAAAACAATATGTTAATCGTTGCGGGTTCACTGGTGGGTTCTTCAGGTGCGATTCTGTCTTACATCATGTGTAAAGCCATGAACCGTTCAATCATCAACGTTTTGTTTGGTGGTGCAATGGGCGGTACAGCGGTAGCTTCTGCGGACAAAGGCAAACAAGCACAGCGTAACCATCGTTCTGGTTCAGCAGATGACGCAGGCTTCTTGATGTCAAATGCAGACAGCGTTGTGATCGTACCAGGTTATGGTATGGCGCAAGGTCGTGCACAAAATGCTGTGAAAGAACTGTGTGAAATCTTGAAAGAACAAGGTGTAAAAGTGCGCTTTGCCATTCACCCAGTTGCAGGTCGTATGCCGGGTCACATGAACGTACTTTTGGCTGAAGCAGACGTGGCTTATGAAGACATCTTAGAGATGGATGAGATTAACTCAGACTTCCCTGCAACAGATGTGGTGCTTGTGATTGGTGCGAACGACGTGGTGAACCCTGCGGCGAAAGACGACCCAACATCTCCAATCTATGGCATGCCAATTCTTGAAGCACATAAAGCACGTACCATTATGGTCATCAAACGCTCTATGGCGACAGGTTATGCAGGTCTAGACAACGATTTATTCTATAACGAAAAAACCATGATGATCTTTGGTGATGCGAAGAAAGTGGTTGAAGATATGACCAAAGCAATCAATGGTGGTGGACACTAATCCTCCTCCTAGAGTGTATAGAGACCACCTTCGGGTGGTTTTTTTATGTTTGCAGCTTTTGCTAAGATGATGTGTATCTTTTCAATAAGAAAACAAGATGAACATAAATCAGATTTCGTTTCAGGTGTTGCTGATCTTTAGTGGGTTCGTTTTGAGTCAAACTACTCAGGCTCAAGTCTTCGAAATAAAAAATGCATCGAAACGCTATGATGTAAAAATAACGACGAGCTGTACGGACAGGAGCTGCGATGGACAAGCCAATATTGATCTTTACCTAAAAGGGACGGTACAGCGCTTTCAGCGTATTTCCTCGGCTGAATTGACGATGGATCTGGACGAAACTGACAAACCATCTGTCAATGTGGTGCAGCTTTATGGTGAGCAAAGTGCCGTGATTTTTGCCGACTTTAATTTTGACGGCAGTGAGGATGTCGCCATCCGTAATGGTAACTATGGTGCTTATGGCGGGCCAACTTACGATGTTTATGTCTTTCATCGGACTAAAAATAAATTTGTGCTGAGTCAGGAGTTATCGGCCTTAACTCATGAAAATTTGGGCATGTTTGAGGTCGATCCAAAACAGAAAAGAATCTTAACCTTCAATAAAAGTGGGTGTTGTTATCATATTCGTTCGGAATATATCGTGATTCCTAAACACGGCTTGAGTTTAGTCAAAGAGTTTATTGAAGATGCAACAGTTCAAGCGGGAAAGGTTAAAGTGACGGAGCGAACGCTGAATCGTGGTCGATGGGTAGAGAGGGTTCACTATTATGCTGTGGATGAATACTATAAAAACTAAAAGCCATGTTTTAGCAATTAGCTTATAAATTCATTTTGACCTCTTGTATGGTGTATCGCTTTTTCACCTTGTTTAAATCGCTCCATTTATATTGGCGAACATAGATCATTTTTAAATATCTATAAGGTGTTGAAACACTGGCATTGATTTTGCAATTGAGATGAATAATCTTTGGGGGATTATTCATGAAAAAAATAAAATACTTACTCTTCTTCGTGTGATGTATTACTTTACCCAGTTTTGCTGCAGAACCCCTGCCAACACAGGCTCAAAATATTCAAGAGATTTGCCTCTCGCTTGACAGTGTCTGGGTGGTGCTCGGTGGCATTTTGGTGTTTTTCATGCAAGCAGGTTTTGCCCTGATTGAAAGTGGTTCGGTGCGCTCTAAAAACACCATTAATGTACTCATGAAAAACTATATGGATGCGTGTTTAGGGGGCTTGGTGTTTTGGTTGATTGGCTTTGGTTTGATGTTTGGTGCCAATTCGAGTGGTTGGATAGGAACCTCGCATTTTGCCCCCAATGCTATGGATGACTGGCACTGGAACCTCTTGTTCTTTCAAATGATGTTTGCTGCCACCGCCACGACGATTGCCAGTGGGGCGATGGCTGAGCGGATTCACTTTGTGGCGTATATTGTGAGTGCTGCAGTGGTCAGTGGTTTGATATACCCGATTTTTGGTGCATGGGCTTGGGGGAGCTTATTTGATGGCGAAGGTTGGCTAAAAGCCATGGGTTTCATTGACTTTGCTGGTTCAACAGTGGTGCATTCGATTGGTGGATGGGTGGCCTTAGCTGGAATTATTGTGCTGGGACCCCGTTTAGGGCGGTTTGGGCGCAATGGACAGGTCCATTATTTGGCAGGGCATAATTTACCGTTGGTGGCGCTAGGCGGTTTTGTTCTATGGTTGGCATGGTTTGGTTTTAATGCGGCCTCTACTGTGAAGGCGGATGTGGGTATTGGGCGGATTGCCTTGAATACGCATTTGGCGGCGTGTGCTTCGGCAGTTGCCTATATGGTTTATACCCTAATACGTGGTAAAGCGATTTTAGTGCGCGGCACCATTAATGCCTCCTTGGGTGGACTGGTTGCAATTATGGCGGGCTGTGCAACCATGAGTCCAGTGTATGCCATCATTAGTGGTGCGGTTGCAGGTGTGTTGGTCAGTATTTTACCTGTGGTGATGGAAAAACTCCGCTTGGATGATGTGGTCGATGCGGTGACTGTACATGGTTTTTGTGGGGCGTGGGGCACATTGGCTGCGGGGTTGTTTTTTGAAAACCAAATGTTTAATGCGGGAATCATTGCGGTACAAGGCTTGGGGATTGTGACAGCCTTTGCGTGGGGTTTTGGTGTGGCGTTGATCGTCTTTAAAGTCTTAGACCTCGTTCTTGGTGGTTTGCGGGTGAGTAAACAACATGAACAACGTGGCTTGGACTATACCGAACATGCAGAACTGTCTTATCCCGAGTTTCAGCGTGATGTGACGTTTGAAACTGATGATATGACCAAACGTCATTAATGAAAGAGGATAGCTCATGTCGACCGAAACATTAACTATTTTACAAAAACGCCAAGCGATCGAACGTGGATTGAGTCAGTACTTACAAGGAACACTTTTAGAGCAAGTATTGAATCACTGGGAAGCGAAATATGGTGATCAACCCTCCTTTGTCCTGAATCGTTTTTTGAGTGAAATTTGCACCACAGAGGAATTACGTTACTTCCGAAAAGACATGCTCAAAAATGTCTTGGCAGAGATGGCCCAAGTTGAAAAACAAGTGTTGTTGAACCCATCTGCAAAAGCATCGAAAAGTGAACAAGGGGGAGCAGTGTTACTCGATGCATTGACGTTTTTTATGCAAAATATCTGTCAAGCAGTCAAAGCCGTTGATGTGCAGGAGTTTGAGCGTGAGGTGAAAACGCAGCTAGGCGCTTTATCCATTGTGGTCGATAAGTATCAGGCCTTGAATGATCGAGCAGTACTCGAAGCTTTGCCCATGACTCAATATGCGCAGGTCTTGACAGTCTGTTATGAAAATTATTGTGAATTTTATGGTCCAGCAAAAGCAGATCAACTCTATGCCCATGTGAAGCGCCAAGTGAAAGAGCGTTACCCAATGGTCGATATGCATCGCTTAATTTAAAGAAAATTAGACATAAAAAAAGCGACCTTCAGGTCGCTCTTTTCATATTAGGCTACAGTTTCTTCTGGGGCTGCACGCCAAAGGCTTTCTAAGTCGTAGAAACGACGTGCTGTTGGCAACATCACGTGCACAACAACAAAGCCAAGATCAATCAAGATCCATTCTGCATCACGTTCGCCTTCGACACCGAGAGGGCGGAAGCCTGCTTTACGTGCTTCTTCAGCAACGTTATCAGCAAGTGCTTTGATGTGACGCGTTGATGTACCGCTTGCAATCACAATTGCATCAGCGACGTTGCTGATTAGGCTGACATCAATCGCTAAAATATCTTTTGCTTTTACATCTTCAAGGGCTTCATGTACAACTTTTAAGCAAGCTTGTACGTCGGCAGCTTGGGTATTCATTGCGAAATCGTGAGAATTAGAAGCGCTGGGCGATGGTTCTAAATTCATAAAGGGAATTTTTCCGGACAATAACTCATCTTATAATATAGCGTTTTTAGGCGAAAATTTCAAATCCGCAATGGTTCAACTTTGAGGATGTGCAGCAAAGTATTTTGCCTTCCATGCAAAGGACTGAGTTGAAACAGTTTTTGGTCGATATTCCGCCGCAATAAAACCGTCATAACTGCTGTGTTGTAGCCATTCAAAAATATTTGCATACATAATTTGTGCAGTATCTGGTTCATGCCGTCCCGGACAGTCTGCAAATTGGATATGACCAATATCTTGAATATTTTCTTGTAGCCCTTGCAACACATCTTCACCCATCATGGCCATGTGATAGCAGTCGTATTGCATTTTAAGCGCAGGGTGTTGTACTGCTTCTAGCATTTCCTGTGCTTGGGCAATATTTTGTACTAAGAAGCGTGGCATATCTGTGCCGTTGATCATTTCAAAGACAGGTTGAATGTCATGTTCACTGAACATGTGGCAGGCCAGTTTCAGGTTTTTGGACAAGGTATTTAAACAGGGCAGTAGGTCGGCATCTAGGGGTTGTTTACCCGCAAGGATATTCACACTTGGCACTTTGAGTGCGCTGGCATATTGTACTGCTAACTGAAGAGCGCGATGAAACTCTAACTCTTTGCCGGGGACACCTGTGAGCCCATTTCCACCAGTCATTAAGTCGCCCGCAGGAACGTTAATGAGGCAGAGGCTTAAGTCATGAAGCGTAAGCTGAGTTTGAATTTGTTCAATGCTGAGTTCGTAGGGAAATTGGATTTCCACATGATTAAAGCCTGCGGTTTGAGCCAAAGCAAAACGCTCAAGCAGCGGCACTTCGGTAAAAATCATGGATAAATTTACAGCAAGTTTGGTCATGATTTTCTCCTGATTTTATTTGGCTTTTTGTTCTACTTGTAATATGACTGAGGCAAGATCAGCTTCAGCATAGCCTTGTTGTTGGTGTGCTTGCAATTGCTGAAGTGCTCGCGCTGCAACAGGAATGTCGAGTTGGTGCTGCGCAGCAAGTTGCACAGCATTGTTCAAGTCTTTGGACAGGGTTTGAACTTTCCACTGTACGGGCTCAAACAGGTGAGTCGCCATACGTGGACTTAAAATTTGAAAGGGTTTCGAATCGGCAAAACCGCCTGCAAGCGCAGGTGCAAGTAAGCGAGTGTCCACGCCAGCTTTGGCTGCTAAAGCAACTGCTTCTGCAATCAGAGTGCTATTGGCTGCCACAATCAGTTGATTACAAATTTTGGTGGCTTGTCCTGTTCCAGTGTTACCCATACAGGTGACACGTTGAGACAAGATATTATAAATCAAAGACAAGTCTTGAATCGTCTGTGTATCGCCACCAGCAAAGATGACCAGCGTACCTTGTTCCGCACCAATAGTTCCCCCTGAAACAGGTGAGTCGATCCATTGCACCTGTTTTTGTTCGGCACGTGCTGCAAGACTCAGGGTTTGTTCCACTGAAAGACTGGAAAAGTCGATGATCACTTGCTTCGCCGTCAAAAACGGTTCGATTTGTTCATAAACGCTGAGTGCGGCTTTGTCGTCCGCTAAACAGGTCAGAACTACTGGATATTCGGCAATATTTTGTAGCGCTAAGTCTGTCGCTCCCAAATCAATGAGTGCATCGCAGGCACTACTGGTGCGGTTCCATACAGCGACCTCAAGACCTGCTTGAAGTAAGCGGGTGGCCATACGGCTGCCCATGAGTCCCATGCCGAGAAATGCAATTTTAGTGTGTCGATCGAAACTCATGGGACCCTCTTTGATTGTCAGTGCTTAAATACTCTTATTTGTATTGGCGTGGTAGATACTGCACGTCGGGTTGTTTATCTTTTTTACGTGCGATTTGGCTGTTTTTACCTAACAGTAATTTGAGTTGCCAAATTTTTTCCAAACGTAAGGATTTTTTAGGCTCATGCTGCATGGCATCCAGCACATATTTTGAGGCCATAAGTGCATCTGGTGAGCGTTGTAACATTTCTTCTGCAATGGCTTGGGCTTTAGCAAGCGGTGATTCATCAAGATGTGTGACTAAGCCAATTTCTTTGGCATAAGTTGCATCGAAAATACGTGCCGTAAGTGTTAATTCTTTGGCAAGATCTAGTCCGATTAGACCTTTCAAAGAGCGCGTCAGTCCCATATCCGGAACCAGTCCCCAACGGCTTTCCATAATCGACATTTGGGTTGCAGGATGTGCCACACGAATATCCGCCGCTAAAGCCAATTGCATGCCAGCGCCAAAGCAAAACCCTTCAATCGCGGCAATCACAGGAACAGGCAGTTCTTGCCAAATTAGGAAGGCTTTTTGAAAGAGGCTTTGTCCAGGTTTGATCAGTTCCCACGCGGCATAGGCACGATTCTTCGGATTGTTCAAATCGGCAAGATCAATGCCTGCACTAAAGACTTGCGCTTCACCAGTGAGGATGACACAACGAATGCTGCGGTCTTTTTTAATTTTTTCAGCAGTTTTAACCAACTCGCGCAACAGGTCGAAACTCATCGCATTGCGTTTGTCTGGGCGGTTAAGTGAAACAGTGGCAATGCCGTTTTTGTTTTCAATGCGAAGTAAAGCCATGATGAGAACTCTTATTTTTTGCTCGCATGGAGCATAGCATAGCTCTCGTGCGGATAAATGACACCAAGAGTCACGTCGCAATTTGTCTTTCGTGCCATGCTCTTTTGAATGTTTTATGGGATATGTTTGATTAAAATTTGCTGTGCCGCATGTTGTACTTGTTCAATCACAACTTTGAGTTCATTGAAACGCTTTATGGTTTCTTGAACAAATTGTTCATCGGCTTTACGACGTTCTTTACGTAAGGTTGAAACAAACTGTTCAAATGTCCCTGTTGCTTCTTGTAAGTTGGGTACACCGACATAGCGTGTTGCACCATACAGACGGTGTAGCACATGCTCCAATTGTGGGAAATCTTCCATTTCAATCAACTGCTTCATTTCATGCAGCTCAGTATCAAAACTATCCATTAACATACGCAGTAAGTCGACTGCTAAGTCTTCTTTGTTGGCGGCTAACTGTAAGCTTTGCTGCCAGTCGAGTACCTTCGGATCAAGTGCTTCAATCACGATGGCTTTTTCAACGGGTGAGCCTTTGTTGAAACGATCAGTGGTCCAATGGGTCAGGATTTGGATAATCTGATCAATTTGAATCGGTTTGGTGACATAGTCATCCATGCCGACTTGCAGTAGTTTTTGTTTTTCATCGGCCAATGCATGTGCGGTGAGGGCAATGATGGGCAAACGCTTATGGTTTTCAATGGTTGACTCCAGCGCACGAATGGCACGTGTGGTATCGACACCCGACATGACAGGCATTTGAATATCCATAAATACCAAATCAAAAGCTTTGCTGTCGTGTTCAGCGCGCTCTTGTAAAATCTCTAAGGCTTGTTGGCCGCTTAAAGCTTTTGTTGTCGTGACATTCAATTCGCCTAGTAGTGCTTCAAGGACAATCAGGTTAGGGAGATGGTCATCCACCGCTAAAATATGTAAGCCTTGACCATTGAAGGACTCCATTTCGTCTTCTTCAAATAGCGGTTGATTGCTGAGCAATTGAATCAAAGCACTCCGACTGAGCGGTTGGTATAATGGTCGTGCGCGATATTCATTCAGCGTGGTCAAATCGAGTGACATCTGGTAACCATAAACCGCAAGGTTACCGCTATAACGCTGACGAATTTCTTTTAATAAGGCTTCGGTATCACCACTGTGATCAACAATTAACCATGTATTTTCCACATCTTGAGGCAGTCTGTTGAGGTGGCTGAACAAGTCTAAAATTGAACTCGATTCGATGTGTTCCACAGCATAGTCTTCAAGATAATGACGCAGAATATTGGCCGTTGCAGGATGCGCCAAATACGAGACCACTTGCATGTCGCTAAATTGAGGATGTTCAACGTACTCATCTTCTTCATTGACCATAAACATGGCGGTAAACCAGAAGGTGGAACCTTTTTCGGTGGGCGCGCGTTCTTGGTTGTCCTCAAATCCAATTTGCCCCTGCATCAAATGCACCAGCTGTTTGGAAATCGCTAAGCCTAGACCTGTGCCGCCAAATTGACGCGTGACCGAAGCATCACCTTGCGAGAAAGACTCAAACAGTTTTTTACGGTCGGTTCCACTGAGTCCGATACCGCTGTCTTGTACACTAAAGTGCAATAGGCACTGTCCAATATCATCTTGTTCCATTCTTGCGCGGACGATGATCTCACCATCAGGAGTAAACTTAATGGCATTGGAAATCAGGTTGGTTAAAATTTGTTTGAAGCGTAGGGCATCTCCAACCACATGCTTTGGCACATTGTCGGCATAGTAAAAGGCCATATCGATATGCTTTTGTGCAGCAAGAGGAGACAGCATATCCATAACATCAAAAATTGCTTCTTCTAAATCAAAAGTTGCAGTATCGAGTTCTATTTTACCTGCATCAATTTTTGAAAAATCTAAAACATCATTAATCAGTGCCAGTAAGTGTGCAGATGATTTTCGGATGGTTTGTAAATACAGGTTTTGATCATTGTTGAGGTTGTCTTGACGCAGTAACAGGTGAATAAAACCATCAATACTGTTCAGTGGCGTGCGCAGTTCATGGCTGATATTGGCCAAGAACACAGACTTAGACTGACTTGCTGAAATGGCTTGGTCACGCGCTTGACGATAGGTGATGTTTTGCACCTCTAATGTGTCGAGGGTTCGACGCAAATCGTCTTCCGTCTGCTCAGTGTGTTCTTTTAATTCTAAAAAACTAAAATGTAGACGTTTCACCACATTGGCAATATCGCGCTGTAGCAAACGTAATTCACCAGTACTGTTAATCAGCATATGTTGATCGAGGGTGTCGGCATTTAAACGTTGCAGCTGCATGCGAATTTCATACATCGGCGCAATCCAGCGACGCGAGTAGAAATTTAAACAGAGTAAAAGCAATAAGAGTGTCAACAGACCTGTCGCAATCAACACGATCAACACGCGATAACGGGCAATTTGTAAGGGCTGGTTATCTAATTCAACCACCAACTGTGCAGGCGTCCCTGTAAATTGGTTGATGGGCAAACCATATACTGTATTGCCTTTAAAATTCATTGGACCAAAAAAATCAGTATTTTTTTTCAGCGCAGGCCACGGCGCTTGGTCTTGGTAGCCAATGCTAAGTTTGTTATTGCCTTTGTCGTCAATAATTGCGGCACGAATCAGATGTTTTTCATCTAACATCTTTTGCATCAAATAACGTGCATTTTCATACTGCCAAGGGGAGGCATTCACCAAATTGATCGCCGCTTCCGCATCCAGCTGGTAGCGCGTTAAAATCGCTATCGCCATTTGTCGCTGCTGGGCTTTGGCGGCATTTGAAGTTTCGGTAATAACCAGTAATGCACCTACACAGGCCAAAATCATAATCGGCACGAAAATAAGTGCAATGAGCTGTCCATAAGCATGGTTTAAGTGCAGACGATTAAATAACTTTTTATTGATATTTGACATGGTGCAAGTGATTTATTCCCTATGCTTTGAAGTGTAGCACGCTTTATAAAAAATCGATGGTGCTTTAATCACTTTCACGAAAAAGCACGCTAAATGGGTGCAGGGACTGGCATTTTTCCATACAATAGGCGCACCTCGATCAAGGTGCAAAGAATGAGTACTACATCCACTGATTTTCAAGCAGACGAATTTTTGTTAGATCACTATGTTGGAAAAACTCCACTGGTGCGTTTACAGCGTCTGGCAAGTCACACTCAAGCAACAGTATTGGCAAAGTTAGAAGGCAACAACCCCGCAGGTTCTGTCAAGGACCGTCCCGCGTATAACATGATTATGCAAGCGGAAAAGCGAGGGCAAATTCAGCCAGGCGATACCTTGATTGAAGCGACCAGTGGAAATACCGGCATTGCACTGGCAATGGTTGCTGCGATGCGTGGCTATCAGATGAAACTGATTATGCCCAACAACATGAGCCAAGAACGTAAAGATGCAATGCGCGCTTATGGCGCGGAACTGATTGAAGTGACCAAAGAGCAGGGCATGGAAGGTGCACGTGATTTGGCTTTGCAAATGCAAGAAGAAGGCAGAGGGCACGTACTCAACCAGTTTGGTAATCCTGATAATGTTGAAGCACATTATTTAACGACTGGGCCTGAACTTTGGCAGCAAACAGGTGGAAAAATCACTCACTTTGTGAGTTCAATGGGCACTACAGGTACCATTATGGGGGTCTCTAAATATCTCAAAGAAATGAACCCCGACATTCAAATTATTGGTCTACAGCCATCGGATGGTTCAAGTATCGCAGGGATTCGCCGTTGGCCTGAAGAATATTTACCAACGATTTTTGACCGCAGTCGGATTGATCAAATTATTGATATTCCGCAAATTGAAGCGGAAAAAACCATGCGTAAATTGGCGCAAAAAGAAGGGATTAGCGCAGGAACTTCTTCAGGTGGTGCGGTGTGGGCATCGATTAAAATTGCTGAAGAAAATCCTGGTGCAGTCATTGCGTGCATTATTTGTGACCGCGGTGACCGTTATTTATCGACGGGTCTTTTCTCTGTGGTCGATCCTGAATAAAACAATAAAAGAGAGTCCTGCTATGCGCTTACCTGTGCTCACCTTTGATATTGAAACAATGACTGATTTGAGATCGGGGGCGCATTTATATGGTTTAGATTTGCCTGAGGCTGATTTGGAGGCGGCACTGACCAAGTTGCGTCGCCAAGAATCAGGCATGGATTTTCAGCGTTTGGCTTTGCATGAAATTGTGTGTATTTCAGGCTTGTGGCTGGATGACCAAGGCCAGATGAAACTTTTTTCTTTTAGCCGTGAGCAATATTCGGAAGCAGAAATCCTCAGTAAGTTTTTATCCATATTTGATAAGCGCTTACCAACTTTAGTGAGCTGGAATGGTGCTCAGTTTGACTTACCTGTAATCATGCTTCGTGCTATGTATCATGGTTTAACTGCACCTGCTTTGTTCGATCAGGGCGAAATTGACACACAAAAGCGCTATAATAACTATCAGAACCGTTATCATCAGCGTCACATCGACCTGATGGATGTGATGGCAATGTTTAATGGACGTCATTTCCAAAAGCTAGATGATGTTGCTCATTTATTGGGGTATCCCGGTAAACGAGGCGATGGGGCTTATCATGTACCTGAATATGTTCGGGCGCAGGAATGGCTCAAACTCACCAGTTATTGTGAAGGTGATGTGCTAAATACATGGCTGGTGTATTTGCGTTGGCTCTTACTCAAAGGGCAATTGCTAGCTCAAGACCACCGTCATTTTATTCATCAAACCATCCAGTTTTTACAGGCTCAACCGCAGCATCAAGACTTTTTGTCGGTGTGGCGTGAGACCTCACAGCAGACGGCTTTTACCGCTGCCGATTTTTCTCCTTCCCATCTTTAGGTACACATGAAACATAGAGCCAAACCTCGTCCAACTCAACAGCCCAGTTATATTTTTCAGGTTGAGTCACTTTCGCATGAAGGACGCGGCATAGCGCACTATGGTTCGCATCCAGACCATCCTGCGGACAAGCAGGGTAAAAAAGTCTTTATTAGCTATGCGTTGCCGGGTGAAACGGTTAAAGCGCAGATTACCCATGCGGTAAAGCGTTTAGAGGAAGCCGATGCTGTTCAACTCCTCAGTGAAGCCTCTACTTTTCGTGTTGAGCCGAAGTGCCCGCATTTTAAAAGCTGTGGTGGCTGTAATATGCAGCATATTCATCCCGATGAACAAATTCGCTTAAAGCAAGATGTGCTTAAATCACATTTGCAGCATTTTGCGGGGATTCAACCTGAACAATGGTTGCCGCCTTTGCGCTCTTTACGTGAAGACTACCGTCGTAAAGCACGCATTGGGGTACGTTATTTGCCGCACAAAGACCAATTGGTCGTGGGTTTTCGAGAGCGTCAAACCAATAAATTGACTTCAATTGATCGTTGTTTGGTGTTAGATCAAGCGTTTGGTTCGATCACACGCTTAAAGCAGTTACTCCAAAGTCTAACAGCCAAAGCGGCTATTGGTCATATAGAATTGGCCATGGGGGATTGTGACATCGCCCTCACGGTGCGACATACTGAAAAATTAAACACAGAGGATGTCAACCGATTAAAACAATTTGCGTTAGACAGAGGGTGGCAGTTGTATTTACAAGCTGCAGGCCCAGACAGTCTAAAGCGTATGGATGATGAACATGCAGAGATGCGTTTACATTATCGTTTAAATGATTTTGATGTGGCATTTGGATTTAACCCACACGACTTTACTCAAGTAAACTCAACCATTAACCCGCAAATGGTGAAATTGGCATGTGACTTGCTAGATTTAAAACAAGGAGAACGTGTTCTCGATTTGTTCTGTGGTCTAGGAAATTTCTCTTTGCCTTTGGCTCGATGCGTGGGTGAAACAGGACAAGTGGTTGGTGTTGAAGGCAGTGAAGAAATGGTTCAACGTGGTGCAGAAAATGCGGAACGTAATGCTCTTGGCCAGTTGAAGTTCTTTTCACAAGATTTAACAAAAGATTTCTCGCATCATTCTTG
Source organism: Acinetobacter sp. AB03 (assembly GCF_058107045.1). Taxonomy (NCBI): domain Bacteria; kingdom Pseudomonadati; phylum Pseudomonadota; class Gammaproteobacteria; order Moraxellales; family Moraxellaceae; genus Acinetobacter; species Acinetobacter sp. AB03. The sequence goes on along the minus strand of NZ_JBUEBA010000002.1, from coordinate 2,626,384 downwards.
GGCAAATCAAGGATTTGATGCATTATTGATAGATCCTCCACGTGCAGGCGCAGAGGAAATAATGCATTATATGCCTAACTTTGGTGCAAAAAGAATCGTTTACGTGTCGTGTAATCCAGCGACACTCGCAAGGGATGCGGGGCTGTTGGTACAACAGGGTTATCGATTAGTCAAAGCCGGTGTGATGGACATGTTTACTCACACAGGTCACGTTGAGTCGATAGCATTGTTTGAAAAAGATAATGAGATAAACGATTAAAGAATATGAAGCGTAAAAGTGTAGGAGAAGGGTATGGTCACAGTACGTGAGCAACTACCTGGGCGACTCAATGAGTTGTCTCAGGAGGCGACTGTAGAGCATGCCGAACAAGCTCAACATGATTTGGCTGAATGGTTAGATCGTGTTCGAAGCATATTAGATGATGCGAAGCTTGAGCAACTCGAAGAAGTTGCCAATTTGACTTTACAAAAAGAGTTAGAAACCACGGTTAATCATCGTTCCAATACCTTTTATACCGGTATTGAAATGGCGGATATTCTGGCCCATCTACATGTCGATGAAGACACCTTGGCTGCTGCGATGCTCTATCGTGGTGTACGCGAAGGCGTGATTCCATTGGCGGAAGTGCAAGAGCATTTTGGCGAACAAGTGCATGCACTGGTCAAAGGCACTTTGGCCATGGGTAAGTTGTCCGACCTCATTGAGCAGAATAAACGCCTCGAAGATCACTTTAATAACAATCAGCGCGAGCACTTAAACGGCATTTATAAAATGTTGATTTCAGTGACGGAAGACGTGCGCGTTGTACTGATCAAATTGGCTGAGCGAACTTATGCACTGCGTGAATTGGCGACTTCATCTAAAGAACGTCAAGAGCGTGTAGCACGAGAAATCTTAACCATTTACTCACCTCTGGCACACCGTTTAGGGATTGCGCAGTTAAAGTGGGAACTGGAAGATTTAGCCTTTCGCTATTTAGCACCCGATCGCTATAAAGAAATTGCGACGCTGCTGAATGAAAAGCGACTGGAGCGTGAGCAATATATTCAGTTTGTGATTGATACATTGCGTGCATCTTTGAATGAGCATGGCATTGAAGCTGAAATTAGCGGCAGGGTAAAACACATTTATTCGATTTATCGAAAAATGAAAAGTAAGAACCTGAGCTTCGATCAGCTCTATGACATTCGTGCCGTTCGGGTCTTGGTTAAAACGGTTCCTGAGTGCTATCACTCGTTGGGGATCGTGCACCAAATTTGGCGGCATATTCCGCATCAGTTTGATGACTATATTACCAATCCGAAAGCCAATGGTTACCGCTCACTGCATACGGCTGTGATTGCGGAAAATAAGTCACTGGAAGTTCAGATTCGTACCAAGAGCATGCATGAAGAAGCAGAACTTGGGGTGTGTTCGCACTTTAACTATAAAGAGGGTGGTAAGAATACCGATCGCTCTTTTAACCATCGTTTACATTCATTGCGTGCAGTCCTTGAACACTATCAAGAGCGCAATGATGCGAATGTACATAAGTCTGATGAAGACTCTGAAAATTTTGAGCAAATTCAAGATTTTGAGGATTTTGAGAAGATTTATGTGTTTAGCCGTGATGGCGATATTAAAGAGCTACCACGTGGTTCGACCGTACTCGATTTTGCTTATCATGTGCATACTCAAGTCGGTAATAAGTGTTATGCCGCACGGGTGAATCAGCGTTATGTTCCGCTAACTTATACCTTAAAAACGGGTGAGCAAGTTGAGATTTTAACCAAGAAAGACCGTGAGCCAAACCGTGATTGGTTGGTGAACTCTTTAGGTTATATCAAGACGGCACGTGCGCGTGACAAGCTGCGCCATTGGTTCCGCCAACAAGACCGCAGTAAAAACTTGGAAGTGGGTCGTGACCTGCTCAACAAAGAACTTTCACGTTTAGCAATTCACCCAAAAAGTATTGATTTGAATGATTACTGCAATCATTTCAATGTTAAAGCGGGTGAAGACATTCTGATTGCCCTGGTCAATGGTGACATTAGCCTGCATGCCTTGATCAATCAGGTGAACCGCCATATGCATTTGGATCAGGACGAACCTGAACTGGTGCTGAAGCCGACGTTGAATCCACGTGCTAGTCATACCTTGTCAGCGCATGGCATTCTGATTGATGGTTTAGATAACGTTGAGCTGCATGTGGCGCAGTGTTGTCAGCCTGTGCATGGCGAGTCAATTGCGGGTTATATCACCTTGAACCGTGGGGTGAGCATTCACAAAGTGGCGTGTCCTGACTACTTACGCATGATTCAAAATGAACCTGAACGTGCAGTAGAAGCCGATTGGGAAATGCAGCCAACGCGTGGTCAGAGTGTGCAAATCGTGGTGGAAGCTTATGATCGTCGTGGTTTGCTCAAAGATTTGACTCAAGTGATTTTCTCCGATCAAATCAATATTCGTCAGGTCAACACCATCTCTGAAGCAGACGGTATTGCCAATATGAAATTGTTGATTGAAGTGAAAGGTTTATCGCAACTATCAAAACTATTGGCACGATTGGAGCAACAACCAGGCATCATTAGTGCGCGTCGTTTGGTGCAAGGTAACTAAGCGAATTGAAAAGAAAGAGCCTGCAATTGCAGGCTTTTTTTTATTTAGAAAGATATAAATTGGTCAGGCGATTGAGAAATTGGGGACTGATTTTACTCAGTTGAAATAAAAGCTTGGCTTTGGCGCCCACGGCTTGATGCGTTGCAGTGAGTGCCGTATCTTTTGCAACAGCACGTTGAAAAACGTGGTGCGCTACATCTTCTGCAGTTAAGTGTATCCCCATGTTTTGAATACTCTTCGCTTGCATATCCTGCACCATGGCAGTTTGTACAAATAGCGGCATGACATCTAATACGCGAATGCCATATTTCTGCCATTCGGTATCTAAGCCTTCGGTGATACCGCGTACTGCAAACTTACTGGCAGAGTACGAGACCAAATCAGCTTGACCATAGATGGCTGAAGCCGATGAAAGGTTGATGATGCGGGCAAAATTCGCTTGTTTGAGATAGGGCAATGCAGCATGGCAGCCATTCAGTACACCATTAACATTGATCGAGATGGTTTTGTGATGTGCGCTGATCTCTGTGTGTTCAAAAGGCCCTGAGAATAGAATTCCTGCATTATTGACCAAAACATTGAGCTCGCCCGCCCATGGGACAAACTCGGCTAAAGCAGTTTGCCAATCTTGATAGTTGGAAACATCGAGCTGTCCTGCTTTGGCATTTGGGCCGAGGCTAGCTGCCAGCTGTTCGGCTTGAGCGCTATTGATGTCATAAATCCCGACTTTGTAGTGATGTGCATAAAATAAGCGGGCGATGGCTGCACCAATACCTTGGGCTGCACCGCTAATCAAAATACTGCGCATTGAAACTGCTCCTTGTTGCTCTTTTTCTTGATGTTATTGTTGTGATTGGATTGAGCATAACAAATGAATGCCGTCATAATGTAATTTTTATCAATTTGATTTTTGAAGAGAGATAAACATGGAACAATTGCTTAACGTGATGCGTGAATTACGTGAAAAGTGTCCATGGGATCAACAGCAAACTCCAGAAAGGTTAACCCGCTATGCCATTGAAGAGGCTTATGAAGTTGAAGCTGCTGTGCGTTCAGGTAAAGCTGATGAGGTACGCGATGAGTTGGGGGATTTACTGTTACAGGTGGTGTTCCAGTCACAGATGTATGCCGAGCAAGGGGCTTTTAATTTTCAAGATGTGGTTCATGCCATCACAGAAAAACTGATTCGTCGTCATCCCCATGTCTTTCAAGCACAGCAGTTTTCAGCTTTGTCTGCCGAAGATGTAGGCGAGCTTTGGAAGCAAATTAAACAACAGGAAAAGCAGGGTAAGGCACAGTCACGATTAGACAGCATCAAACATGGTCCAGCCTTACAACAAGCGGAACAGATTCAAAAAAATGCAGCACAGATCGGTTTTGACTTTCCTGATGTGGCCGGTGCATATGCCAAGCTTGAAGAAGAGTTAGCTGAACTGAAAGATGCCGTTCAACAGCAAAATTCCGATGAAATAGCAGATGAATTTGGCGATTGTTTATTTTCAATGATCAATGTTGGACGTAAACTGGGCGTCTCAAGCGAAATGTCGCTTTTGAGTACGATTCATAAATTTCGCACTCGTTTTGCTTTCATTGAAGATCAAGCTTTGCAACAACAAAAAAAGATTGAGCAGATGTCCTTAGAAGAAATGGATCAACTGTGGGAGCAAGCCAAATTACAACTGAAATAATAAAAATGGTGGCTTGAATTGATAAAAATAAAAGTAAGTTTGTTGATCATTGCGTTGTTATTACTGAGTCTACTGGCTTGGGTACCCAGTAGTTATGCACAGTCTTTTGATCAGAACTACCTGAACTGGAAAGCAGAGCAGCAGGCGTGGGATGATCGTATTCAAGCGCCAAAGCGCGTGAAACGTGCTGTGTCTCCTGTTCAGGCTCAACCTATGTTGAGCACAAATAAAATTAGTTTAAATCAAGCCAGTGTCGATCAATTACAGCAACTTCAGGGTGTGGGCTTAAAAAAGGCACAGGCAATCGTGGCCTATCGCCAGAAACAAGGGCCATTTAAGACGATAGATGAGCTACAACAGGTGCGCGGGATTGGACCTGCAATTTTTGCAAAAAATAAAACCCGTTTGGGCTTGTGAAAAAAGCGGTGTCATTTATTGGTGAATTGATCAGAATCCTGCTTTGCTTTCGATAATCAAATTGCCCTTTGATTGTGTTAGATATATGATTAGCGTCATCTTAGAATTTTACGTTTAGGCGTAGGAGACAGCGGCTTTTGCAAACTTTGCGCGCGTCAAAATGTGGTTTATCAACCGCTCAATTACCTTCTTACATTTTAGATGTGATCGATGCATTAACTAAGGCAGGCTATGAAGCGTATATCGTCGGTGGCGGTGTCCGCGACATGATGCTTGGCCTAAATCCCAAAGATTTTGATGCAGTGACCAATGCAACACCGTCACAGGTAAAAGAAGTTTTCGGACGACGTTGCCGTATTATCGGGCGCCGTTTTGAGCTGGCTCATGTCTATTCAGGTCGTGAGTTGGTTGAAGTTGCAACTTTCCGTGCACCGCCGAAGAAAGAAGTCACCTCTGCGCAAGGCATGATTTTGCGTGATAACAATTGGGGCACGATTGAGCAAGACTTTGCCCGTCGCGATTTTTCAATTAATGCAATGTACTATCAGCCACGTAAGGGCGTTGTCTTAGATTTCTGTCATGCTGTGGATGACATTAAAAATAAAACCTTACGTCTACTGGGTGATGCACAAACGCGTTTTGAAGAAGATCCTGTGCGAATGCTACGGACTTTGCGTTTTGCTGCAAAATTAGGTTTCTCAATCGATCAGCAAATTCTCGACGTTTTCACCTTGGAAATGACGCAGTTGCTGCGTGATGTTTCGCCGCACCGTTTATATGATGAATCTCAGAAGCTGTTCACGATGGGACATCTAAATCGTGTGTTGCCAATGCTGATTGACTTCGGCATTTGGAAGCAGTTATTTGCAGATATCCAACCGAATATTACCCCATTTATTGAACGTGCCGCTAAGAATACCGATCAGCGTATTCAAGTGGGCAAAACCATCAACCCTGCATTTTTCTATGCGGTATTGTTATGGCAACCGTTCTTAGAACGTTGTGAGTTTTATAGCAGTAAGGGTATGGTTGCAGCTGAAGCGCGTGCACAAGCAGGACTGGATGTATTAAAACGCCAAGCCACGCGGACTATTATTCCGCGCTTTGCCGAAACCTTCATTCGTGAAGTGTGGGAAATGCAAACTCGCTTACTCAATCCGAAAGCACAGCAAATTCAAGCCTTATCTAGCCATGCACGTTTCCGTGCAGGCTTTGACTTCTTGTTACTTCGCGAAAAATCCGGTGATGAGGGTACGCTCGGCATGGGACAATGGTGGGACGCGTATCAGTTAATGAGCACCGATGAAAAAGAACGTGCCATCAGTCAATATAATCGCCAACGTGCAAAATCACGTCGCAGTGGTAAAGCAAGTGCTGAAGAAGCGGCGATTGCCAAAACGGTAAGTCATGAAATTGAGCCTTTGGTGCAAGAGCAAGAATCACGCAGTCGCCGTGCACGTAAACCGAAGCAACATGCTGAAGCTCGTACCCAGACTGGTAAGGGAACAGGTCACAGCTCAACCGAGATTGGTGCAGATCACCCGATTTTAAAACGTAAGCGTGTTCAGCGTGATTTAAGCAGCGTGATTTTTGGACCGATACAATGAGCATCGTCACGTACATTGGTCTAGGTAGCAACTTAGGCGACTCTAAAGTGATTTTGACTGAAGCGGTGCACAAGTTGGCCAGTCTAGGAGATGTAAAAACCTCCAAGCTGTATCAAAGCCCACCGATGGGGCCGCAAGACCAACCCAATTATTTAAATGCCGTGGTGCAACTCAGCACAAACTTGGCGCCGTTGGCCTTGCTGGATGAATTGCAACGTTTTGAACAAGAGTCGGGACGTGTACGTTTACGCCATTGGGGTGAACGTACTTTAGATTTAGATTTACTGATCTATGCAGAAGAGAAAATTCAGCATGAACGCTTAACCGTGCCACATGTTGGTGTGATGGAACGTGATTTTGTGTTGATTCCACTACTGGATTTAGACCCAGAATTACACATTGATGGTATTGCGTTGAAACTGTTGCCTGTTGTACAACAACCCACGTTGAGCGTGCTGGATGCAGGCAATTGGGCAGAGATTTAATTTAGCCGAGCTAAAGATGTTGAAAGGAATAGTTTGATGATTAGTTTAAATGACTTAAGAAAATTTAAAGCAGAAGGTCGCAAATTTTCCTGCCTGACTTGCTATGATGCAAGTATGGCAAAGGCAATGGAACTTGCTGAAATTGATACCATTTTAATTGGTGATTCACTAGGTATGGCGATTCAAGGTCGTGATTCCACTTTGCCTGTTACGGTTGAAGATATGGCTTACCATACCGCAGCTGTACGCCGTGGTAACCAGCATGCCTTGATCATGACCGATTTACCGTTTATGAGCTATGCCACCTTAAATGATGCTTTGCAAAGCTCAAAAGTAGTGATGCAAGCGGGCGCGCAAATGGTCAAAGTCGAAGGTGGAGCATGGCTGGCTGAAACGGTTCAGGTTTTGACACGCAACGGTATTCCTGTATGTGTACACTTAGGTTTAACCCCACAGTCTGTACATGTGTTTGGTGGCTATAAATTACAAGCACGCACACGTGAAGCGGCAGACCAACTGATTGCGGACTGCCAAGCGGTGGTTGATGCGGGTGCTGCGGTGCTGTTATTAGAGTGTGTGCCTGCGCAGCTCGGTAAAGAAATTAGTGAGTTGTTCCCACATGTACCTGTCATTGGCATTGGCGCAGGTGTGGATACCGATGGTCAAGTTTTGGTAGTACAAGACATGCTTGGACTGACTTTTGGTCGTGTTGCAAAATTTGTGCGTAACTTTATGAAAGAACAAGCAGGGGAAACAGCGATTTTGGATGCGTTCAAGGCATACCATGCAGCGGTGCTTGATAGCTCATTCCCTGCGAAAGAACAAACATTCCAAGTCGAGCTGTAAAACATGAAAACTGAAACCACGATCCAAGGCCTATCAGCATCATTGAACCCTGCGCGAACGGCTCGAAAAAGTATTGGTTTCGTCCCGACCATGGGGAACTTGCATCAGGGACATTTGAACCTTGTACGCGAAGCGAAAAAACTCTGTGATGTGGTTGTAGTTAGCATTTTTGTGAATCCTATTCAATTTGGACCCAATGAAGATTTTGACAGTTACCCACGCACCTTGGAGCAAGATCAGCGCTTGTTGGCCGAGGTTGGTTGTGACATCGTGTTTGCACCATCGGTTGAGCAAATGTATGGCAACAGTCCACGTTTGACCAATATTACTGTTTCAGATATCACCAATGATTTGTGTGGTCTACAACGCCCAGGTCATTTTGATGGTGTCGCCGTTGTGGTGACGAAACTGTTCAATATTGTGCAACCTAATTTTGCTTTCTTTGGTGAAAAAGACTATCAACAGTTGGTTGTGATTCGTCAGTTTGTTCGTGATTTGAATATGCCGCTTGAAGTGATGGGTGTGGCAATTGCACGTGCTGAAGATGGTTTGGCTTTAAGTTCCCGTAATGGTTATTTAAGCGAAGAAAACCGTCAAAAGGCACCGACCATTTATCAAAGCTTAAAAGCGGCAGAACAGTCGCTACAAGCCGGTACAGCTTTAGCGGATGTGTTAGCAAATATAAAGGCGACATTGACACAGGCTGGTTTTGTTGTGGATTATGTGGAAGCTCGCACACCTGCATTGCAAAAAATGGATGCGTTTGACCAAGATGTGGTGCTTTTTGTTGCGGCAAAACTCGGGGCAACTCGTTTAATTGATAACTTAAAAGTGAAATCTATTTAGTCAAGCTCACCTCTCAAAGGATTAAGATGAAGCGCATTTTAATTGTTACAGGACAGTCTGGTTCGGGTAAATCCTCTGCATTACAGGTGTTGGAAGACCTCGGTTATTACTGTATTGATAATTTGCCTTTGGCTTTACTCCCAGAGATTGTTGCCAAGCTGGATCGGGGAAATAATCTTGAGCAGTTGGCGCTTGGTGTGGATGTACGCAGTACACGTGCAGATTTGCAAGAGTTCGACTTAGTGTTTGAACAATTACAAAGGCATGGTACGGTCGATATTATTTATTTGACCACGCGTGACCAAGAGCTGATTGCGCGCTTTAGTGCCTCACGTCGTCCGCATCCGTTGGCGACACGCTTTCAAAGTTTGAATCAGTGCATTCAAGAAGAGAAAACCCTTTTATTGCCGATTAATTTGCGCTCAACTGTGCATATTGATACCACCGATAAAAGTGTGCACGATTTAAAGCATACCTTGCTGTCAAAGTTGGGGCAGTCGGATAACCTGATTTTGATTTTGCAGTCTTTTGGCTTTAAACACGGTATTCCGTTGGATGCTGACTATGTGTTTGATGTTCGACATTTACCTAATCCCCATTGGGATTTAGAACTGCGGAAGTATTCAGGACTGGATGCCCCTGTGCAAAAATTTTTGGAACAAAGTGAGCAAACCCACGAAATGTTCCAAGATATTTATAAGTTTTTAGATAAATGGTTACCAGCTTTTGCTGAAGGGCATCGTCACTATATGACCGTGTCAATTGGTTGTACGGGTGGGCAGCATCGCTCTGTATATATTGTGGATAGACTAAAAAAAGCCCTTGAGGCAAAATGGTCTATTCAGGTCCTCCATCGAGAAATGAAGCACTGGGCATGATTGACACAACTGTTGACGTAATTAATAAACTAGGGTTACATGCGCGTGCATCTGGCAAGCTCATTGAAGTGACCACCAAATTCCGTTCTTCAATCCAAATTGGAAAAGGAGATAAATTGGTGGATGCCAAAAATATTATGTCCCTCCTGATGCTAGGCGCAGGAAAGGGCACCACTTTACGCTTAGTGCTTGAAGGCGCAGATGAAGAACAAGCTTTATCTGAGATTCAGGCACTATTTGCAGCAAAATTTTACGAGGCAGATTAATCGTGGCACGTCGACCGCATAGTTTTACTGAAGAAGACTTTGAATCTTTAGAAGGACGTGCAAGTAAAACTGAACAGAAAAAAGCCGTACAACGTATGGCATCTTTGGGTTCTCAACTTGCAGAGTTGAACACTAAACAAATTCAAAACTTACCTGTTGAAGAGCGTTTGATTGAAGCCCTTTTGGATGTGAAACTAATTACATCAAATGAAGCTCGTCGTCGCCAATTTTTACGTATTGGTAAGTTGTTGCGTAATGAAGATGAAACGGTGATTTTGTCTTATTTGACACCGCAACAAGGCGCGAAAAAAACCGCTCAATTGCAGCGTTGGGTTGATCGTATGATCAAAGATGGTGATGTGGTCATTAATGAGTTTTCCAAAACTTATAATGCCGCGGAACGTCATACCATTCGTCAGCATGTATTGCGTATTCACCGTGATATGAAACAGCAGGCTGATGAAGAACAACTTAAAGCTTCGCGTTTAAAATTGTTTAACTACATTCAGCAAGTGGCTTTAATTTCAGATAATTAAGTCATTTAGATGTAAAAAAGCGACCTTAAAGGTCGCTTTTTTTATGTGAGAATATTTGCTTGAATAGACTGCTGAATGCTTAGCTAAACTCGCCAGTTGCACGCTCTTTGGCCCAATCGCGTAGAACAAATTTTTGTAACTTGCCAGTCGACGTTTTTGGAATTTCTGTAATCACCACATCTTTCGGTACTTTAAAACGTGCCAGATGTTGCTTACAGAATTCAATGATTTCCTCAGGTGTGGTTTCTTTACCTGCTTTGAGTTCAATAAATGCACAGGGCACTTCTTGCCAACGAGGATCGGGTTTCGCGACCACCGCAGCCGTTAAAATAGCAGGATGTTGATAGAGAATTTCTTCAACTTCTAATGATGAAATATTCTCACCTCCAGAAATAATGACATCTTTAGAGCGGTCAGTAATTTTGGCATAGCCATCGGGTTGGCAGACTGCAAGATCGCCTGTATGAAACCAACCACCTGCAAAGGCTTCTGCGGTGGCTTCAGGGTTTTTGAGGTAGCCTTTCATCACAATGTTGCCACGGAACATAATTTCGCCCATGGTTTGACCATCATGTGGGACAGGTTGCATGGTATCTGGATCAAGGACTTTCATGCCATCTTGCAGTGGGTATGGTACACCTTGGCGTGAGTGCAGCTGCGCTTGTTCTTGAATCGATAAGTCAGACCAACCCGCTTGAGATGCACAAAGCGCAGAAGGACCATAGGTTTCAGTGAGACCGTAGACATGGGTGACATTGATGCCAATATGACGCATGCCCTCAATAATTGCAGCAGGAGGTGCAGCACCTGCCACCATCACTTCAACGCGATGCTCAAAGTGAATCCGTTGCTCTTCAGGGGTATTGATCAGCATTGATAACACAATTGGCGCACCGCAGAAATAATCGACTTTGTGTTCAGCGATGAGTTTAAAAGTGAGTTCAGGGTCAATTTTACGTAAACAGATGTTGGTGCCGCCATTGGCTGCCATGGTCCATGCAAAGCACCAACCGTTGCAGTGAAACAGGGGGAGGGTCCACAAGTAGGTCGCACGAGGTGTCATGCCACAAGCAATGATATTACTGGCTGCATTGATATAAGCCCCGCGGTGATGATAGACCACTCCTTTGGGGTTACCTGTCGTTCCCGAGGTGTAATTTAGGCTAATGGCATCCCATTCATCTTGAGGTAGATGCCATTCAAAGTTTTCATCGCCTTCGGTTAACCAGTCTTCATACTCGATTTGACCAATCGGAGCTGCAAAACAGTTTTCGTACTCAGCATCATCAACATCAATCACAAAAATGTCGCGCTTGACCAAAGCCAAAGCCTCTTGTGCAACCGATGCAAACTCAGGATCGACCAAAAGGACTTTGGTTTCGGCATGTTCCAACATGAAGGCAATCGTTTTTGCATCTAAACGTGTATTCAGCGTATTTAGTACCGCACCTGTCATGGGTACTGCAAAATGTGCTTCGATCATTGCAGGGATGTTGGGCAGCAAAACAGAGACAGTATCGTTTTTTGTGATTCCCAGTTTTTGTAATTGTGAGGCAAATTGGCAGCAGCGAAGGTAAGTTTCACGCCATGAAATATGGCGGTGCCCATGAATGATGGCATCTTGATGAGGGTAAATATAAGCAGCTCGTTCTAAATAACGCAGCGGTGACAAAGCCACAAAGTTTGCGGGGGTTCTTGGTAACTCATCATAAGCACTCACCATGTTGATCACTCCAAATTCAGTATTATTTTTCCATTGATTAAAAGATATGCATTTTTCAGCCATCTTGCATTTATGCTTTAGTCGAGTTGCTCTTTTTAGATGAATTTATTGAATTTTTTTTGTTTAGTTTATCTAAACTGAATCTATGGATTCTGTGCGATATAAACCCTTTTAGTTAGATTTTAGCCTGCTTTTTAAGCAAAATGTGTATGCTTGTGTTGCTGTATTGTTCAATAAAAAGTGACCGATAGAGTCATTATAAAATGTAGCGATAAGGATTGCGGCACATCAATTCCCTCATTTTAGTGATGCTGTGGGACTGGCAAATAAATTCAAAATGCGCTGAAACGTGAATTTTATAGGGGAAAAGGTTTAATCCTGTGGATAACACGTGTAAAATTCGACTGATTTTATTTATCCACCGTTTTTATCTTTTGAGGTTTTACCTCGATCATAATCTCGCGGTGATATGCTCCATGGTACGGGGCATCACTCCTTAAGGATTTTTTATGCCAATTATCACTTTGCCAAATGGCGATCAAAAACAATTTGATCAAGCTGTATCTGTGATGGACGTTGCACTGAGCATCGGTCCGGGTCTTGCGAAAAATACAGTTGCAGGAAAAGTCGATGGTCGTTTAGTTGATGCATCTGACTTGATTACCACGGATGCCAGCCTTCAAATTATTACGCCTAAAGACGAAGAAGGTGTCGAAATCATTCGTCACTCTTGCGCTCACTTGGTGGGACATGCGGTTAAGCAATTGTTCCCTGAAGCGAAAATGGTGATTGGTCCTGTCATTGAAGATGGCTTCTATTACGATATTTTTAGCGCAAAGCCATTTACGCCAGAAGACATGCTAGCCATTGAAGAGCGCATGAAAAAGCTCATCGATCAAGACTATGATGTCATCAAAAAAATGACACCACGTGATGAGGTGATTGCAGAATTCACAGCGCGTGGTGAAGATTATAAATTACGCTTGATTGCAGACATGCCTGAAGAAACAGAAATGGGCTTGTACTACCATCAAGATTATTTGGATATGTGCCGTGGTCCACACGTGCCAAATACTAAATTTTTAAAAGCATTCAAACTGACTAAAATGTCAGGCGCTTATTGGCGCGGGGATGCGAAGAATGAACAGTTACAACGTATTTATGGTACAGCGTGGGCAGACAAAAAACAGCTTGCAGCTTATATCAAACGTATTGAAGAAGCTGAAAAGCGTGACCACCGTAAAATTGGTAAAGCTTTAGACCTGTTCCATATGCAAGAAGAAGCACCAGGTATGGTGTTCTGGCATCCAAACGGTTGGACCATTTATCAAGTACTTGAACAATACATGCGCAAAGTACAACAAGATAATGGTTACCTCGAAATTCGTACCCCGCAAGTGGTTGATTTCACGCTTTGGGAAAAATCAGGCCATGCTGCAAACTATGCGGATGGTATGTTCACGACGCATTCAGAAAGTCGTAACTATGCAATTAAACCGATGAACTGTCCTTGTCACGTACAAGTGTTCAACCAAGGTTTAAAATCATACCGTGATTTGCCAATTCGTTTGGCTGAGTTCGGTTCTTGTCACCGTAACGAACCATCGGGTTCACTGCACGGCATTATGCGTGTTCGTGGTTTTACGCAAGATGATGCACACATTTTCTGTACCAAAGAGCAAATTGGTCAAGAAGTGGCTGACTTCATTCAACTGACTTTAGATGTGTATAAAGACTTCGGTTTCGAAGACGTGCAAATGAAGTTGTCTACACGTCCAGAAAAACGTGTGGGTGATGATGCACTTTGGGATATGGCTGAAAAATCTTTAGCAGATGCTTTAGATGCTGCTGGTTTGGAGTGGGAACTTCAACCAGGTGAAGGCGCATTCTATGGTCCGAAAATTGAATTCTCACTGAAAGACTGCTTAGGCCGTGTATGGCAATGTGGTACAATCCAATGTGACTTCAATTTGCCAGAACGTTTAGATGCGTCATATGTCACTGAAGACAATGATCGTGATCAACCTGTAATGTTGCACCGTGCAATACTTGGCAGTTTTGAACGTTTTATTGGTATACTAATCGAACACTATGCGGGCTTTATGCCACCTTGGTTAACACCAATCCAAGCATGTGTGATGAACATTACCGATTCACAAGCGGAAGCATGTGAGTCAGTCGTCGCTAAACTTAAAGAAAACGGTCTCCGTGCGATTTCAGACTTGAGAAATGAGAAAATCGGCTTTAAGATTCGTGAACGTACATTAGAGCGTATTCCTTACTTACTGGTACTTGGGGACCGTGAGGTAGAGGAAGGTACAGTGAACGTGCGTACCCGCTCTGGAACAAATTTGGGTACTATGTCAATCGACGCTTTCGTTGACCTAGTAAAAGCAGCCGTTGCCGAACGCGGCCGGTACATTGTGGAGTAACAGCGATTAAACAGCCTGACCGTAATCAACAGGGCGGTAACAAATCAAACCGTCCTGCTTTGAATGATGAAATTCGTGCGAAAGAAGTCCGTCTTGTAGACGAAAATGGTGAGCAAAAAGGTATTGTTAGCTTGGCAGAAGCATTACGCGCTGCTGAAAGTGTTGAGCTTGATCTTGTTGAGATCGTAGCAAACGCTGAACCGCCTGTTTGTAAAATCATGGACTTCAACAAGCATTTGTTTGATCTAAAGCAAAAGCAGAAAGAAGCGAAGAAAAAACAGCATCAAGTACAGGTGAAAGAAATCAAACTCCGCCCGGGTACTGATGTTGGTGATTACAACGTAAAACTACGTGCAATCACTAAGTTCCTTGAAGAAGGCAACAAAGTAAAAATTACTCTTCGTTTCCGTGGTCGTGAAATGGCGCACCAACAGCTTGGTTTGGCTCAACTTCAAAAAGTTGAAGCAGATGTGGCTGACTTGGGCGTAGTTGAACAAGCACCGAAAATGGAAGGTCGTCAAATGGGTATGTTGCTTGGTCCTAAAAAGAAAAAGTAATGATCCATTGATCTTAAAAAAAGCACTGCCTATGCAGTGCTTTTTTTATTTTGTTGATTGTCCCGTCCTGAAATAAGTTTACACCTTTAAGAGGCTTATTTTATGGAACATGAACGAGAACAAAGAGTTAAACGTACACAAGGTGATTATAGCTTTGATTGACTATGCCGAAGTGTTTTCAGTTGTTAATTTCTTTTGTCCGATTGGAATTCGGCATGGCGCTTTTTCTTCTGGAACAATCCGTCGTAGCTGGATGGTGAGTAAACCATTTTCATAATTGGCCTCTTGTACTTCAATGTGTTCATCTAAACGTAAAGATAATTTAAATGAGCGCTGTGTGATGCCTTTATGCAAGAACTCAGCATGATTGTCTTTGGTCTGATCAGCATGTTGACCTGAAATATTAAGTACATGATTCTCTAAATCGATCGCGAGCTCATCTTGGTTAAAACCAGTCGCAGCTACGACAATGCGGTAGTGATCATCACCGACTTTTTCAATATTGTACGCAGGATAATGTGGTGCTTCACTGAGCATTGCATGATCAAACAAATCGTTTAAACGGTCAAAACCGATACTACGACGGAATAATGGCATTAAGCTTAAATTACTCATTGATAAAACCTCCACTATTAGGAAAAGTGATATAAATAAGCAACCTATGCGACTCGATTAGCATGGTTGTCACAGCAATAATCGGTGTGGATGTTTGCTGTACTTTTAATATTTGGATGCTCTATGAAATTTCAAGATTAAAAAATAAGATTTTTTTTAAACATTCTCTTTGGTTGATAATTATTCTATTTATATGAAGTTAGTCATGCATATTTTAAGATTTCAATTTCAGTTTAACCTAATGTTTCTAGGCTGGAATCATGTTATAAACAGTATCAAACCTCGACAATATGAACTAAAACGAGAAAAGTAACAGGATAACCACATGATCGATTTGTACTATTGGGGAACACCCAACGGACATAAAATTAGCATCGCATTAGAAGAGATGGGTTTGGAGTATCAAGTCTTTCCCATCAATATTTTAGAAAATGATCAGTTCCAACCCGACTTTCTACGCATTTCACCCAACAATAAAATCCCTGCGATTGTGGATCAAGATGGTCCCAAAGGTGAAGCCATTTCTGTGTTTGAGTCAGGGGCGATTTTGCAGTATTTAGGGCGTAAAACAGGGCAGTTTTATCCAAGCGATGAACAGTCTCGTGTTGAGGTTGAGCAGTGGTTGATGTGGCAAATGGGTGGCTTCGGTCCAATGCTTGGACAGAACCATCACTTTAGTAAATTTGCTCCCGAACGTATTGCGTATGCAACTGAACGCTATGTCAATGAAACCAAGCGTTTGTATGGTGTACTAGACAAACAGCTTTTTGGTCAAAACTATGTGGCTGGAGAGTATTCGATAGCGGATATGGCGATTTTTCCATGGATTCTGCGTTATGAGTGGCAGCAAATTGATATAAATGACTATCCAAATGTGAAGGCGTATATGGAGCGTATTCAAGCGCGCCCCGCAGTTCAGAGTGCATTGGCGCTTCAAGTTAATTAGTTACAGAAGCGCTGACTTGAACTGTGTTAAGCTTATCGCCTTCAAGGTATAAGCCATTCTTTAAAGCCACCGATGGGTGGCTTTTTTGTTGAAAGGTTGTTTGGACATCAGCGTAATGAAAAAAGAGTTTTTCCTCAATTTAACCCGTATTATTGAAGTGAATCCTAAAATCTATCTCAGTATTATTGTGGGGATTGCAGGATGTTTGGTGCTATTTGTAGCTGAAGCGGTACACATTCAAAAAATCATTGAACTGCTGAATACCAAAGATCAGGCGGTACTTCGAGCTGCAATTGAACCGATTGCCGATAAATATTCATGGTCACGTTGGTCTTTGTTGATTCTGGCATTGATCTGGTCAAGTTTTGCTTATAGCTCAACCAAGAAAAAGCTGGGTTTAAAATCATAAAATGATGTGGGCCTTAGGACTACTTTTCCTTTCTGCTTTTGGGGCAGCGACACTGCTACCCTTGCAGTCAGAGGCTGTCTTGGTAGGATTGTTGGCTCAGACGCAGTATTCAGTGTGGTTATTGGTAGCTGTCGCCAGTCTAGGCAATATTCTAGGTAGCTGTGTGAATTGGTGGCTCGGCTTGAAAGTTGAGCAATACAAAAATAAAAAATGGTTTCCCGTCTCAGAGCAAAAGATGTTGCAGGCGCAGGGCATTTATCAAAAATATGGTTTTTGGTCTTTATTACTTAGTTGGGTGCCCATCATTGGTGATCCGATTACCCTCATTGCAGGATTGCTCAAAGAAAACTTTGTTCGTTTTGTCGTGATGGTGAGTATTGCGAAAATCGGACGCTATCTTTTTGTATATTGGATGTTTAGTCAGTTCTAATTATTTTCAGAGACCAACTGGCCACATGCTTATATGTGCGGAATGGGTTCAAAGTTGATCTAGAGATGACACGAGTGTGTGAAAACTCGTGTCACGCTAAATTTTTAACGACAAGCATTCAGATCGAATTCAATCGCATCTTTAAATTTAGATTTTTTATAGAGCCACAGTGTACTTGCTGTGCGTTTAACACTGACTTTGCTATTTGCAACGGCTTGTAAAACCTGTTGATCAAGCGCGTAGATACCTGAACCTTTGATAATTTTAGGCTTCTTGATGTTGCCGTGTTTATCGGCTTTAAAGCTAAATTTAATTTGACGGTCATGATCATTTAACTGCGTTGAATCTAGCGCAAGCTTAGGTTGAGCCTGATATTGAAAAGGCACTTTTTGCTGCTGCTGTTGCGCACGCCAGTTTTTCGAGTCAAAGCTATAGTTACATGCTTCGGCATCATCTGGGGTTAAGTTTAAATTAAAAACTTGATAACCAATGACAGCTAAAGCGGTGTCGTCCTCCATAAACGGTTTTACTTTGGCTTGAAGCACGGCATTTACCAGCTTTTCATCTAAAGCTTTGAGTCCAGTCGTTTCTTGGACTGTCGCTTTGGTCACATCACCTGTTTCATCTGCATACACACGAATAATTGCTGCACGGTTTTTTTGATTTAAATCGCTATTTTTATATTGGGGTTTGGGAAAATCTACCCATTGAATACGCGTGGTCAAATGCGCCGATTGAGCTGAACTTTTTTGAATGGTGAGTTCTAATGGTGGCTGAGCTGCATGACTGAGATGAAAGGGCAGTGTAGATAATGCGAGCAAGAAGAGTGGTTTCATACGGTCGATTTCTTTTATAACGCATCCAGTGCGCATGACTTAAATAATTGTTGCGAGTATTTCCTGAATTAGAAAGACTCGCAAGTTATATTGTTAAATTAAAACTATTTTTGCTCAGCTTGGGTGATGTCTACACCAAATAAGTCTTTGGTTTTAGCCCAACTGAGTGCGACCACCAAGAGTGTCATGCTACCGCCAAAAATCGTTGCAATCACAGGGCCTAGATATTTTGCTGCAAGACCTGACTCAAATGCCCCCAGTTCATTGCTACTCGACACAAACATGCCATTTACCGCTGCAACACGGCCTCGCATATTCTCAGGAGGATAAATTTGTAAAATAGTCTGACGAATTACCACTGAAATACTGTCACATGCACCCGTCATCGCAAGAGCAAATAAAGACAGCCAGAGGTAGTTTGAGTATGCGAACAATAAGGTGAATAGGCCAAAACCTGCAACAGCAAGCAGCATATTGCGCCATGCATGTTGGGTGGGCGGAAAACGCGTCAGCGCAATCATGGTAATGAGTGCACCAATCGATGGTGCTGCCCGTAAATAGCCCAAGCCTTCAGGCCCAATTTTCAAAATATCTTCAGCAAAGATCGGGAGTAAAGCAATCACACCGCCGAACAGTACCGAGACTAAGTCGAGTGAGATAGCCCAGAGGACGATTTTAGTTTTAGCAATAAAGCGAAAACCTTCACCTAAACTTTGTAGTACACGTTCCGTTTCTATTTTAGGAAAAGTGCGTTTGCTTAAAAGATTGACTAAGATGAAACATAGGCTGAGTAGTACCGCGACACTGATGAAACTGGTTTCACGGCCTAAAAACGCCAGCATAAATCCACCGAGCATCGGGCCGATAATCACACCGCTTTGCCAACCAATGATGGTCCATGTGGCGCCATTGGCATAAAGTTCCCGAGGAATCAAAAAGGGTTTGAGTGATGTTGCGGATGGATTGTAGAACCCCCGAATTGTTCCTAGGCCAAAGATCACGGCATAAACACCCCATGACAGGGTGGAGAGTTCAATGTGCTTTAAGCCATAAGCATGAAATAAACCCCATAAAACCAAGGGTAGAGGAATGGCAAAGAACAAGCAGATTTTCATGATGGTTTGCTTATTAAAGCGATCGGCAAAATAGCCGCCCCATAAGGAGAGCGCAATAAAGGGGATTGCTTCTGCTAGGCCAATCAAACCTAGAGTGAGAGGATCTTTGGTGATTTTATACAAAGAATACGCCACAATAATTTCCTGGATTAAAATGGCAAGCGTCAGGCAAAATTGATTGAGTGTAACAAGAGAGAAGTCTCGGTATCGGAGTGCGACAAAAGCATCCTGTGTAGCGTTCATAAGGGTACAGTATGGAATGGATGAGGCATTATACGACTTGGACTAAACCTCGGTTATAAATTCATCGCTTAAAGCTTATCGGGAAATAAACTAAGCTTGCTTTTATTGTTGATTATTTGCTTTTGTTTTAGACAAAGTTCGATTAGAATATTCGCTCCCTTACCTGCAGGTCGTTTTGCAATGGTGCAAACGTTCCGAACAGGTGTTCAAAAGAGGTTGTTATGCCTAAGATGAAAACTCGCCGTGGTGCAGCTAAGCGTTTTAAAGCTACTGCTAACGGTTTCAAGCGTAAACAAGCGTTCAAACGCCACATTTTGACCAAAAAATCTGCTAAGCGTATTCGTCAATTACGCGGCTGTGTAATGGTTCACGTGAGTGACGTTGCTTCAGTTCGTCGTATGTGCCCATACATCTAAGGAGATTATAAATGGCTCGTGTAAAACGTGGTGTACAGGCTCATCGCCGTCATAAAAAAATTCTTGCTCGTGCTAAAGGTTACTACGGCGCTCGTTCACGCGTATATCGCGTAGCGTTCCAAGCAGTAATCAAAGCGGGTCAATACGCTTACCGTGACCGTCGTCAGAAAAAACGTCAATTCCGTGCTCTATGGATTGCGCGTATTAATGCTGGTGCTCGTCTAAATGGTTTATCGTACAGCCGTATGATCGCTGGCTTGAAAAAAGCTCAAGTGATTATCGACCGTCGCGTACTTGCTGACATCGCTATGCATGACGCAGTCGCATTTGCTGCTTTAGCTTCTAAAGCTAAAGATGCATTAGCTGCATAAGTCTTTAAGACTTAAAGAAAGACCGCTTTTTAGCGGTCTTTTTTATGGCCGATTATTTTTTGAATCAAATTTTTTATGGGTCAAAGGTGAGACTGTGATACAACCATAATTACATATGATAAGAAAGACCGCATCAGCGTTAGGCCAGTACAATGAAAAGAATCAATGTCGTAGGAACTTCTGCTACAGGAAAATCTACATTTTCCAGAGCTTTGGCCGAAAAGTTAGATTTGCATTATATCGAGTTGGATAATTTGTTTTGGTTAGACGACTGGCAAGAATGTCCCGATGAGGTGTTCTTTGCCAAGATTGAGTCGGAAGTACAAAAGGCGACACAGGGCTATGTGATCGATGGTAACTATACCCGCGCCATTCCTGTGAAATGGGCGGAAATTGATACTGTCATTTGGTTGGACTTACCGTTTCCAGTCAATCTTTACCGTTCTGTGAAGCGTGCGGTTCAGCGGACATGGGCGCAACAGGATTTATGGGAAAACTCGAATAATCGGGAAAGTTTGCTGCGGATGTTTGGTCGGGACTCGATTATTTGGTGGATGATCAAAACACATGCTAAAAACCGACAGAAATACTTAAAAATGATGCAGATGCCTGAATATCAACATATACAGTGGATTCATTTAAAGACACCAAAACAGGTGAGTCGTTTTTTAGACCAGTTGGCTGTTGAAAAGCATAACGTTTAAATAAAAAAATATCAGTGCATACTCAGCGATCAAGATGAATTGTTAAGCTTTAGTTACATAAATCTGCTTTAATCTCAAAGGTGGTCGATGCCTAATAAATAAAAAGATTAAAAAGAAAAGGAGCAGGATATGCTTGCAGAAATTACTGGGATGGGACAGGGAAGTATCACGGTGGAATTACAAATGATTCCCAGAAAAGGTGAGTCAGTCAAAATTATGTATGGACCTGATGCGGAGCTCGAAGGCGAGGTTGTTTCGGTTAATCATTATATTAATCAACATGCCAATCAGCATAAGGTGCAAATCAAAATCCGGCCTTTTAACCTTCTTATTACCGCCTGAAGAAATTGAGCCCATAAAAAAACGCTCTTAGAGAGGAGCGCTTTGATATACCTCTAATAGCTTATAAGCCAAAATAATAGCCCACTACACAAATCAAAATCGTAATTATGATTAAAGCAAATACCCCGGTTTTCCCCGATTTGTGGTGTGTTTCATGCGGCTTGGCCTCTATCGCACTTAATTTAGGTGTTGATTGATTGCGAGTATCAAGTGGTGTAGTTGTGTCTTTGGGTGTGAGCTGCGCGGTTTGATAGTGATTGGCCACTTTTACGATAAACTTGGTACTTAAATCATCAATCTTTTGCTCAAAATGACGTAAGTTCAATTGCTCATCTGGCGTGAGTACTTGGCCTTCTGCATTATAAGGATGTTGAATTTTAGTTTGGATAAATGCTGATAGTGTATCTAAACGATACAGCGTTTGGTGTGCATAATCAGCAGCGTAATCTGTTGGTAAAAGAGCGAGCCGGTGGACTGCATCTGTGGCATCTTGTTGCCCATAGTAAGGTAAGTTTGCCGTCTCTGGCTCTACTAAATCTTGTGCAAATGGCGCACTAAATAGTTCTTGTTCGGTAAAGTTTTCGATTTCATCCCATTTCGGCGTTTGTAAATCCGCTTCAATGCGTTTGCTGAGTTTGTGATTCAGTTCAAAACGCCATAAATTTTCACTACGGATTGAGCTTTGTTGTGTTTTTGGAATTATAAAATCGTGTTCAGCGCTGTACCACTCCGCCAGTTCTTTACCAAAAATCCAAGCAGTTTTTTGCTGTGCTTGATGGCTCACAATAATATGTGGCGTCGCAAGCAGTTCAACATTTGGGTTGGGGTTCTTTTCATCTGCTAGCAATGTTGAGCTATGCAGACTGAGCTGTTTGACCCCTTGTTTTTTTAAGGCTTCAAGCCAGACCTGAAAATGCTGAGCCAGTAAATGTTGGCTATTCAGATCACGAAACTGAAAGCAATGTCGGTCAAAAATGGCATGTTCTAACCAACGTTGGAAACTTAGGTTGTGGCGTAAATATTCATTGCCATAAGTAACTAAAGTAAGTTGTTGTTGCCAAATAGGATCAAGCGACATCGTTTGTTGTTCTCTTCTGTGATGACACTATCTTAACCTGTTTATAAAACCATGTACTAAACAAATTTTCCTGATCGTAGAGCTTCATCAACGTGCTTAAAAACTGATAGAATATGGGGTTTTATTAATTTTATAAATTGTTGCTTTGAGAGTTACTATGTCACTGGAAGCCCTGACCACTGAAGCGCTTGCTGCGATTGCAGCAGCAGAGGACCTTGCTACACTCGATCAAGTACGAGTGCAGTTTACGGGTAAGAAAAGCCAGCTCGCTGAGCAATCAAAAGCTTTAGGTAAAATGGACCCTGAAGAGCGTAAAAATTTTGGTGCGCAAATTCATGCAGTCCGCGAAGCGATTACCGGTGCTTTAACTGAACGCCAAACACAATTACAACAAGCGGCGTTGGCGCAAAAACTTGCAAGTGAAACGGTGGATATTACTTTACCGGGTCGTGGTCAAACGATTGGTAGTATTCACCCCGTTACTCAAGTACAAGAGCGTATTTGTCAGTTCTTTACCAAAGCGGGCTTTGTGATTGAAACTGGGCCAGAAGTTGAAGATGACTACCACAATTTTGAAGCTTTAAATATTCCAGGGCATCACCCTGCGCGTGCAATGCACGATACATTCTATTTCGATGCGACACATTTGTTACGTACCCATACTTCTGGTGTGCAGATTCGTACCATGGAAACCCAGCAACCCCCGATTCGTATTGTATGTCCAGGTCGTGTATACCGCTGTGACTCTGACCAAACGCATTCGCCAATGTTTCATCAAATTGAAGGTCTGTATGTCGCTGAAAATACCAGCTTTGCAGAACTGAAAGGTTTGTTGGTTAATCTGTTAAACGAATTCTTTGAAAAGGATTTAAAAGTGCGTTTCCGTCCATCTTATTTCCCATTCACAGAGCCAAGTGCTGAAGTGGATATTATGGATGAGCGTGGTAAATGGTTAGAAGTGCTTGGTTGTGGCATGGTACATCCAAATGTCTTGCAGGCAGCAGGGATTGATCCTGAAAAATACAAAGGCTTTGCTTTCGGTCTGGGTGTGGAACGTTTTGCGATGCTTCGTTATGGCATCAATGACTTACGTATGTTCTACCAAAACGATGTGCGTTTCTTACGCCAATTTGCTTAATAGTTTAAACAGTTATTTTAGAATTATTGAAATCCCCCTAAATCCCCCTTTATAAAGGGGGACTGGTCTACCTAAAACGGTGGTGTGTTTTCCTCTCTTTAAAAGAGGGGTTAGGGGAGATTAAGGACATTGAATTTATGAAAATTAGCGAAAATTGGTTGCGTACATGGGTTAACCCAGCCGTTGATAGCAATACTTTATCTGATCAACTGACCATGTTGGGTTTAGAGGTTGATGATTTATCACCTGCGGCAAAACCGTTCACTGGCGTGGTTGTTGGTGAAGTGTTGACGGTAGAACAACATCCTGATGCAGACCGTTTACGTGTGACCACGGTGAATATTGGTTCAGGGGAACCTTTACAAATTGTTTGTGGTGCACCGAATGTTCGGGTTGGTATGAAAGCCCCTGTGGCAACCATTGGTGCTGTGCTTCCAGGCGATTTCAAAATCAAGAAAGGCAAACTTCGTGGCATTGAATCACAAGGTATGCTATGTGGTGCGTCTGAAATTGATCTAGAAGATAAAATTGATGGTCTTTTAGAGTTAGCCGTTGATGCACCCGTAGGTGCGGATATTCGTGAATATTTAAATTTAGATGATCATGTGATTGATATCAGCATCACGCCAAACCGTGGTGACTGTTTCAGTATTCGTGGTATTGCCCGTGAAATTGGGGTGATTAACCAACTGACTGTGACTGCACCTGAAATTAATGCCGTTGCTGCGAGCATTGCTGATGAGAAAAAAGTTGTGGTGAGCACTGAAGGCTGCCCACGCTATTTAGGTCGTGTAATTAAAAATGTGAATACCAAAGCAGCAACCCCAGAGTGGATGGAACGCGCTTTGGTTCGCTCAGGGATTCGTCAGCACAGTATTTTGGTTGATATTACTAACTATGTACTGATGGAGTTGGGTCAACCGCTACATGCTTTTGATGCGGCAAAAATTCAAGGTTCAGTTCAAGTTCGTCAAGCGAATATGGCGGAGAAATTGGTTTTACTGAATGAACAAGAAGTTGAGCTCAATGAAAAAGTCATGGTGATTGCGGATGATGGAAAAGCATTGGCGATTGCAGGCATCATGGGTGGCTTGTCTTCATCTGTTACCGATGAAACCCAAGACATTTTCTTAGAGTCTGCATTCTTTGCTCCATTAGCCATTGCAGGCCGTGCCCGTAGCTTTGGCTTACATACTGATGCATCACAGCGTTATGAGCGTGGCGTGGATTTTGAACTCCCAATGCTCGCGATGCACCGCGCATCACAATTGATTGCAGAATTGGCGGGTGGTGAGTTCGGTCCGATTACGACTGCGGAACAAGCGGCTGTTTTACCGAAGCGTGAAGCGATTGAGCTAGAACAAGTACAAGTGGATCAATTGCTCGGTTATCGCGTAGATGCTGCATTTATTGCGGATGCTTTAACCCGTTTAGGTTGTGCTGTGACGGTTAAAGCAGAAGGTCAGTGGTCTGTGGTGCCGCCTTCACACCGTTATGATATGGTAATCTACCAAGACCTAATTGAAGAAGTCGCGCGTATTCATGGTTATGACAATATTCAAATCAGTTTGCCAAAAATTGAAGCGAAATTGGCTCAATATCAAGACCAATTTGAAATGGCTCAGCTTCGTCAAACTCTCGTGACTTTGGGTTATCAAGAAGCAATTAGCTTTAGCTTTGCAGACTTAAAGCTTGAGAAGCAACTCAATGCGGCTGTGAATCCTTTGGCTTTGGCTAACCCGATTTCAAGCGATTTAGCGGTGATGCGTTCAACACTGCTCTCTAGTTTGATTCCGTGTGTGCAATACAACGTAAACCGCCAACAAAGCCGTGTACGTTTCTTTGAATTAGGCTTGCGTTTTGACTATCAAGACGCTGAATCTATTCATGATTTGAAACAAATTCCAACCCTTGCAGTGATTGCAACAGGTGCAAAAACGTCAGAAACTTGGCATGCTAAACCTCAAGCTATGGATTTCTTTGATTTCAAAGGTGAAATTGAAGAAGTATTGGCAGCAGGTCGTGTGCAGGTTGAATATGTTCGCTCTGAACGTAGCTGGTTGCATCCAGGACAGTCTGCTGAGGTTTTAGTCGATGGTCAATCTATTGGTTACTTTGGTCGATTACATCCATCTTTAGAAGATGCATTGGATTTGAGCACAACTTGGGTGGCTGAACTTGATCAATCGGCTGTTTTGCAAACTTATGTATCTAATTTTACAGAATTATCACGTTTTCCGTCGGTTAGACGTGATATTGCGCTTTTAATTAGTGATAAGATAAATGTAAGTGAAATTCAGCAACTTATCGAAAAAACAGGTGTTGAGCTTTTGGACTCGACTTGGTTGTTCGATGTGTACACTGGGCAAGGCGTTGAAGATGGTAAGCGCTCATTGGCATTTGCACTTCTTTGGCAACACCCATCACGTACGCTTGAAGATGCTGAAATTAAATCTGGTATGGATCATATTTTACAAGTGTTGGAAAACACTTATCAGGCGACATTGAGGGCTTCATGACAGCATTAACAAAAGCGGAAATGGCTGACCATTTAAGTGAGCTCACGAGTTTAAACCGTCGTGAAGCTAAGCAAATGGTCGAGTTGTTCTTTGATGAGATTAGCCAAGCGCTAATCTCTGGTGAGCAAGTTAAACTTTCTGGTTTCGGTAACTTTGAGTTGCGTGATAAACGTCAACGTCCAGGTCGTAACCCGAAAACGGGTGAAGAAATTCCGATTTCTGCACGCCGTGTAGTGACCTTCCGCGCAGGGCAGAAATTCCGCCAGCGTGTGGGAAATGAGCAGATCGATTGATCTGCTTTTTTTTGCTTAAAATTTTGGGTGATCGTTTGGCTGATTCAATTTTTGCAAAATAATAGAATGTCATTTTTTGATAAAATTTGAGCATAAAAAAAGAGAGCCACAGGCTCTCTTTTTGACTAATCTCTAAGAGATTAGTGAGCTTTAGCTTCAGAAGCAGCAGCAACAGTAGCTTCAGAAGCAGCAGCAGTAGCTTCAGAAGCAGCAACAGTAGCTTCAGAAGCAGCAGCAGCAGCATCTACAGCAACTTCAGATGCAGCTTCAACAGCTTCAGATGCAGCAGCAACTTCAGATGCAGCTTCAGCAGCAGGAGCTTCTTCTTTCTTAGCACAGCCAACGAAAGCTAAAGTAGTAGCAACTGCAGCAGCAATAGCGATTTTTTTGAATAACATGGCATCACTCTCTAAAATATGAGATTAAAAAAAACCGACGTTAGTCTGTTGTGCGCTTTTATTGTTCCTAATTTTGTTAGGGACTAACAATGCAGGAGCAGCCTAACTGGTCTGCAAATATGCTATCACTGCGCATTTTGAATTGCTACTAGCTGGGATGAAAAAAGTGATAAAAAAGGTCTAAAAACAGGGCTTTTTTAACAGAAAATAACAATCAATGATGAGGTTTGTATTGGAGAAGTACTAAATAAACATTTAAAAAGATGAGGGTTTTTATTTCAAATTTTTATTTATCAAAAACTTGCAAATAAGTTTACAGAGAATGGGATGAAATGTTGCTTTGTGTAAGCTAAGTCAACCAAATAAAAAAGGCTGTCGTTAAGACAGCCTTTTTAGGTGAAGCAGGTCGGATCAACTAGTTGCTTTACGCTTCATTTGATCAAAGAAATCATCGTTGGTTTTGGTTTCTTTCATGCGATCAAGTAGGAATTCCATTGCTGCAAGTTCATCTTGAGTATGAAGTAACTTACGTAAAATCCAAACTTTACGTAGATTGTCTTCAGACATTAAGCGCTCTTCGCGACGGGTGCCCGACTTTTTGATGTTCATCGCAGGGAAGACACGTTTTTCTGCAATACGGCGATCCAGTGTAATTTCTTGGTTACCTGTACCTTTAAATTCCTCGTAGATCACTTCATCCATTTTACTGCCAGTTTCAATCAGGGCTGTAGAAATGATGGTTAGTGAGCCACCTTCTTCAATATTACGAGCTGCACCGAAGAAACGCTTAGGGCGTTCCAGCGCATGTGCATCCACACCACCAGTTAAAACCTTACCAGATGAAGGCACAACCGTGTTGTAAGCACGTGCTAAACGGGTAATGGAGTCGAGTAGAATCACAACATCTTTCTTGTGCTCAACCAAGCGTTTTGCTTTTTCAATCACCATTTCAGCCACTTGAACGTGACGAGCAGGAGATTCATCAAACGTTGACGCAATGACTTCACCACGAACAGTACGTTCCATTTCTGTCACTTCTTCAGGACGTTCGTCAATGAGAAGAACGATCAGGAAGCACTCAGGGTTGTTACGCACAATCGACTGAGCGATGTTTTGTAACAACATGGTTTTACCCGCTTTTGGCGGTGCTACGATAATTGAACGTTGGCCTTTACCGATAGGTGCAACCAAGTCAACTACACGTGCGGTTAAATCTTCTGTCGTCCCGTTACCAAGTTCCATTACCAATTGCTCGGTTGGGAAAAGTGGTGTTAAGTTTTCAAACAAGATTTTGTTACGTGAGTTTTCTGGAGTGTCGTAGTTAATTTGGTTCACTTTTAACAGTGCAAAGTAACGTTCGCCTTCTTTGGGTGGGCGAATGGTTCCCGTAATTGTGTCACCAGTACGTAGATTGAAACGACGAATTTGAGATGGGCTAACATAAATGTCATCTGGGCCTGCAAGGTAAGAACCCGCTGCAGAGCGTAGGAAGCCGAAGCCATCTGACAGAATTTCCAAAACGCCATCCCCAAAGATCTCTTCGCCATTCATCGCATGGCGCTTTAAGATGGCAAAAATAATGTCTTGCTTACGGTTACGAGCCATTCCTTCGAGGCCCATA
Organism: Acinetobacter sp. AB03; assembly: GCF_058107045.1. NCBI lineage: Bacteria > Pseudomonadati > Pseudomonadota > Gammaproteobacteria > Moraxellales > Moraxellaceae > Acinetobacter > Acinetobacter sp. AB03. Next base: position 2,598,030 of record NZ_JBUEBA010000002.1, on the reverse strand, counting down.
AATTCAGCAATTTTGATGAGTTCGCCAATCGGTTTTTTCTTGAGTTCGGTTAAATTCATAGGAGGTCAGATAAGAATCAAAAATTCTAAATTACAGGATGAAAAGGAAGCAACATTTAGCCGCAGACATGCAATGAAGTAACGCAATTGTATTTGAACTATAACAATTCAGAGGACTGATTCATTGTTTGAAGAGAAACGTGTCAAAACAATTTGTATTGCCGAGCGGCGATCTTATGTGTTGTGTCTTTTAAGAAAATGACAGGATTGAATAATCCTTTATCTCTTGATCATGCAATATAAGAGAGAAAGACAGACTTGTCAATTTATAGCCGAAAAAAATACGCTGTTGTTTAGGCAGCGTATTTCATTTTCAATCTAAACGGATGCTTAAATGTTTTCTTCAATGAAAGCAGTCAATTTCGATTTTGGTGCAGCGCCCACTTGTTGAGCAACAACTTCACCATTTTTGAACATGAGTAATGCAGGAATGTTACGGATGTTATAGTTCACAGCTGTTGCTTCGCAAGAAGTCACGTCAACCTTAACAATCTTCACTTTACCTTCGTATTCGTTCGCCAATACTTCTAATACAGGTGCAATTGCTTTACATGGCGCACACCAGCCTGCCCAGAAGTCAACAAGCACAGGAACGTCTGATTGAAGTACATCAGCGTCGAAGTTTGTATCAGTTGTATTTACGATATTGCCAGACATGGATAGCTCCAGTTTCAATTTTTGGATAGTTTTATGGCTAATAGTATGTCATAGCCTGCTATCACTGAGTAGATGGATTACTAAATTTTCAACCTTTAGTTTGAATTTGTCTAATTGAAGCTCACGATGTTACTGATCGTGTAACACAATTGTCATATATGCCGAAATTTTAAAAGCTCGTCAATTTCTGACCATAAATGGCTTTTAAATTGCATGGAGGTGAATTAATCTAAGCACAATTCTGTATAGGTTTATATTAAATCATGTCTGATTTTTTGATTGATGAAGAGTTACTTGCTGCCATCGATATGGGGTCGAACAGCTTCCACTTAGCGATTGCGCGAGTGGACCATGGCGAAGTGAAAAAAGTTGCGTCAATGTCAGAAAAAGTACAGTTAGCAGCGGGTTTAGATGAAAATAAAAACTTAACAGAAGCCGCACAGCAACGTGGTTTGGCCTGCTTATCTCGCTTTGTCGGACGTTTAGGTTCGGTTCAGCCGAATCGTTTAAGAATTGTGGCGACCAATGCGCTACGCCAAGCTAAAAATGGACATGAATTTATTCAAAAAGCGGCAGAAATTTTGCCGAAGCACATCGAAATTATTGCAGGTCGTGAAGAGGCTCGTCTGATTTATTTAGGTGTATCTCATACCATGGTAAACAGTGGACGTCGCCTTGTGATTGATATCGGTGGTGGTTCAACAGAGCTGATTATTGGTGAAGAATTTGAGCCCATTCATACCGAATCTTTACAAATGGGCTGTGTAGCATTTACCAAAGCTTTCTTTGTCGATGGTGAAATTAACCAAAAAAGTTTTGATAAAGCCGTGGTGGCAGCACGTAAGGAACTGTCTGGTATTGCGAATACCTATAAAGAAGCGGGTTGGGATACAGTGGTTGGTTCGAGCGGAACCATCAAAGCGTGTCGTCAAATTACTGTGAATATGGGTTGGAGTAATGAAAAAGAAGAACTCACCCGTGATGGCTTAGATAAGCTTAAAGAAAAATTGCTCAAATACAAACATGTCGCTGAGATGGAGTTTGATGGTCTAAAAGAAGACCGTCGAGCAGTTTTGCCAGCCGGAATCGCTATTTTGTATGCCATTTTTGATGTACTCGAACTGGATAAACTGGTGTATTCAGATGGTGCCCTACGCGAAGGGGTGATGTATGACTTGCTGGGACGTTTTCAACATGAAGATATTCGAGATCGTTCTGTACAAGCGTTAATGGGCCGTTATAACGCCGATCCAAAACAAGCTGAACGAGTCGTGAACATGGCTCAGCATTTGTTCGATGGTGTGGCGGATTCACTGAAATTAACCACAGAAGACAGTGATTTACTGCGTCGTGCAGCTTATCTGCATGAAATTGGTTTAGCAATTAGCCATGCGGGCTACCATCGTCATGGTGCATATTTATTGCAACATTCAGACATTGCGGGCTTCTCGCAAATTGATCAAAACCATCTATCGCATTTGGTGGCCCATCACCGTCGTAAGCTGCGCAGTGACGCACGTGTTGATGTGATGAAGGTCGGTGGCAACAAATTAGTCTATCTTTGTTTGTTACTTCGCCTCGCAGTTTTACTGAATCATAGTCGTAGCGATCAGATGCTTCCTGCCATTGAATTAACAGTAGGCAATGCGCAACAATGGCAGCTGAGTGTTTCTGGTAATGCCGCGCAATGGCCTTTGCTGGTTGCAGACTTGCATGATGAGCAAGCGCAATTTAAGCATTGGGATGTTGAGCTGGATATCCAATCAGAACAATTTGTCGATGAATAAATTGGTCAATTAGGGATTTATGGTTGAGCTATGAAGAATAAAGCTGCGCAATCCAAAGCATGGACGACGGTTCAAATTGCACGTCATCCTGAGCGTCCGCAATTTTTAGATTATGTGAGTGAAATTTTTACCGAATTTGATGCTTTGCATGGTGATCGCTTATTTGGTGATGATGGTGCAATGATCGGTGGATTAGCTCGCTTTGATGGTCAGCCAGTCATGATTGTGGGTCAACACCGTGGTCGCAGTACGCGTGAAAAGTTACAACATAACTTTGGTATGAGTAACCCAGAAGGTTACCGTAAATCACAACGTTTACTCGATATGGCTGAACGTTTTAATCTACCCGTCTTTACATTTATTGACACCATGGGTGCATATCCAGGTGTGGGTGCAGAAGAACGTGGTCAGGCTGAAGCAATTGCAACGTCTTTGGCACAACTTTCAAGCTTGAAAGTGCCTGTAATTGCAACTGTACTCGGTGAAGGCGGTTCAGGCGGCGCACTGGGTATTGGTGTGGCTGACCGTGTGGTGATGTTATCCCATAGTATTTATTCAGTCATTTCACCTGAAGGCTGTGCGTCTATTTTATGGAAAACAGCTGAAAAAGCAGAGCAAGCCAGCGAAGCTTTGGCATTGACTGCTGAAAAACTACAGAAAATTGGTATTGTTGAATATGTGGTCGATGAAGGTGAAGGCGCTCATCTCAACCCGGAACAAGTCATGCATGCTTTAAAAACCGTTTTAAAAGATGCATTGGCTGAGTTGCAACCAATGGATGCGAATGAACGATGCGAAGCACGTTACCAACGTTTAATGAAGTTTGGCAGCGACAATTTAGGGCTAGCGTCTTAACTGAGTTTCAGGATACACCTGAACAGCCTCATTTTTTAATCGGATGTAGTGGTGGCATGGATTCCATGCTGCTGCTACATTTGATGTCTCATTTATTTCCCAAGCGCATTCGCGCCATCTATATTGATCATCAATTGCAGGATGTCAGCCCGCAGTGGGGTAGCTTTGTTCAAGAACAATGCTATGTCTTGGATGTCCCATGTGTAATTCAAGCGGTGGATGTTGATACAGGCAATGTAGAAAGCCAAGCACGTAGTGCACGTTATGCTGCCTTTCAGAAGCATCTTCTTGCCAATGAAATTTTAGTTCTCGCTCATCATCAACAAGATCAAGCTGAAACCGTTTTACTCCGTTTACTCTCTGGTGCGGGAATTCATGGACTTGCCGCCATGCAGAGCATCGACATACGAGAGCAATTTACAATTTGGCGCCCGCTATTGGCTTTGTCCAGACAGCAAATTGAGCTGTGGGCCGCTGAGATGCAGCTAAGAAATATTCAAGACCAAACCAATTTTGATACCAGTTATGATCGGGCATGGTGCCGAGCTGAATTGTGGCCAATCTTAGAAAAACGCTTTCCGAAAATGCAGCAAGCTTTGGCACGCACCAGTTATTTGATGCAAGATGCCGAAACGATTTTGGCTGATGTGTTGACACAAGATTGGGCCAGTTGCGGGAATGCTGCGGTTTTAAATTTAACCCCATTTCGTCAATTATCTGCACCGAGACAGCGACAGTTGTTGTCCGCTTGGATGAAAGGTGAGGATTTATATCGCCCCGCTTTTGATATGGTGCAACGCTTGTTTGATGAAGTGATTGAATCCAAAGTGGATGCCCAAGCCGCATTGCACTGGAACCAATATTATTATGTGCGCTATCAACAACAGCTCTTTCGTGTCAGTAAAGCAGAGTATTTGGCGGAACAATTCCAGACGATTGAGTCAATTGAGCAGCGTTTTAGTTTAGATCAAGCTTATGCATTGGCTTCAGGGCAATATCACATTGAAACACAAAAATATGGACTGTCTTCTGCATTATTGGAGCAGCCTTTACAGATAAAACCGCGCTTAGGTGGGGAAAAATTGCATTTGTATGGGCGTGTTGGGGCTTGGCCGTTGAAAAAAGCCATTCAGAGCGCACAAATTTTTCCGTGGCAACGTCATACAATACAAATATTAAGCATAGATAATGTTATGCTTGGTGTTTTTACGCCTAAAGGATTTTGGTTGGTCGAGTCGGCTTATTGTGAAGCGGGTGGATGGCAACCAAATTTAATCGCTTAGTTAAAAAATTCAGGATAGAGAAATAATCATGAGCGCAGTGTTGAATCGTAATATTTGTTTTATCGGCGGTGGTAACATGGCTCAAGCCCTCATTGGTGGCTTGATTTCACGTGGTTTACCTTCAACTCGCATTACGGTTTCTGATCCTGTTGAACAAGTTCGTCATTTATTGGCTGAAAAAGACTTGGTGGTGACTGAGGATAACGCATCTGCTATTCGTGAAGCCGATGTCGTGGTCTTAGCGGTTAAACCTCAAGTTTTAGCCAATGTTTTAAAGCCATTAAACGGTTTATTTGACGGTAAGTTGATTATTTCGATTGTTGCGGGTGCTGAAATTGCAACGATTGCTGCATTAGCTGGCAGTAATCGTATTGTTCGTGTAATGCCAAATACACCTGCTTTAGTACAAACAGGTGCGCATGGTTTATATGCCACTGAGGCTGTAGATAAAGAAGACCGTGATTTGGCGAGCCAAGTACTTGCTGCGACAGGTTTGACTTTATGGGTAGGCGAGGAAGCGCAAATTGATGCTGTGACTGCGGTGTCTGGTTCAGGTCCTGCGTATTTTTTCTATATGATGGAAAGCATGATCCGTGCAGGTAAAAACCTCGGTCTAGATGAAAAAGTAGCAACGGCGTTGACGTTGCAAACTGCATTGGGTGCGGCACAAATGGCAATCACGAGCTCAAATACACCAGCTGAATTGCGTAAGAATGTCACTTCACCGAATGGTACAACCCAAGCGGCACTTGAAGTGTTTGATCGTGCACAAATTTCACAAAATATCCAAGCTGCATTGGCTGCTGCTCAAAAGCGCAGTCAGGAACTTGCTCAAGAGCTGAGTGAAAGTAGCAAATAATCGTTTTATTTAGGAAAGTTCAAGTATGGGTGCAAACTCTGCGCTAATTTTTGGCATCATTATTAACGTTGCAATTTTACTGGTGTTCTTCCGCTTTCTCATGCAGTTGGCAGCGGTTAACTTTTATAACCCAGTGGTGATGTCGACCGTAAAAGCCACAAAAATTGTGGATATGTTTGGTCGTATTTTTCCAAATGTAGCGAAAGGTCGTGTTAACTTAGCGGCTTTAGTACTTTTGGTTTTATTGTATTTACTGAAAATTTTTGGTGTCATGTATCTCTCTGGAGCGATGCCGAATAGTCCTGTGCATTTGGTTATTTTGACTTTTGTGACCATGATTCAGGACTTGATTCGTTTCTGTCGTTACCTGATTTTTGCAACGATTATTTTAAGTTGGGTCGTGATGTTTACCCAGTCACGCTCGCCTTATATCGAAGTGATACAAGAGCTTGCTGAACCATTATTGGCACCGTTTCGCCGTTTATTGCCCAATATGGGGATGATTGATCTTTCTCCAATCGTAGCGTTCTTGGCTCTGTATATTGCTGAAATGATTATGAATGAAGTGGCGATTGTCCTGCTCACTGGTTTATAAGATTGTAGCGAATAAAAAAAGGACTCGATTGCGAGTCCTTTTTTTGTGGTTGAAATTTTTAGGTGAAGACGTTGATATTTCTTCTAGGAGGCAAATGACCTCCATACCAGCCTTCCTTCTAGGAGAAAGGCGCAAATGTTTTAGTGGGCTTCATCCCAGTTTCGACCTTTGCCGACTTCAACCAACAATGGCACAGAAATTTGCAAAACAGATTGCATCACGTCTGCCAGTTTCGAAGCCAGTTCATCTGCAATACTTTCATCGACTTCAAAAACCAATTCATCGTGTACTTGTAGTAGCATTTTGGTTTGATCTTTAGGCAGCATTTGATCAACAGCAATCATCGCCATTTTAATAATGTCCGCAGCAGAACCTTGCAGCGGTGCATTAATTGCGGCACGTTCAGCCGCTTGTTTGATCATTTTATTGCTTGCCATAATATCGGGCGTATACAAGCGACGGCCCAAAATGGTTTCGACAAAACCTTGTTCACGTGCAATTTGACGGGTACGTTCCATATAGTCGAGCACGCCCGGATAACGTTGGAAGTATTTCGCAATATAGCCACGCGATTCTTCACGGCTAAAACCGAGTTGACGGGTTAAGCCAAACTCAGACATACCGTAGAGTAAACCGAAGTTGACTGCTTTGGCCTGGCGACGTTGGTCTGAAGTAACATCTTCAAGTGCGACACCTAAGACTTCAGCCGCTGTACGACGGTGTACATCTTGTCCATGCTTAAAAGCATCGACCAAGGCTTCATCTTGGGAGAAATGCGCCATTAAACGCAGTTCAATTTGTGAATAATCGGCTGCCAAGAGCACGCGACCTTGTGGTGCAATAAAGGCTTTACGAATTTGACGTCCAATTTCCTCACGCACAGGAATGTTCTGTAAGTTTGGGTCGGTCGAAGACAGGCGGCCTGTTGCAGTCAGTGCTTGGTGGTAACTAGTATGCACACGATGGGTATCACTGTTGGCTTGTTTTAATAAGCCATCGGTATAGGTGCTTTTTAGTTTGGATAACCCACGATAGTCCAAAATTAGCTCGGTAATTGGGTGGTCAATCTTTTCTAAAACACTTTCAGAGGTACTGTACTGACCCGTTGCGGTTTTTTTGCCGCCCTTAAGTCCGAGTTTATCAAACAGAATTTCACCGACTTGCTTCGGCGAGCTGACATTGAAACTTTGTCCTGCCAGTTCGGTAATCTGACTTTCAAGATTGGCCATGGTATTGGCAAACTCAATACCGAGTTGATCAAGGAAACCTAAGTCGAGCTCAATGCCATTTTCTTCCATGATGGTCAGGACACGGGCAACTGGCATTTCGACATTGTGCAAAATATTGACCAGTTCGGGATGCTTTTGTAGTTTGGCATCGAGCACTTCAAACAGGCGATAGGTCACATGTGCATCTTCAGCTGCATAGTGCGCGGCGGTTTCGATCTCAATTTGGTTAAAGGTTTTCTGTTTTGCACCTTTACCTGCCACTTGCTCAAAGGTCGTGGTTAAGTGGCTGAGGTAGAGGCGTGAAACATCATCCATCCCGTGACGAGTTGCCACAGCATTGAGTACATAAGATGCCAACATGGTATCGAAATACCAACCTTTTAGCTCAATGCCATGATTTTCTAAGACATGGGCATCGTATTTCAAATGATGACCAATTTTCTGAACCGACTCATCTTCTAAAATAGGTTTAATTTGCGCCAAAATCTGTTCACGATCTAACTGCGCAGGTGCATTTTCATAATCATGCGCAAGTGGAACGTAATATGCATCTTGCGCATCGAACGCGACCGAGAAACCAACAATTTGTGCTACGCGATAGTCTAAACTGGTGGTTTCGGTATCAAAGGCAAAACGTTTTTCTGTACTTAAACGTTTGAATAATTGAGTCCACTGTTCTGCACTGAGCACAGTATGGTAATTCGCTTGCCCCAGTTGGTCATCGACGCTGCTTTGAACGGCCTGATCTTCTGTATTGATGACGGTTTCAGATTGTGCTGATTTGGCAATGTGTTGCGTCGCTTGTTTGTAGGTTGCACTATTGGGATTGTTTGGATGATCGAGCGATTGTAACTGCTGGCGGAATTCCAGTTCGGTATACAGTGAACGTAAGGCTTCAGTATTTGGATCTTGGAGTTTAAGATCGTCAAAGGTCAGTCCTGTCTCTAAGTCACAGACAATACTTGCCAGTTGATGATCAAGCGCAATGCCATCAGCATGTTCTTTGATGTTTTGACCGACTTTGCCTTTAATTTTATCGACATTTTCTAAGATGCCACCAATCGAGCCATATTCTGTTAACAGTTTTGCTGCGGTTTTAGCCCCGACACCCGGAACGCCCATAATGCCGTCAGAGGCATCGCCCATTAAGGTCAGATAATCAATAATTTGGTTTGGCCACACCCCAAACTTTTCAAACACGCCATTCACATCCATCGGCTTGTCTTTAAAGCTGTCTTCTAAGGTGACTTTATCGGTCACCAACTGTGCCATGTCTTTATCGCCTGTGGAAATCAGCACTTGCTGTCCCGCGGCTTCCGCACGTTTGGCTAAAGTCCCGATGATGTCATCTGCTTCGGCACCTGGGAGCATGTATAAGGGGATACCCAAAGCACGAATTAAGGCATGCAAGTATGGAATTTGTTCTGATAACTCCTCAGGCATACTTGGGCGGTCACCTTTATAAATTGGTGATAGCACATGACGAAAAGTTGGTTCTGGCGTATCAAAAATGACCGCCATATGTGTTGGCTGGGTACGACGCATCAGTTTTTGGATGGCAGAAATTGCCCCACGAATTGCATTGGTATGTAAGCCAGTTGACGTGGTGAGCGGTGGCAAAGCATGAAAAGCACGAAATAAAAAGTATGAGCCATCGACCAAGACAAATGGTGGCATTGCAAGATTCCTTATCCAAATAACCCGTTTATTGTACGTGATTTTGACGCAGAACAAAGTGTATTGATGTACCGATTGGCATAGATGGTTACGGTTATGCGCTTAAAGATGCACTACAAGCTGATGTATTATTTGAAGATGAGAAAAAGAGATCGAGAACGGATGCAAACTGGACAGCGTGAAATTCGCATGATGTGGTTAATGGGGCTCACGATTGTTGCTATTGCAGCATGGTTTCTGGCTGTACCGCTGTTGAGTGCATTGTGTGGAATTGCTTTGATCATGAGTGTTATGCACTATGTTGATAGTATTGAACACCCCAGTACGACCTTGGCGGAACAACGGGACATTACTTTCCAGCCAACGTCAAAAGTGCCGCTTTACCTTGCTGCTTTCGTCATTTTAGTCGGCATGGTGGGGCAATGGGGTGGGCTCATTGGATTGGGGATCAGTGGTTGGTTGTTCTTTTTCTTTCGATGGTTGCGTCGTTTAGAATATCTATTGTTATCCGTGCAAGCACAGCCACATCAGGTGATATCTGACCGATTCCCAGAATCTGAAAACGCTCCCTCTTTACCCACTACTCTAAACAATACAGATGATTTAAGTCTCAGTGAGCAAGTGAAACGCTGGCTTTGGCAGGGCAATCCTGTCTTAAAAGTTGCGATTGTGATATTGCTGATTGGGCTTATTTTATTATTACGCTTTGCCACCGAACATTGGCAGTTGAGTCTCGCTGTTAAGCTGAGCCTCGTTGCTGCGGTAAGTGTGGGCGTTGTGATCTTTGGTTATGTGCTTCGGCACAAAAACCGCAGTTTTGCTTTGGCTTTGGAAGCGCTTGGACTGTCAGGCTTATTTTTGACTTTGTTTTTTGCTTACTACAACGGTGTGATTGCAAGTTTAGCGATTGCGAGCCTGTGCTTTGTGGTGGTGATGGCGGTTACACTCTGGCTCAGTTTAAAACAGCAGTCGATTGAGCTGGCGTTGATGGCGCTGATCATTGCTTATTTAGCACCTTTTACTTTGCCTGTACGAAATGCCACTGCGATAGAGCTAGTGGCCTATTATTTGGTTATCAATATTGCGGTCGCGGTTTTAAGCACGTTCAGGCCGTGGAAAGTCCTCAATCAAATTGCTTTTTTAATGACGGTGGTCGTAGGCGGCGCTTATGCCTTTTATCAGGGTAAAGCGCCTGAGCGAGGCATGCTGGCCTTGTTGGTTTTGGCACATAGTACGGTCTTTATTTGGTTGAGTTTTCGTTATAGCCAACTTTTGGCGCGTGAGGATTTAACTCAGTTTAAGTTGAAACCGATCTTGGATGTGGCTTTGATTTTTGCTGCACCCATTGTTGCTTTTGCTTTTTTGTATGTGATGTATTTTGAAGAAACGACTTGGCAGGCAGGCTTTAGTCTGGGCTTTGCAGCGCTCTATGCCGTGCTTTATCAACTGCTAAAAAGATCCCACAGTGTTGAGTTGATTGCACAAAGTTATCTCAGTTTGACCTTGGTTTTCTTGGCGCTGATTCCCCCTATTTTGCTGCCTGATCAGTGGGGTGTGGTGGGGTGGAGTGTTGAGGGTGCACTAATTTTTATGTATGCCTTATATCGAAATTCTGCACTGAGTCGTTATTTGGCGATGGGCTTACTGGCCGTGGCAGGGCTCTCAAGTCTGTACTATGTGGTGGAGCTCAATCGTTTTCCAACGGAAGTCTATTGGGCGCTGTGTCTGAGTTATTTTGCTGTGGTTGCCGTTGCCAACAGTGTAGAGCGCTTTAGACAACAGTTGTCTTTTGCCACCATTGCCTTTTTTTGCTTACAACTGCTTTCAGCAACCAGCATGTTGTTTATTTTACTTTTGGATGAAATCCACAGTAAAAGTCAGGTGACGATGGCGCTGCTGATCATCGTACTTTTATATACAGTGCTGAATGAATGGTTGCTCTACCGTAAAGCCAGTTGGTCATGGCTATTACCCAAATGGATTGGCCTGATTCCGTTGTATGCAGTTGCCTTTATTTTCTTGGTGGGCTTGAGCCATGATGGCATCATTATGTGGTCGACTGGTTTAGATCGCCTATTGTTTGCTTTAACGAGTGGATTACTCACGTTGCTGTGGCTTCGCCCGTTACAGGGCGTAGAGGATGAGCAGGAGTGGGTGAGTTTGGGTGCTTTACTGAGTTTAGCGCTGACCAGCTTAACCCTCATTCCAAGTATGCCGTATTTAAGCATGGTCATTTTGCCGCTGGCCTTTGCTGCATGGTGCTACACACAATCGACTCAAACGCGATGGAGACAGTTTTGGCAAGCACGCAATACCTTAGTGCTCATGTTGTTTTGGATCGTGTGTTCTCAGATCTTTAGCCAACAAGCTTTTGCAGGGTACTGGCTACCCATTTTCAACCCATTTGACTTGGTCAGTATTGCGATGCTGATCGGTTTCATTTGGATGCTGAATTTACAAATGAAAGCGGGTTTGGAAAAAAGTCTGGGTGCCATTTTGATGATGTCGAGTCTACTTTGGCTCAGTAGTTATGTGGTGCTACGTGCGCTGCATGTCTATTTTGCAACACCCTATAATGACTGGGAAATGTGGGAAAACGCCTTGGTGCAACTGAGCTTTACTTTGCTTTGGGTCAGTTTGGCTTTCATTTGCATGCTGACGGCGACCAAACGGAACTTGCGTTCATTGTGGATTTTTGGTGGGTGTATTTTAGTTCTTGTGACGCTGAAATTGGTCTTGTTTGACTTATCTCACATTGGGACACTCACCCGCGTGATTTCATTTTTAGGTGCAGGTTTGGTGATGTTGGTGATTGCGTATATTGCACCGATGCCTGAACTTGAGGAAAAGACCAATTAAACAAATTCAGCTCCTTATGTCTGCAGGGATCATAAGGAGCTGAGGCTATTTATTTGATATTCGGTTCTCGTTTCAAGGCTTGCGCATTGGCATATTGATCAATTTCTTCATTGGATAATGGACGCGAAAGCGGATGATCGACAAAACCCATTTTCGGCACAGGAATTTCGATTTGGTTATCTAAGAAACCATTACGAATACGTTCCTGCATTTCATCACGCACTTGCAAAAAGTGTTCTTGCTGACACCACACGGCAAACAGTAACTCAATCGAAGACTCACGAAAGGCGGTGACGGTGACGGCAGGTTTAGGGTCTGCAAGCACCAAAGGATATTTATTAGCCACATCAATCAGCACTTCACGTACTTTAATGATGTTCTCATGAAAGTTAATCGCTAGGGTGATGGGAATACGCCGTATTGGAAACTTAGAGAGGTTGTGAACAGGCGCTCGAATCAGTTGTTCATTCGGCAGTCGTACATAAATGTTGTCCTGAGTGAGTAGCTTAACCGAGAGGAGGTCAATTGAAATGACTTCACCTTCAATGGTATTGCCACGAATAAGGGTGATTGAAATGGTGTCACCAATTTCAAAAGAACCTTCACCAATCAGGAACAACCCACTGATTAAGTTGGATGCTGAGGTTTGTGAGGCAAAACCCAAAGCAACCGTCAAAATACCTGCGGCGCCTAAGAACACACTGAGTTTAAAACCAGCTTCTTTGAGGCTGGCCATCACAAAAATTAGAAAAATAAAGTAAAAAATACCACGACGCCAGACCAGTCGTTGGTGGGCGTTAAACTTGGTGCCAATGGTTCGGATAAAGGTATTTGAAACCAGACGTGCCAAGAGAAACCCAACAAAACACAGCACTAAGGCAATTAAGATTTCCGTTAGTCGTTCTGTATTGATGTTGGTAAAAATGCCTTTTAGGCTACTGGTAATTTCTTGGGGAATATTTGAGTTTGGCATCTGTCCCCCTTAGAAGAATGAATCAAACATATTAAATAATGCGCTCGCCGAAGAGCGCGGTGGATGCACATAAATCACTTTGCCTGCATGCGGAGGCGTACGGTTCTCGATACGGATTCGCGGTGGCCGATCGGCGCCTTCATGTAAGACTTTAATTTGCGATGTCCAAAGTCGTCCCGTACTTTCACTATAAAATAAAGGCAGGGCTGAAACAGGTACGTTCATGCGGTCAAAACGCAGTTGTAAATGGCTGGTGTTGTGGAACTCAATGGGCGTCACTGCACGAAATGCACGTGGTTTGAGTTGATGCAATTCAGTTCGACCATCGACAGCCGTAGCGTAGGCAATTTCACCTGTACGGTGGTTTGGCCCAAACCAAGTTTCTTTGGGTAAAATCACAGGAATATCAAATAGGGGATCGCGCTGACCTTCAATAAAACCCGAAATCCATAACGGAGTGCTGATATACAACGTCCCGCGCTGACCTGCTGGAATATAAATCGGATCGACAGGTTTAATCACCACTGAACGATCGGCCAAACGTGGCATCAGTTGGATCGTATGGTGAGTGTTTTTAAACATGTAGCGTTTAATTTCAACGGGTTGTGGAAAGGCGAAATGTGGGTCCTCTATCGCATGCCATTTTTGCTCATAGTCATACTGAACTTGAGGACGATGGAACTCTAAACGCCATTCTTGTAGACCGCGGGTGAGGCGAAAAAGTAATGAGCCGAACTGCCACGCACGAGCTTGATTCAACTCAAAGTTGTATTCCCCCCACCATTTTAAATTGGGGCTATCCGATTCAAACAGTTCATTCATATTAGGCAACAGCACATTTCCTTATATTGCAAATCAGTGAAAAACAGACTTCACGCTGTCATATGCTTAGAGTACACTCAAAATAATATTTTTCATCATTATTATAATTTTAAGATGCAAGTGCTTAAACAATTACAAATTCCCTATAGTTTTGCGAAGCGTCATGGCGTGCTGTTGCGTTACGAAGGCGATCAAGCCTTTATTGTGCGCCGTGAAAGTACGCCGTTGTTGGCTTTGCAAGAGGCACGTCGTTTTTTAGGTGTGGCAGCACAACATCAACTGTGTAGTGATGAAGAATTTCACCAGCTTTTAAGCAGTAGCTATGCAGGGGACAGTGGCGAATCACAACAAGTGGCCGCAGGTTTAGAAGATCATCCCGATTTACTCAGTTTAGCTGACCAAGTGCCTGAAGCTGAAGATCTGATGGATCAAGAAGATGATGCTCCAATTGTTCGTTTGATTAATGCGTTATTGTCTGAAGCCATTCGTGTTGGCGCATCAGATATTCATATTGAAGCTTTTGAAAAGAAACTATCGGTGCGTTTACGTGTCGATGGGCAATTACGTGAAATTGTGCAGCCACGCCGTGAACTAGCACCGCTGTTGGTGTCTCGTATTAAAGTCATGGCCAAATTGGATATTGCAGAAAAACGGATTCCGCAAGATGGGCGTATTTCACTGCGTTTAGCCGGTCGTGAAGTGGATGTGCGTGTTTCGACTTTGCCATCATCACATGGCGAACGTGTGGTGATGCGTTTATTAGATAAACAAGCCGGTCGTTTGAACATGACACATTTGGGCTTATTGAAACCTGACTATGAGCGTTTAACCCAATTGGTGCATCGCCCACACGGCATTATTTTGGTCACAGGGCCGACAGGTTCAGGTAAAACTACAACGCTTTATGCGGCACTTTCGGACCTCAATGATGGTTCGAAAAATATTTTGACCGCAGAAGACCCGATTGAATATCAACTGGAAGGAATTGGACAGACGCAAGTTAACACCAAAGTCGATATGACTTTTGCGAGAGCCTTAAAGGCCATGCTGCGTCAAGACCCTGATGTAGTAATGGTGGGTGAAATTCGTGATTTGGAAACGGCTGAAATTGCGGTCCAAGCATCGCTCACAGGGCATTTGGTTTTATCTACACTGCATACCAATACGGCCATTGGTGCGGTGACCCGTTTAAAAGATATGGGCATTGAGCCGTTTTTGTTGTCGAGTTCTTTGATTGGTGTCATTGCACAGCGTTTAGTGCGAACCTTATGTAGTCACTGTGTGACATGGCATGAAGCCGATACTTTTGAAACACAACTGTTTCAGCATTTGAATCCAAAAACAGAACTTCAGTTACCTCAACCGAATGGCTGTGAACGTTGTTCACATACGGGTTTTACGGGACGGACGGCAATTTATGAAATTGTCGCTGTGGATGATCAAATGCGTCGTTTAGTTCATGGCAATGCCGCTGAATATGAATTAGAAAGTTATGCACGACAACACTCAGGCTCTATTCGTGATGATGGTTTGCGTAAAGTGTTGACGGGGAAAACCACACTGGAAGAGGTATTACGTGTGACCAATGAAGCGGCAGAGTAATGAATACAGCTAAAGATTAAATTTAAAAAATGAAATTTTAACGGGTTCATTTATTTTGAAATTGAGAGCCTTTAAAAAATGCAAGTTCCAGTGCTCTGTATTCCGTAATGTCATAACCAACTTTTTGTTTTATTAAATCAAAAAATGCTGTAAATGCTTTTTCATTTTTTAGCTCTTCGATCAGCTTTAAATACTCAATATAAGCTCTGGGCTTTTCTAGTCTGTATTTATGTGGTTCTACATTGTTTAGAAATCTAAAAACACGGCTGTCCCAAATCGCATATTGCTTTGGGTTTATAAAATGTAAGAGTTGTGATGTACCAACAAGTGAATTGTTAAAGGTAGTTTTTAGCGTTGTAAGTTGTTGTTCATCGATAAGTTTTCCTTTTTTGACTTCATTTAAGATGAAGAGAACTTCTTCTGTATTTTTAAGATTTAGCGCTTTTAGGATCGTGGGCATCCAAGAATAAGTAAAACTTATTCCGATAACCAAATTCTCTAAATTGATAGATTCTAAATTTTGGAAGTAATTTAAAAAAAAGGATAGGAAAGGAGATAATTTTCTTCAATCGATTTAAAATTATTTGCAATATTAGTCAGTTGAAGAAAAGTTTCATCATTTGATTTGTCACGCTTCATTTTAGGTGTTTTTCTACATTGTTTAAGTCAATATAGAATATTTGAATAAATTAAATCCACCTAAAAATTAGTCTTTATTTTTAAGTGGATGTTCATTTAAAAATTAAACAATCACATTCAACGTCACATCAATATTGCCACGTGTTGCATTTGAATAAGGGCAAACAATATGTGCTGCATCCACTAATTTTTGCGCTTCTGCATGCTCTAAACCTTCTAAGTGAATGTTCAAGGTCACTTGAATACCAAAGCCTGTTGGAATCGGGCCAATACCTACATCACCTTCGATATAAACATCAGGTGTAATTTTTAATTGGTCACGGTTAGCAACAAACTTCATTGCACCTAGAAAACATGCAGAATAACCTGCGGCAAAAAGCTGTTCAGGGTTCGTTCCACCACCTGCGCCGCCCATTTCTTTAGGAACGGTGAGTTTTACATCTAAAATTCCATCAGAAGAGGTTGCGCGACCATCACGGCCACCTGTCGCTTTAGCATGTGCTGTATAAACTACTTTTTCTAAAGACATTGTGATTCCCAGAATATTGTATTTGAGTTCTTATCCTGTCCTAAATTGCAGAAAGAATAAGCAGTGTTTTTGTAAATTTATACAGAGTGTGCTTACGATTAGGTTGAAGGTTTAGTTAATTAAAAATCAATGATATAGAATGCTATTATCGTTTTTTAACATTCGCAATCAGGGCTTGTCGATGTGAATGAAAACTGAGAGCGATTCGAGCGATTATTAATTTTTAAAGGTAAATAGAGTCATGTATTTTATGAGAGCTAGAGATACTCAATGAAAGAGCAGTAGTGAATCAATATGAAGTTTTTGTTCGAAGAATAACCTTGTTTTAAACGATCGCAGCGTGATTAAAACTGCACTAATTTTCGGTGTTGCATCAACGGCATGCTTTCACGGATTTGAACTTGTTCTGCCAAGTCAAAAGGTACAGTAATCAACTGCGCGCCTGGGTTAAGAATCAAATCCAAAACTTGACCACGGCTATTGGTTGCTGCTGCATGTCCCCAAGTTTGTCTCTTTTCACCATGCCAACCTTGTTGCGCTGCGCCTAACACGATGCTTTGGCTATCCATCGCACGGGCTTGTAATAATAACTGCCAGTGCATTTGCCCCGTGGTGTAGGTAAATGCAGCAGGAGCAGTCAAAATATTTGCACCACGCGCGCGTAAAGTTAAAGCCAATTCAGGAAAGCGTAAGTCATAGCAAACCATCAAGCCAATATTACCAAAAGGCGTTTTTGCCACAACGACATCTGTACCAGGTTCAAAAAACTTCGATTCTTGGTAGCCACCCACAGCATCGCCAACTTGTACGTCAAACAAATGAATTTTGTCATAACGTGCTTCAGTACGTTCAGGGCTAATGCAAAGACTGACTGTACGAACACGACCATCCTCAATAACAGAACCATCTGGACGGAACGGGCATGGGAGAGTACCCGCGACGATCCAGATCTGATATTGATGAGCAAGATTTTCTAAACGCTTTTGAATGTCTTCAAACTGTGCTGCGGTCTCACGTTGTTTGCCTGCGGCAAAACAAACGAAGTTTTCGGGGAACACAATAAGTTCAGCACCATTTGCTTTACTTTGTTGAATGAGAGACTCAATGACAAGAAAGTTTGCTTCAATGTCATTTTGAGAGTTCATCTGTACAACAGAAAGTAAAGTCATAAATGGGCCTACAAAATTTGTTGTTATGCGTTTTGTTGCTGTGACACTTGATCGAGGTTGTCTTGTTCTTTTTGCAACTGTTTGACCAAAGGTTCAAACATATTTTGATTACTTTGATTTAGTTCCATCAAAGTTTTATGTGCATCTAGTACGGTGTTTAACATATTACGATGTGTAATATGCTCTTCCATCAGTTCGAGGGTACAAACATTTGGATCGCCACAGTAGTTTAAAATCACAAAAACCTGCCCTAGCCCCATACTGTTGGCTAAGGTAGTGATATCAGAGTTGGTGGACAACATGACAGCTTGGATATTATGGATCTGTTTAAGCTTTAAGCCTAACTTTGCCAAAATGCCTAACACAGTGCTGTCGATGAATGTAGTTTGGGTTAAATCTACGATTGCACCAACAACATTTGACTGTTGTTCAATACGGTTTAAAAGTTTGTCTAGACTGATACAAGATTGGGCACGCACTTCGCCAATAAGCTTAAAAATATGCGTTCCATTCAAGCTTGCATATTCAACATGACCTGTTGACATATAAATGCCATTTGCAGAGAAGGATAGGAAATTATCCCATAGGGCAAATACTTACTCAAGTATCTAACAGTCTTAGAAGATAGGATATTGTAATAAGTTATTGATAATTTAGTTAATTCATTCGACGTAAACTTAATATAGCAATATCGTCTGCAACATGTTCTGGTGCTTCAAAGGATTGATTTTGCAAATGATAGACCAATTGTGTGAACTGATCATTCAGTCCGCCATTGAAGGGTTCGAGTGCGCCATCGGAACAAATAATGAAGCGGGCATGACGGTTGAGTACACATTCATGCTCTTCAACTTCCAGTTCTTCAGTAAGGCCTAAAGGAAAACTACTGGTATGTAATATTTTAGGAGCTTGATTTGGCTCAAAGATAATTGCGGGGGGGTAATGTCCTGCACTCGACCAACGAAGTTGATGGGTTTCGAGGTTTAAAATCCCTGCAATCATGGTGATGTGCTTTTCAATATTCTCTTGAACCAACATGCCATTGAGTTTCTTAATTAACCCACGCGGTGTTTTGGCACGACCATGAAAAGCCGCCATCCAAGAGGTTAATAAACTACTGGTGACCCCATGACCAGATACATCAGCCAAATAGAACATCACTTCTTTATCGCTAATTTTCCAATAATCAAACCAGTCTCCAGACAAATAAGCAGAAGGCTGAAAAAACGTTTCAACGGTGTAGTTTTGGAGTTCTATAGGATTTGGTAAAAGTCGCTTTTGTAATTCTGCTGCGGAAGGCAGATCGCGACTGTCTTGATTGCGTTTATATTGTGCATCAATTTTGAGTAAGGATTGTTGAGGATTGCTGGGGAGTTTATTCCACATCCAACCTGCTAAAGCACCGAGTTCCCAAGCTTGGGCTAAAGCACTACCTTCATTTTCAAAGGCAAGGACAATGGTAGGCAGTGTCCATTTATAATCTAAATAATCTTGGATATCGGCAATAGCAATAATAGTCGGGTCATAAAGATCAATGTCTTCTATGCGAATCATTTGCACACTTGGTAGTGTGTCTAGCACCTGTTCTAAATATGGAATATGGCGAGAAGGTTGAATGAAATACATAAAAAAAATGGCTTATCCTTAGCATTAAGCTATTGCTTTACTATAACAAGCAAATTACAGCTAGAGAAAAAAAATTCAACTCTAGCTGCAATACATTGTTATTCCGTATCTAGCATTTGATGCGATTCATTGGTTGATGGAGAGCTAGAAGAATCATCATCACCGACCTCATCAATAAACATTCCTTCAGCTTCTTGGCCTTTTTTCTCAGCAATAATGAAGTTTTTACGTTGTAAATAAATATCACGAATTGAGGAGTATTTGTCGCCTTGAATCGCACCTTCAATATCAATCAGTTGTGATCGTACATCAATACCACGTAAAGCCTGTTCCGCCCAATACAGGCCTTCTTCATCTTCTAATATGTATCTTTGTGGGCGCGCATAGCCATCAACAACCAAGCCAAAGCCATCACGGAAAGTACTTGGCCCAAAAACAGGAAGTACTAGGTATGGGCCAGATGGAACCCCCCAATAGCCAAGAGTCGTACCAAAGTTTTCATCTTCAGTTTCTAAACCTAAGCGCGAAGCAGGATCTGCAAAACCTAAAGTAGTTACCGTATTAATGGTAAATCGACCTAAAGTTTTTGCGGCACGGCCGGGACGACCTTGTATAAGTTGGTTTACCGCATTCCAAGGCTCACCGAGGTTTTTACGAAAGCCACTATAAGAGTCACGAATCGGAGAAGGGATCTTTTCTTTATATTCCACCGCAATTGGGCGAACGATCGCACCGTCTAAAGCATCATTGACGGCAAAAATTTGTCTATTTAAAGGTTGAAGCGGATCTTTTACATTATCAGGTTGTGCTGCATTGGCATCTACTTTTAAATCTTTTGCTTTAATATTCTTTAATTCTTTAAGCGAAGAAGATTGAGCTGTTTGCGGATCAGCACTGGTATCTATTTCGCTGGCAGCCGCAGGCGCTACATCTTCAGCAAATGCAAATGTTGTAAAGCCTACAAAGAGTAGACCAGCACATAAGTGGCGAATGTGTTGCATATAAAAGAGTTCCGGAACTTTATAATCAGCAGGTGAATTAAAAAAATAATGTTTTAACTATCTTAACAGCTCTTTATTGCTCATTGTTAAATCAAATTTTAAGAAATGTTAGTAAAAAAACGCCATTTTGCTGAATAAATAAACAAGTGGAAGTTTTTTTATAAAAAATTGAATAAAGGGGGTTGTGTTGGTTTGGAAATACTGTAGAATGCACATCCATCGGCGGTGATGTTGATTAAAACTTGTTGAGAAACAAGGATTTAGCCCAAGCGGTAGAATCTGGAAGTCTTGAATAAGTTTAAAAATAATTAACAAAACT
>NZ_JBUEBA010000002.1:2573939-2577390 GCF_058107045.1 Acinetobacter sp. AB03 | reverse complement strand
ATGCAAGGAAGGTTAAAATAATAAATGAATCAATCGTCCAATTGAGATTTATCGTAATTAAATAAAACATCCTAAATAGTCATAATTATTATTTAAATGAACTTTTCTATACTTATTTTTCTTTTTTACTATCAGTTAATTTTTACTATCAACTAAATACTATATTTTTATCTAATTTAAATTAGGCCTTTATTGTTAATTATTATTTTATTTCATATCAGAAAGACAAGTGTTAATGGTTGGTTTTATTTATTTTTAATGCGAATTAAATCATTTATTTAGACTAATGTTGAATTTTTATATCACTATAAATTGTGTGAATATAACACCAAATTACTTTGGTGAATGACTTCAGTTTGGGCTGAATTAGCACATTATAAAAACTGAAGGGCGCTAGTTAAAGTGCAATGAAACAATAGCTCATAGGAGGTGAATAATGTCAGCTAAAGCAGTTAATGTGAATGATATTATTGATCGTGCAAAATTTTCGGGTTTCCATTTTCAAGTTGTTGCTTGGTGTCTGCTAATTATTTTATTTGATGGTTATGATTTGGCAATTAATGGTGTGGTATTGCCATTATTAATGGAAGACTGGGGCTTAAGTGCTGTACAGGCGGGTATGCTTGCAAGTACTGCTTTAGCAGGCATGATGTTTGGTGCAATGATATTTGGCTCTTTGGCGGATAAAATTGGTCGTAAAAAAGTCATTATGATCTGTATTGTACTTTTTAGCGGGCTTACCTGTGCAGGTGGTTTTGCATCAAACCCAACGGAATTTGCAATTCTCCGTTTCCTTGCGGGACTAGGAATTGGTGGAGTAATGCCAAACCTTGTTGCGCTGACATCTGAGTATGCACCACAAAAAATGCGTAGTACCTTAGTAACCACAATGTTTAGTGGTTATGCTGTGGGTGGTGTAATGGCTGCATTACTAGGTGCGTGGTTTACTCCAAGTTTTGGTTGGCAAATTATGTTCTTTATTGCGGGTATTCCTTTGTTGTTGTTACCAGTTATTTGGAAGTTTTTGCCCGAGTCTTTGACTTTTATTGTGCAACAAAACCGTCAAGTGGAAGCACGTAAAATTGTTCGTCGTTTAGCACCAACAGTAACGGTAAAAGAAGATACAACTTTTGAGTTGCATCAGGTTGATGTGCCAGAGTCTGCAAATGTTGTGAGCTTATTTAAACGTGGGCGTGCGGTAAATACCTTATTGTTTTGGGTGGCGTTCTTCACCTGCTTACTGACAATGTATGCTTTAAGCAGTTGGTTGCCGAAGTTAATGATGGCAGCAGGCTACTCAATGGACAATAGCTTGATGTTTATGATGGTGATGAACATTGGTGCTGTGATTGGTATTGTGGGTGGAGGGATCTTGGCTGATCGCTTCCATTTGAAACCTGTGCTGATGTGCTTGGGCATGATGGGTGCTGTTGTAATGAGCTTGATGGGCTTCCAATCGAATCAATTCCTTTTATATATTTTAGTATTCTTGGCGGGTGCTGCATCCATTGGTTCGCAAATGCTGCTTTATAGCTATGTCGCTCAGTACTATCCACTTGCTGTTCGTTCAACGGGGATTGGTTGGTCGTCTGCGATTGGTCGTATGGGTGCAATCATTGGACCAATTTTAATCGGAAGTTTGTTAGGTATGAATTTACCTGCTCACTTTAATTTTATTGCAGTGGGTTTGCCTGTGTTGATTACTGCTATTGCGGTTGCACTGATTATGCATGAAGATGAATCTGAAAAGATTGGTGCAAGTCAGCCTGCGATTTCGAAAGCTTAAGAGTCATTTAATTGAAAGCCTCCAAATTGTGGGGGCTTTTTGTTATATTCTTTTAATCTTAATAAATTAAAAGAAATTTAAAAAATGAGTTTTTTTGAAACGATTGGGTTGGGACTTTTAACAAATTTTCTGAGTGACCTTTTAAAGAAAAACTCAAGTTTAAGATGAACAGGACTGATGTAGATAAAATCGCTGATCGCTTAAATTTAGTTTTGTCATTAATGAATGAAGGACGAGATGAAAAATTTACTGTAGCTCAGTTTAGTAAAATTTTAGAATTAAAAAAAGTAGGTGATTTAGAGAAGTACTTTATAAATATTGAAGAACCAGAGTTAGAATTTTTAGAAATTTTTTCCCAAACATTTGCAATTAATTATGAGTGGTTAACAGAAGGAAAAGGACATCCGTTTAAGTGCGATCAACAAATTTATATAAGTATTTACGATTGCTTAGAACGCATTGATCAAATAAAACCATTTATTATTTATTTTGTAAGATCCCAAAATTTGCGTGGTGAAACTTGTATTCTATTAGAAGTTAGAGAGCATCATTTTATTGTTCTGAATAGCTATATCCATTTTAGTGAACAGGTTGGACTTGGTGGAAGTTGTGAGCTGGTAGCATTTAGGAAATTAGTGATGGAGTTAATTTTAGTACGTAAATATATAACTAAAGGTGTGATTGTTTCAGATCAAAACTTTAAAAAGTTGTATAAAGGGGAAATTCATCCGAAAGTTGCGTTAATGGCACGTAAGGGTAAATTTGAACATTGGCATGATGATTTTACTGATATTTATAACCAAAGATATGGTTATCGGCATCATGGTAAGTATGATAAGAACTTTAAAGATGGGCATTTAATATTGTGAAAAATAATATTGAAAAAAATGGAGAGCTTTAATATTTGTTGACCACAGAGTACTTTATGCATTTAATAAATCCAAAGCTTTGGAATAAAATATATGAAACTCAACTCATTCTCCCCAATTCCTGAAAACGATGATGAACTGCATTTACCTGAACTGGTGTATTGGGCATCTTTAGGTGAACTCGCTGAAGTAGAAAAAAGTCTCGCCAATGGTGTAGATGTGAACTCGACAGATGATGAAGGCTATAGCGCACTTCAAGCGGCGGCTGAAAATGGCTATCTAGATGTAGTGAAACTACTGGTTGAAAAAGGTGCGAATGTCGACTACAAAGGTGAATACACAGCGCTTCAACTGGCTGAAATGGCAGAACAAGTAGAAATTATTGAATATTTAAAAAGTCTGTAACTTTTAAAAATGAATAAAAGAGCCTGCTCAATATCAGGCTCTTTTTGTTTTATGGAGTCTTAAACGGACGAATTGGATTCAAGTTCTTTCAATATTGCTTTATTAAAAGCGGGAAGGTCTTCTGGATTGCGTGAACTGATGAGTGTCCAGCCACTTGCATAACATGTGTGAACGGCCTCATCGACCCATATAGCACCTGCATTTTCCAGATCGAGTCTTATATTCTTATGCGAAGTCAGATGCTTAGTTTTAATCTGTTCAGCTTTAATCAAAACTAAAGGTGCATGACAAATCACAGCTATCGGTTTGGCTTGGTTGCTAAAACTTTGGATAATTTCGAGCGCTTTGGGATGTTGGCGTAATAAATCAGTATTAACAGAGATGGATCCGG
>NZ_JBUEBA010000002.1:2505788-2573839 GCF_058107045.1 Acinetobacter sp. AB03 | reverse complement strand
TTGACACCAAATGAGTTTTACTATGATCAGCTACCCCAACAAAACAAGGTGGCTTAACTAGAGCGGAATATCACTTATAAATACGCTTTTAGTTGTTCAAACAAGTGGGACCACCTCTCTTTAGCCTAACAAAGCAGAATGATTCAGATGTTTTGATTTAACGGACTCTTGTAAGTAAGTGAAAGCAGCCGATGTAGTGTTTCGTGTAACTTTAGTCTGTGTGAAGGTATTAATGATCCTTTTCAATAATTGATATGCACTAAGAACATCCATAAAGTCTAAAACTATGTAGGAAATGAAAAAACAATCTGCTCAAAAAATGTAGGTTTTTTGAATTTTCTATGCTATAAAAAATAAAACGGCACAAAAATTGCTTATAAAGCGTGCTTTAAAAATAGTTGTATTGACGAGTAGGGTTTTATGAAGTTATCGGTTGGATTGAAAGTTTCGAACTCTTTGTCGCTAACCCCCCAATTACAACAAGCTATTCGATTGCTTCAATTATCGAGCCTTGAACTTGAACAGGAAATTCAGATTCAACTCGACAGCAACCCGCTCTTAGAAAAAGTAGAAGAACAGTCATCTATCGAAAGCTTATCCAGTGTGCAAGAACAAGAACAGGATAAGAAAGATTTGACCAACGAACTCAACGCCGACCATTTACCCGATGATTTACCAGTCGATACCGACTGGGATGATGTCTATACGCATCAACCGACCAGTTTGGGCGCAGCAGAATTTGAAGAACGAGAAGATAATCGCCAAGGTCATTTGGGCTTAAAAGAGCATATGTTGGAGCAAATCAATCTGTTGCATTTTTCGCAAGTAGATATGTTGATTGCTTATTGCATTATTGACTCTTTGGACGATAAAGGTTTTTTAGACAGTGATATTTCAGAAATAACGACTTCAGTTCAACATCTTTTAACAAACATGGACTATGACGACGAAGTCGAAGATGACGAAGTGGTTGTGGTGCTCAAGCATATTCAGCGTTTAGACCCACTTGGCGTTGGGGCGCGGAATCTTGCAGAGTGCTTAATGGTACAGTTGGAAGCCTTGCCGATGCAGACCGCGTGTCGAAATGATGCTATGAATCTGCTGAAAAACTATGAACTATTGATCAGCAATGAACTAGCGAAACTGATTAAACAAACGGGTTTAAATCAAGAGCAGCTCAAGTGCGCGGTTGATTTATTGAAAACGCTAAAAGCGCATCCAGGGCTTGAGTTTGAAGATAAAGACTCAGATTATCAAATTCCTGATGTCGTAGTAATGAAGAAAAACGAACAATGGCAAGTGGCTTTAAATCCTGATGTGATGCCAAAACTTCGTGTGAACTCGTTTTATGCCAATATGATTAAGCGTGCTGATCAAAGTGAAGATAATCAGTACTTACGTAATCAAATGTTGGATGCGAAGAACTTTATTAAAAGTGTCGATGAACGCCATAAAACTTTACTGAAAGTGGCGACGTGTATCATTGAACATCAGCGTGCATTTTTAGAAATTGGTGCTGAAGGGATGAAGCCTTTGGTACTTCGGGATATTGCAGAAGAAGTTGAATTGCATGAGTCGACCGTTTCTCGGGTGACCACCAACAAATATATACTGACGCCACGCGGCTTGTTCGAGTTGAAATATTTCTTTTCAAGCCATGTGGGGACTACGTCAGGCGGTGAAGCATCTTCAACTGCAATTCGCGCCAAGATTAAAAAATTGATTGCTGAAGAGAATGCACGTAAGCCTTTGTCTGATAACGCAATTGCCAATCTGTTAAAGGACGATGGAATTGATGTAGCGCGTCGGACAGTGGCAAAGTATCGTGAATCGTTACATATTCCGTCATCTTCTGAACGAAAAGTCTTGATCTAAAATTTAAAATCTGACTATTCTAGAGGTTCATTATGACAACATAATGAACCTCTTTTTTCTTTAAGGAATAGCGAAAATGATTTGATGTTTCTATGCGCGCTGGTTATTTTGCAGTCATTAAATCGTCTTAGCTTTTCCTCATTAATCCTAATGAAGGTGAGGGATAGATATATGCAAATAACAATTCGTGGACATCATTTGAGCATTACCCCAGCTATTGAAGATACCATTCGCTGCAAATTTGCAGAAATGACCAAGCATATTGATCAGGTGAACAGTATGCAGGTGAAATTAACCAAGGATCATCAGGTCGATAAACATACTAAAAAAGGCAGTAGCAATCATATTGCAGAAGCAATTATCCGTTTGCCGGGCATTGAATTTTTTGCTCAGGCTTCAGCAGATGATATGTATACGTCGATTAAAAAATTATCAGAAAAACTAAAAAGACAGCTCGATAAGCACCGTAAAATGCAGCAAGTTTACCAACCGATCGCCATTTAGTTTGATTTTTATGCAAAAAGAGGTTTTTTAAAACCTCTTTTTTTATATATAAAGTGTGCGGGTTTATGATTTATTTTTCAGATTTATAGTAAAATGGCAGGTTTTTACACCGTTGGTCCTATAAGAGGTCTTTGTGATGAATAGTGAACAGCTCACTGAAATTTTAAAAGCTGCTTTTCCTGAAGCTGAAGTTGCAGTTAGTGGGCAAGGCGGAAAGTTTGACTTACGTATTGTCGACGACCAATTCGAAGGCAAACGTCCTGTTGCACGTCAGCAAGCTGTTTATGCACCATTAAATTCTTATATCGCAAGTGGCGAAGTGCATGCGGTGACTATTCGTGCAATGACTAAAGAAGAATGGCGTAAAGCAAGCTTATTCGGAGCTTAAAATTAGATGGATAAATTTTTAATTCAAGGTGGCACTAAGCTCGAAGGCGAAGTTCGTATTTCGGGTGCTAAAAATGCTGCCTTGCCGTTGCTTGCAGCAATGATTTTGCCTGAAACCCCAACCAAGCTCACCAACGTGCCGCATTTAAAAGATGTAAATACCTTGGTGCAGTTGATTGGTGGTCTAGGCATTACCATGACCTACGAAGGCGACACGGTTACTGCGGATACTTCAACACTAGATAATCAGTTTGCACCGTATGAGCTGGTGAAAACCATGCGTGCATCTATTTTAGTGCTGGGTCCATTGGTGGCGCGCTATGGTAGTGCAAAAGTATCTTTGCCGGGTGGATGTGCGATTGGCTCGCGCCCAGTCGATCAACATTTAAAAGCTTTAGAAGCTTTAGGTGCAGAGATTGAAGTTGAAGCGGGTTATGTACACGCTAAAGTTGATGGCCGTCTGAAAGGTGGCGAAGTTATTTTTGATATGGTGACCGTGGGTGGCACCGAAAATATCTTAATGGCTGCGGCATTGGCCGAAGGCGTGACTACGATTCGTAATGCGGCACGTGAACCTGAAATTACGGACCTTGCGAAAATGTTGATCGCGATGGGTGCAAAAATTGAAGGATTAGACACAGATACCTTAGTGGTAACAGGTGTTGAAAAACTACATGGCTGTGAATACGCTGTGGTTGCTGACCGTATTGAAACAGGTTCGTATTTGGCTGCTGCGGCCATTACTGGTGGTCGTGTAAAAACCACACATACTGATCCAACTTTGATGGAATCGGTCTTAGAAAAGTTTGAAGAAATGGGCGCGGAAGTGACCCGTGGTGATGATTGGATTGAACTGGATATGATGGGTAAACGCCCGAAAGCAGTGAGTTTCCAAACGCTTCCACATCCTGATTTCCCAACTGATATGCAAGCACAGATTATGGCGGTCAATGCCATTGGTCGTGGTTTTGCCACCATTTCTGAAACGATTTTTGAAAATCGTTTTATGCATGTACCTGAATTGTCACGTATGGGTGCCAATATTCAGGTCGAAGGTAATGATGCTGTCGTGACGGGTGTAGAGAAACTTTCTGCAGCACCTGTGATGGCAACAGATTTACGTGCTTCTTTCTCTCTAGTGTTAGCTGCACTTGCTGCTGATGGTGAGACGCTGATTGATCGTATCTATCATATTGACCGCGGTTATGAAGATGTCGAAGCGAAATTACAAGGTATAGGCGCCCAAATTAAGCGAGTAAGTTCATGAGCGATATGAGAAACGATGATCCAAATTTTGATGTAATGGGCAATTTTGATCATGGTTTAACATTGGCATTGAGTAAAGGTCGTATTTTAAAAGAAACCCTGCCTTTACTTGAAACGGCTGGAATTAACTTACTGGAAGATCCTGATAAGTCACGTAAGTTAATTTTCCCAACCACCCATAAACAAGTCCGTATTTTAATTTTACGTGCTTCTGACGTACCCACCTATGTGGAAAATGGTGCGGCTGATATTGGTGTTGCGGGCAAAGACGTGCTTATGGAACATGGAGCACAAAACGTTTATGAACCACTCGATCTAAAAATCGCAGTATGTAAACTGATGACTGCAGGCAAAGTTGGCATGGAGCGTCCCAAAGGGCGTTTAAAAATTGCCACTAAATACGTAAACTTAACCCGTCAGTACTATGCAAGCTTAGGTGAGCAAGTCGATGTAATTAAGTTGTACGGTTCAATGGAACTTGCACCGTTGGTGGGTTTGGGCGATTACATTGTTGACGTGGTCGATACTGGGAATACTTTACGTGCCAATGGTTTAGAACCTTTGGAAGAAATTTGTAAAGTGTCTTCACGTCTGATCGTGAACAAGGCAAGTTTCAAACGTAAGCAAGCATTGTTAAACCCAATTCTTGCACAGTTAGAAACAGCAGTCGCTGAACGTGAAGCGTTAAAAAACAAATAAGTTGATCTTTTTTGTTTAAAGAAACCGCTATCGATGATGGCGGTTTTTTTGTACCTGCTCATTTTTTAATATTTTTATTGGATTGAAATACAATAGGATTGAATTTGGGCCAGTTGATTCAAATTGTTAAAAGTATAGACATCACAAGCAGAAATTCGGGATGTCTGCTGGGTGTCATGAAATTGCGCTTCACCTTGAACAATCACATGATGACCCGTTTCATGAATTGCTTGAATATGGAACTCATGTGCGACGGTCGAAAAATAATGTTCGATAGACTGGCAATGCTTGAGCACTTGATCAAAACCTGACAGCTGTTGTTCACCTACAATTTCCCATGTAATGGTTTGTGAAAAATGCTGTTGGATTCGGCTAAATTGCCCCGTTGAAAAGTAGGTGGCTATGTCCGTGAGGGGCATCTCGTTTTGCCTGTTTTTTAGTCATGTTTAATAATTCTAGTTTAAAAATCATAGTCACATTCATTTCCCGATGAAGTTAAAAGTAATTTTTCATTACACTCCGTGTTTAGCTGGAGGATTGTTGCCCACAAAATACAGGAAACAAGGTAAACTAAAGCTTCCCTTTATTTTCATTGTGGATAAATTGATGCGACGTTTATCGACTCAAGATCAGAACTTTAAACAAGTCTTTGCTGATTTGTTGGCTTTTGAAACCGTGAGTGACCCAGAACTTTTAAAAACCGTAGATCAAATCATCGCTGATGTTCGTCAGCATGGTAATGCTCATGTTCTTAAACTCACTCAACAGTTCGATCGACATCCCGCGCATCAATTCTCAGATTTAGAACTGACCCAAGAACAATTAAAAACCGCTTTTGAGGGTTTGAGTACCGAAGTCCGCGAGGCGTTAGAGCTCGCTGCAAACCGTATTCGTGAGTTTCACCAAGCGCAAAAACAAGAAGGCTGGACCTATGTGGATGCCTTGGGGAACACACTTGGGCAAAAAGTAACGCCTTTAGATCGCGTTGGTATTTATGTGCCGGGTGGTTTGGCATCTTATCCGTCGTCTGTACTGATGAATGCTGTGCCTGCGCATGTGGCGGGTGTGCCTGAAATTATTATGGTGGTGCCTGCACCAAATGGTGAGTTGAATCCATTGGTATTAGCATCCGCTTATTTGGCTGGTGTCAGCCGTGTCTTTACCATTGGTGGGGCACAAGCGGTTGCGGCTTTAGCCTATGGTACAGAAACGATTCCAGCGGTGGATAAGATTACGGGGCCGGGCAACCGTTTTGTCGCGGCTGCGAAACGTGCAGTATTCGGACAAGTCGGTATCGACATGATTGCAGGGCCATCTGAAATTTTAGTTTATGCTGAAGGCGTGAATAACGCACAGTGGTTGGCAATGGATTTATTGTCCCAAGCTGAACACGATACTGTGGCGCAAGCAGTGTTTATCACATCGGATGAACAGCTGTTAAATGAAGTAGAACTGGCTATTGAAGCGCATTTGCAAGCGTTACCTAAAGCGGAGATTGCGCGTACTTCAATTGCCAATCGTGGCGCATTAGTGCTTGTGAAAGACCGCGCTGAAGCAGTTGAGCTGATTAATCAAGTGGCGCCTGAGCATTTAGAGCTTTGCCTAGACGAAGCGCAGGAAATGGCTGAACATATTCGCCATGCCGGTGCGATTTTTATGGGGAGATATACCCCTGAAGCGATTGGTGATTATTGTGCAGGCCCGAACCACGTGTTACCTACCTCGGGTACGGCACGCTTTTCTTCGCCGCTGGGTGTATACGATTTCCAAAAGCGTTCAAGTTTGATTATGTGCTCTGAGCAAGGTGTGAAAACTTTGGCGAAAACCGCAGATATATTAGCGCAACAAGAAAACTTAGATGCGCATGCGCGTTCGGCACGTTATCGTTATCAATAATATAAATTTAGATCCCTCATTTGTTCAGTAATGAATGTTCCTCTCCCTATGGGAGAGGTTAGGAGAGGGGAAAATATTGAATTCAGTTTGGGACATCATAAACCTCTCCCAAACCCTCTCCTAGAAGGAGAGGGCTTATATAAAAGTAAGTTGAGTGCATAAATGAGATAGACAATGTTTAACATTACTACAGAACAAATGCGTTTTTGGAGTCCTGAAGTACGTGCATTAGAACCGTATGTGCCAGGCGAACAACCGAAAATTCAAAATTTATTGAAGCTCAATACCAACGAAAACCCATATCCACCCTCACCAAAAGTGGTGGAAGCTGTTCAAGCAGTCTTGGCAAACTCAGCAGATGTACTGCGTTTATATCCAGATCCAGATGCTTCTGCGTTAAAGCAGGCGATTGCGAAACAACAAAATGTTGCTGTTGAAAATGTCTTTGTTGGCAATGGTTCAGATGAGGTCTTAGCGCATATTTTTAAAGCTTTTTTTGTGCAAAAGCTGCCTTTACTTTACCCTGATATTACCTATAGCTTCTATCCTGTTTATAGCCAATTCTTTGGGGTCAAAACCAAAATTTTACCACTCAATGATGACTTTGAAATTGTGGTGGATGACTATAAACAAGCCAATGGCGGCATTATTATCACCAATCCAAATGCACCAACCAGTATTGATATTGGTTTAGCTGCAATAGAAGCAGTGCTTCAGGCCAATCCAAATTCAGTGGTGGTGATTGATGAAGCTTATGTCGACTTTGGTGCTGAATCGGCAGTCAGTTTGGTGGAAAAATATGAGAACTTGGTGGTGTGCCAAACCACGTCTAAGTCTCGCTCACTGGCGGGTTTACGTGTTGGTTTTGCGATTGCTCAACCGCATTTGATTGCGGCACTTGAAGCGGTGAAGAATAGTTTTAACTCTTATCCAATGGACCGTTTTGCGATAGCTGCTGCGGTCGCTTCATTTGAAGATCAAGCTTATTTCGAAGCACAAAATCAAAAAGTAATTCAAAGCCGTGAACATTTGGTTGAACAATTGACCGCACTGGGCTTTAACGTTTTGCCATCAAGTGCCAACTTTATCTTTGCATCATTACCTAGCAAAGATGCAGGTGAATTAGCGGCTGAATTACGTGAACAAGGCATTATTGTGCGTTATTTCAATAAACCGCGTATTAACCAGTTTTTACGTATCACGGTTGGAACTGATGAACAAAATCAACGCTTAGTCGATACATTGAAAAATGATATTTTAAAATAAACTTTCAACAGTTGTGATCTTTGAAAAGTGAACCTTCACTGATGTGAAGGTTCACTTTTTTATTTTGGTGGTTATTCAGCGTCCGTTTGCACAAAAGTATTGAGTAAATTAAGCAGTGCTGAGACCTTGTCAAAGCACTCTTGGTATTCAGCTTCACACTCTGATGCAATGGTAATTCCACCGCCAGCCCAAAGTGAAACCTCATCTTGGAATTTTTGAATGGAACGAATCAGAATGTTCCAAGAACCAGTACCATCGAAATTAAAATAACCCATTGAGCCACAGTACGCTCCACGTGGTGCACCTTCGAGTTCTTCAATAATCTGCATTGCTCGAATTTTAGGTGCACCTGTAATAGACCCGCCAGGTAGAGCAGAGAGCAGCACATGAAAGGGATGAACTTCTGCTTTAAGTGTTGCTTCGACTTCGCTGACCATATGATGGACTTGCTTAAAGCTTTCAATATTAAACAGTTTAGGTGTTTTGACTGAGCCCGTTTCTGCGTAAACGCTCAAGTCATTACGCAGTAGATCGACAATCATCACATTTTCAGCTTGGTCTTTTTCCGAAGCCATTAAGCGTTGTTTAGATTGTTCATCTAAGACTGGATCTGCAAAGCGCGGCATGGTGCCTTTAATCGGCTTGGTAATGATTTTTCGATGAGCTTGAAAATCAATAAACAACTCGGGTGAACAACTTAAGAGTTCAAAATCATCGATACGGAGATACCCCGAGTAAGGTGCATCGGTCAATTGCCAAAATGCTTCGACTGCACTTAGGAGTCGACCATGTGCCTTGGCTGTGAACTCTTGTGTCAGATTGATTTGATAGCAATCCCCAGCTTTGATGTATTCCTGTACTTGCTGAAAGGCTTGTTTGTATTCGGTTTTAGTCCAGCGTGCTTGGCAGATCGATGCGAGTTGGAGTGGATGGCTTAAGGCCGATGGCTGGAATAAATACGATTCAATTTTGCGATAAATGTGTTCAGCTTGTGAATCACTACTGCAAAATAGCCAGCCTGCATCAGTCCATTGTAGATAACTGCTGTATAAACCTAAAAATAGGCTTGGCTGTGGCTTAATTTGAACAGGAACGTGTTGCTGGGCGGCATAATCATAACTGACGAATCCAATGAGTCCGCCACTAAAAGATGCTTCTTTTTGTTCTGAGTTTGGCTGAATATTACTGGAAATGTCTATTTCTTTGTCATCGTGGATGTAACAAAAATCCTGAGTGCGTTGAAAGAAAAAGTGCTGGTTTTTTTGAAAAACTTGATAACGCTCGGGTAAAAAAGCAATGACAGGTGCATCGACATTTTGTAAATAGACTAACTGTGTGAGCTCATTCAATGCCTGTAGTATATGAGATACAGAGAGGCTTGAATCACAAATTATCTTTTTAAATGATTGGCTTAGAGTCATGCTAACGCAAATA
Source organism: Acinetobacter sp. AB03 (assembly GCF_058107045.1). Classification (NCBI taxonomy): domain Bacteria; kingdom Pseudomonadati; phylum Pseudomonadota; class Gammaproteobacteria; order Moraxellales; family Moraxellaceae; genus Acinetobacter; species Acinetobacter sp. AB03. The sequence continues at coordinate 2,564,512 of NZ_JBUEBA010000002.1, read as the reverse complement.
GGATTAAAAAATTCAGGCTATTTTACCTCATTGTACGTGTACGCATAGAGGAAATACCGTTTATCGGTAAGCTATGGATTGCGACCAACAGCAGTTGATCAAAAAATCACTCGCATATAACTTAGTTCAGGCAATGAAGTCACTCAAGGATAGATGTTAATACTGGGTCAAAATAAAAAAAGCAGTAGTTAACATCGAGTGATTGGTATCACAAAAATAAAGTTCTTAGGAGAGGAACAAGATGAAAATTATTACTAAACTTGCTTTAGTTTCTTCAATGGCAATCAGTGCAAATGCGATGGCAATGCAAGCAATGGATGACGCTTCGCTCAGTGCCGCTACAGGTCAAGATGGTCTAAATATCGGTATCGGTATTTCTAAAATCGAAATTGGTAAGGTTTTTGTTCATGATAATGATGGTTTAGCGACTACATCTCTAGGTGGTACTTCAACTGCTGGTGCTATCGTTATCCAAGGTAATGGTATAGCGGGTGATACGCTGGAAAATCACGGTATTGTTATTGGTGCGAACTATGATAATGCAGGAGCATATTTACTTCCATCTCGTAACTTAGCTGATTTGCAAATTGACATAGATGCAAACGGTGGTAATGCATTTATTAACATTGCAGCTCAAGTGTCTGGTCTAGATATTAATATTGGTCAAATTGGTGTCGTGGCTTCGGCTGATATGCCAGCAACTGGTGCAACTTCTATCCGCCGTGGTGGTACAGGTACGGTGAACCCGATTCTAAGTGGTTTATCACTGAAAACAGGTCCAATGTCTGCAAACATCCAACTAGGTGCTGCACCGCAAGGCGCAATGATCCAATTAAGCGCGACCATGGTTGGTGGTTTAGAAATTAAAAACTTGGGGATCTTAGATAACTCAACCAAAACAACAACGCGTGCTGCAGGTGAAATCTTTGTTGAAAGCATTAAAGTTGCAGATGCGAATTCACTTGACTTAACACTGAATCAAAAAATTAGTGTGATTGGTGAAGAGGGTGCGAATAAGGGCTATATCCGTATGATTAGCACAAGTGGCGCGCACGATACTTATGTAAAAGGTGTGCATTTGGGTAGCCGTGATGCTGCATCCATTGGTGATGTAGAAGTTCAAGGTATGCAAACTTACTTTAGCCCAGCTGCTGGTGTGTATATGCCAGGTGCTGTGATTACTATTTCTGGTCACTAAAATTAGCCTTTAAGAAAGCGCGTGAATTCACGCGCTTTTTTTCCAAAATATATTCATAAAAAATGCAAAAAAAGACTATTTTTTTTAGATAAAACACAGTATCTTCTTGAATGTATGGATATAGAGTATTAACTCTAAAAACAAAAAATGGGCGGGATGCCTATATTATTAAAAAAAGTAAAAAGCTATGTTAGAGATCGCATTGGGCTCAGCAATGATGTATTACTTTGCCACCGAAGCCTTTGATATTAAGAAAAAACCAGCGGAAGCGGTTTACTATACTGAAGTTTTAGACTCTCGAAATGCATCTTTTACCAGAATGCATCATGAACCTGTCCTAATTAACCCTGCTGTAGAAGACCAATTTCGAGGTATTGTCCGTCAAGCTTATGACTATAGTTGTGGTTCAGCAGCACTGACCACCTTAATCAATGGCTATGTCGGTGCTCAACTTACAGAACAACAAACCATGGATGGCTTGCTTCGCTATGGCGAATATGAGCGAATTATTGAGCGTCGTAGTTTTTCTTTATTGGACATGAAACGCTTTGTGACTGCACTTGGTTTAGAAAGTGGAGGCTACAAGGGCGAATTTGAAGATTTGGTTAAGCAAGGTCAACCTGCCATTGTTCCAATCTCCTATGCTGGTTTTAAACATTTTGTGGTGTATAAGGGCTATAAAGATGGACGGGTCTATGTTGCCGATCCTGCCTTAGGAAATATTAGTTTTGATGAACAACGTTTCAAGGATGTTTGGGAAAATAACACGTTGTTTTTAATTAATGTTCCGACTGAAATGCGTAAAAATATGTTGGCTTTACAGGAAGCCGATCTGCGACATGTAGATGATGCTACGGTCAATCGCTATGCACTCGTCGATATTCAATATCCGCAACACTATATGGAAAAAATAGCCGATCGTGCATCTACAATTCGCCTAGAGCGTAATAAAAATAAAGAGTCGGAATATTATGGACAGCCGACATACAATTTTCTCAGGCTTTATTATAAAAACAAATAAAGTGTGAAAAAAATAAAACAAGAACAATGGTATAGGTAAGGACAATGATGAAGACATGGATGAATAAAACACTCCTCGCAGTGAGTGTGCAGATGATTCTTGGGGTGGCCTATGCTGCGGAAGAACCGAGCTTAGGAGGATATGAAACAGTCGGTGAAACTGTGACAGAACAAGCAGGATCTGATCAAATAAGTGAACCTGAGCAACCAGCAAAATCAGCATCCGTAACTACTGGAAGTGTTGAACAAGCAGCGTCTTCTGCATTGCAGCAGCAAGAGGGTGATGCAACTAAAGAGACTAACTTAGAAGAAGTTTTTACCTCAAATGAACGTCAGTATTCATTGATTAAACAAGGTGACATTTCATCTTACTACGACATCGATTATACCTATTACCGAGATACTCAACTTGATTTAGAGATGGCACAGGGTCAGCTCTATCAACTGCGGGTACAAGAGAATGCAACACACAGTCTAACCAATACCTTTACGGCACAGTATGGTTTAAGAGATAACTTGACCTTAACAGCATCATTGCCTTTAGTTGCCAAAACAGACTTATTAAAAGACACCTCTACAGCGGGTCTTGGGGACATTTCTTTTGGTGCACGTTGGGAACCGTTTCCACTCAAAGCTGGCCGTTTGCCTTTAATTTTATTTGGTAACGTATCTACTAAAACTGGGGATAGTCCTTATGAAATTAATGCTACTTCAGACTTAGCAACAGGCAAGGGGTATTATTCAGCAGGTGTTGGAGCAAGTACGCGTAAATATATTGATCCCGTGGTGCTGTTTGCATCGGTCTCTGCAAACTATGGTTTCAAAGAATCGGGCTTAGATCAGCGCCGTGGTAGTCGTGTGATTGAAGCGTTTGAACCAGGGATTAGTGGTGGTTTTGCCTTCGGTTTTGCCTATTCCTTTAACTATGATGTCTCAATGACGATGTCATACCAACAAAGTTTCAATACTGGGGCTGAATTTACTTACAGTTCAGGGGAACGCTACTCTCCAGCAGATCAAACCAGTTCAACTTTTGCGATTTCCTTAGGTGTACGCGTTTCACCTGAAACAATTGTGAATGGGACGGTTGGCCTTGGTTTAACAGAAGATGCACCTGATGTCTCATTAGGGTTGTCTTTCCCGTTAGATATTCTTGGTTTTGGAAAAAAGCTTAAATAATAGGGGGGTCGTATGAAAAATATCCGACTTAGCCCTTTGGTGTCTGCCATATTATTAACGGGCTATTCTAGTGTTACCTTTGCTGCTTTAGGACAAAACTTATCAGTTGATATTCGCTCTTTGGCAATGGGAAATGCAGTCACTGCTGATCCACCTGGGATCAGTGCCATTCACTTTAACCCAGCAGCACTGACCAAAATTGAAGGCTTACAAACGGATGTACAGGGTATTCTCGCTGATTTTAATATCGAGCGTGAGTTCTCTGTTCCTGCAGGTTATAACGTATTTGGCTATTCAGATGACCCGATTGTTTGTAATGATGGGCCTGAAGTAGATGCCGATATCTGTACCGACTTTAAAGGGCCAGTCCGCGGTGATGTTGAATACCCGAGCTTATATGTACCTGGTTTGAAGAAAATGGTGGACTTGGGTAAAGGTATGCCTGTGGCTGCCCCGACTGCGGGTATAGCATATAATCCGCCGGGCTCTAAAATGACATTTGCAACTGCCATGTATGCGCCATTAATTGCAGGGTTCGGTGTGGAAGATGGCAATCCTGGCAACTTTATGGGTCAACAAGTTGCGCTAGAACGGATCACCTATTTATCACCGTCTATGGCCTACCAAATCAATGATCAACTTTCCATTGGTGGTTCAATTGGGATGTCTTATCAAGCTTTGGCATTAAAAAATGATCTACGTTTTCCCAATGAGTTGATTGGGATGCTGCGTATGATTGATGATGTCGTTTGTACCCCGTTCAAAGAAAACTCTGATGTGATTACCGACATTCTCTTGCTGGGAATGTGTAATGCACAAGAGGGTATGAATCCCTTTGGGCGTTTTGGCCAACTCGAACTTTCAGCAGAACAATCTCTGAGTCCAAGCTATAACTTAGGTGTACTGTGGGAGCCGACAGAAGATTTTAGTTTTGGTGTGGTCTACCAAAGTGCCGCAAAAATGCGGATGAAAGGTAAATATCACATAGACAATGCTAAAGCACCACAAGAACTCATTAAGGGATTGATGTCCTCCCCAACAGGGCAGATTCTGGCTGCAGTTTTAGGTTTTCCAAGTTCAGTACCAGCCAGTGAGTCGGGTCTGGTATCAATGGATCTAGAATATCCAGCACATTTCCAAGCCGGGATTAAGTATAAACTTTTACCCGACTTACAAGTCAATGTCGATGTAGGTTGGACCGACTATAAAGCATGGGACAAATTTAAATTTGAATTTGACCGTCAAGTTTCGGCGCTCAAAATTGCAAAATTGCTTTCAGCCAATATTTCAGATAGTAGTTTGGCTTTGCCTTTGGCATTTGAGTCACCATGGAACTAAGGTATTGGGATTGAATATTCAGCAACAGATCGTTTAAAACTCCGTGCAGGCTATGAGCCACGGACCAGTGCGATCCCTGATGATAAACGGAATACGATGGTGCCGATTAACAATGCACGCTTGTTTGGTTTGGGTGTTGGTTATCGTTTTGATGCAGATACTGATTTAGATCTATCGATTGGTTTTTTGCAAAGCCGAGATAAAATTCCTGCAAATTCTAGTAGCTTAGCGAACCAAACTGGGGTAAATAATATTTTATTAAACCCGTATGCCGGTTTAAATGTAAAAACAGATACAACCATTACGATTTTATCATCGATGGGCTTTTTTTGATATTAGGCAACATTAACCTGTATGGTCTAAGCGTGTACCTAGGGTTTCGAGATGAAGATTAAATTGATTACTTTTACGGTCGGCAAAATAGTGACGTAAGGTATGTTCGACACTAGGGAAAGCCAGTTCTGACCAAGGAATTTCATCTTCTTCAAATAAACGACATTCAATGCTTTCTTCGCCAGCACCGAATTTTCCATCTACTAAGTTCGCTTTAAAGAGCACATAAATTTGACCAATACGCGGAATATTGTACATGCAATATAGCTGTTCAATTTCAACTTCCGCTTCAGCTTCTTCACGGGTTTCTCGTGCAGCACCTTGTTCCATGGTTTCAAACAACTCCATGTAACCTGCTGGTAAGGTCCATAGCCCATAACGTGGTTCAATGGCACGGCGGCATAACAATACTTTATTTTCCCAAAGTGCGAGTGCACCACAAATTACTTTAGGGTTCACATAATGAATAGAACTACAAGAGGTGCAAACACGACGCAATTGATGGTCGCCAAGAGGGATTTGTTCTGTTGTTTTTTGTCCGCAATTGCTGCAAAAGTCCATATTCATCATCAATGATAAAGTTCAGACTCAGCATAACTTAAAAATTAAATTTTGGCATCATTTCTCTTTTTTCAGTATCAAATTCAGCTATGATGAAAAAAAGAATGATGGGGACGACGTTCAATGGATGAACATTCATTAACACGCATACTGCAGCAACAGTTACGGTTTTCAAACAAAATTAAATCGGCAGATGCAGCTGTGTTAATCGCGATCACCAATGAAGACAATCCCAAAGTTTTACTGACCCGCCGCTCTGTTTACCTATCTAATCATGCTGGTGAAGTGTCTTTTCCTGGCGGAAAAAGAGATCCGCAAGATACCAGTAATATTGTGGTTGCCTTACGTGAAGCCTATGAAGAAACCGCATTGAATCCTTTTGATGTACAGCTGCTCGGTGATTTGCCGATGCAAAAGGCCCGCAATGGTATGCTGGTCAAACCTGTGGTCGGGCTGATTCCGCCTGAAGTTGAACTGGTTGCCCAGCCGACAGAAATTGATCGTATTTTCTTTGCGTCACTTAAACAGCTGATGGAAGTACCTGCGGTGCCTTATGAAGTTCGTTTTGCCCATCAATCTCTCTATTTTCCCAGTATGCGGGTGGAAAATGAAATTGTTTGGGGGCTGACAGCACGGATGTTGGTTGCATTATTTCAATATGGTTTAGGCTACCATAAAGAGTGGCCATTTTTAGTCAATTCACCGACTTTTCGGTTCCCAAAGTAAGTTGAGTATTTTAAGGAAAAAATATGTTGTACAAATTTAAAGGTCATTCCCCACAAGCAATGCATCAACCATGGAATGGATGGATTGCGGAAAATGCCACAGTGATCGGTCAAGTCGAATTGGGGCAACAGGTTAGTATTTGGTTTGGGGTGGTCGTACGTGCAGACAATTGCAAAATTCGTTTAGGTGACTTTACCAATATTCAGGAAAATGCGGTTTTACATACAGATGCTGGGATTGAAATGAATATTGGCAATTATGTCACGATTGGGCATCAAGCCATGTTGCATGGTTGCACTGTGGGAGATAATAGTCTGATTGGGATTAATGCCGTAGTTTTAAACAATGCCGTGATTGGTAAAAATTGTATTATTGGCGCGAATGCGCTGATTCCTGAAGGGAAAGTCATTCCAGATAATTCTCTAGTTATGGGCTCACCGGGTAAAGTGGTCAAAACTTTGGATGAAACGGCTGAGGCTCGTTTGAAAATGAGTGCACTGCATTATGCAGAACACTTTAAACAATTTATCGATTTAGAGCCGGCACAGTTATAAGCTTATTTTTCCCATTCAGCCTAGATTTCTCTAGGCTTTTTTAGTTCTGTTCTGAGAACATCTCGCCTAGTGCTTTTGAGTGGAGTATCATAGCCACGTTTTTATAGATTAAATCATTAAGGTTGTGCATGAAAGTGCTGGCATTGGAATCTGCAAATGAGCAGTGTTCCGTCTCTATTGTAGATGAAAATAAAGAACTTTTTTTCCAATTGGATACGCGCGCAAAAGCACAAACGCAAACGATTCTCCCAATGATTGAACAAGGGTTTTTACAGTTGGATATAAAGACAGAAGATTTGTCTTGTATCTCTTTTAGTCGTGGTCCTGGTTCTTTTAGCGGCGTTCGTATTAATGCTGCCGTGGCTCAAGCTTTGGCATGGTCGCATGATTTGCCTGTGGTTCCTGTCTCAACCTTACAAGCGCTCGCACAAGCCGCATATCGCGTGCATGGTCTAACCACAGTCACCGCAGTTTTAGATGCTCGTATGAGTGAAGTCTATATTGCGAGTTTTCAATTAGATACGGACGGCATCATGCAAGCCGTCGATGAAGAACAGCTTTTAAGCTATGCAGCAGCTACTGAATGTGCACCGTTTACTTTAGTTGGTTCAGGTGCAACCTTAATTGATCCATCACAAATACAATACAAAGATTTAAGTGCAACTGCGCAAGATATTGCCACAATTGCGCGCAAGAATGCACAGCAACAACACTGGGTGAGTGCTGAACTTGCACTTCCAGTCTATTTACGTGATAACGCTTGGAAAAAAATCCCGGAACAGGGCAAAGCATAATTAGGGTTTTTTATGGATCTTTTACTGCTGCTCAAAGCGGCAATTATGGGTATTGTTGAAGGTATTACTGAATTCTTACCCATTTCGAGTACTGGACATTTAATTTTAGCTTCAGAACTCATGAATTTCTGGACCAAAGAAAAAAGTGATGTCTTTGTGATCGCCATTCAAATGGGGGCAATTGCAGCCGTCATTTATGAATATTGGGCACGTTTGTGGGGAGCAGCAACGGGGATTTTTAGTGGTGAACCCCAAGGTCGGCGTCTTGGGATTGGGCTAATTTTAGCGTCGATTCCTATTGTGCTGATTGGTCTGACATTTGGTCAAACGGTGAAAGAGCTTTTATTTAATGATATTGCCATTGCCATTGGTTTGATTGTAGGTGGCTTGATTATTATTTGGATTGAAAAGCATCCACCACAAGAGCGCGTCCATGAAGTTGAAGACCTGAGTATCAAAGATGCGATTTGGATTGGTCTGATTCAAGTACTGTCTTTAATTCCAGGGACATCACGTTCAGGGGCAACCATTATTGGTGCGATGTTTTTAGGTGTATCGCGCAAAGCAGCCACTGAGTTTTCATTCTTCTTGGGTATTCCAGTAATTATTGGTGCGGGTCTTTTAGATTTATACCAAAGCGCACATGTGTTTGACGGACAACAAGATTGGATCGTATTGGCAACAGGCATTATTGTTTCTTTTATCTCGGCTTTACTGTTGATTCGTGCTTTAGTCGCTTATGTGGCGAAGCGTGATTTCATGATTTTTGCATGGTATCGCATCGCTTCAGGCTTAGTGATTCTACTGTTTGCCTTTACGGGTTGGAAGTTATGGTAGGCCCAATGCGCTTATATGTGGAACAAGAGCATTTAGAAAAAGCACAGCACTATGTTGCTGTGCTTTTTTCTCGCGGTGTCGAGGTCAGCATCGAAGTCGCCGAAAAGTTAAATGCACGTTTCTTCCGTTTTCATCCTGAACTGGGTCTGTGTGCCGATGCCGATGGGCTTTGGCTTTGTGCCAATGGCATGAAAATGCAGCCGGATTGGAAAGCTGAAGTTCCACGTTTAAAGCGTGCGTCGTTAAAGTCTGAAATGATTGCTCGTGCTTGCTACTTGACTGAAAAACCTAAGCTCATTGATGCAACGGCAGGGCTTGGGCATGATTCACTGCTCATGGCATATTTGGGCGCCAATGTCACTTTGGTAGAACGCCATCCCATTTTATTCACCTTGTTAGAGTCAAGTAAGGAACAGGCTTTGCAGGATGCATTTTTAAACCCTGTGGTGACTCGAATTCACTTGGTTTTTTCAGATTCCGCACAGTATCTGCAGCAACAAGCAGAGCAGGGCAATACGGTCGATGTGGTTTATCTAGATCCGATGTTTCCGCAACGGGATCAAAATCAGCAAGCGGTGAAAAAACAGGCACAAGTGAAAAAGCAAATGCAACTTTTACATATGTTATTGCCTGAAGATGGTGAGATGGATTTGGGCGATAATCTGCTTGGCTTAGCGCAAAAAGTGGCAAAACGGGTGGTGGTCAAACGTCCTCGCTTGGCCGTATTTTTGGCAAATCAAGAAACTACTCATCAGTGGCTGGGGGATGCATGCCGTTTTGATGCCTATTTTCAGCATGAACGCTTAGACTGAAGTGGAAGACTGCTTCAAAAGTATGCAAAGATTTGTTATATAGTTAAAAACATCATTGATAAAATGCTGATCAAGCATAAACTTAGTGTGTCCCTACGCAAGTCACAATTTAATTAGAATCTTATGATCGACTTCAAACCCTCCATCAACTTTTGGCATGATTTTAAAAGCAACCAAACTGCGGGGATGTGGTTGTTTCTAGGTTCACGACGCTCTTTGCAAATTGTCCATCCTTCGATTATGCAGCTCATTTTTTGGGGGATTTTAGGTGGCTCAGCCAATACTTTATTTAGCTGGTTGAGCGCAGGAGAGATCGGTGACTTTAACCCACAAGGTTTGGTTAGTTACGCACTTTGGCCTTTCATTGCCCTGATTGTCGGGATTTTTCTGTCTCAACGGGTGAATAATCCGCGTTTGATGTTGGTACCAGCACTGCTCTGGTTGGTGTTGGATACGCATATCGCGTTATTACAAAGTTTTATCCAATATTTAGGCATGGTTGATGTCCTGCCGTATTTCTTCTACGACTACCTGCCGAATGTATTCATGGTATTGTTTGTCTGGCAGAGTTTGGCTGTGGTGTGGGTGTTTTCGCGTGAGCTGAAATGGCCTTGGTGGGAGCGTGCCCTGATTGTCTTGGCCACGCTGTTTACCCTTGTGGTTTGGCAAATGTCAGTGACCAGTCAGCCGATTTGGAAAGTAGAAGAAACGCCACCAACCTTTGCAGAAGATGCCTTCTATGCACAAAGTCGCTTACTCAATAAAGCACTAGAGTCCGTGCAATATGGCGAATTTGCCCAGTCACATTGGTATTTCCTTGGGGTGGCGGGAGCGAGTTATCAAGATGTATTCCGTTCGGAAGTCGAGCGAATAAAAGAACAGTTCGATACGCGTTTTGGTACGTTGGGCCGTTCGATGATGTTGGTGAATAACCCTGCTACACGAACAGAAATTCCGATTGCCTCTAAACACAGTATTGAAATGGCGCTGCGTCGTATGGGACAGCAGATGAACCGTGAAAGCGATGTGTTATTTTTATATATGACTTCGCATGGTTTACCGAACCAATTCGAAATGGAAAATGCACCTTTAGACTTAACTCAGGTCGACCCGAAATGGTTACGCGAAACCTTAGATGCATCGGGTATTCGCTGGCGTGTGATTGTTATTTCATCGTGCTTCTCTGGAAGCTTTGTACCAGCACTGCAAAATGACAATACTTTGATCATTACCGCTTCGGCAGCAGACCGTCAGTCTTTTGGTTGTACCAATGAAGCAGATTATACTTATTTTGGTCGGGCGTTTTTTGATCAAGCAATGCGTGAACAAAACAGTATAGAAACGGCGTTTAGCCAAGCACAAAAGACTGTGAGCCAATGGGAAACAGCACAAGGTTTTGAACCGTCTGAACCACAGTGGTCGATGGGTAAAAATATGGAGCTGATGCTTCCTCAACTTGAACAGCGCTTGTTTCCACCTAAAGCTGTTGCAAACCCTTAATTTGGATCTAAAAAGGAACCCTGATGGAATTAGTACAATCTAACCGTAGTTTTGATGGTGAACAGCGTATTTACCGATTTAATTCCATCAGCCTTCAAGGCGAGAGTAAGTTCGGCATTTATTTGCCGGCTCAAGCGCTAGCAGGGCAAGCGTGCCCAACATTATTTTATTTGGCAGGTTTAACCTGTACCGAAGAAACCTTTGCTATTAAAGCGCATGCGCAGCGTTTAGCAGCACAGCTAGGTCTGATTTTGGTAACGCCTGATACTTCTCCTCGTGGTGAACAGGTTGCGCAAGGTGATCATTGGGATATTGGGCAAGGGGCAGGTTTTTATATTAATGCCACCCAAGCGCCGTGGGCTGAGCATTTCCAGATGGAAAGCTATGTTGTTGAAGAGTTGTATGATTTAGTGATTCAGCAATTTGCTGTACAAGCAGAGCGTATTGGTATTTTCGGGCACAGCATGGGCGGTCATGGCGCTTTAACCTTGGCCTTGAAATATCCTGAGAAGTTTAAGTCGGTGTCTGCATTTGCTCCGATTTGCGCACCCAGCCAATGTCCTTGGGGCGAAAAAGCGTTTTCAAACTATTTAGGTTCAGATCAAGCTGAGTGGCTGAAACATGATGCAACCGCTTTGGTCCAAACAAAAACAGCTCATTTTGCCGATATTTTAATTGATCAGGGTTTGAGTGATCAGTTTTATAGCCAGCTCAGTCCTGCATTATTTCAGCAAGCCTGTCAGGCTGCGGGCCAGCCACTGACGCTTCGCGAACATGCAGGCTATGACCATGGTTATTATTTTATTCAAAGTTTTATTGATGATCACCTGCAGTTTCATGCCGTACAGCTCGAAGCTTAAATCTTGATTTGTCGTATTTATTCTTAATTTTTGACTAGAAATCATCCAGCACTGGCATTAACATGGTTGGGTGATTGATTTTTTGTTCTTGAAAAATAAAACAGTAAAATAATAGATAGGGTATACATGCAAAATTCAGAGGCATCTTTGCCACCTGTAGAGGCTTCTTTTGAAGCAAGCTGGCCACCTCCACCAGCCGTTCCCACGGATGAGCCAAACGCCTATTTGGGACAGACCTTTCGTTTCCAATTCCGTGGTAATGCCCGTGAGTACTTTGGCATTTGGATTGTGAATATCTTATTGACCATTGTTACCTTCAGTTTATATGCGCCTTGGGCGAAGGTTAGACGCTTACGCTATTTTTATGGCAACACGGTGTTTTATCGCCGCAAGTTTGATTTTACGGGTGTACCTACACGTATCCTGATTGGTCGAATTATTGCTTTGGGCGTGTACTTTGGCGCTTCAGCTTTGGCTCAGGTATCTTGGCAAGCTTCTTTAATTGGTTTCCTCATCATCTTTTTATTGGTTCCGTGGTTGGTGCGTTCAACCATTCGTTTCCGAGCGCGGAACAGTAAATTTGGCAATAGCCGCTTTTATTTTACAGGCACAACCAAAGAAGCCTATATCTTGGCGCTGAAAGGCATTTTGATTTACATCTTTACCCTCGGGATCTTTTTCCCAGTGCTGTTTTGGTATTTTAAAAAATACACGCTGGATAATTTACAACTCGGGCAATTACGTTTTGAGTTACATGCCGATTGGCCTGACTATATGCGTGCTATGTACGTCCCTGTGTTTTTGTTTATTGGAATTGTCTTTGTTTTAGGATTATTCGTTGCCTTCACTCTTCAAGTTGGGAGCAGTTCTCCAACCCAGTTTGGGATCATCGTGGCGGTGATTTATATGATTGCTGCTTTTATGATTTGGCCGTTGATGATGGCGCGTATTTTTATTACCACATGGAATAAAGCCACGCTGGGGCGTAGTCCTTTCCAAACGGACTGCGGTCAGATGCATTATGCATGGATCGTGATGACCAACTGGATTTTAAAAATCCTCTCGCTCGGTTTGTTATCTGCATGGGCTGCGGTGCGTTTGTATCAGTATCAAATTGAGTCATTAACTTTAACCCTAAAAAATGATCCAGATCGTATGTACAATTTGGCTCAAGATGACCCGAATGCTATTGCTGAAGAGCTGAGTGATATTTTTGACATCGATATTTCGCTGTAACGAGGCTTAAATGCAGGAACAAAACATCACCTTTTACGATGGGCAGATTTCTAAGCCTTATCCAGCCACGATTGCACCGATAGACCGAGAAACGGTGTTGATCTGTTATAACCAGCAGCAGCGTCGTTATTACTATGCCGATATGCAGTTGATTGGGGCATTGGGGCAGATTCAACCTGTGATTGAGTTGAAAGATGATGCACGGATTGAATTTCCACAAGCATTGCCTGACTGGTTTGAGCTGAACAAAAAGCATGTACAGCATTCGATTTGGAAATTAGAACGCTCACCAAGTCTCATCTTATTTAGTGTGGTGTTTGTTGCCGCTTTTATCTTTGCCATTTTAAGATGGGGTATTCCAAGCGCAGCACATTATGTCGCGATGCAACTACCTGCCGATACCATCTATAAACTCGGCGATGAAGCGCAAGAACAAGTGTTTAAGCTGACGGGACCTTCGACTGTCCCTCTTGCACGTCAAAAACAAATCATGCAAAGCTATCAAGACCTTGTTGCCAATGGGCAACCTGCCAAAGTATTGTTTCGTGCAGGTGGACAAATTGGAACGAATGCTTTAGCGCTGCCAAACAACACCATTATTCTGACCGATGAACTGGTTAATTTAGCTAAAGATGATCATGAAATTATTGGGGTTTTAGCACATGAGCAAGGGCACTTGGTCGAGCGACATAGCTTACAGCAAGCCTTATCCAGTTTAGGTTTTAGTGTGCTATTGATTGCGGTGACGGGGGACAGTTCGGCCTTATTTACAACTTTGCCCGTGGCTTTGGTTGGTGCCAGTTATTCACGCAATTTTGAAAGTGATGCGGACTTGTATGCCATGCAAGTGCTGGATAAAAACCATATCTCCAGCTTACATTTGGCAAACTTTTTAGCACGTATGGAAGATGATGCACGTGCCGAAGAGGAAGAAAAGCAGCCGCAAGGGAAGTCCGAAGAAGAGGAGGACGGTGGCATTGGTTCATTTTTCCAAAGTCACCCTGCGACCCAAGAGCGTATTGCAGCTATTCGCCAATTTAACCAACAGCAACGGTTATCAAACTAATTCATTCAGCCGTTGACTTAAACTTGTGTCCATGTTGCTGTGAGTGGCGTTTGTCCCATACGGATCAGGTGGTCTAAGACCACGTGTTCTAAGTGACTCAATTTTTCTTCACTCGCCTCAATGCTGACATGTAAATGTTCGGCTTGAGGGCTTAACAGTACCCGTGCTTCAGGCATGATAATGGTAAAACTACTGGGTTCTTGTTCGATTTCAAACTTATGTTTCCAGTGATTCACCAGTCGTTTTGCAATTCGAGCCGCATCTGTCGTGACAATATCCGCAGTACTTTTCATATTTACCTCGTCGATTGATCATTTACCATAGCAGTTTCAAGCCAAATGAAAAGTTGAATGTTGCAACGCTACGTTGCAAATTTAGAAAGCTTAGCGCTTTCTTTTTTCACAAGTCCCAGTTCAAAAGCTGAATTTGCTATAATGCGTTCATTCCCTTTTGTATAAGCCAGGTACACGCATGTCCAAGCCTTATTTAATTGCACCATCTATTCTCTCTGCTGACTTTGCTCGTTTAGGTGAAGACGTTGAACATGTACTTGCAGCAGGTGCAGACGTGGTTCACTTTGATGTGATGGATAACCACTATGTGCCAAATCTGACTTTTGGTGCGGGTATTTGTAAGGCTCTCAAGAACTATGGCATCAAAGCCCCAATTGATGTGCATTTGATGGTCAAGCCTGTCGATCGCATGATTGGTGACTTCTTAGAAGCAGGCGCGGACATTATTACCTTTCATCCAGAAGCCTCTGACCATATTGACCGTTCTTTACAGTTGATTAAATCAGGCGGTGCAAAAGCGGGTTTGGTCTTTAACCCAGCAACGCCGTTATATTATTTAGATTATGTGCTCGATAAAGTCGATCAAATTTTGTTGATGAGTGTGAACCCTGGTTTCGGCGGTCAAAAGTTTATTCCGATGACTTTAGACAAACTACGTGAAGCACGCAAAATTATTGATGCTTCAGGGCGTGATATTCGTTTAGAAGTGGATGGTGGTGTGTCACCTGCAAATATTCGCGAGATTGCAGAAGCGGGTGCAGATATGTTTGTTGCTGGTTCAGCTATTTTTGGAAAACCAGATTATAAAGCTGTGATTGATGATATGCGTGCAGAGCTTGCAAAAGTCGGTGCGGTAAAGGTTTAAGCTCATAGGTATAAATACTATGCGTTCTGTGGATAACTTTATGGATAAACTGGTGGATATCTATGTTGATAACGATATGGATAACTTGATTAATATTCAAACGTTTACACAGCAATGGTTTAGTATTTAGACGTTAAATGTATAAAAAGGACTCATTTGAGTCCTTTTTTATGGTGTGAAAGCCTGATTCTTACTGATGCTTTATTCATCTTTACTTAAAAATAGCACTGTTTAAAAAATAACTTTATTGTTTAAGTGTGCGTAGTGGCTAAACCGTCGCAGTAATTGAATTTAAATTTATAAACTTGTGTATAAACTATTCTTTGCTTATCCTGTAGATTGGGATCAGCAACAAAAGCTTAGGCATTTACATGCACAGAACGTTTTGTTGCGTTGAAATATCATTCTTCACTGACTAAATAGGATTGATTGTGCGTTCACTGCTCAAGACACATTCTTGGTTTGTCTTACTCATTACCTTGGTAATGGGGTGGAGTGGTATTGCCCAAGCTTCGGCAGCGCCGATGCATCAAATGATGCAGCTGAGTATGCAGGCTGCAACCAGTGAGCAAAGTTCTGCGCATGCAACAGGTATGCAAAGCATGCCCGACTGTCATCAAACGAAATCATCGAGTCCAGTCTCTGGACATCAAATGCATATGGCTCAGACCGACATAACAGCGAAGAGCAATTGTCATGCCTCGGATATGCTGCAAAATAAGCAAGTTCAGTGTCAGGAGTGTGCACAGTATCACTGCCAAACGACGCTGACGCTTTTAGACGTTGAACCGCTTGCAGTGGTTCAGCTTGAAGCCGCTTTAGTACAATCATCCCCCCATTTTCGTTATCAAGCTCAACATTTAGTGGGCTATTGGCAAGAAATTCTACGTCCTCCTAAAGCCTAATCCTGATTTTTAAAACTTTATTTTTAAAATTATTAGGATTTAGTCATGTCTATTCAATTTAAACAAAGCCTCATCCTTGGGGCGTGTCTGATGTCATCTTCTTGGAGCTTTGGCGCAGTCAAAGAATACCAATTAGTCATTGATGAAAGTCCCGTCAATTTAACGGGAAAGTCGTTAAAACGCATTAGCGTTAATGGGCAGTTTCCTGCACCTCTGCTTGAATTTGAGGAGGGCGATGATGCGGTCATTCGGGTTAAAAACAACTTAAAAAAACAGGATTCATCGATCCACTGGCATGGTTTGCTTTTGCCCGGGCTAATGGATGGTGTGCCAGGTTTTAACGGGTTTAATGGTATTCAGCCGAAGAGCGAATTTGTCTATAAGTTCAAAGTGCGCCAAAGTGGAACCTATTGGTATCACGCACACTCGAAAGGACAAGAGCAAGATGGGCTGTATGGCGCATTGGTCATTTATCCCAAAGACAAAAAGCCTTTAGCTCAGCATGAAAAAACTGAGCGTGACTATGTGGTGATGCTGTCGGACTTCCATGAGCAGAGTAGTGAACAAATTCAGAAGAATCTGAAAATTTCTGCCGAATATTATCAAAATCAGCGTGAAACCGTTGCTGATGTGTGGAAACAAGTACAGCGCGAGGGCTTAAAAGCCGCGTGGCAAGACCGTTCCATCTGGAACCAAATGCGCATGCTAAAAACGGATCTGTCCGATGTCACGGGTTATACCTTCCTGATCAATGGTAAAACGCCTGAGCAGAACTGGACAGGTATGTTTAAGCCGAATGAGAAGGTTCGGTTGCGTTTTATCAATGCTTCAGCCATGTCATTTTTTGATATCCGTATTCCTCACTTAAAAATGACCGTGGTCAGTGCAGATGGTCAACCCGTCAAACCCGTTCCTGTGGATGAGTTTCGGATTGGAACTGCTGAAACTTATGATGTGATTGTGGAACCGAAAGCAGGGCATTATCAAATTGAAGCAGAGTCGATTGACCGTTCAGGCTACGCCATTGGAACTTTACACAATGAGTTGACTCCAATGGCACAGAGCATACATATGCCTGCGCCACGTCCACGCTCATTGTTGACCATGGAAGATATGGGGCACGGCTCAGAACATTCAGGTATGGATCATTCACAGATAAACCATGAAACAATGCCTGAAATGGATCACTCCAAAATGAACCCTGAAGCGATGGCTGGTATGGATCATTCAAAGATGAATCATAAGACCATATCTGAGATGGATCATACACAGATGGGTCATGCGCAACAGAATACGACAGCAAGTTCGGTACAGGAAGCTGTTACACCAGTGTATGGGTGGGCGAATGCCTCTACGCCTAAAGGTGATAAGGCATTGCAATATAGCGATCTGAAATCCTTAGAGCCTCAAAAAGATACCCGTGAGGCGACGAGCGAGTTAGTGATTCGTTTGGGTGGAACTATGGAACGCTATTTGTGGACCATCAACGGGAAAAAATTTAGCGACGCTGAACCGTTGAAAGTGAAGTATGGCGAGCGTATTCGGATCAAATTTATCAATGACAGCATGATGGCGCATCCGATGCATTTGCACGGTATGTTTATGCAACTGGAAAATGGACAAGCCGCCGTTGATATGCCGAATAAGCACACTTTGATTGTACCACCGGGCAAAACAGTGACTGCTTTACTGACCGCAGATGAGTTAGGCGAATGGGCGATTCACTGTCATCTGCTGTATCACATGAGCTCAGGCATGATGAATAAACTGATTGTGGCCAATGTGAGTGATAGTCAAGTGTCCACCACCCCAATTCAAGAGCAAAAAACAGCAGCTCAAGCTGAACCAAAAGGAGATGAACATGCGCATCACTAATCTTTTTTCAGGTTTTGCCCTAGCTGTTAGTGTCTTATTGAGTTCGTTTGCTATGGCTGCCGAATCTCATGCACATCATGAAAAACAAAAAGCCAAATCTACAAGCCAAGATCAGTCCAAAGAAATGGCACATGAGCATCATCAGCATAGTGCCGATGAGCATACTCAGATGCTGAAACAGAAAAATGCGGTTGGTCTGCCTTCATCGGAGAAGCAAGCTCAGACTCAACCAAGCAAACAGTCGAAGGCTCAGAAAGGAGATCATCATGTACACCATTAATCTTTTTTCTAAAAGCATAGTGAGCAGTTCTTTCGTGTTGATGAGTGCTGCGGCTATGGCGCATGAAGGGCATCATATGCCTGCTGAAGCAAATGCAAATATGTCCATGACAACTGAGTCCGTGATGTCACAACATGCACAGCATCAGGCGATGACCACTCCAACTCAAGCTGTTCCACAGACTAGCGCACAACATGTACAGCAGATGAATCATGATTCAACAGCACATACGCATGATCACCGCAAAGAGCACGGCGCGCAAATTTATGCGGTCACCACCGTCGATAACAAGTGGTTGCTGAATGAAGATGGCGATGGTGGTTTAAAGTCTGAGTTTGAAACCCGTATCGGGACAGATGAAAATAAGCTGTTTATCAAGGTACATGCGGATAAGCAGGAAGCGCATAAGGCTGAATATGATGCCAAAGTGCTGTATAGCCGTATGATTTCAGACTTTTGGGATATACAGGCAGGTGCACGATACCGAGCTGAAAAAGTAGAGTATGAACAGCAGGGATGGGATACGGAAGAAAAAGTGGATGGGGTGCTTGGCTTACATGGTTTAGCGCCGTATTTCTTTGAAACTGATGCTTACGTATATGCTGGTGCAGACAACTATGCTGCGTTTAGTTTAGAAACCGAGCGGGACTTGTTACTGACCCAAAAGCTGATTTTTAAACCTTATTTAGATATGAATATTATTTTCAGTGATGACTCTAAATATGCCAAAAAATCGGGTCTCAGTAGTGCAGCCGTTGGTCTTGAGACACGTTATGAGATCAGCAAAAAAGTCATGCCTTATGTGGACATTGCCTATGAATATAGCAAAGGCAATGAAGCGACGGCTTGGCAGGCTGAAAGTGACGAAGAGAAAGGTTGGCAGTATGGAATGGGTATTCGCTTTAAGTTTTAAGTCGGACGTTTAGGTTTAAAGTAAATATTTGAGATTGCACCAATGTTGTGCTGAAAGAGTGATCTGCTGGTTCGGATCACTCTTTTTTGCGCTTTAATGATTTCTAAGTATGAAAATAATTCATTTTGGTGCGCTCTTTGCTATAATTTGAGGCATATTTAGGATGAACGACCTCCCTCATATTGAGAAAATTCGTCAGGACGGCCTGACTCTAGTGAAGAGGAGTCAGTAGCATGGCTTGGGTTTTTCTTATCTTTGCGGGTCTGTTTGAAATCGTTTGGGCATATTCAATGAAACTGTCCGAAGGGTTTAGCAAACTCACACCCAGCATCATTACCATTGTGTTCATGATTTTAAGTTTTGGTTTACTGGCCTATGCAATGCGAACATTGCCGCTAGGAACCGCGTATACCATTTGGACTGGGATTGGTGCGATTGGATCTTTCTTGGTGGGGATTTTTATTTTAGGTGAGCCAGCAACTGCTATGCGGATGTTTGCTGCGGTGCTGATTGTATCGGGCCTGATTTTGATGAAACTCTCATCCAGCTAAATTCATTTAAATATGTAGAGCTTCAAGCGATCCTTCGTTTGAAGCTTTGTTGTTTCTGCTCGGAATAAAAGGTGTTTTGCGTATGGCGTGGGTGATTTTAATTGTTGCAGGTTTGCTCGAAGTGGTTTGGGCCTATGCAATGAAAGTATCGGATGGTTTTACTAAACTGACACCGAGTATTTTAACCCTCGTATTTATGGTGGCCAGTTTTGCGTTGCTGTCTTATGCCATGAAGACCTTACCTTTGGGCACTGCCTATACGGTTTGGACAGGGATTGGCGCGATTGGTTCATTTTTGGTGGGTATCTTGATTTTAGGTGAACCTGCCAATGCCATGCGGATGCTCGCAGCGGTTTTAATTATTTCTGGGCTTGTACTGATGAAACTTTCATCGTCATAATGTTACATACATAGACAATTTTTGTGGTGAACCATGCGCTTATTTTTTAAATATATGCCATCTCCTGTCGGGGTACTGAGACTGGTGGCACATGATCAAGCCTTGGTTGCCGTATTGTGGGAAAATGAAAATCCCAAACGGGTACGTTTAGCTGAACTGGTCGAACACAATCAGCATCCGATTTTGCTGGAAACAGAGAAACAGTTGAGCGAATATTTTGCGACAAAACGTCAAAGTTTTGATTTGCCTTTGGATTTTTTGGGGACAGATTTCCAGAAGCAAGTTTGGCAGGCTTTATTGCAAATTCCTTTTGGTGAAACCCGAAGCTATAAAGATATTGCGCTACAGATTGGTAATGTCAAAGCCGTTCGTGCAGTGGGTGCGGCTAATGGCAAAAATCCAATTTCAATCATTGCGCCGTGTCATCGGGTTGTGGGGGCGAATGGAAAATTGGTCGGCTTTGCAGGCGGTCTGGACAATAAAGATATTTTATTGACGCTTGAGAAAATTGCGAATTAAGCGTGTGTTTCGGGGTTTTTACGTTCGTATTTTAGTTTAATAATTTAAAAGTAAGTACTTTGTTTTTTAATCTGTATTCTTTTGAAGAATCGTGTCTCTAACTCAAATAACGATGAATAATATGATGAGTCAAATTGTGGGGAATGTGTTTTCAGAGCTGTGGTGGATGCTACTGATCTTGTTCGGGATCGGCCTTTTAAAAGCGTTTAAGCCCTATCTGAAAGGGAGGTTTGGCGAGTTCGCAGTTCAAGCGCATGTGAAATTGTATTTGGATGAGCGTTATACTCTAATTAACGATGTGACTTTGCCTGATGAGCAGGGCGGAACGACTCAAATTGACCATATTGTATTGAGCCCCTTTGGTGTTTTTGTGATTGAAACCAAAAACTATAAGGGCTGGATTTTTGGTGGTGAGCGTCAAAAGATGTGGACGCAGAAAATTTATAAAAAGAGCTTTAAATTTCAAAATCCGCTGCATCAAAATTATAAACACGTCAAAGTGCTGCAAAGTGTGTTGCAAGATATTGTTGATGTAGATTATATCCATTCTGCTGTGGTGTTTATGCCTGAATGTGAGTTTAAAACTGCAATGCCCAGTACAGTATTTAAAGGTAAAACATGGGTCGATTATATTAAGACCTTTAACACAGAAGTGATTCCAGCGATGAAACTGAAACGGATTCAGCTTCGGATTGAAAAAGAAGTGTTAGAAAAGTCATGGAAAACCAACCGTGAGCATGTCGCACATTTAAAACAACGCCATCAAGACCGTTAAACAAAACCCTGCATACGCAGGGTTTTCTACTTAAAAACGCTTGGGAATTTTTTGACCGCCTTCAACAGGTGTTTCTGCCTGTTTTAATACACCAAAGAGCCATGTTTCGGCATGATGTACTGCGACTTTAACACTGTCACCTTGCGCCAAACGACCCGCAATAAAACTTGCCAGCGAACAACCTGAACCGTGATATTCACCAGCTAAACGCGGGCAGCGAGTTTCAGAAATGAGCTCGCCATTCACAAACAGGGCATTACGAATATAGTCCGGTGTGTCTTCATGACCACCTTTGACCAGTACCGCTTTGGCACCCATTTCAAATAGTTTTTGCGTTGCGGTAGCTAAGTCATCGAGACCTGTTAACGCTCGTAGTTCAACTGTATTTGGGGTAATAATGTCCGCCAATGGGATCAGCTCAACAAAAGCTTTGACTAAGGTTGCTTGATCACCCAGTGAACCGCCACTGTTCGCCACTAAAACAGGGTCGAGTACATATTTGTACTCAGGATGTTCACGTAGAAACTCAGCCAGTGCTGCAATATTATCAGTGGTGCCTAACATGCCAGATTTGACGGCTTTAATCGGTAAATCACCGACAACAGCGTTCGCCTGAGCTAACAGCAATTCTTTTGACGTCGCTTCAAAGCCAAACACTTGTTGCGAGTTTTGAACAGTGAGTGCTGTACACGCAATGGCTGCATGCGCACCACTTTGACCAATCGCTTCGATATCGGCCTGTAAACCAGCACCACCTGAAGGGTCTAAACCAGAAAAGCACAGTACGGTTGCGCGCACAGAAATATCCTTGTTGCGAAAATTTGCGATAGTATAGGCAACTTTGGCAGAACTCTCGATAGTATTTTATTTAAAGCCCAAGAAGGATCAGCTGTGATTAAACATATTTTGCTAGATTTAGATGGAACATTAACAGATCCGAAAGTTGGCATTACCACAAGTGCGCGTTATGGCTTAAACAAAGTCGGACACCCCATTGCTGAAGATCTAAACATTGA
Source organism: Acinetobacter sp. AB03 (assembly GCF_058107045.1). Lineage (NCBI taxonomy): Bacteria > Pseudomonadati > Pseudomonadota > Gammaproteobacteria > Moraxellales > Moraxellaceae > Acinetobacter > Acinetobacter sp. AB03. The sequence continues at coordinate 2,542,106 of NZ_JBUEBA010000002.1, read as the reverse complement.
CTGGATTATTGGGCCACCCCTAAAAGCGTCTTTGGCAAAACTCTTAAATGTTGCAGTGGACGATGTTTTGGCAGAGCAAGCTTTATTGGGCTATCGTGAGCGCTTTGCGGTGAAAGGTTTATATGAAAACCATTTATTTGCCGATGTTGAACCGACCTTAAAAAAACTGACCGAGCAGGGCTATCACTTGTATTTGGCGACAGCAAAACCTGAAATTTATGCACGTCAAATCTTAGAGCATTTCAATTTACTGCAATACTTTATCCATCCCTATGGCAGTGAACTGAACGGTGAGCGCACCAATAAGGGAGAGTTGATTGCTTATATTTTAGAAAAAGAGCAGTTAAAAGCGGAAGAGTGTCTGATGGTTGGTGATCGTGAGCATGACATTTTGGGTGCACGTCGTAACGGCATTGAAACCATTGCGGTGGAATACGGTTATGGTTCTGATCAAGAGTTGACGGAAGCCGCACCTAAAGCACGAATTAAAACCTTTGCCGATGTCTTGGACTTGATTTAACGCAGATAGGATTTAATTCGGACAGGATTTAAAGAACGTCTTTTTCGACTGCGCACGACTTTTCTATATTGAAACAGTCGTGCGCAGGGATTAAAAATTAAATGCCTAACATACGTCTAATTTCATTTGCTAACAGTGCAGGATTGGCCTGTTGATGCGGAATGCTAAGGCTGTTGAAGCTATCACCACGAAATTTACGATCCACTTCCAAAAGTACATGGGTTTGATGTTGCTCTGCCACAAAGGACACTTCAACTTCATTGATGCTGTTGAACAATTGCGTAGGTTTAAATTCAAGTTCTTGATAACAACCAATGCTCGAGTGGAAGCCGTTGCCACATAGTTGACCTTTTTCAACATCGACGGTCATTAACTGAAAACCGCATTGCTGCATGGCTTGAATAAACGCCTGCATAGCCGGTGTCGGGAAAATCTGTAAATAGTCTTTGTCAGTGGCATCGAGTCCCCAGCCCACATCTAAATGCGTATGTAACCACACTCGGGTTTTATTGATGCGGCAAGGCACATCTGTAACTGGCGTTTCAAAGGGCAGTTGAATCGAAAAAGGAAATGCATGTGACTGATGGGCTTGTAACTCAAAAGTCCCGCTAATGTGCCATTCGGCAATACTTAACGCACTATTGTACTCAGCATCATCCGATTCAACCTCGGCTGTGGTCATGAGCTTTAAATAAATACCGTTGATAATTTTATTAGACGCGGCACCTTTAAAAATAACCTCACCTTGAATGGCTTGACCCGCTTGTGGTGCGGTGGTGTGTAGACGAGTATCGACTTGAATGCCTTGTAAGCCAAGACTAGACATAAGTTTGTTAAACAAGGTGCAGAACTTCCAATAGGGAATCGATAGATTTTAAACATTTAAAGTGAATGCATTTTTAAAATGCATATTTTTAATAAGCTGTTAGCGAATATCCAAATAAAAACTTTCTTTGACTTCTTCCATCACAATATAACTGTGCGATGACGCTGAAGAGGGCAGTTTTTTTAGTAAATCACCCAATAGGCGTCGGTAGGCACTCATTTCTTTTAAACGGGCTTTGACCAAATAATCGAATTCACCTGAAATCAGATGGCATTCTAAAACTTCAGGGATTTCGACCAAGTCACGTGCCACTTGATCAAACACATCGCCAGACTTGGCCGATAGCTTAATTTCTAAAAATACCAATAAGTTTCGATCGACCAGTTGTGGATTGAGGCGTGCGTAGTAACCCATGATAATACCATCGCGCTCTAAGCGTTTGACACGTTCTGAACAGGGTGTGGTTGAGAGGTTGACGCGAGAGGCCAATTCACTAATCGCAATTCGTCCATCACGCTGTAAAATGTCTAAAATCTGCTGATCAATCCGATCTAATTTACGCATTATAAATTTCCTATGTTTAGAATTTTAGCGCGACAAAAATGGCGATTTACCTAGATTATAATATTAAAAACAGTGAAAAAAACTATTAACCTAAAAATATACTAGTGAAATAAACTAGTGTGTGTAAGGGATCAGTCATGCGTGTAATTGTCTTAGGTAGTGGTGTCATCGGTGTTGCAAGTGCATATTACCTTGCACAACAAGGCGCAAGCGTTACGGTTTTAGACCGTCAAGCTGGTCCTGCTGAAGAAACTAGCTTTGGTAACGCAGGGCAAATCTCTCCAGGTTATTCTACACCGTGGGCTGCACCCGGTATTCCGTTTAAAGCCGTAAAGTGGATGTTCCAACACCATGCACCTTTAGCGATTAACATCGATGGTAGCATGTGGCAGTTGAACTGGATGGCGCAAATGTTGAAAAACTGCAATCCACAAAGCTATGCTATTAACAAAGAACGTATGACGCGTGTTGCTGAATACAGCCGTGACTGCTTACGTGAACTGCGTAAAGAAACAGGCATTCACTATGAAAACCGCGCGAAAGGAACTTTGCAGGTTTTCCGTAATGAAGCACAACTAGATGCAGTACAACGTGACATCCAAGTATTAAAAGAATGTGGCGTCGACTACGAATTATTATTAAAAGATGACTTAGCCAAAGTCGAGCCAGCTTTAGCCTATGCCAAAGACAAACTGGTTGGTGGTTTACATCTACCGAATGATGAAACAGGTGACTGTTACCTATTTACCAATGCTTTGGCAAATCTTGCGAAAGACATGGGCGTAGAATTTAAATTTAACCAAAATGTTGAAAAATTAGTGGTTGAAGGGGATGAAATCAAAGGCGTGGTGGTTGATGGTCAAGTGCTTACAGCAGACCGTTATGTGCTTGCTTTTGGTAGTTATTCACGTGATTTCTTAAAACCATTGAATTTGAATTTGCCTGTGTACCCTGTCAAAGGCTACTCATTGACCATTCCAATTATAGATCCTGCATTTGCACCGCAGTCTACGGTTCTTGATGAAACTTATAAAATTGCCATTACGCGTTTTGACCAACGTATCCGTGTGGGTGGTATGGCTGAACTGAGTGGTTTCAACCACGGTTTAAACCAAGACCGCCGTGCGACCTTGGAAATGGTGACTCAAGACTTATTCCCAGGTGGAAATTTAGCTGAAGCAAGTTTCTGGACGGGTTTACGTCCAATGACACCAGACTCTACGCCGATTATTGGTGCGACTCGTTTTAAAAACTTATTCTTGAATACAGGACATGGCACCTTGGGTTGGACCATGGCATGTGGTTCAGGCAAGCTTATTAGTGACTTGGTGATGAACCATCAACCAGACATCAGTACTGAAGGCCTATCGATTCAACGTTATCCTTCAGCAGCCTAATTCGTTTTAGGTCATATTGATTCAAGGAAGAAGAAAATGCCACGTCCAATTACTGCAGTGATTCATAGTCAATCACTGCAGCATAATTTAAATGTTGCTCGCACGAAAATGCCGAATAGCCAAGTCTATGCGGTGGTCAAAGCCAATGCCTATGGTCATGGGATTGAACGCGTCTATCAAGCGTTCAAATCTGCCGATGGTTTTGCGCTGCTCGATTTGGCAGAGGCGAAACGCATCCGCGCTTTAGGCTGGATAGGTCCGGTTCTGTTACTCGAAGGTATTTTTTCAGAGCAAGACCTATTTGACTGCCATGAGCTGGGCCTAAGTTTCAGTATTCATAGTGAATATCAACTCGAATGGTTAGCGCGTTTTCCTTTAGAGGCGCAGTTCGATGTTTATTTAAAAATGAACAGCGGCATGAATCGTTTAGGTTTCCGTCCTGAACAATACCGTCAAGTGTGGCAGCAGCTTTCCAGTTTGCCTCAAGTTCAACGCTTGACCCATATGATGCATTTTTCGGATGCCGATGGTGAGCGTTTCGGACGTGAAGGCATTGCGCATCAATGCCAGTTATTTGATGCCATTACCCATGATCTGCCGGGTGCACGTTCTGTTAGCAACAGTGCAGCCATCTTACGCCATGAACAGTTGCAGTCGGATGTGATCCGTAGCGGCATCATGCTCTATGGCAGTTCTCCAGATTATCCAAGCCATTCGATTCAGGACTGGGACTTGCAACCTGCCATGAGTTTGCGCAGCGAGTTGATTGCCATTCAGCAATTAAAAGCAGGCGATAGCGTCGGTTATGGCTCAAAGTTCATTGCTGAAAGCGACATGCGTGTGGGTATTGTGGCTTGTGGTTATGCCGATGGTTATCAACGGATTACCGCAACAGGTACGCCTATTTTAGTTGATGGACAACGCAGCAGCTTGGTCGGGCGTGTCAGCATGGACATGTTGGCGGTCGATTTATCTCACCTTCCAAATGCCCAAGTCGGCAGTGAAGTGGTGCTGTGGGGTACATCGAAACAGGGTGCTGTACTCAGCATTGATGAAGTCGCAGCAGGTTCAGGCACGATTGGCTATGAGCTGATGTGTGCTGTCACTGCACGTGTCAATTTTATCCAAGATTAAATTTTATTTTTATACAGTTTCATACAAGGAAAGACCTATGTCACATTCAGACATTCAAAAATTCAACACCAACGAAGTCATGAGTGCAGTCACTGTGTTTAATCAAGTGGTGTATTTGTCAGGGCAAGTGCCAAAAAATACCGACAATGATGTCGCAGGTCAGACCCGTGAAATTTTAGCAACAATTGATGAGCTTTTAGCTTTGGCAAATACAGATAAATCACGTTTGTTATCTGCTCAGCTTTACATCAAAAATCTCTCTGATTTTTCTACAGTCAATGCGATTTGGATTGACTGGATGAATGGTTGTGTAGCACCTTCACGTGCCACGATTCAGGCTGATTTGGTTAATCCAAACTGGTTGATCGAAATTGCAGTGACGGCTGCACAAAACTAATTTTTAAACTCTCCCCGTGTATATCAGCGCTTGGGTTTCAACCGAAGTGCTGATGAGCGTATAAATGCCGCCCGTTAGGATAACGAGCACTGTATGAACATGGTTTATACGCAAAAAAGGACTTTAACAGGATGTTAAATTATGACGACTACCCCACAAGCTGACGGTGCAAATGCATCATCGCATGAATTACAACGGAAATTATCCAACCGCCACCTGCAATTGATTGCCATTGGTGGCGCGATTGGTACGGGCCTGTTCATGGGTTCGGGCAAAACCATCTCTCTTGCTGGTCCTTCTATCTTAATCATTTATATGATTATCGGGACCATGTTCTTCTTCCTGATGCGTGCATTGGGCGAAATTTTATTGTCAAATTTGCACTATAAGTCGTTTATCGATATGGCTCATGATCTGATTGGGCCAGGTGCGGGTTACTATATCGGTTGGTCCTATTGGCTCGGTTGGGTCTTGGTCGGTATTGCGGACTTGGCAGCCATTATTAACTATCTTGGCTTTTGGCTCCCACCAGACATGGCCTTTACTCCTATGGGACAGGCTTTAATCAGTGTCGGCTGTGTGCTGTTTGTCCTTGGGTTAAATTTGCTGACCGTGAAACTCTTTGGTGAAATTGAATTTTGGTTTGCTTTAATCAAAATTTTAGCCATTTTAGGGCTGATCGTGATTGGTGGCTTTATGGTGTTTAGCCATTTCCAAGCACCGGGCGGTTCAGTTGCAAGCTTTAGTCATGTTTGGTCGCATGGCGGGATGTTCCCTCAAGGTGGCAGTGGCTTTTTAGCAGGCTTCCAAATTGCACTCTTTGCCTTTGTCGGTGTAGAGCTGATTGGAACCATGGCTGCTGAAACCAAAGACCCTGAAAAGAACTTACCGAAAGCAGTGAATGCGATTCCAACCCGTATCATTTTGTTCTATGTCTTGTCGCTATTTGTGGTGATGTCGGTGACGCCGTGGAATCAAATTCCTGCGGATCAAAGCCCGTTCGTTTCACTATTTTTACATGCAGGTATCCCAACTTCAGCCATCATTATGAACTTGGTGGTACTGTCTTCAGTGATGTCTTCAATGAATAGTGGTGTGTTCTCTACATCACGTATGCTGTTTGGTTTGGCAAGAGAAGGGCAAGCACCACAGAGCCTAGCGCGTCTGTCAAAACGTGCGGTGCCAGCAAAAGGCTTATTCTTCTCATGTGCTTTTATCATGGCAGGTGCTGCGCTGCAGTACTTTGTACCAAACACGGTTGAAGCCTTTACATTAGCCAGCTCATTGTGTGTGATTCTGTTCATCAGTATCTGGAGCATTATTATGGTGTGCTATATCCGCTACCGTAAATTGCGTCCTGAGCTACATGCAAAATCGACTTTTAAAATGCCGGGCGGTGTTTGGATGTCTTATGTGGTCTTAATCTTCTTGTTCTTTACGTTGATTATTTTGAGTTTAGAGGCGGATACTCTTCGTGCACTCATGATCAGTCCACTATGGGTGATTGTTCTAGCCGTGACGTATCAACTGCTGTACAAGCCTCGTATGAAAAAACGTCTGTTAGGGCAGCAACTGGATAACTAAAATTCATTCTGTACTCGTGATGTTTGAAAGAAAGCCCTGCATAAGTAGGGCTTTCTTTTTGCTTGAGCTGAATTAATGGGTTCTAATTCAGTGTTAGATAATTGTATGATTTTATATATAAAAGCTGTCTAAATCAGGTGATTTCACTTTTAATGAGGCACTTTAAAATTTTAATAATGATTTATGCGTAATTATAAAATAGACATCCTGCGTGGCGTGTCCATCCTGTTGGTGCTGATTCACCATTTCAATATTCCTTATAAATTACACGATACCTTTCTCGGCATCTCAATTGGGGGCGAGAGCTTAAGTACTTTGATTGCAAGAAATGGCAACTATGGTGTGACCATGTTTTTTGTCATTTCAGGTTTTTTGATTACTCAGCATACCTTGCAGCGCAGTGGATCTTTGGCGCAGATTAAGCTGAAAGATTTTTATATCCGTCGTCTTGCTCGAATCATGCCGTGTCTGGTGTTATTGGTCACGATGGTCAGTGTGCTCGGAAGCTTAGGATTACAACCCTTTATCAATCAGTCGCCCAATGGCGTAGAAGTGTCCTATGCTGTCACCGTCCTTTCAGCTTTGAGCTTCTGGATGAATCTACTGATTATTGAATACGGCTGGGTGAACTATGCTTTGGGCGTATTGTGGTCTTTATCGGTTGAAGAAGTCTTCTATTTAGCGTTTCCTGTCCTGTGTTTAGCACTGGGTCGGGGCAAAGGCTTTATTATTTTTCTGCTCGTTGTCATTGCGTATGCACCGTATTTTCGTGCCCTCCATTTTGGCGAGGGAAGCGGCGCTTATCTGTATCATTATTTTTCTAGTTTCGATGGAATTGCCATTGGCTGCCTCACCGCAATATATGCGCAACATATTAAAGGTGTAATTTACAATCAAAAAATGATTGTTGCAGTAACAGCGTTTCTAATGACCGCTTTATATTTTTATGCACCCATCAAAGAGGTGAGTAGTTGGGGCATCAGCGTATTTGCTTTACTTACAGCGTTACTCATATTGTGTTTTACCCAAGACCTGAAAGTTAAACCTATCTCATACACGGCACGGAGTTTGGTCTGGATTGGACAGCGTAGCTATGAAATGTATCTGTTTCATTTGATTGTTCTCGGCTTAATGAAAGTGGTGTATTTCCCAAAAGAAACTTTAGCGGCTGAAAAGTTGATGTTGTTGCCTGTTTATTTTATCGCAGTGTTTATTTTGAGTTGGGTGATTGAGAAATATTATTCAACCCCGCTCAATTTAAAAATTCGTCAATCTTGGATACGCTCGTAATACTGATCTTGAACTGTGCTGTTGATTTTGTACAGACATTAAAAAGCCCCGAATCAATCGGGGCTTTTTAAGTGTGGGATTTTAAAATGTCGGTTTAACCACGACTAAAATCACCACAGCAAATAAAATGAGGGTCGGCATTTCATTAAAGAAGCGCCAGAATTTGTGTGACTTGTAGTGCGCATGACCAATCAATTTCTTACGGTAATAACCGCAAACAAAGTGGTAAATCACCAACAATCCAACCAAACCGACTTTGAGGTAGAACCACAGGGCTTCATGGTAGTGGCGCGTTGCATCACCCCAATCCACCAAGAAGTGTGCCGTGATCAGTGTTGCAATCATCGATGGCCACATAATGCCACGGTACAACTTGCGTTCCATGACCTCGAAACGTTGATGACTGACGGCATCATCACTCATGGCATGGTAAACATAGAGCCGTGGTAAGTAGAACAATGCAGCGAACCAACACACCACGGCAATAATATGTAATGCTTTTACCCATAAGAAAGCATCAGAAGGAGCATCCATCAAGTCACCCTAAAATGGGCGGCTTAGCCTTCCCACTTTTTGAAAATGAGACATGCATTTACGCCGCCAAAACCGAAACTGTTACTCATCACAGTATTCAATTTTGCGTCACGTTTTTCAAGCACGATATCAAATGGTTTTGCGCCTTCATCCAGTTCAGTCACGTTGATGTTTGGTGCAATAAAGTCATTTTGCATCATTAGGACTGAGTAGATCGCTTCTTGCACGCCAGCAGCACCTAAGCTATGACCTGTCATTGATTTGGTCGAGCTGAGTGGAGGAACTTGACCTTCGCCAAATGCACGTTCCATTGCTTTTAATTCAGTGATGTCACCAGCAGGCGTTGACGTACCATGCGTATTCACATAGTCAATTTTGTCTACGCCGTGTTGTTTTGCTTCTTCAAGTGCCATCAGTACACAACGTGTCGCACCTTCACCCGATGGCGCAACCATGTCTGCACCGTCAGAGTTTGCCGCATAGCCCACAACTTCAGCCAAAATGTTGGCACCACGTGCTTGCGCATGTTCTAAAGACTCAAGCACTACAAATCCGCCACCGCCAGCAATCACAAAACCGTCACGGTCAGCAGAGTAAGGACGAGACGCTGTTTCTGGCGTGTCATTGTATTTTGAGCACAGTGCACCCATTGCATCAAATAACAGGCTTTGAGACCAGTGATCTTCTTCACCACCGCCTGCAAGCATGAGGTCTTGCTTGCCGAGTTGAATCAGGTTGTAGGCATAACCAATTGCATCAGCAGACGTTGCGCATGCGCTGGTAATGGTGTGTGCAACACCTTGCATTTTAAAAGCAACACCAACGTTTGCCGTAATTGTGTTCGACATATTACGTGGTACGAAGAACGGACCAACTTTACGTGCGCCTTTGGTGTCTAACAATTCTTTCATTTCAACGACAGATGCAGTTGAACCACCACCTGAACCGCCCGCGATACCATAGCGTGGATTGCCACCAATTTGCTCTGCTGTTAAGCCAGCATTTTCAACTGCAGCAACTGCAGCGTTATATGCATACATGGCACAAACACCCATAAAGCGTTTTAGCTTACGGTCGATGCCATCAAAGTCTTGTTCAGCAGCAGCGCTGATATGGCTTTTAAAATTGAGTTCAGCATAGGTTGGGTTAAAACGTGTCCCAGAAATCCCGTTTTGTAATGCATGAGTAACTTCTTCCAAAGTATTACCGATACATGAGTTGATACCCATGCCAGTGATTACTACACGTTTCATTTAAAGATCCCTTATATGGTGGTTTTGCAGAGTTACGCTTAAAGATGAATCAACAATTTATTTCTAAGCCAATTGCAACTCTTATGTTTTCAATGCAGATCATAATAGCAGAAAGAATTTTTAATTCTTATGGCAAATCCTATGCCAATTTGACTTGTCTTAAAATCAGGAGTAGGGCATTTCAACTTTACTAAAAGACACATATTCTTATTGAGATAAATGCGTACTACACCTAGTATTTAGCTAGAAATGAAAGATTATAAAGTACGGGGTACGGAATGGCGGATTCAAACAATAAACAGCGCAGTGGTTTCTTTTCAAATGCCTTCGGAGTGGCTAAAAAGCTCAGCCATACAGGTTTAAACATATTAAACCAAGTGAGCCCAGATACGGCTTCAGCACTGACCAATGCTACAACTGGTGATAGTGCGAGTACAAAAACAAAATCGAAAAATAAGCGTTATGAAAATCCGCAGCAAGTCTTAAGAGACCATCTGCCGACAGTATCACGGCATTTATTGGGACGTCATTATGTCAACGCAAATCGAGTCGCGCATTTTGTGTCGCCACAACTTTCCGATAAAGCCGCAGATTATTTTTTTAGCCAGCTTAATCAATTTAGCTCGAGTATGAGCTCGGTCGATGCCGTTTTAGATGAAGCGGGCGTGCGTGATTTAGAGATGTTGACCCAAGATGTCGACCGTTCAAAACGGATTAGTCAGGCATTGTCTGAACAAAATAAGATCATTGCTATTCTTCAGGGCGCACTGACTGGAGCAACGGGCTTTGTGGGTTCAACCGTAGATGTCCCTGCTTCTTTAGTGATGTCGTTACGTATGATCTACCAAGTGGGGCGTTCTTATGGTTTTGACTTAAGTAAAGAATCCGATCAAGACATCGTACAGTTTATTTTTAAACAGATTGATCTTGGGTTGATTGCTGAAAAACAAACTTTGTTGATAGCGATAAAAGCCATTTCAAGTACCTTGCAAACCCATGATGTCTCTCAGTTACAACAGCTTTTAGGTTCAAGTAATGATATTGAAGCCTTAAAGAAATGGTTGACCAATGCCGATGGTCAGCTGAAATGGGGACAGTCGATTGCCAATCTATCGCTACTGAATAAGCTGGCAAAACTCACACCAATTGCCAGTGCAGGAGTGAGTGCAGCCTATAGTTGGCGCCTTGTTGATGATGTACATCAAAAAGCACAACTGGTTTTTTCACAAGCCCGCCAGTATATCATTCAACAAAAAGATACCAGCCTGAGTGCTTTAACAGCATATGAACGCTCACTTGAGCTTTTGGTGAAAGCCTCACCAAGACTATTGTCACAGCGCAGTACATCAGAGACCGATGGTTCAGATTTGAAACTTGGGGCTGAAGTGGAGTTAAATGGTCATCAAAGCATTACCAAGGTTAAAATCCAGAAAAAGTCTGACAAAGTTACAGAGCCTGTCGCAACCGAAGAACGTGTTCAACAAGGGCTGGAACAACTCGCAGATCAAATGATTGAACCCCATGATGCTGTTGCACCGCAGCAACCAGCCCTACAAATGGAAGAGGATCTTGCAGATTTATATCCAGTGGATGAGGTTGAGGAGACCACACAGAACAATAATGAGTCTTTTACGGAAAATGAACCCAATATGGCTTCAAAAGTCACAGCAAAACCCGCTGTAGAGCCGACTGAAAAAAAGGTTACAAAAAGACGAAATGCGCCAAGTAAAAAATAAACCCTTTAAAATAGATAGAAATTTGTAAAAGCCCTGATTTGGTCAACATTACATGTAGTTTGAAATGTTGACCATTTTTACGTCTTAGCTTACAATTGCATGCCCTCAAAAAGTCGTCTTTTTTTGGGTTTTTTATTAACGGGAGAATTGCCAAATGGCAACAACAAATCAGTTGATCCGTAAGGGTCGTACGACTTTAGTTGAAAAATCTAAAGTTCCTGCGTTGAAGGCTTGTCCACAACGTCGTGGTGTTTGTACACGTGTTTACACAACTACACCTAAAAAACCTAACTCAGCAATGCGTAAAGTTTGCCGTGTGCGTTTAACTTCTGGCTTTGAAGTTTCTAGCTACATCGGTGGTGAAGGCCACAACCTACAAGAGCACAGTGTTGTTCTTATCCGTGGTGGTCGTGTTAAAGACTTACCAGGTGTACGTTACCATACCGTTCGTGGTTCTTTAGACTGTGCTGGTGTGAAAGATCGTAACCAGTCTCGTTCTAAATACGGTACTAAACGTCCTAAGAAATAATCTTTCGAGATTAACCTCTTAGTTCGCTAGAACTGCAATCCTTTATCGTCTCGCTTGTCTGATTTCTGCATTAATTTTGTGAAATTCAAGCGACGTGTAGTAAGGCCAGCGAAAGCACATGACACTTTGTGCTACGGCTGGATTAACCTGAAGTGTCATATATATAGGTAGTTTAAAATGCCAAGACGTCGCGTAGTTGCTGCTCGTGAAATCCTTCCGGATCCTAAGTTCAGCAGCCAAACAATCGCTAAATTCATGAACCACGTAATGCAAGATGGTAAAAAATCTATTGCTGAAAGTATCGTTTACGGTGCTTTAGACCGCGTTCAAGAAAAAAACAAAGTAGACCCAGTTGAATTTTTCGAGACTACTCTTGAAAAAGTTCGTCCTATGGTTGAAGTAAAAGCACGCCGTGTTGGTGGTGCTACTTATCAAGTACCTATGGAAGTACGCCCATCCCGTCGTACTGCTCTAGCTATGCGTTGGTTAGTAGATGCTGCTGCTAAGCGTTCTGAAAAAACTATGGCTTTACGTCTTGCTGGTGAGTTGCTTGATGCAGCTGAAGGTAAAGGCGCAGCGGTTAAAAAACGTGATGACGTGCATCGTATGGCTGAAGCCAACAAAGCATTCTCTCACTACCGCTTCTAAGCGACTAAAACAGCCCCTATTCAGGAGGGTGATAGCTTGGCTTACGCCAAACTGTCATCGAATCGCTTTAAGCTGTTCGTCAGCTTAAAGCGCCTGTTTTAAACAACAAAATTTAGGAATGCAAGAAATCATGGCTCGTCAAACCCCAATTTCTCGTTATCGTAACATTGGTATTTCTGCGCACATTGATGCGGGTAAAACCACAACTACAGAACGTATTTTGTTCTACACAGGTGTATCTCACAAAATTGGTGAAGTACACGACGGTGCAGCAACAATGGACTGGATGGAGCAAGAGCAAGAACGTGGTATTACCATTACTTCTGCTGCTACGACTACATTCTGGTCAGGTATGTCTAAACAGTTCCCTGAACACCGTATCAACGTAATTGATACACCGGGACACGTTGACTTCACAATTGAAGTTGAACGTTCTATGCGTGTTCTTGATGGTGCGTGTATGGTTTACTGTGCTGTAGGTGGTGTACAACCTCAGTCTGAAACTGTATGGCGTCAAGCGAACAAATACCAAGTGCCTCGTTTAGCATTCGTGAACAAGATGGACCGTACTGGTGCAAACTTCTTCCGTGTTGTTGAACAAATGAAGACACGTTTAGGTGCAGCTCCTGTACCTGTAGTAATCCCTGTTGGCGCTGAAGAAAACTTCCAAGGCGTAATCGACTTGATCGAAATGAAAGCGATCATTTGGGATGAAGCTTCACAAGGTATGCAGTTCGAATACGGTGAAATCCCGGCTGAACTTCTAGCTACTGCTGAAGAATGGCGTACAAACATGGTTGAAGCTGCTGCTGAAGCTTCTGAAGAGCTAATGGACAAATACCTAGAAGAAGGCGAACTATCTAAAGAAGATATCGTTGCTGGTCTACGTGTTCAAACTTTGGCTTGTCAAATTCAACCAATGCTTTGTGGTACAGCGTTCAAAAACAAAGGTGTTCAACGTATGTTGGACGCAGTAATTGAATTCTTACCGTCGCCTACAGAAGTTAAAGCGATTGAAGGTGTTCTTGACGACAAAGCTGAAACTAAAGCGATTCGTGAAGCATCTGACGAAGCTCCGTTCTCTGCGCTTGCGTTCAAAATCATGAACGACAAATTCGTAGGTAACTTAACTTTCGTACGTGTTTACTCTGGTGTTCTTAAACAAGGTGATTCTGTTTATAACCCAGTTAAATCTAAACGTGAACGTATCGGCCGTATCGTGCAAATGCACGCGAACGATCGTCAAGACGTTGAAGAAATTCGTGCGGGTGATATCGCTGCGTGTGTAGGTCTTAAAGACGTTACTACGGGTGATACACTTTGTGATGAGAAAAATGTCATCACACTTGAGCGTATGGAATTCCCAGAGCCAGTAATTGCATTGGCTGTTGAACCAAAAACTAAAGCTGACCAAGAAAAAATGTCAATTGCTTTAGGTCGTTTGGCTAAGGAAGATCCATCATTCCGCGTTCGTACTGACGAAGAGTCAGGTCAAACAATTATTGCTGGTATGGGTGAACTTCACCTTGACATCATTGTTGACCGTATGAAGCGTGAATTCGGTGTTGAAGCAAACATTGGTAAACCAATGGTTTCTTACCGTGAAACGATCAAGAAGACAGTTGAACAAGAAGGTAAATTCGTACGTCAAACTGGTGGTAAAGGTAAATTTGGTCACGTATACGTACGTTTAGAGCCAATGGATCCTGAATCAGAAAAAGATTACGAATTCGTTGAAGAAGTTGTTGGTGGTGTAGTTCCTAAAGAATTCTTCGGTGCTGTGGATAAAGGTATCCAAGAGCGTATGAAGAATGGTGTCCTTGCTGGTTACCCAGTTGTTGGCATCAAAGCTACATTGTTTGACGGTTCTTACCACGATGTCGATTCGGACGAATTATCGTTCAAAATGGCAGGTTCTTACGCATTCCGTGACGGTTTCATGAAAGCAGATCCTATCTTGCTTGAACCGATCATGAAAGTTGAAGTAGAAACTCCAGAAGACTACATGGGCGATATCATGGGTGACTTAAACCGTCGTCGTGGTATGGTTCAAGGTATGGATGACTTGCCTGGCGGTACTAAAGCAATTAAAGCTGAAGTTCCACTTGCAGAGATGTTTGGTTACGCGACTCAAATGCGTTCTATGTCTCAAGGCCGTGCAACATACTCTATGGAATTTGCTAAATATGCTGAAACTCCACGTAACGTGGCTGAAGGCATCATTTCTAAATTTCAGTCTGGCGGTAAAAAAGGTGACGACGAGTAATCTTTCGATTACTATAAGCCCAAACTAATTCATAGTTAAAAACCAAGTGCTCATGCAGTGATCCTGCATGAGTAGTTTAAAAAGGAAGATCTCATGGCTAAGGCTAAGTTTGAACGTAATAAGCCACACGTTAACGTGGGCACAATCGGTCACGTTGACCATGGTAAAACAACTTTAACAGCTGCAATTGCAACTGTATGTGCGAAGAAATTCGGTGGCGAAGCGAAAGACTACGCTGCAATTGACTCTGCACCAGAAGAAAAAGCACGTGGTATTACAATTAATACTTCACACGTAGAATACGATTCTCCAACTCGTCACTACGCACACGTAGACTGCCCGGGCCACGCCGATTATGTTAAAAACATGATTACTGGTGCTGCTCAGATGGACGGCGCGATCCTTGTATGTGCTGCGACTGATGGTCCAATGCCACAGACTCGTGAACACATCCTTCTTTCTCGTCAGGTTGGTGTACCTTACATTCTTGTATTCCTTAACAAGTGTGACCTTGTTGATGATGAAGAACTTCTTGAATTAGTAGAAATGGAAGTTCGTGAACTTCTTTCTACTTATGACTTCCCAGGTGATGACACTCCAGTTATCCGTGGTTCAGCTCTTCTTGCACTTAACGGTGACGCTGGTCAGTATGGCGAAGAAGCAGTTGTTGCGCTTGTTGACGCGCTTGACACTTACATTCCAGAGCCAGTACGTGCAATCGACCAAGCATTCTTAATGCCAATCGAAGACGTATTCTCTATTTCTGGTCGTGGTACAGTAGTAACTGGCCGTGTAGAAACTGGTATTGTGAAAGTAGGCGAATCAGTTGAAATCGTTGGTATCCGTGATACTCAAGTAACTACAGTTACTGGCGTAGAAATGTTCCGTAAATTGCTTGACGAAGGTCGTGCGGGCGAGAACTGTGGTGTTCTTCTACGTGGTACTAAGCGTGAAGACGTACAACGTGGTCAAGTACTTGCTAAACCAGGTGCAATCAAGCCACACACTAAATTCGATGCAGAAGTATACGTACTTTCTAAAGAAGAAGGTGGTCGTCACACTCCATTCCTTAACGGTTACCGTCCACAGTTCTACTTCCGTACAACTGACGTAACTGGCGCGATCAAATTACAAGATGGCGTTGAAATGGTTATGCCTGGTGACAACGTAGAAATGTCAGTAGAATTAATCCACCCAATCGCAATGGACCCAGGTCTACGTTTTGCGATCCGTGAAGGTGGTCGTACAGTTGGTGCTGGTGTAGTTGCTAAAGTAACTGCATAATCATCTGATTGTGTGAAAAAAAAGCGCTCCTTTGGGGCGCTTTTTTTATTTATTCATTTTACTGCGAAAGTGATTATTTTAGGCAAGATACATCATGTTTTAGTGTTCATCCTAAAAATAGCGTAGAAGTTTACGCACACTAAATTGTCTAACAATCTACGCTTAAAACTGTCCTAAACTGATATTTTGCTGACCCTAACTGCACTTATGGGCGGAGCCCAATCACGTAAGATAAAAAGACGAAAACAACTATAAGTAATGGATGTCTTCAGGATATTCATAGGAGCAGAAAGATGAATGCAAAGGTAAAAATCACCAACCGTGCGGGCGCGAGTTTCCCTGTACGTCGGATGAACTTTGAGTTTGAAAGCGTACCTGAATATTGGATGAATGGTTCAGCTGGACTGACCCATTTTATGACTGCGCTTTCGGCACTCTTTCCAGCAGGTGAAATGTTTTTTATCGACAGTGTTCGTGTCGTTAGACAGCATCCCTCAATCAAAGATAATGCCGAACTACAAAAAGAGATTTCAGCCTTTATTGGTCAAGAAGCGATGCATACGCAAGAACATGAAGGTTTTAATGCTTCGGCACAAAAGTATGGGCACGATGTTGCAACACTTGATCGCTATACGGATCGTGCAATTCAAACCACGCGTAAAGTGTTTGCTTTTCTCGGCAAGCCTGTGGGTATTACTCAAGAGATGGTGGATTTAACGGCAACCACCGCGCTGGAACATTTTACTGCAACCATTGCCTCTCAGTTGTTGGTCAATAACCACATTCAAGAGCTGATGAGCGATGAAACCATGAAAACCATGTGGTTATGGCATGCCATTGAAGAAAATGAGCACAAAGCTGTGGCTTATGATGTGTTTGAAGGTGTTTTTGGTAAGGGAGTCAAATCCTATTTACTACGAACGGGATCACTGGTTGCAGCCATGGCCATTTTATTATGCGTGCAGTCGTACTTTGTATTTCGTTTATTACAGCAAGATAAACAGCTGAACAGGGCGGCGCTGAAAGATATTTATACCTATGCATATAGTCCATCGAAAGGGATTATTACAGGGATGGCACGTGAAATGATCATGTACTTTAAACCGGATTTTCATCCTAATCATCACGACACCGATGCGTTACTTGAGAAGTGGAAGTTAAAATTAGGGTTTTAAGCAGTTTTGGCTCTTTGAGCGATGTAAATCGCTCTTTTTTTTGTTCGGTTTTTAGCACAAATTTTTTATACTGTGACCTCCACATTTTAGAAAGATAAACGAAGATGATTCGTTTAATGCAAGCTGCGGACTTAAGCCAAGTTGCGCAGATTGAAAATTTAGTTCAAACCCATCCTTGGAGCCTACAACAGTTCCAAGAGTCCATGCAGTCTTATCACAGTACCGTGATTGAACAGGCAGGGCAGGTGGTAGGCTTTTGTATCCTCCAGCCCGTTCTTGATGAGGCCAATTTATTGTTGATGGCCATTCATCCAAGCCAGCAAGGCAAAGGGCTGGGTTATCTGCTATTAGATGCTTCACTGGCACAACTTAAAAACAACCCGCTACAGGTATTTTTAGAAGTCCGTGAGAGCAATCAAGCAGCTATTGCCTTGTATGAAAAGTCCGGTTTTCATCAAATTGATTTGCGTAAAAATTATTATCCTAAACCAGATGGTGGTCGTGAGCATGCCATTATTATGGTGAAATCGTGTAGTGATGACTTTTCCGAGTTATTTAAATAAGAGAAAAGTCGAGCTTCTGTATAACGTCATTATTTAATAATGGCGTTATTCCACCCCGAAGGTAGGGTGGTCATTAAGGAGTTTCCCAGTTGCTGTACTTCCTCGCTACTCAGGCTATGATTGAGTCTGCGCCACTGACCATCAATCAACAATTCTAGCGGTAAATACTGCGATTTGTAGTTCATTTTTTCTGAGTGCGGCACCCAATAGCCTAAATACACAAACTGTAAAGCGCGTGCTTTGGCGAGCTCGATTTGTTTTAAAATGGCGAAAGTCCCTAGTGAGCGTTTGTTTTCATCGGGATCAAAAAAAGTATAAACCGCAGATAAACCATCATCTAGAGGATCGCAGGTAGACACACAGATGAGCTGGTCTTCTTTCCATAGCTCTAAGAAAAAGCTCTCAGTACAGCTATGCACGAGGAATTTATCAAATTGATCACGGCTAGGCGGGAACATGTCTCCATCGGCATGGCGTTTAAAAATATAACGCTCATATAAGTCATAATGTTTTTGGGTGGCGTCTGCAGTGCGGGTAATTTTTAAAGTGAGATCTTGATTGCGTTTCCATGCTTTTTTTTGACTGCTGTTCATTTTAAATTCGCGCACAGGTACGCGGCTAGATAGACACTGTCGACATAGATGACACTCTGGGCGGTAAACAAAATCACCACTCCGGCGAAAACCAACCCGAGAAAGTTCAGACAGCGTGACGACATCAATACGATGTGCTGGATCGAGAAATACCATCCGAGCTGACTTTTTTTCTAGATAGCTACAGTCATGCGGTGGCGTGATGTAATACTGTAAATCATTCAGTAGGGACTTCGGGTGATACGAATTCATGATAAATCCCTCTATTATTCTTTATTCAGTCAGTCGCGCATTTTGCGCTATTGTTTTACTTGAAAATACACCGTCCTGATACATTTTCCAATCGATAGCGGGTTGATTTACAACATCTTGTAACGATTTTAAGTAGGTTTGCCGAGAAAGTGTACAAGCACCAAGGCTTAACAGATGATTATTGACCAATTGGCAGTCGATCCAAGGCAGCTTATTTTCACGTCCAATCAACATCAGCGTATAAAATGCCATTTTTGAGACATCCGTTTCGGTACTGAACATGGACTCTCCAAAACAGCCGTGTCCAATGCTGACGCCGTATAGTCCACCAACCAAGCGTGTTTGATCCCAAACTTCAACGCTATAGCCATAACCCGCATCAAACATTGCGCAGTAGCCATCTATAATGTCTTCACTGATCCACGTGTCATCAGCGTAGCTGCGTGGTAGTGAGCAGGCACGGATCACCCGTTCAAAAGCTTGATTGATGGTGATGCGATAATCTTGCTTTTTCATGCTCCGAAGGAGAGTTTTACTGGGCTGATAATCCTGCGGACGGATGATGCAACGTGGCTCGGGGCACCACCAGCAGATGGGCTCGCCTGTTGAGAACCATGGAAACAAACCATGGCTGTAGGCTTCAAACAGGGTAGAAGGGGAGAGGTCTGCACCGATACAAATTAAGCCTTCACCTTCGGGGTCAACTTCAAGTGGATCGGGAAAGATATACTCAGAAGGTGGTAACTGCTGCATAGTGGTGTGTATACATGATAAAAAATGACTTTAAGATCATACATAAAAAAACCGCCTATGGAAGGCGGTCTTTTTCAAGGCTTAGATTATTCGCCTAAAGCATCCAAATACTTTTCCGCATCTAGCGCAGCCATACAGCCAGAACCCGCTGAAGTGATCGCTTGACGATAAACACTATCAGCAATGTCGCCTGCTGCGAATACACCAGCGACGGAAGCAGCTGTGGCATTACCAGATGTACCGCTTTGAACTTGGATATAGCCATCACGTAAGTTCAATTGACCATCAAACATTGCGCTGTTTGGTTTGTGGCCAATGGCAACAAACAAACCTTGAACATCAATATCTTGTGTAGATTCGTCTTGAGTCGATTTTAAGCGAACTGCGGTTACACCCGTGTTGTCACCTAAAACTTCATCCACTTGGTGATTCCAAATGATGCTGATTTTGCCTTCTTTTTCTTTCTCAAATAGATGATCTTGAAGGATTTTTTCAGAACGCAATGAATCACGACGGTGAACCAAAGTCACATGCGATGCAATGTTAGACAAATATAGTGCTTCTTCAACGGCAGTATTACCGCCACCCACAACCATGACTTTTTGGTTTTTGTAGAAGAAACCATCACAGGTTGCACATGCGCTTACGCCTTGGCCCATAAAAGCAGCTTCAGACTCAAGACCTAAGTACTGAGCGGTCGCACCTGTGGCAATAATCAGTGCATCACAAGTGAACTCATCCATGTCACCTTTGAGTAGAAATGGACGTACAGAAAGATCAACTTCATTGATATGATCGTAGATGATTTCAGTACCAAAGCGTTCAGCATGCGCTTGCATACGTTCCATCAGTGCAGGACCTGTTAAGCCTTCAGGGTCACCTGGCCAGTTATCCACTTCAGTCGTTGTCGTTAGCTGACCACCGAGTTGGATACCCGCAATCAATGTCGGCTTTAAGTTGGCACGCGCAGCATATACCGCAGCGCTGTAACCCGCAGGGCCTGAACCGAGAATAATCAAACGTGAGTGACGAGCGCTCATACGTAGAATCCTTTTTTTATTTAGAAATTTGTGGAATTATACGTGAAACTCTATAACAGTTGTGTGAGTTCAATGTCGATATTATTGATCAATCAAATCGATTTGAGCTATATAGAAGAAATATGCGGTGTAGAGCGGGAAAAAGTGGAAAAATCATCTGCTCGCTATACATAAAGCATTTAAGAATAGTGCATCTTTTTATAAAGAAGAGGTGCATAATATGACGTTTATTGTGAAACTTTTGCTTTAGGTTTCGAACAAAAACATTAATGAAGAATTTGTTACAGGACAGTATATGACTGAGGTGTCGGGTGCTTATGCACAGCGCTTATTAATGACATTATTTTTAGTCTCGTTTGGCATTTATTTGTTCCTTGCTACCGTGACCTATACCCCATTTGATCCGGGCTGGATGCATATATCAAGTGATACCTTGCAAGTCTCGAATGCCAGTGGCGTTGCTGGGGCGTGGATTGCTGACTTATTGTTCGGTTTTTTAGGCTGGGCAAGTCTACTTATTCCTGTGTTTTTGTTCATTGAAGCCATTCAAGTATGGTGGCCGCATAGTTTTTTAAACCGCCCATTTCGTTATGCTGCACAATTCTTTATTTTGCTTGCAACCGCCAGCTTACTGTTCTTGTTTTGGAAAGTTCCAGCGGACACTTTAGACAATGCCTCTGGCGGCATTATTGGTTATGAACTGGGACAAAGTTTGTCGCAGATTTTAACCATTTACGGTGCAACCTTATTTTTGGTCGTGTTTACCGTGGTCTTATTGACCTTAGCTTTCGGTATCAAATGGAACCGTACTTTCGCGACCCTCAAAGCAACTCCTGCTTATTTACAAGATTTATTTTACCGTAATGTGCCTGAAAGCGAGTCTGCCTTTGATCGTACGACGCCAAGCGTCAAAAAAGAAGTGATTGCAACGGCACCGAAAAAGGATGTTGAAGCAACGGAATTGGTCGAGGCGCCAGTAGCCGTGCAAGAGGCATCAGTTAAAGCACCTCAGCGCGACTATTCAGCAGAGCATTTGTTTAATGACATGGTGGCTAAAGAGCAACGTGTTCAAGAACAACAGGTGGACGTAGATGATGAAGCAGAACTTGAGCGGACTATAGAAAAAGCGCACCAATTAGAACAAGACAGTCAGCGCGTGGTGGCGACAGGAGAAGTGTGGCGTGCATTAAACTCAGGTGAAGATCAACGTCATAAAAATGATATTGATGCTTTACTTCGTGCTGCCGAAGAAGATCGCCCATTTAGCCCAGAACAACATTTTCAAGCAGTGGTGCAAGATCATACAGCGCCAATTGCTGATCCTCATTATTTCCAAGACGATGCCCCTACACAGAAGAAAAATGTCGATTGGGATGATGATGAAATCTTTGATGAGCTGCTTGCTGCCGTACCCAATGGCAAAACAGCAACGGATGTTCACAGCCCATTCAATACGCCTGAACCTGTGTCTCATTTACATGTGGTTGAAGATCCAATTGCGGTAGCTGAGGTTGCAACCTTGAGTGCTACGGCGAGTCCCGTTGCATTACAACCAGCGCCGAGTGGAATTGCAAAAGCACAGCTTGATGAATTGGATGATTTAGACGAATTCCTTGCTGAAGATTGGTCGGAGCAGAAAGTAGCTGCTTCAGATGTGCGGACCAGCAGTAGCTATGCGCAGTCATCTGCTTTTGTACAAGCACCTATTCAGCATCATAATACAGTGAGCACAAGTGCTACAGCGGCTTTAGCCAAAGAAGTTTTGTCCAAAGAAGCATTTATTGAAGCATGGCAGGACACCGCTGGAAAACCGCAAGACGAAGAAGAGTTTGACTTTGATGCGCCATTGACTGATGCATCAGGCCGTCCAATGTCTTTGTCCATGCAAGTAGCAGAGCGTCGTCGTGATTTATCACCCCTTCCAGGATTGGATTTGCTGGATGAAGTTGACCTGAATAAAAAAGTCAATTTCACTGCTGAACAGTTGGCGCGTTTATCTGAATTACTTGAAATTAAACTACAAGAGTTCAATGTCAAAGCTAAAGTGGTCGAAGCGCAGCCAGGGCCAGTAGTAACTCGTTTTGAGTTGGATTTAGCACCAGGTGTGAAAGCCTCTAAAGTGACCAATATTTCACGAGATCTGGCACGTTCAATGTCCATGGCATCTGTACGTGTGGTTGAAGTCATTCCGGGTAAACCGTATATCGGGATTGAAGTGCCGAATAGCACACGTGAAATGGTACGTTTAATCGAGTTGTTGACCATTCCTGCTTTTACCGATCCAAATAGCATTCTTTCGATGGCAATGGGCAAAGATATTTCGGGTAATCCAGTGATTGCTGACTTAGGTAAAGCGCCGCACATGCTAGTTGCAGGCACCACTGGTTCAGGTAAGTCTGTTGCAGTGAACTCGATGATTTTATCGATGTTGTTGAAATATACGCCAAATGAGCTGCGTTTAATTTTGATTGACCCGAAACAGTTAGAACTTGCGAACTATAACGATATTCCGCATTTGCTTACTCCAGTGGTCACGGACATGAAAGATGCGGTCAGTGCTTTGAACTGGTGTGTGAATGAGATGGAACGTCGTTATAAACTGATGTCTTTCTTAAAAATTCGTAAGCTGGCGGACTATAACCGTAAAGTGGAAGAAGCGATTGCCAATGGTGAAGAGCTGATTGATCCGACTTGGAAAGCCAGTGATTCGGTTGCTGGTGAGCGTGCACCACGTTTGACCCCATTACCATCGATTGTGATTGTGGCGGACGAGTTTGCCGATATGATTATGCAGGTCGGTAAGAAAGCTGAAGAAATGATTACGCGTTTGGCACAAAAGTCACGTGCCGCAGGCATTCATTTGTTACTTGCAACGCAGCGTCCATCGGTCGATGTAATTACGGGTCTGATTAAAGCCAATATCCCAACACGTGTGGCTTTACGTGTGAACTCGAAAATTGATTCACGCACGATTTTGGATGCTGGTGGGGCGGAAGACTTATTGGGTCATGGTGATATGTTGTTCTTAGGGCCGGGTAAAATTGAACCTGAACGTGTACATGGTGCCTTTATTGCCGATGATGAAGTCAACCGCATCTGCGATGCGTGGCGTGAGCGCGGCTCACCAAACTATGTCGATGAAATCTTAACGCCATTTGATGAAGAACCAAGTTCTCGTGGTTTTGAAGATGGCGATGGCGATCCAAACCGTGATGCACTTTATGACCAGTGCGTATCCTTTGTATTGGAAACACGCAAGGTTTCGGTGTCCTCGTTACAACGTAAGTTTAGTTTGGGCTATAACCGTGCCGCGCGGATTGTCGACCAAATGGAAGAAAATGGGATTGTGAG
This sequence comes from Acinetobacter sp. AB03, assembly GCF_058107045.1. Classification (NCBI taxonomy): domain Bacteria; kingdom Pseudomonadati; phylum Pseudomonadota; class Gammaproteobacteria; order Moraxellales; family Moraxellaceae; genus Acinetobacter; species Acinetobacter sp. AB03. Next base: position 2,518,417 of record NZ_JBUEBA010000002.1, on the reverse strand, counting down.
TGCGCAAGGTGCGAACGGTAAGCGAGAAATTTTAGTTTAAAAAGAAAGCCTGCGGATTGCAGGCTTTTCTTAATTATTCAGTTTAGGCATCCAGTCATGCAAATTATTGATGCATTAATTCCATTGGTAGTACTCATTGCCATGGGGTATGTATTAAAGCGGTATCGCTTTTTAACGGTAGAATTTTGGCAAGGCGCTGAAAGACTGAATTATTGGATTTTGTTTCCTGTTTTGCTGTTCAGTAGTCTAGCCACCGTTTATTTTAATGTCGGGCAAGTCCTGCCAGCGCTTGCTGTGGTCTTTACTGTGACCTTGCTGATGAGTGTGATGCTGTGGGTATTAAAAGCGGTGTATGGTACGCCTGTGTCGCAATTTGGCGTTTATTTACAGAGTCATATTCGCTTTAATACTTATATTGGTTTGACCAGTATGGCTTTGATTTTTGGCGCTGCAGGGATGCAAGTCTTTGCCATGATTATTGCCTTTGTTATTCCATTGGTGAATGTACTTTCCGTACTTGGTTTTTCTCAAGGGCAGGGACTGTCTTATAAAAATATTGCGTGGTCGGTTGCGAAAAATCCGCTGATTCTGGCTTGTCTGGTCGGGATTATTTTTAATTTTTCAGGTATGCATTTGCTCGAGAGCATGAGCCAATCTTTAAAGCTAGTAGCAGGGATGAGCCTTCCGCTTGGGCTCTTGTGTGTGGGCGCAGCACTCCAGTTTAATGCGTTAAAATATGCTGGCCGAGCGCTAATTCTAAATACCTTTGGGCGTTTAATCTTCGTGCCTATTTTAGCCTATGTAGGCTGTCTTTTATTTGGTTTAGCAACATTTGAAACCATGATTGTGGTGGTATTCTTCTCGCTCCCAACAGCCTCAGCAGCCTATGTCCTAACCAAATATTTTCAAGGGGATAGTCAACTCATGGCGGCAATCATTAGTTTGCAAACTTTGTGTTTCGGTTTGACTTTTCCACTTTGGATGTGGTTTTTACAGACATAAAAAATGCCAGTTCTACCGTACTGAGCTGGCATTTTAAAATTGCTGTTTTTGAAGAGTTAGGCAAATTTAGCCAAGACTTCTAAAAACGGTGCTGCTTGACGTGGATAAGCGGCAATTACGTCATGGATACGTTGACCTTCTGGATTGGTGGCATTAATGTCGCGACCATCCGTTTTAAATTGGGTGAGCAGACGCTCATAATCACTTGGGCGCATGTGTTTAAAGGCATGGTACAACACATGAAAGTCGCCATTCACACCTTCAGGAGGAAGCTGAGTTAAGTAGGCAAATACACGCTCATCTGACCATTCTTCATTGAACGTTGCTGGCTGAGATAATGCCATAGCAATCTCCTTGCTGGTTTAATCATTAAAAAAGGCAAAATATGGGAGACAAAGAAAATACTTTCTTGTATCTGCGCATATTCTGCCTTGATTCAATTTGCTTGACTAATCAAAAATCAGATTAACGTTCTTCAGGCAAATTGATATTCATTTCAAGCATTTCAATATTCGCTTCAGAACGGACAGCCATTTGAATGTGCTGTTCATCTACACCGCGAACATAGCGATTCACCACTTGCATGATTTCTTTCTTCATTTGGTCGATTTTGTCTTGGCTAAGACGTTTACCTAAACCGCTTTCAGACGCTACGATGACTTTCAAACGATCTTTTGCGGTTTGAGCACTAGACGGTTTTTCATCATTACTAAAAAGCTTACTCCAAAATCCTGCCATGTCTACGCTCCAAATAGTCGTGCTAACCAGCCTTTAGGCTTCACCGTAATATGACGGTAAGGACGTTCTTCACCTAAGAAACGTGCCACAAGGTCATCATAGGCTTGGCCTGCTGCTTCTTCAGTAAAGAGAATCACTGGTTTACCTTCGTTAGATGCTTGTAAAACACTCTTACACTCAGGAATCACTCCCAAAGTTGGCACACGTAAAATATCTTTAGAAATGTCGTCAATGGTTAACATTTCTTGTTTATCCGCACGTTCAGGGTTGAAGCGTGTGATACACAAGTGTTTACGAATACGACCTTCATTCATTTCAACTTTTTTGGTTTTGCTGTCGAGCATACCAATAATACGGTCAGAGTCACGTACAGATGAAATTTCAGGGTTGGTCACAATAATCGCTTCATCGGCATGGTACATTGCTAAAATTGCACCGCGTTCGATACCTGCAGGTGAGTCACAAATAATGTAGTCAAACTCTTGTGACAACTCATCCATGACACGTGCTACGCCTTCATCAGTTAAGGCATCTTTATCACGGGTTTGCGACGCAGGTAAAATATATAAATTCTCGATATCTTTATCGCGGATAAGCGCTTGTTGTAATCGAGCTTCGTTATTTAATACATTGACAAAATCATACACAACGCGGCGTTCACAACCCATGATCAAATCAAGGTTACGTAAACCTACGTCAAAATCGATCACAACAGTTTTGTGACCACGTAGGGCTAAACCTGTTGCAAAAGATGCGCTTGTCGTAGTTTTGCCTACGCCACCTTTGCCTGATGTTACGACAACAATTTTCGCCACCGAATCCACTCCTGTTATGGTTTAAATCCCCTTATTTATCATTTGGGGCTTTTGGTGTTTATTTATACATTAAAATTCAAGCGCTTCAAATACAAGCTCTTGTTGATCATTTAAGTAAATATGTGTTGGGCGTTTTAAATGCTGCGCTGGAATATCATCTGCAACACAATAGGTCCCTGCAATTGAAACCAATTCAGCTTCTAAAGCATGACAGAAGATGCGTGCAGCGCTGTTTCCGCCCGCGCCGGCAATGACTCTACCACGAGCACTACCATAAATATGTATATTTCCTGAAGCAATCACTTCCGAGCCACTGTTAATGCCTGCGGTAATAATGATATCGCCTTGATTTTGAACCAAGCACTGCCCCGTACGTAAAATTTCGTCATGATATGAAGTTGCATGGCGAATGACAGGTGCTGCCGCAACTGGCGTATTGGTAGAAACTGTCGTAGCAGGAGCAGGAGCTTCAACCACTTGCTCTTTGGTTGCTTTGACTTCTTGAAGTTGCGAGCTAATACCATGTCCTTGCGCGGGAATCACAGGGAATTGAATGGCACGGGCTTGTTCAGCCAAAATTCCTTCTTGTACTGCCATCGGCTGTACATCCAGATCCAGCAATAATTGAATCAAGGAAATTAATTCTTGCTCAACGCTACTTTCCAGAACAACTAACGCCCCAGCAGTCGATGCATTTTGTAATGTTTTACTTAATTGCTGTCGGATTGCATCATGATCATTGGTGTCAAGGGTAATGCGAATCGCATTGACCATTCTGCCAGTTATCCGGATATCAGCCATAATTTTTCCTTAAGACTTCTCAGATTTATTTTTTACTAAAGAAGTGATGTTGTAAATAGAGCAAATCCTAGAACAAAATGAAGGATTGCACTAGCTGCGTTTGTAATATTTTTACCTTAATGCTTATTCTTTGGCTTGATCATCTTTTTCAAGCTCTTCTAACCACTGTTTCACCTTAACTTGCTTGCGAATGGCATCTAAGCTTTCATAGACAACAGACTCAACCAACTGTTCCAAAGACTGATTATCGATTTTTAAATCACTGACTTTTTCAGCTATCAAGCGATAGGTGGCATTGGGCTGTGCTGGATTTCCCACAACCATTGGTTCCAGTAAACCTTGTGTGATGTTTTCACCAAGTCTTTGTCCGATACTTTGAATTTGTTGCTCAATTCTTCCACCCACAATTGGAATCAAACGCAGTAATTGGGTCAGTTCAGGGGTATCTTCAATCGCACGATTCACAATCAGACCGACATTTTGGGCAATGAAATATTGACGTTGTTTCAGTTCGGTGGCGAGAGATTCTTGTAAAATTTCAGCCAATGCTTGTGCAAATAAAGTCCGATGATGATCGACGAGGTCATGAATAATTTTTTTATGGGTCGAGCTGGTATTTAATTCGTGCTTCACCCCATCCAATACAGTAATAACCACACGGTCAGACAGTTCTTCCATCACTACGCGATAGTAAAATTTGCCCTTCGCTTGTACCGATGGAGGAATGACGTTATAGCCTAATTCATGCAGTCGAAAAGCAATCACTCCCGCGCGGAATAATCTTAAAAAGCGTAAATGAGGGATAATTGCTAAAATTTCGTACCAATGAATAAAGGGAAAGAAAAACCAGCGACGATGGTGTCGATACACGATGGCAATGCCCCAACGCACCAATAATTCAGTAATCAAGAACAGAATAAACCAAGCTTCTGTGGTGATGACCCACGGATGCAAATGCTCACGATAGAAGCTTAAGACACTTTCTAGGTGAATGGCATGGAAAAACCATCCACCGATATTGCTCATGATAAAAAAATTAGCACACAAACAAAACAAGTTAAAAATGATGAGAAACACCATAAAAATGTCATAGATCAAAAACAGTTTGAAATACAAACTTTGTGGATCAACCTGATGATATTTAGACTTTTTGACTTGGTTATTCTGCATCATGCATAGACCCTTACTCGGTTAAATTGGAGGTTGAGTATTTGGCTTTCATTTTTTCAATCAACTGGTCTTTTTCAGTCCAAAGTTGATCGACCCACTGTTGGAATTGTTCACGAAAGTCTGCATCGTCTTCATAGTTTCCAGCGAGTACCCATGCAGGAATATCAATTTTACGTAAATTGACCGCAATCCGTGGGACTTCCCCGAGCCAAAATTCGCTATAGCCAGGTGCGCCGTCGGGATAGACAATGGTCATATCTACCAAGGCATCAATGTCATTACCTAAAATACTTAAGGCTAAGGCCAAGCCACCCGCTTTCGGTTTAAGTAAATTTTGGTAAGGCGACTGCTGCTGTGCATGTTTTTCTTGTGTAAAACGCGTGCCTTCCAAATAATTTAACAGGGTGAATGGTTGGCTAAGCAGTTGTTCACAAGACTTACGTGCCTCTTCCATATCGCGTGTTTTCAACGCAGGGTTTTTCGCAATTTGTTCTTTACTATGCCGCTTCATCATCGGGAAGCCTAGAATTTTAAAGGCTTGGCCGACAAATGGAATAAAAATAAGTTCCCACTTGGTAAAGAAGCGGGTAAGGGGCATACGGGTTAAACCAAAATATTGGTTAACCGTGGTGTCGACCCAACTTTGATGGTTGCAAGTCATCAGGTAACGACCCTGCATACTCAGCTCAAGATCATCATCGACAGAAATGTCCCATTTCGTGTTGGGTAGGACATGATCGATTAAATAATTGTTCACAGCAAGCCAGCTGTTGGTGATTTGAATATTGGTCTCATCCACTTTTTTTGATTTTTTAAACAGTTTGGTCAGGCCAAGCGCGAGCACTGGCGGGCCATGAAAAAAAGTACTGCCTGTAATGACTGAACCAACAGTTAGACCACGGGTGATTTTTTTTAATAAAGGTTGTTTTTGGTTTGGCGATGACATAAAAATAAACCCTAAAATATAATGCGTTTCGCAACTCGTTCTATTTTCTAAAGGTCAATATAGTACGGGATGATCAAATAGAAAAGCACCAAACATTAACTGTGTAGAAATTGTGACGAAGAAAGTCTTGAAAAGGAAATTTTTTATTACATATTGTAAATAAAGGCTTTATTATTAACAAAAAATCAATGGTCTAGATCATCGTTTTACGACAATATTCGTTCTATAAACAAAACACACAAAGAAGGAGGCATGCGATGCGTGCACTAGCAATTTCCGCAGTCGTTGGGGCAATGGTTCTTACAGGTTGTCAAAGCACTGGTAATAACATTGGTGGTGTAGAATACGATAAAGCTGCATTAGGAACCTTAATTGGTGCTGCTGCTGGTTATGGTATTTCTAAAGGAAACGCAAACACGAGCCGTCAAAACAACCGTGCTGCAGCGATTGGCGCAGTTGTCGGTGGTGCAACGGGTGTTTACCTTGACAACAAAGAGAAGAAACTTCGCCAACAAATGGCGGGTACTGGTGTAGAAGTTAACCGTAATCCAGATGGCTCTGTAGGTTTGGTTCTGCCGGGTAACATTACCTTTGATACCAATAAATCAAACATCAAGCCGAACTTTTATTCAACTTTAAACAAAGTTGCACAAACCTTAACTGAAGATAACAAGAGCGGTATTCTTGTAACAGGTTATACAGACAGCACAGGTAATGATTCAATCAACATTCCTCTGTCTCAAGCGCGTGCGCAATCTGTAGCAAGCTACTTGGCATCTCAAGGTGTTTCTACAACACGTATTAATGCACAAGGTCAAGGTTCAGCAAACCCAATCGCGTCTAACGCGACTGCTGAAGGCCGTGAGCAAAACCGTCGTGTAGAAATCAGCATCTACGCAATTCAATAATTTTTATTGAAGACTGAAAAACCACCTTCGGGTGGTTTTTTTTATGACTGTTAAAATATGAATTTGCATTATGCATCTGTAGCGGAGATGACTATAATCGAGCTCGGAATGAAATAGAGGAAAGACTATGTCACTGGCAAGTCAGTTAAATGACAAGCAACTTGAAGCCATGAAATATACTCAAGGACCCTTGTTAGTACTTGCAGGGGCTGGTTCAGGTAAAACTTCGGTGATTACCCGTAAGATTGCCTACTTGGTGAAACACTGCGGCATTCCTGCTTATCGTATTACCGCGATGACGTTTACCAACAAAGCAGCACGCGAAATGAAAGAACGTGTCACCAAGCTGCTGTCACGTGAAGAGGCAAAAGGGCTTTCAGTCTCGACCTTCCACACCTTTGGCCTAAACATGCTGCGTTTAGAGCTGAAACACACACCATTAAAAAATAATTTTTCTATTTTAGATGCGGACGACTGTAAGCGTATTTTGATGGACTTGATGCACCGTGACAATTTATCCGGTGCGGAAAGTAAAGAACTGATTGCCAAAGCCATGAAGATGATTTCAGATTGGAAAAATGATCTGATTCCGCCTGAGCAAGCACACACCACCTGTGAAACCGCAGAAGATGTTCAGTTTGCGCACTTGTATCAACTGTATGAGCGTAATTTACGTGCCTATAATGCGGTCGATTTTGATGACCTAATTGTGATGCCGACGCGTCTTTTACAAGAAAATGCAGAAGTACGTGAGCGCTGGCAAAACCGTATTCGCTATTTATTGGTCGATGAGTATCAAGACACCAACACCGCACAGTATATTTTGGTGAAATTGCTGGTCGGGGTGATGGGACAGTTCACTGCGGTGGGTGATGATGACCAATCGATCTACGCATGGCGTGGTGCCAAGCCTGAAAACATGGCTTTGCTGAATGAAGATTTTCACAATTTAAAAGTGATTAAACTCGAACAGAACTATCGTTCGACCAGTCGTATTTTAAAAGCGGCCAATACTGTGATTGGTAACAATCCACATATTTTTGATAAAAAACTGTGGTCAGATAAAGGTCATGGTGAAGTAATTCGAGTGATTACGTGCCGCAATGATGACGATGAGTCAGAACGTGTAGTAAAAGACTTAATTACGCATAAACTGATGAATGGTAAAAATTGGAAAGATTACGCCATTTTGTATCGGGGTAATTTTCAAGCACGTGCACTGGAAACACAACTGCGTCAAATGCAGATTCCGTACAAATTATCAGGTGGTCAGTCGTTCTTCGGACGAGCTGAAATCAAAGACGTGATGAGTTATTTGCGCGTCATTATTAATCCTGAAGATGACAGTGCATTTTTGCGAATTATCAATACACCTAAACGTGCCATTGGGCCTGTGACTTTAGAAAAGCTGGGTCTGTTTGCACAAGAAAATCATTTGTCTTTGCTCTCTGCAGCGGGTGATCAACGTCTCACCATGGTGATTCCTAAAAAAGCCACCACGCAGTTGGCGGAGTTTGCAGACTTTATTACCACCTTTACCCGTGAGTTGCTTGAGGATGATGAACCTGTACCGATTATTCGCAAGATGATGGTTGAAGCGGGTTATATCGACTATGTCAAAGAGTCTGCGGCGACGCCTGCGCAAGAAAAAACCAAGCTGGATAATATTGAAGTGTTGTATAGCAGTATTCAAAGTTTGATTAACCGTGCTGAAGATGTTGATGAGAAAAACATTGAAAGTGTAATTCGTAAAATGGTGTTGCTGGATATGTTAGAGCAGCAGCAAGAAGAAGAAGACACTGACAAAGTAAACCTGCTCACGCTGCATGCATCCAAAGGGCTTGAGTTTCCATATGTCTATCTGATCGGTCTTGAGGAAGAGTTACTGCCGCATAAAAACTCGATTGCCGCAGATACGGTTGAGGAAGAGCGTCGCCTGATGTACGTGGGCATTACCCGTGCGCGTCAGGGTTTAACCATCACGCTTGCAGAACAACGTAAGGCGGGCGGTCAAATGAAGCAAATGACACCAAGTCGTTTCTTGGATGAGTTGCCGCAAGATGAGTTGGAATGGCTGGGGCGTAAAAAGAAACTGGCGGGCAATGTCGATCCGAAATTACAAGCGCAGCATTATTTAGATAATTTACGTGCATTGATTAAGCGCTAAATATTTTTTTATTTTAGAAATTTATTGTACTAGGAAAAAGAGAATGAAAGTTCAGGTTAAAGTGTTGGATTCACGTTTAGGCAATGAATGGCCAATGCCAACCTATGCGACAACGGGTTCAGCAGGCTTAGACCTTCGTGCATGTGTCGATGCTGCGACCGTCATCGAACCGGGACAAACTGTTTTGGTCAAAACAGGTTTATCTATTTATATTGAAGACCCACACTTTGCTGGTTTAATTTTACCGCGTTCAGGCCTAGGTCATAAGCACGGCATTGTTTTGGGTAACTTGGTGGGTTTAATTGATTCGGACTATCAAGGTGAATTGATGGTGTCGGTTTGGAACCGTAGCCAAACAGCTTTCAGTTTAGAGCCAGGTGAACGTCTTGCACAGTATGTACTCGTACCTGTGATTCAAGCCCAGTTCGATATTGTAAATGAATTTGAAGCGACAGAACGTGGTGCAGGTGGTTTCGGACATACTGGTCAAAACTAATCTCTCAGTGATAAAGTAAAACAACAAAGCCTCTCCTTGAAAGAGGCTTTGTTGTTTTAATGCTGAATGATCATTTTTAGTTCATAAAAAGTTACAACTCTTTTTTGAATCCTTAGTAAAATTAAACCCAGCGTTAAGCATAACAACAAGGACAGCTGAAAGAGCTGTTGATCTGAATAAATTAGAAGTTAGACCTATGGATTTTCAGCCAAAATTTCCTGCACATATTTTTCGTGCCTATGACATCCGTGGCAAATTGGATGTTATGAGTGCTGAGCTGATTCGTGCCATTACACAAGCGCTCGCAACTCAATATTTAAAGACTGGGCAGACACGTTTAGCCATTGGTTATGATGCTAGACAAAGCAGTCCTGCTTTTGCAGAAATTATTTACAAAGAATGTCTTAAACAGGGCTTAGATGCGCAAATCATCGGATGTTGTGCTAGTCCTGTGTTGTATTACACGGCACGTCAGTTCGACGGCAATGGCATTATGGTGACAGCCAGCCACAATCCGAAGTCGGATAATGGGATCAAATGGATTATGCAGGGTGAGCCTCCTTTACCTGAGGCAATCCAACAGGTGGCACGCGATGCAAATGAATATTTTGACAGCCATGCAGAGATGAACTGGCAAACGTTGCCACATCAGATCGTGCCTGAATATTGTCTGGCTTATCAGGCGGCATTGCTCAATGATATACAGCTCATGCCTCAACCGCGACCCTATAAAGTCGTGGTGGATGGTTTATACGGTTCAGCGGGGCGTTGTGCCGTTTTGGTCTTAAAGAAACTCGGCTGTGAGGTGCATGCTTTACGCTGTGAGGCCAATGGTGAATTTCCTGAACATGCCCCCGATCCATCTCAAGCCAAACATCTAGATCTACTACGAAACGCCGTGCAACAGCAGCATGCCGATATCGGTATTGCCTTTGATGGGGATGGTGACCGTGTTGTATTGATTGATGAAAAGGGCGTAATCATTTCAGCAGACCGTTTATTGTCCTTGTTTGCGCACATGTGTTTGGCTGATCATCCAGCACATGAAGTGGTTTTTGATGTGAAATGTTCCACCATGGTTCGAAATACAGTATTGGCCCATCACGGTATTCCAAAAATGATTCGCACAGGTAGTTCTTTTTTGCGGAAATATTTGGCGCAATCTGAAGGGCATGCGGTTTTTGGCGGTGAATATGCAGGGCATTATGTATTTAATGATGGTCGTGGCTTTGGTTATGACGATGGTTTATATGCCGCACTACGTGTGCTGGAATACTTAAGTTTGAAGCAATGCACTTTGTCCGAAGCACTGGCAGACTACCCAGAACGTGCCAGTACAGAGGATATTTATATCAGCACCCATCAGATTTCACCCGCGCTGGTTTTAGCGAATGTGGAAAAACAAAGTCAGCACTTTCAAGCAGAAATGAGTAAAATTGATGGCGTAAGACTTGATTTTGAGGATGGATTTGGCATTATTCGAGCATCGAATACGGGCGAGTATTTTACCGTGCGTTTCGACGCGGACAGTGATCAGCGGCTCCATCAAATTCGCCATAACTTTGTGCACATGCTGACGGCAGATTATCCGCAGATTGCACAAGACCTATTAGACGCCCATTAAGGAGAGGCACATGCCACATCAACATACTGGCCTCGACAAAGCACAAGTCCTGACTGAAGCTTTGCCGTATATTCAACGTTTTGCTGGAAAAACGCTAGTAGTGAAATATGGTGGCAATGCAATGACCGATCCTGAGCTTGAGAGCTCGTTTGCACGTGACATCGTTTTGTTAAAAACCGTCGGTTTAAATCCAATCGTGGTGCATGGCGGCGGTCCACAAGTGGATTCGTTTTTAAAGCAATTGGGGCGTGAGTCGGATCGTATTGATGGTATGCGAGTGACCGATCCAGCGACCATGGAAGTGGTTGAAATGGTGTTGGGCGGTAGTGTGAATAAATCTATCGTGAACTTGATTAACCAACATGGCGGTCGTGCCATTGGTTTAACGGGTAAAGATGGTAATTTACTGCGTGCACAAAAGTTACTGATGGAAAAAACTGCGGAAGATGGCACGGTACAAAAAATTGATCTAGGCCTAGTGGGCGAAGTGACCAGTGTTAAAACCGATGTATTGGAAATGTTTACCAGTGGTGATTTTATTCCTGTGATTGCACCTTTAGGTGTGGATGAAGAGGGCAATACTTATAACATCAACGCGGATTTGGTGGCTGGAAAAGTGGCTGAAGCTTTAGGTGCTGAAAAGCTGATTTTGTTGACCAATATTTCAGGTGTTTTAGATGAAAATAAAAACCTGCTCACGGGTCTAACCACCCAAGAAGTTGACCGTCTCATTGAAACGGGCGTGATTTACGGCGGGATGATTCCGAAAGTGGGTTGTGCTCTAGATGCGGTGAAAGGTGGTGTGGTAAGCGCGCATATTGTGGATGGTCGTGTGCCACATGCAACGTTGTTGGAGATTTTCACCGATCATGGTGTCGGTACATTAATTACCAATCGCAGTAATAAACACTAGCATTTTAAAAAAGCCTCTTCGGAGGCTTTTTTTAGGCCTATGCATTTTATAAAAATAGTTTTATGCGTGAATGTGTTCGGGTTATGAAGCATTGTGAATTGCAAGCCAGTCAGGACTCATGCACAATAAAACCATCATAAATAAATATGTTTAAATAAGATCAAGATTATGTGCCAACTGCTCGGAATGAACTGTGCAACACCGACTGATATTACCTTTTCATTTCGAGGCTTTTCACAGCGCGCGGGGATTACTTCAGACCATTGTGACGGTTTCGGGATAGCTTTTTTTGAGGATAAAGCCTGCCGTTTATTCGTTGACAATCAATCTGCAGTTGAGTCGCCGATTGCTGAATTAATTCGGAACTATCCGATCAAATCACGCAATGTGATTGCCCATATCCGCAAAGCGACGCAGGGAAAAATTAACTTAGAAAACTCACATCCATTTAGCCGTGAGCTATGGGGGCGACAGTGGATTTTTGCGCATAATGGCGATTTGCATGACTTTGATCCTGTACTTTCAGGACGCTTTACCCCAGTTGGCAATACCGACAGTGAACGTGCATTTTGCTATTTACTTGATCAGCTGGTGAACAAGTTTGGCTATATCGAGCCAAGTCTAGATCAAGTTTTTGATTTATTAACGGATATTTCTCCACGGATTGCGGAGCATGGCACGTTCAATTTTTGTTTATCGAATGGACAAGCCTTGTTTAGTTATGCCATTACCAAACTGCATTGGTTGGTGCGTGAGTACCCATTTAAACCTGCGCAGCTGATCGACATTGATGTTGAAGTCGATTTTAGTCAAGTGACTACCGCAGAGGATCGCGTGGCCGTGATTACTACCGAACCGTTGACTCAAAATGAAGCGTGGACAGCCTTTGCACCAGGGGAAATGATTTTATTTCAATATGGCAAAGCGATACGCCACCAAATGACCCATGTGGAACGTTTAATCCGAGAAGCCAAAGATCCGTCTTTAAAACGCGTTACTAAAGCGGATCAATATTAATTTATTTCAAAATGATTGGAATATAAAAGCAT
>NZ_JBUEBA010000002.1:2439228-2505688 GCF_058107045.1 Acinetobacter sp. AB03 | reverse complement strand
ATGAAAATAGTATAAAACCAACCAATTTGATTCACTTTTATTTTTAATTCTAATCGATATGATTAATTCATGTAATTAATCTATTAATTTTTATTGGGTGGTCGGAATGATAATGAAGTGGGTTCCAGAATATAATACTGGTATCGATGTGATTGACGATCAACACCGTCGTATTCTTGATTATATCAATGAAATTGATGCGATTGATGTCAATACTGACCGTGAACGCGTGAAACAGATTTTAGAAAATATTATTGATTACACACAGTCTCACTTCACTTTTGAAGAGTCTCTCCAAGAAGAAGCAGGTTATAAATATCGTGTGCCACACAAACGTGTACATGATTTATTTATTAAAAAAATTGAATCTTATCGTGACCGTTTTGAGCTGGGTCATTCAATCGAAGCTGAGCTGCATGAAGTGTTGTCGAAATGGCTGATTAACCATATCCAGCATGATGATGCAGATTATGTCGGTGCCGTAAAAGAAAATATGATGGGCATTATTAAAGAAAAAGAAAAGAAAAAAGGGAAAAATTGGTTTGCTCGTTTCTTTTCATAAGTGAGCCAAACGAGGGATAAAAACAATAAATTTTAAAATTTTAATTATATTTAGCGCAGCAAATCATCAGTTTTGATGGTTTGCTTTTTGTTTTTGATTTTCATAAGCGAGCAAGGCAAAATAGCGCAAGACTTATTGAAGGAACGCATCATGCAAGACAATGCTCTGTCACGATGGTTATCGCCGCTGATGGCATTTTGTTTATCATTTATTATCATTGCCACACTTGCACCCTTGGTGGGAATTCAGGTTGAACGTCAGCTCGACTTTTGGTTACTTTGGTTAGTGACCATGGTGATCTTGGCTTTACCTGTGTGTTACTTAGAAATTGCCTTAGCCAAGCGTTCAAAAACCACGGCATTGAATGCTTTGTTGAGTTTGACGCGTGATGCCGATGCTTCTCAGACGTGGCGTCTTGTTGGATGGCTTGCTGTCGTCTTTATTCCTTTTTTAGCGGGCGGCATGTTGTCTAATGCTGCGCAATTATTAAATCAATATGCACTGGCCGATATGACATCGTCCGTGATCTTTATTGCTTTGGCTGTGGTTGCGATTGCGTTGTCTTTTGCCCCACGTCTGTTGACCTTAGCGTTAACGGCGGTCGGTGTGCTGATCTCCTTAGTGCTTGCAAACCTCTCTGGTACAGGAACCGCTGAGTGGCAAGTGACGCCGGTTGAATTTTCAGAATGGGGCAGTGCAACGGTATTGGCTTTGGTGGCAAGCGGTTTAGGACTCGGCCTGTACTGGCAGAACAGTTTGGCACAAGTTCAACAGCAAGATGCTGCAAGCAAGACTGTTTTACCGATTTGGATTGCACAAATTTTGGCGGTGGTTGCTTTTGCATTTTTTGCAGTCCAAGCGGCATTACCTGCGTATGCGATTGCCTTAACTGCAGTTGTAGCGGCAGCCGTGCTGTTACAGATGGCACGTGAGCAGTTGGCTCAGCGCCAGTTAAATATTGTGATTCAGTGGCTCGTGCTGCTGGCTGCAACGTTGGTGTGGTTGATTCCAGCCACTGGCCTGATCTTTAACATTTTACTGATGTTGTGGGGCTTAGTGATTTGTTTGATTTATGCCATTTTTGCTGGTTGGATTATGAAAATTAGCCATTTACGTAAGTCGATGAACTTTAGTAATGAAGCTTTTTATAATATTTGGCGCATTGCTGTGCGTGTTGTATTACCCGTTTCTATCGTATTGGCCATTGTAGCCGTACTTGGAAAACTGATCTAATGCGCATGCTTCAACAAGTCTGGGTTGCCTATGCAACAGCAGACCAGCAGTTTCATATCAGTGTGCCATTTTCTGAAGGAATGACGGCGCAGGATGCGATTCAGCTGAGTGGCATAGGTTCGCAGGTTGAATTGCCTGAGCCTTTACAATTGGGCATCTTTGGTGTCCGCTTGAAAGACCTTCAACAGGTTTTACAGGCAGGGGATCGTGTTGAAATTTACCGACCTTTGAGCATTAATCCTAAAGATATTCGAAGGATACGTGCACAAAATAATCCTGTGGGTCGCTTTGCAAAAGGCAATCGCTTAAAACAATCGAAATGATATGAAAAACCCCTCAGTTGAGGGGTTTCTTTTTTAGAATAAGGCTTTATAGTGGGGGCGCGTTTAGAATCGCTTCTTTCGATGCTGGTAAGCCCGGCTGAGATGCAGGAATGGTTTCTAAGCCTTCAATTTTTTGCACAATACCGTTTGGGTCGAAATAGACTTTCAGGTGTTGACCTTGTGCAGCAGGAATCTTGGCTTTTTTAGCATACGTTCCTGGGGTATAATTGTAGATGTAGTCCCAACGTAGCGGATTCATTGGATCTGAAACTGTCGGGCTGCCAAGCAAAAAGCGAACTTGTTGATGGCTCATGCCAACTTGTATTTTTGACGCTTGTGCTTGAGTTAATGGCGTACCTTGAGGAATATCAACTTTATAAACGCCCAAGGTCGAACAGCCTGCGAGCAGTGAAGTGACGAATAACGCCAACATGATTTTTTGCATTTTGCTACACTATCCCAAA
The DNA here is from genome assembly GCF_058107045.1 of Acinetobacter sp. AB03. Lineage (NCBI taxonomy): Bacteria > Pseudomonadati > Pseudomonadota > Gammaproteobacteria > Moraxellales > Moraxellaceae > Acinetobacter > Acinetobacter sp. AB03. The sequence continues at coordinate 2,503,106 of NZ_JBUEBA010000002.1, read as the reverse complement.
TTAATTATGATGCAATTGAGCCACGGATAGATCATACTGCATCTACACTTTGTTGCATATTCTAACTTTAAATTTGTTGAGAGACCTTTTTACATGCCAATTTCAAATCAAGATCTACGCAAAGCTGGACTTAAAGTTACACTTCCACGAATTAAAATATTAGAACTACTAGAAAATTCAAAGCAACACCATTTAAGTGCGGAAGATATTTATAAGACTTTACTTGAACAAGGTGAAGATGTCGGTTTAGCAACTGTTTACCGCGTGTTAACGCAGTTTGAAGCAGCGGGCATTATTCAGCGCCATCACTTTGAAAATAACCATTCTGTTTTCGAAATCATGCAAGACGATCATCATGATCATATCGTTTGTCAAAACTGCAACAAAGTGGTTGAGTTTAGCAACGAAGTGATTGAGCATGAGCAGCACGAAGTTGCTGAAAAGCATGGCTTTACTTTAACAGGTCACTCCCTAAACCTATACGGTTACTGTGATGCTGCAGAGTGCCAAGAAGCACTTCGTAAAAAGTAATCACTTAGATCTAAAAAAAGGGCTTCATGAGAAGCCCTTTTTTATTGTTTAAAGGAATACTTAAGCTTGTCCGTCAAACGTGATGTTTGCACTGGCATGCAATAGACGATCACCGCCTTCTTCGGACAACTTGATTTGTAAACGTAAGTCGTTTGGAGAGTCGGCGTGTTTCAGCGCATCTTTATAGGTAATCTGCTTAGCTTTGTACAAATCGAATAAGGCTTGATCAAAGGTTTGCATACCGAGTTCACGAGAACGCTTCATCAGGTCTTTAATTTCGTGGATTTCACCTTTACGGATCAAATCGGAAATTAACGGTGAGTTAATCAAAATCTCAATTGCAGCGCGACGTGAATTACCGTCAGGTGTTGGAATTAACTGCTGAGCAACCATCGCTTTAAGGTTTAAAGACAAGTCCATAAACAATTGGCTATGACGGTCTGCTTCAAAGAAGTGAATAATACGGTCGATGGCTTGGTTGGCGTTGTTGGCGTGCAGCGTTGCAAATACCAAGTGACCTGTTTCAGCAAAGGCAATCGCATAATCCATGGTTTCACGGGAACGAATCTCACCAATCAGGATCACATCGGGTGCTTGACGTAAGGTGTTTTTCAGCGCGATTTCAAAAGAGTCCGTATCAATGCCCACTTCACGCTGGGTAATGATACAGCCTGCATGCTCATGAATAAATTCAATTGGGTCTTCAATGGTAATGATATGACCTTTTGAGTTTTGGTTACGGTAACCAATGATCGAAGCCAAAGAGGTCGATTTACCCGTACCTGTTGCACCCACAAAGATGATGATGCCACGTTTGGTCATGGCTAACTCTTTGAGTACAGGCGGAAGTTTTAACTCATCCATTGTTGGAATTTGCGTCTCAATCCGACGTAAAACCATACCTGGCATATCACGCTGTTGAAATGCACTGACACGAAAACGTGCAGTTTTATCCCGATTCATAATCGCGAAGTTGCACTCACGTGTGTCTGCAAATTCTTTACGCTGTTTTTCACTCATAATTGAGTTGAGCAGTTGTCCCGCGACATCACCCGTCAGCTTACCCTTAGCCACAGGCACAATTTGACCGTTAATTTTCATGGAGGGCTCAACATCAGCGGTGATAAATAAATCTGACGCTTTTTGTTGAATCATATAATTGAGTAAGTCGTTAAAATCCATATCTCTACCCCAAATCCATTGTTTTCTTATAAGAAGGTTTCAGGTTGCTTGGCAGCTGTACGTGCGGTCTGTGGACTGATCACTCCTTTGGTGACCAAGTTTTTCAAACTTTGATCCAGTGTGGTCATACCGTAGTTTGCACCAGTCTGAATAGCAGAATACATCTGTGCCACTTTGTTTTCACGAATTAAGTTACGAATGGCAGGAATACCAATCATAATTTCATGCGCGGCAACACGGCCACCGCCATTTTTCTTGAGTAAGGTTTGAGAAATCACGGCTTGTAGCGATTCAGACAACATGGCACGAACCATGTCTTTTTCTTCAGCAGGGAATACGTCAATCACACGGTCAATGGTTTTTGCCGCAGAGGTGGTATGTAGTGTACCGAAGACCAAGTGACCCGTTTCAGCGGCAGTGAGCGCCAAACGAATGGTTTCAAGGTCACGCATCTCACCCACGAGGATAATATCGGGGTCTTCACGGAGTGCAGAGCGCAGTGCTTCGTTAAAACCATGTGTATCACGGTGCACTTCACGTTGGTTGATCAAACATTTTTTTGACTGGTGTACAAATTCGATTGGGTCTTCAACTGTTAAGATGTGGTCATAGCGGTTATCGTTAATATAATCGATCATTGCCGCCAAAGTGGTAGATTTACCAGAACCAGTAGGCCCCGTTACTAAAACTAAACCACGTGGCAATTCACACAACTCTTTAAAGGTTTGTCCTAAACCTAAGTCTTCCATGGTCAGGACCTTAGAAGGAATGGTACGGAATACTGCACCTGCACCACGGTTTTGGTTGAATGCGTTCACACGAAAGCGAGCAATGCTTGGCACTTCAAAGGAAAAGTCCGTTTCTAATTTTTCTTCGAAATCACGACGTTGTTTGTCATTCATGATGTCATAGACTAGTTTATGCACTTCTTTGTGTTCTAACGCTGGTAAATTGATACGACGAACTTCACCATCGACACGAATCATCGGTGGCATACCTGCAGATAAGTGTAAATCTGATGCCCCGTTCTTAGCCGAAAAGGCTAGTAATTCTGTGATATCCATTATTTCCCCGAGTTCATTTAAATGCTAATTATTTTGATAGAATAATAAGGCTTTCAATCAACTTAACCAACAGTTTGTTGAAAGGCAAAGCAAAAAAGATGACCGAAATGAGACCCTCGTCAATGAATATCTTGCAAAATTCACGTCAACACGTGTTATCCCAAATTCAACAGGCCTGCGAAATTTCAGGGCGTGGCGTAGAGTCTGTAGAACTTTTGGCGGTTTCTAAAACACATCCGAGTGAAGTGTTACGAGACATGTATGCTTGTGGTCAACGCGCCTTTGGTGAGAACTACTTACAAGAGGCTTTGCAGAAGATAGAGGCGCTACAGGATTTAGAGATTGAATGGCATTTTATTGGGCATGTACAACGCAATAAAACCAAACATTTGGCTGAAAAGTTTGCATGGGTGCATGGGGTTGATCGTTTAATTATTGCAGAGCGTTTATCGGCGCAGCGCCTGATAATGCAACCACCATTAAATCTTTGTCTACAGGTCAATATCGATGCTCAAGACAGCAAAGATGGCTGTCAACCTAGCGAGGTTGCTGAGTTGGTAAAAAGTATCAGTCAGTTGCCTAACATCAAACTGCGTGGTTTGATGGTGATTCCTGCACCGAACAATACTCAAGCCTTTAAGGCGGCGAAAGTGTTATTTGACCAAGTAAAAGAGCTGCATGTTCACCCTGAAAACTGGGATACCTTAAGCATGGGTATGTCAGGCGATATGGTCGATGCAATTGCAGCTGGGTCGACTATGGTTCGCGTTGGAACCGCCTTGTTCGGAGCGAGAGATTATTCACAGCATTAAGTCTAAATAGGGATTCTTGAGCTTAAAGGCAGTGAGAAGCGCTTAACTTACAATTATATAAAACTAATAGGCTGCTGAAAAAAATAGGCTTAATTTAAACTCATGAATTGAACCGTCTATAGATTAGACAGATGAACAATGATTGCCTGACAACGATAAAAATTGCATTTAGGATGAAGCCAAAATGAAAAAACTCTATTTATTTATCTCCCTGCTTTTAAGCTTATTTGTAGCAGCTTGTAGTAGTACAAATACCAAAATGAGTGAGATGAGTGCGGAAGCTACGGTTCAGAATGCTCAGGTCGCTAAAAGTGAAAAATTAGGCACCAAGTGGGGCGATGAGATTAGTTCAAACGTCACGGAAGTCAATTTAAAACGTTTATCCAGTAGCCCAATTGCTGAATCACAAGTTCGCTATGCCAGCAAAAAATACGTGGGGAAAGCCGTGAACAGCCTGTCATTAGCCGCTGGAAAAATCAGTTTTTCGATTGTAGATGATGCACAGCGTCCACTGCCTTTATTTCGAGATGGTCAGCAGTATTATTTATCTGGCAAAGATGGACAAAGTTATCAACTCAAATACCAAAACCATAGCAATAGCACATTTGAAGTGGTTGCCAGTGTCGATGGTTTAGATGTTATTGATGGACGTGCAGCATCACGTAGCAATTCAGGTTATGTGCTTCGTCCACAGGGGGGGTTGATTATTGAAGGCTTCCGTAAGAGTGACTCTGCGGTGGCATCTTTTACCTTTAGTCGACCTGAAGATGCCTATGCTGCAAACTCAGATCATGGTTCCATCCAAAATACAGGTGTGATAGGTACCGTGATCTACCCGCTACAGTCTGTGGCGACTACAGACAAAGCCGCAGATGCATCTAAATATGCACCTCCACCAAAAGCATTCCCAGCGGATTAAAGCATTCGTTTGGATCTCACAGGGAGCATTTACATCAAGTAGGATGCTCCCTTTATTTCTAACCGAGAGATGGTGTCTTAAAACAAATCAAACTTTGACATTTCAAAAATGTGAAATTATCCGACCACCTCAATAGTACTGGCACCTGCGCCCAAAGCTTTAACTTGGATTTGTACAGGAATACGTTCATGCATTTCTTGGATGTGTGAAATCAGCACCACTTTACGACCTTGATTCTGTAATTGGTCGAGAGCATTCATGACCATGTGCAGGGACGATGCATCTAAAGTTCCAAAGCCTTCATCAATAAATAGAGATTCGATTTTCATTGACCCTGAGGCCATATTGGCAATGGCAAGAGATAGGGCAAGGGCAGTCAGGAAAGACTCACCGCCAGAAAGTGATGCAACGGAGCGGGTCTCTCCATCCATATCATGATCAATAATAGCTAGACTCAGCGAATGCTCTAAACGCTTTAAGGTATAACGCTGTGAGAGTTGGTTGAGCTGTTGGTTGGCATGCTCCAGTAAAATATCGAGATTATATTGCTGCGCATAATCACGGAATTTTTTGCCTGTGGCATCTCCCATCAGACCTGAAATTTTACCCCAACGGTGTTCTTTCTGTTGTATCGCTTGAATCTGATCTGCAAATTGTTTTTGTTTGGCGACATTTTGATGATGCAACTCAAGTTTGAGTTTGAGTTGATCACGTAGTTCAAGTTGTGTTTGCAGTGCTGTTTGATGTTCCTGCATTTGCTGTTGTAACTGTGCTGGGTCAATCTCAGGTTGATGGCCCAGATGTTCACTCAACTGCTCTTGCATAGTTTTCAATGCAGCATGTGCTTCATTTACTAGGCGTTCTGCATGCTGTAATTTCTGACGGATGTGTTGTTCCTGAGCCAAGTTAATTTGAGCCAGCGCATCTAAATCAGGCTTATGGAAATCAGGATGCGCATTGAACCAGTGTTGAAGGGTATTTTCTATTTGGCTGGCACTGGTCTGATTCTGCTGTAACTGGGCTTTGAGCTGTTCTAGCTGATTTTTTTCTTGTTCGAATTGATGGCGCAATTGATCAAAATGCTGTTTCAGCTGTTGATAATGGCTTTGCGTCTGCTGACGATGTTGATCGTGCTGGATGAGCCACTCATTGGCTTTGATGTCAGTTAAGCCTGTCATTTGTTGGATTAATTGATTGGCTATTTCTGTATTTTGCTGTCCTCTTTGTTTGATCTCACTGAGCTGCTTGTTGGTTTCAGTGATGTGTCTACTGGTATTTTCGATATTCAGTTGATTGGTCTTGAACTGTTGCGTGGTTTGTTCGCATTGCTGACGCCATTGTTCCAACTGTTCCAGTTGTTGTGAACGTGTATTTAGACGTATCAAGATTTGCTGAGCGGTTTGGGTGGTCTGCTGTTGCCAAGTCGTTTTTTCAGCCTCAGATAAGCACTGCACGATGTGCTGAACTTGGTTGTGCAAACCGTTCGCTGTTTGTAATAAATGTTCAATCTGTTGAATGTTTTGGATGCATTGTTGCTGGATTTTAATATTGTGTTGCAACAACTCAGACTGTTGTTTGAGTTGTTGCAAATCCAACTGATATTGCTGAGCCATTTGCATGAACTGAGTCTTCAATTCTGATGCTGTTAGGGTGAAGTCGAGCGTCATATTTGTCGTTTGACTGTGCTCGATTAACACGTGTTGCAAGGTACTAATTTTTTCAGAAAGTTGCTGAATTAAAGTTTGGCGTTGTTCTATTTCAGTATTCAGTTTAGTCAGCTGCTGCTGCGCTTGTTGCCAGCCATCAAAGCAATTTTGTTCTTTCAGTGTTGCCTGTTGTTCCTGCTGTTGTTGAAGCTCAAACAGGGCCTTGGAGAGCGCAGTATCTTCCAGTTTATAAGGATGTGAGGTACTGCCACAGACTAAACAGGGTTCGCCGTCTTGGAGTGCCGAGCGTAAATCTGCGATATTTTCAGCATGTAAAAGTCGTTGTTGTTGCAAAACCTGTTGCAGTTGGATGCGTTCACTTTTGACAGATTGAAAGGCTTGTTCTGCTTGTTGGCTATTGTGTTGCACGGCTTGAAGCTGTGTTTTGGTATTGTCGAGTTGTACTTGCTGTTCTGTAGACTCAGCCTGTAAGTCAAAAAACTGCTGAATTTTTTGCTGAATCAGCTCGAATTGGCTGAGCTTATTAATTTTCAACTCACGTTGCTGTTGTGTTTGCACAACTTTGATTTCAAGTTGTTCGATCGTCCCGAACTGTTGAATCGACTGCTGTAATTGTTGTTTTTCTGATGCTAGCCGATGTTCTGCCTGAGCACGAGGCCCGAGTTGATGTTCAATTTTTTGATATTGATGAATGAACTGTTCTAGCTGTTGAGTATGGGCGCTGAGACCTTTGTCTAAGTTTACAAACTGTTGTGAGCTTTCCAGTTGCTGCTTACACTCGGTTTGCTGTCGATCAATATGTTGAATCTGTTGTTCAAGCTTTTGTTGTTGCTGAGTTAGGGGCAGCTTAGACTGCTCTAAAGCCTGCAATTTTTCCTGAACTTTCTTAAACTCAGCCCCAACAAAATCTCGTTCTTGGATACATTTACGCACCTCATTTAATGCATCATGATAGGTGCTTTCAAACTGTTGTAGTTCATTCACTGCCATTTCAGCTTGCGTAAATTGGGTTTTTTCGCTTTCAAATTTAAGCTGTAAATGATTGAACAGTTGTTGCTGTTGTTGAATACGGGGCGTCAGTTGCTGCACCGTTTGATGCAACTGTTGTTGTTGGAATACTACAGCACGAATTTCTGAAAAGATCTCCAAACGAGCCAAGTGTTCGCGTTCAGGAGCTAAATCTTGTTGTAACTTACTTTGCGTATTGAAGAGTTGTCGTTTGTTGATGATTTCACTGTCGAGTTTATGTTTGCGTTCAAACCATTGTTGTTGTTTTTCTAGTTGCGACTTTTGAGCTTCAAGCTGTTTATAATCCCTGTCGCACTGCTGAAATTGTGTCGATAATGCTGTGACTTGTTCATCGGTTAACAGTTCAATATGACCCAGCACATTTTCCAGTTCTTTACGCTGCGTGGCGACAGATTTGGTTTTCTCATAAGCCAGTTGACCAATTTTCCCAAAAATAGCGGAATTGGTTAGATATTCCAGCAACTCACCGCGTTCATTGTCCCGTGCTTTTAAAAAAACGGTGACCTCAGATTGGGCCAATAAAACGGCACGAGTAAATTGTTCAAAACTGAGCTGTGTGATGCGTTTGATATTTTCATCGACGGCTTTGGCTTTATCCGCAACCACAACACCATCGGTGACACATTTTAAAGAGCGCTGCACACTTTGCAGTTTTCCGTCTGCTTTTTCCCGTGAACGTTTTAATTCCCAACGTGCAATATAGCGCTTTTGGTCTTGTGCAATAAAGCATAGCTCGGCATAACCATGTGCAGTGCCACGACGCAGTACGGTCAAGGGGGAGTTGGTAAGTAGCTCTGAGCCATCGACATCTTGAAGTTTGCCATCACTGTCTTTTAGCCGTGGAATACGGTTAAACAGTGCCAAACACATAGCATCTAAAATGGTGGATTTACCTGCGCCTGTTTTCCCTACAATGGCAATCAGGCCGGCACTGGCAAGGGGATCGCTTTCAAAATCAATCAGATGTTCGCCAGAAAGTGAAGCAAGGTTCTTAATTCGAATCGATAAAATATTCATACTAAACCTTTAAGCCTCTTGTTCATCTGCAAGGGATTGTTCTGCTTCACGCATTAAGCTCATGAAATCGTTTAACACTTCTGCATCATTGTGATAACCCTGTTTTTCCCAAATTTGCTGAAACAGTTTTTCTGGTGTAGGTGGCTCTAAACTCACTTTAGTGGGTGCATTGGGGTCTTGCTCAGTCGCTAAATATTGACGTGAAATACGGACTAAACGATAACGGTCTTTGGGTAGAGCCTCTTCGAATTGTTGTCTTAAATTGGGCTGCGGTGGAACAGCAGTATGGTATTCAATATCAACATATTCACGTTGATCAAGGTCTTGGATAGCGCCTTGAGGCAATGCTTGCAGTTTCTCCAATACCTCATTGAGTTCACCGCGTATTTTATGCAGTTGAATACTTCGTGGTATCGCTAAAACATTCAACTGAAAACGGGAGGTATTATTTCGTGTGGGATCAAGTATCACTTCAACAACTTGATGTTTATAGTTAATTTCGCTAAAAGATAGTGGAATTGGGGAGCCACTATAGCGGATATGCTCTTCACCGACTTTTTGCGGTTTATGCAAATGCCCGAGTGCCACATAGTCAATGATTTCATCAAATAATGTCGTGGAGAGTGCTTCTTCATTCCCAATTATAATAGGACGCTCAGAGTCAGAGGTTTCGCCGCCTTGCATATGTGCATGAGACATTAAAATCAGGGCTTGATCCGTTGTTTTTCGAGCTTTAGCCTCGGCGATCAATTGTTGATGCAAATAGGCAATCGCGTTTTTGCTATTGGTGGTGTGTTCATTAAAGCCTGTAATTTCAGCAGGACGTAAAAAGGGCAGGCTCAGACACCATGCCACAGTATTTTGTTGCTCATCTAAAATTGGCACCAATAAGTGCTCAAGATCGATCTGCTGTTGACTATTTTTATGAATCACTCCCACCGCTTTGGCATTGTATTTGGCCAATAACGGTTCAACTTGTTCAATGCGGTAGCCTGAGTCGTGGTTGCCTGCAATCATCAGGGTTTGCATATGCGGTGCACGTGCATGCGCATCTGCTAAGAACTGATAGAGTTGCTTTTGTGCGGACGATGCAGGGTTGATGACATCGAAAATGTCTCCTGCAATCAAAAGCGCATTTGGCTGTCTTGCACTGATTTGTTCCAGTAACCATGCTAAAAACTGTTCATGTTCATACTGACGGGAATGGTTATAAAAAAACTGTCCCAAATGCCAATCAGATGTATGAAAAAAACGAACAGCCATAGATACCCCAAGCTCAAAGCGCAATAGAGCTATAAGCTAACATAAATCAAAATTATGCGATGGATAATTGTCGCTACGACGACAATCTTTGACCTGATAGTTGAGTGCCTATTTTTAAGTTGAATTGCACAGAAAAACTATTGAGCGATTATGTGAAAAAGAATGTGATGGGTTTATTTGATTAACACCATAGTAAAAAGATAAATTTTGATTAAAAAATGTTCTTTTAATGGGGTATTATGTAATTCTGTGAAATTGTATATCGTGTCGAAGTCGTAAATGAAATGTGAACATCGATCACGGATTCAATTTTGAGACTTTATAAGAATGATTTATGCAGAATGTCTAAAAAATAAGTCATGCCTTGAATAGGGCAAGGTATAAGGAGAACATAACTATGTCTGATTCTATTTTCAGTTCGCCCCGTATTGTGAATGATCTGGTGTATAAGACGCTGATTGAATCAACACTTGCTATTCCTTGGAGTATTGATTGGGGTACCAAAAAGTTTAGTTATATTGGCCCACAAATTGAAAAAGTGCTGGGTTGGAAGCAAGACTCGTGGAGAACAGTTGAAGATTGGGCGATGCGAATGCATGAAAATGATCGTGCATGGGTGGTTGATTTTTGTGTGGCGCAGTCGATTTCTGGGGTTGATCATGAGGCGGATTATCGCGCACTGACCATAAATGGAGAATATATTTGGATTCGCGATGTGGTGCATGTAGTGCGCAAACCCAATGGGGAAGTCGATAGTTTGGTTGGATTTATGTTTGATATTTCGGAGCGTAAAAAACAGGAACAAGAGTTAGAAATACTGAAAAAACAACTGGAAGAATATTCGTATCAAGACGGTCTGACGGAGATTGCCAACCGTCGCTTCTTTGAAGATAGCTACCAACGTGAGTGGCTCAATGCCCAGCGTGAACAGCAACCTTTGACCCTCATGTTATTGGATATCGATTATTTTAAACAATACAACGATCATAATGGTCATCTTCTCGGTGATGCTTGTCTGAAACAAATTGCACAAATACTGAAAAAAAGTGTCTCACGACCACGTGATTTGGTCGCACGTTTTGGCGGGGAAGAGTTTGTTTTGATATTGCCTGATACAACACAAGCGTCTGCAATTGAAGTGGTGGAGCGTATTTTACAGAGTATCCGTACCGCTGATATTTGCCATAGTACATCACCATTGGATCAGCGTTTATCGGTCAGTTTAGGGGTGAAGACCATTATCCCAACCCAGAAAAATGACAAAATGGCCTTTTTAAAAGAGGTCGATCAGAATCTCTATTTGGCCAAAGAGCGGGGACGTAATGGTTATGTCATTCAGGATGCAGAAGACGTCCAGCACTTAAACTCATATTAACTTTTAAGCGCTTCTTGATCTATTGAGGTGGGGGAGCAATGAAAAATCAGTCCTCAAAAAAATAAAGACCGACGATTCGAGTGATGATGAAATCGTCGGTCAAAGAAAACTGCTTCACGCTTAAATGTCGGCTGCTGACAACATTTAAATTTGGAGCCAATCTTATTGCTCTAGGAAAGGTCACCGTACGTATTGTGGATGCCGGTACAATGTTGACGGTTGCTGCGACCTTGTACCCTATTTAACGCACATCAACTTCGATTGGTTGACATGAAAATGAAAAAAAACTGAATTTTTTTTATAATGATTTTTTGGCTGGGTTTAAAGTAGCGCTATGATTTCGCTAACACGATATTTTCTCTGGTTTTTTTTCATATGTTTTGTCTTTAGTTGTGTCTGTGGTGTGCTCGCTGCACTACTTCCGACAGGGATGGGAGCGGTATTAACGGCTGTACCTTATTTGGTGGCCATGATTTGGGTTTTACTTAAATTTATTAAGCAGCAGCGCCGTGCGCCAACCCAAGCAGAGCGGAAGAAATTCACTTTAGGTTTTAGTCTGATTTTTTGGAGCTATAACTTTGCCTTTCTCATGTTAGGTTTATTTATCTTTGCGCAGGGAGATGCCGAAGTTTGGCAAAACTTTATGCTCTACGTTCAACAACTTCAATTTATCAGTATGGTGGTGATTCTGGTTTTATTGATCGCGATTCCGCTGTATGTGCTGACGTACTGGTTTTATGGCAAACAAGCGGAGCGTATGGCGGCAAAAATGATCGATTAATCGTAAAGCGCTTGGCTAAATGCTATAGTTTGATCAAAAGCATCATTTGAGATCACGCTATGCAAAAAGAACGTGTATTGGTGACAGGAGCAAGTGGTTTTATTGGTTCAAACTTGCTCGATTATTTATTAGAAAAAGATTATGAAGTGATCGGCTTAAGCCGACAGAAGAATCTGCCTAAAATTCACCCACATTTGACTTGGATTCGAGCTTTAGAAGAACTCAAGCATGATCGCATTGATTATGTGGTGAATTTGGCAGGGGAAAGTATTGCTCAGGGGCGTTGGACAGATGCCCGCAAACAAAAGTTGATCGCCAGTCGCGTTGAAATGACGACGATGCTCTATCAATATCTCGCTAAAAGAAAGATTCAACCGAAATGTATTATTTCGGGTTCGGCAGTGGGCTATTACGGTATTGATCCGACTGAACAATGGACAGAGTGTTGTAATGAGCAGTCAGCGCCGCAGTCTATTTTTATGTCAGAGTTGTGTCAAAAATGGGAACAATCTGCACGGCAAGACACGTCGCAAAATACCAAAATTATTCGTTTAGGTGTGGTCTTTGGACGTGGGGCTGGCATTTTGCCGCAAATGTTGTTTCCGATCAAAATGAACTTATGTGGACGTATTGGTTCGGGGCGGCAACCTGTGGTCTGGGTGCATATTCAAGACGTGCTGCGAGCGATTGAGTTTCTAATGTTGCATGAAACCACTGCACAAGTCTTTAATGTCGTCAGTCCAGAAAAAGTTACCCAGTCAGCGTTTGCACAAACTGCAGCGCAAATTCTAAAACGTAGACCTGTACTTTCTTTACCCGCTTTTGTGTTGAAATTACTTTTAGGCGAGCAGTCTCAACTGGTGTTGAATGGTCAATTTATTCGCCCCGAAGCATTGAAAGCACAGGGATTTGAGTTTAAGTATCCGACTTTAAAAGAAGGATTGCTTCATCTCATTCAGCCCAAAGCCTGATTGTGGCGAAGCATCATCACGCAAAATGTGCTAAACGTTCTGGAGTATAGGCAGTCGCATCAACCGTTAAGTTTTGGCTTAACATCAATTCTCGTAGCAGTCGTGCAGATGCAGGCCCCATACATAGACCATTTCTATAGTGACCGAAGTTTGCCCAGAGATTGGCTATTTCAGGAAATGCTCCGATATAAGGGACGCCCGTTGGCGAACTTGGGCGTAGACCTGCCCAATGCTTCACAATTGGGAAATCGGCCAGTTCGGGCACCATGTCCAAACAGGCTTTATAAATATTTTGCTGGGTCTGTAGTGAAGGGCGTTGGTCAAAACCGACATCCGCGATGCTTGAACCACAAACGATATGACCGTCCAAACGTGGAATTAAATACATAACTTGATTCATACACATGGTTGGTAGCCAGTTTTCCGGGGTTTTAAACAGTAACATTTGCCCTTGTACGGGGTTCACTGGAATGCTGCACTGGAGTTGTTCGGACCAATGCTGTGACCATGCGCCTGTTGCAATCACCACATGATCTGCATGGTAGCTCTGACCATCAGCAGTTTTGATCCCTTGAACTTGCTGATTGAGCATGTCAAAGGTATGTACCCACGCTTGCTCATGAAAGGTGACTTGTGGCTGCCGTTTGAGATATTCCACAATCGACTTGAGCAGTCGCGGATTGCGGACATTGGCCAACTGCGGAAAATGGATGGCTTGTTGAAAGCGCGAGGAAATGCGCGGATTGACCTGTTCCAGTTGTTCGTGTTGCAAAAGTTCACAATGCTGCATCGGTTCTTGATGTTGGTCTTTATAATTTAGGCCAATGTCAAAATCAGTTTCGTCAAAAATCAGCATACCTGTTTCGTGGATTTCAAAATCTATCCCGGAAACCGGACTAATTTTTTCATTCCATGCTTGATACATGCTTTTGCCATATTTGGCGAGGTCATTGACACTTTGTGGATAGCGCCATGGGTACATCGGGGAGAGAATCCCTCCGCCTGCCCATGAAGCCGCTTGTCCGGCTTGCTGTTGATCAAAAATATCAACCGAACAACCGTGTTCAATCAGCTCAAGCGCTGTCAGTAAACCACTGATTCCTGCGCCAATGATGGCAATATGCATTGAAATTCAATCCTTTTAAACGTGCTGTTATTTCATGTCTTTTAGTTTCAGTGCCGCTTCTTCTGCAAAATAGGTCCAGATGCCATCTGCACCCGCGCGGCGGCAGCTCATCAGTGATTCAATAATCACGCTGTCCGATAACCAGCCGTTTTGGATGGCCGCTGCGAGCATGGCATATTCGCCACTGACTTGGTAAACGAAAGTTGGCACGCCGAAGTTGTCTTTGACTTCGCGGACAATGTCCAAATACGGCATACCCGGTTTCACAATCACCATGTCAGCCCCTTCTTGAATATCAAGGGCAATTTCATGTAATGCTTCTGCGCGGTTGCCGACATCCATTTGATAGTTGTATTTGTTGCCACCTTTAAGGTTGCTGGATGAACCGACCGCATCACGGAAAGGGCCATAGAAGCTTGACGCGTATTTTGCTGAATAGGCCATGATTGAGGTGTAGATATGACCATTGGCTTCAAAGGCTTGACGAATCGCACCGATACGACCATCCATCATGTCACTTGGCGCAAAAATATCTGCGCCAGCTTCAGCATGGCTTAAGCCTTGTTTGATCAGTGCTTCAACGGTTTCGTCATTGAGTACATAACCTGTTTCATCAATGATGCCGTCTTGACCATGCGTAGTATACGGGTCAAGTGCGCCATCGGTAATCAGCACCATTTCAGGTAATTCTTTTTTGAGCAGACGTAGCGTGTTTTGAACCACACCATCTTCACGCCATGCTGCTTCGGCACTTAAGCTTTTATCTTCTTGGGGAGTAACTGGAAATAGCGCCAGTTTCGATACGCCAAGTTCAAGTAAACGTTCTGCTTTTTTTAAGAGTAAGTCCGCAGATAGGCGTTGCACCTTCGGCATACTGGGGATGTCTTGCGTCTGGTTCTGTCCTGGCAGGACAAATACTGGATAGATAAGATGATCTGTCGTTAAATGGGTCTCGCGAACCATAGAGCGCAGATGTTCATTTTTACGAATACGGCGCATGCGAGTAGCAGGGAAGGCGGGACGATTGAACGTATAGGTCATACAAATCTCGATAATCGGTATTAAACTAGGTCAGTATTGTAGACCTATCTTATGGCTTTGGGCACATATTGACGGGTTTTTATTGTTTTAAGAGTGAAGCAGATTGTTATGAGTAGTGGTGAAAAAAGCTGGACGGGCAGCATACACTTAGGAGCAAAAGTGGATATTGATGTGGTTTTTGAGCAGTTGGTTAAGGCTTTTAATGCGTCGCCATTTTTTAAGCACAACACCATGACTATGCGAGTCGTTGACGGGCAAATTGAAGCCTATATCGATATGCAAGATTACTTAATTGGCAATGTTGCGTTCCAAATTCTACACGGAGGCGTGGCTGCAACGGTTTTGGACAGTATTGGTGGCATTGTGGCGATGGGAGAGCTGTATAAAAAAGCGGAACCTGACACGATTGCGGACACCATTAAAAAAGTATCCCGTTTAGCTACAGTCGATATGCGGGTCGATTATCTCGCGCCGGGACGTGGAAAATACTTTATTGCCCGTGCTGAAACTCTAAGATTGGGGCGTAAAGGCTGCACGATGCGCATGACCATGGTCAATGATGAAGGCAAATCGATTGCAACAGCGATTGCTTCTTATGCTTATTAGTTTTAAATTAATTAAGTAGTTAATATTCAAGTGAAATTTACAGCATCTAATAGGAAGTTGGATGCTGAAAACTAAAATAGACTGAGAAGTTACAATTTATTTTCTCAAAATGTGATTATTTGCTCTTAGAATGCATCAAATTTTATTGTGACTTTCTCATCGACACCAATGCAGACAATACTTGTCTGATGTCCCTTTCGCAGGGATGATGCCGGCTGACCAAGTCTGTTAGATTTAGGAAAAATCAATGACAGATGCCTCAAATACACTGCCAGATACTGATCCAGCCGATCAAATCAATGATCCAGCACTGAAAGCCAAACGTAAGAAAAGCTTAGGTTTCGTGGCTATGATCCTGATCATTGCTGCCATTTTATTCTTGATTTGGAAACTGTTCTTTAACCATTCGGTTTCAACTGATAATGCTTATGTGGGCGCAGAAACGGCCTCGATTACCTCTATGGTGACAGGCCAAGTTGAAAAAGTGTTGGTCAGTGACACGCAAACTGTAAAGCAAGGCGATGTGTTGGTTTTGGTCGATCATCGTGATGCTGAAATTGCTGTAGCCCAAGCTCAGGCCGAATTACTTAAAGCGCAGCGCCAGTATAAACAAAGTGCGGCCAACAGTAGCTCTCTAAACTCGCAAGTCTTTGTAAGTGATGACGCCATTCATAGTGCTGAAGCACAAGTGGCTAAAGCCAAAGCGGAGTTGGATAAAGCGCAAGATGATTTGAACCGTCGTCAGCAGTTGAGTGCGACAGGCGCGATTTCTAAAGAAGAATTAAGCACGGCACAAGCTGCTTTAAATAATGCGCAAGCAGGCTATAACTTGGCGCAAGCGGGTTTGGCGCAGGCTAAATCCAGTCAGAAAGCTGCACAAAGCAATTTGGCTGCAAATGAAGCCTTAATTAAAGGCAGCAATGAAAATTCGACCCCCGATGTTTTGGTTGCTCAAGCAAAACTAAAACAAGCTTTACTTGATTTAGAGCGTACTGAAATTAAAGCACCATTTGATGGGGTGGTGACGAGCCGAAAAATTCAAGTTGGACAGCGTGTGGCGCCGGGTTCGGTGCTCATGGTGGTGGTGCCAATTTCACAGATATATGTCGATGCGAACTTTAAAGAAAGCCAGCTTGAAAATGTACGCCCAGGTCAAAAAGCGGTTTTAACCTCAGACCTCTATGGCGACTCGGTTGAGTTCCATGGCACGGTCTTGGGCTTTTCCGGTGGAACAGGTTCAGCCTTCGCGCTGATTCCTGCACAAAATGCCACAGGCAACTGGATTAAAGTGGTACAGCGTTTGCCTGTACGTATTCAACTCGACCCGAAAGAGTTGGCTGAACATCCTTTACGTGTCGGCTTATCTATGGAAGCTCAAATCGATTTGAAATCGAAGTAGTTACGCATGAATAGCTACGTTCCTTATGGTGACTTAAAGGGTGGTCGCCTTATGCTGGCGGCCTTCGTCCTCGCTTTGGCTAACTTTATGGTCGTGCTGGACATGACCATTGCCAATGTTTCTGTGCCTCATATTACAGGGAGCCTTGCCGTATCGAGTTCGCAAGGAACATGGGTGATTACCTCTTATGCCGTGGCTGAAGCGATTTGTGTCCCTTTAACAGGCTGGCTCGCAGGTCGTTTTGGTGGCGTGAGGGTTTTTACCTTAAGTCTGATTGGCTTCACCATATTTTCGGTATTTTGTGGTTTATCGACCAGTTTAGAAATGCTGGTTTTCTGCCGAATTGGCCAAGGTTTATTTGGTGGCCCGATCATGCCGCTCAGTCAGATGTTACTGATGCGGATTTTTCCTCCAGAAAAGCAATCCCAAGCCATGGGCATGTGGGCAATGACGACGGTGGTTGGCCCGATTCTTGGTCCGATTTTAGGGGGAACCATCAGTGACAACATGTCTTGGCACTGGATTTTCTTTATTAATATTCCCGTCGGTATAGCGTGTGCTTTTGCTGCGATGCGTCTACTTAAACCTGCGGAAACAGCAACGGCCAAACTCAAAATTGATCGCGGTGGATTGATCCTCCTGATTTTATGGATTGGGGCATTACAGCTCATGCTCGATTTGGGGCATGAACGTGATTGGTTTAATAGCCCTGCGATCGTGATACTGGCTTTAACGGCTGTGATTGGCTTGGTGATTTTTACCATTTGGGAGCTGACCGAACGGCATCCAGTGGTGAATATCCAAATCTTTAGATACCGTAGTTTCACGATTTCTGTCTTGGCACTGGCCTTTGGCTTTGGCGCATTTTTCGGCAGTATTGTACTGATTCCGCAGTGGTTACAGATCAATTTGGGCTATACCGCAACTTGGGCTGGTTATTTAACCGCAACCATGGGTTTTGGTAGTTTAGCCATGTCACCCATTGTGGCGAAATTGGCAACCAAATATGACCAACGTGCACTGGCCAGTTTTGGTTTGAGCATCTTGGGCGGGGTGACCTTGATGCGCTCGTTCTGGACCACAGATGCAGACTTTTTTGCATTGGCATTGCCGCAAATCTTGCAAGGCTTTGCTGTACCATTTTTCTTTATCCCATTATCAAATATGGCACTGTCATCGGTATTGCCGCATGAAATGGCATCTGCCGCAGGTTTAATGAACTTCTTAAGAACCATGGCAGGTGCGATAGGTGCCTCTATTGCTGTCACTATTTGGGACGACCATACCAAAGTTGCACGTAGCGAAATGGTCGGTAGTTTGCATACAGATCAAACTCAGTCGGTGTTGATGCAGCAGGGAATGAGCGCGGAAGGTGCATTAGGTTATATTTCTAGTTTGGTGGATAAAGAAGCGTTGACTCTATCGGCAAACTATATTTTCCTAATCTTGGCCTTGGTGTTCCTATTTGCAGCATCTATTATTTGGCTCTGTCCTAAACCTAAAATAGGGGCAGGCGGTGGCGGGCATGCGCATTAAGGTAATAAAAAACCGCTTTCTTGAAGCGGTTTTTTATTATGCATGTTATGCAGTTTTATGATGTTTTTGTTATCTCAAAACAATAGCGTTAAATAATCAAAGTTCTGACTTTGCACGCTTTAAGGCAGATTGCCATTGTTGCAAATGAAACTCACGTTGATCTGGACTCATTTTCGGTTCAAAAGCACGTTCAAGCTGCCAAGACTGTGCAATTTCATCCAAACTTGAAAATACGCCAGACCTTAAGCCTGCCATAGCAGCCGCGCCCCATGCGGTCGACTCCTGCATCTTAGGGCGTAGTACAGGCACATTTAAAATATCGGCTTGAAACTGCATGAGCATGTCATTTTGACTGGCGCCACCATCGACACGGAGCTCTTTCAGCGGCTGCTGGATATCGGCTTGCATGGCGGTCAGTACATCCGAGACTTGAAAGGCAATGGATTCTAAGGCTGCACGAGCAATATGGGCCTTATTGGTGCCGCGTGACATTCCACATAAGAGGGCACGCGCTTCACTGTCCCAATGTGGCGCACCAAGTCCAGTAAATGCAGGAACAAGCATAACGCCATCGGTATCTTTAACTGTACAAGCTAATTTTTCAACATCGCTACTTTTTTGAATAATGCCTAAATTATCCCGTAGCCACTGAACAATCGCACCTGCCATAAATACACTGCCTTCTAGGGCATAAGTGGTTTGATTTTGCGTTTTCCAACCCAGTGTCGAAAGCAGTTTGTTGTTACTGTATTGAACGGTCTCGCCTGTATTGAACAGCATAAAACAACCTGTGCCATACGTGTTTTTTGCAGTCCCAATGTCAAAACAGGACTGTCCAAACAGTGCAGACTGCTGGTCGCCTAATATGCCTGTGATCGGAATATTGGCACCGAGCAAGCCTGCCGCGGTATCTGCGACGTAGGTATCTGAGTTGATGATTTTCGGTAGTAATGCAGACGGAATATTAAATAAATCTAATAGCTCTTCATCCCACTGCTGGGTACTTAAGTTCATGAGCATGGTGCGAGAGGCATTGCTGACTTCCATGACATGTTGAGCACCTTGGGTAAGATTCCAAATCAGCCAACTATCAATCGTGCCAAAGGCCACATGCCCCTGTTCAGCCAGTCTGCGTAGACCATTGACATGCTCAAGTAACCAGACCAATTTTCCTGCACTAAAGTAAGGGTCAATTCGGAGTCCAGTTTTGGATTGAATCTTATCTTTTAAGTTTTGCTGTAGGAGCTGATTGCACCATTCAAATGCGCGACGGTCTTGCCAGATAATGGCTGGTGCAAGCGGCTGTCCTGTGCGCTTATCCCATACGACAGTCGTTTCTCTTTGGTTAGTAAGGCCTATGGCTTTAATGTCTTTGGCTAAAATACGAGCAGAGGCCAGAGCCTGCTGTACAACAGCAATTTGTGAGCTCCAAATCTCTTGGGCATCTTGTTCTACCCAGCCTGATTGAGGGGTATGTATACGTGTTTCGCGTTGCGCCGTTGCCTGAACTTGACCTTGTTCATTGAAAATAATGGCACGACTCGAAGTGGTTCCTTGGTCGAGTGCAAGTAAGTAGCTCATAAATTATTTTATTGTTGGACTTGAAAACCAAAATATTAGCGCAATTATATAATTAAGCGCATCAATATGTGTGTTTGTTTAGAAAATAGATCGTATTTTCTAGCAACTATGCTATGATTACCGCTACTTTGGGGGTGTTTCTGGCTTCGACGCTGGTGATGAAACTCATAGATGCATGTCGAGAGCGCATTTTCTCTCGTAAATCAAATTTGCATTTTTTAGTCGCAAACGACGAATCATACGCTCTAGCTGCCTAAGGGCAGCTTGTCCGCCTCTCCGAATACTTGTGGTTAGAGAGTCCGACTGAAGCGCACGCACACAAGTCCGTATAAAACCAAGCCTCGGGGTTTTGTACTAAATTAAGAGGATCGCGATTTGTACCCTGTTCGTCGGGTCACAAAGAGTTAAAACAGTAGACGATATCTAAGCATGTAGTATTCTCGAGCGTAGTGCTGGCGGACGCGGGTTCAACTCCCGCCACCTCCACCAAAATTCCCTAAATAAAACAAGCGCCTTAATAGGCGCTTGTTTTTTTTGACAGGTTTTTGACAGGTTTAGTCTGTCTTGAGCTTTCCCATCTCTATTTTGTTCTTATCCCCATGCATCCACTTCGCATAGCGCTTCATCATCATCTGTAAGCTATGGCCCATCTGATTAGATACAAAAACTGGGTTTAATCCATCCATTAGCATCATTGTTGCATAAGTGTGTCGAGCGTTGTAAGCAGGGCGGTGACGAATACCGCATGCTTTTAGTGCCGCTACCAACCTATTACGTGGTGGTTTCTCATTAAAAAAAGGTTCACCAGTTTCAGGGCAGAGCATCAAATATTTACTCTGAATATTTCTATCCTTTTTATATTTGATTAACTCTTGTGCTGCTTTCTTAGATCGTGCATTCAAACAAACTTCACGCGCCGTGTGAGTTTTCGTCACGTTTTTTTCAACACCGCGAACCCGACTTTTATTAACTTTGAACATTCCACTAAAAAAATCAAAATCTGACTCTTTTAATGCAATTAGTTCAGAGGGGCGGCATCCAGTCCAAAAAGCTAGTTCGTAGTACCAATAATATAAAATTTCATCTCCCTTTAAAGTCGTTTTAAGATTTTCAAGTATTGCGTCCATTTCTGGTCTACTAAAGGGATCTGGAATATCAACTTGTACTTTTTTATTCCTTATGCTGTCTAACGGGTTTTCTGTAATAAATTTATTTTCCATTGCACAATCGAAAACCCCACGTAAAGGAATCAGGCAATTATTTAGAGTTTTCGCTGTTTTAAAATCACGATCAATAATAGCCTCTTTAATGTTCTCAATTGATATTGAGTTGATTGGCATAAGTGCGAAATAACCCATCCAATGAAATTCCAAAATATTTAAATAACCTTTTTTGGTATCGGTATTACTTTCACAGAATTTAAGATATTTCTGAGCGACCTCTTGAAATAGAATACCGCCGTTGACAATGACTGCATCATCATCAACGAGCTGGCCTCTTGCTTCGGCAATATCACTATCAGTTAAAATACCCCATTCGGCCTTTGTTACTAACTGGGCTCTAATTTTAGCGGCTGCCGTGATACCTTCTGCACTTGGGAGGTGTGGTAGTGTGATGTTGTATTCTTTCTTTCTTCTCTCGAAGTAAATTTGAATCGCCCCGTTTCTGATCCGCACGCCTGTTGGCATCGACTTTGTGCTTTTTGAGTCAGCCATTCATTAAAACCTTGTATTTGATGTTTATTTACCTAGTAGTTTGAATGATCTAAGTGATCCTGATGTACGGTTTTTTTCGTCTAAGTTTGTAGCTGAATTTGCTCGTTATATGGATAGAGAGTTTAGTGGGGATGATGGCGTCTTATTAGTTATTAACCATGCGCATGTGGTGAGCTACAACACATTTGCTTTATCATATTTGGTTATTTATAAGAAAAAAAATTATGATTCCCCAGAAAAACTGGTGGAACATTATTTAAAAAGAACATACACGTTTGCAGGTACACGAAAGGCTGAACATATAAAAGTGATTGATCGAGGGCAAATGATCAAGAAGATCTATCCTTTAGATCATTTCATTGGAGAATTAAAAGGCGAAAAACAAAAAATTGATTTTCGAGAAAAATTCCTGAGATATTTTTTATCGAGTGTTTTTTTGTTGGATGTTGATAAAGGAACTTTTCTTGAAGAGTATGAAAATTATTATTCTATTTTCTTTAATCATTTCAGATATTTTAAAGAAAAAATTTATATTGAACCAAAGTCTCAAAAAGTTCACAGATCTTTGTTTCAGCAGCTGGTTGAGAATAAAGTATTCTTGAGCGATCTGTTAGATGATGGAAATACGGATAATTTAGACAAATATTTTTATTTAAGGGATTTGACTCCTCAAGCCATAGAGCGAATAGAAGTAATTGAGTTTTTGTATCGTCAGCAAGCATCGATTCTGGAATGCGATGAGTACTTATTGGAAGATTTGATTCGAATTGAAAAATTTTTAACTCAACTGATGTTTTTAAGACGTGTGAATGCTTTTGAGACAGAAATGATACAGAAAGGCTTTAATGCAAAGCCTTCCTTTTTGAAACTGACAGTTTTATTTCGACAATTCATTTTAATTTTAGAGATGAGTTGTTTCAAAAATGCAAACCACATGCTAGGGAATTATTCTTCTAGTAAGAGTTTTCAATCTAGGAACTTACGCTCGGAAGCGGTGCGGTTCTTAAAAGAAATTAACAATGACTTTCCGCAGCTAGTCAGAATCGATTCCATTCAAACGATTAAAAATAAGCTACATAATTATCAAAACAGCATCCTTCGGGTTGTAGCAAAAGATGAAAAAGTGGCATTTAAGAAAGCTAAAAAGCATCAGGTATCAATAAAAAACTATCTTGAGCAAGTCCTTCAAAAAGGTGTAATTGTTTTGAGATTTATATTTACGTGTGGAGCGGTAGGGCAATTAGATAAAGCTAAAACATTTAATGCAATGTTCCAAGACTACATTGATAATTTGAAACGCCGCCACACAGCAGGGATACGCTTAGTTGATCATGTCGGAATCTATGTTCCTTATTGTCATGCCCCTTATATCGATGCAACGCTTTTTTTTGAGTACGATGAAAAAAAAGAAATTGAGCCGAATACTCTAAAAAAAGAAGTGGCTGAATATTGGGTTGAGTACGTCTTTAGAAAGAGTGAACAAATTCAAACCTATGTTCAGAAGCAGAAAAAAACCAACAATATGACTAATGCATTTGAATGTTTTAGGGGGGAGCAATTGTCAGCGAGATCGGTAGATGTGTTGCGAATGGAAGGTCCATTAAATGAAGAGTATGTAGAAGTTTTCCCAAATCAAAGAAAAAACAAACAATTATTAATGGAGAGTATCTCTAAATTTTATGCCTATGGTCCTTTAATTTTAGTTGACGATGAAGATCGTAACTTGTTACCAAGGAAAGATTGTTTAATTATGGGGCGAAAACGAAAAAGTCAGGAAGCCAAAGATAAAAAAGAGGGGGGCTCTAAGCCTACCGCAGGCGAAGCTGCGGGTCATAAGAGTGATATTCAAATATCAACTTTGTACAATGTTGAAACAAGTGCATTTGAAACTCCAAAATCGAATGAACAATACTGTACGGAAGATGAGTCCGTTGATACTTCTGGTAGTTATGAAAATTCAAGCAATATGCTTGCCTTAGAGCAAGATAAAAAACTTTTGGAGCCGATACCTAGTGTGGCCCCAGAAATTAAAGTAGAACAAGCTGATATATCAAAACCAGATGTAGGGAATAAGTTCATAAGAAAAGCTGTAATCGCGCGATCTAAAGCCAGAGTTAGAGCTATCGCTAAGCCGATAGTTAAATAGACTGAGTACTTTGTGCGTAACTTCCGCTTTAATCTTTTCTATAAAAATAGGATAAATTGTAGAATTTCGACAGTTTGCTATAGAAGCAGCGTTTTTAATTTTATGAGATGTCGAGTGAGTGTGTTTTGAGTTTATTGGGCTAGGATATATATTTAATATTATTATTTATTAATTACTTAATATTCTTCATGAACCTTCATCACTCCAAATGATGAAGGTTTTTTATTGAGTTCAATATTTCAGTCCATGTGTAAAAAATACTGAGCAGTGATTCCTATGAGTTTAATCAACCATAGGAAATATACTCATGAACGAAGCACAAACCTTACTTGAAATTGAAAACTTTATGCTTAAGGCGACTAAAAGAACATACCGCTGGATTTACTTTAAAGCGGACTATGACGAACTAAAAAGATCAGCTGAAGCGGTCTACGATCCAAAATGTGAATACTGTCCTTTGGTTCAAGCCTACTTTGAATTATTGCCAGAGCATGCATCTTTCGAAAATCTAGAAGTCTTTAAAAACAGCAGAGCATTCAGTTGTTTTCAGAATGAGCTTATTGAAGAGCATGAATCCTTTCTTGATAAATTCAGCAGCAATAACCGTTGCAACCGCAAAAACTTGAAAGAGTATTTTAATAATCTTGTACAAAACCATCGCAAGTTATTGCTGGTCAGGGTTGATCTTTCATATCGATTCAGTGCTCAGCCAGATATAAAACAATTTAAACGTGATGTGAATAAATTGGTACGGCGTATTCAGGACAAGGACACTATCTTTAGAGATCAGGTGGGTTATGCCTATCGTCTAGAGCAGGGAGGGAAGAGTAAAGGGTATCACTGTCATCTGCTGGTGATCTATAACGGTTCTTTGCGTAATCGAGATTCGTACTTAGCGCAGTGCATTGGTGAATTGTGGAAAGATAAAATTACAGGAGGGTGTGGACAGTTTTATAACTGCAATCAAGTCAGCCATAAAAAATATTACAAGGACCTAGATCAACTAGGTATAGGAATGATCGAAAGGCGGAATTTAAAAGAGGTCGAGAATGCTTGGCTCGCCATCAGCTATCTGGCTGATCCTGAAAAAGACAATCAATACTTGAGAGCATCTGTGAAGGTAAAGGGGCAATTTAGTAAAGGGGAGTTAAAGCCTAGAGCGGCAGACCGTTGATCCCAAAAAATCATAGATATACATCATTAACATGAACTGTGAATGTTTATTTCCCCCGACATTCAAAATCTAAGGCTTGCCATACGGTAAGCCTTTTTTCATTTTAGAGGTATATCTTATGAGTAAACATTGTCCTTACTGTTTTTCTGATCAAATCGTTCAAGTGATGAATCAACAGGTAAATGGCTCGGCTGGAACAGGCGTTGCAGCATCAGCCTCCTTTGCCACGATTGGCGCATCGATTTCTAAAACCCTACCTTTACCGCTATCTCCATTGCTTGGTGGAATTGCAGGTGCTGTGATCGGTGGGGTATTCAGTAGCTTATTCGATTCACCTAAACAGCACATTCCGATGTGTTATTACCATTGCCACCACTGTAACCAAAACTTCCAATAAGCTCACAGAGGAGAAATGAACAATGGCACATCAAATTGAACAGATCGCCTATGTGGGCGAAACCCCTTGGCATGGCCTTGGGAATCAACTCAGTCCTCATCAACCGATTGAAGTCTGGGCAGAGCAGGCAGGCATGGATTGGCGGATTGAATCTTCCGATGTGAGTTATATGGCGCAGAATGAACGTGGGCAAAGCATCATCATGCCGTATGAGGAACAGCGGGTCCTGTATCGTTCAGATACCCATGCCCCTTTATCTGTGGTCAGTCAACGCTATCAGGAAGTGCAACCGAAACAGATCTTAGAGTTTTATCGTGATTTGACTGAACAATCAGGATTTGAGCTAGAAACCGCAGGCGTGCTGAAAGGTGGTAAGAAATTCTGGGCTTTAGCCAAAACGGGGCAAACATCGGCTTTAAAAGGTAAAGATGTCAGCAATGGCTATATCTTACTGGCAACCGCTTGCGACGGTACACTGGCAACCACGGCACAATTCACCTCTATTCGTGTGGTGTGTAATAACACCTTAGCCATTGCCTTAAAGGGTCAAAATTCTAGTGCAGGCGTGGTGAAAGTCCCGCACAGCACCAAGTTCGATGCTGAGAAGATTAAGCAGCAATTGGGTATTTCAGTCCGTGCATGGGAAGATCACATGTATGAGATGAAACAACTTAGTCAACGTAAAGTCACACAGACCGAAGCAGCAGCTTATTTCGATGCAGTATTTAACAATACCAGTCTGAGTGTGCCTGAACAGGAGGATGGCATTATCCAGTTCTACCGTAATGTGGCGATGCAGGCTCAAAGCAATAACCCAGCAACCAAAGCCGATAACAAGACAGAACCGAATGGCCGAGCCATGTCGAAGGTGATGACTATGTTTAATGGACAGGGGCGTGGGGCTGAACTGAGTTCGGTCAAAGATACCGCCTATGGCTTGCTTTGCTCTATAACGGAATTTGCCGACCACGAACGCAGAGCCATGAGTCAGGATCATCGTTTGGATTCTGCATGGTTCGGTGCAGGTGCTGGACTTAAGCAAAGAGGATTAGAACAAGCCCTCGCGATGATTGCTTAAGTTTAATCAATGAGATGAGTTAATTTATTAGCCTAAGCATCCTTATTTTCATATTTCAAAAACCTTAACCCATTCATTCAAAGCTGTGTCTACGGACACAGCTTTTTTTATGCGCAAAATTTTACAGATAGAGGACATTACTATGAATTCAGCGGTGATTAACCCGAACAATGCAATACCGAGTATCCATACTCCTCGGCCCAAATTGTTTACAGCCAAACGCTTTGTCGATACCAAAAACCTGACACATGCAGAATGGTTAGAAGTTCGACGCAAAGGGATCGGCAGTAGTGATTGTGCCGCAGCCTGTGGTCTCAACCCGTATATGTCGATGCTGGAACTTTGGATGATCAAAACTGGTCGTATCCAGCACAACATGGATGAACAAACTGAAGGGCATGCCCCTTTATATTGGGGAAAACGCTTAGAACCGCTGGTGGCGGAATACTACAGTATGCATACCCAGTATAAAGTGCGTCGCGTCAATGCAGTACTCCAACATCCAGATCCAGACAAACATTTCATGCTGGCTAACTTGGATTATTCAGTGGTGGGTAATGCAGATGTGCAAATTCTGGAATGTAAAACCGCAGGTGAACATGGTGCCAAACTTTGGCGAGATGGCATCCCGCTGTATGTACTTTGTCAGGTACAGCATCAGCTGGCGGTGACTGGAAAAAAGGCAGCACATGTTTGTGTACTGATCTGTGGGCATGAAACACGTATCTTTAAAGTCACCCGTAGTGAATCGGTGATTCAAGATATTGTAAATGCAGAACGTTACTTCTGGGACTGTGTTGAAAAGGATATTCCACCTGATGCCGATGCCAGTGAATCCGCAGCCAAAGCATTGCAACTACTATATCCAGCACATGTGCCACTTAGTGTTGAAGATTTAAGTCATGACCCACATGCCAATCAGTTGTTTGATCAGCTCATCAAAATGAAAGCCGATCTTCAAGATCAGCAAGAACACGTTGATCAACTGAAACATCAAATCCAAATGCTAATGAAAGACAACGAACGTGCGGTGTTTAGCAGAGGTTCGGTGGTCTGGAAAAAAGCAAAAGATACGATCAGTCTCAATACCAAAACATTGATCGAACATCAACCTGAGCTAATACAGCAATATCCACTGCACAAGCAGGGTAGTCGTCGATTCAATATCTTTACTGATGCTGAATCTTGATCTAAGTGCCTGCATAAAAAATCGGCAAAGCAGCCCCTTCGCCCCTCCTTCAAAGAAGAAAGGGCATTGGACAGCTTTGCCAGATCGATTGACCGATGCACAACAGACTCCTGTAGTCATTGCTTGATGTGTCTTGCTTGACGCTATCAAAGAATGACGTAAGAGCAGGTGCTTCAATACATTCGGCTGATCAGTATAAAAATGAATAGAAGGAATATCCCCATGATTAAAGGTTTAGTGATTACACCGCCAGTACTCGGACGAATCAGTATCGGAAAAATTGTAGAAAAGAACGGCAAGCGCCTACCTGAAAAAGATGACCAATTCACCATCACCAGCCAAATCCAGAACAAGGAGGGTTGGGTGAAACATCCTTTAGATGAGCAGCTTCGAGTCAAAGCCCCTAGTCAAAAACTCAGAACCATTCCAGTACGGATGATCTTTAATGATCCCGAACTGAACTTACGTGCGGAATACAGTTTATTTGATCGGCAGACGGGGCGACCTGTTTGCATGGGTAATGGTGAAACCTGTCAACGCTTAACCAATCAAGGCGTAGAGCAACATCCATGTCCATCCCCTGATTTATGCGCTTTGGCACAAGGGGGCTTATGCAAGCCCTATGGTCGTCTGTATGTGAATTTGGATGAGTCGGATGAGTTTGGCAGCTTTGTTTTTAGGACCACAGGCTTTAACAGTATTCGGACTTTGTCAGCACGACTCCGTTATTACCATGCTGCATCGAATGGCTTGCTGTCATGCCTGCCGTTGCAATTGACCCTTCGAGGCAAATCCACGACACAAAGCTATCGTACCCCTGTGTACTACGTGGACTTAACCCTACGTGAGGGGATTCACTTACAAGAGGCGATTCAAATGGCCAAGGAGATTGATCAGAAAAGTAAGTTGGCTGGATTTAATCAAAATGCTTTAGATCAGATTGCTTTACAGGGTTATGGGAATTCGCAGTTTGAGGTGGATAGTGAGGATGGCATGAATGTCGTTGAGGAGTTTTATCAAGGAGAGGAAGGTCAGCCAACAGATGAGGATAAAGTGTTTAATATCCAGCAGGGATTGCAAGGGTCGGTTACGGCGTTGAACTGAATTGAACTGGTTAAAACCTTACAGGAATCCCGTATCTCATGAGCGAGTTGCTCGTCACCATGAGATAGGAGTACATATCATGAATGCATTTGTTGGCCAAACTTTTCAAATAAATCAGCTGATCAATATACATCAAGTAGTAGAAATAGTAGGTGTAGCACGTTCGACAGTTTATGCAATGATGGATGAATATTCACCGTATTATGATCCAACTTTTCCAAAGAAAGTAAAGATCACCCAAAACCGTATCGGCTGGTCAGCTTTTGAGATCCATCAATGGATTGAAAGTAAGTTGGCGAGTCGTGAATAATTGGGGAGCTACTGCTCCCTTATTTTTTCATTCAGGAATGACGATACATTCCTTGAAAATTTGAACTAATCCGTCTAAGTGTCCATAGAACCCTTCAACATTAGCTTGAATCCAACGTTCCTGAGATTCTATTTGAGACCAATCAACACCATAACCACAATAGGCGAGAAGATGTTCAAAGAAAATGCGCTGAGTGCGTCCATTACCTTCGCGGAAGGGATGAATGACATTAAGTTCACAATAAAAATCGGCAAGCTTCATAATAAGCTTTTGCTTTTCAATATGTTGAAAATAGTTTTGAGATTGAAGTTGTTTAAAAAGCTTATTAGCTTCAACTTCAATACGACTAAAAGTACAAAAGCGTGTATCACCTTTTGAAATATCAACTTGCCTAAGTTCACCAGCCCATTCATAAAGGTCTGAAAATAAGGAGTAGTGTATGTTTTTTAGGTATTGGAGATCGTAAGGTGGTTCAGTATATTCAATGTGTAAACTGGCATATTCAGATAGCTCTAATTCGGCCTGCTCCAAAATTTTTTCATCTTGGATATGTAATTTGTTTTTGAGAATACTAGAATTTGGATAACAGTAAAGACTGTCTCCCATTTCACCATATTTATCCATCAAATCACCAAATTATGATTCTGAAAGCTTTTTATACTTTTGTAGGATTTGGTCTTTGCTTAAAGTTGAAGTAGTTGTTGAAGGAGAAAGACCTTCAAGTTTTAGGCTAGCCCGATAATTCTGTAAGCGTGTTGCTTGAATATATTTTTTTTTCTGTTCAATTGTCTTAAGCACGTTGAGGCTCCTTAAGTCCAAAAATTTTAATCAGTATATCAGATTTGACTTATATCAAATGGCGGCAGTCAAAAAATAAAAATGTTGTTGTGGTT
The DNA here is from genome assembly GCF_058107045.1 of Acinetobacter sp. AB03. NCBI lineage: Bacteria > Pseudomonadati > Pseudomonadota > Gammaproteobacteria > Moraxellales > Moraxellaceae > Acinetobacter > Acinetobacter sp. AB03. Next base: position 2,473,200 of record NZ_JBUEBA010000002.1, on the reverse strand, counting down.
AAATTTAATTGCGACAGTTTATGTCTTTATCCAACCAATTTTGCTGAAAAAACTTTAATTTTCGGTACACTAGTCATGTTTTATTTATTTCATCGGACTCCTATAACAATGACCCACGTACAACTGCAACAATTACAAAAACAACTTTGGAATATTGCCAATACTTTGCGTGGCACCATGGGCGCCGATGAATTCCGTGATTACATACTGGGTTTTATTTTCTTTAAATATTTATCAGAAAAATCGGTGAACTTTGCCAACGAATTGCTCGATGGCGAAGACCTCAGCTTTTTAGAATTAGATGAAAATAATCCTGAGCATGTGCCATACATCGAAGAAATTAAAAAGAATGCCATTGCCGAAGTGGGTTATGCGCTTACACCAAAACAGCTATTCCATACCTTAGCCGAGCGTGGTCGTCAGGGCGAATTCATTCTAGATGATTTAACTGCGACCTTAAAATCGATTGAACAAAGCACCTTAGGCACCGACTCTGCCGATGACTTTGCCAACCTGTTTGAAGATTTAGATTTAAACTCGACCAAGCTTGGCAATAATGCCAGCGACCGTAATGCACTGGTGGCGAAAGTCCTCAGTCATTTAGATGATATTGATTTTGATATTTCCAATACCGAAGCCGATGTACTGGGGGATGCTTACGAATACCTGATTGGTGAGTTTGCATCAGGTGCAGGCAAAAAAGCGGGGGAATTTTACACCCCGCAAACGGTATCGACTTTATTGGCAAAGATTGTCACCCAAGGCAAAGACCGTTTACGTTCAGTCTATGACCCGACTTGTGGTTCAGGTTCGTTGTTGCTTCGGGTAAAACGTGAAGTGAAAGATGTCGATATGATTTACGGTCAGGAGATGAACCGTACCACCTACAACTTGGCACGTATGAACATGGTTCTGCATGATGTGCATTTTGCCAAGTTCGACATTAAGCAGGAAAATACTTTAACCCGTCCGCAGCATTTAGATAAAAAGTTTGATGCGGTGGTGGCGAATCCGCCATTTTCTGCAAAATGGTCTGCCGATCCGTTATTTTTACAAGATGAACGCTTTGCCGCGTATGGCAAACTGGCGCCAAGTTCCAAAGCCGATATGGCTTTTGTACAGCACATGCTGTATCAACTAGATGACAACGGCACCATGGCGGTGGTGTTACCGCATGGCATATTGTTCCGTGGTTCGAGTGAGGGTGTGATTCGTCAGTATTTGATTGAGCAGATGAACGTGGTGGATGCCATTATTGGTTTACCCGCCAATATTTTCTATGGCACTTCAATTCCGACCTGTATTTTGGTGTTGAAGAAAAGCCGTGAGCAGAGCGGCAATATTCTGTTTATTGATGCCAGCAATGATTTTGAAAAGCAGAAGAACCAAAACAAGTTATTGCCTGAGCATTTGGATAAGATTGTTGCGGCATTTGAAAAGCGTGAAAATATTGAAAAGTATGCGCATGTGGCGACCTTGCAAGAAGTGAAAGATAACGATTACAACCTGAATATTCCTCGTTATGTGGATACCTTTGAAGCGGAAGCCGAGATTGATTTAGATGCGATTGCAAAACAGCTTCAAGCTTTGGAACAAGACAGCCAAAAAACCGATGCCATCATTGCAGATTTCTGCAAAGAGCTAGGCATTGTTTCACCGTTTGTGGAGGTGAAGTAATGGTTGCTCCAAAGTTAAGATTTAAAGAGTTTGATGGGGATTGGTCTAGATACAAAATTGCAGAAGTAACTGAATATTTAGTAGATGGAACACATTTTTCTCCTAAAACCACAGAAGGAGAGTTTAAATATATAACATCAAAAAATATTAGAAATGACGGTTTAGACTTGACTAATATTTCCTACATCTCAAAAGATGAACATGAAAAAATTTATAAAAGATGTAAAGTTCAGCTAGGTGATATTTTGCTTACAAAAGATGGAGCAAATACAGGAAATTGTTGCCTAAATACTTTAGATGAAGAGTTTTCACTTTTATCAAGTGTTGCAGTTTTAAGAGGAAAAAAAGATAGTTTTAATAATAATTTTATTTTGCAAATTCTACAAAGTGATTTAGGGCAAGATACTATTATTTCTTCAATGTCAGGACAAGCAATTACTCGTATTACTTTAGCTAAATTGAAGGATTATTCTTTTTTCTTCCCAGAACTTACAGAACAAACCCAAATTACTTCTTTTCTTTCTGCAGTGGATGAAAAGATCAGCCAACTCACGCAAAAACATGAGCTGCTGAGCCAATATAAACAAGGCATGATGCAAAAGCTATTTAGTCAGCAAATTCGTTTTAAAGCGGATGATGGGAGTGAGTTTGGGGAGTGGGGAAAAGCAAAAGTAGGCAATATTACAGAAACAATTTTTGGATATCCTTTTGATAGTAAAGAAATGGTTGAAGACACTAATGGTATTCCTTTAATGAGAGGAATTAATATTGGTGAATGTCATATTAGACATTCATTTGAACTTGATCGATTTTTTCTCAAAGATACTTCCAAATTAGAAAAGTATTTTGTCAGAGTTAATGACATTGTCCTGAGCATGGATGGTTCCAAAGTAGGACGCAACTCTGCTTTTGTCACAGAAAAAGATGCAGGCTCTTTACTTGTTCAGCGTGTTTGTATTTTGCGTGAAAAAGCAAATACAAATATTCAATATGTTTATCAATGGATCATATCAAAAGAATTTCATAGATATGTAGATCAAGTTAAAACCAGCTCTGGTATTCCTCATATAAGTGGAAAGCAAATTCAAGATTATGAAATCAGTTACCCTTGTTTAGAAGAACAAACCAAAATCGCCAATTTCTTATCTGCCATTGACCAAAAAATTGAAGTGGTGGCACAGCAAATTGAACAAGCGAAAACTTGGAAAAAAGGCTTGTTGCAGCAGATGTTTATATAGGTTTTGTTATGAAAAAATCCAGAGAACTTATAGCACTACATTCATCTAAACATAAATGGTTGCAAGATTTAGAAAGATTATTAAATCAAATTGATCAACAAACTAATCAGTGTGGAGATACACTGATTGAATGTAGTAAATCATTTATAGAAGCGATAGCTAAAAATATTATTTTAAAACTTAGACCGTATGAAAACGCCAAGGATATTAATTTATTGGATTTAGGGCGCTTGTTTAAAAAAGCTAAGGAGTGCATTTACGAACATTCAGCAATTGAAAATGCAATGCCAAAAAGCGACATAGAAAATTATTTTTCAGCACTTAATCAATGGATACGTTTTCTGGGGGAGATGAGAAATAATGTTGGTGAGATATCTCACGGCAAAATTCTTCCAAAGAGTTATTCAGTTGGAGTGGAATTAGCTCAGATTATTGCACAAACAACAGATCGATTATCATATATATTGCTTCTTCTTCTACTTAAAATTGATCTCTCTTACACACAAAGTTATCGTTACGAGGACTATCTTGAATTTAATGATTTTCTTGATGAGCAATTTGAATTACCTAGTGGTTTAAGTTATAGCAAGGCATTGTTTGAGCAAGATTATGATGCGTACTCAGAAGAGTTAGATAATTATCTTGATGCGCAAGGTATCAAAGTTGCTTAAGTTCTTGATTATAGATAATAAAGATTGAAGTGTATAATTTAAAAGATTAGAGGGTGAAATGACAGTACAAAGCGAATATCAACTTGAAAATGAACTGATTGCACAGCTAAAAGGCTTGGGCTATTCAATCGTCACGATTAAAGATGAACGCCAACTACTGTCTAATCTCAAAACACAAATTGAACGTGCCAACGGACTTGCATCCATGTCAGAAACTGAATGGAAACAGGTCATCAGTTTTTTAAATACGGGCACAGTATTTGAGCGCGCCAAAAATCTGCGTGATCTGTTCCCAGTCAAATTTGATGATGGTACCAGTAAACACCTTTTTTTCCTGTCTGATGATCCAAGCAAGAACATCTATCAGGTGACCAATCAAATCACCATCGATCACCGTGACTATAATGGCCGCACCAGCCGTTTCGATGTGACCTTACTGGTCAATGGTTTACCTTTGGTACAGATCGAGCTGAAAAAACGCGGCATGGAAATTGCCGAAGCCTTTAATCAAACGCAACGCTATATTCGTGAAGCCTATTGGGCAGGGCAAGGATTATTTGGTTTTATTCAGCTTTTTGTGATTAGTAATGGTGCCAATACCCGTTATTACTCCAACGGCACCACAGGCATCGAGTTTGCCTTTCCCTGGGCGGATGTCCATAACAAACACATCAATGAAATTGTCGACTTTGCCGAAGCTTTTTTCAATCAGCAGCATCTGACCCAAATGCTGACCCAGTACATGGTGCTGCTAGAAACCACCAAAAGCCTGATGGTGCTGCGTCCCTATCAGATTTATGCAGTACAGAAAATTGTGGAGCATGTGCAAAACTCCAATCAGAACGGCTATATCTGGCACACTACAGGTTCAGGCAAAACCCTGACTTCTTTTAAAGCCAGTCAGATCATCATGCAAATGCCTGATGTGGAAAAGGTGTTGTTTGTGGTGGATCGTAATGACCTCGACACGCAAACCTCACGTGAATTTAATGCCTTTAAAGCCGAAAGCGTGGACAGCACTGATAATACATCGACCTTGGTGAAACAGCTGGATCAACGTCATGACAAACTGATTGTGACCACCATCCAAAAACTCAATCGGGCCATCAGCACAGACCGTTATTTAGAATCGATTGATTATCTTAAAAATAAAAAAGTGGTCTTTATCTTTGATGAATGTCATCGCAGTCAATTTGGTGAGACCCATCAGAACATCAAAAAATTCTTCAGCAATGCACAAATGTTTGGTTTTACCGGTACGCCTATTTTTGAAAAGAACAGCCAAAGCAAAGCAGGTTTAAAACTCACCACAGACTACCTGTTCAATCAGTGCTTACATCAATATGTGATTGTGGATGCAATTCGAGATCGAAACGTATTGCAGTTCCAAATTGATTACCGAGGTAAATTTACTGTCAAGGGTATGCAAAACAATCTCGACTATGAGGATGATGTCGAGGGGATTGATACCCAAGAGCTATATGACAATCCGCAGCGATTAGAAATGATTGCTCGTTATATCGTTGATACGCATGATACCAAAACCAAAAACCGTGAATTTACCGCAATGTTTTGTGTCAGTTCAGTGGATACCTTAACGCAGTATTATGAACTGTTTGAAAAGGTACAAGCTGAGAAGCAACAACAAGACGAAGCGGAGGGGCGATTATTTAAACCTCTCACCATTGCGACCATTTTCTCCTACGGTGCGAATGAAGCTGTTGAGAACAACGACCAAAATGGATTGATTCAGGAAGAGTCGACAGATGCTCCGAACCAAATCAATCAGTCTAGTCGTGACAAGTTGGATCGCTACATTGCCAACTATAATGCTCAGTTCGGCACGAATTATAACTCTGGTGATGGATTCTATGCCTATTACCGTGATATTGCGGATCGGGTAAAGAAAAAGCAGATTGATATTTTACTGGTGGTAAATATGTTCCTTACAGGTTTTGACTCAAAGCCGTTAAATACCTTGTATGTCGATAAGAACCTTAAATATCATGGTCTAATTCAGGCTTTTTCACGGACTAACCGTGTCTACAACGATAAAAAACCATTCGGGAATATTATTAGCTTCCGTAATTTAAAACGTGCCACCGATGAAGCATTGGCATTATTTTCAAATAAAGAAGCACGGAAGACTGTACTTGTCCAAAGTTTTGATGAAATCAAACAAGATTATGAGCAAGCGGTTGAAAAGCTACTCCGTATTACGCCTGATTATCAAACAGTAGATGATTTAGTCACAGAAGATCAACAACTAGAGTTCATCAAGGCATTCCGTGAAGTAATGCGCTATAACGCCCAGCTACAAACTTTCATTGAATATGATCAAGACCAAACACAACTCGATAAACAGCACTTTGCGAATTTTGCCTCTAAGTATGCTGACCTATGTCGTGCCGTTAGAAAGACCACCAAGAAAGAAAAAGTCTCTGTGTTGGATGATGTCGATTTCCAATTGGATTTACTGCACAGTGACCGCATTAATGTGGGGTATATCCTGACACTGCTACAGATGGCAGTGAATGCTGAAACAGATGAGCAGCGTAAGAAATACGAAGCTCAAGTCCATGATCTGATTGGTAGTGATATTAGCTTGCATGACAAACAAGATTTGATTCAAAAATTCATCGAAGAAAATATGCCAAAAATGATCAACGGGCAAAGCGTACAAGTGGCTTTTGCTCAGTTCTGGGATGCAGAAAAAGAACAAGCCTATCAGCATTTCTGTGAGCAAGAAAATCTCAAGCCCGAAGCAATGAAACAGGTTTTAGATAATTATGAATTCAATAAACGCTTACCAAGAAAAGAAGAACTCAAAGACCTGCCAAACTTTAAAGTGAAGCTCTTTGAGCGGGATGGCGTATTAACCAATTTATTCGTGAAAACACGACAGTTGATTGAGCGATTTTATGTGGGGTTTCAATAGAGGTAATAATTGGGTCAAAGCAATTATAAAAATTCAGATTTATTAATGAGTAAAGTGGTAGTTCATCTGTCACCATCACAGCTACTTTACTAAATATGGCTATGTATTACGTTATTGATAGCTGGAATGTTAAAGTCTAAAACGTGTTATTATTTTATATAAGATTATGAAATATATAGAAATATAGGTTTATTTTTTGTTTGTTTTTTAATCAAAATTATGAAAAAACTATAACAGTAAGAGAAAATAATTTAATAAAAATGGTGTGCTTTTTTAATTTGGTGTGTTGTAACTAAATTTTCATATATATTTAACTAGATATTAATTATTCAATTCAAAAACTTTTCTTTAATCTGGCTTGGAGAATGGAATTGCTTGTTACCCGTTATAAGCCTTGGATCATGATCATACTACTGGTTTTGCTCGTCAGTTTTGCTATATATCGCTGGTGGCAAGGACCATTGTTACCTAGTTATGAAGTCGTATCTAGTCCATTGATTCAGACAGTTGTTGCTTCAGGACGGGTAGAGAAAGTATCTCGGACTCAGATTGGTAGTGAAATTACAGGGGTTGTTCTTGAGCGCTTGGTTCAAGAGGGAGATCGGGTCTCTCGAGGGGATGTTCTTTTAGTACTGAAATCTGATGAAATTTCAGCGCAGGTGCGGCAGGCAGAAGCTGCATTAAAGGAACTCGCAACCACTAGACGTCCGCAAGCAGAATTCGATTTAGCGAATGCCAAAGTGCAATTAGAACAGGCTCAAAGAGAGGCGGTACGCAGACGAAATACCGAATTAGGAATATTATCAGCAGAGGAAAGGGAGAAATCGATAGAGGCAGAAAAACTCGCCCGTAATAATTTGGAATCAGCTCGATTAAAAGTTGCTTCACTTGCCCCAGATAAAGTTGAAGAGACAAAATAACGTGAACAACTCGCTGCATTACAAGCGCAACTCGCCAAGACCAAAATTCGCGCAGAAGTTTCAGGTATTATTTTAACCCGTAATGTTGAGCCAGGGGATTTGGTACAACCGAGTCAGACTCTGTTCACTATTGCACTGGATGGTGCGACTGAAATACGAGTGCCATTTGATGAGCGAAATTTACCACTGCTGGCTTTACAACAAAAAGCAGCAGTGATTACGGATGCCTATCCAGATCAACCTTTTCCTGCCCATATTAATTTTATTGCCCCAAGTATTGATGCTCAACGTGGCACAGTAGACGTTCGATTAACAGTTGATCCAGTCCCTGATTTTTTGCGTCAAGACATGACGGTATCGGTAAATGTTGAAACCAACAAGCGCGAGCAAACCCTGGTCATTCCAAATGATGCTTTAAGCAGTATAAGTGGAAACAAGGCTATGGTTATTTTAGTAAGAGATAGAAAAATTCAACGTCATCCCATCACACTGGGTTTACGTGGTTTGGTCATGTCGGAAGTTGTAGCTGGATTGAAAGAAGGTGATCACGTCCTTACCGATGCAGAATCAGTACTTAAAGATGGAATTCGTGTCCGAATAGAGCAAACTAAACGTGTTTTGCAGAGTCAAACGGATCCGACAAATAGCAAAAACGAATTACCGGTGAAATTCGATTGAAAAACTTTTTTGGGCGACTTTGGACAGAGTGGACTATCGCAATCAGTTTTCTGCGAGAGGGTCGCACACAGTCGATGATGATTACCATTGGCATCGCGGTGGGGGTGGCAGTCATTGTGTTCATTAGTGCCTTAATTCAGGGCTTACAATCGAATATTGTAGAAAGGACTTTAGGGACGCAGGCGCATATTCGTTTGCTTTCACCAGATGAGGTGAATCACATTGTGCCACCAGCAGCAGGAACACTTCAGTTGTTACAAGAAGATCAGCGTGCGCAACGCTTACGCTCTATTAATAATTGGCAGCAGATTACTGAGACTTTAGATCAGTTGCCCGTGTTGACGGCGGTTTCTCCGGTGGTCTCTGGTCCTGCATTTGTACAGCGTGGAGAGGCGATTCAATCGGTTGCTTTGGTTGGTATCAATCTTGAACGTTATCGACAAATTATTCCGTTAAAGCAATATATGGTGAGTGGTGAACTACGAGTCAGTGCGGATAATGTATTAATTGGGCGTCAATTGGCCAAAGATTTGGGTGTGCAAGTCGGGAGCAAATTAAGGTTAGATACTGGGCAACAGAAAAATGCAGTGGTGAATATCTCTGGAATATTTGAACTGGGCGTGCGTGAATTGGATGCGCGCTATGTCTATCTGGATTTGAAACAGGCGCAATCTTTACTTAATTTGCCAGGTGGCGTGACCGTGATTGATCTGACGATTCAGGATATTTTTCAGGCGGATCAAATTGCCTCACAAGTTGGACGCCTGACAGGATTAAAAGCAGAAAGCTGGATTGAAACCAATGCTCAATTAATGAATGCGATTACCGCTCAAAGTCTTTCGACCAACATGATTATTGTTTTTGTAGGGATTTCAGTCGCTTTTGGCATTGCCAGTGTGATGTCGGTGAGTGTGGTGCAACGGACTCGGGAAATCGGTATTTTACGTGCGACGGGGGCGACACAAGCACAAATTTTAAGAGTTTTCTTGTTTCAGGGAGCAATTTTTGGTCTGCTTGGTTCGATGCTTGGTAGTGTAGTCAGTTATGGTTTGATCTGGGGATTTAATCAGTTTGGTCCCGGCTTGTTTTATATTTCGATTTCAATCAAGCTTATCTTGTCGGCATTATTCTTGGCGACAATGACAGGTATTTTGGCTGCTGCAATACCATCCCGTCGGGCTGCTGCACTTGATCCTGTGGAGGCAATTCGTCATGTTTGATCCATCTCAGGAAGTACTGCGTTTAGAAGCATTGCGAAAGTCTTACAATGTTGGGCAGCCTAATGAAGTGGAGGTATTACATGGAATTGACCTGTGTATTCAACGGAATGACTTTGCTGCATTAATTGGTCCTTCTGGTTCAGGCAAAAGTACTTTACTGAATATTCTCGGCTTATTAGATCAGCCTAGTCGTGGTGAGTTGTACTTGTTGGGGCAGGCTACAAGCCGTATGGATGATACGGCTCGGACAGCATTACGAGGCAATAGTATAGGTTTTGTGTTTCAGTTCCATCATCTTATACAGGCTTTTACTGCCTTACATAATGTACTCATGCCATTAATGCTGAAGCAAGGTAAGCCAGATCAATCTGCGTTGCAATATGCCCATGAATTATTGGCCGCTGTAGGGTTAGATAAGTTCGCTGACCGTAAACCCAATGAGCTTTCTGGAGGGCAGCAGCAACGCGTAGCGATTGCACGTGCACTGATTACTCAGCCTGCACTATTGTTGGCCGATGAACCGACAGGTAATCTGGATACTCAAACTGCTGCGGAAATGTTTGAATTATTTCGTAAAGTACATCGCGAACATGACTGTGCAGTCTTATTGGTGACTCATGATCCTAGATTATCGGCGACCTGTGATCGAACCATTAATTTGGTGGATGGGAGAATTCAGAGTGATTCCAAACACGAGATGGAATGAGCCGGAATGTAGATCACTCTTCTGGTAAAAGCAGTTCAAAACATTGAGTAGACATCAAAATTCTAGCACGATATAAGAACAAACTTGTAAATCGATAAATTATAACCCTGTGTAATTTGAATAAAATATTTTTCAGATTTAGTTCACTAAATCTAATCTAGAGAAAAAATGAGTACAAGATTTTTCAATATTAAGAGTATTAAAAAAACAAAGGTTTACTGCTTCTGATCATTTCTTTTTGGCTGTACTAAGCGGATTAATTCGCACAATACAGCTCGTACAGCTTTTGCATCAAACTTAAGACCTTGGGATCACTCAGACGATAGAAAATCTGTTTACCCTCACGTCGTGTGCTGACCATGTCAGCCTTACGTAGGACAGTCAGTTGTTGTGAAAGTGTAGGTTGATGAATGTCAGTGGATTCTTCAATTTCCTGAACATTCATTTCCCCATCCACCAGGACACATAAGATTTTCAGGCGATCAGGATTGGCCAAAACTTTCAGGCATTGGCTGACGAAATCGACTTGAGAAAAATCAATTTTGGCATTTTCAGCAATCATATCCATAAATGTCCTCACAACTTTTGATGTAGCCCGTGCAGTTTACATAATTTACCATAAAACTGCTTGATTAATATTTTTCATTATATAATATAAAAAAGTATATTATGTAGGGATTAATTCATCATGCATGACTTCCTCATCGCATTTATTGGCGGCTTAATGCTCGGGCTTTCCGTGGTTGGCTATCTTTACGTCAATGGCCGTATTGCAGGAATCAGTGGTTTGATTGGGCAAGTATTAAACTCAAAAACTATGTTTAAAACACCTGCAATCTGGTTTTTATCAGGCTTGATTCTCACACCGTTTATTTATGGTCTGTTTGTACAACCTGAAATCGAATTGAATGCCAGCCCACTGATGATGATTGTGGCAGGTCTGCTGGTGGGTTTTGGGACGCGCTTAGGTTCGGGCTGTACCAGTGGTCACGGAATTTGTGGCATCAGTCGCATGTCTAAACGTTCTTTCATCGCGACCATGACTTTCATGTTTGCAGGTTTTGTCGCTGTTTATATTATCCGTCATATCACAGGAGCATTCTAAAATGAAAAATCTGTTTGCCTTTTTATTTGGTGCACTGTTCTCTGTGGGGTTGATGGTATCGGGTATGTCCAATCCGGAAAAAGTACTCGATTTCTTGGATCTGTTTGGTGACTGGGATGCTAGTCTGGCCTTTGTCATGATGGGCGCGATTGCGGTGGCCTTTATTCCTTTCCAGAAAGTATTACGTACGGCACAACCGAAAACAGTATTTAATGAACCTATTGATTTACCTAAAAATAATCAGATAAATAAGAAGCTGATTACGGGTGCGGTTTTATTTGGTGCAGGTTGGGGCATTGCCGGCATCTGTCCGGCACCAAGTTTTACCTTGATCGGTTTGGGCCACTATCAAGTGCTCTATTTTATTGTAGCAATGCTGGTGGGTGTATGGATTCACCGTAAATGGTCAGGAGCTTAACGATGTCAAACTTACCTATAGTAAAAGATTTTTTTCACGAAGATACCAATACCTTCAGTTATGTTGTACGTGATCCTGCGACCAAAGCCTGCGCCATTATTGATAGCGTTCTGGATTATGATCCGGCATCAGCAAGTACATCAACTATTCATGCCGATAAAATTATTGCCTATATTAAAGAGCAGGATTTAACGGTTGAGTGGATTCTCGAAACCCATGTACATGCTGATCATCTGACTGCTGCACAATATCTCAAAGCTGAGTTAAGTGGCAAAATTGCCATGAGCCAGAAAATTGGCATTGTACAGGAAACCTTTGGTGCGATTTATCATCTGGATATTAAACAATGGAATGCCCAGCAGCTCTTTGATTATTTATTTGAAGATCATGAGTCGTTCCAAATCGGAACATTGAAAGCCTATAACATTCCAACACCGGGACATACGCCTGCTTGCCTGAGTTATGTCATCGGTGATGCCGTGTTTGTGGGTGATACCTTATTCATGCCAGATTATGGAACAGCGCGCTGTGATTTCCCGAAGGGAAGTGCATCAATCCTTTTTGATTCAATACAAAGTTTGTATCAACTGCCTGAGAAAACACGTGTATTTCTCTGCCATGATTATTTGCCAGAAAAGCGCGATACCTATATGTGTGAAACGGATATTCAGACTCAAAAAAATCAGAATATCCATATTCACGACGGCACGACCAAAGATGATTTTGTTGAAATGCGTAATAAGCGCGATGCGGGTTTAAGTATGCCCAAACTGATTTTACCTTCGATACAGATCAATATGAAAGCAGGACAATTCCCTGAACCCGAAGAGAATGGTGTTTCTTATTTAAAACTTCCACTGAATTACTTCAAATAGGCAAATTTTAAGATTAAACAACAAGTTTTGTTTAATTGGTTTGGTAATAGAGGGGGGCAGTAGCGATGTGGATGCTAATACTTGAAGGACTGGCCATCGGTGGTTTGCTTGGGTTAACCGGTGCTCGTGGTGGCATTCTGGCCGTACCCGCACTGATGGCAAGTCGAGGATGGACGGTCGCACAAGCTGCACCTGTTGGCTTGCTTGCAGTCACTTTATCTGCCTTGGTTGGAACATTTGAAGGCTTATTTAAGAAGATAGTACGCTATCGGGCTGCGCTTTGGATTGCACTGATTAGCATTCCTTCAGCACGTTATGGTGTGCATCTGGGAGGAATAATTTCTCCTGTATGGCTTACCTTAGCATTCAGTTTAGTCATGCTCGTGGTTGCTTACCGGATTTTTTTTAAAAAAGTGAATGACCATACAGGTGTGCTGTGTAAAGTTAACCAAACAACTGGTCGTCTGATTTGGAACATGAAAACTGCATTGTCTCTCGGTGCCATTGGTGTCGTGGCAGGTTTATTGACTGGTTTGCTTGGGGTAGGTGGGGGATTCGTGATTGTTCCAGCACTGAGTAAAGTAACTGATCTTGATATGCGCAGTATTGTTGCGACCTCGTTGATGATTATTTTCCTGATAGGTGGTGTCAGCATTTCAGCTCATATTTTAGATGGTTTTCAATACCCCGTTTCGGTCACGCTGACTTTCGTTTTAGCTTGCATGGCTGGGATGTTGATTGGTCGAAGTTTGATGCCTTTAGTTAAGAATAGTCAAATCCAAAAGGTTTTTGCCATAACTGTCATAAGCGTAGCATTTTATTTAATTTCTACAGTCATCATAACTTAATACAAGCAAGAGATTAGAGCCAAATTTAAAAACTGCATTTTAAAGACATGAATATTTAATCAGAGACCAGATTTCTAAAGATCGGAAGAGGTAAAGAGTAATGAAAACAGCAGAACAATTAATTTCAATGGCAAAAAACCGAATTCAAGAAGTGACGGTAGACGGCTTACTTGAAGCCATGAAAAACCATAAAACCATTCTGATTGATGTTCGGGAACCGGATGAATTTCAGGCGGCAGCGATAGACCGAGCCGTGAATTATCCTCGTGGTGTTTTAGAAATGAGAATTCACCAGCATCCTGTGGCGAGCCATCATTGCGATACCTTGCAAGCACTAGAAAATCTTAAAGATCAGCCGATTTATTTGATTTGTGGGACGGGTGGCCGATCAGCTCTGGCTACAGATACTTTACAGAATATGGGATTTACTCAGGTGAAATCTGTTCAGGGTGGATTCCAAGCATGGCTAGAGCAGGGTTATCCAGTAGAGAAATAACTAGATTTCTCTTTTAAGTCTAACTTAAGTTTATGGACATTCAAGTGAGAAAATCATGAAGTACAAAGAATTAACTCAAAATATTTCAGGCAGTATAAAGACATTAGCGCAGGATTCTCCTGATTTAATGAAAAGTTTTAATCAATTGTCACAAGTTGCAATGCGAGATGGTGTTATTGATCCTAAAACAAAAGAACTGATTGCCTTAGCGATTGGTGTTGCAGCACGATGTGATGGATGTATCGGTTTTCATGTCAGAACCCTAGTCAAAATGGGAATGACATTGCAAGAATTAGAGGAAGTGCTTGGTGTTGCAGTTTATATGGGGGGCGGTCCTTCATTGATGTATGCCGCTAATGCATTGGAAGCATTTAAAGAATTCACAGCTTAATTTTTTCAATCATTGGGAAACGATATGAATCAGCACTGGGATAATCTTTATTCGCAAACACAGGATCTGTATGGCATTTCGCCCAATCATTTTATTCAACAGATAGCAGATCAGGTTCCAATTGTGGGAAAAACTCTTGCTATAGCAGAGGGTGAGGGGAGGAATATCCTTTATTTGGCTAGGATCAGTTTGTTAGATGAGGGATGTTCCTAATGTGAGTTGAGAATCCGAAAAGAAGCTTTGGCTTCTTAATTTAATTGACACCGTTTCAGAAATACCTAAATGGGAGGTTTTTGATTGATTCAGGAGCTTTTCTTATTTATTGGTACTTGTAGTTAATCATATATTCCATATTGCGTATATTCGAATATTCATATATAAAAAGCTGTCTGTTTAAGAGATTATACTCATGGATCAAATGCCAAAAGTTCAAATTTACCATAATCCTGCCTGTGGCACGTCTCGTAACACTTTGGCGCTTATTCGCAACACGGGGATCGAACCAGAAGTAATTGAATATCTGATTACGCCACCATCAAAAGATCAGCTGATTAAAATGATTCAGGACTCTGGTTTAAGTGTTCGTGATGTGTTACGCAAAAATGTAGATGCTTATACTGAACTTAATTTAGACGATGCGAACTGGACAAATGAGCAATTGCTTGATGCTATGCTTGAACATCCCATCCTGATTAACCGTCCTTTGGTCGTGACAGATTTGGGCACTCGTTTATGTCGCCCATCTGAAGTAGTGCTAGATATTCTACCTTTGCCGCAATTAAAAGCTTTTGCTAAAGAAGATGGTGAAGTCATCATTGATGAGCAAGGCAGACGCTTAAAATAAAAGGTGAAACCCCTAACGCTGTTGGACTTTGTATCAGTGTAGAGCAGGAGATCTAAATGGAGAACATTGTCGCAATTTTTGCTTGGTTAAATGATGTTCTACTTAAAATGATCTGGCTCTCGGATGGGGTGCGCTGGTTCGTTGAAAATGTATTTGGTTTATCCGTTGCAACCCGGTTGGGTGGTAGTGTCCATTTCTTTATTTATGATGTATTCAAGATCTTTATTCTGCTTTCAGTGTTGATCTATACATTATCTTATATTCAAAGCTATTTCCCTCCAGAACGTACTCGGCTGATTTTAGGTCGGATGACAGGAATCAAAGCCAATATCATGGGGGCATTACTCGGTACTATTACGCCATTTTGTTCATGTTCTTCGATTCCGTTGTTTATTGGTTTTACTCGTGCAGGACTACCGGTAGGCGTCACTTTTTCCTTTCTGATTTCATCACCACTTGTTGACTTAGCTTCAATTATTTTATTGGCGAGTATCTTTAACTGGAAAATTGCATTGGTCTATGTGTTACTTGGATTAGTGCTGGCAGTCATCGGTGGGTCATTAATCAGCTACTTGAAAATGGAAAAGTATGTGGCTGAATTTGTGACTCATCATCAAACAATCTCAGGCGAAGATGAAGATTTCAGCATGACTGCAAAAGAGCGGCGTACATTTGCTTGGGAACAGGTGACAGACATTTTTAGTAAGGTCTGGCTTTATGTCTTGATAGGTGTCGGGATTGGTGCGGCAATTCATAACTGGATTCCTGAGCAGTGGATTACCGCCTTACTTGGTCAGGAACACTGGTATTCCGTTCTGATTGCTACGATTGTGGGAATGCCAATGTATGCGGATATATTTGGCACCTTGCCGATTGCAGAAGCACTTGTGACTAAAGGCGTTGGCTTGGGGACGGTTTTAGCGTTTATGATGGCGGTCACCGCACTTTCTCTGCCATCGCTAATCTTGTTAAAACAAGTGGTGAAAACCCGTTTATTGAGCCTGTTTGTAGGGATCGTTTTTGTGGGAATCTTGATTGTTGGTTATACCCTGAATACTTTGGGTTATTGGTTTTTATAAAAAGTGTGGAGAATAAAGATGCAAATTAAAGTTTTAGGAACAGGTTGTCGTAAATGCAAAGCCTTATTGGCTGCAACTGAAGAAGCTGTAAAAAGCATGGGTGTTCAGGCAGAAATTGAATATGTAACTGATATGATGCAAATTGCTGAAACAGGGTTGTTAAGTACGCCAGGTCTGATCATAGATAATCAAATCGTTTCAAGTGGCAAAGTTTTGGAACCACAAGCCATTGTGGAGTTGATTGAAAAAAATAAATAAGTGTATGTGGAAAACTGTAAAAAGACCTGTGGCATAAGCCACGGGTCTTTTTTTATCTGTGTCTTGAGATATTAAGAAGTTTTAAATTTTTCCCGTTCTGGCAAGCATATACGGATATGGGTATACTTTTATAATGAGTACTCTTTACTGAATATATGGATATGTGTATATTTACATAATAGAATGGGAGCAGTTATGGACCACGTTCAGTTTTTTAAATGTTTATCTGATGAAACACGTCTCAGTATTGTCATGCTTATTGCAGAAAATGAAGAGCAGTGTGTTTGTAATTTGACAGATAAACTCCAGTTAAGCCAACCAAAAATTTCACGGCATTTAGCCCTGTTAAGATCAAGTGGTTTGCTGAATGACCGTCGGCAAAAGCAGTGGGTGTATTACAGTATTAACCCACAACTACCTGAATGGTGCTTTGAAATTCTGAATACACTTAAACGTAGCAATTTTCCCGTGTTATTTGATCCCTCAGCTCTATCGATACAGAGCCATTGCGAGTAAGTTTTCATGAAATTTTTGTTTCTGTGCACGGGTAACAGTTGTCGCAGTATTCTTTCTGAAGTTCTGTTTAATAGTCGAGCGCCTGAAGGTTGGGTAGCTTATAGCGCTGGAAGTAAACCTTCTGGTCAAGTTCATCCGTTAACCATTCAGACTTTACAGAACCTAGGGTTGTCTACCGAAGGTTTGTCGAGTAAAACGATTGATGCCTGTGAACAGTATCAGCCCGATGTCGTCATCACCGTGTGTGATGCGGCAGCACAAGAAGCTTGTCCATTGTATTTAGGAGGAGCAATCAAAGCACATTGGGGTCTATCAGATCCATCACATTTAGATTTGCCTGAACAAGAAAAATTACATGCATTTTTAAATACTGTAGAACATATCAACAAACGCTTAGATGCACTTTTTGCATTAGATACCCATCACATGAGCCGTCATCAGCTTATTGCTGAAATCAATCAAATTTCCCATCTTTAAGCGAGCAGATCATGTCTAAACCAGGATTATCCTTTTTGGATCGCAACCTGACGCTATGGATTTTTGTGGCCATGGCATTGGGTGTTGCGATTGGGGTGGTATTTCCACAAGCATCCGTCGCATTGGACGCAATGAGTGTAAATTCAGTCAACTTGCCAATTGCGATTGGTTTGATTTTGATGATGTATCCACCATTAGCCAAAGTAGATTATGCAGCTTTGCCCAAAGTATTTCAGGATAAAAAAACATTAGCGCTCTCTCTGATTCAGAACTGGCTGATTGCGCCAGTGCTGATGTTTGTATTGGCGATAGTCTTCTTGAGTGATTACCCAGAATACATGACAGGTCTGATTCTGATTGGCTTGGCGCGTTGTATTGCCATGGTACTGATCTGGAATGGACTGGCATGCGGGGACAATCAATACGGTGCTGCATTGGTCGCATTTAACAGCATTTTTCAGATTCTGTTCTTTAGCAGTTATGCCTGGTTCTTCCTGACCTATCTGCCGCCATTTTTTGGGATAGAAGGGAATGTCATCAATGTTGATTTCTGGACCATTGCCAATGCTGTCCTTATGTACTTGGGGATTCCATTCCTGATGGGCTTCCTGACGCGTCTATCTTTAGTGAAAGCCAAAGGTCTGGACTGGTATCAGAATCAGTTTCTACCCAAAATTGGTCCACTCAGCTTATTGGCCTTGTTATTCACCATTGTAGCCATGTTTAGCTTGAAAGGCGGTGATGTAGTGAGTTTGCCAATGGATGTGTTGCGGATTGCAATTTCATTGACGCTTTACTTTGTCGTGATGTTCTTTGTCAGCTTTTTCATGAGTAAGTGGATGGGGAATGACTATCCCAAAACCACTGCAATTTCATTTACCGCAGCAGGTAACAATTTTGAGTTAGCGTTGGCCGTTGCGATTGCTACCTTTGGTTTGGCTTCACCAATTGCCTTTACTACGATTATTGGCCCATTGGTTGAAGTGCCCGTGCTGATTGCACTGGTTAGCGTATCCTTGTGGCTGAAGAAAAAATATTATCCAAATTCTTAAGAGGCAAAGATGACACTCCCTAATCTTGAATCTGATCTTTTACCGACACCAACTTTTGCGGAAGTGCAGGCTAAAGAACTAAGTCACCCACCACGTATCTTATTGCTATATGGCTCAAACAGAGAGCGTTCATATAGCCGCCTAGCTGTGATGGAAGCTGGGCGAATTCTTGAGCGTTTTGGTTGTGAGGTTAAAATCTTTCATCCCAAAGGTTTACCTTTACCTGAAGATGGTGATCTGGAACATCCAAAGGTTAAAGAGCTGCATGAATTGTTGGCTTGGTCTGAAGGCATGGTTTGGTGTTCGCCTGAGCGGCATGGTTCGATGAGCTCAATCTTCAAAGCACAGATTGATTGGATTCCACTTGCTGGAGGAGCAATTCGTGCTACGCAGGGTAAAACACTGGCTTTGATGCAGGTGAGCGGTGGATCACAGTCTTTTAACAGTGTAAACCAGATGCGAATTCTTGGGCGCTGGATGCGGATGATCACGATTCCAAATCAGTCTTCTGTTCCTAAAGCCTTTTTGGAGTTTGATGAGGAAGGACGGATGAAGCCTTCATCGCTATATGATCGTATTGTTGATGTAATGGAAGAGCTATACAAGTTTACTTTGCTGACTCGCGGTCAGAGTGCCTATTTGACCAACCGTTATTCGGAGCGAAAAGAATCGGCTGAAGAACTGTCTAAACGAGTCAATCAGCGTAATCTTTAAAGCTGATTAATCATGGTGTGAGCAGGGTAACGGATGGCTCGATCGTTTGTTTAATCGTAAGCATCCGCTGAGCCCCACTTTTCTAACTCATTAATACCACGATAGTGTCCAATAAATTTTAAGAGGACACTATCGGAGTGCTATTTGGTCAGAAAACAGGAGTTCACAGGATACGTGAACCGTTATTTTGATTGTATCAGATGATGTTGAATTGGCGGGTAACGATCTTAAGTACAACAGGTCATCTAATGTCTAGATTGTCTTTTTTGATGCTTTAATCATAATGGCTGTCAATAAATAAAGAGTTTAAACCTGAGAATTAGAGCAATCCTGCTTATTTTTCCTGAAATTTTAAATCAATTTGATATTCGTCCTGAGTCACTTTGATTTTATAGTTTTTATATTTACGTTTACTTGGTGAAAGGGCAGAGTTAGTGACTTCTTTATGGAATTCGCTGTCAGACATAAAAAAATAATACGCCTTATAGCCTAATAAGATCTTGTCAATTTTTTTATCTTTTTTCTCAGCATTACGAATGAGTTCATTTAAATAGTTTAAGCTGATTTTGTCTGACATTTATAAACTCGCAAAGAAAAGTTGCATTATCACACGAGATATAATCGATTTTTATTACAAATTGATGACAGTTGCATTTCGGGTACTTTGGGGTAGATGCTGCATTGAGTATTATTGAACTAAATGTTGTAGATCAAATCTTATTGGATAGATTTGGAGGAAAAACTATTAAAAAAGCTTTTAATGCTGAGTCTAAAGGTTTTTGATTTACAGCCTATAGTGTCGTACAACTCAGTATAGACAGAATCTGTTCGCTCATCAGATTGAAATTGATTGAGTAAATCACCACGGATTTATGAGTCACTAGCGATATTCTTTGTACCGCTCATATCTTCAGTGTTACAGCATCTAATGAGTTTATTTTACAAATGATTTTAGATGCAATTGTGGATGGTATCTAGTACTAGGGATCAATACACCGATCAAGCCGATTAAATGCCCAATACAACTTGATAAGGTTTAAATCCTTCAAGTACAGCTTCAGAAACCAACTGGATAAATGCTTCAGTTTTTCCATAAGCCATCCATTGATCTAGGGCCTCATAGTAGGCCAATCGGTTTTCAACTGTTATTACACAAGGGGGATAACCAGCTTTAAGCAATTCAAGATTCATCAATAGACGTGATGTACGGCCATTGCCATCAATGAATGGATGAATACCTACAAAATCAGCATGTACTTTGGCTGCACGTTCGATAGGATGAAATTTATGTGCGTCATTACTATACCAATCAACTAGCTGAGCCATCTTGTCATTTAATAATGTGTAATCAGGCGGGGTAGACGTGGCACCAGAGATTAGGACATTTTGTTGGCGATAGCGGCCAGCATTATCATCATCAATATTTTTTAAAATGAGTTGATGGATATTGCGAATTTGCCATTCAGAAAAAGGCTCCTCTTTCCGAATGATATCTTCAACATAGTAAATTGCATTTCTATGGTTGATCGCTTCGAAGTGTTCTCTTAATGCCTTTCCACCAACAGTTATACCTTCGAGTACTACTTTTGTTTCTAGCAGGGTGAGGGTATTACCTTCAATTGCATTGGAATGATAGGTCCAGCGGACAATAAGATCTTCTTGTAAATTTTTGACAATTGACGGAGAGAGAGGGCGATGTTGATCTAATTTTTTCTTTAAATCATCAATAGTTTCAAACATAACCTTATCCCTGAATTTGTCTTAGTCGATCATACATGAAAAAAGAAAGATCAGAAATGTAGTGATATATCATTACATTTTGTATGGGTTTTAAAAGTGGTAAGTGGACTGCTCCAAGTATTCTAGACACGAGACAGCTTCATTTTGGAAACACATTATTGTTCATTTCACCCACACATCTATGGCATGTTGTAGATGACCAGTTTTGACATAAAGCGTTGCGCCTGATGGACCTGCCTGAAATTTAGCAGCACTATTGAGGGGAAGACGGACCCACGAACCTGCTGGATATATTTCAGTGTCGCAAAATAATTGACCTTTAATAATGAACAATTCAATCCCTTGTTCTGATTTCTCTACGAAAATTTGATCAGGTTTTAGCTTTTCTAAATAGGTCTGCTCATGTTCAGATTGAAATAGCGGGCATATCATCCGACGTTGGGTAAGCTTCCAATTCGCTAAGTCATTGGTGTTAATCCGGGTTGGTTCTCTCTCATGTTCAGTCATTTGCATCAGTTTCACAAAGATTAAACAACCTGCTTTACTGGAAACCCGATGAGTTGAATGATGGGGGTTACGTAAATACCAGCCTGCCGGATAATCATCTTCAGCATTCTCGGTAAAAATGCCTGACAATATGAGGACTTCTTCACCCAAAGGATGTTGATGTTCAGGAAAGGCAGATTCTGGTGCGTATTTCACAAGACTAGTTGCACGTGCTTTCTCATCGCCAATACGATCAAGCATCATTCTATCGACTTCACCTCCTGGAGATTTTACCCAATGGTAATCCTCTGGCTTGATGATGACGAGTTGTGAGAAG
The DNA here is from genome assembly GCF_058107045.1 of Acinetobacter sp. AB03. NCBI lineage: Bacteria > Pseudomonadati > Pseudomonadota > Gammaproteobacteria > Moraxellales > Moraxellaceae > Acinetobacter > Acinetobacter sp. AB03. Next base: position 2,451,516 of record NZ_JBUEBA010000002.1, on the reverse strand, counting down.
TCGGCATAAATAAACATAATGTTGTCCTGTAATGAAGAAACCTACGTATTTTAACGAGAATGCACAGGTTTATTTTAAAAGAAATAGCGATTAGTTAGCTCACTGTTTCAGAAAAGGTAAGCATGTTGATAGCAGATATTACTCACTAAGCTATGAAATATTAATATTTTAGAGTTTAATCAACTGTGCTTTGTTTTTACATCAATGAGGAATGGCATGAAATATCAACCGCCTTATACGATCACCTCTAAAATTATTCACTTGATTGCACAAATTAGTGAATCAATAGGGCGTTTGACTGCATTAACTCAAATCCAAGATAGCCTTAAATTGCGAAAAGCCAATCGTATTCGAACGATTCAAGGGTCTTTAGCGATAGAAGGAAATACCTTGAGTACAGAGCAAATCACAGCGATTCTGAATGGCAAGACCATTATCGCTCCACCTAAAGAAGTTCAAGAGGTACGTAATGCCCTAAAGGCATATGAAGAAATTCAAGATTGGAATCCTGATCAAGAATCGCATTTGCTGAAAGCACATCAAATATTGATGACAGGACTGATTGATGAAATTGGACAGTATCGTCATGGCGGTGTTGGTGTGATGTCAGGGGATCGAGTCGTGCATATGGCTCCGCCTGCAAATCAAGTCCAGCGTTTAATGAGAGAGTTATTACAGTGGTTGGCTGAAGGTAATGAGCACCCATTAATTCAGAGTTCAGTATTTCATTATGAATTTGAGTTTATACATCCATTTGCTGATGGCAATGGGCGGATGGGGCGTTTATGGCAAACTTTAATCTTAAGCCAGTGGAATCCTATTTTTCTCAACATCCCTGTAGAAAGCTTGATTTATCAAAACCAAAGAGCTTATTACGATGCATTGCAAGCGAGCACAGATCGTTCAGATTCTGCACCTTTTATTGAGTTTATTTTGCAGATGATTCTAGATGCAATACTTAGTTCTGATGCCAGCGATCAAGATACCGCTCAAGCTAGCGTACAAGTTAGCGATCAAGTTAAACGTCTCATCCAGAATATGGAGCAGAAAGAATATAGCTTAACTGAGCTTATGGCTCTATTGGACTTGTCCCATCGAGCCACATTCCAAAAAAATTATTTAACTCCAGCATTAGAAGCAGGTGTGATTGAACGTACCCTTCCTGATAAGCCTAAGAGTCCTAAGCAAAAGTACAAATTAAAAAATTGAACTGTACTGAAGTTGATGTGATTATTAATATCATAATGAGCTAATTGAAACATTATAACATTACATTTATTTTTAGGTGTAATTTGCTGCTATAATGCCGTACGCCACTTCAAATCCTGAATTCGGATTTGAACAAGATTTTAAAGTGATTCAATGCACTAAATCTAATTTGGGTCAAAATTGGGTCAATGAATTTTTTTATTCAATAAAAGAGCTTTAAAGTGAATGAGTTAGGTTTTGAGTTCAATTGACGCCACCTCCGCCAAAATTCTTTATATAAATCAGCCACTTGCAAAAGTGGCTTTTTTATTGCCACATTTTTGCCACACTTCCCCACAAAACCCGCCACATTTTCATATGCATTAAAAAAGGCACCTTAAGTGCCATTTGTAGTGTTTAGTTTTGCCATTTCTATTCTGTTCTTATCTCCATGTATCCATTTTGCATATCGCTTAATCAGCATTTGGAGACTATGGCCAAGTTGATCAGCGACAAAGACTGGATTAACGCCATCCATTAAAAGCATGGTTGCATAAGTATGCCGTGCATTATATGCAGGGCGGTGGCGGATCATGCAGGACTTCATAGCTTCTACCATTCTCAAACGTGGTGGTTTCTCATTGAAAAATGGAGCATTAGTCTCTGGGCAAATCATGACGTAATCGCTACTGAGTTTTAAATCTTTACCCACTTCAACATCCTGGTGCAAAATTGAATACATCCGTGTTGCTGTGTAGTGCGGTTCAAGGATCGGGTAAATCATTATTCTTTGAGAAGATCATGACCCGTATCTATGGTGAATGTTATTCAGTTACGCTCGGTCAAAATGGCCTTGAATCTATTTATACCGACTGGGCAGAGCGTAAGCTTTACTGTCTTTTTGAAGAAATATTTAACAATAAGTCCAAGTTCGGCATGATGGGTTTGATCAAACACATGATCACTGGAGAGAAGATTCGTATTGAGAAAAAGTTCATGTCAGGTTATAGCCAAAATAACCACATTAACTGTGTGTTCTTATCCAACGAGGTGTAGCCGCTTGCTATTGAGGAGCGTGACCGTCGTTTCCTTGTACTTGAACCAAATCAGAAGTTAGGCAACGATCTTAAGGGTTTGATCGAAAACTGCCTTGACCCAATTAACCGCCGAAGAAAAGCAAGAATTTGAAACACGTTCAAAAGAAATCAAAGACCTAGCGTCCAAAGTTGAGCAGCTTCAAACTGATTTAGTTAATCAGGCGAAAGCCCGCCAAACTGATGAGTCAAGCACCATTGCGGGAATTTTGGTTCGTAATACAGAATCAATTGAAATTGCGAAGGCAATGCTTGATAAACGTCAAAAAAATACCTCTGTTTCTTTTGATGGTATCAAAGCACGCAATATTGTGACTCTAGGTAGCCTTGGTGAAAATTACCAATACGCAAAAAATGACCTAAATCGCGTACCGTTCCAGCCATTGAGCTTGGTTGACCTGATTAACTGGGCACCATTAACCAATGACATCGTGACGTTACTGCGTGAAACAGCTTGGGATCTAATGGCAGATATTGTGCCTGAAGGCGAGGAAAAGCCTGAATCTAGTCTTGAGTTTGGTCCACTTGTATTGAATGTTGGTGTGATTGCACATTGGATCAAAGTATCAAATCAAGTTTTGGCAGATATGCCAATGTTGGCCAGTTATATTGAAACTCGTTTGGCCTATGGTATTCGTTACAAGCTTGAATATTTTGTGGTCAATGGTCACATTCCAGCAACAGGTCAGCCGAAAAACTTTAGCGGCTTGATGGAAGAAGGCAATCACGACACAGTTCCAGTTGAAGCAGGTGATACGGCTCTTGATGTTCTAAACCGTGCAAAATATAAGGCGGCATTATCTTTCTTACAACCTGAATGTTATGTGTTAAATCCACAAGACTGGGGTGTCATTGAGCGCTTAAAAGGTTCTGATGGTCATTATTTAATTGGTGTTCCAACAGGTACAGGTGTTCAAGTATACCTTTGGGGGCTGCCTGTTCGCTTTAGTCCTGTTCAGAAGCCTGCTAAATACTGGTGCGGTAATTTATCAATCGGTTTTGATGGATATATTCGTGAAGATGTTGATACCCAAGTTTCACTAGAAGATGGTGACAACTTCCGTAAAAACTTAGCCACAGTGCGTTCTGAAATGCGTGCTGCGGGTGGCGTTATTGTTCCTGATGCAAACGTTGCAGGTGATTTGCCTGGTGTTCCAGCGGATCGAGTTGCACCAGCATTACCAGTGGTAGTTGTTAATTCTGCCGATGAATTAAGTGGTACGGCTGAAGCAGGTGCAGTTATTAAAGTTCGTGCTGCCAAAGGTAGTTTGATTGCTGCTACACATGCCAATAATGCTGGTGCATGGTCTATTGAGCCAAACCCATTAGAAGTTGGTGTGGTTGGATCAATTACTGCTGTTGATGATGCGGGTACACCAGCATAAAACCTATCGAGTGGATGAATCATTTAAAAGGTATTCAGCAGAGGCAGGGTATCTATGAACAGGTAAGCCGAGTTCGGGCCATGTGCCGTGATATTTATGATTATGCAAAGGTAACAGGGCGAATTGATTACAACCCATTAGAGGGCATTCAGAAGTATCTACAGCAGGGCAAAAAAGAGAATATGGCTCATGTGAGTGAGGCTGAGTTACCAACCTTAATTCGAGCTATTAATAATTACCCGACTACGGATGTCCGTATGGGCTTACAGCTTTTGGCAATGTTGTTCTGCCGTCCTACTGAGCTACGGGGCGCTAAATGGACTGAGTTCGACCTAGAACAAGGTTTATGGAATATCCCTGAGGAACGCATGAAGAAACGCCGTGAGCATGTTGTGCCTTTACCTAAGCAAGCCATTGCCATACTCAATGAATTAAAAACCTATGAAACCACTTCTGAGTATTTATTCCCAAGTAGATCCGATAAGAGTAAGCCTAAGTCAGATACAGTTTTTATCATGGCTTTGCGCCGTATGGGATATGAGGGCAGACAGACACCACATGGATTTAGGCATATAGCCAGTACACTACTAAATAACCGTGGCTTTGATGAGCGTCATATTGAATCTGCTTTGGCCCATGTTAAGGACGGTGTAGCAGGGGTATATAACAAAGCCCAATATTTAGATGACAGGGCAAATATGATGCAGTGGTATGCCAATTATTTAGAAGAAATAGCAGACCAGAGCATTATTCAATTTAAAAAGACCAAGTGAAATCACTAACCCCACAATCTGTATTTTATATATTTCCTACAGAAGCGTGGCTTAATGGCTTAATCACCTTGAAAGCCTTGCTATAAAAGGCTTTCCATTAAGCACCACAGTATTCCATGCACTGGCATAGTGGCTTAATGGATATATTTTATATTTCCCTAGAAACCTTGCGATTTTGCGTTTTTCTCTTGTATGCCTTGCTACATATGGCTTTACGCTTCGCAAGCGGTTTGAGATTCATTTGCGACATAGCTTGTCTTACTACTTATCCAAACATACACAAATATAATTAAATATCGTTTATATTCAGTTTGCTAAGTCTAGGTTGATCCCCGAAAGGCAGCCACCAAATTTGATTGACTTAGCTATTTTTTTGGGATGCTGTGGGAAGGTATATATGAGTAAATTATCAAGGCCTAATACTATTATTCCATCACTTCACTATTATTCATTAGAACAGGCATCAAATATTCTTAATTATTTTGGTGATACCGACTTATGGACAGTGGATAGCCTTATTGGCTTGGGGGGGAATGGTAAGATACATATTTTGGCACCAACTCATGATTTTGGTTTACTTGCTAATACTCACGCAAAATATGAAGGTGACGAAAAGGAGCTTGACGTATACGGAAGCTACTTAATTAATAGAAATACTCACTATATTTTTTTAAAAATTGATCCTAAGTCATTAATGAGTTTTGGTTTTAATTATTGTGACAAGTCCCATTATAAATCATTTTTTGAATATTATATTTATGATCCATATGGTGTTTTTTTGGATGAAAAAAAAGCTCTAAGCCTACCATTCACCGAGCGCTCAAATTTTAACCCAGATAAGGATGATATAAAAGCTAGATATATTGCTGACTCAAATACCCATTTAGGAAATTTTTTATTTAAATTAAAAAAAACAGAAAAATCATGCTCATGTTTTATATTTAGTAGTGATATTTCTGTCCCCGTCCCCCTTTCCATAACAGAGGATAGGACAAATAAAATACTAAACCCATATGTTGCAGGGCATGGGTTGCATGATGCAATAAAACTTCCTTTATCTAGAGATAACATGTATATAACGCATGATGAGTTAGAATTAATTAAGACGGGTAAATTGAGGAATTTGAATAGTAGAGATATTCAAGATGATGATGAATGTATAACAGCTAGCCATAAAACAGGAATTAGTCAGAGCAAATCTGATGCAAAGTTTGCAGCTAGAACATTAGCTGATTATTTGTGGATGCAAGATAAAGTACAAGAAATAAAAATTGGTGAGATGGCTAAGACATTGAAAAGTATTTTGGTTTCTACAGAGCACAAAAATGAATTGCCTGAAACAGCAAAAAGTATTGAGGAATGGATTAAACCTATAGCAATTAAATACCCATATTCAAGACAAGCGGGAAGGCCTAGAAATGGGTAGGAACCTAAGCTTAATCCCTATTAAGTAGATGTTGCTTACTATTACAATATAAAAATCAAAAACATACTAAGCCCATATTCTTTCATGTATGGGTTTTTTTATGAATATCAAACCAATCCGAGTTCAATTTAAAACAGCTTGCGAGTTATTGGACGTAAGCCGTGAATCATTGCGTCATATCGTGCGCACTGATGCCTCATTTCCCCGACCAATTAAGACAGGGGAGAGCAAACAGGCCTCAGTCTATTTTGATTATGCTCAATTGATCGAATGGCATAACAAGCAAATGCAAAGCCTTGCAGTATTGGGGGCTTAATCCATGACTAAGACCCAAATCAAAGCCATTGCCCTAAATGCCAGTCGACAATTAAACGCCGTGGCAAAGGATGTTTATAACCTAGAGGCATTCTTTAAGATTGCCCAAACAGGCTACGCCGTGGCATTGATCATATTGCCAAGCCTATGTGATGCTCCACATACCGAGTTTAAGCCCTTTGATTTTTGTGATTAATCAGCTTTCAAAGGCAGGATATACCAAGCTCTATATGCCAGTACGCCCCGAGCATATCCAGCTCGAGGGATTTCAAAAGCTAGAGCAGGACACGGCGCTTCGCTTGCTGAATCAACATATCGTGATTGATGAGCAAGGCATTAAAACCGATTACCTCATTGAGCTGTACAAGGATGATGATGCGGAGGATGTGACAATCTTCATTGATGAATCTATCAAGCGTTTATCACCCCCTAATCAATGGGGTGAACTCTTACCATTGGTACAGGCTGAAACATCCGTAAATAGCACTTATCCAATCCATGCATTACCACCACTGGCAAGGGATGCTGTGATAGCGATAGCCGAGCATGTGCAAGCGCCAATTGGTATGACAGCTCAATGTGTCATTGGGACTATGTCACATATCGCTCAAGCGCACGTAAATGCACCGCACCCATTCAACCCTCAAGGTGAGCCATGTAGTTTATATCTACTCACCGAGGGACAAAGCGGAAGTCGTAAAAGTACCAGTCGTAATATGGCAGACAAGGCCATTATTCAGCATGAGCGTAAACAATATGAGTTATACCGCCGTGACCTTGAACAATGGAAAAGCGGTCAAGCAGGGTTAAATAAAAAGGATAAGGAGGCATACGGTACTGAGAATCCCCCATCACATGACCCAAGTACCTTATACAGTGACATCACCTTGGAATCCATTGCAGGGCTATATGTGGATGGCATATTAAACAATGCATCCATTGCCAGTGATGAAGCAGGTCAATTCTTTGGTGGCTATACCATGAAAGGAGATACCCGCACCCAAGCCATTGGAGGCTATGCCAAGTTATTTGATGATGGTTTTGTGGAGCGTACTCGATCTAAATCCAATTTAAACGGGAGTGGTCGTGCTTATGATGGGCGATTGACCTTTAATTTACAGGGACAGCATGAGGTTTTATCAGATGCCTTGAAAGACCCAGTGTTAAGGGGGCAAGGCTTTTTGCCGAGATTCATCTTAACCATCCCTGAGAACTTGGCAGGGACACGCCTACAAGATGCCATTTACCGATCTATGAATGCCAATCATGACCATAGACTGATTGCTTACTGGACACGGTGCGAATACTTGCTCGATGACTGTCCTAGACCACAAGGAGGGCAAGAACTTCACAATGGGCGTTATGTCATTCCCATGAATGAGGAAGCAAGGGAAATAGATGCATCGTTCTACAACATGTTTGAAGAATTGCAGGGCAAAGGTAAGCGCTACGAATACCTACAAGCATTTGCTAGTCGTGCCAGTCAATTAGCACGGCGCTTAGCTACTGTGTTCGCTTATTTTGAGGGCTTACAGTGGATTGATGCCAAAACCTTAACAGGGGCTTGTGAGGTCGTTAAGCATTCACTCAATGAATGGGCAATGTATGCAGATATTGAGGTCAAAACGGAAAGTGATGCTGAACGTCTGATTAAGTGGCTTATTCGAAAATGTGTAGAGCAAAAAGTAAGTAGTATTTCTAAAACATTGGCTATGAAAGGTGCGCCGTCACACCTAAGAAAAGCCAAAGAATTTGACCCTTGTATCAATGAATTGATTGAATTTAATTATGTTCGATTGGTCACTATCAACAAATCCACATACATTGAATTAAACCCTTTATTACTAGAATGACTGCGTTTTTGCGATTTAAAGCTGTATGTCTTACTGCATAAGGGCTTGAGAATCGCAATATAGGTTGCGATAGCACTGCGATAAGTTGCGATTCCTTTGCGATTGATGCAAGGAATCGCAAAATGCAAAACCGCAAATCACATGCTTGCGATATTGAAAGCCTTGATACGTAAGGGTTACAAGATGAAATCGCAAAATCGCAAGGTTTCTAGGGAAATATATAAAAGTTGAATCAGTAGGGAGAACACGACACATCTTAATTAACCCTATTTTGCTAGAAATGGTGGCTTCATGGCTTAATCACCTTGAAAGCCTTGCTATAAAAGGCTTTCCATTAAGCATGATAGGGTTTTATGTGGTGGCATAGTGGCTTAATGAGTAAATAAATTATCCTGATTAAGCCATTATGCCAATGGCTTTTTAGGGTGTTGGCTAAGTGGAAAACCTTACTACATAAGCCTTACAGCGCAATTAAGCCATTAAGCCAAGACTTCTAAGAAAATATATAAATTTGATAGGTAAAAGATGCCAAACGTAAATAAAGTCACTGTCATGGGTGTGCTGGGTCGTAACCCTGAAACTAAACAATTTCCCAATGGTGGAAGCGTTACCACATTCAGCGTAGCAACTTCTGAGTTTTGGAAAGACAAGACCACTGGAGAACGCAAAGAGGCTACAGAGTGGCACAGAATCAGCACCAACGGACGTTTAGCGGATGTTGCCAATAAGTACCTCAAGAAAGGCTGTAAGGCATATATAGAGGGTTCATTGCGTACTAGGAAATGGAAAGACCAAAACAGCGTAGATCGAGAGGTAACAGAGATTCGGGCAGACGTGTTGCAGTTGCTTTAAAAATAAAGCTCCTCTCTTTTAAGGGGCTTATGTTTTTTATTCAAATCGACACATGACCATTAATATGCTTATACCATCGACATATACAAAAACTCATGTTCGATTTTTTAGTTTTTATCGACATATTTATATAGTCATGTTTATTGCATCGACATAATTACAACTTCATGTCGATTTTTATTAAATATATCGACATGAAGGTCGTGTTATGTTTATCCTATCGACATAAACTAAAAATCATGTCGATTTTTCTTATTGTAATCGACACAAAATGAGATAACTGTAATGAGTCAATGGCAAGCAGATCAACCATATAACACTCTACCCTTTCTTCCCCCATCACAAGATGTAGAAAATAAAGCTGTATTAAAATTATGTATTGAAGCTAGATCGGCACTAGCTGAATTAAAACAAGCTGGGGAGTTGATACCGAATCAAACGATTCTAATAAATATTATTCCGCTATTAGAAGCCAAAGACAGCTCAGAAATTGAAAATATTGTCACAACCACAGACAAACTATTTCAGCATGCACAGGGTGATGAACATGCAGACCATGCAACTAAAGAGGCTTTAAGGTATAGAACTGCATTGTATAAAGGGGTTCAATCAATTAAAGAACGACCTCTATGTACAGGCACAACTGTTGAGATATGCCAAACAATTAAAGGTGTGGATTTAGGGATTAGAGCAACAACGGGCACTGCCTTAAAAAATAGTTATACTGGTGAAATTATCTATACCCCTCCAGTAGGCGAAGATGTAATACGGGCATTATTGTCCGATTGGGAAAAATTTATTCATTACAATGAAGAATTAGACCCTTTGGTTAAAATGGCTATAGCTCATTATCAATTCGAGGCAATTCACCCTTTTATTGATGGGAATGGTCGTACAGGAAGAATTTTAAATATTCTCTACCTTATGGATTGCAACTTATTAAGCTTGCCTATTCTTTATCTAAGTCGATTCATTATTCAAAATAAATCACAATATTACGAGTTGCTACTCAATGTGACCAAAGAAAGTGATTGGCGTTCTTGGGTAATGTTTATGCTACAAGCGGTCAAGAACACCAGTGAATGGACTATATCTAAAATTACAGCTATCAAAAGTCTACATGAGCATACAATTGAATACATAAGAACTCATGCAGATAAAATTTATACTCGTGAGCTAGTTGATACTATTTTTGAGCAACCATACAGTCGTATATCCAACCTAGTTGACAAAAATATAGCTAAGCGCCAAGCAGCATCAACATACTTAAAAAAACTTGTAGAAATTGGTGTATTGCATGAATTACAACTAGGAAAAGAGAAGCTTTTTATTCATCCTAAACTATTAAATCTCTTACAAGACGATAGCAACCAATTCACGCCGTACAAATAAATTGTAATAGCCCCTTAGCTTGAGGGGCTTTTTTATTGGCTAATTAAACATAGAAGATTTACTTCCAAGTTCGCCAAGATTTTTGACATTTAATTACGACATATCGCCATAAAATATTAAAAAATAAACCAATTGTTTTAACATTTTGATCGACAAAAACATCGTGAATATAGCTATACAGGGTGTTTAAATTTAGGTTGACGGTATGCGATAGAAATTAGGCATTAAATCCCATTCAAACCCATGTATAGAAAGGCTTTAGCCATTTTTTATAAATCCCCATTCTGTCAACGTACGTCAACCTAAAAAAGCGCATTTCGTATAGCTACGTATAGCAAAAACTTGGTCATATTCTAAATGTCATCAACTTACGTGCCATTTCCACCACTCCATCAACGTAGAATGAAAAACGCCGAGTATTTTGTTGTACAACACTGGTGTAATTTACTTGGACGGCTTTATGTTTCAAACCACATTGAAAACCCATTGAGAGCCTTACAAATAAAGCATCACAGCTCTTTTATGTACATTGTTGAAAGTTGTGTTTTGTCCAAGTAAATCCGTACAGCTACGTACAACAAAATAAATAAAAAGGGCTTAAATCTTGTCATACAAGACACAGGCAATTTACTTTGACAGACCCACACATAAAACAGCATGTATATTCAATTGAAAGCCTTGCCAGTATTGCATTACAGTCGTTTTAAGTGAGTTTTTTAAAGTGGCGTTTCGTCAAGGTACGTCAAAGTAAATCCGTATGACTACGTATAACAAATTCAGGATTTAGAATCCGAAATTCTACCCTTATGGATTTCAAATCTATGAGGGTTAAAACGCACTGGTACATATACCGTTCTGTGTCGCTACGTGTCGCAAAAAGGCTTTAAATCTTGTACGACAGGGTATTTATATTTTGCTTGACAAGATGTCAATAAAATAACCCCTAAAAATACACTAAAAGCTAGGCTATATAAGGGTTTTAGAGCTTTTGAGAAAAGTGCGTTTTGTCATGCTACGTCATGCAAGAAAAACGTGTTTTGTCGTACTAGGTCGTACAAAATGCCTCAATTTTAGAGATACAAGGACGGCTTATTTTTTGTGATACAGCTCACTTACTAAAATTCGTATGTATGCCAAGAACTATAAGGGACACGGCGACTTTTGATCTTTAATTTCGTATCAGTACGTATCACAAGATAGTTGAAAAAGAGCCTATTCCATCTAAGTACATCTAAGTAATTTTTGTTTTACGGCGTATTGGTGGAAATTGATAAGCAGATCATATATAGAAAGACTTACAGCGAAATGATGGTTCTTATTTCGTAAAGCTACGTAAAGCAAGATAAGTATAAATCAACTGAACCAGTACGATTGCTTAGGGCATCACATTTACCCTTACGCCACTCACGTTTAAATGGCATAAAAACAGGCTTAAGCCTACACGGTGCAAGCTTTACGGCAATTTTGACGATAAGGTGTTTCGTAAGACTACGTAAGGGTAATTTCATCTAATCCGACCATAGAAAAACTGGATACTTTTCCTTGATGAGTTGCTCATTAAATATGGTAAAAACTGGCTGTAAGGTATGTACAGTAAGGCTTATCGTCATTTTGAGAAAAACCTATTTCATCAAGGTACATCAAGGAAAACTCTATTCGCCGTATAGAACTGTATAGAATTTTGATCTGTTTTAACCTTAGCAGTTATGCAGACAGACCACAGGTTTTGATAGGTTCTAAGACTAAGTTTTACTAAGTTCAAACGATAATAATTGATAACAACCTGAAGTTTTCTATAGTTCTATCTTGCCGTCCTAATGTTGGGTCTTGCTAGGTTTTGATTTCAGGTTTTATAAGGTTCTAGCCCTTTTGACTGCCCTCAATAAAACACAGTAAACCTGAGCTACCTATTCGTATAATCAAAAGAAACGCATGGGCGTGCGAGGCAGAGCGTTAAAGCGTGGTTTTAATGCAATCAAATTTGAGTATATCTTTTCACTACATTTTAAA
>NZ_JBUEBA010000002.1:2438219-2439128 GCF_058107045.1 Acinetobacter sp. AB03 | reverse complement strand
TGAAGGTGCGATAGGTAAAATTCTACAAATCGCCTCGACTCCGTACAGCTCTTTATTATTATGGATAAAATCCACCATTATTTGTGTGGGCGGTCGAGCTCCGCCTGGGCGAAAAAAGCGGCTGCTTTGCGTAGAATTTCATTGGCTCGTTGCAGTTCTTTATTTTCGCGTTCAAGTTGTTTAATGCGTTCTTGGTCTGAAAGCTGCTGTACTTTGATTGGATTCTGTTGATTCAAATACTTCTGATGCCAGGAACGTAGTGTTTCAGGAGTACAGCCAATCTTAGGTGCAATTGCTGTGATTGCAGCCCAAGTAGAAGGATAATCTTTTTCAGATTCAATCAATAATTGAATCGCTCTTTCTCTGATTTCAGGGGTATATTTTAATTTTGTCATCGGGATAGTCTCTCAGAATATTGACTCTCCGACAAACCCGGTACGGTTCAGTTTCAGCTCAATTACCTTATTTACCTGTTATTGGGAAAAATACGGGTTCCATTGAACTTAATTATGTTTATGAAGACTTATCACCTGTTAAACAAGCCACGTATGAGTTGTTATTTGATGATGGTACAAGTCAGAAAGGACAATTAGATGCAAACGGTTATGCGAAAATAGAAAATATTGAACTTGGAAAAAAAGCAAAAGTTTTATATGGGGAAGATATAAGAGTTGAGCCTGATCATTTCATAAAACTTTTAGAAAATCCTATTATTAATCAGAAAATAAGAACAGATGAAGATGCTAATTCTGCCAGAGATTCGTTTAAATCAGTCTATCAATCATATCTAACCGATAACTTTTTTGATGATGAAATTGAAGAAATACAAAATGGTGGAGACATTGTTCATGATTATTATGATGACTATATGTTAGACAATGAAATTAATCCTGAAACAAAATCATACAC
>NZ_JBUEBA010000002.1:2394083-2438119 GCF_058107045.1 Acinetobacter sp. AB03 | reverse complement strand
GCATTGCATCAAATTATTAGGAGATAAACTCAGTGCAAGGAGTTTTGATAGCCAAGTGAATGAAATCCATGCACGTGTAGCAGTCCTTAACAGATTTACGGAATTAGGTCGACCACTTACCCAAGTTACGCCTTAAATTTGACTCAATTAGGGGCGCTTTGCATTTCAAATCTTTGTGCAACAAAGCCGTATTGCACAGGAAAATCGAATTGAAATGTTTGATCAATTAAGACATATTTTTCGGCACAGGTTACTTTGAGAGTCGACATAAGAAAGTATTCAACATAAAATTAGAAGATATAGGACATCATATGTCATCTGAGTGCTGATTTCTATATTACATCATTATACGCAGGGTAGTTGCGCATCGTTCAAGCCATTTCTTGATTTTAAACCGATGAGTTTCTAGGACGGAGATGCATCTGATACTGCTCTAACCAAGGCACACATCAAGAAAAATACCAAGAAATCGATACGTATTTCTTGGTATTTATCTTCGCTACATGAATGGTCTTAAACATGAAGCTAAACATCAAAAGCATGAATAACTCAGCTCAAACAAGTCCAGCTTCTCGTTAAGTATTTAAATGCTCTAAGGTTGAAATAAAGTCCGTAAATTTTTCCCCTTGAATCACCACATGCGCTTTCAGCAAAGCCTCAGCTTCTTGTTCATCACCTGCAAAAATGGCGTCTAAAATTGCGCTATGTTCTGAAAACGAATGATTCATTCGATGGTTAACGCGGAGTTGTAGGCGACGGTACGGGTGCAAACGTTTGTGTAAAGTACACGCTTGTTCAATTAAAAAGGCATTATGACTGGCTTGATAAATGGCAAAGTGAAATAAACGGTTGGCCTCATAATAATTTTCTGAGTCGTTCTGATTTAAATAGTCCTGACATAACTGATGTAAGCGCTGTAATTCTTGCTTTTCTTCAGGTTGAATGCGCCGTGCTGCTAAACGTCCACACATGGCTTCTAATTCAGCCATCACCTCGAACATTTCACAAAGGGTAAGTGAATTAATAGCTGGAATAATTGCGCCACGACGTGGGCGAATTTCAACTAAACCTTCAGCGGCCAATAGCTTTAATGCCTCACGAATCGGGGTGCGTGAAGCACCATAGCGTTCGCAAAGCTCTTGTTCATCTAGCTTAGTCCCAGGTAGGAAAAAGCCATAAATAATATCATCCTCTAACTTTTTACTAATTTGAATAGAAAGAGGAAGTTCCGCAATTGAAGTCATACATCACCAAAAATTGTATACAATTTATGTTTATTTGAGTACAAAACATTGTACACTGGATACAGATAAGCTATAACTATAGCAAATTATAAGTCAGATTATTAGAAGCGCTGCATAATCCAGGGAGGATTCAGCAATGATTATTTACGGAACAGCCATATTGGCAGTCTGCCATTTACTTGGTGTTTATCTAGGCAATGCCCTCGGGATTGCTCTTGGTGTGCAAGCCAATGTAGGTGGTGTGGCCATCGCCATGATTTTATTAATTCTATCGAAGGAACTGTTAGCTAAACGTGGGCACTTACCTCAAGTGACTCAATTTGGTGTGTTGTACTGGTCAGGTATGTATATCCCGATTGTGGTTGCCATGTCGGCAGGCCAAAACGTCGTTGCTGCTATGTCGGGCGGGATGTTGGGGCTTATTGTTTCGGTTGCCTCGCTTATCGGTACGGTATTGGTGATTCGTTGGTTGAATAAATCCAGTGGCGACTACGAAAGCTACGAATGGGCTGTAGAGCCGACTGAAAAAACCGCTTAAGGACAAGGGTGTTGTCTTAACACGAAATAACAATCAGTTATACGGTTACAAGGAAGAAACGCAATGGAAGAAATAATTACGGTTTTTACCAAAAATGCCCTCGTCGCGGCGCTCGCAGTGACTGGTTTGATGATGTATGTGTCGCATCTTTTGTCGAAATACCTCACCAAAGGGAAGTTACAAAGCTCAGCCATCGCCATCACCATGGGGCTAGTCTTGGCATATTTTGCAGGGATTTATACTCAAGGTGAAAAGGGCATTTCAGATATCGCCATTTTCTCAGGTTTTGCTTTACTCGGTGGCGCCATGATTCGTGACTTGGCCATTGCATCAACGGCGTTTGAAGTTGACGTCAAAGAAGTGAAAAAAGCAGGAAAGGTGGGTTTGATCGCACTTGCACTTGGCTGCGTGATTCCGTTTGTGATTGGTGCAATGGTGGCCTGGTTGATGGGCTATAAAGACCCCGTTTCGATGACCACGATTGGCGCAGGTGCGATGACTTATATCGTTGGACCAGTAACGGGTTCTGCCATTGGTGCAAGCTCAGAAGTGATTGCACTATCGATTGCAATTGGCTTAATTAAGTCAGTGTTCTTTATGGTGGGTACACCAATCTTTGCAAAATTTATGTATCTCAAAAGTCCACGTTCTGCCATGGTTTTTGGTGGAATGGCGGGAACGACCAGTGGTACAGCAGCAGGTTTGGCAGGAACTGATGTGCGTTTAGTACCCTATGGTGCATTGGTCGCAACCTTCTATACCGGTCTTGGTTGTTTACTTGGACCCTCTGTATTTTTTCTCACAATTAATGCCATCTTCGGCTAAGCACAGCATAAAGGTGACCCCATGAACCAAATGGTTAAGACGCGCTTATGGGATAAGCAGCGCACCCGTAGACAAGAAAAGTTGAATCTTGCCAAAGAAAAAGGCTTTACAAAAAAAGTTGAGCATGCTCGGGTGATTGAACTTTTGGAAACGGTAATTTCCAGTGGTGATCGCGTTTGTTTAGAAGGTAATAACCAAAAGCAGGCCGACTTTTTGTCAAAGAGTTTAAGTCAGTGTAATCCAGAGGTGGTTCATGACTTACATATCGTGCAGTCAGTATTGGCTTTACCCAGTCATATTGATGTCTTTGAAAAAGGCATTGCTTCTAAGGTCGATTTTTCCTTTGCGGGCCCACAAAGTTTACGTCTAGCACAATTGGTTCAGCAGCAAAAAATCAGTATTGGTTCGATCCATACTTACCTAGAGCTATATGGGCGATACTTTATCGATCTGACGCCAAATGTCTGCCTGATTACGGCACATGCGGCTGATCGTGAGGGCAACCTTTATACAGGTGCGAATACCGAAGATACGCCCGCGATTATTGAAGCGACTGCATTTAAAAGCGGCATTGTGATTGCGCAGGTTAATGAAATTGTCGATAAGTTACCGCGTGTCGATGTGCCAGCGGATTGGGTCGATTTTTATATCGAAAGTCCTAAGCATAACTATATAGAACCATTGTTTACCCGTGATCCTGCACAAATTACCGAAGTGCAAATTTTAATGGCAATGATGGTCATTAAAGGCATCTATGCACCGTATCAAATTCAACGTTTAAATCATGGTATTGGTTTTGATACCGCAGCAATTGAATTGTTACTGCCTACCTATGGAGCATCCTTAGGACTAAAGGGGCAGATTTGTACCAATTGGGCTTTGAACCCGCACCCGACTTTAATTCCAGCCATTGAAAGTGGATTTGTCGAATCGATTCATAGCTTCGGTTCCGAAGTCGGGATGGAAGACTATATTAAAGAACGTCCAGATGTGTTCTTTACGGGTAGTGATGGCAGCATGCGCTCCAATCGTGCTTTTAGTCAAACTGCGGGTTTATATGCTTGTGATTTGTTCATCGGTTCAACCTTACAAATTGACTTACAAGGTAACAGTTCAACCGCAACTGTAGACCGTATTTCTGGTTTTGGCGGAGCGCCGAATATGGGTTCTGATCCGCATGGACGCCGTCATGCCAGTTATGCCTATACCAAAGCAGGTCGTGAAGCAGTCGATGGCAAACTCATTAAAGGTCGCAAACTGGTAGTGCAACTGGTCGAAACGTACCGTGAGCATATGCATCCTGTTTTTGTTGAAGAGTTAGATGCGTGGCAGTTGCAGGACAAAATGGAGAGTGATCTGCCGCCAATCATGATTTATGGTGAAGATGTAACCCATATTGTGACGGAAGAAGGTATTGCTAACTTACTGTTATGTCGTACTCCAGAAGAACGTGAACAAGCCATTCGTGGCGTGGCAGGTTATACCCCAGTCGGTATGCAGCGTGATGAGGCCAAAGTGGAAGAATTACGTCAGCGCGGCATTATTCAACGTCCAGAAGATTTAGGCATTGATCCAACACAGGTCAGTCGTGATTTGTTGGCGGCAAAGTCGGTGAAAGATTTAGTTAAATGGTCGGGTGGTTTATATAGTCCCCCAAGTCGCTTTAGAAACTGGTGATCGACATGGAAAAGTTAAAATTTGAATTGCAATCCGCACCGCTGAGCGCTGAACAAGCGGCGGTCATTTGTGGTGTGGTCGGTTCTGGAAATTTAGAAGTCTTAGTTTCACAGCATGATCAGGCGGATATTTGTCAGATTGAAGTCACGACATCAGCCGTCGGTTTTCAACATGTTTGGCAGTCTGTGCTGAATGAGTTTGCACAACGTCATGCAGTAGCAGGGCTTAAATTTCAGTTAAATGATATGGGGGCGACCCCAGCAGTGGTGAATCTACGCTTAAGCCAAGCAATATCTATGTTTAAGGGAGTATAGAACATGGATCAAGTGATGCTCAAAAATAGTTTTTATGAAAAAACCGCACGTGCGCGTATTCAAGCGGTCGTCGATGCTCAGAGTTTTAATGAAATATTAAAGCCTGCTGAAATTGAAGTTAGCCCACATCTCTCTGCTCTGGATATTCCGGGTAGTTTTGATGATGGCGTGATTATTGGTACAGCGCGTGTAAACGGAACACCCGTGCATATTATGGCGCAAGAAGGCCAGTTTATGGGTGGGGCTGTGGGTGAAATCCACGGGGCGAAAATTGTCGGTCTCTTACATAAAGCCATTCAAGATCAAGCGCAAGCGGTGCTATTTTTTGTCGACTCAGGTGGTGTGCGTCTGCATGAAGCCAATGCCGGTCTCATCGCCATTTCCGAAATTATGCGTGCCATGTTGCAAGTACGAAATGCGGGGATTCCCATTATTACCGTGATTGGCGGCACCTGTGGTGCTTTTGGTGGGATGGGCATCAGCGCATGTTTGAGCAGTGCCATCATCATGACGGAAGAAGGGCGTTTGGCACTGTCTGGGCCAGAAGTGATTGAAACAGTGAAAGGCGTCGAAGAGTTTGATTCGAAAGATCGTGCTTTGGTTTGGCGCGTGACTGGCGGTAAACATCGTTATTTACTGAGCCATGTACAGGCTTTAGTTGAGGATGATATTGCCGATATTCGTGATGCGATTTTAACGCAACTAGACGCTAAGGCAGTTCCTTTAGACTTAGAACAATTATTGCAGCAACAGCAACAGCTTGAGCAGCAGTACCAACGCTGGTTTGGTAAAAATGATGGTTTACAGATTTGGCATGACATGGGAATTTCACAGCCAGAAAAAATTCCGATGTTGTCTGCCCATGAAGTTGTGTTGTTAAAGCAAGGATGAGCTCATGAATACAGAATTACTTTTACAACAGTTGTTTCCGCGTCAACTGGATTATCAGATCGAAGGTTATGTGATTAAGGGCAATGCGCAGACGGACGCAGGTCCAGTACGGATTTTGGGTACAGTTAATGCAGCACCCATCAATCAAGACATTGCCATTCAATTATCCTCTGAAATTTTGAAATTGGTACAACAAGGCAATAAAACTCCCGTGGTCTTTATTGTCGATACGCAAGGTCAAGATCTTTCTCGTGCCGATGAGTTATTGTGCTTAAACCGTACCTTCGCGCATTTGGCATCTTGTGTTGACCTACTGCGCCGTAGTGGTCATGCCAACCTTGCGATTATTTTCGGTCAAGCGGTCAGTGGTGGGTTCCTGTCCTATGGACTCATGGCAAACGAAGTTTATGCACTCAGTGATTCGCAAGTGAAAGTCATGGACTTAAACGCGATGGCACGAGTCACTAAAATTCCAGTCGAAAAGTTAAAAGAGTTGTCGCAAAGCTCAGCTATTTTTGCCCCAGGGGCAGAAAACTTTTACAAAATGGGCGCAATCAATGCCATTTGGCCAGATTTGGAGACCGACTGGGTCAGCCAAGCATTATTAAAGCAACAGCAACATCTGGACAGTTATATGACAGATCAACGCCGTGTGGTGGGGCAGCAGCGTCAAGGGCGTGTGTTGTGTAATAAGATCATCGAGAAAGTTGTCCACAGTTAAGGAAGCAGATATGGATCGTCATGACTTAGCTTATCTTCGTGATTCAGTAACCTTACATTTTTTAGATGTTTCTTTACCAGAAACGGTGAAACAAAAGGTGTATCAGTTGTTGAACCAACATATTCCAATGACCGTTTGTCGGCAGGAAGATGTGGATGTGGGACAAGTGAAGCTGGCGATCAACTGCTTGGTTGAGGGCTATAAATATCGTGTGGCGTGCTTAGTAGAGAAACACGAGATCGAACAGATCACTCGACCGCTTTCTCTACAGGCTTTGTTAGAAGCTGACTCGCAGCTCCTACAACCTAAAGTGTGGAGTGATTTTGCAGACAACTTAGAACAATTGGGCTGCAAAGTGTATGTCTATGGCTCCTATGCCTACCAGTCTCTTACGCAGGAGGCTTATGTCAGACCGACTTCAGACTTAGATCTGTTGTTGTATCCACAGCATCAACATGATGTACCAGAAATTTTACAGTTCATTCAACAAGTCCAAGCCCAGAGTTCTATCCGGTTAGATGGCGAGATTCAAATCCATCCAGACTGGCATGTGTCATTTAATGAACTAATTGCGGTTTTTCCTGAAATGAAACAGCAAGTGATCGTCAAAGGAATTCAGCGTGTTGAGATGCTGAGATTAGAACAATTATTCGAAGGGAAACTGGAATATGCAGATGCTACAACCACATGAAGTTTTATGTCCAAGCATTATCACTACTGCTGAAACTTTAGACCGTTTGGCATGTATGGCGTTATTGGATGAAGCCAGTTTAGAACATAAGCCCGGTTTGGTTTGTCCAAGTTCGCAGGGCAGTCATCATGACATGGACTTTAGCTTGTTCCAATGTAGTGTGGATGCTTTACAGGGCTATTTTCAGGCACAATGTTTGAATGGCTATCGTGATGTCGATTTTGAAGAGATTCGACAGTGTGGCATTTTAGCTGAGCAAAAAATGATGATTGCAACTCAGCAGATCAATACCCATAAAGGGGCGATTTTTAATTTAGGTTTTGCCAGTGCAGCAGTCGGGCAATGTCTAGCAGATAATAGTCCCTTGAATGCAGGCTCGATCAGTCAAAAAATTCAAAGCACTTGGCAGGATGAGCTGTTACATCATTTAGAGCGAAATCCCAACAGTCATGGGCAACGTATGCGGAGTCAATATGGCATCACAGGGGCGATTGAAGAAGTGGCTTCAGGTTTTAAAACGGTGATGGATGTTGCCTTGCCAACGTATATCGACATTTATGCCAAAACGGCCAATGCACAGCAGGCTGCAATTCAGACCTTATTCAGCCTGATGGCCTATGTACAAGATACCAATATTGTTTGGCGCGGTGGTTTATCTGCCTTATATATTGTGCAGGATCTAGCCAAGCAGTTTTTGGCCCGTGGCGGAGTGCTACAACACAATTGGATGCAAGAGGTGGCTAAAGTGGAAGATTATTTCGTTCAGCATCGCTTAAGTCCGGGGGGGAGTGCTGATTTATTGGGGGTGACTTTATTCATGCTGAAGGTGGAACATGAATTTCGCAATCATATTTAGTGGGCAAGGACTTCAAAGCTTAGCCCATGTGCAAGAACTGCTCAGCATGGCAGATGAGCTTCATGTATCAGATATTTTAAAGCAGCATTTGCCGCAACTCTTTTGTTCCGATTTAACCGAAGCGGATCTGTACCCGAATGAGTTCGCACAGCCTTTTATTTTTGCTTTGCAATGGTGTCGTTGGCAAAAGTTAAAACCTGAGATTGAAGAGCTTATGAGCTTCTCGGGTTATTCACTCGGAGAGTTAAGCGCACTCATTTGCGCAACGCAAACTGGTTTGGAGCAAGGACTATATTTAGCCCAGCAGCGTGCCTCGTTGATGTCTTCAGCCACTCAGCACGCAAGTGGCTTAATGGCTATTCAGGGTATTAATCTCAATACGCTTGAAGCGTTGTTGACTGAAACCTCAACTGCACTTTCCATCAAACTGAGTGATAGTAGTTTTGTTGTGGGTGGGGCTAATGCCAATTTACAGCAGCTGGCTCAGCAACTTGAATTGCGAGGAACACGTTTTGTTAAACGCTTGAATGTTACTATTGCATCGCATACCGTATGTATGGATGCTGCGGTTCAGCCGTATCGGCAAGTTTTACAGCAGCAAGACTTTGCTCGTTTATGCACGGCCATGATTAGTGGTTCGGGTGGACATAAGTTTTTTAAGACTACAGATGCAGTGAATGCGTTGATTCACCAAATGAATCATGCGATTGATTGGGATGCTTGCTTAAGTGCTATACAAGAAAATCAGCCTGATGTTGTCTTAGAAATTGGGCCGGGCAACGCCTTAAGTAAAATGCTCTTGGAACGTAGTCCAAATTGTATTGTACGTGCGGTGGATGATTTTAAAAGTTGGTCTGGGTTGAAGGCATGGTTAGAAAAATTACATGTAGAATAATGATGGTATTATAAAAATTAAAAATAATAGACGAATATGTATTCAATAATTTTTGAAGATAGATGCAACAATATTTTAGATTGAGGGCATTTAAACAGTGTTTTTATTTAAGAGAAAATTCTACTTTTAGATCCTTTTATTTTTAAGGGGGGCGGCTAAAAATCCTCCAAAACATAAACATGTCCATTTAACATGGATCTATAAATGTTTTTTTAAAATTGCTTTAGTTGAAAATAAAAAATTTGGATTTCTAAGCTTAAGACAGATTAGCCTACTTGTGACCTCTTATTTTAAGAAATAATGATATTAATAACAAAAAATACTAAAAAAAAGAAAAATCTCTTGAAAAATAGAAAAAATGTGATACTTTTCACACTTGCTTTTTTATATGTATGAAATTTCATCAAATTAAAAGGGTAAAGATTAAAAGCAATGTTGTTCATGACGATTGCTTTTTGGCTATCTGATTTAATACTTGGGGCGTTTATGAAAAACTTTATCACTACTGCATTATTGACTACTTCTGGGCTTCTTTTTGTAGGTCAAGCTTTTGCAGCTCCTGCTGTAGCGAAAAAAACTACAGATACTCAGTTTAATGTAAAAATTGAAATTCTTTCTACATGTACCATTAATGCCACTGATATTGACTTTGCTCAGGTAAACAGTGGGGCAACGTCAAGTGATAAAACTGGTAATTTAAATGTGACTTGTACGAAATCAACGCCATACGACATTGGTTTAAATGGTAGTGGGAAAATGACCCATGAAACAGATAAGTCATCTAGTATTGCTTACGAACTATTCAAAAAAACTGGTGATACGCAGGAATGGAACAACAACAATAACCTCTTTTCAGGTTTGGGTTCTGGTAGCGTAGAAGCGATTCCCGTAATTGCTAAAGTATCAGGTTCGACCAACGTTCGTGCGGGTAAATATAGTGATACGGTTATTGCTACAGTAACGTATTAATTTTTGCTATCGTACAGATATTCTTCACGAAAAGGGTATCGGCATGAAAAATACACCACGTTTGTCAAGTGTACTACGCAAGTGTAGCTTGGGTGTATTGGCAACGAGTATTTTTATGACACAGGCGTATGCTGCAAGCTTGCAGGTTGCGCCTATTTTATTGGAATTTTCGCCTCAAGAAAAAGTTAAAGAACTCTGGTTAACCAACACTGGAGATGAAGCTATCCGAGGTCAAGTTCGAGTAAATGCGTGGACGCAAAGTAATCATCAAGATATTTTGACACCATCCAAAGACCTGATAGCAAGCCCAATGGTGCTTACGATTCCCGCAGGTCAGAGACAACTTGTCAGACTCATTCGTGCCAATGCAGGCAATAATTCATCCGAACAGGCTTATCGTTTAATCGTGGATGAATTACCGAATCCACAACTAGAAAAGCAGAGTGGACTTCAACTTTTACTTAAATATTCGATTCCTGTTTTCTTTAAAACTTCATCCTCTGAACCCGTTCAACAAGGCTTGACTTCATTAAAAGGGATGACATTTAAATACAGCACAAACACCTTAACAGTGAGCAACCAGTCGCAGCATTATAAACGTTTTAGCCAGTTTGCTTATGTGGATGCGCAAGGGCATAAAACACCGATACAAATGGGACTGATGGGTTATGTGTTGAGTGGTCAAACGATGCAGTGGTCTATTCCTACTCCAATAAATGTCAAACCCAATGGAAAATTTGTTGCTGTAGTGAATATGGATATTCGTGAACAAGAACTTCCTATATCTCCTTGATATAGAATATTTCTGGGAGTTCTATCATTGAGTGTTCGAATTGGTGACTTACTATGCGCAGGAGTAATCATCGCGGTAGCACCTTCAACTTTTGCAGTGTCGAACTCCCCAGAGTTGGTGAGCGAAGTTAAACAAGATTTGTATTTGGATGTAGAGCTGAATCAATCCGTTCAGTCTCAAATCGGTCACTTCCTGCAACAGGGTCAACAGCTTTATATAGACCGTGCATCTTTAGATAACTTTGCTATCCATACGAATGCACCGCAAACTATCATTGATCAGGTAAATTATATTGCTCTGGATCAAATCAATGGTCTGAGCTATCAGTATGATGATTTGAATCAGAAAATATCGATACAAGTCCCGATAGAGTTGTTGGGTGGACAAAACCAATATGGCTATCAAGCATTACCTGCGGCCAGTATCAATCCATTACAAGAAACAAAAGGGGCATTGCTTAATTACACAGCATTTGCTCAACAAACGGATGATACGTTTTCGTTTAATGGCTGGAATGAATTACGTTATTTTGGCTTGTTTGATGGAGTATTGAGCCTATCAGGAAACTATCAATATCGGGACCATACTTTTACAGATAGCCAAATACTTGATACTTACTGGGAAAAAGACTTTCCGGATCAACTGCTTCGATTACGTCTGGGGGATGCTCAAACTGATGCGCTTACATGGACGCGGTCTACACGTTTAAGTGGTTTAAGCATCTCTAAAAATTTTGCATTACAGCCTTATATGGTGACAACGCCATTAATGAGTTTTAAAGGTCAGGTGGCTTTGCCTTCACAAATTGACCTGATTATTAATGGCATTAAGCAATCCTCACAAAATGTGGTACCAGGGCAGTTCGATATACAAACGATACCGAGTATTACAGGTGCAGGTAATGCTCAAATGGTTATTACTGATATTAATGGTCAGCAGCAAGTCCAAAATTTTTCTTTGTATCGCGCCAATCATTTACTGGCTCAGGGTTTAAATGATTGGTCTTTGAATTTAGGTTATCCGAAACTTAACTATGGCGTCTCTTCTTTTGATTATGCCGATGATCTAGCCTTTAATGGTAGTTATCGTTACGGCATGAGCAATATGTTTACGGTCGAGACACATGCTGAACTGACAGAACAGCTGCAACAAGTAGGTTTAGGCACGGTTTATCAATTAGGCAAACGCGCAGGGCAAATTAACCTTTCTTATGCTTATAGCCATACGCCTGAGCAACAAGGGCAGTTACTAGGTTTAGGCTATAGCTGGAACTCTGCGCTAATCAGTTTAAACTACAATGGTTTACGTCAATTTGGACAATTCAATGATATTGCAAGTCTGAATGATGCGACATTTGCCAGTCAGTCTGATCAATTTTATATGGGGTTTAATACCCAGCTTGGTCAGTTTGGTGGGAGTTATATTCAGCAGGAGTATGTTGATCAAGCCAGTAGTCGTTTTGTTTTACTCAACTGGTCTTATATTTTACCGCGACGTATGAACTTGGGCTTAAGCTATAGCCGTGACCTTTTAAATAAAGAAAATAGCTATTATTTGTCTTTTAATTTTCCGTGGGCAAAACGCAATTCTGCAACCATGACAGCACAGCATAGCAATGATCAAAACCAAGTTGGACTCAATGTCCTACATGCAGTGGACCAAGACCAAGGTGGTTTAGGCTGGCAAGCTTTAGCAAACCAGACTGAACAATACTCACAGTTTCAGGGACAACTTGATTATTTGGGACGTTATGGCTTAGCACAGTTGAATGTGCAACATACCGCATCGGATCAACAAAATAGTACCAGTGCCTATGCTTCTGTAAATGGTGGCTTGGTCATTCTAAAAGATACATTCCTGCCTAAACGATTAGGTAATGGCTCATTTGCAATTGTCTCAACAGATCAAGTTGCAGATGTACCTGTACGTTTGGAAAACCGTTTAATAGGTAAGACAAATCGGAAAGGCTATTTATTACTTGACCATTTAAATCCATATCAACACAACAGTGTAGCGGTAGATACTTTAGATTTACCTATCAACTTAAAAATTGAAACTACACAGCAAGATGCGGTACCTCGACAGTCGAGTGGGGTATTTATTCGTTTCCCTATGTATCAAGTGAAAACCGTTCAATTTCAAGCGGTCGATTCTCAAGGGAAAAAT
Organism: Acinetobacter sp. AB03; assembly: GCF_058107045.1. Lineage (NCBI taxonomy): Bacteria > Pseudomonadati > Pseudomonadota > Gammaproteobacteria > Moraxellales > Moraxellaceae > Acinetobacter > Acinetobacter sp. AB03. The sequence continues at coordinate 2,425,539 of NZ_JBUEBA010000002.1, read as the reverse complement.
TTAAGTGTTGGTACTTCAGTTTGGCAAGAAAATCCGACACCGCAACAGCAACCGACGACGATTGTAGCGCATGAGGGTATGGTGTATTTAGATAATGTAAAAAATAATACGCTATATAGTCAAACCGCTTAATTACCCATACACTCGTTAAAGAAACGACTAAAAAGCTTATCTATTGAGTTAACCAACCATTTTTTCCTTTTTGCTTTCACCCATGCCCACATTTTTTCAATAGGATTAAGGTCAGGACTATAAGGTGGTAACCAAAGTATTTGATGCCCATGTTGGGCTAATAGATCTTGTATATCTTGTCGTTTATGGAAGGCTGCATTGTCCATGACAATTACACTATTCGAGGGTAATTCTGGTAATAAAAACTTATCTACCCAAAAATGAAATACATCCGAATTTACTTTGCTATCAAATAAACCCACTGCAAATAATTTACCCTCATGGATTGCTCCTATTGCGTTGGTTTGATTTTTTAATTGCCAATTATATGTTCCATAACAAGGAGTTCCCTGTTTTGAATAACCATGAGGTCTATGTTCATGAGATTTAAATCCACTTTCATCAAGATAGATAATCGGGTGTTGATACCTTAATCGGTTTAAATCTTTTAAATACTGTTCTCTGAGTTCTGTTTTTGCTTTCGGGTGCCGTAAGGTCTTTTTTTAACTGTGATATTTAGACGCTTGAGCGCATCACCAATTGTAGAAGTACCACAACCAAAACGAGCAGCGCGTTCATATTGATAATCATCAGGATATTGCTCAACATCTGCACGTAAGGCATCATCATCAACTTTAGATGGTTTTCTTGGTCGAGTTCTTTTTATTTCGATTCGCTTTTTCCATTCGACAATTGTATTTTTATTAATTTCGAAGTGCTGAGCAACCGCTCGGATAGATTGACCTTCTTCAAGCTTGGCTAATATTTTTTTTCTAAAATGTATTGGATAACTCATATCAGTATTGTATTGGTTTTTTGACGTGTTGACTATATATAGGCGATCAACTCAATCAGTGTCGCGTGAAGTTACCCGATATTGAAACTTTGAATGGTTATAGTGATTTGGGGGAAATCGTATGCCAATGAATTTAAATGATGTTTTCAAAGTGAAAAAATTAATGAAACGTCTTATTCCCGTTAGCTTTTTATTTTTAGGCTGTAGTGTTTTTTATGCGCCTGCATATGCAGAGCGTTGTTGGTTAGAGCATTCACCAACTTTAAGCTTAGGCACATCAAATGCCCAAGGTTCGGCAATGGTCTCAACAGATGTAATCGCCACCTGTAATTCCAATTCGAGGCAGCAAGTCACGTACAAAATGTGTTTAGTGATTGACAGTACAGGCCCTTCAGGTAATGATCCTCGCAGTATGATTAGCTATAATCCTGAAACTTTACTGAAGTATCATTTGTACTATGATGCTGCACGAGCATATAAAATTCCAGGATCAGATCGTAGAAATCAAGCCCAGTGCCAAACTTTTCAAGTCAAGGCTGGGCAAGGAAATCCAAGTACGCCAATTAAAATATATGGTCAGGCTCTCGCTGGGCAAGTAGTTCCTGCACGAAGTTATACGACGAATAGTGTAAATTTGAAACTTTATTCTGCGTTTCGTTATGGTACCGTAACACCAAGCAATGAAGAGGTTTTTGCAAATTCAAATACAGGAAATAACAACCTAATTGTTAACTCTAATTATGAAAATAGCTGTTTGATTCAGTCTGCAACGGACATTGACTTTGGAGCAGTCGAGCATTTGAATAATCCATTAATGGGTTATGGTTCGATTCAATTGGCTTGTCCAACGGGGGCCAGTATGCAAGTCAGTCTGGATCATGGCATCAATGCCCAAGGTCAACAAAGAAGAATGCGAAATGTTTTGGGCGACTATATTCGATATAACTTATACCGAGACGCTAGCCGCTCTCAAACTTGGCAAGGCAATGTTTTTTATGCGGTAGATAGTCGAACTGTTCCAGTATATGCAGCTGTTCCAGTGCAACCGATCACTAGTGTTGGACAATACTCTGACACAATCACGGTAACCTTAACCTATTAAGTTTGTAGTGTCTTAATATGTAATGGTTGCAGTCACTTTGTCACTATATTGACCCGCTGGAACATTGGCATTTGGTACTTTCCCCCAAATGGTAATATTTTGCGTTTGTCCTGTGCCTTGTTTAGACAAACGATTGTCTGCAATATTTCCCCATTCTTTACTCATCGAGGCATCTTGGTATAGCTGATAAGGAATTTGTATAGAAACATCATTGTTATGTTTTAAGCTGCCGTTGCTGTTTAACGCAATGTTATAGGGTGTTCCATTGGTACAATAAACATTTAGACTTCCTGTCGCTTGCACATTCTGTGCATTACGAGTCACCGTTCCAAAATCAATATCCGAAGTACTTCCTGTCCCAATATCGCAAATTTCAGTAATTTGCATTTTCACTTGAAACTGCGTGGATTGGCGGTCACTCATGGTGTAAGCCGAAACTGAAATGACGGCTAAAATTGCAAAAGAATATTTAAAAAGTTTCATGATTTTTTGTCTCCATGAGACTAGGATCATTATCAATAGTTATATGACTAATATAGGGAAATATAGCGTTGATTACTATGATCTATATTACATAATGATCGGATAAATGAGTCATATTTAATCACTTAGTAAAATTAGCGCTACGTAAGAATAAAAAAACCGTATAAAGATCAAAAATATGTAGATATCAGCAAGAATATTCTGCGCGTGTCACGAATTTTAAATGGTGTCCTTGCATGATGGTTGTTTAATAAATAAACATTGGGGACAGCTGTGATTATTCGAAATAAGCCCGTTAAAACTTCAGGTCTGACTTGTGGTTTATTATTTTTCAGTGCATTACTTGTAGGGTGTAATGATGATAACAAAGACAATACTGCGCCCGTTGAGAAGAATAAAGCACTTGAGGTGAATCTCATCCACATTAACGATAGCCACTCACACTTAGATGAGGAGACGCTCAAATTAATGTTAGAAACCTCTGCAGGGAAGCGTGAAGAAATCCAAGTTGCGAATGGTGGTTTTGCGCGGGTGACTGCGTTGATCAATGAGTTGGCCAATCGTGAAAAAAATGCAATCAAAATTCACTCGGGAGATGCCATTACTGGTGATCTCTATTTTACCTTGAAAGAGGGTGAGGCCGAAGCGGATCTAATGAATACGGTGTGTTTTGATACACTAACTTTAGGCAATCATGAATTTGATAATACCGATACGGGCCTGCAAAAATTTATGGGTTTCTTAAACAACAAAGGCAGTTGTAAAACGAAAACTCAAGTACTCAGTGCAAATGTTGAGTTCGGTGCAGGTTCTCCGCTGTATCGAACTGATCTCGTTAAACCTTATACCATTATGGAAAAAGAAGGCCAAAAAATTGCATTGATTGGCTTAACCATTGCCAATAAAACTAAAAATGCATCACGCCCAAACTCAGATACCTTGTTTAAGGATGAAGTCACCACAGCACAAAAATATATTGATGAACTAAAGCAACAAGGGATTAATAAAATTATCGTGCAGTCTCATTTGGGTTATGGTGCAGAAAAAGAACTGGCTACGCAGTTATCTGGCGTCGATGTAATTGTTGGTGGGGACTCGCATACTTTATTGGCTGATGCAAAATTAAAGAATTATGGCATTACCCCTGAGGGCGACTATCCAACCGTATTGAAAAATAAAGAGGGTGATCAGGTTTGTGTGGTTCAAGCATGGCAATATGCTTATGTCGTGGGTCAGTTAAAAGTCAATTTTGACGCCAATGGTAAAGTTGATGCTTGCGCAGGCAAGGCCAATGTATTGATTGGCGATAATTTTAAACGTACTGTAAAAGATGCTGTCGCACTAACCAGTACTGAACTTGTACACATCAAACAGGATGTCGAAAATAGTAATGCTTTACGGATTGTACAGCCTGATACGACGGCTTTAAGTATTTTAGAACCGTATAAAGTGGCTAAAAATCTATTGGGCAAAGAGATTGTGGCAAGAGCTGAAAGTAATCTTTGCTTACGTCGCGTTCCTGGAACAACTAAAGATACTTCACGCTCAAGCCTCGGTGATATTTGTAATAAAGCCGACTTTACCAATCAACATGGTGGAGATGTGCAACAGTTGGTAGCAGAAGCCTTTTTACAGCAAGGCAAAAAGTATTTTAATGCAGATATTTCCATTCAAAACGGTGGCGGAGTCAGGGTTGATGTACCCCAAGGCGATATTACGGTTGAGAAAATTTATACGGTCTTGCCTTTTAAAAATACATTGGGGCAATTACAAGCCACTGGACAGGAAATTAAGTCAACTTTAGAAGATGCGATTGATGCCGTAGCTTTGAACAACACTGGCAGTTATCCATATACAGGGGGCTTAAAGTGGGATGTCGATTTAACCCAAGCTAAAGGCCAGCGTGTATCGAACTTACAGGTGAGAAATGCTGATGGTCAGTATTTGCCTTTAAATGTAAACCAAACCTATCAAGTGATTACCATTAATTTCCTTGCTGATGGTCAAGACTTTTATACCAGCTTAAAGGGCATTACTGGGGCACGTCGAGTCGATGTGGGTCTAGATTATGCTGAAGCCTTTTTACAGTATGTAGAAGGTATGCCGGGTGCTAAAGGGCAAAAAGTGTTAACGCGTTTGCCTGTCGAACACTACAGTACGCAAAATTATAAAGAGTAAATTTAGTTTTATATTTAAAAAGTCAGTTGGGTTCAGCTGACTTTTTAAAACACTAAGATCAAACCTTAATGCTGCAATTTAATGTATCTGATTTTTGGTTTAGCATTGTATGTGAGCTTGGGTTTATGCAAGATGATTCAACGCATAAACATAAGCCTGTTGTATTCGCCCATTCTCTAAAGTGACCTCAGTTAAAACACGCTGATATTCACTTCCTTCAAACTCATCCAAGCTGTTCCACAACGTATTTAATTGCTCTGAACTAAACATATCTCCATCAACAGTTTGTCCATCTGGACTCAGCATCAGCCCAGGAAAGCCAAGCTCGGCCCCCCAACCGGCTTCTTTAAGCAAACCTTTCACAGAGCCTTTGCGCCATGTACCGCCAATCACTTCTAAAATATGAGCATTGGGTTTGTTTGGTCTTAAAGTACCGTAAACAAATAAGTGTTGTTGCATGATGTAAATATTCCTAATGGGTAACAGATGGAGAATGAAGCGGTTTTATTGAAAAAATAACGATGAGTGCAATTAGAATCAGAAAAATATTTAATATAACGATGCCATTCCAGCCATGGCTTTGCCAGATATTTCCGCCATACGCACCCACAATGCTTGAACCTAAATAATAAAAAAGCAGATACAAGGAAGTGGCATGACCTTTATTGGATGTTGCGAGCTCTCCAACACGACTGCTGGCAATGGCATGGGCAATGAAAAAGCCAGTGGTCACAGAGCCAATCCCGAGAATAATCAAAAACAACGAGGCAGAAAGAGTAAGTAGCACGCCTAAGAGCATGCACAAAAAGCCCAAAATCATTACCTGCTTTTTGCCTATTCGGTCTGCAATATTGCCTGCAATCGAAGAGGAAATAATACCCAAACTATAAGATAAAAAAATGAGGCTAATCTGGGTTTGGCTTAAATGATACGGTGCTGCAAACAGTCTGAAGGTGACATAGTTAAACAGCGTGACAAATACACTGGTGAGTAAAAAGCCAATCCCATAGATTTTTAACAGCCGTGTATGACTCAAGTGTGCATACCATGCATGTAGATGGAACTTAAAAGAGAGACCTTGCTGGGCAATGAAATTTCGTGAATTGGGTAAGAGTTTCAAAAAACCCAATGCACAGAACAGACAGATGACGCCGAGAATGGCCATGGAAATACGCCACGAGAAAAACTCGGTCAAAATGCCCATGCCAACACGTCCCATCATGCCGCCAAATGCTGTGCCTGCAATATATAGCCCCATGGTTTTACTTAAGTTTTTGGGACTAATTTCTTCTGCAATCCAAGCCATGGCAACAGCGGGAACTCCACCTAGGACAAAACCTTCTAAGCTTCTTGAAACCATGAGCACATGCCAACTCGGTGAAACCGCGCATACCACATTGAGTATAGAAGCCAAAAGCATAGAGAAAAACATCAGGCCTTTTCTGCCCAATGTTTGTGAAAAGGCACTGGATAGCATGATCGACATGGCCAAAAAGCCCGTGGTTAAGGACAGTGCTAGTGCACTTGCACTGGGTGCAATATGGAAGCTCTGACTTAAGTTCGGTAGTAAGGGTTGTACGCAATAGATCAGTGAAAAACTAGTAAAGCCCAACAAAAACAGCGCCATGCCCGCTTTTTTATATTCAACTGTACCTTGGCTGATGGTCTGTGGAATCGGCTGTTGAGGGGTAGACCAATCTGCTTCTAGTGAAGAGCTCAGTTTCATAACTTGGCGGATTTAAAATGGAGAGAAGCTTTATTTTAATAACTACATGCATATATGTATAATATATATAACTCAATAATGGTATAGCTTTAATATATGGAGCTGCGTAATATTCAATATTTTATTGCTATCGCGGAAGAGCAAAGTTTCTCTAAAGCTGCTTTGCGTCTTGGCATAAGTCAGCCGCCGTTGAGTATGCAAATTAAAAAATTGGAAAGAGAAATCGGTGTAGAACTTTTTTATCGCTATTCGCATGGTGTAGCTCTGACACCAGCAGGGGAAACTTTTCTTAAAATGGTTTTGCCTGTTCAGAACCAACTGAAAAATGCGGTGAAATTGACCCAAAGTACGGCAAATGGTGAATTGGGAGAACTACGGCTTGGCTTTACAGGTACTTCAATTTTAAACTCATTAATTCCGACAGCCATTCAAGCATTTCAACAGCAATATCCTCAGGTGAATTTGGTATTAAAAGAAGCCAATTCTTTGATTTTGATTGAGAGTTTATTGAATAATGAATTAGACATTGCGATTGTGCGACCACCTGCGCAGTATCCTAAAGCCATTACGATTCGTAATTTGATCGATGAAAAATTGATTGCTGCCTTGCCGATTCAATATCCCGCAGAAGATGAGGTGATAGATTTGGCAGAATTTAAGTATGAGAGCTTCATTGTCTCTCCACCAGAGGTGAGTGCAGGGCTGTATGCCGCGATTTTAAATAGCTGCCAACAGCATGGCTTCACGCCTAAAATTGGACAGCAAGCCCCTCAGATTGTTTCGATTTTATCGTTGGTTGCGGCAAATTTGGGCATTTCTTTGGTGCCTGAGTCCACCCAACAGCTCAAAATTGAAGGGATTAAATATAAATACCTGAAGAATAAGACCGCGACAATTGGACTCGGTATTGCCTTCAAGGCAGATTTGCATAGCCAACCTGCAATCAACTTTTCCAGCTTATTGAATAGTATTGTGAGACAACATCATCATTTAAAAGGTTCGCTGTAATTCACGGTATGTCATTTTAAATATGAAGTGTCAGCACCTAACTCGCGGAGTCAAATAGCCATTTAAATAAGATCAGAAAGTCTGTTCTCAATTCAGCACCAAAACATGCCTAGACGGCTAAATTTAAGAGATCTAGAGGAAAATATGCATAAAAAATGTCTATGTCGCTAATTTACGATTCTTTTTAAAGCTGCGTAATCCTTCCAGCATGAGGGTAAAAATTGCGAGCCAAATGGCGATATAGGTTGGCCATTCTGCTGAAGTAATGCTTTCCCCTAAGGCGATTGAAACCACCACTAACAATATCGGTTCAACATAAACCAACAGTCCAAACAGGCTTAAGTTTAAATGCGGGGCAGACAAGGACTGAAATGCCAAAGCCAGCGCACTGATTAGTCCAAGTCCTGAAATGAGCCAAAGTGTATGTGAGCTTTCAGATAGGCTTTCTGTGACGATACTGCCTTGCATGATAAAGAAAATACAGACAGGGAGACTCAGCATCATGTCAAACCAAAGTCCGCCTATATTATTCGTCTCCGTTTTTTGTCTGAGCCAAAAATAGATCGGATAACCTAAGCAAATCAGCAGAGTGGGCCAAGTCAGTGTTTGAGAAATGGTCAAGAGATTCAATATCCCCAGCACTGCAAAAATACAGGACAGTTGCTGAAAGCGTGACATTCGCTCTTTAAAGGCAATCCGACCGACAATCACCATGCTTATTGGCATCATAAAATAACCGAGTGAAACATCTAGTCCATAGCCATGACTGGGTGCTCACATAAACAGCCACAACTGAATCCCAATTAAAAACGAAGATAAAATTCGCGTTAAAAAGAAAAAGCGCTCTTGGTAGAAACGGCGATAAATAACAACCATCTGAGACCAATTGCCTTTGAGCCAAATAAAAAGCGTTAGACATGGAATGGTCAATACGATGCGCCAGCCGTATATTTCTGTACCTGCCAACTTGCCCAAAAGTGAGGTATAGGCAAACATTAAAGCAAATAATACCGAGGCCGTGACATTTAAGCTAATGCCAAGTGCTGTATTGGAATGCGTAGACATAGGCGGTTCTAAAACTGGATGAATGGATAATATTTTATTGCAATCTTATTGATAAAATGGCTTGTAATCATTAGTTTGAATGAGAAAGTTTCTCGTAGGAGGTTGCTCATGCAATTGGATAAATTTGATTTCGCTTTATTGGAGCATCTGCAAAAAGATTGCTTAACGCCACTCCGAGAATTGGCAGATTTAGTGCATTTATCAACGACCTCGGTACAACGTCGCATTCAAAAATTAAGAGACAGTGGCTATATTATTGGTAATACCGCGGTGCTTGATCCAGACAAATTGGGACAAGTGATTACGATTTTTGTCGAGGTTCGCGTCAATCAAACCCATGTGACTGACCTTGACGAGTTGAAAGCAAGTTTTTCAATTCCAGAAATACAGCAGTGCTATTACGTAACAGGTGAGGCGGATTTTATGTTGGTACTCTTGGTGCCAAGTATGAGTCGGTTTCAAGCCTTATGTGATCAGCTTTTTCATCATAATGCCAATGTGCAATGGTTTAAAACCACCGTTGTGTTAGAAAGGATCAAAACAACTTTAGAGGTGTCTTGTCAGCCATAACTTTTATTCTCCTTTTTATATTCCATTTTAGATTCAATGGCTAAACAGTCAGCTTGAAATAGGAAAAGAGAAGAGTAGTTTCTGAATTTTTAGGCACTCAAAATAACGCCATGAGGGGATTGGCTTCTATTTAAATAGCGAATTTATTTTCTAATTTTGATGGTTTTGTACCCATAAAACTTGAGAAGGAGGCACGCTGTTATAGTTTTTTCAAGCCTTACTGTAGCTACTCATTAGCACCAAACTAGCTGAAAATTTGATTCAAGAAGGGATCACAATCTTGATGGTGGCGTAATGTTTATAACACAGCAACTGAATACAATTTCTGAATTGGTTGAGGGGCAGAGTCTTTCAGATCAACTGCAACATCTACTTGCGCAGCAGTATTTAAACTTAGAAGCGACTTTGCTGCGTGCTAAAGTTTTACGAGATTTTTCAAGCGCTAAAGTTCAATATATCGTGCAGTCTGCCATTCAAGCAGAACATGCCGAGGTCGCATTTTTATTTGCGCCTTTTATCTTGGCAAATTTGAACCATCCTGTGATTTATAGCAGTCCTGCAACGCCAACCGTACTCAATATCCTCAATCGTTACTATCAAGCAGAGCAAAAACAAAACCTAAAAATAGATGATGTGCTTGAGGCACTCAATGTTTATTTAGATTTGAGTGATAGCGTATTTAATGATGTCGATTTTTTTTATTTTTCATTGATCAAAGCACTATGTCGAACTGATGTCTCTCAGATTTTTTTGGTGACATCATTGGTGCTCAATACACAAAAACTCACAGAGCTGGAACAGTTTTTTAAAGTCAAAATTAACTATATTTCTCTCCATCCGCAAGATGCCATTATCGACAGCGGTGAATGGAATATGCGGAAATTGTTCTTTAAAAACAAAGATCAGCAATATATCGATTTATGTGAAAAATTCGCCACATTGAATGCGCAGTTACTGTTGAGTTATGGCAGTTATAACCAGCAGCAAGCGATCCAGTTGGTTGAAGATATGTTCTATGCCGAGCATATTTATGAAAAGTTATCGGTCTATGCCGAGTATATGCAGACTTGTTTACAACATGGCGTGTCCCGAAAGCAGGCGACTTTTTTCGCCTAACTTGCATTTTTGATGCGCCATTCAAAACAGCTTTTCTTTCATATTGATGCATATACCTAGGTCATCCCCATGTTTTTATATACAGACTTTGATCAAAATTTATTGAATGAACGTGTCGCACAGTTTCGCGACCAAACCCAGCGTTATTTAGAGGGAAAACTGACCGAAGAAGAATACCGCCCCTTACGCTTACAAAATGGTTTATATGTTCAACGTTATGCACCCATGCTACGTTTGGCAGTGCCTTATGGCTTAATGAACACAGAGCAATTACGTAAGGTGGCTGAGGTTGCGCAGAAGTATGATCGTGGTTATGCGCATATTTCTACGCGTCAAAATATTCAACTGAATTGGCCGCAGCTTGCAGATGTCCCAGATATTTTGCAGGAACTCGCTACGGTACACATGCATTCTATTCAGACCAGTGGCAACTGTATTCGAAACACCACGACAGACCAGTATGCAGGTGTCGTTGAAGGGGAGCTCACAGACCCACGTCCGACCTGTGAACTGATTCGCCAGTGGAGTACTTTCCATCCAGAGTTTTCATTCCTTCCGCGTAAATTTAAAATTGCGGTCTGTGCACACCCAGAACAAGATCGTGCTGCCACGACTTTTCATGATGTTGGGGTCTATTTGGTAGAAAATGAAGCAGGAGAATTGGGCTATCAAATTAAAGTCGGCGGTGGGCTTGGACGCACCCCTTTAGCGGGACATGTCATTAAGCCATTTTTAGCCCGTGAAGATTTAATTGCTTATTTAGATGCCATCATGCGCGTATATAACTTGCATGGTCGCCGTGATAATAAATACAAAGCGCGTATTAAAATTTTAGTGAAAGCCCTCACTCCAGCGGGCTTTGCGGAAAAAGTTGAAGCTGAGTTTGCACATACTCAAACACTGCTCAAAGTTCAGCCTAGTGTTTTAGCGCAAATGGATGCAGTATTTCGACCGTTTGCCTATGAAGCTTTAGATGCGGAAAATTTTGAGGCGTTGTTCCAACAGTATCCGAAGTTTAAACACTGGTTCAATATCAATACCCATGCACATAAAGTCGCGGGCTACCGCATAGTCACAATCAGCTTAAAACGGGCGGGTGTGGCTCCGGGGGATATGACTTCCGATGAAATGCGTTTAATTGCAGATTTGGCTGACCAATATACCTTTGGTGAGCTGCGAACCACGCATGAGCAAAATATTGCCTTAACCGATGTACGCCAAAAGGATCTGTTTGAACTGTGGCAAGTCTTAGATCGTGGCAATTTAGCCCGAGCGCATATTGGCTTTCTGACTGACATGATTTGCTGTCCGGGCGGCGATTTTTGCTCCTTGGCAAATGCCAAATCCATTCCGGTGTATGAGGCGATTGCTCGCCGTTTTGATGATCTGGATGCTTTATATCATTTAGGCAGGGTCGATTTGAACATTTCAGGTTGTATGAATGCGTGTGGACACCACCATGTCGGCAATATTGGCATTCTAGGTGTCGATAAAAAAGGCGCTGAATATTACCAAATTAGCTTAGGTGGTAACTCAGATCATGATGCATCCATCGGTGATATTTTAGGGCCATCATTTCCTGCAGAAGATATTCCCGATGTGCTAGAGGAAATTCTGAATACTTATCTGGATTTGCGTTTGGAGTATGAATCTTTTTTAGAAACCTACAAACGTGTCTCGATCCAGCCGTTTAAAGAGCGGGCTTATGCGGACATAAATTGAGATGTTGCATGACCGAACTCGGCTGAAAAAGCTAAACACTGCGAGCTGCCAAATCATCATTATTTTGGCCGTTTGGAGCTGTGCTGAGGTCTTGCAAAAGCTGCTGAATTTGCCTGTGGCATCTGGAGTACTTGGTTTTTTTCTGCTGCTGTTCTTACTTGAAATGAAATGGTTGAAATTAGCCCACGTTGAACGCGGTGCCGATCTGTTACTGGCTGAACTGCTGCTGTTTTTCATTCCGCCAGTGGTTGGCGTGATTCAATATCAGGATTTATTGATTGCCAGTGGTTGGAAAATTCTGCTGGTGATTTTAATCAGCACCGCTTTGGTGATGATGGTTTCTGTATATAGCGTGCGGTTGTTGTTAAAGCAGCCAGAGCTAAATCAGGAACCAAAACAGGAAGATCAGTATGACTGAATGCTGGGGGCTTTTTTACTTGGTTTGGACCGTGCTGTGCTATTTCATGGCAAAGCAGCTTTTTGTTCGAACCCAAAAAATCTATTTATCTCCGATTATTGTCGTTCCTAGCTTGAGCATCATACTGATCTTTCTTTTACAGCATCAGTTCCAAGACTATTACTTTTATACCCAATATTTGGTGGCCATGCTCGGCCCAATCACGGTGGCTTTTGCGATTCCTGTATTTCGTTATCGCCGCATGATTCAGCAACATTTTAAAGTGTTGCTCTTCAGTTCCAGCCTCGCCATGTTGGTGGGTATTTTCAGCAGTTGGTTTTTGGCGAGCATATTGGACTTTGATGACATCGTTAAAAATAGCCTGTTGGCGCGTTCCATTTCGATTCCTTTTGCTTTGGTGCTCACCGAAAAACTCGGGGGCTCTATCAGCCTGATTCCGCTATTTACCGTGATTACAGGTTTAGTCGGTATGTTGTTGGGAGACCTCCTCTTGCTTTGGATTAAATATAAAAATCACCTTGCCTCAGGTGCAGCACTGGGTAATGCCGCACATGCTATGGGCATAGCTCGAGCAAGACAGCGGCATAAATTGGAAGGCGTCATTGCCAGTCTCTCGATGATTATTTCAGGAATCATTATGGTGCTATTTGCGCCATCGCTGATTGCAGTGACGAAATATTTACTTGGCTTTATATTTTTTTAAATCAACAAGGAATCGAATATGAATCCTATGTCACATGCAAAGACAATCTTAAGCCCCCAAAGCTATCTCGCGGCCTTTGTCTTTATAGTATTCATGGTGGCAGCTGCCTATGGACTGAATGATCGTGAAATTATTCTGCCTGAAATGGGCGGCGATGGCCGTTGGGTTGTGGGTCTATCGAGATAAACAGTGGCTGAATCAGCCAGATAAAATTTTTATTTTACCCAGTTTGACCGCTGTTATAGGCTTCTGTATTAACTTAATGCCAATTTCATATCTATTCAAACTGGTTTTAGTTCTCTGTGCCATGTTGCTCGTGATGCGGATGTTTAACTATATATTACCGCCCGCACTGGCCACAGGTTTCTTGCCGATTGTGACCCAAGCCTATGAAATATCGTTTTTGATTTCGATTTTTGCCACCAGTTTTATCCTGATGTTGGGTGTAGTGCTCTTTAAACTGAACCAAGGTGTGGAGAGAAAAGGCAATTTTGATCGACGAAAAATAGGTGTGTATGCCAGTATTACTTTAATTGGTTTTGCACTCGCTGCTATTTTCAAGGTTGAAGCGATGGCACTGATTCCACCGATTACAGTGGTGGTGTACGAATCATTAAATATGATGATGTATTCGTTGAAAATGTATCTTAAGCAGGTTGCTGTGTTGACACTGTCGATTTCAATGGCCGTGCTTATGCAGTTGTGGATTCAAGATTGGATCTTGCTCACCTTTATATATATGCCCTTGATGTTTCTTTTGCTCAAGCTCTTTGATATGCGCATTCCTGCGGTATATGCCTTTCCATTTTTGGTTTTTGTCTTTCCACAAGACAGTGTGATGTATTTACCTGTTGCATCCGGCCTGATGGCTGGCTTTTCACTTGGCTGTGTCTATATCTATCGCACCTATTTTCAAAATATGATTGCTGAGAAATCTTATACCTAGCTTGAGAGGAATGGCATGATCCGATCTGATCATGTCATTTTATCTCTAGGATGGTGATATTTGCAGTATGGGCAGTGAGTCTCTTCAAATAAAAAGATGCTTTAAATCAGTTTGGATTTAAAGCATTCAACTTTTACTCAAAGGCTTCTGGGTAAATACATTGGATCAAGGCATCTAAGGCATTTTGAATACGCTCATTGATTTCAAATGAACAATTGATTCGAATATGATGTGGGACATTGTCCGTTTGATAAAATAATGAACCGGGCGCAATGCTGATATTTTTCTCTAAAAGCTGCTCATAAATCAAATTTCCATTGATCTGCTCGGGCAAAGTAATCCAAAGAAAATAGCCCGATGGATAATAATGAATTTGATAATCTTCAGACAAATGTTCAGATAAATAAGTGTAATACTGATTTTTGAGACGTTTTAAGGTGTTACGCAAAGTTTTTAAGTGCTTTTCATAGTGTCGATGCGATAAATAATCGACCAAGGCATTTTGAATAAATGAGTTGACGGAAAGCGTGCTCATCAGCTGTAGATGCTGAATATGCTCCGAAAATTTACCCGCATAGACCCAACCAATCCGAAAACCCGCACCTAAAGTTTTTGAAAAAGAAGAGCAGTGTAAAACCAAATTTTTCTGATCAAAGTATTTCATCGACAGCGGTTTTTTATGATCAAAATAAAGCTCTTCATACACATCGTCTTCAATTAAATAAATATCGCGCTCATGCAGTAGCTTTGCCAGTTGGTATTTGATGTCATCACTGACCGTAAAACCAATTGGGTTGTGACTGTTGAGCATCAATAAACAGACTTTAATTGGATAACGTTCAATTGCATCTTTAAACGCCTCAAGGTCAATACCATGTTCTTCATGTTCAGGAATACTAATGACTTTTAGGCCCAAATGTTCAGCCGCTTGCCATGCACCATAAAATATTGTTTTTTGAAGTAAAATATAGTCACCCGGTTGGGTCATGGCTTGTAAGGAGAGGTTTAAAGCATCTAATCCGCCCGAGGTAATTACGATATCGGATGGGTCTGTTGGAATTCCTTGCATACAGTAGCGCTGTGCAATCAGTTTCCGCAGCTCAAAGTTTCCGGGAGGTAAACTTGGCATCTGTTCATAACTGAGACGGTGTTTGGCACGTTGTCCCAACGTTTGCATCAGCTTGGCAGAGTAGAGCAGTTGGCTGTTGGGAAAGGCAATGCCAAAGGGAACCATTTGTTCAGATTGGATCGATTTTAAGTATCTGAAAATTTTAGAGTTGATTTCAATTTTTTCGTTGAGGATGACACTATTGGAGTTGCTGTCTGAGCGTCCATCGCCTGTCACAAAATAACCGAGTTTTTCTTGTGAATAAATCAGCCCTTGCGCTTCGAGTTCCTGATAGGCATTCATCACGGTCATTAGGCTAAAACCCGATATTTCAGCTTGTTGACGAAGTGAAGGTAGTTTATCGTTGGCTTTCCAAAAACCACTTTCAATCAAATGTTTCAGGCTGAGCGCAAGTTTTTCTGATTTATACATATAGGTTCGCTGCAATTAAAAGGCACAGGACATGTACTGAAAGTCCCGTGCCTAATTCATAAAAAATGCTTGGCTGGCTTTAGTAAGCAAAACTCAGCAACAGCTTAAAGAAACCCGCAATCAGTGCGAGAGAAATAAAGCCAAAGCACCACAATAAAATAAACCATAATCGTGGGCTGAGTCGATCAACAAATTTTTTCATGTCTATCTCCTCAATTAATGATAACCCTGATCTCCTATACGTACTTTGTCACGGAACACCCAATAGGACAAGAAGGTATAGGCAATGATGATTGGGATTAAAATTGCAGCTCCCACCAAGGTGAACTTTAAACTTGACTCAGGTGCAGCGGCCTGCCAAATAGTGACCGATGGCGGAATAATATTGGGCCATAAGCTGATGACGAAGCCAGTAAAAGCCAAAAAGACTAAAGCCAAAGTATAGATAAACGGTTTTAGTTCATGCTGCTTTTTGCACGCAGATAGAATCAAGCCAACAAACAGTAAGACTAAAATTGGCACTGGGCTAAAATAGTATAGATTCGGCAGAGAGAACCAACGCTGTGCAATTTCAGGATGGGTCAGCGGCGTATATAAACTCACGGCACCGAAGATGATGAGCAAAGCAATAATCAGCCTAGGCATGAGATGAAACATCCGTTGCTGTATCTCTTTTTCGGTTTTCCAAATGAGCCAGCCACAGCCTAAAGTGGCGTACATGACCACGACACCTAGACCGGTAAAACATGTAAATGGCGTGAACCAGTCCCATCCACCACCGCTGTAAATACCATTGGTGGTCTGAATACCTTGGATATAAGCCCCTAAAATCACGCCTTGGAAAAAGCTCGATAAGATAGAGCCCCAGATAAACGCGAGATCCCAGAGGTATTTGGTGCGCGTGGCTTTAAAGCGGAACTCGAACGCTACGCCGCGGAAAATCAAGGCAACCACCATAAAGATAATGGGTAAATACAGTGCCGATAAAACAGTTGAATAGACCAAAGGAAATGCAGCGAATAAGCCAGCACCACCTAGGACCATCCATGTTTCATTACCGTCCCAAACAGGCGCGACGGTATTCATCATCACATCGCGTTCTTGCGTTCCGTTCATAAAGGGAAACAGAATACCAATACCTAAGTCGAAACCATCCATAACCACATAGATGAGTACCCCGAGCCCGATAATACCGACCCAAACCAAAGCGAGATCAATCATGTGGTTTCTCCTTACTATTTTGAGCAGAAGGATCAGTGGTCTCGATGGATTCTTCAACAGCACTGAGTGGACGTAAAGGGGTTTTAAAATGCCCTGGGCCAGTATCTTGCACGGCATCTAAAGGCGTAGAAAAAGCAGGGCCTAATTTGATCAAGCGCAGCATGTAGTAAATACCCGCGCCAAAGACGACGGTATAGACCAGAACAAAAATAATCAGGCTCAAGCCGACTTGATCTGCGGTGACTGTATGCGATAAACCGTCTTTAGTTCGAATCACGCCATACACGACCCAAGGCTGACGGCCAACTTCTGTGGTAACCCAACCTGCTAGGTGAACCGTACCGGGTTTGTCGGAGAGTCAATATTCTGAGAGACTATCCCGATGACAAAATTAAAATATACCCCTGAAATCAGAGAAAGAGCGGTTCAATTATTGATTGAATCTGAAAAAGATTATCCTTCTATTTGGGCTGCAATCACAGCTATTGCGCCTAAGATTGGTTGTACTCCTGAAACACTACGTGTTTGGTATCAAAAATATTTAGATAAACAAAATCCAGTTAAAGTACAGCAGCTTTCAGACCAAGAACGTATCAAACAACTCGAACGCGAAAATAAAGAACTGCAACGCGCCAATGAGATTCTACGTAAAGCAGCCGCTTTTTTCGCCCAGGCGGAGCTCGACCGCCCACACAAATAATGGTGGATTTTATCCATAACAATAAAGATCGATATGGTGTTGAAGCGATTTGTAGGATTTTACCGATCGCAGCTTCAACCTATTACCGAACCTTAGATCTCGCTGACAATCCAGAACATCGAGCGAAACGTGCTCTGCATGATTTACATCATGCAGAGCAAATCAAACGTATTTGGAAAGAAAGTTCAGGTCGATACGGTGTGCGTAAGATCTGGCAACAACTGAAACGTGAAGGCTATGTTATTGCACGTTGTACAGTTGCTCGATTGATGCAGAAGCTAGGTATACAAGGTGTTTGGCGTGGTAAGAATAAACAAACTACTCGTAACCGAGATGACCAAAAACGAGCAGATGATTTAGTGAAACGGAATTTTAATGCTGATCATCCAAACCAACTATGGGTGGGTGACTTTACGTATATTCAAACTCATTCAGGCTGGGTCTATACCGCATTTGTTATTGATGTGTTCTCACGAGCAATTGTTGGATGGAAAGTATCTACACGGATGAATACAGATATGGTACTCGATGCACTTGAGCAAGCATTGCACGATCGATGCATGCCAAAGAATGTGATTCATCATTCCGACAGAGGTGTGCAATATCTTTCCATTCGCTATACCAATCGTTTAGAAGCAGCAAATTTACGAGCATCAGTCGGTACAACTGGTGATTCATACGATAATGCTCTGGCTGAAACGGTGAATGGCTTATACAAAACAGAGGTGATTGAATATTTAAAAGCAGATTGGCAAGGTTTAGCAGATGTACAACTTGCGACACTAAACTGGGTAGATTGGTTCAATAAAAAGCGTGTACACAGTGCACTGGGTTATGTATCGCCTTTTGAGTTTGAAGCAATGTACTATGATAAGATTAACCCGTTAGGTCAGGTGGCCTAACTTAAATAAAAAAGTCTCCGACAAACCCAGTACGGTTCAAAACGTGATTTCTCAACCACTTATAAAGAAAAAAACACAGGGATTAAGTTTGATGCATCGAAGAACTTAGAGCAGCAGACTTTAAAATATGGTCTTGCAGTCGACCAAAAAGATTATTCCAGTACCAAAGTCGATTTACGCAATGGTGCAACACTACCAACACTCTACCAAGATGGTTATTTACTGGATTCTGAGTTAAAGCGTTACGCAGCCTATTTCTCAGATGAAATTCGTTTGGGGCTCTTTGGTCGTGATTTAACCCTAACACCATCGCTTCGTTTTGAACGACAGGAGTATCGACCAGATTCTTCGAGCTATAGTGATGTCCAAGCACGTGACTTTAGTTATGTTTCGCCGGGTTTTGCGGCCAGTTATCAATTCACTCCTGAAAACTACAGTTATTTTAAATACACCCGCGGTACACGTATTCCATCACCTACTGAGATAGGCGGCATCTATCAAACTACCGCAGGCAATCCAAGTTATATCGTGATTGGTAACTCGAATCTTGATGAAGAAACCAGTGATGCATTTGAAATTGGACTGAGAAATACTTCAATTGATGGTATCAAGTTTGATGTCACAGGTTTTTATACCAAATACAGTGACTTCATCGATTACCACAACTATGGCACCACCCTACAATATCCTTATGGTTACTACCGTGCAGAAAACCTAGCCAATGCCGAAATTTGGGGAGGTGAGTTGTCTACACGTATTGATTTGGGTCAATTTATTCCACACTCGGATGGATTTAGCCTCTCTTTAGTGGCAGGTAAAACCAAAGGCACCGCAAAAAATAAAGATGGACTGAAAAGTGGGGTGAATTCAGTACAACCTGAAAAGGGCAGCCTCACCTTTACTTATGACCATCCAGATAAAGTCTTTGGTTTAGGTCTAACTGCAACTGCGGTCGGGGACAAAATCGCATCTAAAGATGTGAGTACCTACCAAGATGACGTGGAGTATCAACATGTTGCAGGTTATGCCGTGTTTGATCTCTCAGCTTACTGGAATATGAATAAGTTCACTAAGTTGAATGTGGCGGTGAATAACATCTTTGATAAGACGTATTGGAACTATGCCGCAGTGGGCACCATTACAGGAACGAACCAAGCCACTCTGATCGATCGTGCTGCAGAACCAGGTCGTAATATTGTCGCAAGTGTTGAATTTAAATACTAATTTCAAAGCTAGATAGAACTGAGATTCCGCCCAGCAAACTTAACCTTCAGGAAATGAAATCACCATGAAAATTATGACTAGATTGGCAACGGGCATCGTTATGCTCAGTGCTTCAGCGAGTATTTTAGCTGCAGACAAAACAGCACAAACGGATACATACCAACAAGCTTATGCCATTCATGCGCTTTACCACCCAGAAAATAAACAACCGAGTGCTGCACTGGTAACACAGCAATATACGCAGGATTATGCCGCACTTTTTGCGAACACTAAAAAAGTGACAGCCGAACAGTTTGCACAATTTGAACAGGCACGTTTAGCCCCTGTACTTAAGCAACGACGTGAAATGTCTTTAAAACAGGCACATGTCCGTTATGGTATTTTAGATAAGAGTAAAGATCCAAAGTTAACGTTAAAAGAGTTCCAAGCCTCTGGTGAAAAAACTTTTGATGGTTTCGATCAGAACCAAGATGGTTTGATTAATGCTGAAGATGCAAAGTTGTCTGGGGCAAATACAGGAACACATGATGGTTTCCGTGCCAAATTACCCATTTCAATGCCGATGCCAAGTAATGTGAATGAGTTTATCGCGCAATATGGTCAGGGTAAAAATTATGTGACTTTGGGTGACTATCTAACAGCGCGCGATAAACAATATTTCGAGACCGATACTGATTTGTTGCATAAATATTTTGCAAGATACTGATTTTTAAGGGGTTTGTGAGAATTTTAATAAAAATAAATATAATAAAATCATGGTGTTAGGTAGTTGTGCAACAAAGCCGGTACGGTTGAAGATACTGGTCCAATGGGTATTAAAATGGGCTTAAAAGCGCCGATTGGTATGCCAACCATTGGTGGCCCAATGGCGACGCAAGGTGGTTTAGTGTTCTTTGCTGCAACACAAGACTTCTACTTGCGCGCCTTCAATTCATCTAATGGTGAAGAATTATGGAAAGCGCGTTTACCAGTGGGTAGCCAAGGGACACCGATGAGCTACATTTCTCCAAAAACAGGCAAGCAATATGTGGTCATTTCCGCAGGTGGGGCACGTCAGTCGCCTGATCATGGTGATTATGTGGTTGCGTATAGCTTAGCCGATTAAAACGTTTTATTGTATGGGAAGCCTGCCGAGATGATAGGCTTCCCATTTTTATGGTAATAACAAGCAAGGAAATATTGTGCGATTAACTTATTTGATGCCTGCGCCTTTTAAACAAGCCTTATTGACAGCGGTTATTTTACAATCTATGCATGCTTATGCAGAAGCGACAGAATATCAACTTCCTGTCATCACCGTCCAAGCGGTACATACCGATAGCGAGTTGTTATCGACTTCTGCATCCATTCAAAAAGTCCAAGCGGCTACAGTACAAAACAATGCCAATGTGAACCTATCCGAAGTATTACAAGGGGTTGCAGGCTTACAAATTAATAACCGCGAAAACTATGCGCAAGACTTACAGATTTCGATGCGTGGCTTTGGCGCTCGTTCAACTTTCGGCGTACGTGGCATTCGGATGTATGTCGATGGTATTCCTGCGACCATGCCTGATGGTCAAGGGCAAAGTTCCAATATTGACCTCAATAGTTTAGATCACATCGAAGTACTGACAGGGCCATTTTCATCTTTATATGGTAACTCATCAGGTGGAACCATTTTAGCTGAGAGCAAAGAAGGACAAGGGAAAGACTCAATTCAAGTGGGTCTAAATGCAGGCAGCAATCATAAGCAACAAGCCAATATCCAATTACAAGGGGGTTCCGAACAGGCCAATCAACCTGCTTATGTGATTAGTTCTTCTTATTTTGATACTGATGGTTTTCGAGACCATAGTGTTGCACAAAAAGTATTAAATAATGCCAAACTAACATGGAACTTAGACGATGGCAGTAAAATCAACTGGGTGATGAACCGTGTCGATATTGATGCTGACGACCCGCAAGGTCTCAGTCGTGAGCAGTGGAAAGCTAATCCGAAACAAGTGAATGACCGTACCAATACTTATAATGTGCGTAAAGAAATTGAACAAACCCAAACAGGACTGACGTGGACTAAACCGCTGAATGACCAGCAAGAGTTGTATAGCATGTTCTATTTGGGAAACCGACAAGTCGTACAATATCAGTCGATTCCTGAGTGTGCAATAAATGAAAATACAGGCAAATGTATACCGAATTCTTCACAACTCAATCCTCGCCATGCAGGTGGAGTAATTGATTTTGACCGAGATTACTATGGCGCAGATTTTCGCTGGACAGGAAAAGCACTTTTGCTGAATACAACTTTGGTTGCAGGACTGGCTTTAGACCGGATGGTCGAGGACCGTAAAGGTTATAACAATTATAATCATGCGGGTACATTTGGCGTGAAAGGTGATTTACGCCGAAATGAAAATAATACCCTGTGGAATTTAGATCCGTATGTACAAGCCTCATGGCAATTCTTACCCACATGGCATCTTGATACAGGCTTACGCTATAGCAATGTACATTATGAGTCAGATGATCATTACATCCTTGATAAAAATGGTGATGACAGTGGTTCAACGGATTATCAAAAATTATTGCCTTCTGTAGCTTTAGGCTGGGAAATTTTACCTGAAATTTATGCCTATGCCAGTTATGGCAAAGGCTTTGAAACGCCAACCTTTACCGAAATGGCTTATAACACTGATCCTTCGAAATCGGGTATGAATTTTGCGTTAAAAGCAGCAAGTAGTGATAACTATGAGCTGGGTCTAAAGTCGCAGAATCCATTCGGGCTCTTCACTTTTGCTATTTTCCAGACAGATACAGAAAACGATATAGTGACAGCGGGAACACGTGATGGTCGTGCGACTTTTCGTAATGCAGATCAAACCACACGACAAGGTTTAGAGCTTTCATGGCAACAAACGATCTGGAAACAGCTCAATATTCAATCTAGCTTTAGTTATATCGATGCTGAATTTGATAGTTATACAGCAGAAATAGCGAATCCAGATGATTCAACAAAACCTTATGCGAAAGCCATTAATAAAGGAAATAAGATTCCCGGAATTGCTAAAAATCAAGCATTTACTCGTATTGCATGGCAACCTGAACAGGGCTTTCAAGCAGGCTTAGAAGCACGATATATGGATAAAATTTATGTCGATGATATCAACTCAGATACTGCGCCAAGTTATACCGTTGTGGCTGCAAATGTCGGCTATTTATGGGTAAACCGTGACTGGAAAGTAAACAGCTATGCTCGACTCGATAACCTGTTTGACCGTAACTATGTTGGCTCAGTGATTGTAAATGACAGCAATAGTCGCTTCTTTGAACCGGCCGATGGTCGAAACTTTAGCGTTGGCATGAGTGTGACTAAAGCCTTTTAATGGAAATGGTTTGGCTAGGCAAAAAATACAGCATAGCCAAACCAGATGAATCGCGCCATGCGACTGCAAAAAACGCTTTTGTATGGCGCATAATCTATTTATGAATGGCTTTGATATTCCTGAATCACTTCCAGCGCAGCGCGGAACGCCTCTTGAGTCGCAGGTGCGCCGCAATAAGGCAAACTGTGTAAAAGGACTTCTTGAATTTCTTCAACCGTTGCACCGTTATTCAACGCACCACGAACGTGACCTTTCAGCTCAGTTGGACTTTTTTGTGCCGTCAAGAATGCAATGGTAATTAACGAGCGATATTTACGTGGTAAGACACCTTCACGTTGCCATGTTGAGCCCCAAGCATGTTCATTAATCCAGTCCTGTAAAGGTTGGGTGAAAGGTACAGTATTGTCCTGAGCACTTTTAACAAAAGATTCGCCCATGACTTCTGTGCGAACTTTTAAACCATTTTCATAATCTTGTTGTGACATGGGAACCTCTGAATGTGGAATGCAAATATAGTAGCCGAGCGGCTTAGTTTTTCATCAGCTATTTGGGTTAAAAAGATGTGCGCGAGAGTCATCCTTCAATATATTTCGGAGTATAGAAATACTCTTGATCAAGCTGATGATGGTTTTTATGTCTGATTTAAAGGCTATAAAAATACCTATTGGTAACTGAAAATCTTTTTGATTGAGCCCAATAAGAAAGCAGCCGAAGCTGCTTTGAATGATGCTGTTTTGTACTTAAGCGGCTTTAAAGTCATTGATGATGAGTGCTGTGCCAGTCGCTTTTTGGATTTGCTCTAAGCTTACATCGTGTGCCAGTTCAACCAGTTTCACACCTTCAGTCGTGATATCCATTACGCCTAAGTCAGTAATGATACGGCTGACGACAGCTTTGCTTGTGAGTGGTAGGGTACATTGAGGCATAATTTTTGGCGTGCCATCTTTGGCGCAGTGTTCCATCAGAACCACGACTTTTTGTACACCAGAAACCAAGTCCATAGCACCGCCCATGCCTTTGACTTTTTTACCCGGAATCATCCAGTTTGCCAAGTCGCCTGTTTCAGAGACTTCCATTGCACCTAAAATAGCAATATTGACATGTCCACCCCGAATCATGGCAAAAGATTCTGAGCTTGAGAAAAATGCAGCCCCTTTACGTGCGGTGACGGTTTGTTTTCCTGCATTAATCAAGTCTGCATCGATTGCATCACGGGTTGGAAACTCATCAATACCGAGCAAGCCATTTTCTGACTGTAACCAAACATTGATCCCTTCGGGTAGATAATTGGCCACTAAGGTCGGTAAGCCAATACCTAAGTTGACATAAAAACCATCTTCGAGTTCAAGGGCAGCACGCTGCGCCATTTCATTACGTGTCCAAGCCATAATTAAGCTTCCTCTGCTTTAATGGTCAGTTGTTCGATCTGCTTTTTTGGGGTGGCATTAAGCACCACGCGGTTGATGTAGATACCCGGTAAATGGATGTCATCTGGATCAATTTCACCAATTTCAACCACTTGTTCAACTTCGGCAATCGTGAATTTGCCTGCCATGGCACAGTCAGGGTTAAAGTTACGTGCTGTTTTACGGAACACTAAGTTCCCTGCTTTATCGGCTTTGTAGGCTTTCACTAAAGCAATATCCGCAGTAAGGGACATTTCTAAAATATGCGGACGACCATCAAAGTCACGGACTTCTTTACCTTCGGCAATGAGGGTGCCTACACCTGTTTGGGTGAAAAATGCAGGAATACCTGCGCCGCCTGAACGTAGTTTTTCTGCGAGTGTACCTTGCGGAGTGAGCTCAACTTCAAGTTCACCATTGAGATACTGTCGCTCAAACTCTTTGTTTTCACCGACATAAGAGGCAATCATTTTTTTAATTTGTTTGGTTTCTAATAATTTACCTAAACCAAAGCCATCCACACCTGCATTATTTGAAATACAGGTTAAACCTGTGACACCTGTATTTTTTAAGGCATCAATTAATGCTTCTGGAATACCACAGAGGCCAAAACCACCCACGGCAACCGTTTGATTATTGGCAACCACATCAGCCAATGCTTCGGCTGCATTTGCGACGACTTTATTCATCTTTTATTTCCTGATCTTCCTTGCTTGTTATTTTTTTAGCATTGCGCTGCACTTTTTAGAAATTGAATCTTTCTAACGTATAATAAGAAAAACTCATTAATGCAGAATATTTACAAAGAAAAATAGATAAAAGAAGAGTCAAAGCATGTACGAAAGCTATGCAAATAATCATACGGCTTATTCTGAACTATAAAGGTTTAGCCTCAGTTTCGCTTAGTCAAGGAGGGAGAACTTAGCTTAGAAATGATGCCAAAGTGTGGTTTCAATAAATTGGGACGAAATGTTAGACAGTTCATAATCTCACAAAATCAATAGGTACAGAAAACTCTCAGCACGGCTTCATTTGCTGATTGAGTATAAAAAACTAAATTTTAATAAAAATAATCAGTTTTAAATCAATAAAAAAAGATGGTTTTTTATTTTTATCTTATTGAGTGGATTATTCTTTTATTAAAGAGCGTTGCAAATTAAAGCTTCTGCCACACTTGATTTTCATCATCAAAAGACACCGTAAAATTAAAACGAGAGTCCGCCGTTACCAAGTAACCTGTAGGTGTTTTCATGAGAACTTTGAGCACAGTGCCTTCTTCAAAGTTAATGGGTGGAAAGTCTTCTTTTGTCAGTGTGAGTGGTTTGATCAGTTCAAGTACTAGGGTTTCCATGTCATAGATCCAATAGTTTTTAATGAAAAGATAGTAGCATGAAGCCATTTTAAAATGTGCAAACTTCATTCTTTTATACATAAAATCAACAAGTAATCGTATGGTTGTTAAAGAAATACCGTTATTGCACTCGCTTTAAATCCTAAGCAATAAAATATTATTTGAAATCTGAGGCAAAGTTCATTTCTATTTTTATAAGTTATTGAAATAATTGATTTTGATTTTGATGTGACTGATCAAGTCGGAAAATAATGTCCTGAGCTCTTGTGAAGGGGCATACAAATCAAATAACGTATAACCCAATAAGGATAAGTAAATTGTACAAACTTGCTGTAATGCGATTGTACTAAATTAAGAAATAAGGATTAGTATGCACGGATTGCATACCTGAAACATAAAAGGGATATATATCGTTCATGTTTAAGTCATTTTTCCCAAACCCTAGATGGTTCTTCATTTCGGTATTACTTTGGTCGGTGATCAATGTCGTACTGTGGTACACAGGGGGAAATACATGGGGAAGCGCCATAGGTTGGCCGCAAGGATATGCAACGGCTGAATTAGCTATTGGGGTAAGCCGTTTTTGGTCTCCGTCTTTTCTGTGGTTCTATCTCTGGTTTTTTATAGCAACAACACTCTTTGCCTTATTTTGGCGTTTTGTCTCAGACAATAAATGGCAAAGATGGTCGATTTGGGGCTCCGCATTTATTCTGTTTAACATCTGGTTTGGTGTACAGGTCAGTGTTGCCATCAACGCATGGTATGGACCATTTTGGGACCTCATTCAAAGCATGCTTGGTAAAGGCGGTAACATTAAAGACCTATATATGGGTACTTTAACCTTCTTGTATATTGCGATGGTTGCGGTCACTTTCGCAGTGATCAATGCCTTTTTCACCAGCCACTATGTATTTCGGTGGCGTACAGCGATGAATGAATACTACACCCAACACTGGGAAAAATTGCGTCATATAGAAGGGGCATCACAACGTGTGCAAGAAGACACTATGCGCTTTGCTACCATTTTAGAAGATTTGGGCGTTGAGTTGATCAAGGCTGTGATGGTATTGGTGGCTTTCTTACCAATTCTATTTGAGCTTTCAAAGCATGTTCCTGAATTGCCTATTGTGGGTGAAGTAAAGCATTCCCTAGTTTGGGCTTCTATTATTTGGGCTATTTTTGGTACGGTCTTGTTAATGGTAGTAGGAAGTAAACTACCAGGTTTAGAGTTTAACAATCAAAAAGTAGAAGCAGCTTACCGTAAAGAATTGGTTTATGGGGAAGACCATGCAGACCGTGCCCAACCTGCAACATTGGTCGAACTGTTTAGCAGAGTAAGAAAGAATTATTTTAGACTTTATTTTCACTATGCTTATTTTAACTTAGTCGCGACATGGTATCGACAACTGGATATTTTATACAGTTTGGTGGTGTTATTTCCCGCAATTGCAGCAGGGAAAATGACTCTAGGTTTAATCAACCAAATTGGTAATGTGTTTGATAAAGTACGAGAGTCATTTCAATATCTAATTCTGTCATGGAAAACCATTATTGAACTGCTCTCAATTTATAAGCGTCTAAAAGCTTTTGAATCGACTTTAGATGACTAAATATTTTTGATGTATCTCACCTGCCTTTCACGGCAGGTTTTTTATGTGTTCAAACATCGTTTTGTCTGTAACTTTTGTTATATGGGTCAAATTAAATTGATGAAATATTGTTGAGGTTGTCATAAAGCAAAGCAAAACGATGTGTGTGTCAAGCTAAAATAAATAATAAAAACAGTTATTTAAGTTTGTTATTTTATGTGCTTTCCGCTAATGTTTTTATGCGGGTGTTTAAGAGTAAAGTCGTAGTGAATTATAAAATTTTATGTGTATTTGGGGTTTTGGTGAGTGTGTTGCAGGGCTGTACCAGTCTGGGAAATATAGCACAAGCACCTTTTAAAAATATTGCATCACCACAAGAATTAATCGTAGAACGAAAAATTAATGATACCGATAAAAACAGCAAAGAATACGTCTATCACACGGTAGGCGTAAAAAATGAAAAAGATATCGAGGTGCTATATCCACGCAGCATGTTTAGTCAGTATTGCCAAGCACATGGTGGGCGTTTTACTCAGACACAAAAAAGTAGTTTTAGCTTAGTGAAAGATCCGTGGGCGAAAAAATTACTTCGCACCTATAACAGTTTAAAACAGGGTACGGGTGCTTTTCGTTGCCAGCTCAATAATGGCGAGCAGTGGCTGGTGAGTATTGAGGCATTGTCTGAACGCAAACTGCCTAACTCAAATGATACTCGTGTAGTGAATCTACAAAGCAAAGTATTGACTGAGCCAGCACCACGAAGTATGACCCCTATTACGCCAAGCAAAAAAACGGTGACGAAAGCACCTGCCACCAAGGTAGAGGTGAAGAAAGAGGAAGAAAGCAAAAAAGAAGTTGAGCTTAAAAAAGAAAGCAAAGTTGAAGTACCACCTAAAGCTCCCAAAGCTTTAGAAACACCACAGCAGCAACAGGCCAAACTGTATGTGGCTGCACGCCGTGATATTAACAGTGGACGCAACCAAGTCGCTGCCTGTAACAGTGCACAACGCGCATATAACTATGGTCGTTTGCCGGGGTCGGATGCCTCAAATGTCTATACCGAATCGGGCATATTAGTTGCACGCTGTTTAACGGGTATTCCAAGTTATAGCAGTCGTTTTTCCAACCCTAAAGGGCAAGCAAAATATGTTTTGCAGAACTTAGCCAAAAACCATAACCACACAGGTGCTAAAAATATGCTCAAGCAAATGAAGTAAGATTTTCGGCTGTTTGCGACCGAACTTCATGTGAGCACCTCAACCAAAGGAAGAACATCATGAGTAATGTCCAAACACCAGCCACCTATTTTACTGCGCCTTTGCTGGATCAGACCGTGCAAGAAATAGACGTTGATATTTCAGCTCAGCCTTATTTTTACAAAAATGACGGAACGCCTGAGTATTTAGCTGATCTATAAGATGCTATTGAACTTATTTCTGCATCATCGACCAATGCCCGTATGAGTATGGGACATGTTTATGATGTACCCAAAGAAATAGCAACGATCCAAGCCCATTGGGGAGAGCAGACTCAGTTAGCATTCGGGGGAAACTCTTTTGAGTTTATGCCACTCAAAGCCACGCCAGAAACTGCTGCCGCATTTGGTATGACTTTGCTGAAAGCTAGACAGGCGATAGAGGTACAGGCTACGCAGAAAAAGTTGTCTCAAATTAAATATCAATATGGCATGTTGGCGGGTCATTTTTTCCCTTATGACCCAACTCAAATCAATCTAGCCGCGAAAACATTATATCCTTTTGTCGTCACAGACTTAGAGCATCACGACTTTCCGCATGTTTTTGCTTCGACCGATCCAAATCAATTGCCGTTGGTGATCTCAGCAGGACGATATTTTCCAAAAGACCGAAAAATTTATTTGGCTGACTTGTGGGTAGAACATGGTGACGCACTTTATATTCCTGAAATGCCGAAGCAAGTTGCTCCTGAATTTATCGATTTACACAATAACCGAAATGCTGCTTTAGCGTGTTGGAAGGGCGAAAGTGATCAATCTACGATTCATATGCATACTTTGCTTGATCCCAAAGGTTATTTTTATTGGTTTTGGAATGCATGCCCGACTATACACCCACAGCTCACTGCATTTGAAACTGCTGAGTTGGATAGGGAAATCGCTTGAATTGAGCGATTTAATTTTCTCCAACTACACGGTAATTTTACAGTTCCATAACAGGCTGATCGACGGGCTTTGTGATACAAAGAATGCAATTGTTGATTGGAGTTGAGTTTATGTCACAGCCTGTTTTAAGCGTTTTACGAGGTCGGTCTTCTGTTCTTTTTCGTCATGCTTTTTTGGCCGCAGCATTGTGTGGTTCAGTCCAAGTTGCTACGGCTAGTACTACAGTCGACCAACTGAGTAATTGTTTGGTGAAGTCAACGACAGCAACAGATAAAACCACTGTGTTGCAGTGGACGTTTGCGGCACTGGCTGCACATCCTGATCTGAAGGTGTATAGCAATGTCACCGATGCACAGCGTACACAGCTAGATAAAAACTTAGCACAGGTCTTACAACGCATTTTGGTGGAGCAATGTTCAGCGCAGACCAAAGCGGTGATTCAAGCTGAAGGCTTACAAGCGGTTGGAGACAGTTTTCAGGAACTTGGACAGATTACGGGTGAGGAAATTTTAAAGAACCCTGAAGTGAAGGGCCAGTTGCAAGGTGTGCTGCGCTATGTGGATTTGAATAAATTGGTCACGACTTTTTTAACCCCAGAGATTTGGAATAAGTTGGGTGTGACGAGGTAGTTCGGTCTTTGAAGATTATGAATAGTGAGAGAGATTTATAAACTGAATCGAAAGCATTAATGTTATAAAAAAGTCATTAAAAAAGCTCCTTGAATCGAAGGAGCTTTTTTATTTTTGAATCTAAAAAGATGATAAACCATGCCATAAAAGATTCATTTGAGGAACAACACAATTAAATCGTTACAGTCGCCCCTAAAGCTTTAATAAACTGCGCCATCCAAGCAGGGTGGGCAGGCCAAGCCGGCGCTGTGATCAAGTGCCCATCGGTTACAGCTTCCGTCACTTCAATGTCCGCATAAGTTCCACCTGCTAGTTTCACCTCGGCTGCGCATGCAGGGTAGGCTGAACAAGTACGGCCTTCGAGTACATCGGCTGCCGCAAGAATTTGAGCACCATGACAAACTGCTGCAATTGGTTTTTTTGCAGCATCAAACTCACGTACGATTTCAAGGATACGTTCATTCATGCGTAAATATTCGGGCGCGCGACCACCGGGAATGACTAAACCAACATAGTCCGCAGTGTGTACGGCTTCAAAGTTGTAATTGATGGCAAAGTTATGACCGCGTTTTTCACTATAGGTTTGTTCGCCTTCAAAGTCATGAATGGCTGTGGCTATGCTTTCTCCTTCATTTTTATCGGGGCAGACCGCGTGTACGGTATAACCGAGACCTGTTAGAAACTGAAAAGGCACCATGGTTTCATAGTCTTCAGCATAGTCACCTACGAGCATTAAAATTTGTTTAGACATCTTTAAACCCTCTTTATTGTTTGTACATATTTATGTTCAATTTTGATCTAAATTAGCACAGTTCAGATGTCATTTTTAAGTCATTCAGCGCTCTTTAGTCGTATAACTGAGGTCATTTTTATAAAAAAAGCCCCAAGTAATTGAGGCGTTTTAACTGTATAGAAAAGCATGATAAATCAATCAGTTTATATATTCATTGATATGAAATTTACTATGCTAAGGTGTTAATAGTCTAATGTGCAGGCTTTGCCCTGATATTCATAACGGTTGACATCATATTTTTGACCATTCCAGCGGTAAACGGCAAAACAAAATCCGGGGCCACCATTTTCAATATCAGGCCAGCCGTCTTTTCCTTTGGTTTTTAGAAAAGTAGGGATGCCCATGTTTTCAAAAATGAGTTTCCATGTTCCCGTTTTTTGCTGAGCAACGATGTGGTAGCCGACACCTGTGTTGCCATAGCACATGGTGCTGTAGTCTGAAATAACTGCGTCTTTTAGGCCGTCACCATTGAGGTCTTTGTATGTGCTGATTTCACCTGTGTCGCAGCTACCTTCCCAGCCATGTTTGGTTTTTGCAAAGCCAGCGGCTTTAAATATTTGGCTAGCTTCTTTAGCTGGAACATTGGGTTTAG
>NZ_JBUEBA010000002.1:2393651-2393983 GCF_058107045.1 Acinetobacter sp. AB03 | reverse complement strand
TACGTGCTCATCAACATTCTGCTGGCATAGCGAATCAATCTATTTCTAAAAGTGTAGGAGGAAACTCCTCAAAAATACATTTGATTGTTGATGCACATGGCAATCCTATTGATTTCATAATTACCGATGGAACCACACATGATGTTAAAGTTGCACCTGATTTAATATCAACATTAGATTTAAAAGAGACAAAAGTGGTATGCGCAGATAAAGGCTATGATTCAGAACCACTGCGTGAACAGATCAGGAAAACAGGGACTAAAGCGAATATACCAAAGAAAACGAATAGCCAATCTAACAATGACCATATGGACTGGTATTTATATAAAATG
>NZ_JBUEBA010000002.1:2380077-2393551 GCF_058107045.1 Acinetobacter sp. AB03 | reverse complement strand
TTAGTTTCTGCAAAGGCGGTGGTGCTAAGGATGGCAAGTGTAGAAACTGTTAGTATGGTTGTTTTCATATTGTCCTTTGGTATTTTGAAAATGGTTATAGTTTTTAAAGTAATAGATGGTGTTTAGTGTAGTGGATTTTGGGAATTAAAAACTACTTAATGTAAAAATCCTTTCCCTAGCCCTCTCCTTTGATAAAAGAGAGGAAACACCATGTATCCAATTAATTGCATGACGAAGTCTCCCTTTTTTAAAGGTGAGAAGCGAAGCTTTACAAGGGGAGGGATTTAAATGAGTTTAATGATGGCAGTTGGATTTCCTTTTTCGATTTCAAATATGTTGGGGCATTATGAAATACAGAATCTTACTGGAATGATGAGAGCGGAATTTCAAGTAGATGGTACCCTTATTTTTGTAGATTTTCCTAAAGATGAAGAACACTTATTAGAAGTCTATTTATCAAAAGTAAATAAGCGTTTTCAGCAAGATTATGCTGATAAAAATCTGATATTTGAGCAAGCAGAGAAAATACTTAGAAGAACTTATCCTGAAATTGATGAAGCTATTGAATTGTATGAGGGTTACAAGGCTATAAAATTTTCTCATCAAATATTTGCTTTGCTGGATATTCATTATCAGGTTGACACTATAGAACAGTTTGCTGATTTTCATTGTGTGACAACTGCTCAGGACTTCTCTGAAGTCTCATTTCGTAAGGAATGCTTAGAAGTCGTTATTGATAGTGAATATGATTTGGTGCTGAAAATTCCAGAACATCTTTATTTAACTTTTAGGAAAGAAGAGGGGAAGATTTTTGAATCATAAATCATTTATTAAAATAAAATTCCTCTCCTTCTTACGTGTAATAACGCTCGTCCTTTAAAAGGGATAGGTAACAGCGCGTATTAAATTAATCAAATGACAAAGCCTGCCTTTTCAAGGTGAGATGCTAAGGGGGATTTTAAATTCACAATGAAGGCTCCTTCTCCTGCTGGGAGAAGGCGGGGGATGAGGGATATCAGAAGTGATACATAAAAATGAACTTTGAAAGTTGGATATTTAAAATATTACTCTTGCAGCTTAAAATATTCTTTTTAATTTAAGCGTGTGTATAGCTGCGATTTAATAACGGGAATATGGGCTAAATCATATTTTTTTAGTATCGAATTTATGATCGATTCAAGCAGAGGTGATGCATATGGAGAGATATGCACTTTTTTTATCAGAATAGAACAATCAATTGATAAGTTAATACCCTTTGGATGAACCCATGTCATACCTTCGTCTAGTTCATCGCTATCAGGTATTTTCCAATAAATGGCTCTATATTCTTGTTCATGTATAAAGGATTTACGTTTGTAAGCCAAAATATCTTGAACACTTAGCCCATGATTTCTTTCCAAACACATTCTGATAATAGAGTTATTGTCATAGTCGATATAGTCTACTTTTCGTATTTCTATACGAATAGGAAGGCTTGTACGTAATCTAACTAAATCAGTTTCGATAGCAATTGCATCATCTATATTGCCATAGAGTTTCCACATTGCTGCAGATTCAACCTCATTTTCATGCCAACAATTGATGAATGTTGAATCTCTTTGATTGATGATCTCTAGTTGAGGATTGCTCTGTAATAATTCTTTATCGCCAGAAGCAAGTTCACCCTCATAAATATCTTCATAATTATCAGCACGATTAAAATATAATTCTTTTTGAATAATTATAGCTAAGAATTTTGTTAAATCCATATACCGCCATATTTTTGGATTACCTGTCATCTTTTTCTCTAAATAAAAACCTCGCATTAAGCGAGGTTTTTATCTCATAAAAACAATTAACTAGTCAAATAAATCAACCAATCAATTTCTTCATCAATTCATTCACTTGCGCAGGGTTAGCTTTACCCTTAGACGCTTTCATCACTTGACCCACTAGACCATTGAAAGCTTTCTCTTTACCAGATTTAAACTCTTCAACCATCTTCTCATTGGCAGCAAGCACGTCTTTGATAATCGCTTCAATCGCACCCGTATCAGTTTCCTGCTTCAAGCCTTTTTCCGCAATAATTTCGTCCGCAGTTTTGCCTTCATCCCACATAAAGCCGAATACTTGCTTCGCAATCTTGCCGCTAATGGTGTTATCCACGATACGCGCAACCATGCCGCCCAATTTTTCAGCCGAAACAGGAGAGTCTGCGAGTTCTAAGCCTGCTTTGTTTAAAGCACCTGAGAACTCACCCATGACCCAGTTTGCAGACACTTTACCTTGTGCAGCGCCGCCAGCAGCAGCCACAACCACTTCATAAAAGTCTGACATTTCACGGGTCAACGTCAACACATGCGCATCGTACTCAGTAACACCAAAGTCTGCTACGAAACGCTCACGACGTGCTGCAGGAAGTTCAGGCAACGCAGCACGAGCTGTTTCAATTTGCGCATCTGAAATAATCACAGGCAGCAAATCAGGGTCTGGGAAGTAGCGATAGTCGTTCGCTTCTTCTTTCGAACGCATCGAACGTGTTTCCATCTTCACAGGATCGAATAGACGCGTTTCTTGGTCAATCGTGCCGTCCCATTCCAAAATTTCCATTTGGCGTTCAATTTCAACATTGATCGCTTGTTCAATGAAACGGAATGAGTTGAGGTTTTTCAACTCGCAACGTGTACCAAACGGTTGACCCGGACGACGTAACGACACGTTACAGTCAGCACGGAATGAACCTTCTGCCATGTTACCGTCAGAAATACCCAACCAACGCACTAAAGTGTGAATCGATTTGATATAAGCCACCGCTTCTTCAACCGAACGCATATCGGGTTCAGACACGATTTCAAGTAAAGGTGTACCTGCACGGTTGAGGTCGATACCTGACATACCTTCAAACTGGTCATGGATGGATTTACCTGCATCTTCCTCAAGGTGGGCACGCGTTACGCCAATGCGCTTTACCGTACCATCTTCAAGTTGAATGTCGATATGACCCAAGCCCACAATCGGGTTATCCATCTGGCTAATTTGGTAGCCTTTTGGCGAGTCAGGGTAGAAGTAGTTTTTACGTGCAAACACAGACGCTTGGTCGATGTAAGCATCAATACCCAAACCAAAACGAATAGCTAAATCGACCACTTCTTTATTTAATACAGGCAGTACACCCGGCATTGCCAAGTCAACGAGGCTGGCTTGCGTGTTTGGATCTTGACCAAATTCAGTCGAAGAACCTGAGAAAATTTTAGATTGGGTCGCCAACTGAGTGTGAATCTCGATCCCAATCACGACTTCCCAGCCATCAATCAATAATGATTTTGGTTTCTTTTGAGCTTGAGCCATTATGCATTCTCCTCAGCAATTGCCGCACGTTTCGTATGCCAATCCGTCGCTAGTTGGTACTGATGTACCACAGACAACAGTTGAGATTCTGACCAATAGTTACCAATCAGCTGTAAGCCCACAGGTAAGTTGTCTTTGTCAAAACCAACAGGTGCATTAATCGCAGGAAGACCTGCCAAGTTTACCGCGATGGTGTAGATGTCACCCAAATACATTTCAACTGGAGAAAGGTTTGCTCCAATCTTATAAGCAGTTGTCGGTGCAGCAGGGGCAGCAATCACGTCTACAGACTCAAACGCTTTTAAGAAATCTTGTTGAATCAGACGACGGACTTTTTGAGCTTTCACGTAGTACGCATCATAGTAACCCGCAGACAGGGCATAGGTGCCAATCAGGATGCGGCGCTGCACTTCTGCACCAAAACCTTCAGAACGTGAACGCTTGTATAAGTCCATCAGGTCAACTGGGTTTTCAGCGCGGTAGCCGTAGCGCACGCCGTCATAACGAGACAAGTTTGATGATGCTTCAGCAGGCGCAATCAAGTAATAGGTCGGAACATAAGCTTCAGTCATGTTGAGATCAATCTCAACCAAGGTCGCGCCCATGTCTTCTAACTTTTTCAATGATTCTTCAACGCGTGCTTTTACGTCTGCGTCTAAACCAGCGACATTGAAGTATTGCTTTGGAATACCAATGCGTAAGCCTTTGACTGTTGTGCCGTTTAGGTTCGCCACATAGTCATCAACGTCTTTTTCAACCGATGTTGAGTCTTTCGCGTCATGACCTGCTATGACATTCATGAGGTAGGCACAGTCTTCAGCCGAACGCGCCATTGGCCCGCCCTGATCCAGTGATGATGCATAAGCAATCATCCCGAAGCGCGACACACGGCCATAACTTGGTTTAAGACCCGTTAAGCCACAGAACGATGCCGGTTGGCGAATTGAACCACCCGTGTCCGTACCTGTTGCAAACGGAGCAAGGTCTGCTGCAACCGCAGCCGCAGAACCACCCGAAGAACCACCCGGTACATGACCTAAGTTCCAAGGGTTTGCTGTAGCGCCGTAGAATGAATTCTCAGAGGTTGAACCCATTGCAAACTCGTCCATGTTCACTTTACCTAAAGTGACTAGACCAGCTGCTTTACCTTTCGCTACAACGGTGGCGTCGTAAGGAGAGATAAAGTTATCCAACATTTTTGAGCCCGCAGTGGTTTTAATGCCTTGGGTGCAAAAAATGTCTTTGTGTGCAATCGGCACACCTGTCAATGCGGTTGCTGTGCCTGCTTTAATGGCAGCATCGGCAGCATCGGCTTGTGCAAGCGCTTGTTCTGCAGTCACGGTTACATAAGATTTAACTTGTGTATCCAGTTTTGCAATGCGCTTTAAATAATGTTCAGTCAGTTCGCGAGATGAAAATTTAGCCCCAGCTAAACCCTCAGAGAGTTCACGAATCGATAAGCGATGTAAATCTGTCATGAGAAATGTCTTTACGTTAATTTTTACAAAATAATGGTTTAACTGAATAGAAATTATTCAATCACGCGAGGAACTAGGTACAAACCGTCTTGCACTTGCGGTGCAATGGCTTGATATTCATCACGATGATTGGTTTCTGAAACCACATCTTCACGTAAGGGTTGTGGGTGATCAAATGGGCTTTTAAGCGGCTCAACACCATCGGTGTCGATGCCTTTTAAGGTTTCCATCATGCCTAAAATTTTATTTAGACTTTGAGCATATTCAGCAGATTGCGTATCATCTAGCGACAATCGAGCAAGATTGGCGATTGCTGAAACTGTTTGTGCATTTAAATCTGCAGAATGCTGTGCATCCGATGTAGACATAACATCACCTGAGTCAGTATTAAAAAATTTCAAAATATCGTGCGTTATAATAAGCGATTGACTTGTTCAAATCATCACATTTAGTTAAAGTTGCCACCTTGCGTCCACATAAAGTTTAATCGAGAACGTCTCCGTGATTCTAAAAAGACTAATTGGCTTGTTTTCGCCCGATCTAGCCATTGATTTAGGTACAGCAAATACACTTATTTATGCACCAGGACGAGGCATTATATTAAATGAACCGACAGTTGTGGCAATTCGTCACAGTGGTTCACAAAAAATCGTTGCCGCGGTAGGTCTTGATGCAAAGCAAATGCTGGGCCGTACACCTGCAAATATCTCTGCCATTCGTCCAATGAAGGATGGTGTGATTGCCGATTTTGAAGTGACCGAAACCATGCTGAACCAATTTATTGGTAAAGTACATGAAAAACGTCTGTTCCCACCTGCACCTCGTGTTGTGGTGTGTGTGCCTTGCAAATCAACTTTGGTTGAGCGTCGTGCTATTCGTGAAGCTGTATTTAATGCAGGCGCGCGTGATGTTCGTTTGATTGAAGAACCAATGGCTGCTGCAATTGGTGCCGGTATGCCAGTTGAACAAGCATGCGGCTCTATGGTGGTCGATGTTGGTGGTGGTACAACTGAAATTGCGATCATTTCGCTTCAAGGTTGTGTCTATGCTGACTCACTACGTATTGGTGGTGATGTATTTGATGAACAAATCATTAACTATGTACGTAAAGCACATGGTTGCGTGATTGGTGAAACTACCGCTGAAATTATCAAGAAAGAAGTGGGTATGGCTTTACCAGAAGCCGATGCCAAAGCACTTGAAATTGAAGTTCGCGGCCGTAACCTTGCTGAAGGTGTGCCACGTGCGATCACTGTGACTTCGGACGAAATCACGCAAGCGATTTCTGATCCATTACAAAGTATTGTTTCAGCTGTGAAATCTGCACTTGAGCAAACGCCTCCTGAGCTGTCTTCAGACATCGCTGAGCGCGGTATAGTGTTGACCGGTGGTGGTGCATTACTGCGTAACCTCGATAAACTTCTTGCGCAAGAAACAGGCTTACCTGTGGTGGTTGCAGAAGATCCTCTAACTTGCGTCACTCGTGGTGGTGGTAAAGTTTTAGAATTCTTCGATAATCCAAATCACGACATGTTATTTGTAGGCTAATAAAGGAATCGGCGGGTGCAAACAAATCTGTTTTCCAGACAACCGCCATCTTTTCGCTCATTTATCATTGCAGTGATCACATGCTTGGTCGTGCTGTTTTTTAACTGGCGCATGCCGCATGTGATTCAACCTGCAAGAGATGTCTTGTACGCCGCTTATAATCCAATTTATGCCGTAGCAAGTTATCCCGTGTTATCGCGAGAGTGGCTGAATCAACAAACCAAGTCTGAAGCTCAATTGCGCCGTGAAAATACCGCGATGCAAGCCGAGTTATTGCAGGCGCAGGTGCGTTTACAAAAATTATCTGAATTATCTGCGGAAAATACGCGTTTACGCGGTCTGTTAGATACCCCGTTGATCATTGATGGTCGTATGGAAATTGCAGAAGTCATTGGGACAGATGCCGATCCATTGCGCCATATTATTGTGGTAAACCGTGGTGCCAACAGTCAGTTAAAAGTCGGGCAAACCGTGCTCGATGACAAAGGTATTATGGGACAGATTATTAATGTCTATCCGCATAGTAGTCGCGTCATGTTGCTTTCAGATAAAGAACATTCTCTTTCGGTTCGCTTGGAGCGATCTGGAATGCGTGCCATTGTTTCAGGGACTGGAGATTTGGGTCATTTGAAAATGGAATACGTGCCGACCAGTGCCGAAATCAAAGTGGGTGAAAAAGTGTATAGCTCTGGTTTAGGTGAGCATTTTCCAGCAGGTTATCTGGTGGGCACCATTTCAAAAATCAGTCGTCATAATTCAGGCGAGTTTGCTCAAATTGATGTTGTTCCTGCTGCACAGTTAGCGGGTGGGCATCATGTCGTTGTGTTATTTTCCGATTCTTTAGCGATGGAGCAACCGCATGCCGATCGCTAAACTTCGTGCTGCCAAACAGCGTGACCCCTTATTTCCGATCATTTTTTCGGTGATCATTGCTTCAGTGTTAATGGTTTATCCTTTGTCTTATGCGCTCTCTGGCTGGCGTCCATTGTTTATGATGATGGTGATGCTGTTTTGGGTACTATGCCAGCCGACATGGAGCGGGATTTGGTTTGCCTTTGCAGTTGGGATTTTCACCGATTTACTGCTCGATGCACCTTTGGGTTTAAACGCGCTCAGTTTTGTTCTGATTACTTTTGTGTCCCGTTTTTTAACACGTGAACGTCGCATTATGACCTTTGCCAATATTTGGGTCATCGCCACCTTGGCTGTGGTCGCGCATTTGTTTATTACGTGGATCGCACAAATTATGATTGGGGCACAGTTTTCCCTTGCACGTCATTGGCAACCGCTGTTGAGTAGTGTGCTGACTTTCCCGATGGTCTATTTCATCTTGAAGAAATGGCGCGTTTAATTTTAGCATCCAGTTCGCCCCGTCGCCGCGAGCTGCTTGAGCAGCTCGGTCTTGTCTTTGATATCTATAGTCCAGATATTGATGAATCTGTACAAGTAGGCGAGCCAGTAGCTCATTATGTGGAGCGATTGGCATGCGCCAAAGCAGAGGCTGTACAACTTCAATATCCTGATGCAATTGTGATAGCTGCGGATACCAGTTTAGGGGTCGATCAAGAGATTTTAGGCAAACCTGAATCTAAGCAGCATGCATTTGAAATGTGGGGAAAAATTTCTGGGCGCAAGCATG
This sequence comes from Acinetobacter sp. AB03, assembly GCF_058107045.1. Classification (NCBI taxonomy): domain Bacteria; kingdom Pseudomonadati; phylum Pseudomonadota; class Gammaproteobacteria; order Moraxellales; family Moraxellaceae; genus Acinetobacter; species Acinetobacter sp. AB03. The sequence goes on along the minus strand of NZ_JBUEBA010000002.1, from coordinate 2,385,559 downwards.
ATGTATATACTGCGGTTTGTGTTCGTACAAATACGCAAATTTCAAGTATAGTAGTTCGTACTGAAGTCGAATTTCAGCATTTGAGCCCGAATGATATGGAAGCATATTGGGCTACATCTGAACCCATTGGCAAGGCGGGAGCCTATGCTATACAAGGCATTGCAGCACGTTATATTCCACGCATAGAGGGAAGCTATAGCAATGTTGTAGGGCTACCGTTGCATGAAACGGTACAGTTATTACAGGCAGTTAAGGCACTAAATTAACTGTCTCAAAAGATTTTTTATAATGTTTTGAGTTTGTTATGTCTGACGAGTTATTAATTAACGTCACGCCTATGGAATGTCGCGTCGCGTTAATTGAAAACGGCACGGTCAATGAATTATTTATTGAGCGTACGGTGAAACGTGGTTTAGTGGGCAATATTTATAAAGGTAAAGTGGTGCGTGTTCTTCCGGGAATGCAGGCTGCGTTTGTCGATATTGGACTGTCACGAACTGCTTTTTTACATATTAATGATATGGTTTGGTCACGTAATCAACCCACACCCAATGTTTTTGAGCTCTTACAGCCGGGACAAATTCTTACCGTTCAAGTCATGAAAGATATGCTGGGAACCAAAGGGGCTCGGCTTTCAACCGACCTTTCCATTCCTTCGCGCTATTTAGTGATGATGCCTTATGGCAATCATACCGGTGTGTCTCAACGTATTGAGTCTGAAGCTGAGCGTGATCGTTTACGTTCGATGATTGAGCGTATTCAAGCGGAACATAAACTTCCGGGTTCAGTGATTGTTCGTACAGCTGCTGATGGGATTGCGGAAGCTGCTATTGCACAAGATATGGCTTATTTGGCAAAACTTTGGGAATTTATTCAGCGCAAGCAAATCAGTATTGCGGTGCCATCGTTAATTTTTGAAGAACTGCCTTTACCCCAACGCATTATTCGCGATCTTGCGAGTGAAAAGACCGCTAAAATTTCAGTCGACTCGCGTGAAATACATGGCAAGCTCCAAGAGTTCGTAGAAGAATTTGTCCCTAATATCAAAGAACGTCTCATTCACTATCCGGGTGAGCGCCCAATTTTTGACTTGTATAATGTCGAAGAAGACATTCAAAGAGCTCTACAGACGCGTGTTGCGTTGAAGTCTGGCGGTTATTTGATGATAGACCAGACTGAAGCTATGACGACTATCGATGTCAATACAGGGTCATATGTGGGTGGCCGCTCTTTAGAAGATACTGTGTTTAAAACCAATATGGAAGCGACACAGGTCATTGCGCGCCAGCTGAGACTACGCAATTTAGGCGGTATTATTATTATCGACTTTATTGACATGCAAGAGCAGGAGCATCGAACTGAGGTCATGACTCAGTTTGAACGGATGCTTGAGCAAGACCATGCGAAAACCAAAATTACGCAGGTTTCTGAGCTTGGTTTGGTCGAAATGACACGTAAACGTACGCGTGAATCATTAGAGCACTTATTATGTGAATCTTGCCCGACCTGTCAGGGACGAGGTTATGTGAAAACAGCTGAGTCTGTATGTTACGAAATCTTTCGAGAAATCATGAGATATACACGTGCGTATCAATCTCAGACTGGCTTTACTGTCGTTGCGCATCCATCGGTGATTGACCGCTTGTTAACCGCAGAAGCGCCAGCAGTCGCGGATTTAGAGCATTTCATTGGTCGTGTGATTAAATTTCAGGTGGAAAATTTATATACGCAAGAGCAATACGATATCATTCTGAGCTGAAATTGTAACAATATATGGTTAAATAGTTGTTACAACTGAAATTTTACTTTCGATCTTAGATTTTTAATACTAGAAACACGGAAATAGCCAAAGCTTATTCTCTCAAATAGGTTTAGCAAATGAGGTGTGATATGGGTGTTAGAGAAGCAATTATTCAACCTAGTTTGAAACATTTATTAGATACGAAAGTAACGCATAATGCGTATATTTTGGATGATCAGGGTAAAGAAGTACAAATTACAACTGCCATGATTCGTACTGCGTGTCATCAATTATTAAAACAATGTCGTAGCATTAAAAACTAAGGGGCTTATCGAAGCCCCTTAGTTTTATTGATTATTCTTGTATTTCTGATTCGTTTTGCGGCATCAACTGACCGCTTGCAACTTTGGGCCTTCGACCCCTACAATCGCTTCAAAGCGTTGAATTTCTTCTTCTAAATGTGTAAGTAAATTCTGCATCTTCGGTAGTGCATTTCGACAAGCCGTTAAACCCACTTCAAGTTTATCTAAATAACTGGTCATGGTGATGTTGAGTGCTTGGCCATCCAAAATGATTGAGGCAGGGTATAGTGCATCGAGTCGTGCCCCATTCCAATACAACGGCTCACGTGGGCCAGGGACATTTGAAATCACCAGATTAAACGCTTGGCGTTTAGGCAGTAAGCCTGAGGCAATGTTGAGACCAGCCGCACTATAAACAAACGCACTATAGTTTAGAATCTGGTTTGAATTCATGCGTTTGAACTTTTCTTTGGCATTTTGCACACTACGACGAACAATTGCGAGGCGCTCTAGTGGATCTTCTTTATGCGTGCCTAAATTTGCCAGAATCATGGTGATACGATTCGACATAGACGAATCGTCATCGCGAACTGATGCAGGCACCATGGCTATTAAAGGCTTTTTAGGAAGTGCGTCTTGGGACAATAAATATTCACGCAAGGCACCTGAACAAATCGCCAGTACGATGTCATTAATCGTGACACCCAAACTTTTAGAAATATGACGTAAACGGTCAAACTCAAAAGACTGTGCTGCAAAACGGCGGGAGGAACTAACCCGCTGGTTAAGAATAGAGCTGGGTGCTTGGAAGCTTGAAACATAATCAGGATTACGTCCCATATCTTTCATGACTGTTTGTGACAACTCATACATGACACGTGGTGTTGACTCAAGCTGGCCCATTACGCCATTCATTATTTTCTTAAAGCGACTAACATTCGGTTCTTTTAAACGCTTCGCACGAGGGCCTTCAACACACCATGGTGGCACAATACTCTTTGCGTTTGGATCTTGTGATAATGATTTTTCCACCAAACGCATACCCGCGATACCATCCACCATCGCATGGTGAATTTTGAAGTACATCGCAAAACGATTCCCTTCAATCCCTTCAATGATATGACACGTCCATAACGGTTTAGCACGGTCAATTAAACTACTGTGTTCTTGTGAAATATAGGTGAGCAGTTCAAGAATACGCCCCGGTTGTGGGAGTGCGATATGACGAAAATGGTGATCAAGATCAAACTCTTCATCTTCATCCCAAAATAAACCGTTGAGTTTGTTGTTAAATGGAGGAATAGGAATGGATTTGGAGTTACGAATATCTGCAACTAAATTTTGAATGAAGCTGGCAGGTGCATTTTCAGGAATTTGGAATAAGAATAATCCACCGACATGCATGGGTTGCTGGCGTTTTTCAAGTGATAAAAAAATAAAGTCAATCGGATGTAATGGACGCATAGTCTGGATTGCCTCACTGCAATATCTGACCGCTCCTATATGAGCAATCTTGTTAGAATTATAGAACTTAAAGCTAGTATATCGATTTTTTTAACAATGGGAGCGCTTTGTGTGTATCCATTGGTTGCGAAAAACCACTGCTTTGCAGTGGTTTTGGTCTTTACTTTTTCAAATTACCTGCATGCAGGCCACATTCTTTGTGTGTCGCTTCCTCCCACCACCAACGTCCTTCACGTTCATGTTGGTTTGGTAACACTGGACGTGTACATGGTTCACAGCCGATAGAGATAAAACCGCGCTCATGCAATGGATTATAAGGCACTTCCATCATGCGAATGTAACTCCACACATCGGCACTGGACCAGTTGGCAAGGGGATTGTATTTAATTAACTGTTTACCTTCGCCTGAAAACCCAATATCTGCCTGAACAACTGGAATCTCAGTTCGTGTGCCCGGACTTTGGTCTTTACGTTGACCAGTAATCCAACCATCTAAAGTCGCCAATTTTTTACGTAAAGGCTGAACTTTACGGATACCACAACACTCTTTATGATCATCTTGATAAAAGCTGAATAAACCTTTTTCATTGACTAGTTTTTGAACGGTGTCTGCTTCTGGGAAGCAGATTTCGATATTAATGTTGTAGTGTTTACGCACAGTTTCGATAAATTGATAGGTTTCTGCATGTAAACGTCCTGTGTCTAAGCTAAAGACACGAAAGGGTTTACCTAAATTAGCAGCCATATCAATAAGTACGACATCTTCTGCACCTGAAAACGAGATGGCAATTTCGCCAGCTTGATTTAGTGCAAGTGCTAAAATTTCACTTGGTGATTTGTCTGCATATTCAGCTGCGAGAGCATCAACAAGATCAATAGTTGGAATGGTTGTCATGAGTATCCTGGCAATAGGCTTGGAATCTAACAAGACCTATATTACGTTATTTGCTGCGTATTTTAATAGAGTTGAAATAAGCCACTTATCACTAAAAAATAAATGCTTATGAAAAAAATAGATTTAAAAAACAGCAATGCATTAGACAAATATTAAGCTATGATAGTTCAAAATTTTTCCACGTAAATAAAAGGGAGTATTCATGGAAGTTGTTTGTCTTGATCTAGAAGGGGTGTTAGTTCCAGAGATTTGGATTAACTTTGCTAAAAAAACAGGCATTAAAGCGCTTGAAGCAACCACACGTGATATTCCTGATTATGATGTGCTCATGACACAGCGTTTGAATATATTAAAAGAACATGGTTTAGGCTTAAATGATATTCAAGAAGTCATTGCTGAGATGGGCCCATTTCCAGGGGCAAAAGAATTTGTTGAATGGTTACGTACACATTTTCAGCTGATTATTTTGTCAGATACTTTCTATGAGTTTGCACATCCATTAATGAAACAACTGGGCTGGCCAACGATTTTTTGCCATAAGTTAGAAACTGATGAAAAGGGTATGATTACAGCCTATAAGCTGCGCCAACCTGACCAAAAACGTGAAGCAGTTAAAGGATTGCATGGACTAAATTACCGTGTTATTGCCGCAGGTGATTCTTATAACGACACCACTATGCTGGGTGAAGCGGATAAAGGTTTTTTGTTTGATGCACCAGAAAATGTGATTAAAGAATTCCCACAATTCCCTGCAATTCATGGTTATGAAGCTTTAAAAGAGGCAATTCGTAATGCCTCAGTTCGTGATATTCCAGCTTAATATATTGATTTTAAAATAATAAAAAATGGCGCCATTAGCGCCATTTTTTATTGAATTCAATGTTAGTTAACATAGATTAATTAAAAGCGATAGCCAATTTTCATACCATATGCAAGGGCGCTGTTATCTTCAAAGCTACCAACAACATTCCCACCTGTTTGTGCATCTGCATCACCTAACCATAGGTAACGTACGCCAGCAGCAATGAAATAGCTTTGTGCAGGGCTATATTGAGCGCCTAATCCAATACTCCAGTTTCC
>NZ_JBUEBA010000002.1:2278040-2379977 GCF_058107045.1 Acinetobacter sp. AB03 | reverse complement strand
CAGTTTCCTTCTACAGGGCCAAGTGTCGTAACAGGGTTACCTGCTCCAGAGTCATAACCAACAGAAGCTGAACCAGCCCATTTATCATTAAACTTATGAGAAAGACCTGTTGTAATAGACCACTGATCATCTGAATAGTCGATTAGATTTTGTGCTTTACCTCTTGCAGCTTGTGTTGCAGCAGCTAAATATGTTGGCTTAACTGCAAATTGATCCCAATGTACCCAGCGAATATTTGCAAAAGCTAAGGTATCTTTAGCGACACCTGATTGCAAATCAATGTTTACAGACTGAGGTGTAACAACTTCTGTGTTTGAGTTAGGACGAGCAACAGCACCTAGGGCAAATGTTTCTGAAGTATCAAGTTCATGTTTGATTTCAGAGCGATAAGTGACAGCCGCTCTAAGTGCAATTTCAGGGATAGAGTATGCGGCACCTGCGATCCAACCGAAAGCATCATCTTCTTTGAGATCTATGTCGTAGCCACCTAATAGACGAGTACCACCGTATGCGGCACCACGTAATGAAACTTTTCCTTCAACTGTTTGATATACGGGGCCTGCATAAAAATTCCAGTTTTGGTTGGGTTGGTAACCAATCAGCGCTGTTAGATTATGAGTATCAACTTCAACAGAAGTTCCTTCCGTACCATTACCAAATGTACCTGCTGTTGATGAGTAGGTTGCATCAGCACCGAAAGGCTGATCATATAATAATCCTAGTGAAATATTATCGGTTGGCTGTATTTTAATCGCTGCAGAAGGGAAGTAGTAATCATCTCCCATATCACTGATTTTTTCATCTTTAACAACTGTAGAGGTACCTTCTACAGTTGGATCAATTACTGTAAAACCAGCTTCAGCATAGTTGCCCGATTGAAAAAAAGCAGACATTGATTGCCCAGATCGATCTAGACCGCCAGCTATGACAGAAGTTGTTGGGATTAAGCTGAGCAAAATAGCCGAGCGAAGAGCTGTAAGCTTCATAGGGAACATTCCTTGTTGTAGCTTTATGTAAGTGATTGGCACGAAAAGTAACATAAATACAAAAAGAGTAAATGCTCAACTACGGTTGTAAAATGAACTGAAAAGTTAAAAATTGTACTTGTGTAGAGTAAAAACACTAAAAAAAATATTAATTTTATGATTTATATGGATTTATTTTTAGATGCTGAGTGGCTGATTGAATATTATGCAAAATGTTTAAGTGTTTGTTTATTGCTCAAATGAATCACAAGTGTATAAAAAAGAGCGTAGGTGTCATTGTTGAAAATGAAAAAACCATCTTTGCAGATGGTTTTTTCAGTATTAGTAATTAGAACTTGTAACCGATTTTTAAGCCATAAGCTAAAGCATCATTGTCATTAAATTCTGCAACATAAGTATCTGATCCAAAGTTAGATGCGGCTTGCGCTTTTGCATCGCCTAACCAGAAGTATTTAACACCACCAGCGATAAAGGTTGCAGGTGTTGGACTATATTGAAGTCCTAAGCCAACATTCCAGTAACCTTCAGTTGGGCCAAGAGTTGATATAGGATTACCTGCACCAGAATCCCAACCTACTGAGACATTACCTGCCCATAGATCATTAAATTTACGGCCTACACCTACGTTTGCTGACCATTGGTCATCAGTATAAGCAACAATATCAAAGCCATTTGGGTTGTCTGGAGTCTGGCCTAGCGCACCTAGAGTATCTGCAACAGTTCCGAATTGTTTTAGGTCAAGAGAAAAGTCTTTCCAATTCACCCAACGTACATTTGCAAAGGCAACTGTATTTGCCATGATCCCTGTTTGGAAATCAAGGTTAACAGATTGGGGAGTTGTAATATTTGCATCTGTTGCTACATCGTAAACAGGGCTACTGCCAACAAATGCTAATACGTTACTTTGACCATATTCGCGAGCAGATGCTTTGTGGTCAATTTCAGAGCGATAAGTGATAGATGTTTTTAAAGCAATTTCAGGAATTTGATAAGCAAAGCCAGCTAACCAGCCAACTGCACCATCTTCATCTAAATCAGCATTATATAAGCCAAGGCCGTTAGCTGAACCATATGCCGCACCACGTAATTGAACATTACCTTTAATTGTTTGATAAACAGGACCAGCATAAATGTTGAAATTTTCATTTGGCTGGAAACCAAAAATCATAGACAAACTTTGAGTGTCAACTTCTACTTCAGTTGCTTCACCGTTTAAGTGGAACAAACCTGTATTGAGACCAACAAGTGGGTCACTTGTTGAGTATGCAGCATCAGCACCAAATGGTTGGTCATAGATCAAACCAAATGAGAAGTGGTCTGTTACTTGTAATTTAAGAGCAGCTGAGGGGAAGTAGTAATCATCTCCCATGTCAGAAAGATTGCCGCCACCAGCAGTTGAAATAGCCTTCCCAGATACATCTGGATCTAATACAGAAATACCTGCTTCAAAATAGTTACCAGGTTGCAAGAATGCAGAGATTGACTGACCTGAACGATCTAGAGCAGCGGCAAATGCCCCGGTCATTGGTACAGTTGCTAAAATCATTGCTGTCGTTAATGTCTTTAATTTCATTCTACGTCTTTCCTTGAGGTGCAAATGCAAATGTTTGTTGCTCATTTTGTGTTTATGTTTTTTGGCTTTTGGAGAAGTCGGTTAACCGAAATCATTTGTTACTCCGTGTCACAAAAATAGCACAATTAAAATAAGAGTAAATACTCTAGATATAACTAATCAGTTCAAAAAGTAATCACAATAGAGTTTTTATACTAAAAATATACATTTATACAACCTAAGTTAATGAAAAATATAAATATATAATTTGAAATATAAAATTTATTTTTTGGTTAAAAATTACTCAATTAAGTGTGGTAATAAATCTTTTTGTGATGCTTATCACGGTTTTTTTTACTGCTTTATAATACAAAATTATATTTTGTAGATCATTTATCGATTATTTTTATTTAGAAGATCGAGCTATTGTTTTTACATGATTAATATGGTCTACAGCAGCAATGATAATTGTTGCGGATATATTGCGTTGTGTTATAAAAAAACATATAAATTTGAATCAAATGTTAATAACAAAAATCTTTAGTTTTAAATATAGATGAATGAAGATAGGTGGTCATTAAGCGGTGCAATCAGCACTCAATCTTGACTTAAATTAAGCTGTAGTTTTGTTATACCGTTAAAAGCATAATTTATTAAAAAATTTAGAGTTTTAGTTTGCTATCGCTCTACTGTGAACCATAAATGATTAGAAGGATGCGATAAGTACATGAATAATTTTTCTTTCAATCCTAGAGCAATAAAAGGCTTACTTTTTCTTAGCATTTTGGGAGGATTAGGAGCTTCTCAGGCTTATGCCGACAATGGTGCAGATTTGGCCCAACAGTTATCAAATCCTGTCGCGAACTTGGTCAGTGTGCCATTTCAATTAAATTATGATGAAAACATTGGTATGGCTAAAAATATAGAACGTTATTAACTCAATATTCAGCCCGTTATCCCGATTGAATTAAATGAAAATTGGAATTTGATCTCTCGTACTGTATTACCCGTAAATTATCAAATTTATAATGAAGGGGGGCGTGATGATGATTGGGGCGTGGGTGACATTGTACAAAGCTTATTCTTTTCTCCCTCAAAAACATCGGACAATGGGGTTACATGGGGTGTAGGCCCTGCCTTGCTCTTTCCAACCGCTTCGGAAAAGGCCTTGGGTGCAGATCAATACGGTGCTGGCCCAACTTTTGTCGTTTTGAAGCAAAGTCACGGTTAGACATTTGGGGCATTGGCAAACCATATTTGGGGAGTAGAGCATGAAGATGATGTTGAGGCGATCAGTAGTACCTTTGTGCAACCTTTTATTAGTTACACTTATCCAAATAGTACGACGGTGGCATTGAATACTGAAACGACATATGACTGGAATGCAGAAGAAGCCACAGTTCCTGTCAACTTGACTGTGACCAAAGTGATTCGCCTAAATGGTCAGGCGATTAGTGTGGGCGGTGGTGCTCGATATTGGGTTGATGATACTGACGGCAGCCCGAAAGGTTGGGGTGCACGCTTGGTCGCATCCTTTGTTTTCCCGAAATAATCAATTGAGTATGCATTGAATAGTGCGACATGCAACGGATTTAAACTAGATGCTTGAATCCTTTGGGCACTTTTGATTTAACAAAGTAGCAAAACCAGAAGTCACACAATAGGGCTTCTAGTTTTGGCTTTTAACTCGGTTGGGGGAATGCCAAACCAGCTTTTAAAGTTGCGACTGAAAATAGATAACTCTGCATAGCCCAACTGTAGAGCAATATCTGTCAAATTCACATTGCCTGCATCAAGCATACGAAGCGCTTCTTTTTTTCGGACATTTTCAAGTATATCTCGATAGCTTGTTCCTTGCATTTTTAAAGCGCGCTGAAGCTTTTTCGGATGCATGCCCATACAGAGTGCGATATTTTCAATGCTGCAGTCTCCTGTCGCCATCAGCATGCGGACTGAACTCTCTATCAGTGCGGTATTGTCTTCAGTTTTGGTGCTGCTTTGTGTTTCAAGCTGCTGTACGATTAGTTGATTAATGGCATCTTCATTAAAGTTATAGGGTTTATAGCTTAAAAAGCTTGCGGGAAAATATAGCGCATCTTCATCGGTTTCAAATTCCACCGGACATGAAAAGTGAGCTTGGAAAGTTTGGGCACCTTTTTGTGGTGGTTTTTGCTTGAAGCAAATTTTTTCAGCATGCCACTGTGAACCAATCAAATCTTTGAGAATATTCGTGACAAGGCAAATGGCCAGTTGTGATTTTTGTGGTACATCGGTGTTGTATTCACTTAAACGCACAAAGTTCAGCTTACAGAGCAGAGCATTATGTTGCGAGACGTGGAAGACAATGCCTTCAGCATGTAAATAGACATAATTTTGCGCCACGCTTAAGGCTTCAAGTATGGTCGTTTGTCGGGACATGTAGACGCCAATCAAACCGATTGTGCTAATATTTTGGAGTGCACCGAGTTTTAAACCGAAGCAATCATCCTGACAAGCTAAGGCCGCTTTTTCCAATAAATTTAAATAATGATCATAATGAATAAATGAATCTGGATCGCGGAGTAAAGCAGGTAAAATCCCGATCTCTTTCAAGATTTCTATAGGGTTGATGCCATAACTACGGACTAAGTCTTCAAAACCGCCGAGGCTGGCTGCACGAATATAACTTCCCATCACAACATTCCGTGTTGTCCTAAAAGATCAATTTAGTGTCCTAAAAAGTCAAGCATAATTCAAGCCATTTGTTAAAGTAGGATAAGAGATTATCTCAACCAACATAGAAAAGAAGTATTTAATCACCATTTTAGCCGTGAAAGGAAAAGCATATGCAACTTACGGTTCAGTCTCATATCGAGCAAACAGTGATAGAACAGACATTGCACGATTGTTTTCAATTACAGCGCAAAAGCTTTCATCAGCAAGGCATTGAAACGATTGCACAACGCAAGCAACATTTACTGAATTTAAAAGCATTGATTAACAATCACCGTGAAGCAATTATTGACTCCTTGAATCGTGATTATGGCAATCGTTCACGTCATGAAACCTTATTGGCAGAAATTATTACTGTCACGGATGACATAAACGGCAGCATCAAACACTTGAAACACTGGACCAAAGTACAAAAACGACATGTCGATCATAGCCTGTATTTTGGTGCAAAAAACCGTGTGATTCCGCAGCCGCTGGGGGTGATTGGAATTATTGTGCCGTGGAATTTCCCCATCAATTTGATGTTTTCACAGTTGTCGGCCGTGTTTGCTGCGGGGAATACGGCTATGGTTAAAATGTCTGAAAATTCAAGACATTTGGCTGAATTACTGATTGAGTTAAGTCCCAAATACTTTAAAGCGGAAAAATTACAGATTTTCGATGAGACTGGTGAAGTAGGCATCGAATTTTCAAAATTGCCGTTTGACCACCTGATGTTTACTGGCTCTGGTGCGACAGGGCGTAAAGTCATGGCTGCTGCAGCACAGAACTTGACGCCAGTGACTTTGGAGTTGGGTGGTAAATCTCCTGCGGTGATTGATCCTGAATACCCTATTGAGAAAGCTGTAGAACGCATTATGTTTGTGAAACAGTTTAATGCGGGGCAAATTTGTACCAATGTCGATTATTTATTTGTACATGAGTCGAAGTTACAAGCTTTTATTCAAGCCGCGGCAGCGTGGGTGCAGGAACATGTGCCTGATATTCATAGCAAAGATTATACTTCTGTGATTGATGAGCGTGCCTTTCAGCGCTTAGTACATAGCTTGGCAGATGCTGAAGCCAAAGGGGCAAGTTTGATTAATTTAAATCAGCAAGAGCCTGATGCGGGGACACGAAAATTCCCACTGACTTTGGTGTTGAACAGCAATGATGCGATGGAAATCGATACGCGTGAAACCTTTGGCCCAATTTTGATGGTCAAAATCTACCAGAAGCCTGAAGAGGTGGTGGACTATATTGTACAGCGTGATCGTCCATTGGCCTTTTATCCATTTAGTAATAACAAAAGCCTAGTCGAATTTTATATCAGCCGAGTTATGTCGGGCGGGGTTTCGGTCAATGATGCCTTATTTCATGTCGGGCAGCATGACTTGCCATTTGGTGGAGTCGGTGCCAGCGGGATGGGGCACTATCATGGTTATGAAGGCTTTTTGACTTTTTCCAAAATGCGTCCTGTGTTTTATCAGGCGGGTTTTTCGAGCTTGAAGTTTCTCGCGCCGCCTTACGGAAAATTTGCCAATTGGCTGTTGAATTTATTGATCCGCATCAAGTCATAAGCGCTTAAATTTTAAAACCTCAAAATCACTTTTCACTTCAAGATGGGTATTTTGAAGTGAAGGGGTTGGTGTGTTTAAAAACAGAAAAATAAAACTATTAAAGGAGTTAATAGGATGAAGAATAAAGATTTTGATTTTGATCAAATCGTGATTGGCTCAGGCTTTGGTGGATCGGTCAGTGCTTTACGCCTCAGTGAAAAAGGCTATAAAGTCCTGATTTTGGAGAAAGGCTTACGCCGTGAAGACAAGGATTTTCCAACCACCAATTTAGACACCAAAAACTATTTGTGGCGACCTGAACTGGGATTCAAAGGCACGATGCAATTTACTTTCACCAGTAAAACCACCATTTTGCATGGGGTAGGTGTTGGTGGGGGCTCACAAATTTATGCCAATGTACATTTAATTCCACCTGATGCAGTTTTTGAGTCCGAGGCTTGGACGAAAATTCGTAAAGATTGGAAAGACACCTTAAAACCATTTTATGGTCTAGCTCAACGTATGCTGGGTACAGCGAATAATACTTATACCAATATTGCAGACGACACGTTAAAAGAAGTTGCGAGTGAAATTGGATATGCAAATTCATTTAAAACGGTGAATACGGGGGTCTTCTTTTCACAAGTAGCTGGTCTGGAAGGACAAGTAGCGAAAGATCCGTATTTCAATGGAGAAGGGCCAGATCGTAACTCATGTATTTATTGTGGCAGTTGTATGTTGGGCTGTCGTAATAATGCCAAAAACACCCTCATGAAAAATTATCTGTATTTTGCTGAGCGTAATGGCGTTGAAATTCGCCCAAGCTCTGAAGTCATCAAAATTATACCCTTGAGTGAGGATGGTGGTGAAGGCTATGAAATCATCGTCAAAGAAACTTTAGGCAAGAATGTTCGTCAGTATAGTTTACGCAGTCGTGGGGTAGTGTTATCTGCAGGGGTGATGGGTACGGTACCGATGTTGTTAAAAATGCGGGATCAGCATAAGACTTTACCCAATATTTCTTCATTGCTGGGACAGGAAGTTCGGACGAACTCGGAAACCCTGACCACAGTGAACAATACTGGTAAAAAACTGGATGATGGTGTGGCAATCAGCTCCTTTATTTCAGTCGATGCAGATACCAATATCGAGGTCACACGTTTCCCTGAAGGTGCGGATGCTTCATGGATTTATATTCCATATGTGCCGATGGTGACTGGTCAGGGCTTTATGCGCTTTATGAAGTTTGTGTTCACTACACTGTTGCATCCCTTAAAAACCTTTAAAGTACTGCGTTATAAGGGTAAAGCCAAAGACTCTATTATTTTATTGGTAATGCAAAAGTCTGAAGCGTTTATTCATTTTGAATGGCGTAGAAAGTGGTATCGACTGTTCAAAAATAGTATCACTGCCGTGCAAAAAGAAGGGGACACGCCACTCACCGTTTCATTCCCAGCGGCTGAAGAAGCCACTAAAATGATTGCACAAAAGTTAGGTGGAGAACCGGGTTCTGCACTTACTGAAATTCTACTGGGAACGCCAACGACAGCACATATTATGAGTGGTGTTGCGATGGGTAATGATAAGTCGAATGGCGTTGTAGACTTCACCGGTCAAGTCTTTGGTTATCAAAATTTACGCGTATTAGATGGTTCAATTGTGCCGGGAAATTTAGGTGTGAATCCCTCACTGACCATTACCGCTCTGTCTGAATTTGCGATGAGTCAAATCCCTGTGTTCTCCGCAGAGCGTGCAGCAAAGATTCAGCGAATCCAGTTTAGTCAGCCTTTGGACGGACAGGTGTCTGACTTGAAGGGTACTGGTGATTTAGTTAGTGCATTAAGCAATGCTTAAAAAAAGTGGATATGGTTTGGGCTGGTGATGGTGCCTAATACGGCAAAATAGACAGCCGAAGCAATACAATCTTGAGATCATTATCCCTCTAACGCTGTATTAAAGCGTTAGAGGTCGTTGCTGATTTTATGGGCTATAATTCAGAAATTCCTAAGCTAAGAAGAGAGCGAAAAGCTGTCTTACCTTGTTACCGATTAATTGGGCGGGCATTACTGAGTCTATTCGTAAACCCAAAAGCCATGGTTTATTTTTTCTTTTTATAGAATATGACAAGTAAAATCAAAATAATAACTAAGATCAAAGTAATCATGACTGTTTCCATAGCTTGACCTCTAAATCTTGGGTTTTATCTAATTTTAACACGCTCATTCGATCACTATATATTCAAAAAAGATCATTTTATATTCTTTAAATATGGAGTTGCATATATATGATTATTCATATATAAGTATATATAAAGATTCAATTGAGTTTGAGCAAATGTCTGCTACTCCAAAAGTTAAGATTTATCACAACCCTGAATGTGGTACATCACGTAATACATTGGCGTTAATCCGTAATGCCAATATTGAACCTGAAGTGATTGAGTACCTTGTAACACCTCCATCTAAAAATGAACTGATTCAAATGATCGCGGATGCAGGTTTAACGGTGAGAGAAGCGATTCGTAAAAATGTTGCTCCATATACAGAATTAGGAATTGATCAAGAGGATTGGACTGAAGATCAATTGCTTAATTTTATGCTTCAGTATCCAATTTTGATTAACCGCCCATTCGTGGTGACTGAACTAGGAACTCGTTTAAGTCGTCCGTCAGAACTGGTTTTAGAAATTCTGCCACTCCCACAAAAGGGTGCTTTCACTAAAGAGGATGGTGAACAAGTGCTTGATGCAAATGGGTTACGTTTGAAATAAAAATTTCATGGATATATGTGAATATTGATATATCCATATGTCAGAGTGAGTGAAAGTATGGATCAAATCAATTTCTTTAAATGTTTGGCTGATGAAACGCGATTCAACATCGTCATGTTGGTTCTTGGAAATAATGAACAGTGTGTTTGTGATTTGACTGAAAAACTACAACTCAGCCAACCCAAGATTTCACGGCATTTAGCCTTATTACGCTCTTCTGGTCTTTTACAAGATCGACGTCAAGGACAATGGGTCTATTACAGTCTCAATCCCAATTTACCTACTTGGTGTATAGACGTACTTAACACCCTTAAAAATGCTGATTTACAGCCAAAAGTTGCTCCATCATTTCAACAAATCAATAGTTATTGCGAGTAGAACAATATGAAATTCCTTTTTTTGTGTACTGGAAATAGTTGCCGTAGCATCCTGTCAGAAGTGCTGTTTAATAGTCGTGCCCCAGAGGGTTGGAAAGCATACAGTGCAGGTAGCAAGCCATCTGGACAGGTACATCCATTGACCATTGAAACTTTGGAAAACTTAGGTCTTTCAACCGAAGGTTTGTGGAGTAAGACCATTGATGACTGCGAACAATTCCAACCTGATGTGGTGATTACGGTTTGTGATTCAGCCGCTCAGGAAGCATGTCCGCTCTATTTAGGTGGTGCAATCAAAGCACATTGGGGTTTAGCAGATCCATCACACTTGGATTTACCGAAAGAAGAAAAACTCAAAGCCTTCCAAGTCACCGTTGATCATATCAACCGACGCTTAGACGCTTTATTGGCACTCGATACAGCGCATATGTCTCGTCCTGAGTTGATAGCCGCGATCAATCAAATTTCGCATATTGAATGAGATCATCATGGCTCAACAAAGATTATCCTTTCTAGATCGTAACCTCACGCTATGGATTTTTATTGCCATGGCATTGGGCATTGCGATTGGTGTGTTCTTTCCGCAAGCCTCGGTGGCTTTGGATAAAATGAGTGTGGATTCAGTCAATATTCCGATTGCGATCGGTTTGATTTTGATGATGTATCCACCTTTGGCAAAAGTGGACTATGCTGCTTTGCCACAGGTGTTTAAAGATAAGAAAACGCTGACACTCTCCTTAGTACAAAACTGGCTTATTGCACCTGTTTTGATGTTTGCCTTAGCCATCATTTTTTTACATAGCTATCCTGAATATATGACCGGCTTGATCTTGATTGGTTTAGCACGCTGTATTGCGATGGTCTTGGTGTGGAACGGTTTGGCCTGTGGGGATAACCAATATGTTGCTGCATTGGTGGCCTTTAACAGTATCTTCCAGATTTTATTCTTCAGTACTTATGCTTGGCTCTTCTTGACCTTTTTACCGCCTTATTTCGGTATTGCAGGACAGGTGATCAATGTCGATTTCTGGACCATTACCCATGCGGTATTGGTGTATTTAGGGATTCCATTTTTTCTTGGCTTTATGACCCGATTTATTTTGGTTCGTGCTAAAGGTTTGGCTTGGTATCAAAATACCTTTTTACCCAAGATTAGCCCACTGAGTTTGCTGGCTTTATTGTTTACGATTGTGGCGATGTTTAGCCTTAAAGGAAACGATGTAGTGAGCTTGCCACTCGATGTCTTGCGTATTGCGATTCCATTGACAATCTACTTTATCGTGATGTTCTTCATCAGCTTCTTCATGAGCAAATGGATGGGGAATGACTATCCTAAAACCACAGCAATTTCTTTTACTGCTGCGGGAAATAATTTTGAATTGGCGCTGGCTGTAGCCATTGCAACTTTTGGTTTAGCTTCACCTGTGGCGTTTACTACTGTAATTGGTCCACTGGTTGAAGTACCAGTGTTGATTGCTTTAGTCAGTGTGTCTTTGTGGCTTAGAAAAAAGTTTTTTAAAGAAGAGGTGTAATTTCTATGACTCTCCCAAATGTAGATATGAATCTTTTGGATCAACCGACTTTAGAAAAAGTACAAGCTAAAGTGCTAGATCATCCACCCCGTATTTTGCTGCTGTATGGTTCAAACCGTGAGCGCTCATACAGCCGATTGGCGGTGATGGAAGCTGGTCGTATCTTGGAGCAGTTTGGCGCTGAAGTAAAAATTTTTCATCCTAAGGGCTTGCCCTTACCTGAAGATGCGGATATGGAACATCCAAAAGCCAAACAACTACATGAACTTTTGGCATGGTCAGAGGGCATGGTGTGGTGCTCGCCGGAACGCCATGGCTCAATGAGTTCAATTTTCAAATCGCAAATTGACTGGATTCCACTGGCAGGTGGTGCTATTCGTGCAACCCAAGGCAAGACTTTGGCGCTCATGCAAGTCAGTGGTGGTTCACAGTCTTTTAATAGCTTAAACCAGATGCGTATTTTAGGTCGTTGGATGCGTATGATCACCATTCCAAACCAATCGTCTATTCCCAAAGCTTTTTTAGAGTTTGAAGAAGACGGCAGGATGAAACCTTCAGCCTTTTATGATCGAATTGTCGATGTCATGGAGGAGCTGTATAAATTCACGCTACTGACGCGTGGGCAAAGTCAGTACCTCACAGACCGTTATTCAGAGCGAAAAGAGTCGGCAGAAGAATTATCTAAGCGTGTCAATCAACGTAGCTTATAAACTTTAGATGATCAAAGATGTTGAAAAGCAGCTTGAGCAATTGAAAAGCCCAATTACAGAGTTGATCAATTTGTAAAATTCGCTCAGCCTGTTGCATAGACTGGGCTTTTTAATTTTGAATATGGCTTAACTATAGCAAATGGGAGAGTGGCTTTGGCTCAACTAAAAGCAGAAGTTGATGTGGTTATCATCGGTGGTGGTCAGTCGGCACTTGCTACAGCGTATTTCCTCAAACGTAAAAAAGTGCCATTTGTGATTTTAGATGATCAATCGCAAGCTGGCGGTGCATGGCTGCATGCTTGGCAGTCGCTATGTCTTTTTTCACCGCATACATGGAGTTCGTTGTCAGGTTGGATGATGCCAACGACTGAACGCACCTACCCAACGCGAAATGAAGTGATCGAGTATTTGTCGGCATACGAGCAACGCTATCAATTTCCGACCATTCGGCCAGTCCATGTCGATCATATTGAACAAGAAGATGACTATTTAGATGTGTATGCTGGAGATCAATATTGGCGGGCAAAGGCTGTGGTCAGTGCAACAGGTACATGGAGCAAGCCTCATATTCCTAATGATATTGGACGTGAAAAATTTAAAGGAATACAGCTTCATTCAGCGGACTATATGAATGCAGCGCCTTTTAAAAACAAGAAAGTCATCGTGGTGGGGGGCGGAAACTCAGGCGCACAAATTCTTGCTGAAGTTTCAAAAGTTGCAGATACCACTTGGGTCACAGTAACACCACCTCAATTTTTATCGGATGATGTTGATGGGCGGGTCTTGTTTCTTCGGGCAACGGAGCGTTTAAAAGCCCAACAGGAAGGTAAAGTGATCAATCAGCCTGTTGGTGGTCTGGGTGATATTGTCATGATAGACAGTGTCAAAGAGGCAAGAACACGAGGAGTTTTGCACAGTCGAGAGCCTTTTGTAGCATTTACTGAGCATTCGGCAGTTTGGGCTGATGGTTCAATGCAAGCGGTAGATGCTGTCATTTGGTGTACAGGGTTTAACCCCGCACTCAATCATTTAAGAGGTCTTGGTGTGGTCGAGCCTGATCAAACGGTTGCTGTCCATAATGGGCGTTCAATGAAACTAAATAATTTATGGTTGGTTGGCTATGGTGAGTGGACAGGCATGGCATCGGCGACTTTAATTGGAGTGTCCAGAACAGCAAGAGCTGCGGCTGATGAAATTGCTGCCTACTTGACTAGCTAAAACGTATAAGTTTAAAGGGATGCGTAAACAGGTTTCATGCATGAACAATTCGATTTGATTCGATACGGATGAGGACGGAAATAGGATTCGCCGTGAAGCAAATGGAAAGTAATTATTGATGATTGATAGGAGATTTAAGGTGCTCTAAGTAGCTAATTAAAATAAGAAATCCTATCTATTTAAATCAGAAAAGCAGCCGAAGCTGCTTTGCGTTTTTTTATCATCGTTGAAGTTGCCTCTAAGGCATTCACCATCAGCACAACTTCCGCCAGACTTAAGCGTCTACTTTGGCGGTACGAGAGTTATGGCTTAATTCATCTGCATGTAGGAAATGCGTATGCTGCGGCGCGCGTTTGGTTTTGCTCCATTCTTCTAACATGTCATATTTCATTTGTTCAGTAATCATGGCAATTTTTTGTGGCGCTTTTTCATCGTCATAGGCTAGTTCCAAACGATGACCATTTGGATCAAAGAAATAAATTGAGTGGAAAATACCATGATTGGTAATGCCCAAGACCTCTATACCATTGGCTTCTAGGTGTTCTTTCGCATCAATCAGTGCATGACGGTCTTTGACTTTGAGTGCAATGTGCTGCACCCATTTGGGGGTGTTTTCATCGCGGCCCATTTCAGGCTGGGTCGGTAGTTCAAAGAAAGCCAACACATTGCCGTTTCCTGCGTTTAGGAAGAGGTGCATATAGGGATCAAAGGCTTTGGTTGAAGGGACATGGTCTTCAGCAAAGGCGAGAATGAAATCCATGTTTAGATTTTTTTTGTACCATTCCACCGTTTCTTTGGCATCTTTACAACGGTAGGCCACGTGGTGAATTTTTTCAATTTGAATGGTCATTTTTATATCCTTATAAAAAACTTAAGTTGCATCAGGTTGCATTTCAGGTGCAGCGTATTGAAAGGCTTCTAAAGTGTTGCAATGGGTATAGATCGAACAAATTTTTGGATAATCGGATAAATCAAGATTAAAACGTAGAGCGTTATAGACTTGTGGAATCAGGCAGCAATCCGCTAGGGTCGGCTGATTGCCAAAACAGAATTTGCCATTTGACTGTTCCAGTTGTGCTTCAAGGGCTTTAAAGCCCGTTAAAACCCAGTGTTTATACCAAGCTGTTTTCTGCTCATCACTTATTTCAAATGTACCCGTCAGGTACTGAAGTACCCGTAGGTTGTTGAGTGGATGGATATCGCAGGCAATACTCAAACTAAATGCACGGATCAAAGCACGCTGCTGCAAGTCTTGAGGGAGCAGGGCCATGTCTGGGAATTTTTCTTCTAAATATTCAAGAATACTTAGCGATTGGATCAAGACAAAATCTTGCTCTGCCCATGTGGGCACCAGCTTACTCGGATTGATTTGACGGTAGCTTTCACTATGATGTTCACCACCATTATTGACTAAGTGCACAGGTACATGTTCAGCAGTCAGACCTTTTAAATTCAGGCCAATACGAACTCGGTAAGCCGCAGAACTACGAAAATAGGTATACAGTTTCATGGGCAAGATCCTAGTCTGCAATTATTGGGTAAAACCAAAATCCACTGCTGGCAGAATTTTGCCGCTGACTTCACCAAAGCCAATACGCAAATCATCTTTTTCGCAATAGCCTTTCATAATGATGGTATCGCCGTCTTGAATGAAGTTACGCTGTTCGCCATTTGATAGCGTTAAAGGTTTGGTGGCATTCCATGTGATTTCGAGCAATGAACCATAAGAATCTGGAGTTGGCCCTGAAATGGTCCCTGAACCCATCAAATCACCGACCTGCAAGTTACAGCCCGCAATCGTATGATGTGTGAGCTGCTGAGCCATGGACCAGTACATATATTTAAAGTTGGTTTTGCAGATCACATCACTTTTTTCGTCATTCTCAGGCTGAATTTCAACCGAAAGATGAATGTCATAGCTGTTGCTGCTGTTGTCTTCACACAGATAAGCCAAAGGTTTTGGCTCTTGTTCAGGCGAACTGGTTTTAAATGGCTCAAGTGCTTCTAGCGTCACAATCCAAGGTGAAATAGACGACGCAAAAGTTTTGGCATTAAACGGACCAAGTGGCACATATTCCCATTGCTGCAAGTCACGAGCAGACCAGTCATTAAACAGCACCATACCGAAAATATGATCCCAAGCGTTTTCAATTGGAACAGGTTGACCCAGCTGACTTGCCTTGCCTACGATAAAACCAGTTTCAAGTTCAAAGTCGAGTTTACGGCAAGCAGAAAATACGGGACGTTCTGAATCTGGCAGCTTGATTTGTCCTGATGGACGGACAATGTCAGTGCCGCTCACAATAACTGAGCTGGCACGTCCATTATAACCAACAGGGAGTTCTGACCAGTTGGGCAACAGCGCATTTTTCGGGTCACGGAACATGCAACCGACATTGGTGGCATGTTCTTTAGATGAATAGAAATCGGTATAGCCTGAGATGTGTACAGGCATATGCATTTTAACGTCTGATTGTTTGAAGAAGACCTGATCACGCAGGGCCTGATTATCACGAAGATCAGGATTATTTGCGGACAACAAAGCTTGTAATTCTGCGCGGACCTTAGACCAATTGACTTGACCTGATTCAATAAACATATTCAGTGTCGGCTGATTAAAGAGCAGTTTGCCATCTGCCTGTTTACAATAACCATGCGCTTCCAGTACCGCTAGATCAACCACCCATTCTCCCAGTGCTACGCCAGCACGAGGCTGCGAATTGTGTTTTTCACTAAAAATGCCATAAGGCAGGTTTTCTAGCGGGAAATCTGAATGTGCAGCAATTTCAACAAATGACTTCAAGCGTTTGCTCATGGATATTGATCCTTTCCGTGGAAAATTTAAGTTCTAGATAGAATCATACTTATATTTTAAAATTACGCAATAAATAATTTATTTATGAATAATGTAAATTGTTGAGTTGTACTACTCTGAATGAGAGAGTCAGGTTTAGATGGCTCACATTTTTGATTTAAGTAGTACAATTCACCAATGGAGTTATGACAACTAATGCAGCTATGCAGGGTAAAGCGATGAGTGTTGAGGAAGAAAAAATACAGGGAGGGGTTCAGTCTCTGGAAGTTGGATTAACCGTATTAGATGCATTAACCGCACATAATGCACCGATGATGTTAAAAGAGCTGTCCGAAGTTTTATCCATGCATCCGGCCAAAGTACACCGTTATGTGGTGAGTTTGATTCGTAAAGGCTATGCTCAGCAATTAGCGGATGGGCGTTATAGTTTAGGTGAGCGCGCACATGCTTTTGGGGTGAATGCACTCAAACGAACAGATATGTTGGAATTAAGCCAGCGTTATATTCAGGACATTCAGCAACGTCTGAATTGCAGTATTCATGTGAGTAAATGGTTTGCCGATGGTGCGGTCGTGGTTCAGTCTCTAGAATCTAACCATGTCTTTAATATTATTACCCGAGTTGGTTCACGCATGCCGCTGCTGAAATCTGCGACAGGGCGCTTGCATGCCTGCTTTCAGCCTGAGCACATCATCAAGCCATTATTGGAAAAAGAATGGGAAAGTAGCGCTAAACCAGAGCAGTATCCTGCAAATTGGGAAGATTTTTTAGAACTGAAAGCGAAAATTCTGAGTCAAGGTTATGCTTCAGTCACAGGAGATATGATGGCTGGGATCAATGCGATTAGTATTCCAGTCTTTAATTTCACGCAGCAACTGGATCATGTCATTACTTGTATTGGCACAGAAGATCAGTTACCTGAAGGACAAATGCAGCAGGCAATTGATTATGTACTTGGCGTACAGCGGCAGATTGATGCTTTATTTCATCCGGCTGCTGCCATATAAAAGCGTCGATTGCATTGAAAAGATGAATTAAGTTTTAAATCCACCCTTTGGTGGATTTTTTTATTGGGTTGTGGTGGTTGGCAGTCGAAATATTTGATTTTTTACCGCGCTGTCTAAAGGCGAAGGGGGAATCACGAACTAGATAGCTAAGCTGAAACCCGTAGACTTAGGTTGCCTTGATTCAAGTTCTGAAAAATAACGATAAAAAAGGCTTCTAACCCTAGAGTGAGAAGCCTAAGTAAACATGATATACCTTAAGCAAGCACAGACTCAGCGGAACTTGCAGCTTTAAGCACGGTCGCCATCGACTCAGCTACATAATCAATATTGTTTAAATTTAGGCCAGCAGTACACATACGGCCACTGCGGACTAAATAAATACCATAATCTTGTTTGAGCAAATCGACCTGTTCTGCACTTAAGCCGGTATAACTAAACATGCCTTGTTGCTGGGTCAGATAGCTAAAGTCCATATCTGGTAGCGCTTGACTGAGTTTGTCTTCAAGTAAGCGACGCATCAGTAAAATGCGCTGACGCATTTCTTCTAATTCAGACTGCCATAGCTGAGACAACGCTGTGTCATTTAATACCTGACTCACCAATAACGCACCGTTGGCTGCTGGGCTAGAATAAATGCGGCGGACTGTCGCTTTAAGCTGACCCAATACATTTTGGGCAATGTTTGCGTCATCGCAGACAAAGCTTAAGCTACCAACGCGTTCGCCATATAAGGAAAAGATCTTCGAAAAAGAATGGCTGACAATAAAGTTCATACCAGATCGATCTAGCGCGTGTATCGCATAAGCATCTTGCTCCAATCCTTGACCAAAACCTTGATAGGCCATGTCCAAGAAAGGAATCAAGTCATTTGCTTTTAGAACCTCAATCACTTGATCCCATTCATGAGGCTCTAAATCTGCACCTGTAGGGTTATGACAGCAAGGATGCAGTAGTACGATACTTTGAGCAGGTAGCTGCCTTAAGGTATCTAGCATCGCCGTTAGATTTACGGCATGGGTGTCCGCATCATAATAAGGGTAGAAATGGGTTTGAACACCAGCGCCATTAAAGATCGCAATATGGTTTTCCCAAGTCGGCTGACTGACCCAGATCTCGGACTGCGGAAAGTATTTGTTCAAAAAGTCTGCCCCCACTTTGAGTGCACCAGAACCACCCAAAGTCTGAATGGTGACGACACGCCCTTGCTGACGAGCAGGGCTAGCCTGACCGAAAATCAGTTCTTGTGCAGTCTGATTAAAGCTCTTGAGTCCATCCATTGGCAAATAGACTCGGACTTTGTCATAGTCAGGAATTAAATGTGTATAGGCTTTTTGAACCGACTGTAGCTGTGGCACGATATTATCTTCATTATAATACAGTCCGATACTGAGGTTGACCTTATTCTGGCGCGCATCTTTGCTGAATTCCTCCATCAGAGAAAGAATCGGGTCACCTGCATAGGCATCAATATGTTGAAACATGAATACATCCTAATATGATAAATACGATATTACGCTTCTGGTAAGGAAGTGATTTTACTTTTTTCAAGCAACGCAACATGATCTTCTTGCTTCCGTTTAAAGAGGTAAGCCGTCAGTAAAATCGCGATCCAGACTGGAATCATGAGAACTGCAATTTGCATATCTGGGCTACGACTCATAATGAGCAGAATACTCGCCATGAAGGCAATACATAAATAATTGGTAAATGGATAGGCCACACTTGGGAAGTGAGTTTTTATCTGCATGCGATTCATGGCTTTTTTAAACTTTAAATGTGTATAAGAAATCACGACCCAGTTAATCACAATAGCCGCTACGACCAGCATCATGAGTAAGTTAAATGCTTTTTCAGGAAATAAATAGTTAATCAGAACACATATTAAAGTAAAGAAAGCTGAAACGATAATGGCATTTACAGGAATACCACGCGGATTAATTTTGCTTAAAAATTTTGGGGCATTGCCCTGTTGTGCCAGACCAAGCAGCATTCGGCTGGTACAGTAATTGGTGCTGTTATAGACAGAAACAGCCGCAGTCAAAACCACAAAATTCAAAACAGCGGCCACGGTCTGGCTGCCTAAAGAGTCGAAAATCAATACAAAAGGACTACCGCCTTCAGCCATCATATTCCATGGATAAAGTGACAAAATCACGACTAAGCTTAAGATATAAAACAATAAGACACGGTAAACAATTTGATTGACGGCTTTTGGGAGGGTTTTTTGAGGGTTATCTGTCTCTGCTGCTGCAATGCCCACCAGTTCAATTCCACCGAAAGCAAACATAATCATGGCCATAGCCATCACTAAACCTGTAATACCATTGGGGAAGAAGCCACCGAGCTGCCATAAATTTTGTAAGCTAGACTGGCTATGACCACTACCGCTAGCCAGCAAGTAACTACCAAAAGCAATCATGGCAATAATTGCCACGACCTTAATAATGGCTAACCAGAATTCCATTTCACCAAATAATTTCACGTGCAGTAAATTAATGACATTAATGAAAATAAAGAAACCCAAAGCAGAAACCCACGTTGGAATATCAGGCCACCAGTAATGGATATAGAGGCCGACAGCACTGAGTTCAGCCATACACACTAAAATATTGAGTACCCAATAATTCCAGCCAGACATAAAGCCCGCAAACTTGCCCCAGTATTTATAAGCAAAATGACTAAAAGAACCACTCACGGGTTCATGCACAATCATTTCACCAAGTTGGCGCATCATGAGGAAGGCAATGAGGCCTGCGATGGCATAGCCTAAAATAACAGAAGGTCCTGCGAGTTTGATGGTTTGTGAAATACCGAGGAATAGCCCCGTGCCGATAGAACCACCGAGGGCGATGAGCTGAATATGACGATTACTTAAACCTTTTTTCAGGTTTCCTTGTTCAATGTGCTGCATTTTTATTCTTCATCCATGTGAGATAAAGCCTTGAACCATGATGATGTTTAGTTATTTTTATATTGTCATCGGAGCAGACTTTAATTTTACGAGTATAGTTCTTGCACAAAAGTTAAATTTCCCTGTACATAAAACTATATGTACAGGGAGATTCTAGAAATCGTTTAAGCTTTAGATACATCTAAAACGCCACGTTTAATTTGATCGCGTTCAATCGACTCAAATAGCGCTTTAAAGTTGCCTTCACCAAAACCGTCGTCATCTTTACGTTGAATAAATTCAAAGAAGACAGGGCCTAGCATATTTTGGGAGAAAATTTGCAAGAGGAGACGTTTATTACCGTCTTTAGTGTTGCCATCCAGCAAGATGCCCCGTTTTTGTAGTTCATCAGCAGGTTCGCCGTGGTTAGGCAAACGTTCATCTAGCATTTCATAGTAGGTATTGGGTGGAGGTGTCATGAACTTGGCACCTAAAGCTTTGAGTTTGTCCCAAGTGCTAATCAGGTCATCACAAATGAAGGCAATATGCTGAATGCCTTCACCGTTAAATTCATTGAGGAATTCGGCAATCTGCCCATTTCCTTTATCCGAATCTTCATTCAGCGGAATACGGATTTTACCATCTGGTGCCGTCAGTGCCTTGGACGTCAGGCCAGTATATTCACCTTTAATATCGAAGTAGCGAATTTCTTGGAAGTTAAAAATCTTTTCATAGAAATCAGACCAATACTGCATACGGCCTTTATAAACATTATGGGTCAAATGGTCGATTTCATATAAACCTGTGCCGACAGGATGGGAGGGTACATCATCAAAGAAGATGAAGTCATTTTGGTAAATGTCACAATCGACGAGTAAAATAGGAGAGCCACCAATCCCTTTAATTGCTGGGATATTCAGCTCCATCGGGCCAACTTGGTTGTAAATTGGTTCAGCACCAATTTCTAACGCCTTTTTAAATGCCTTTGCCGCATTCTTGGTGCGGAAACCCATTGCACAGGCAGAAGGGCCGTGTTCTTTATAGAAATAAGCTGCATACGATTCAGGCTGATAATTTAGAATGATATTAATTTTGCCCTGACGCCATAAATACGCATTTTTAGACTTATGTTTTGCCACTCTGCTAAACCCAATGGTTTCAAACACCGCATCTAGCTGACCATCTTTAGAAACAAATTCAATAAATTCGAATCCACACAGTTCTAATGGGTTGGCTAATTCATTCATACAACGTCCTCATTTCTTTTTAAGCAATCCTATTGCTTATCTTTTTAACGATTCCTTTCAGAGCTAACGGACTGGTCGCTACAATTCTAGAGCGAGAGAGACAAATCCGTTTGTCTGACATGGGGCACCTGTTCAGCAACATTCTCAATGTTGAGTGAACAAGTGTAGAAGTTTTAATTCATCATACTTGATCTAAATTATTATTCAATACGTAATTTAATTACGTAATAAATAAAATTGGTAAACGATTGACCTATAAATTAAATTAATATTATTCATAAAAATATTTTTTAAAACAGGGAGGCTTTGTTATACCAAGATTTCAGGATGAAATCAGTGCTATAGGACTAAAATAGAAGGGAAAAATTGGGTATGAAATTTGGCTCATTCAGTGCATCTATTGAGAACAGCTATTTTGAATATCGATTTGAGTCTTGGTTTTGGCTTCATATAAAGATCTAATCTTGTATAATCGATAAAAAGTCAAAATATTGTTATTAAAATGATATTGATCTTAATTTCTTGGGCGCTATTTTTCTTAGTTGGTTGTCAAGTACTATCACCATCAAAAGAGTCTTTTGTTGTTGCTGAAATTCCATTACCTTCAGCAAATTTGAGAGTTGAGCCAATTGAAGCATCAGTGAACACAGATACAATTATGATAATAATAGATGTTTCGTTTGGAAAAATGATTGGTGATTTAGAAGAATGTGACCCTACTATATCAATTGGTCATCTTAGTGGGCCGTATTGAATTCTTTTTAATACCTATTTTCAATAAAGGGTGGTAGTAAATTTTTCTTGATGAGATTCGTTATTCATCACAATAGAAATAAACTTTACTAGCTATAATTTTTTATTTTATTAAGCACCTAATTAGGAAATTATTATGAAAAAAATATTATTGGCTGGGAGCTTAAGCTTTTGTTTGATTTTAGCTGGGTGTTACAAGGCAGAAATTCGAAAAAATGAAGTTGTTCTGAGTCCTTCTGCAGAAAATATTCTTGTACAAATTGGGGCTATCATTGATGATAATGACTTATATCGATCCATTGTTGTACTTGAAGACAATGCAGATAGAACCAAAATTCCTAATAATTGCGATACTGAAAAAAGTGAGCAACTTATCTTTATTTTTATTAAAAAGAAGATGATATCGGCATGTCAAAAGTTGAAAAACTCTGACGATGAGGGATGGTTGGTTCGATACACTGAGGGCTCCACTCAATATGAATTTTCATATAGTGAGCTTATGGGAGAGTATAGTTCAGGTACATACAATACAGTGGCTAAGGAAGTAATAGGAGTGGAGTAGAAAAAATATAAACTCCTCCAAAGATGAAATATGAATCTATATTTAAGCCCCTTCGCATTCTAAATGTTGGTGGGGTTTTCCTCGATATCCCTTGATGGAATCAAATAACTAAAAAATGGTTATGTGTGTCTAGAATTTTGGTGGCTATTCACTAGCGCTATGTCTTTGTGCCGGATGTACGAATGAGTAATATTAATCCATACCATCAAATAGAGTGTACTCCTTATCTCGCTGTTTTACAGATGCATACTGCGGATTTGTAAGGGGTTTGAACAGTTTAGCCATGAAAATGAGTACGTGAAAGTGGATAAAATCGGGCTAGGTACTCATTATTTAAAGCTATATTAAGTTGTATAGAGTTAAGAAAAGCTACATGTTGGTTTTAAGTTGTTGATTTTTATGTGAAGTGATGAAAATAAGCGCATATGGGTTTAAGGATTTGGTGCGCTCTGCGGGACTCGAACCCACGTCGGTCGCTTAGGAGGCAACTGCTCTATCCAGTTAAGCTAAGAGCGCAAAAGTGCGGTTAATGTAGCTGATTTTAATCAAAAAAAATAGTTATTGCCGAAACAATAACTATTTAAAAATGAATATTTTATGCTTTTCTATACAAAATTTTGTATAGAACGAACATTAATACGATCCAGATTGGAATCATTATCACAGCGCCGCTTAAACCTTGAGTCCACATGATGTAAAGCACTACAGCAATAAATGCAAGAACAAGGTAGTTACTGAAAGGCGACCAAAGTGCAGGAAATAATGGTTTTTTCGCTTCGCTTTTCATGGCCTTCATAAATTGAAGATGAGTTAAGCTGATCATGGCCCAGTTCAATACCAAAGCGCCAACAACAATATAAATTAAGTTGCTGAGAGCATCTTCTGGCGCAAAATAATTCAACAGTACACAACCGAAAATGAGCAATGCAGAGAACAAGACTGCCGGAATTGGCACACCTTGCTTATTGGTTTTACTGAATATTTTAGGTGCATTGCCTTGCTGTGCTAAACCAAACAGCATGCGGCTGTTAGCATACATACCGCTGTTATATACAGAAAGTGCTGCAGTCAAGATAATAAAATTCAGTAAATGCGCAGCCCAACCAATACCTAATTGACTGAAGATCATTACAAATGGGCTCTTATCTAAGCCGCCAAGTTGCAATTCATTCCAAGGTACAAGCGATAACAAAATGGTCAATGAACCCACATAGAAAATGAGGATACGAAATACCACTTGGTTGATTGCTTTAGGAATTGATTTTTGTGGATTATCAGCTTCTGCTGCAGCCATACCAATCAATTCAATACCGCCAAAGGCAAACATGAGGAAGGCAAGCATATAGAATAGACCTTCAACACCATGCGGGAAGAAACCACCATGTGACCAAAGGTTGCTGAATGAAGCCGTAGAATCTGTACCTGCCGTAGCCAAAAGATAAAGACCAAAAACAATCATGGCGACGACGGCCGTGACTTTGATGATAGCTAGCCAAAACTCTGATTCACCATAAAATTTCACATTACCTAAATTGACTAAGGTAATGATCACAAAGAAGGTGAGAACAGATGCCCATGCAGGAATATGGGGCCACCAGTAGTTGATATACTTCGCAACAGCGGTCAGCTCGGTCATGGCCACTAGAACATATAGAATCCAGTAGTTCCAGCCTGCAAGAAAGCCTGCAAATTTACCCCAGTATTTGTTTGCAAAATGACTAAAAGAACCAGCTACAGGTTCCTCAACGATCATTTCCCCAAGTTGACGCATGATTAGAAATGCAATTAAACCGCCAATTGCATAGCCCAAAATAATAGATGGGCCAGCAGATTCAATCACATGTGCGGAACCTAAAAATAAGCCAGTACCAATTGCGCCGCCCATGGCAATCAATTGAATATGACGGTTCTTTAAGCCACGCTGAAGTTGAGACGACTCTTTATTCAAGTTATTTCAGCCCGACAATGGATAAGTGTTTCCGATTGTAATAGATCGCGAAGAAATCGCATAGTAGCTCAAAATCCATGAAAAAAAGTTATTATTCATATGAAAAATAATGTGTAATGAATTGTAAATAAAAAACATACGAATCAATATATTAATTTTATTTAAATTATCAAATCAGGAATTTTATTTGGAAACCGGACGTTCACAAATGATGTTTTTTTAGACTTAAGTCTGTATTTTACGTAGGCATAGGGAAAAAAGGTATGATGAGCCTAAGTTAAATCAGATCTTTTGACTTAACACAATGATAAATATGAAGGATTCAATAAAAATGAGTTTTGCACCGCAAATCAAAATTCCAGCAACGTATATGCGTGGAGGGACCAGTAAGGGCGTATTCTTTAAATTAGATGATCTCCCAGAAGCCGCGCAACAGGCTGGACGCGTTCGAGATCAGTTATTGCTCCGTGTGATTGGTAGCCCGGATCCTTATGCAAAGCAGATTGATGGTATGGGTGGTGCAACATCGAGTACCAGTAAAACGGTGATTTTAGCGAAGAGCCAACAGCCCGAACATGATGTCGACTATTTATTTGGGCAAGTGTCGATTGATCAGCCTTTTGTCGACTGGAGCGGAAACTGTGGCAACTTAACGGCTGCTGTAGGCTCATTTGCGATTTCAAATGGTTTGGTCGATGCTGCACGTATTCCCGAAAATGGCATCTGCACAGTCCGCATTTGGCAGGTGAATATTCAAAAAACCATTATTGCACACGTACCTATTACGCAGGGCCAAGTTCAAGAAACAGGTGGTTTTGAACTGGATGGCGTGACGTTCCCAGCTGCAGAAGTGCAAATTGAATTTTTAGATCCAGCCGATGATGGTGAAGATGGGGGTGCAATGTTCCCAACAGGGAATTTGGTTGACACTTTAGAGGTTCCAGAGATTGGTTGCTTTCAAGCAACGTTTATCAATGCAGGTATTCCGACCATTTTCTTAAATGCAGAAGACATTGGCTACACGGGGAGTGAATTACAAGACGCAATTAATGGCGATGCTAAAGCTTTAGCGCGTTTTGAAACCATTCGTGCCTATGGTGCAAAACAGATGGGGCTGATTCAAGACATTTCTGAAGCTGCCAGTCGTCAACACACGCCTAAAATTGCTTTTGTTTCTAAGCCAAAACAATATGTCTCGTCGAGTGGTAAAACCATTACAGAGCAAGACACCGATTTATTGGTTCGTGCACTTTCTATGGGTAAATTACACCATGCGATGATGGGTACAGCGGCTGTTGCCATTGGTACCGCAGCAGCGATACCTGGAACCTTGGTCAATTTGGCCGCGGGAGGTGGAGCACGTGAAGCCGTTCGTTTTGGTCATCCTTCAGGGACCTTACGTGTGGGAGCGCAAGCGATACAAGAAAAGGGTCAGTGGGTAGTGAAAAAAGCTGTCATGAGTCGTAGTGCTCGCGTGTTGATGGAAGGTTGGGTGCGTATTCCAGCGGAAAGCTTGGAGTAGTGCTATGTAAAAGCCTCTCTCTGTGGAGGTTTTTTTTATGTCAACTCTAGGTCTGTGATAAGAAGGCTAAAAATAACTAAGAGCATGAGCAGTGAATTTTAGAGCTTGATTGCTTGTGTAATGGCTGCTTGAAATAGTAGAAAAGTCATTCTTATCACCTCGTCCGCAAAAATTAATAGAATACTGTGCCTTGTTTGTGCTTTCGGCATAGAGAAAGCGGGCAGAAAGCAGTATCATGCCAACAGATCATTTCAAATGATCGGCTCAGGCAAACTGAGTACCAGATTAATTTATCCTATTGTTATTCGAGGCGAATGTGTCAGCACTAACCGACGTATCAGCAAATGCACTTCAACAGGCTCAACAACGTATTCACGATGATTTATTGACTGCACTTGATGCTTTTTCAATTCCGGAACCGTTAAAGAGTGCCGTGCATCATGCGGTCATGTTAGGTGGAAAACGTGTGCGTCCTGCGCTGTGCTATGCCACGGCACATTTAAATCCAAACAATAATGCAGCTGCCGTGCGCCGCGCCGCTGTAGCTGTGGAACTGATTCATTGTTATTCCTTGGCACATGATGATTTGCCTTGTATGGACAATGATCTTTTGCGTCGTGGTCAGCCGACCTGTCATGTGGCTTATGGTGAAGATACGGCTTTGCTTGCGGGCGATATCTTACAGTCCATGGCATTTGAAATTTTAGGTAGCCGTCTGTTTGATGCTGGCCCAGTGGTTGATCAAGGTATTGTACTGAAGCAGATGCAAATTTTAGCGACAGCGAGCTCTAAAATGGTGTGTGGCCAAGTCCTTGACCTGCAAGCCGAAGGTAAACGTGTCGATCAGACTGCACTTGAAAATATCCATCGAAATAAAACGGGTGCATTGATTTCTGCTGCGGTGATGATGGCCGCGGTGACTGTATTTGACGGTTGCGATCAAGCGATTCCAAAGTTACGCGAATATGCACAGGCAATTGGTTTGGCTTTTCAGGTGCAAGACGATATTTTAGATATCATTTCAAATACAGATGTACTGGGTAAAACCGCAGGGAAGGATGAGCAAGTCGAAAAATCGACTTATCCAGCTTTGATGGGACTTGAGTCTGCACAAGACTATGCCAAAACTTTGCATGATCAAGCCTTTGCCGCTCTGGCTTATTTCCCAATGGATGCGGCAGCAGAACTTAATCAGATTTCACAGTTTTTATTGGCTCGCCAAAGCTAAGTTTCAGTGTTTAGATTAAAAAAGAGGACATAGCCTGTCCTCTTTTTTTAATGCTTGTTTCTTAGAGGCTTGAGTTTTTCCTCAACCACAATAAAAAAGACAGCTCGAAAGCTGTCCTCATTCAATCAAATCAAGCATCAGTTAGATGTCTTTACGTCCCATAACACCACGGATGGTACTTAAAATATCGGCTGGCAACACCACTGTTTTAGCATTGTTCGATTTAGACATGTCTTGCATCGCTTTGACATATTGTTCGCCCAACAAGTAAGCCACAGGAATTTCCTTGTCGCCCACAGCCGAAGTGACCATTTCAATGGCACGCTGAGAAGACTCTGCTAAGACCACTTGTGCTTCTGCATCACGACGAGACGCTTCTAAACGACCATCAGCTTCTAAAATCGCTGCTTGTTTTTCACCGTCTGCTTTGGTCACAGTCGCACGACGTTGACGCTCAGCCGCCGCTTGAGCTTCCATTGCAGATTGCATGGTTTGCGACGGTTGAATATCTTGGATTTCAACGGTTTTTAAAGTAATGCCCCAGTCCGAGATGTCATCAGAAATAGCCGCTTTAAGCTTAGCTTTGATGTGATCGCGCGATGATAATGCATCATCCAAATCCATTTCACCGACAATAGAACGTAGTGATGTTTGCACTAAGTTTTGAATGGCCCATGTATAGTTTTCAATCCCATACACTGCATTTACAGGTGCAGTGATATTGATGTAGGCCACTGCATTCATAAGCAAAACGGCATTATCGCGGGTAATCACTTCTTGAGAGGGAATGTCTAATACAATGTCTTTGGTCGTCACTTTATAAGCCACTTCATCGACATAAGGAATCACAAAGTTGAGACCTGGATTCAACGTGGTGTGGTATTTACCCAGACGTTGCACGATCCATTTATAACCTTGTGGAACAATACGGACACCTTTAAAAATGGTGACAGCGGCAAAAGCCAAAATTGCTAAAACGACAATAAATCCACCAGACATATGCTTAACTCACTTTTATCTATTTTCGTTGGTTGAGAGGTGTGCTTTGACCATTAAATCATTGCCCAGTATTTCAACGACACGCACTCGGTCACCGACTTGGACTTTATCTAAAGTACGACAGTTCCATTCATCTGAACCGAGTACTGGAATGGGAAAGCGAACGCGAATGTGTTCATTTTCAGGGCTGGCTTGAATCACCATGCCAATTTGACCGATGGTTGCTTCGCGAGACAGTCCTGCTTTGGTTTTGTCAGTCGAAAGCGGTTTAATAAACTTAAACCAAAGTAAAGTGCATAAAATCGACAAAATAATCCACGTCACAAACTGCGTGGTAACGCCCATCATGGGGAACATCCAGTACAGAATACCGACCATAATGGCCGCAATACCGAACCACAATGCGGCAAAAGCAGGCAGAATCAGCTCTGATAGGATTAACAGAACGCCCAATACAAACCAGTGCCAAGGCTCAAAAGCAAATTCCATACATCTACTCATATATTCGTTATAGGGATATAGATGCAGAAGCATCTATATCAATTTAGCAGATGAATAAGTCTTTGAATATTAAAAATCAAATTTTTTAGAATTTGGCTTTAGGGGCAGGTTTAAAAGCAGCTGGGGTCTTTTTAAAATCGACAATGGCTTTTTCAATCGATTTAATTTTGAGCTGTGCAGCTTTTTCACCTTCTAAAATAGATTGATTGCTGGCTTTTAAGTCCAAAGTGCCCAAGTGTCCGACTTTGGGTTGAATCACCACAGTCGCTTGGCTCAATTCTTCATTGATGCTTTGCTGCCCCATAATATTAATGGTCTGGTCGAGCAAGCCCCACATATTGAGGGGTTTGTTGCCGACAGGGCGCGCTGAAATATCAATCGCGATCACAATATCCGCACCCATGTCCTTGGCTGTTTTGACTGGAATTGGGCTGACTAGACCACCATCAACATACTTGGTTCCACCAATCACTGCAGGTACAAAAACGTTCGGAATACTACATGAAGCACGTACTGCTTGGCCCGCATTGCCTTTGATAAAGTCGGCTTTACGTCCAGTGTCAAGACGGGTCGCCACCGCAGCAAAACGGATAGGGAATTGTTGAATTGGTTTGTTGCCGACATGTTTGTTGACATAGTCTTGCAGTTTTTGACCTTGAATAAACCCTTGGGAGTTGAGGGTTAAGTCTCGAATGTCCGATTCTTTTAAGGTCAAGGCAATTTGCTGAAGTTGGAAAGGCGTTTTACCACTGGCGTAGATACTGCCCACAAAACTTCCCGCACTGGTTCCCGTGACAATTTTAGGTTTAATACCATGCGACTCTAAAACTTTAAGCACCCCAATGTGTGCAAAACCTTTGGCACCGCCACCGCCGAGTGCAATCGCAATCACAGGTTCGCGAGCTTGAATGGGAGTTGTTGTTGGTGTTTTCTTTGATGCAAGATCACATCCTGCCATAGTCAGTGTGAGTGCACCAATCAGAGATAAACGAGCAAAATTCATGGTCAAAAATACTAAAACGCAAAACAAATAATGGTGCACATCTCAGCAGATTCGATCTTGATTTACTAGCTATTTTTTAAGCGTTTTTGTAAAGGCTTGGCCAACCATTTTGGGTTCTTGGCTGAAAATTTGCCGATATACAGATCTAAAATATGCTCTAGGTCTTGCTCAAAATATCCAGTAGGATGAAACACGCCCAAGCAGTGAATAGTTTTTTGCGCATAGTCAAAGGAAAACATCACAATTGGAATCTGTGCACCATACGCAATGCGATAAAAGCCACTACGGATGGATTCCGCTTGCTTACGTGTGCCTTCAGGTGCCATACCGACCCAAATTTTTTCTTTGCTGTGAATAATATCGATAATGTCTTGGGTTAAACCTTGGGCATGGCTACGATTGACTGGTATGACGCCAATCCACTCAAGTAAAGGTTTCAGCGGGGTATGAAACAAACTGTTCTTGCCAAAAATGGTGATTTGCAGGCCTAAGCCCAATAGAGCTGTAAAACCATGCCATGCATCGATATTTGAGGTATGCGGTGAAATAATTGCAACGGCTTTGGGGAGGTTGGGAAATTCGCCAACAAAGCGCCAACCTTGCGCTAAAAAGAGCTGCTTAAAAATAGCGCGAGTGAATGTAGACGAGTTACGACTTGGAACTTGATCTGGTAGTTCTGGAAAATATTGGTTCATTGTTATTATACTCAATCGACCAAGATGTATATCATCTCATCATAAGCACTGATTGGCTTGAATTCATTGGCAAAAAAAGTGAACGGATACCGATCTCAGATGAACATTTTGACCAATCCATGTATATAGGAACAGCATGCTACAGACTCGCAATGTATATATTTTGCTGTTTTCATTGTATTGGGCGCAGGGCTTACCTGTTGGGTTTATGACCCATGCCTTGCCTGTCATTTTAAGAGCACAGGGTGTGTCACTGGCACAGATTGGGGGCTTCGGACTACTGATGTTGCCGTGGTCGATCAAAGTGTTTTGGGCACCAGTGTTAGATCATTTTGGGATCACCCGTTTCGGCCACTATCGTAGTTGGATTATTCCATTACAGTTCCTTACGGTGCTGGTGCTGATCGGACTATCTTTCCTCCCGATTGATGGATTAAATCAACCTATTTATTTATGGGCTTTCTTTGTGGGCCTCCTGAGTATGAATTTGCTAGGGGCAACGCAAGATATTGCAACCGATGGATTGGCGGTCAATATTTTAAAAGGGGAGCAACAGCACTGGGGCAATACCTTTCAGGTGATTGGATCGCGTCTGGGTTTTATTGTCGGTGGTGGGGCAATCTTGTGGGCACTAGATTGGCTGAGCTGGCAGACCACTTTTTTGATGCTGGCGGCAATTGTCTTTATAAACACGCTGCCGATTTTAATTTATCCAGAGCCAAAACATCGAGAAGTTTCAGCAGCTCAGACCACATCTTTTAAATTCCAACAGATCAAAAACTATTTGGCTTATTTTGTCCAGAGTCCCGTACTCACAGCATGGTTAGCAGTGCTATTGAGCTTTAAAATAGCGGATGGTTTAGCAGGGCCACTTTTGAAGCCTTTAATGGTCGATTTGGGTCTGAGTTTTTCTCAGATAGGGCTTTATGTCACCATGCTGGGTGCATGTGCCGCCTTAATGGGTGCAGGACTTGCGGGCTATAGTTTGAAGTTGATTCGCCGTGCCACGGCTTTAGTGCTGTATTCAGTGCTTAAAATATTCAGTCTGGCGGCTTATACATGGTTAGCCTTTCAATATGAAAACCAGCACAGTATTCAGCCGTGGTTGATTTATCTGATTAATGCCTTTGAAGATATGACCTCATCGATGCTGCTGGTGGTCATGCTCACCCTAGTGATGCAGTACAGTCG
Source organism: Acinetobacter sp. AB03 (assembly GCF_058107045.1). NCBI lineage: Bacteria > Pseudomonadati > Pseudomonadota > Gammaproteobacteria > Moraxellales > Moraxellaceae > Acinetobacter > Acinetobacter sp. AB03. The sequence continues at coordinate 2,348,222 of NZ_JBUEBA010000002.1, read as the reverse complement.
TAAACATCTGGCAGGTACGGACTTTACTTTTCAAGTGGCGCTGATGGCTACTGTCAGTGGCGGTTTGTATAGTGTGAGCGGTCTATTGGGAGATTGGCTCGGCTATTTTAATTATCTGTGTATGATTGTAGTCATTGCGATGTTGAGCATGTGGTTTATCTTCAAATGGCGTGGCATTGCGATGCATTCAGACCTTTCATAATTGATTCATAAATAAATCATAAAAAGTGCTAAATAGTGATGTAAACAATTAAAAAATATAACTAAATAATTTTTTAATTGTTCAGTCATATATGTCTGAACGGTAATATTTGTAACAAATTTACCGTAGGATATTTTGATAATGAAAACACAAATTGCAGCCGCAATCGCTTTAAGTTTAGTGGCAGGGGTAACATTCGCAGCACCTACTTTTTATGGTGAAATTGATGTCACGGCCGATTATTTACCTGAAGACAATGCCTCGCCAAATAAAGACCGCGATGTGGTCGAGTTAAACTCTAACAACTCGTTTTTGGGGTTAAAAGGTGAAGAGAAGCTGACAGATCGCTTAAACGCACTATACCAAGCTGAATTTACCTTCTATGTAGACAATGGCGGTAGCACGGATACTTTCGTTCCGCGTAATTTACTCGTTGGCTTACAAGACCAGAAATTGGGTACATTGAAAGTCGGTAAAATTGATACCCCCGTTAAACAACTGTCTTCAGTGGTAGATACCTTTAATAACTATGTGGCCAACAAAGCCGATGTGGCGGGGATTTTCACGGGTGAAAACCGAGTCGATAACGTGCTGGTCTATGAAACACCTGCTTGGGGAGTGGGCGCAGGTAAACTGAAAGCTGCGGCACTGTTAGCAACAGGTGAAGCAGGGGGGATTGAAAAATCTAAAGGCGGGGCAAAAGTTGCAGGGCGTGGTCTGGGCGATGCTTGGTCAGCATCAGTGGTCTATGACAGTAAAAAGTTTGTTGCAGGGGTTGGTTATGATAAGGCCATTCCGTCAACCTTTGCAGGACGTGGCACTTTGAATGCGTCAGTGCCTGAAGTGACTGGCGGGGTGGCAGGCAGTGCTTTTGCAGCAGCAGATACCTTACGCGCGATTGGTCGAGTAAATCTGAATAATGGTTTGGCACTGAAAGCCTTATATCAAACTTCTGAAGTGGCGGATGTACAAGGCAATGATGCTGCCGCGGCTGCCATAGACGATGCACAAGGCTGGTTGGTTGGGGCTGAATATAACTTACCGACTGCCAAAGCTTGGACAGTGAAAGCGCAGTACAGTCAAAACTCAACCAGCTTTAAAACATCTAAAGATGACTTTGATGCACAGCAGTTTATTGCAGGTGCTGATTATGCCTTTACTAAGCAAGTTAAAGCTTATGGTTACGCAGGGATTTTGACGCTTGAACAAGCATCATTTGAAACCAAACAACCTGTAGTAGGTACGGGCATCGAGTACAAATTTTAATGTTTAAGTGATAGAAAAAAGGCGCTGCACAGACAGTGCCTTTTTTATTTAAGCGAGTTTTAAGTTTAGAAAACTACATTGGGGCATCCGCTCAGCAAGACATGATTTAAAATGTTCAATTTGCAGTCTATTTTTAAAGAAGTTTCACTTTCGCGCTTTAACATCTATTTGGCGCTGTGGTTAGCCGTGGTTTTAAACGTGATGTTCTACAAGAAAGTTCAGTTGCTTACACCGTATCACGGTTTCAAAGCTTATGCCTTTATCGGCGCTACCATTTTGGTGGTGTTGGCTTTTTATCATTTGGTTTTTCAGCTGTTACAGTGGCGGCCGATGGCTAAAGGGTTGGCTGCGTTATTGATCATCATTGGTGGAATGAGTGCCTATTTTGTCAACAGTTTAGGCGTTTCGATCACACCAGATCAAATTCAAAACATGATGCAAACCGATGGAAATGAAGTGCGCGACTTGTTGTCATGGCGTCTTGTGCTGTGGATTGGGGCGATGGTGGTACTACCTTTAGTGGTTTTATTTAAGGTCAAAATCCGCCGTGATCCTTTTAAAACCGTGTTATTGCACAAGCTGTTCGGTAGTGCAGTTTCTATTTTACTGATTGCAGGCATGTTGTTTATTTTCTTTGTTGATTATGCCGCGATTTTCCGTGAGCATCGTGATCTCAAAGGGATGATTTCACCGCAAAATGCGATCAGTTCAACCCTGTCGTATTATAAAAAGAATCGACCACAGCAGCATTTACCGTTGGTGACTTATGGTGAAGATGCTCATTTGGTGAAGCAAGTCGGACAGCAAAACTTGCCGAAATTGATGGTTTTGGTGGTCGGTGAAACGGCACGTGCAGAAAGTTTTTCTTTAAATGGCTATGCGAAAAAGACCAATCCTGAGCTGGAAAAACTCAATGTCATCAACTTTAATCAAGTCAGTTCTTGCGGGACAGCCACTGCGGTTTCTGTGCCTTGTATGTTTTCAGGCATGCCACGTGAAAACTATGATGCACAGTTAGCGCACCACCGTGAAGGTTTATTAGATCTTGCACAGCGTGCTGGTTACAAAGTGACATGGATTGACAATAACTCTGGCTGTAAAGGCGTTTGTGATCGGGTTGAGCAGTATAAAATTCCAGAACCGATACAGAAAAAATGGTGTTCAGCCGATGGCGAATGTACCGATGAAATTTTGGTGGATAGCTTAAAAGCGTATATGGCTGGTATTGCGGCTGATGATAAAACGCCACGTTTAGTTGTGTTACACCAAATGGGCAGTCATGGACCAGCTTACTATAAGCGTTCAACGCCTAAGTTTCAGCCTTTCCAACCGATGTGCGAAACCAATGCCATTCAAGCCTGCACACCTGAACAGCTGAAAAATAGTTATGACAACTCCATTGTTTATACCGACCATGTGTTGAGTCAACTGATTGGTGTATTGAAGCAAAACTCAAACTTTGAAACAGGTTTTTGGTATTTATCTGACCATGGTGAGTCGACTGGTGAGCACGGTCTGTATTTACATGGTTCACCTTATGCTATTGCACCGAGTCAACAGACCCACGTACCGATGCTGATGTGGTTTTCAGAAACATGGCAAAAGCAGAATCCGCAACAAATCGCTTGCTTAGGGCAACAAAAAAGCCAAGAATTAAGCCAAGATCATTTGTTCCCAAGCTTACTGAGTTTACTTGGGGTAAAAAGTACGGTGATTGATTCAAAAAATAATATGTTAGAACACTGTACTGCGACCAAAGCGAGCGCTTAGACCATGTCAAAAATATTGATTATTGAAGATGATTTTATGATTGCAGAGTCCACACAAACGCTGCTGCGTTATCAGCAGTTTGATGTGGTATGGGTCAACAATGGTTTTGATGGTTTAAAGCAATTACAACAATATCCATTTGATGTGGTGTTGTTGGATTTGGGCCTGCCGATGATGGATGGGATGCAGGTCCTAAAAAATATTCGCTCGCTTTATCCGACTTTGCCTGTGCTGATTATTTCGGCACGAGATCAATTACAAAACCGAGTTGATGGTTTAAACCATGGTGCGGATGATTACTTAATTAAGCCTTATGAGTTTGATGAGTTGCTGGCACGTATTCATGCGTTATTACGTCGTAGTGGCGCGTTAAAACAGCAAAAACAAAGCCAGACTTTGAGTTATGCAGGTCTAGAGTTAGATGAAGATTTGCACTTAGCCAAATACAAAGGGCAGACCATTGATTTGTCGAACCGAGAATGGGCTATTTTAATTCCTCTGGTCAGTCATCCCAATAAAATTTTTTCCAAAACCAATTTGGAAGAAAAGCTCTATGACCTTGATTCGGAAATTAACAGCAATACCATTGAAGTTTATATTCACCATTTGCGTGCCAAACTTGGCAAAGACTTTATCCGTACCATTCGAGGTTTAGGCTATCGTTTGGGGCAGGTTGAAGCATAAAATGGCGAAGCCGACTCCTGTTTCCTTAAAGCGTCAACTAATTACCTATACCTCTTTATTTAGTATTGTGATGGGCTGTTTGTTGGTGATTGCAGCGTATCGCATTGCCCTTGAAGAGACCAATGAGATCCTCGATGCACAAATGCGTAATTTGGCAGAGCGTGTTGCAGCGCATGATCCCGCTCCAATTAAGAGTGAATTTGAAGCGGACAGACACTATCACGAAGAAGATTTATTTGTAGATGTCTGGTCGTATGGACTGCCTGAACAATGGCAACATGAGTTTGATTTATTAATACAACCCGTTAAAAAAGCTGGATTTTATACCCATCACACGGCACAGGGGCTATGGAATACCTATGTGCTGCCAACAGAAAAGTACCAGATTCAAGTCAGTCAGCAGCGCAGTGTAAGACAAAAGCTGGCTTTAGAGCTGGCGGCCAATATGTTGATTCCATATTTACTGTTTATGCCTTTGGCTTTATGGGGGCTGAGTTGGATTATTGGACGTAGTCTAAAACCCTTAGATGAGTTTAAAGCGGAACTTGCACAGCGTGAACCATATGAACTGAGTGAGATTCAGCCAGACGGTTATCCACTGGAAATTCTTCCGACCATTAATGAAATGAATCGTTTATTTGAACGCATTTCGCTGTCGCAAAAAGAACAAAAGCAATTTATTGCCGACGCAGCGCATGAGCTCAGAACCCCTATTACAGCACTGAATTTGCAAATGAAAATTTTGCTGCATGAGTTTCCAGAACACCAAGCCTTAAAAAACCTAAGTTTAGGCTTAATTCGGACTCAACATTTGGTGTCACAACTGCTCAATTTGGCGAAACAGGATGCTTCCTTACCAAGTTTAGAACCGACACAAAGGCTAGGGCTAAGTGATGTGGCGGTTGAATGTATGGAGCAACTGATGGAGCTGGCGCTAGCCAAAAGCATCGATTTAGGCTTGGAACAGCATGAAGCACTTTGGCTAGAAACTCAAAGTTCAGCCTTACATTCTATTGTCTATAATCTCTTGGATAATGCGATTAAATATACGCCTGAACAGGGTGTGATTAATGTCTCTATTTATCAGCAAGATCAGCAAGCCATTGTTCAAATTGAAGACAGTGGACCGGGCATTGAGCCAGAACTTTATGATCATATTTTAAAGCGTTTCTATCGCGTACATCACCATCTGGAAGTCGGCAGTGGATTGGGCTTGTCCATTGTCGATAAAGCCGCAGAAAAAATTGGCGCCAAACTGCACTTTGGACAAAGTGCAGGATTGGGCGGCTTACAAGTTCAAGTGATCTTTAAGCTGTAGTTTCGGCTTGAGTTGGGCTGGACAGTGTAAACTGTTTATAACACAGCGCATATGCCAGTACATTGACCAGCCAAATCACCCATGCCGTCCATAAATTGTGACTAAGGAAATGCGCCCCCCGCATCATTTGCGCCCAACCCATGACAAAGCCTAAAATCAGGGCAGCAAGCAAATAAAACCACGCGCGTTTGGGTTCATTTAGACGGTATACGAAATATCCCACAAAGAGCGCAAAACCTGTCGCGGCATGTCCACCAGGGAAACAATGTCCTGCGCTGGCAGATAAGTCCCAAAAGAAATCATGTGTCGTGGCTAGAGTCATGTCCCATGGACAGGCATGTGCGGATTGTGATTTTAAAATCCCAATGAGGCTGGTACTGATGAGGACTAAGCCAATGAAATAACCATTTTGCCAACGGCGGGGTTTGAACGCAGCCCATTTATACGAAGCGAGCCATTTCAGTAAATAAATTACATACACTGCGATGATGATGTCTTTAACATAACGATGATTCAGTTCTGCTAAGGCCCAGTCACGCTTTAGTGGAAAATGACCAGTTTGATCCATAAAGGGGTGAATCAGTTGTAAGTCGATGGTGCCCGCCACAGGGAAGAGCAGCCACAATACGGCAAAACCCAGCGTCAAAATAAAAAACTGAAGGATGAAAAAACGTTGCTGATCCGACACAAGTGAGGCCATGTTCTGAAAATAAGCGCTATTCCAACAGCGCTAGCTTAAACAAGGCTTAACATAAACCCTGTTTCATCTGCTTTAGCATGATCTGTGCTTTGGTTATCGTTTTAAGGCGAATACAAAGTGTCGGTTCAGTGTTACATTTGCTCTCAAATACATGAGGTTTAAACATGTCGATACGTGCTGTTCTATTTGATTTGGATAATACCTTGACGCATCGTGGGCGAAGTGTTGCGGCTTTTAGTCAAAGCCTTGTCGACATCTATCAAAGCCAACTTAACTGCGTTGATGTGGAACAGGTTGAGTCGATTGTGAATCGGATTGACAATGGTGGTTATCCCTTAAAAGAGCATTTAACCCATCCCAGCATCGGTGCTTCGGTGGCTTATGCGTTGCTACAGGAGTTAAACTGGCAGGTGGCTCCGCATTTAGAAGCGTTAAGCAATTTTTGGTTTGAACAGTTTGGTCGTAGTGCTGTGGCAATGCCTGAGGCTGAGCAAACACTGACCCGTCTAAAGCAAGCTGGATATAAACTCGCCATTATTTCAAATGGCGGTCATGCCACACGGCTGTCTATATTAAATGGCTTGGGTTTTCAGCATTATTTTGATGTGATCAATAGTTCTGGATTGTTTGGCCAAGCCAAACCCGAAGTTGATATTTTTATTGACACCGCACAGCAACTGGCTGTTGATGTGGAGCAGTGTTTATTTATCGGTGATCATCCTATCAATGATGTACAAGGTGCACAGCAGGCAGGAATGCAAGCACTGTGGTTATCAGGCTTTCATGTTCCTTCAGTACAGATGTCTGCACCGAGTATCACGGCATTGTCCGAGATTTTTGATTATTTAGAGCGCTAAAAGCCTCTTATCATGTTCAATACGAATAAAAAAAGCGGCCCATGTGAGCCGCATTAAAGTGGAAATGTGTTTAGAATATACTGTCATCTGAGTTGGCAGAGATTTTATGAATAGATAAATCTGCACCGCGAAATTCATCTTCTTGACTTAAACGGATGCCCATCGTGGCTTTTAAAGCGCCATAGACCACCAATCCACCAATAACAGCTATACCTATTGCTAAGAGCGTACCAATCAGCTGTGACATCATCGCAACACCGCCCAAACCACCAAGCCATTTTTGACCAAAGATCCCGACTGCAAGCCCACCAAAGGCACCACATACGCCGTGCAAAGGCCATACACCGAGTACATCATCGACTTTTAGCTTGTTTTGGGTGTAGGTGAAAAGTTTGACAAAAATCAGTCCAGCAATAGCGCCAATCACCAATGCCCCAATCGGGTGTACGACATCTGAACCTGCACAAATTGCCACGAGACCAGCTAAAGGGCCATTGTGTAAGAAGCCAGGGTCATTTTTTCCTGCGAAGTTGGCTGCTAAAGTTCCGCCAACCATGGCCATAAGTGAGTTAATCGCCACCAGTCCTGAAATAGCATCCAAACGCTGTGCACTCATCACATTAAAGCCAAACCAACCCACGATCAAAATCCATGAACCTAAAGCCAAGAACGGAATGGACGAAGGAGGATGCGCACTGACACGACCATCTTTTTTGTAGCGACCATCACGTGCACCGAGTAGAACCACAGCAGCCAGAGCGATCCAACCTCCCATAGCATGTACCACCACTGAACCTGCGAAGTCATGGAAACTTGCACCGAAAGTATCTTGTAGCCACTGTTGTAAACCAAAGTTGCCATTCCATGCGATTCCTTCAAAAAAAGGATAAACCAAGGCCACCAATAACACGGTTGCAATCGCTTGTGAGCGCATTTTGGCACGCTCGGCAATACCGCCTGAAATAATGGCTGGAATTGCGGCCGCAAAAGTGAGCAGGAAGAAACAGCGCATCAGGTTATAACCATGATCAGCTGCTAAGGTATCCCCGATATGGAAAAAATGGTGTCCATAGGAAATGTAATAACCTACAAAGAAGTAGGCAATTGCGGAAAGTGAAAAGTCCGTTAAAATTTTGCTTAAAGCGTTGACTTGATTTTTATGACGAACTGTCCCTAGTTCTAAAAAAGCAAAGCCCGCATGCATGGCAAGGACTAAAACCGCACCAAGAAGAAGAAAAAGTAAGTCAATATTTTGCATGTTTAGGTTCCATTTGAGTGCAAAATTTTGCAAAAAGAAACTCAGTATACTGATGCCTGTAATTTCGTGAAGATCTCAGCAAAAAGGAAATATTGATTAAGTTTTGCTTAAAAATAACAAGACTCGATATAAAGCAAAAGTGTGCACCATGATGGTGTTTGTGCATTGCAGTGGTGCATGGGTTAAAATATAAATTAATATTAAGTTTATGAATATATTATGTTTATCTAATTTTTTTTATTTCAAATATACAGGTGTATATTTTATCTTTTGAGTTAAACCCAAAAAGTAGCAACACAAAAAAATGATAAAAAAATTCGGTTAGCAGTTATTGTTAGCTGAGTCTCCGTTGCTTTGTTCTCTTTGGGAACGCTCATGCCATGAGATGTGCGTGCTGATTGTGCATCAGTGAAAAATTTTAAACATGATTGTATTTTCTCATTCTTATTTTAATTTATCACGGCTTTGTTGCATAAATATGTAAGCATCTGATTTAAATAAATTTAATTTTGGATCAAAAAATAATCAAAACTTTTAAAATCATATAGTTATGAAATCTTTGTGCAACAAAGCCATTTATCACAGATAAAACATGAATAATCACATAACTATATGTAATTAATTGTAATTATTGTCATATATGATCAGTCCTATTTCAGCATTTTTCATCTACAACGAGAAAAAATAGTCGGGCAATATTGGCTTTTTGCTGAAAAGTGATGATTACAGAGTTTGCACAAAAAACAAAGACAAGCAGCAGAATTGGCATTTTAGGTTTTGCTGCTTGAGCGTGATTTCTTAGAGGATATTGGGGCGTTTTAAACTGATATTTTTTGATGGATTATGATGAAGAAAAAACTAATAGCAACATTGTTTGGTCTCCCATGTGTGATGGCTTGGGCCAGTAGTGAAGTAATTTCGGATTGGAGTTATCAAGCACAAACAGCACCGCAGTATTGGAGCCAGCTCAATAGCAAATACCAAACTTGTGCGGGGCATAATCAATCGCCCATTAATATCGAGCATGTGATTTCAGCAGACCTTGCACCACTTGATTTTGATTATAAAACGGCTGCAACGAGTATCGTGAAGCTTCCTCATACTTTACAAGCCAATATTCAGCAAGGCAGTTATTTAAGTTTAGAGGGAGAACGATTTCAATTATTACAAATGCATTTACATAGCCCTTCTGAAAATACGATCCACGGCAAAAGTTTTCCGATGGAATTACATTTAGTTCATGCTTCTGAAAAAGGCGAGCTGGCTGTGGTTGCGGTGATGTATGAACAAGGGAAAAAGAATCAAGCACTTGATGGACTATGGCAGCAATATAGGCAACCCCAAAAAGCACTCAATTTAAACGCAGATCAATTTCTGCCGACACATCGCGAGTACTACCGCTTTAATGGTTCGCTCACGACACCGCCGTGTACTGAAGGTGTACGTTGGGTGGTCTTAAAAGATATTCAGCAGGCATCAGCACAGCAAATCACAAACTTCGCTGCACTGATGGGGTATCCGAATAATCGTCCTGTTCAAGCCACCAATGCGCGCTTGGTTTTAGACTAGAGCGTGAATTAAAAAAGCAGATCGTATGATCTGCTTTTTTTAAGGTGGGATAAGACGTCTGTACTAGTGCAAGATCTTGTCTAAGAACTGTTGAGCACGATCACCACGTTTGGTGTTAAAGAAATCATCTTTGCTACAGTCTTCAACAATTTTACCTTGATCCATAAATAACACACGGTTGGAGACTTGGCGGGCAAAGCCCATTTCATGGGTGACACACATCATGGTCATGCCTTCATGTGCCAACTCGACCATCACATCAAGAACTTCATTAATCATTTCAGGGTCAAGCGCCGATGTAGGCTCATCAAACAACATGGCAATCGGATCCATGCTTAATGCACGGGCAATTGCGACACGTTGTTGTTGTCCACCTGAAAGTTGTGCTGGAAATTTATGTGCATGTGCACTCAGCCCAACCCGTTCTAAATAGCCTAAGCCTTTCTTTTTCGCTTCAGCTTCAGAGCGTCCCAATACTTTAATTTGGGCAATGGTTAAATTTTCAGTAATGCTGAGATGCGGAAACAACTCGAAGTGCTGAAACACCATACCTACACGGCTGCGTAATTTGGTCAAATCTGTTTTCGGGTCTTTGATGGGTATTCCATCGACTGTGATTTGACCTTGTTGGAAGGCTTCCAGTCCATTCACTGTTTTAATCAGGGTCGATTTTCCTGAGCCTGATGGACCACAGACCACCACCACTTCACCTTGGCAAATTTGTGTGGTGCAATCGGTTAAGACTTGAAAATCGCCATACCATTTACTGACATTTTGGAGGTCAATCATTACTTTTTGGTCGCTCATACGCTTAACCTCCTTTGTAATCGTTTTACTGCATATGTGGCTAGCATACTGATGGTGAAATACACCAAGCCAGCAAATAAAATATATTGCGTTAATAGAGACATCAAATCGCCCCGCACGTAGTTGGTGCGGAAGAAGTCGAGTAGTCCAATGGCGTATACCATGGTTGAGTCTTGGAACAAGATGATGGTTTGTTGTAACAGCAGCGGTGTCATTTTGCGAAAGGCTTGCGGCAAAATGATTAAGCGCATGGATTGACCATAGGTCATGCCTAGTGCATAAGCCGCGGCAGACTGTCCTTTAGGAATTGATTGAATTCCTGCACGTACAATTTCCGAGAAATAAGCCGCTTCAAACAGCATGAACGCCACAATACTTGAGACCAAAGCGGTATCAATGGTCAGGTAATTTCCCGTGACTGTGGTGTAGATGAAGGGTACAGCAAAGTAGAACCACATCAATACCAATAGGAGTGGAATCGAGCGGAATAAATTGACATAGCCTTGGGCAATTAAATTCAAGATGCGAATTGAAGACAAACGCATCAGTGCCAACAGCGTGCCAATGAAAATACCGCCAATGGTGGCGATGATGACCACTTTTAAAGTGATACTTAAACCATGCCATAGGGCAGGTGCAGATAACTGCAAATCATGGGTAAATGCGGTGAGCCATTCCATTATTTAGCTCCTGCAATTAAACCTGGGACACGCAAACGTTTTTCAAGCAGCGTCATTAAGGTAATTAGGCACACGTTGATAACGATGAATATAATCGTGACATAGGTATAGATTTCGATGGTGTTCTGCGTATATTCGCTGATGGTTTTCATCTGCGAAATAATCTCGGAGACCCCAACCAAAGAGGCCACAGAAGTATTCTTGACGCAGTTGGTCAACTCGGAGCTCAGAGGCGGCAAAATCGTACGGAAGGACTGCGGTAAAATGACATAGCGGTATAGCTGTGCGGTACTAAAACCCATGGCATAACCTGCATTGACCTGTCCAGTAGGTAAAGCTTCAATACCTGTGCGGACTTGTTCGCAGACACGTGCTGCAGTAAACAGTCCAAGACCAATACTGGCTGAAATCAGCGCTGTTATTCCTGCACTTAAATCATTAATCCACCATGACTTAATCGGGCCAGGTAAGAAATTCGGCACAACATAAAACCAAATAAATAATTGGATCAGTAGAGGTACATTACGAAAAATGGTGACGTAGCCAGTGCCGATAGCACGTGCGGTTTTATTGGGAAGCGTGCGCATAATGCCGAGAATACTTCCGAGCACCATTGCAATGCTCCAAGCCACAATGGCAATAACAACCAGCCAGCCTAAACCAATTAAAATCCAACTGAGATAGGTGCTATCTCCGACGCCTGTGGATTGCCAAAGGACGCCCCAGTTCCAGGTATAATTCATGACAATCCCCTAAAATAGGTCAGGCAAAGAAACTTTGCCTGAGTGAACATTAATCTTTCCTTTATCGTTTACTGATCACGGTTATGTGGGTTTGCAATTAAGGCTTTAAGTTGGTCTGACATAGCAAAGTTCAGGTTAATATTTTTCGGTGGAATCGGTTGTTCAAACCATTTGTTGTACATTTTGTTAATTTCACCTGAGCTATAAGTGGCTTTAATTGCATCATCAACCACTTGCTTAAAGCCAGTATCGCCTTTACGTAACATACAGCCATAAACTTCTTGAATTGGTGCTGTACCGACAATGTGCCACTTGTTTGGATCTTTGGCTTTCGATTTCTCTCCAGCAAGTAAAATGTCATCCATCATAAACGCAGCAGCACGACCACTTTGGAGCATCAAGAATGATTCAGCATGGTCTTTGGCAGAAATCACTTCACCAATACCGAGTTCTTTTTCATGCTGACGGATATAGCGTTCAGAGGTTGTCCCTGCTGTAGTCACTAATTTTTTGCCTTTTAAGTCAGCAAAGTCCTTCACGCCTGAATCGGTTGCAGTAAGTAAACGTGAACCCACTTCAAAGAAGCCCACAGAAAAATCAACTTGTTGCTGGCGTTCTTTGTTGTTTGTAGTTGAACCACATTCAAGATCGACTGTGCCATTTGAAACCAATGGAATACGGTTTTGGCTGGTGACTAAGTTATAGCGAACTTTTAAATCAGGCATATTCAGCTTTTGTTTAACAGCTTCAACCACTTTGAGCTGTAAATCATGTGCATAACCGACAGGTTGATTTGGATTGTCTGCGATATAGGAGAATGGAATAGAGGAGTCACGGTAACCTAAAACAATGGTTCCTGATTTTTTAATCTTATCTAAAGTGCCTGACTGTGAAGCATCTGCGCCAGTGCTAGCTGCATCCGTTGCAGGTGCTTTGTTGTCGCTACATGCACTGAGGCTCAGCGCAAGTGCACTTGCACAAAATAGGGCAGAAAGATTACGTTGCATGGTCATGTACAAACTCCTTTTGTTTGCAGCATCAATTGCATTGTTTTTATCAAAAACGTCAGAATCGGGTTAAAGCTTTATTCTGTGCAAAAGATGTTCTTTTTATGGTATTTTTTTACAGCTTAGTCTGCATCTTAATCGAGATTGCTTTTGCTGCTCAAGAGGGATTTTTAATATTTTGTTAATAATGCTTTAAATAAGTGCATCGCTATATTCCTCTGATATTAAAAAGAAAATTATGCATAATGCGTGCCATTTCAAGTTTTCTAATTCATTTTATTAGGCTAATGTCTAATGCCACAGGGTTGGCTATGCGTTTCGTTATGGATGCATGACAGAATGGATTTTTTTCGTGTAGAATATGCTAAAACTGCAATAGCAAAGAAAAGTGCTTTATTTTGAAGATGATCCGTTTTATGACGCAGTATATAAAGGTCAGTTAGATTCGGTTTACTGTCCTACACTTTCCGCAGGGGATTAAAAACTAAAAAATAAAAGCGACTGTACGTTATGAACAAATGATAGGGCACAATCGCAATGAGAGGATATGAGCAGATGTGTATCAAGAAGTGCTTAGTGCACAAACATATCCATATATTCACGGATTTCAGAAATAGCCGTTTCAATATCCGTCGTCAGCCATGTTGGCTCAAACAGTCCAATATAGTGATCTAAACGGTCTTGAGGTACAACTAAACGCACAGGACATTCTTCTTCCAGTAAGCGCCAAGGAATGATGGGTGTTTCATTGTCTAAAAAGGCTTGCACATTTCGAATGTCAATAATCATGGCATTGACACATTCAGGAAAAGGCATCACTGAAAACTCTTCAGTACGACGACGGAAAAACTCCAGATCGCCCCATTTTAGAATATAACTAGGCTTAGAAAATTCAATAATACCAATAAGATGTTGGTCTCGCGTGTAGTGCAAATGACATTGGTGCGTAACATCAGTGTCTAAATCAAGCGTTACACTTTGTTGACGATATGCCATAAAGTCCAAAAACAGCTAAAACAAGGTGCATAATTATAGCGCAAATTCAGTTGAAGAGCGCTGTTCGCCAGACTCTTTTTGTCTACGCCTATATGAAATACTTTTTATATGACCTTTAACATTGATTTGACAGAAGAGTGACTTTTTTTAAAACCATAAAAAATAACAATTTAACTTAAAATAAAGCGCTTGTTTACTATCTCACTATGCTTTGAAACACAATGCTACACAAGCAGTTGTTAGTATGAGAATTCGACAACTTGATAATAGAAAATTGAGGGGGAACATATGCCACATGATTTCAATAAACCGTCCCATGTACAAACGCCAGAGGAGCGACAGAAGAAAAAACGCGTGCCCTTGTATATATTGGCATTGGTCGGAATTTTCTTAATCGCATTATTATTTTATATGTTTGCAGATACCAAGCCAAATCCGAATGAGGCGCCTCCAGGTCATCCGAATCCGAGCGCAGAGCCTGCAACACCGAATAATAGCACCACTGCAACAGCAGGTGACGGCAATACGGCGACTGCAACTGACCGCTAAATGTGACTAAAGCCCTTGTAATGTACAGGGGTTTTTTCTTTAGCAGTCATCAAAAGGTATTCCATTTCTCATTCATACCTCATGGCAGACAATCACTTCAAAACTAAAATCTGTAGTTGAGCAAAGGTCGCTGTGATGTAGACACAACAAGAGGGAGAACAAAATGAATGATTATGTAGGGCATCAGGGTCGATTTGATGCGATGTATTATTGGGACCAGTTTCACCCAATCCTGTCCGCAATCGCCATCCTGATCATTGGTTGGATTATTGCATTATTGATTGCAGGTGCTGTGAAAAAGGTTTTAACCAAACTCGGGACCAACCAAAAACTTTCCAGTGCTACTGGCCATCGCTCGAATATTGAAAATATTATTTCTCGAGTTGTGTTTTGGCTCATCTTGATTATTGCGGTGATCGGTGCACTTAATGTTCTCAATCTCACCAGTGTAAGTGGGCCATTTAGTAATATGGTTCAACAGTTCTTGTTGTTTATACCACAATTGTTGGCTGCTGTTGCTGTGGGCTTTATTGGCTGGATTGTGGCAAAGCTGGTCAAAGTGGGTTTACAAAAAGGATTGGATCGAACTCAGTTAGATGAAAAACTCAGTCAGGATGTCGGAGTCAGTACGCTGAGTCAAAACATCAGTGAAATTGTCTATTGGTTGATTTTATTACTATTCTTACCCATTGTTTTGTCGATACTCGGTCTGACTGGGCTGCTCTTTCCGATCCAAAATATGGTCAATGAAGCCGTACTGTATCTACCAAATATCTTTATTGCGGGTGTAATTGTTTTTGCAGGTTATATTCTAGCCAAAATTGTACGGGGCATTATTGAGGGCTTATTGAGAAGCCTAGATGTACAAAAACAGGTTGAAAAAGTAGGACTGTTTAAAAACTCAGATTTGGCTAAAGTGCTCGGATCTTTTGTTTTTGCAATGGTTATTATCACAGCGCTGATTATTGCGTTTGAAGCTTTAGGCATTGATGCAATTTCTCAACCAGCGACGGCCATGCTGTATGAAATCATGAATGCAATTCCGCACATCATTGCAGCGGCATTAATTTTAATTTTGGCCTATGTGGTGTCACGTTTTGTCGCAAGTCTTGTGGTTGAAGTCTTGTCGGGAACAGGTGTAGATGACATTCCAAACAAAGTTGGCTTGCAACGTTTCTTAGGAAACACCAAAGCGTCTTGCGTCGTGGGTTATTTCATTGTGTTCTTTACCATGTTATTTGCGGTCTCTGAAGCAGCAAATCGACTCGGCTTTGAACAGATCAGTGGTTTGATTGCGATGTTTATCCAGTTTGGTGCAAACATCCTATTGGGTGCAGTCATTTTGGGTGTGGGCTTCTGGTTGGCGAACTTGGTTGCACAGGTGATTGAGCGTGGTGAATACAATAGTTCTCGTTGGGTGGCGAACATTGTACGTGTCTTGATCATTGGCTTGGTGTTGGCGATGGGCTTGCGTGCAATGGGTATCGCAGATTCAATCGTAAACTTGGCCTTTGGCTTAACGCTGGGTGCGGTTGCCATTGCATTTGCACTGGCTTTTGGTCTCGGTGGGCGTCAACCTGCGGAACGGGTTTTGACCGATTTGTTGGATAAAGCCAAAAAAGAAGGTGCGCAACCGAATCCACTTTATCAGGCCAAAGCTGAAAGCACGCAATCCGCACAAGGCAAAGAAGAACATGCCTCACTGAAAGAGCAAATGGATACACCAACGGTTGCAGAGGAATATCAACATGCAGATGATATTCCAACTACAGCAGAGGTCGATCCTGCACATAAACCTTTAAATAAACCTTTTGGTTCAACGGGTGAGGCCGAACAAGATATTGATGTTCACCCCAAAGATCCAGACTAAATTAATCACACTAAACACCGACCGCTGATGGCGGTTGGTGTTTTTTATTGGAGTAAACTGATGTCAAAAAAAGCCCCAAATAAATATTTTGCCCCAATCATCATCGCGGGTATTACGGTTGGATTTTTTGTGAGTGCTTATAAATTTGTCTTTGCAAAACCGAAAATCGATACAACAACACACGCTAATGCTGAAAGAATACCGACTGCGGCAATTGAAGGTTGTGATGCGGATGAATCTGATGAAAAATAATACAAAAGTCTATAGTGTGGAATGAACTTTAATTTGGTATGTTTGATGCATGTGGAATATGGATATTTCATAAATTAGAAATACTTACATGCCTATACTTTTGTGATAGCTGCATGGACATTTCACGATTTATTTTTATAAATTGCAATTTAAAAAGGAAAAAACAGATGATGCAAATATTAAAAAAAACATTGATGATGAAACGTTCAGTGATTCAGCCGAGCCATGTCCATATTGCCATTGCGAAAATGGACTTAGCGCTTGCCCGTCAGCAGAAGCAAAAGCAGTGCGTACTGCTACGCACTGATTATTTAGAATAATTTATCATTTAAGCAGATGGCTTAGACATATTCTGATGCGGCATGTGCAGATGACCATGCCCATTGGAAGTTAAATCCGCCCAAATGTCCTGTGACATCCAGTATTTCGCCAACAAAGTACAAGCCTTTTTGCTTTTTACTTTCCATGGTTTTCGATGAAACTTCTGTGGTATCTACACCACCTAAAGTCACCTCAGCAGTACGGTAGCCTTCGGTTCCTGATGGTTTGACTTCAAACGCATGTAAGCGCGTGGCAATGTGCTCCAGTTTCTCATCTGACAGTTGGCCAATCGCTGTTTCAGCCAGTTCAGGCCAAATGAGGTTTTGCAGTTCAACCACCACACTTTTTGGAAAGTGTTCACCAAGTAAAGTGCGAAGCAGGGCTTTGGGTTGACTGTGTTTCTTGGCTTTTAAATAGTCGTGCAAATCCACACTTGGCAAGAAGTCAATTTTGAAGCTTTGTCCTACATCCCAATAATTCGACAGTTGTAGCGAGCTTGGCCCACTGAGCCCACGATGAGTAAATAAAAGGGCTTCGGTGAAAGCGTTTAAGTCATTCGATAAAGTTGCATCGACCGCGTTGCCACTTAAGCGTGTGGTCACTTCTTTAAAGCTATCCGAGAAGGTAAAAGGCACCAAACCCGCGCGGGTTGGATAAACATGATGCCCAAATTGCTTTGCAATTTCATAGCCAATCCCTGAGCCACCTAAGGTCGGAATAGATAAACCACCCGACGCAATGACCACAGATTCGGCTTCAAAATACCCTAGTGTCGTGTCAATTTGAAAACTCTGCTCATCGAGTGCGGTAATGGCTTTTACTTCACAGTTGGTTTTAATGTCGACCAAACCTGTTTTTTCACACTCGCTCAACAGCATAGCTAAAATTTCTTTGGCACCTTTTAGGGTGAACAGCTGTCCGTGTTTACGCTCTTCATATTCGATCCCGTATTCACAAACCATCCCAATAAAGTCCCAATTGGTATAGCGAGTGAGGGCTGAAATCACAAAGTGTGGATTATGTGAAATAAAGTTGCTTGGTTCGACATAGAGGTTGGTGAAGTTACATTTACCCCCACCCGACATGAGAATTTTTTTGCCGACTTTATTGGCTTTTTCTACAATGACCACTTTTCGTCCGCGTTGAGCTGCCATATAGGCTGTCATTAAGCCAGATGCACCTGCACCTAAAACTAAGACATCATATTGATTTGCGGACATGACACACTCACGGGAGAATAAAGCAGGGCATTATAGACCATCTTTTTTGCTTTTTCAGGACTATCTAAAGTGTGGCTAAACGACCTTGTAGCCCACCTGAATGAATCACCAAAATACGATGATCTTTGGGGAATGTACCTTGTTGAATTAAATCGATTAAGCCCAACAGCATTTTACCTGTGTAAATTTGTTCCAGTGGAATGTTATATTGCTGCTCAAAGGTACGGATAAATTGTAAGAGTTCGGGAGTAGTTTTGGCATAACCACCACAGCAATATTGATCGGTAATTTGCCAATTTCGTTTTTCAGTCAGTTGCTGGATCTCTCGGCACAAAAAATCGCCCTTGAGTGCAAAGAAACCCAAAACTTGCTGCTGTGAATGACTGGCTTCGATCAGACCCGCAATGGTGCCACCCGTTCCTACGGCACAACAAATCAGAGCGTAATTTTGTCGATCCGCATCAGAGAGAATTTCTGTACAGCCTTGAATGGCAAGGGGATTGGTTCCCCCTTCAGGAATGACGTAATACTCAGGATAATCTTGTTGTAACTGCGCTAAGTATGCTGGGCTTTGCTTTTGTCGATAGGTTTCACGCATTACAAACTGCAACTGCATACCAAATTGTTGCGCCGTATTTAGAGTGAGGTTTAAAGGTTTGCTGGCCAGCTCTTCACCTCGAATAATACCCAGACTCTCAAAATCAAATAACTGTGCTGCATAAGCCGTTGCGGCAATATGATTGGAATAAGCGCCACCGAAGGTCAGCAGTTTTTTATAGCCTTGTTGCTGTGCCGCTAACAGATTATATTTGAGTTTAAAAAATTTATTGCCTGAGATTTGCGGATGGACTAGGTCTAAACGTTTGATGCTGATCTCAAATCCTTCGACAGTAATTTGCTGATAAGGAATGGTTTGGGCAATCTGGTTAAACATAGGATTTTTATCAATTTGGCTCAAGGCATAGTGTAAGTGAAAAGTCGTGGTTTCTGCACAGAATTAACGCTGTGCAGAGTGGGTATCGACCGAACTAATCACCGACATGCCAGGACGTAAATTTTCTATGCCCGTTTGATTCGGATCAATTGCAATCCGTACCGCAATGCGTTGTACCACTTTGGTAAAGTTACCTGTCGCATTATCAGCTTTAAGCACGCTGAACTCTGAACCCGCCGCTGGGGAAATTTGCTCGACATGACCTGTAAATTTCTGATGATTGAGGGCATCCACCGTGAACCATGCTTTTTGCCCAATTTTCATGTTGGCAATTTGAGTTTCTTTAAAGTTTGCGGTGACCCAAGTCTGCTGTGGAATCAGATAGAGCAACTGTGTGCCTGCGGCCACATATTGTCCCACACGTGGATTGACTTCACCCAGTTGCCCATCCATCGGGGCGATAATGCTGCTGTAATTTTTGGTGGTTTTGGCTTGATCCAGTTGCGCAGCGGCATTGGTCACTTGTGCTTTGAGTCCTGTTTCAGCCACTTGCGCGGTTTTGAGCGCTTCTTTTGCCACCAATACATTGGCCTGTGCTTGTTGCAGTAAGGCTAAATTATTTTGGGTATCGGCAAAGGCTTTGTCTTGTTCTGATTTAGACGCTGCGCCAGAGTCTCCCAACTGTTGATAGCGCTGCTGTTGTGCCAATGACAGTTGGTACGCTGCTCGAGCCTGTTCGACCTTGGCTTCTGCCGCCACAATATCGGCTTTACGCTGTGCAATATTTTGGCTTTGATTAGACAGAGCATTCTGCGCTTGATCAACCCCAGCTTCTGCTTGAGTGACTTTTTGGTCATAAGTCGTGGCATCAATATGCATCAACACCTGTCCTTTTTTGACATGATCAAAATCACTGACCAATACATCTTTGACATAGCCATTAATTTGCGAAGAAAGCACTGTAGTTTTGCCTTTGACATAGCTGTTGTCTGTTGACTCAATAGCACTGTCAAAGGGCCCAATTTTCCATGCCCATAAAATGATGCCAATACCGATGATCAGCACAATAAACATCAAGATCAGCGTACGTTTCGCTGTTGGAATTAGTTTACTCGAAGGCGGCGTAATCGGTGTTGCTGCTGCCACGGGCTGTTCAGGCTGAGAGGCATTTTCAGACGTTGCAGTGGTTTCAGTGGGTGCTACTGGTTTTTGATCTTCAGACATAACAATTTCTCAATAAATAGGGAACAGTGGCATTAGGCAGGACCGATTTTCGCTTGTTGTCGCAGTTGATATTGATTCCGCGCAATCAGGAATGTCCCCCACAGCAACAGCAGCATAGCAACAACGCCATTAAAGCTAATCACATCGTTATAGGCACGAACTTGAGCCTCTCGAGTCACCACTTGATTGAGATTTTTTAAGGCTTGTTGTTGCTCTAACTGCTGATCGAGCGTGTAAGTATGCGAACTTTGTTGATACGCTAAAAGACGCTGTGCAATCAATGGATTGGTTTCGGGAAGTTGTTGAATCATCTCAGCACGATAGTTTTGGGTTCGGACTTGTTGATAGGTGGAGTAAAACGATGAACCGACTAAGCCACCAAATGTTTGAGTCGCTGAAAATAAAACAATAAACGTGACAATATGGGTGGGGCCTTTTTGCATGGCGCTTAAGATACCCGTGATCAAGAGTGGACCAATAAACATACCACTGGCAAAGCCCACCAAAAACTGACTGCCGTAGAAGTTGGAAGGGCGAATATCGCTGGTAAGGTGAAAATCTAGTCCGCAAGCAATCAACACCAAAGCTTCTGCTAATAGTAAGTGCCAAATAATCCGTTCACGTGAAAAAGTGATGGCACTAAATAAGGTACCAGACACGATGCCTAAAAAGATCACGACATAGAGTGGGACAAATTGATCGGGGCCCATGCCCATAGTTTTGAGAAAACTCACGGCAGCATAACTTTGCTCCGACATTAAGAAGCGAATTGCAAAGGCACCGATGATAAAACGAAGCGTGGATGATGTCCCCAGCCAACGCGTCATAATCAATGGATTGACCCGATAATGCTCGTAGACCAAACCAATCACAATTAGGCTAAACCCTGCAATGAGCAAATAGGCTAACCATTTCACTTCAAACCACCACAAAATAGGCCCTTGGGTCAGCACAATACACAAAAAAGCAAAACCGGGCGCAAGCAGGGCAAAGGTGAAGAAGTCTTGCTTTTCAAAAACAGCAATTCTTAGGCTGCGGGGCAACTTCAGCGACACCACCATTGCGAAACAGCACAGCGCTAAACCAATTTCAAAGGTATACAGGACATTCCAGTTATTGACGTCAATGAGATAAGGCGAAATGATCCATGCCAAGGGAATACCAAGCTGCTGAAAGCCTAAAGCCAAATAGATACTGCGACCAAAATTTTCCCGCTTAAAGGCCTGCATAATGTAATACATGCCCAAAGAGCTAAGTGGTGCTGCAACCATGCCGCTAATAAAACGTACCAATACCGCCATTTCAAAGGTATGCACAAAGACGTGTAGAACCAAAACCACAATAAAAATCAGTAGGCCAATTTCAGAAAATAGACGTAGACCGTATTGCTGGCGGGCTTTAAATAGAATCAGGTTCGCACTGACATTGGCCATCACATAAGCCGCAGGAATCCATGCTACCTCAGAGGGTGTTAGTCCATATTCACCCTGAATTAAGGGCAAATTTGCGGTAATGAAACCGTTACTGAGACTTGCAGACAGTGCGACAAATAAACCAATAAAAAAATATATGAAGCGCTTAGGCGTGGAGTGCGCAATCACGGCAGGAGAGCCGGGTAGGGTTGGTTTTTCTTCAGCAGTCCAGTTTGGTGCAGGTTCGAGTAAACGCGGTGGCTGTGTCATGAGTGGTGACCTTTATGCCCGAATACCATTGAGTAAGAGCTCAATCGCACGTTGTGCAAGTTGTTGTTGCTCTATATCGGTCAGCCCTTGGAATGAAGTCCTTAAAATGGCCGTAATCATGGCGTAATCTTGAGTGGTCAAATCGGGGCGGCATACGCCGTGTCGAATGGCTTGATCAATTAAAGGCTGTAAAATCGCATCGCGGCGTGCGTAGATATCGACCATGACGGGGTCATTCCGCTCAATCACCCGCCAATATTCCATCAGCGCAGTTAAATACGGTAAGTTATAGACATGGTTTTCAATTAAACGAATAAAACCATCTTCATACTGCGAAAACGCTTCTGCACGAACTGCGAGACGTTCCAAAGCTTGTTCCATGAGTGCAATCACCAAGGCACGACGGTCATCAAAATTACGATAAAACGTCGCCCGCCCGACATTGGCGGCATCAATTACCTGTTGTAAGGGCGCATTTATCCCATGTGTGCGAAAAACCTGAACTGCGGCTTCCAGCAATTCCTCACGGTTTTGTGCAGCACGCTGTTGCCTACTGGTCATGGTGATTATTTCATTTGATTTGGGGGTGCTATTATTTAACGGACAAAAGTGTCCGTTGTAAATATTCAATCCTGTAAGATTTTGTAAATCAGGTTGTCTTTTTCTAATTTAATCTAATTTCGATAAGAAATAGGCGACTCGGAAACGTCATCTGCAACCTGCATGGTGTAAATAAGATAATGTTTTATTCGCTATATTTGAATAAATCCAAGGAATGAACAGGTTTTGCAGATGACAATGGTTTTGCCTACTTTTGTCGAAACAAAAGTAGGGCGAGCCGCAGGCTGATGAAGAAATTGAAAAAAACAAGATAAGACTCCGCCAAGATAGTTTTTTCAATACGCCGAATAAATATTTAGATCGAATTTTGGTTAACTTAAATCATTCATGTTATTGTTTTATTTATGAATGATTGATATTTATTTTAATAAAGGAAATACGCAGAGAACCCTCATGTAGATGGATAAGAGTTGTAACAAAGTCGATAGGATTGGAAAAATAAAAGTGCTATGCTGAAAGCACAATAATGATAAATGAGGGGATATGATGAAAACCTTATCTACCCTAGTATTGGTTTTATTGCTCACTCAACTGACCGCATGTGATGCAAAAAAGGATTTGAATCAGCCTAGAACTGAGGCTCGTACCATGATTATTGGTGGTGTTCCTGTACATGATCGTGACTATAAACTTCCATCACAAGAAATGGCTTTTAATCAGAAAACGCCTACACAGGCTGATGCGTACTAATAGGTGAAAATAGGGAGGCATATTGTCAGTACATGGTAGTGCAAGGTGCGATGTGCAGTATAAAAGATGCATTGTGCTACGTCAGATTTGTAAAAATGTGAAGTAGACGTCTTACTTCCTGCAAACGTTTGTTGAATTAAAGCCTTACAAACGTATAAAAGGCCTTGTACTCGCCCAATATGCCCAAACTGTTGTGGCTCAAATTGGCTAGATCAGTTCGATTTGCCAATTTGAAGCTTGAATCTCTAAGTTATTTTGCCTGAGTTGCTGGCTAATTGCATCGGCTTGTTTTTGCAAGTCTGCAACCGTAATGGTTTTTACCCAGCGAATTTCACTGGAACTATAACGACCATTTTCACGTCGTGAACTGTCGATGGCCTGTTGAATAATACGATGCTGTTGTGTGAGCAAATCACGTGTGTTTAAAACACTGAGCATGGATTGGCCCGTGCTAGTTTTAGCTTGCGCATTGGTCGCATGAATTTTTTCAATCAGATGATGTAACTCTGTATTCACAGTAAAAGCCTCACCCATCAGCGCATTCGGATCTTCACTCAGTTCATCGCCTTCTTGAATTAGCACATTATTGTTGATGCGTTGTTGTAAAGAGGCGAGTTTGGTTTGTAAGTCACTACGCAATAAAAGTGCTTCTGCTAGTTTCATAGATTTATTTTTAAAGTTTTAGATGAGTCTTATGTTGCATCTGTGCAATCAAAGCTGCAAGTGAGTTTTGTAATTTTTATGAAATCTAAAATCATGAGAAAATGATAGAAAAGCATTTAGTCAGTTTCGGTATTTTATTTAAAACGTGGAGATGTTTTTCCTATGTTGATTAGTCAATTTATTTACTAATGAGGTATAAAGTTTTATCTAATTTTTCTTTTTATCCAATTTAAAATTAGGTGCGTACACGGCCTCAACTTTCAATAAAGTATAAAAGGTGTTTGTGTAGGCAATACCCTTACTTTTGATAGGCCAAAAGTAAGCAAAAGCCTTTGTTATCCATACATAACATCCCTATTATGATGGATAATGTGTGGCATCCTTGCCACACTCGCGTATCTAAACGGTGCTTAAATTAAACTATGTATAGTAGCGACATAAAGGTGCTTTTATCGCTATAGATTAAAAGCTTAGTGGAACACGGTTTCCAAAGCTTTCAAACCGACTTTTGGATCAAGCAGACCGTTGTAAATTTCAGGGATTTCACGTTCGACCCCAAAGAATTCATAAATGGCAAGCATCGCTCCACGAACTGAATATTCCACAGTAAAGACCACGTCATCTTCAATTTCCACAAACTGTCCAAGGAAGGCAAAGTTTTGTGAGCCTTGTGGAATTACCTGTGGACGATCCCCCGGTTTACGGCAGGCAAACAGGGCAGAAGCATATGGCATCATGGCAGTGGTTACATGGGTGGTTGCCAAAACATGATCTAAAATGTCGTCAAAACCGAGCTGTTTAATCAGTTCTGTTAGGATTTCTTGCCCTGTGGCTTCGGACATTGGTTTCTTGATGTAATCGCCCATATGGTCAATTTGGAAGCCATAGCCCCATAAGGTATACAGGCCTTCAGGTAAGTCGGCAAAGTGCGGCTGTGCGGGAACCACTATGGATAAATGCCAACCCGACTCATACCAAGTCATCAGTGCGCCAGTGCCTGGTTCATTTCCCGTATAGTCAATAATACGTTTAAGCAGCACGTCATCTTTCATAGTTAGTGTGAAAGATTCCCACTTATGTTCATCGACATTGCCATAAAAAGTCATTGGACGGCCAAAGTCTGGGGCTTTTTGTGCCAAAGTTTCCCAAAGTGTCCAGCCATGGTCTTCACGATTACGAACGAGGGCAGGCACGTCATGATTACCGCCATAACGTGAGTCCGCAGTAATGGAACCTAAAGTGAAAATAGCTAAATCATTGGCTTTTAGATTAATTTGCTCTGCGCCTTCAGGCAGTTGTACATATAGGCGCGACGCATGGCGTTCTTGAGTTTCAGCATTGGTAATGAAGTCCGCATCTGTGACATAGTGTCCAAAACGCACATCGACGCCTTGTGCGACTAGCCAACGCTGTAAGGGCAGGATCATCGAATCATATTGGTTGTACTTGGTCCGTTTGACACCCGCTAAGGTATGAATGCGTGGCAATTCTTGAATAAAACGCAAGAAATAGCGTCTTAACTCTGCTGCACTGTGCCATTTTTGAAAAGCGAAAGTGGTGCGCCACATGCGCCAGAAATTGGTTTCAAAAAAGGCCTCATCAAAAAACTCATCAATGCGGCGGCTGCCAATTTTTTCTTCTTTTGAAGCCAATAGGCGCAGCATCTGTGCACGATGTAGCGTATTCAGACCAAGCTTTGCCGCATCCGCAATGACATGTTTGGCATCAATTAAACGTGCATTGGCGTGGGTTTTCACTTGTTCATTAAACTCACGACATTCTTCACGCACTGAAATGTCTGGATTTTCCAAGGATGGAATACTGGAAAATAAGTCCCATAGGCACAGATAGGTTTCATCGGTCAGCATCCGCCCACCACGTGTTACCCAAGCTTGCGCGGCATGCGGTGTATGTCCGCCATCCATCGAGCCGCCTGAAATATCGAGTTCTTCTAAAATATGGATATTTTTGGCAGGGACTTTGGCATCACGGATCGCAAATGCAGCAGCAGCCATACCTGCAATACCACCACCAATGATCCAAAGATGGGACTGTTGTGCGTCTAATGGGGTGCGCTTCTTATTTTGCATGGTTCACCTTTAATTATGATGTTAAAAATTATGAAGTTAAAAATGTGGTTTAGAGAAATAAAACCTTATAAATAGTAAGTCTTTTTATATATGAAAAATGTATGAAAAGGGAAGCAACTCCCCCATTATATTTTGTAATCAAAAATAAGCATATGATGGCTATTTTTAATACACATTTGTCTTTTCATTAAAATTGAATATGATCTAAATAACTGATGTTGCAGTTTATTGTTGAGTAATTGCTCTATTGTTGTTTTCACTATGCCTATGCTAAATTTCCTTAAAAATAGGCTTTTTTATTTATCATTAAAAAATATAATGGGCGTACAAGCTGTGGCTTGATCACGATATAAATGTGAAAAATAACTGATAAAGTGAATATCGTAAAAACTTTGTTTAGCGTAAAATCGCAGCTGATCAAATTCTCTCAATTTAGAGGTCACTCTTGGAATCATTTTGGATTTTGGGCTCGATTGCCTTTGCATTAATGTTAGGCGCAATGAGCCCTGGACCGACGTCGATTTATGTAGCAAAAAATTCGATTGCGATTTCTCGAAAGCATGGCCTCTTTACCGCACTGGGGACAGGAACAGGCGCAGCTGTTTTTGGTCTGTTGGCTGTACTTGGTTTACAAGCCTTTTTGTTGGCAGTGCCGTCAGCGTATTTGGCCTTAAAAATTTGTGGTGGGATCTATTTGCTTTGGCTCGCGTTTAAAATTATTAAACATGCCAAAGAGCCAATTGAGGCAGATCATTCCAGCTCGAAAGCAATGACTTTACGCCGTGCCTTTATGACTGGTTTAATTACTCAGCTCTCCAACCCTAAAATTGCGATTGTTCTAGCCAGTATTTTTACTGCACTTTTACCCAAAGAAATCCCAACTTATTACTATTATGTACTGCCTATCCTGTGTTTCTTTATTGATGCGGGTTGGTGTTCGTTGGTTGCAGTGGCATTGTCTGCTGAAAAGCCGCGCCGTGTGTATTTGAAGTTTAAAGCAGTATTTGACCGCGCAGCAGGGGCGGTGATGACGGTGTTGGGTTTAAAACTGATTTTTGGAATGAAGTGATAAGGGTTACAATAACAAAACTGGATTTTGTATAGGTAACTAAAAGCTAAATGGTTATAATCCCTTTGATTTTTTTAATGATTTTTAAATTAAAGATTTGAGGGATAAATTTTGAATAAATCTATATTTTTGGCCGTTTTGAGTAGCTTAGCATTATCTGCATGTTCAACAACAGAAACGTCAAAAACAATTCAAGCACCGCAAGTAACAGCGGCAGTGGCGACAGTTAAATACGCTGGCACTAAAACGCCCGTTTCTGTAGGGAAATTTGACAACCGCTCGAGCTACATGCGTGGCATTTTCTCAGACAATGTTGACCGTTTAGGTGGTCAAGCAAAAACCATTTTAGAAACGCATTTACAGCAATCGGGCTATTTCTCTGTCCTAAACCGTGACAACCTTGCTGAATTACAACAAGAAGCAGGTTTCACCAAATCATCTCAAGCCATTAAAGGTGCACGTTATGTATTAACTGGCGACGTGTCTGAATTTGGTCGTAAAGAAGTTGGTGATCACCAGCTATTTGGCATATTGGGCCGTGGTAAAACCCAAATTGCTTATGCCAAAGTGAACTTAAATATTGTCGATGTAAAAACAGCAGAAATTGTTCACTCTGTGCAAGGCGCAGGCGAGTATGCACTCAGTGAACGTGAAATCTTAGGTTTTGGTTCTACCGCTTCTTATGATTCAACTTTAAACGGTAAAGTTCTAGATTTGGCTGTGCGTGAAGCGGTTAATAATTTGGTGTTGGATATTCAAACCAATAAGTGGTCTGCGCAGTAATTGGTTTGAATCAATGAAAAAAATCGTATTGGTTTTAGGTGCGATCTGCACCATGACTTTGGTGGGCTGTGTTTCAGCGCCAAAATCGTTATACAGCTGGGGTGAATATCCACAGCAAACTTATCTGATGTTGAGTCTGCCAGAAAAGACTTCTCCACAAGAACAGATTGGCAAACTTGAAAAAGATATTGAAAAAGCCAAAGCCAAAAATGCAGCAGTGCCTCCGGGATTGTATGCACATTTGGGTTTGTTGAATTTAAATATCAATAATGGGCCACGTGCTGTTCAGTATTTTGAACTTGAACGTCAAACCTACCCAGAGTCGACAGTATTAATGGATCGTCTTTTGAAAAAAATGACATCCCAGTCTGCGGCAGGGAGTGTGAAGTGAAAAATTTCAAAAAACTATGCGTACTTGGCCTTGCTGTGACACTCTTCACAGGTTGTACTACGACACCAAAAAGCAATCGTGACCTATCTGCATATCATGCCAATATGCCAAAATCCATTTTGGTGTTGCCGCCTGTGAATGAGTCACCCGATACACGGGCAACCTATGGGTATTGGTCTACAGTGACTTTACCTGTAGCAGAAGCGGGCTATTATGTGTTTCCCATTTCTGTGGTCGATACGCTATTTAAAGAAAATGGCGTAACCAACGGCTATGATGCGCAGCAAATTCCAATTCAGAAACTCAATGAAATTTTTGGAGCGGATGCCGCACTGTATGTCAAAGTTAAAGAATATGGTTCTAAGTATCAGGTGATTCAATCCGTTTCGACCGTTGCGGTCGAGGCAAAATTGGTGGATTTAAAAACTGGAGCATTATTATGGGAAGGTCAGGAAAAAATCCAACAAGCCAATAATAATAGCAACGCGGGTCTGGTCGGGATGTTAGTCGGTGCTTTGATTGACCAAATTTCCAATCACCTATCGGACAAAGCCTATGTGCTGTCTAACAGTGTGAGTACGCAGTTGTATGCTCCACAGTTGATGCAGCAAAAAGGGTTGCTATATGGACCTCGCTCTCCGCATTTTGTACAAAACTCGATGAGTCCACAGTAGTAAAAAAATCCCCTCAAATGAGGGGATTTTTTATGATTTAACAAACTTCTATTTGTTTTGAAGAGACTTTTAACTCTCAGCCCAAAGAAGAGGTAATTTTCGTATAAATTAATCCTTAAAATGCACAGGAATCCATTGATAGCTTTTCCCATCTGCTGAATAGATATGTCCAATAGCAGGGAATGGCAAGTGTGGTGCTGCAATGGTTTGCCCGCCTTTTGCATATTCAGCAAATTGCTTTAAGCGGGTTTGAACTGCTTTTTTCGGATCGATATCATAATCGATTGCGGTTTCTGGCTTGTCGAATTGCACAGTATGAGAGTGCACAATGTCACCAATAAAGATCACCGTTTCGTCTTTGGTTTTCAGCTCATAGCTAAAATGTCCCGGCGTATGCCCCGCGGTATTAATGACTTTAAAACCCTGAACTTGATCACCCAATTGATACGTTTTGAAGCGGTTTTTGGCTTGATAGGGTGCAATGGCTTGTTTAATTTTTTCAACAGTTCCTAAGTAGCCTGCTTGCTTTTCTTTCGGGAGCTTTTCGACCTGTTTCGGGTTTAGCCAATAGTTTGCTTCATCGTTCGAAACATAAACCGTTGCATTTGGAAAGTTTGCCACGCCATTTTGACTAATGCCACAGACATGGTCTGGGTGCAGGTGCGTCAGTAAGATGGTATCGACTTGCTTTGGTTGATAGCCTGATGCTTTTAAGTTGCTTAACACTGAACCTAAATGTGCGCCAAAACAGCTCGCAGCACCACTATCCACCAAAACCAGTGAATGACCTGTATTCACGAGGAAGGCATTGACAGAGGTTTGAACGCCTTTGGCTTGGTCGGCAGCGTATTTCTTTAATATTTCATGCACATCTTTTTCTGGAATGTTTTGAAAGAGTTTAGGCGACATGAAATTGGTGCCATCGAGCAGGGCCGTGATTTGTACATCACCCGCTTGGTATTGATAATAGCCAGCGACTTGTTTTTGTTGGGGGATGGGGGCAGGTGGGGAAAGGGCGAAGGTTGATGAAAATGCAGTAGCTAATAAGCCTAGAACGGTGAGTTTAGATTTCAATTTTTTCATAGGAATTCTTATAGATTTGATAGTGATATGTTTGTTCTAGCATAAGCTTGGTATAGTGACTAGATGAACGTTATAAAAATTAAAATGGTAACTTTTGAATGACGATACTACAAAATGCAATTGACTCAATTCAGCTTGGAATAGAAGACTATGAGTTAATTAAAGAAAATCCGAAAAGATTAATTTCCTGTACAAGAAATCTATTTTCAGGGATTTTGTTACTTTTTAAATCTATACACAGTTAACCCAGATTTAATTTATATACCTTTAAAATCAAAAGAAAAGGGAAGGAAAAAAACATTAGACTTTAAGCAGCTCAAGGATAAATTAGATGAAAGTCAAGTTTTGATAGAATGGGGTGAGTTAGAAAAAATTCAAAAAATTAGAAATGATATTGAGCATAAATATAGCGATGAAAATCCTTTGATAATTTTAGGCTTAGTAGCAGTAAGCTTTAATGTAATAAATGATTTTGTTCGAAAATATTTACAACGAGATCCTATAGAAATTTTTGGTGAAGAAATTTGGTCGATCTTAATAGAAGTAGATCGGGTGTATCAGATTGAAAGGAACCAGTGTATTAATGATTTAGATTCAAATACATACTATAACTTTAAGATTTTAGAGCTTATCAAACAGTCTAATTATTCAGAATGTGGATTTGATGTCATTAAACCTCTGAAGAACAATACTAATTCCCATCAAATTGAATATAGATGTTTATCTTGCTTTAAAGAAACTGATTATCACGAATTGATTGTCTCCGCTATAGAGCAAGAAGTTGACTATCAACAGAGAAGAGATTCAATGTTTGGAGACTCATTAAACGAAGTATTTTGCACATGTCCATCATGTTGGACGAATGCCTACTCGATAGAAAGTTGTTTTTGTTTTTCATGTCAATATCAGGCAAAACAGATTTGTGATGTATGTGAGTCTAGCTTAACTGGAGATGAAATTAGTTTTCAAAGTAAGTTCTGTAGCGCTTGTCGAAATAGATATGAAAAAGTAATGGCAGAATAGTTTGTTTATTTAATTACCTTTACCTTTGAATGAGCAAAAGTAACAAAACCCCTTTGTTCACTAGAGGGCACATCCATGTGCCCCCTAGTGAACGGGCGACATCCATGTCGCTGGTCATTTGATTAGATAATGGTTTTCTCATCTTTTTTATTAAAAGAGAGCGTGTAATTAAATTATTCCCTAATGAAAGTTCCTTCTCCCTGAGGGAGAAAGCTAGGATGAGGGGGGAGAAACAGCAAATAATAAAAAAGCCCCTACAACGTAGAGGCTTTTCTTTTAATGATTAAACCTTAAGATACTTTATCACCAGCTTTAGCACCAGATTCAGGTGAAATCACCCAGACACCTTCGCCATTACCCGCAGCGAGTACCATACCGTTTGAAATACCAAAACGCATTTTACGTGGTGCAAGATTAGCCACCATCACCACCAATTTACCTTTAAGATCTTCTGGTTGGTAAAACTCACGAATACCACTGAATACATTACGCGGTTCAGCTTCACCGACATTTAAAGTCAATTGAAGAAGTTTGTCCGAGCCTTCAACGTGAGCTGCATCTAAAACCTCAGCAACACGAAGGTCAACTTTCATAAAGTCTTCAATGCCGATCACTTCTGCCTCGCCAACTTTTGGTTCTGGTTTTTTCTCAGTTTTCTTTTCTTTTTTCTTCTCAACTTTTACAGGTTCAGCTGCAGCCGCTAAAGAGTCTTTAGATGCATCGACCATTGCCGCAACAGCTTTCGGGTCTACACGTTGCATTAACGGTTGGAACAATGCAATTTCATGATCCACCAATGCAGTTTGAGCAGAAGCAAAGTCAAAGCGGTCTAGTTTTAAGAACTCTTGCACTTGAGCTGCTAAAGTTGGAAGTACAGGTGCAAGGTACACAGCCAATTGACGGAATAGGTTAATTCCCACCGAACAAACGTCATGCACTTGTTGTTCTTCGCCTTCAACTTTCGCTAAAGCCCAAGGTTTTTTCTCATCGATATATTGATTCGCTTTATCTGCAAGCGCCATGATTTCACGAATCGCGGCAGAGAACTCACGTGCTTCATAGGCTTTCGCAATTGAGTCGCCCGCATCAATAAAGCTTTGAACCAATTCAGGCTCTGCACAAGTTGCTGATAATTTATTATCAAACTTGGTATTGATGAATTTTGCACAACGGCTGGCAATGTTGACCACTTTACCAACCAAATCTGAGTTTACTTTCTGAACGAAATCATCCAAGTTCAGATCAGAGTCTTCAACTTTATCAGACAGTTTAGACGCGAAGTAATAACGTAAGTATTCAGGGTTTAAGTGCTCTAAATACGTTTCAGCCTTGATGAATGTACCGCGAGACTTCGACATCTTCTGACCGTTCACCGTCAAGAAACCATTGACGAATAAACCGGATGGCGTACGGTAGTTTGCACCTTCAAGCATTGCAGGCCAGAACAGCGCATGGAAGTAAACGATGTCTTTACCAATGAAGTGATAGACTTCTTTCTCAGAGTCTTTCTTCCAAAAGTCGTCAAAACTTAAATCAGGACGTTTAGCTTTGATATAGTTTTCAAAACTCGACATATAGCCAATCGGCGCATCTACCCAAACGTAGAAATACTTGTTGGGTGCATCTGGAATTTCAAAACCGAAATACGGTGCATCACGTGAAATATCCCAATCAGACAAACCCGCTTCAAACCATTCATCCAGTTTGTTGGCAATTGAGACAGGTAAGCGACCTTGGTCACGCGTCCATTTTTGTAGATATTCTGAGAAATTCGGCAGTTTAAAGAAGTAGTGATCTGAAGATTTTTCTACAGGCGTCGCACCACTTAAAGTCGATTTCGGGTTTAAAAGCTCAGTCGCATTGTAGGTTGTACCGCAGACTTCACACGCATCGCCATATTGATCTTCCGACTTACATTTCGGGCACGTACCTTTAATGAAACGATCCGATAAGAACATGCCTTTTTCAGGGTCAAAAAGCTGGTTGACAGGACGGATTGCAATATTACCTGCTTCACGGTTTTTCACATAAATTTCAGAGGCACGAGAGCGGTTTTCATCGCTATGGGTTGAATCATAATGGTCGAAATGCACACCGAAACCGTCAAAATCACGGATGTGTTCTTTTTGTACATTGGCGATCTGATCTTCAGGTGAAATACCATTGGCTTCGGCACGTAGCATGATGGCTGTACCGTGAGCATCATCCGCACATACATAAGTCACATCGTGTCCCATTGCACGCATGGCACGAACCCAAATATCTGCTTGGATATAACCGAGTAAGTGTCCCATATGGATGGGGCCATTGGCGTATGGTAGGGCGTTAGTGACTAAAATATTACGCACGGATATGACTCTCTCATTCGTATTTTATATAAGGTCAACGATTTTACCTTAGATAGCCGCGACTTGCACAAGTGAATCGGTGAAAAGTTTTCAAATGAGACTAAAGCCCATAGGAATTGATCGCTAGATTGAGCATCCATCGCTAATTTGAGCAAAATACTGAAAAAATCATGGGAAATGCATGGTCTAAAGCAGCTTGTTCATCTTTTAATGAAAGATTGAAGGGATTGTTCAGAACTCAAGTCATGGAGCTTAAAACTAATGCATATTTTCTCTATATTCATGCGCCATTAACAGCGATAATACGTACATTCAGCCCGTTTTTAAGAGTATGCCGTCCATGATCGATGATGATTTTGATTTCGACCAACCCGTGACCCGAATTCCGCAAAATCCACAAGCGACTAAACTACTGGGCAATCGACTTTTACAACAAGCTGAACAATATCTTGCTTCAATGGGCAGTCGACCACATGCACAATTGGTTGAGTCGCTCCGTCAGCTCGAGTCTGAAGACCCGTACTTTGCAATAATGGCCGATCAGCTTGAGTATGAAAGTGATGAACCAATGGCCAATGACGTGCTCAATTTGTTGTTTTTCTGGCAAACGGCCAATGAAAAAGAAGCAGATATATCTAAGTTTCAGTTGCCCGATTTAATCCAAACAGACTATTTTCAAGCGACTTTGCTTGACGCTTACGACGCGATGGATTTGGGGGCATTCCAAGCCCAACGCCGCAGCGTGATTGAAGAAACCTTAAAACTGTATCAACAGCAGTGTTATGCAGGTTGTATTACGGTTCTTTATGGTCAAATTGAAGGAATTTTGACTGATGCGTTGATTGAGCATGGTTATTTACAGCAAAATCAAACCAAGTTTGTCGATGTCTATAAAATTGTACCAGGCTTGAAAGGCCATGAAGTCAAAAGCCTATGGCATAAAGTCAAAATTGCCAGTGAAATCAATCCGTATTTTCTGAGCCTTGAAGCCTTGAAAATGGATGCGAGTTCAAGTGTCACTGCCAGCCGTCATAACATGGTACATGGCGCAGACGTGACCCATTTCACTCAAGCACGCAGCTTCATTTTGTTTATTTGGCTGTTTGCAGTTATGAGCTTTATCAGTACGTTAAAGCGTTAGTCTTTTCCGTTGAGTGGTACAGGATGGTGTTTAAATTGCTGCATCCTGTACAGCTATTGTTTCCAAATGATGCAAATGAGGTCAGTACTTAAAAAGCAAGGTATAACTCTTAGTTAAGCAAAATTTTAAGTACGAAAGAGGGCTGTGACATGACGAATGACAATAAACTCGATGATTTAAAAACCAAAGCGACTGAGTTGGGTGAAGACTTGAAGTTGAAAGCTCAAGAGGCAAAACTCGAAGGCGAGAAAGTACTGGAAGATGTTAAGCATCAGGCCACTGAAGCCAAGCTTGATGCTGAAAAGCAGCTGACTGACTTAAAGCAGAACGCAGCAGAAAGTAAAGCCGAAGGCGATGCAGCTTTTGAGCAAAAGTTGGAGTCTGCACAAGCCAAAGCCGAGCATGCGAAACAAGTCGCGCAGGAAAAATTGGATCATTTTAAAGTTGAAGCAGGGCATAAACTGGATGAGGCAAAACTTAAAGCCACAGAGTTAAAGCATGAGGCTGAAATTAAACTGGAAGAATTTAAAGTGCAAGCCACTGAAAAGTTTGACGAGTTGAAAAAGAAAGCCACAGAGACACTGCAAAAGTTTAAAAAAGACGACCAAGCTTAATGTGTCCGAGATGGCGAATGTCGGCCTTAAATGTTCGCTAATACTATGGCGTAGACTGTGTACTGAGTGCAGGGTCTGCGTCCAAGTTAAACCACATGATGCTCTGAATTTGATTGTTCACGGTGCGGATGGTGTAACGATAGTTTGCAATTTCATATACATATACCGTCTCAAGTGGGCTATTCGGTGCACTGTTGATTGGGGTAGAGGACATAGAAATCGGCGATAAATCGATTTTTTTCTGCATGTCTTGAACTTGATCACCGATAGTTACCGTTTGACCCGCAGGGGTTTTAAATGAATTGGTTGATGTACCTGCAAAACTAAAGATAGATATGGTGCAAGCCAAAACAACCACGGTCCAAAGTTTCATTATTTTCTCCCCAAATCGCGTAAAGATAGAACAACAGAATATAGATATTTTGCTATGCAATAACATCACCTTAAATGGGGAGATTGGATTGTACTTACAATTCTTTACGTTCAAATTTGATCTAATTCACCGATTTTATTTTTTCAGTTAGCTTAAGCGACTAAGCTTCGCCCTTTGATATTCAGCGTATAAAACCAACTAAAAAGCTAGGAATACTAAATTTCATGGCATAATCCATAAATACTGAACTTAACCTAAGTTCGTTTTGTGGTTAAACTATAGCATTCAGCTGAATACTCGAATTTGGAGTACATATATGTCGTGGCTTTCTTCTCTTAAATCAGTTTTTTCTCCTGCGCAGGAGGTAAAGGAAGAAGAAATCCAAACAGTACTGCAAAACTATATCTTGCCCAATTCAAACCATGCGTTGAAAGACCGCATTACTCAAGTGAATGTGCAGGGCAATATTCTGCAAATTACCATCAATACTTTTCCTGCCGAAGCAGATGATTTACAACAGATTCATGATGATTTGGCGATTGCGCTTGAAGCATGCGGTATCAAAGAATTAAACATGCATGTGATTCAACAAAAAACGGGACATAAAGAAAAGTCCGGTGGCTGTGGACATCAGCATGCTGAAGGTGAGAGCTGTTCAAGCCAAGCAAAAGAGGCTGCACCGAAAAACAATTTACCCCCAGTGATTGATGCTTCAGGCTCAGCCCCCCAAGCTGCTGCACAAGCCGTTGAAACTGATCTGAACAATCCACCCATCCAAAAAGCAGCGCCACAACAACGTGATGTGCCGAAGCATCCGCGTATTCAAAATGTGATTTTGGTGTCCTCGGGCAAGGGGGGCGTGGGCAAATCCACCACCACGGTAAACCTTGCACTTGCTTTGCAAAAGCTTGGCTTAAAAGTTGGGGTCTTAGATGCGGACATTTACGGTCCAAGTATTCCGACCATGTTGGGCAATGCGGGCAAAACGCCGATGATTGAAGCGGAAAATTTTGTACCCTTAGATGCCTATGGTTTGGCAGTGTTATCGATTGGGCATTTAACAGGTGATCATAATACTCCTGTGGCTTGGCGTGGGCCGAAAGCGACAGGTGCGTTGATGCAACTGTTCAATCAAACCTTATGGCCTGACTTAGATGTATTGATGATTGATATGCCACCGGGTACAGGTGATATTCAGTTGACGCTTGCGCAGCGTATTCCTGTGACAGGTGCGGTGATTGTCACCACACCGCAAACCGTGGCACTTATGGATGCGACCAAAGGCATTGAGCTATTTAACCGCGTACACATTCCAGTCATGGGCGTTGTGGAAAATATGTCGACCCATATTTGCTCAAATTGTGGATTTGAAGAGCAAATTTTTGGTACGGGCGGTGGGGATAAACTGTCTGAGCAATATGCTATTCCGCTTTTGGGACGTTTACCTTTAAATGTACAAATACGTGAAAATGCGGATGCGGGCAAGCCTTCTGTTTTAGTGGAAGACAGTGCAGCAGACAGCTATATGCAAATTGCTGAAAAAATTGCAGCCGCACTGCCTCCGGCTGAAAAAGATCAGACCCGTATTTTCTAAATCAGCCATAAATGAAAAAAAGCCCAACACATTAAGCTGGGCTTTTTTTGCTTTTTTAGGACAGTGAATAGGACTGATTTTGTTTTTTGGCTTGCATAATATTAATGCTGATGGCGATCACCACCATCACAATCCCAATAATATCAGTCACAGTTTCAGGGATAAT
The DNA here is from genome assembly GCF_058107045.1 of Acinetobacter sp. AB03. Taxonomy (NCBI): domain Bacteria; kingdom Pseudomonadati; phylum Pseudomonadota; class Gammaproteobacteria; order Moraxellales; family Moraxellaceae; genus Acinetobacter; species Acinetobacter sp. AB03. Next base: position 2,310,990 of record NZ_JBUEBA010000002.1, on the reverse strand, counting down.
CATACATAACGCACCTGCACCTAAGAAAATCCGCCAGAACCAGTTCAAACTAACTTTAAAGTAACCTTCAACTGCAGCACCCAGTGCCAAAATCCCAACCACTGAGGTAAAGACAATACTCACAATAGTCGTCCAAGCAGGAAAAGCAAACTCACGTGCATTGACTGCGACATTGGCCGTATCAATCATCAGCATGGCAGGGTTATAGACGAACAGGAACGGGACAATGAAACCTGCCAAAGAAAGTTTCAAGGCTTGGAAACCTGTGCGCATTGGATCACCCCCTGCGATTCCCGCACCTGCAAACGCGGCTAAGGCGACAGGTGGCGTAATATTGGCAAACAGACCAAAGTAGAACACAAACATATGCGCCACCAGTGTGGGAATATCAAAGTTTGCCAAAGCGGGTGCAGCCATGGTCGCGGTAATGATATAGGCTGGAATCGACGGAAGCCCCATACCTAAAATCATCGATGCAATCATGGTAAAGAATAGCGTTAGAAATAGGCTGCCTGCACCGATGCTCATAATCGAGGAGGTCATGACAGAGCCAAAGCTGGTCAGGCTCACTACACCAATAATAATCCCCACCACAGCACAGGCTGCCATGACCGAAAGGGATTGTTTTGCACCATCGGCGAGCGCTTCTAATATTTCTTTGAAGCCCATACGGGTCGATTTGCGGAAACTCGCCACGACCACAGTTAAGACAATGGTATAGACCGCGGCATAACTGACAGGAATGGATTGAAAGAGGAAAAACACCAAAGCTACGATCGGAATAAGCAAGTGTCCTCGTTCCTTTAGGACATCTTTAACCCGTGGCAAATCCGCTTTCGGGACACCTTTTAAATTGTCTTTACCAGCACGGAAATGAACCTGCGCCATCACACCTAAATAGTAGAGTAAAGCTGGAAGGGTGGCTGCAAGGGCAATGGTGCCATAACTGACACCCGTGGTTTCAGCCATAATGAAGGCACTGGCTCCCATCACCGGGGGTAAAATTTGTCCACCTACAGAGGCACTGGCTTCAACAGCACCTGCAAAATTTTTGTGGTAGCCAATTTTTTTCATCAGGGGAATGGTGAATGAACCGGTCCCTACGACATTGGCCACCGCTGTGCCATTAATACTGCCCATAAATCCACTGGAAATGACGGCAACTTTTGCAGGACCACCTTGTTTATGTCCCGCAAGTGCCATCGCAAGATCATTAAACAATTTGCCCATGCCTGATTTCGCCAGAAAAGCACCAAACAAAATAAACAGGAAAATAAAAGTGACTGAAGCGCCAATTGCGGAAGAATAAAGCCCTTCGGTTTTTAAATACATTTGCCCGAAAATATCACTAATACTATATGGACGCGTCAATAAACGATCTGGGACCCAGTCATAGTGGCTAAAAAACGGGTAAGACAGAAAGACTAAACCTAAAATAGGCAGCATCCATCCCATGACCCGCCGAGCACCTTCAACCACCAGCACCACGGCTAAAATGGCAAAAACAATATCTAAAGTGTTTGGAATACCCCCACGTGTGGTCATAATGGCTTGATATTCTTTCCAAAGGTATAAAAAGGTTGCTAAAGAGGCTAAGGCAAGTAACCAATCCAACCAAGGGATGCTTTGTCGTGAACTGGACTGACGCGCAGGATAAAGTAGAAAGATTAAAACCAAACCAATAGCGACATGGGCGGAACGTTGAATCAGTTCGGGTAGTGGATTAAATGTAATAAATAAATGAAATAAGGAATAGAAAATAGCAATCGCCGCTATGAACCATGCCACAGACTTGTTGCTTGGGGAACGAGTCACTGACTCACGATCAAATTTTTCTAAAATGGCTTGTTGTTGCTCATCTAATTGTTCAGGGGCAACTTTGTCTTCATTTTGAGTCATCGGCATTCTCCGATCTGCCATGCTTTCAACAAGGGCTGTTGTTGTGCTGTAATTTGAACCAAGGTGTAATCTGGATATTGTTGAAAAATAGGCCAGACGCTCTGGTGAATGATGATACTGCCTTGCATATTCTTGGAAATGATCCAGTTGATTTGATCAATTCGCCGATTAACTTTCATTCTGACTATACCGTCTTTTTGAAAGATGATGGGATAGTCATTCGGTGTGCCTGCACCGAAAGAAATCAGGTCGGTATAGCGCAATATAAAGTGCTGTTGCTCTCGTTGATAGTTTTCAATCCAACGGGTTTTTTCGACTGAATGTTTCCACTGCAAACTAAATTGTGCTGTTGAAATTCGGCACTGCATGTGAGCAACAGTCACTTCGCTATAGCGAACAGGTAAGAACAACAGCCCGCATAAACCGAGTAGAAAAAGTGCAGTAAACACTGCACTTTTTTTCAGCTTCATTTTTTCGCTGCGAGTTCGTCGTAATAACGCTTAGCCCCAGGGTGTAGCGGAGCAACCACGCCTTTTTGGGCCGTTTCCAGATTAATTTCTGTCGCTGCCTGATGTGAGTTGGCCAACTGTCCTAAACTATCAAAGAAGGTTTTAGTCAGTTTATAGACATCATCTTCAGAAAGATCGGAACGGACCACTAAAGCATTCATAATGGCCGCAGTTGGAATATCTTCTGCATTACCATAAGTGCCTTTCGGAATATTCAGAGATAGGAAATAGGTTTGGTTTTTGGCGATTTGTTTCACTTTCTCAGGATCGATCCCGACCAGTTGTAAATCGAAACCTTGTTGCAGTTCCATCAAGGATGAGTTGGGGATACCACTGGTTAAGAATGCAGCATCAATTTTTCCACCCTTTAAAGCATCCGCGGCTTCTGCATAGCCTAGATAATCGACCTTCACGTCATTGTAAGTAATACCAAAACCATTTAAGAGGGTGCGCGCATTAACTTCAACCCCTGAGTTTTGCGCACCGACGGCAATGCGTTTACCTTTTAAGTCTTCAAGCTTTTTAATGCCTGATTTTTTTGATGCCACAATTTGCACATAGTTGGGGTAAAGTGCCGCCACTTGTTGGACATTATCAATTTTCCCACTGGCAAAACTACCTGTGCCATTTAGTGCTTCGGTTAAGCTATCACTCATGACAAAAGCCATTTCAACTTTTTTCTGTTTGAGTAAGTTAAGATTTTCTACTGATGCGCCTGTGGTTTGAGTTTTTGAATTTACACCATAGGTTTTATTATAAATTTCAGCCAAACTGGTGCCAATTACGTTGTATGGCCCAGATGCACCACCTGTCGCTATATTGACAAATTTACTTTGGAGTTTGTCGGATGCTTGTGCACTGGTTTCGGTTTGAGCATCGGCTGAAGTTGCGGTTTTATTATCACTTGAGCATGCTCCTAGACCTGCAAGTGCAATTGAAAGTAGCGTGAGTTGAGTCCATTTTTTCATATACTTTTCCTCGTTTTATTATCTTCAAAGCCATTCACTTGGCTCTTTTATCCTTGACTTAGCGTGATCAGATTGATGAATAAAAATACGCATGTTTTAAAAAGTAACTGATTAAAAATCATTTGAATAGTTTTTTTTCATTAGGCATGTCTATTTGATTTATAAAATCATTGATTTGAAAAAAGAATAAAGCATGTGGCATCATTTTTATGAATGCTAGATTGGGTAAGGGTCTTATACGTTATTTATGTTAAGTATTGAATGAAAATTAAAAAAACTGTTATCACGGTTCACTAAATTTGATTGCTTTCAGCAAGGCAAGTCATTACGCTTATAGCTATATATATGTGGGTCTGTGAATATGGTCACTTGGTTTTTTATTGGTTTAGTGATAACCATTCTTTTAACTCCAGGACCAACCAATACCCTACTTGCGTCTTCGGGCATTCAAGTCGGTATTCGTAAATCTTTGCGTCTCATTCCAGCAGAAGCTTTTGGCTATCTCATTTCAATCACGGCATGGGGCTTCCTTATTGGAAAAGTGTCCGTACACTTGCCTTTATTGCCGACTATTTTAAAACTGTTCAGTGCAAGCTATATCATTTATTTGGCCATCAAATTATGGCGTACAGCCGATGCTGAAGTGAGTTTTAATCAACCGACTATTCGGGCACGTGAACTGTTTTTTGCAACATTATTGAACCCTAAAGCATTATTGTTTGCTTCAGCCATTTTCCCAACCATTGCGTGGACAAAACTAGATTATTATCTGTCACATATGTCGCTGTTTTTGGTTTTGATTGTTCCAATTGCTTTCTTTTGGACTTTTATCGGATCAATTTTAGCGAGCAATAAAATTCGTTGGCTGAACCAATCTAACCTGCAAAAAACAGCATCACTGGTTTTGATGAGTTTTTCGATTCCGCTGAGCTATTCTGCGATTTTAAGCTTTTAATTTAGTAATTAAAGACAGAAATTTTGCGAACTTAAACGCGCTTATTTTCATTGAAAGCGATTTCAGTTAAAGTACAACGCAATTATTGAAATTAAGCTTTTTTGGAAAGAATAAATGGCTATTAAGTCCGATCGTTGGATTCGCGAAATGAGCGAAAAACACGGCATGATCGAACCGTATGCAGAAAACCAAGTTCGTTTAGATGAAAATGGTCAAAAACTCATTTCTTATGGCGTGTCGAGCTATGGTTATGACGTTCGTTGTGCACGTGAGTTTAAAGTTTTTACCAATGTTCACTCGGCAATTGTAGATCCAAAAAACTTTGATGATAAAAGTTTTATCGATATTGAAGCTGATGTTTGTATTATTCCGCCGAACTCATTTGCTTTAGCACGTACCGTTGAATATTTCCGTATTCCACGTAATGTGTTGACTGTGTGTTTGGGTAAATCGACTTATGCACGTTGCGGTATTATCGTAAACGTCACACCACTTGAGCCTGAGTGGGAAGGTCATGTCACTTTAGAGTTCTCGAACACAACCAATCTACCTGCACGTATTTATGCAGGTGAGGGTGTTGCACAAATGTTGTTCTTCGAATCTGACGAAGTATGTGAAACATCCTATAAAGACCGTGGTGGTAAGTACCAAGGTCAAACAGGTGTGACTTTACCAAAGACCTAAGTTTTTGATATTCAAAAAAGCGGATCATTGATCCGCTTTTTTTATGTCAATTCATTCATCGGAAAATAAATATTATCGGACAGTTGGTTTTGCATTTGTGCTGAGTTTCAGCATAATCAATTGTGAATTAGAGTGCTTTGGTTGACGCAAATAAAAATTATAGTGCGCAGAGTAGAATGCCAAGCAAAGGATGCAGTACATAAAGATGCGGAGCATCGAATAATAAGGATGGTCGAGATGACGAATCGTATATATCCCGCAGGATTGAAAAAATCCTGTTTAGCTAGTCTTGTCGGACTCATGCTTGCGCAGCCTACATTTGCCCTTGAGTCACTTTCCGATGAATATCTAGCGGATACTACGGGTGAAGGCATTGCGTTACTTCCTGAAAACTTCAAGATGGTGTTTCAAGGGGCCAATGATCTCTCCACGGCATCTAGCTACAACCGTGGCGTGGCCAATCCACAACAATACGACACGGGCTTTATTCGTATTATTCCTGTGGGTGAGAACTATTCCAAGTATACCGACGCAGATGATCTGAGCACGAAACGAACCAAAGCGGACATCTTTATTTATGGTTTAGCACTTTCACTGTCTGATAATAATGCCAACAGTCGTTTCAGTAATCAGGGCTTTACATGGGGCAGCGATGTTAACCCTTGGTTATTTCGCGCTGGTACAGTCACGGGGATTAAACAGTTTCATCAGTCGAATGCAAGTTCAGATGTAAGTTTTCTGGGGCTTGAAGCGCCTTTAGCGACCGTTCTCGCCAGTGACGCAGATAATAATATTAAATTAGGTCTATGGTGGGATGCTTTTTCACGAAGTTGGAACTCCCAAAATAAAGTGGACCCTATCACTGGTGCACCAACAACAACCAACGCGGCAGCAGATCCTGATTTAAGTTTAAATCAAAGAATACGTTTACAAGCGGTTGCCAACGGATTGAGTTTAAATGGTTCACAGGTTCGTATGTTTCAAACTCAAGCATCTACCTTAGACCAGCAAAATAAAACCTTTGGGATGGCAGCCTTACTTCGGATCAATACCAATGATGATCCATCTGGATTGGTCTATGCCAACAACGACGCAAATAAAGCGCTATTGAATGCTAAAGTCCTTCGACTGAGCACAGCTGCGACCAACGACGGTACGGCAGTCACACCCGCATTAGATCGTTCATTGGCTCCAATTTTTGATGCTAGCGAGGGACTTTATTTATACAGCCCAAATATTAACTTGGTCTTGGGTAATATGTATCAGCCTTTTGTTGTAGGTTCGGAAGGACGCAATATTATTCTTGAAGTCACGCGTATTCCGAATGTGCCTGAGATTTATAAGCAGATTTATACCTACTATCCAGATGTACAAGGTGGAAACAATGCTGACTATAAAGGATCAACTTGTAATGTGGCCTATTGTGGTTCGAATTTTGTTCAAACTGGGACAGGGAGTACCGCAATTCAGTACCAAGGGAATAACGCAACACATAGCAGTATTTCGATTGGTAGCGTGACACGAGACCCGACCACTAATACGCTCAAAGCCAATACGGCAACACAATCTACTGGTGTGGTATTCCGGGGAACTGGGACAGCTGTTCCTGTGAATCTCGGTTCAGTTGCTATAGATGGTGTATTGATCCAACACTTAAAAATTAAGACCACAGGGTTATAGGATACTGACATGATAAAAAAATTATGTGTAACCATGTTGATGTCGGTATCCATGTTGTCTCAAGCGGGTTTGGTAGATTTGGATAATAAGGAACTGGTCGGTGTGACTGGACAGGGTGGTGCAGATTTGAGCTTAACCCTATCGATCAACCACCAATATGCCAATGATATGAGTTTAAATACGATTTCTAGGACCAATGGTGTAGATGCAAATGGGCGAGCTATTGTCACTGAAGCCTATTATCAAATGCGTGCAAATCAAGATTGCGCTTTATTAGAACTGTGTCGTATCGCCATTTCCCCAAATAATCATAAGGAAAATGGGCAAAGAAAATGGCTGGTGTTTAAACAGTTCCAAGGCACCATGCAAATTGATAAATTTTCGCTGGAAGGTACCACAATTCTGAATAAAGAAGGTAAGCCACAAACTGCGATGCTGTTAAAATTTTTCGATGATAAACCCCTTAAAATTCGTAACTTAGGTTTTGCCAGCCTTTCAGTAGAAAGTGGTGAAAATGGATATTTCAATACCTCAACATATAACAATTATGGTACGAGTAAAACTGTACCCACTTTTGATAAAGGTCAAGAACAAGGTTTTATGGGCTTAAATGTTCACGGAAACTTACATCTGGATGGAAATCTAAAAATCTTTAGCTATAACTGCTCGGGCACTGCGGGTAGCCGCTGTTAGACACATAGTTTCAAAAGGATATTGAGATGCATAAAATAATAAAACTAAACCTTCTGACACTGTGTATCTGTGCAGCGAATCAAAGTTATGCATTACAAGCTTTGAATGATCAGATTTTAAGTGATGTAACGGGTCAAGATGGTATTTCAATTACCCATGAAGCTTCAAAAGTTGACATTAAACAATTGAATTGGGTCGATCCAGCGGAAGTCGGAAAAACACCGATTAAACTGGGTTTACATAATATTGACGTTAAAACGGCGACTGGTTATAACAACATTAAAACCAAACTCGATTTTGATGTGGGAACAACACAATTAGCCAATGGTACGCAAGGGGTTGGCATTCAGCTCTCTGCCAGTGTGTCACCTTTTACCGCAACGGCTGCCCAAATCATGCTGATGTGTTCACCAAATTGTGCAACGGGTGAAACGGATCAAAATTTAGGAAGTTTTAAGCTTTCGACTATTTCACCTTTTGAAGTGTACTTGACAACGACGAATGGGCTGTTTAACCGCGACTCAAAGGTGCATTTAGATTTTAAATTGCAGAATGCTAGTATTAGTTATGGACAGAATAATCAAGATTTAACCCTAAAAGATTTCAATTTCAATTTATCTGCTGATGGATATCTTTATATCGATGAAACGGAAGGTGTGGTTCTCACTTCAAAGGGCAGTGTTGGCGATAATATTGTTGTTTTAGGTCGAGTGGAAGATAAAACTGATGTACATGACAGCCGTGTAGGCAATGCCACAAATCCCGGGTTAAACGTCGATTTACGTTATGGCTCAGTAAACTCGACTCACCGGAACTTAATTCGGATAGGGGCATCGGGTGCATTAACCAATGGCAAGATCGCGTTGAATGCTGACCAAACTGGTGTTGCTAAGTTTAATACGGTCAATCGTGTTAACGGTAATGTTCAAGAAAATGAGGTGGTTGCATCTGCAGGTTATGGTTTTAAGAATGCGGGCGGCTTACATTTAAATGTATCGGCTGACTTTACCCGTGCAGGGAATAGTTTGCTTGGTGCTAGCACACCAACAACGTTTGAATTAGGACACACTGGTACAGGTAGTTACGCCATCGAGTTTTCAAATTTATCACCGCTCAATGTACGTACTTCTACTGACCCCAATTCAGCAATAAACAGTCAAAATGCTTATATTGATTTTGGCCAGATTTATATCAATAACATTCGCACTAACTCAATGGGTTTTGTGGTCAATGACCAAATTAAGACGATATTGGGTGCACAAAACTATGAGTTAATTTATAACCCATCACCAACGGGCAATGCTTCAAATATGGCTTTTATTGCTGTACGTGGGCTCGATTTTCAAGCTATTGCACGTAAAGCCCGTTTTATTTCAGATAATTCGATTGCAGTAAACAATACTAACGAAGGAACATGGGGTTTAGGTATTCCAATTTATAACCTAAATGCCAATGCAGCATTTTTTGCCAAGAAATATACCAATACCGCTGGAACAGTGAAGGATGGGTTGGGCTATGACATCGCGGTATCAACTGATGGTTACGGTGAAGATAGTCAAGGCAACCCTAAAACAACGTCTATTATCGTCATTGATGGTGCGATGAGTAAGCATGGTGAAGAAGTTAACTACTATACAGGCTTACGTAATATTGACTCATATTTTAAAGCCAATGGTGTGATTGGTTTTAATGAAAATGAAATCTATATCAAAGCCGATAGCTTATTGTTTGCTGCCAATGCGGAAATCGCAATCGGGCAGCTTCCGGGTGCACTATATAACTGTCCAGCAGGGGTGGATAGCTGCGCCAAAGAAGTCGTGCCGATTAATAACTTTGCAAAAAAAGATGATGTTCTCGCATCGATTGCTTTTATGTTAGATGGTAAAGGCGAACTCTTTATTATTCCAGGGCTTGAGGCTGTAGGTGGGACACCACAAAGCAATTACCTCTCATTTAAGTCTAATTTTGAATTTAATACGTTGAGTAGTACAGACCTGAGTAATGAAAGTAAAAAAGGCAGTTTTATTAGCCTCAGTAATACCGATAGCAATGGAACAACAACAAAAACCTCAAGTTTTAACTTAAACAAAATGCAAGGTCACTTAGGTTTGAATGGAAAAATTCATATGCAAAAGGACTCAGTTGTCATAGACAATCAAGTGCAATTTAACCATAAGGCATTAGCAGGTGGACAAGGAACTGCCTTTAGAACGGAAGTTGCATTGTCTCCAACGGGTACCATGCAGAAGGTTGCAGATATTGCTATTACGGGTGGGGCTATGCGTAGCACATTAGGGATTACGCCGCGTTAAAAAGAATGACAAGGAATAAATAAAATGAATAAGTCTTTAATTTCAATTCTAATCACAGCAACATTAGACTTGAGTCAAAGTTATGCGATGACCGCTTTAAATGACGAGGAGTTGTCAGAAGTTGAAGGTCAATCTTTGATGAATCTAGAGTTTCAGCAGGGGACGAATACAACCGATGCACAAGGGAAAACATATAATCAATCAAACATTGGTTTTTATAAGTTGGCCCTAAGTGCAGAATTGGAGCTGAATGCCAATATTAAGAAGCTTCAATTGGGATGTGGTGGCGACAACAATTCCATTCGAGCCAACAGTTGTGATATTGATATTGATCATATTGGTTTAAGTGGACTACCTGATGATCCAAACTATACATCGGATCAGCGTGCAGCAACTTCGGCATTAATCACAAATCCATTTATTCAGTTTGCGATTAAAAATCCGACTTCAGCTGCAACACGTGAGGTGTTAGGCTTTCGTGTGAGTGCTGAAAAGATTAAAGGCTTGATGACATTAGGTACCAATAATGATGTAGATGCAAATAATAATGCGATACCCAATGGAATTAATACCTTTAGTGGATATATGAAAACCAAAACTGCATCCGGTACTGCAGTGACAGCAGCTCGTAGCATGACCTTTGCGGATACAGGATTAACTATGAATGGTATTGTGCAAGGACGATTACTCGGAAGTAGTTCTGGGACAACTTGTGTAGGTGGTTTTTTAGACCCTTGTTATGATATTTCATATACGTCTGATACTTATAATTTAAATTTATCTTCGACTACAGCGCCTTTTACGATTAATTCGACAGTTGTGTCGGGGACTCGAATGAAGGATGTAACTTTAAAAGGGACGGGTACTGTTGGGCAAATTGATTTTAGTGGACAATTAACAGCTAAAGTACTCGGTTTTTTAAACTTAGATAAACAGGTGTCCGGCAATATTACTGGGCTTAAAACAGATATCACTGTGAACCAAAGTTTAGGCTTAATTCATGCACTGTATTTAAACAACCCAGCATCATTATCTTTGCAATCACAAGATATCCTATGGACGGGTGCTGCGGTTGGTGCGAATAAAGGTTGGTGGCTGGCAATGGAAGATGAAGTCGAACTGGGTAGCTTAAGCCCAACGACCAAAGTGGCAATTACCAATGAAGTATTAAAACAAACCATTGCGGGTATTAATAAAGATCTAACGGACAATCCTCGAAATTGCGGTAATCTTTTAACAGGATGTGTCGGTGGTTCTGCCTTAGTTGTTGGGAATGTTCCAATGAATACGACGACTTTGGATTTTCCACTGACCAATTTAAGCTTACAAGGGCAAAACTTTAGATCAAACTGCTACGGTGGTTTAAAGTTCTGTTAGATATATGATCTAATAAAAAATCCCGCGATATACGCGGGATTTTTTAATCTAAAATGAATTATTTTGCAATTTTCGCCAATAACTCTTCTTTAGAAATGTTTACAGATTCAGCATCACGACGGCCTTTATATTCAAAAGTACCTGCATCCAAGCCTTTCTCACCAATCACAATACGGTGAGGAATACCTGTAAGCTCAAGGTCTGAGAATTTCACGCCTGGACGTTCGTTACGATCATCCAGTAAAACATCATAACCTGCTGCCGTAAGTTCAACGTACAGTGCTTCAGCTGCTTCCAAAGTGCGTGGAGACTTATGTGCATTCATCGGCACAATGGCAACTTCAAACGGTGCAATTGCCATAGGCCAAATAATGCCTTTTTCGTCAAAGTTTTGCTCAATTGCAGAGGCAACTACACGTGTTACACCAATACCGTAACAACCCATGGTTACCGTAAATGGTTTACCATCTTCACCTAGGACTTTACAGCCCAAAGCTTCTGAGTATTTTTGACCGAGTTGGAAAATATGCCCCACTTCGATACCACGTTTAATTTGCAGCGTACCTTTACCGTCTGGAGATGGATCACCCTCAACCACATTACGTAAGTCATAAACTTCGGTGAACTGTGCATCACGTTCCCAGTTTAGACCAGTCACGTGTTTATCAACCTCATTTGCACCCGCAACAAAGTCAGACAGTACTGATGCAGCACGGTCGACAATGACCGTTAAGCCTTTTTCTACCAAGCCTTGTGGTCCACAGAAACCAGCGGTTAAACCCAGTGCAGCAAGTTGTTCTTCTGTTGCAAAAGTTAATGGTGATGCAATGCGCGGATGCTTCTCGGCTTTAATTTCATTTAGCTCATGATCGCCACGTAAGAACAATGCCACTACCGGTGTTGCTTGGCCTTCTTCGGCTGCAATACCTTGCACTAACAAGGCTTTTACAGAGTGTGCAGGATCAGATTTTAAGAAGTTAGAGACATCTGCAATGGTTTTTTGATTTGGTGTATCGACCACTTCTAAAGCTTTGGTTGGCGCTGCACGTTCACCGACTAAAATGGCCTCAGCCATTTCAATATTTGCCGCATAGTCAGATTCAGTCGAGAAGGCGATATCATCTTCACCACTTGATGCTAACACGTGGAATTCATGTGAGCCTGAACCACCAATTGAACCTGTATCGGCTTGTACTGGACGGAAATCTAAACCTAAACGGCTAAAGATTTTGCAGTACGCGCCGTACATGATGTCATAGGTTTCTTGCAGTGATTCTTGGTTTGCGTGGAAAGAATAAGCATCTTTCATAATAAATTCACGTGAACGCATTACACCGAAACGTGGACGAATTTCATCACGGAATTTGGTTTGTACTTGATAGAAGTTTGCAGGCAATTGTTTATAGCTTTTGAGTTCATTGCGCGCAAGATCGGTAATGACTTCTTCGTGGGTAGGACCAAGTACGAAAGGGTTGCCATGGCGGTCTTTGAAACGAAGCAATTCAGGGCCGTATTGGACATAGCGACCAGATTCTTCCCATAAAGACGCTGGCTGAGTTACGGGCATCAGGACTTCTAGTGAACCCGCATTGTTCATTTCTTCATGAACGATCGCTGCAACTTTATTTAATACGCGAACGCCCATCGGCAGCCAAGTATATAAACCTGAAGCCAATTTACGAATCATCCCAGCACGTAGCATTAGTTGATGTGAAATCACTTCTGCGTCATTTGGGGTTTCTCTTAACGTTGCAAATAAAAAGCGACTCGCGCGCATGGAAACTGTCCTAAAATTTTAAACTTTGAAAGTCAAAGATTATACGATAAAAAATGAGGAGGCATGTCGACACCACCTCAGAAAAATGTCGATTATTATGACATGATTTTACGTACTTGACGCAGCATAAAGTTCTTAAAGTCATCTAAATAGGTGAAGATCACAGGAACCACCACTAAGGTCAGCAGTGTCGATGTAATGACACCGCCGATCACTGCATGTGCCATCGGTGCGCTTTGTTCACCTCCTTCACCTAGTCCTAAAGCCAGATGTACCATGCCCATTACCATAGCGCTAGTAGTCATCAAAATAGGTCGTAAGCGTGTTTTACCCGCATTAATAATCGCTTGATAACGATCAACGCCGTGATCCATGGTTTTTTTAATGAAATCGATCAATAGAATTGCATTCTTGGTCACCAGACCCATCAACATGATAATACCGATAATAGAAAACAAGTTCATGGTGGAGTTAAATAAGAAGAGCGCTAAAAACACCCCAATCAATGATAGTGGCAGGGAAGCCATAATCGCCGCAGGGTGAATAAAACTATTAAACTGCGAACCTAGCACAATATAAATAAACACAATCGATAAGGTGATTGCGGTCATGGCATAACCTGCAGATTCAGCCATGTCTTTGTTTGAACCTTGCGTGTCAAAGCTATAACCTGCTGGAAGGTCAAAGTTGTCTTCAATTTTTTTAATATCGGCGCCAATATCGCCTGCAGGGCGACCTGCGGTGTTGGCTTCGACTAAAACCTCCCGTGCTAGATCGCGACGATTAATCTGCGATGCCCCCAGACTTTGCTCTAAATGCGCAACGCTAGAAAGGGGAATCAATAAAGCTTGACCATTGGCATCCGTTTTTTGCGATGTGAGGTAAAGGTTTTGTACATCACTAGGTAAGCTACGCGCATTTTCAGTTAAGCGCAGGTTAACGTCATAGGTTTCGCCTTTGTCATCTTGCCATGTGGTGACATCATCCCCTGCAATCAGTGGGCGAATGACATTGGCAATTTGGTTGACCGATAGGCCCAAATCGCTGGCTAAGACCCGATTAATATGCACGCCTAAAGTCGGTTTAGGGGCTTTAAGTGAGCTTTCTAAGTCGACAATGCCTTTGACTTGCGCAATTTCTGTCATAAAGCGGTCTGATATCTTCTGGAGTTCGGCTAAGTCTGGACCTTTGATGGAAATCATCACGGGTTTTTGTCCGCCCGATACCGTTTCATCTGCGGAGGCAATTGAGGTCACAGTAATGCCACCTACTTGTTGTAGGCGTTGGCGGAACTCATTGTTTAAGTCGGTTAAGCTTTTCTTACGCTCTGTGCGTGGCGTAACGGTTACGCGAATACTGACATGGTTTTTACCACGATCCGTAACGCCATTAATCACCGCATAAGTTGCTCGAACGTCAGGGTGCTGCTGAATAATTTTATCGACTTGCAGCAGTTTGGCTTGTGAATATTCCAAAGAGGCGTCGACAGGTGTTTCGAACTTAATCCGAATCTCACCTATATCTGGAACAGGGACAAACTCTGTTCCAATTAGTTTAGATAAGCCTAATGCACCGAATAGCGAAGCCACAGCAATCATGAGGGTGATGAATCGGAAGCGCAGAGCAAGCTTGAGTAATTTCTCATAGTCATGGCTGAGATTATCTAGTTTGCCAGAAATCCAATTAAAGAAATGTTTGACTCGATTGGGTGGTTTATGTGGATTATGCTGTTCAGCCCAATGTGCAGATAGCATTGGATCTAAAGTAAAGCTGACAAACATGGAGATCAGCACAGCAGTACTGACGGTTACGCCAAACTGATAGAAAAAGCGACCGATAATACCGCCCATAAATGCCACAGGTAAAAACACCGCAACAATGGTTAAGGTGGTGGCTAAAACAGCGAGTCCAATTTCTTTGGTGCCATCAAGGGCTGCTGTGACAGGGTCTTTGCCCATGTCTGCATGTCGCACAATATTTTCACGGACCACAATCGCATCATCAATCAGTAGACCAATACTGAGTGATAATGCCAGTAAGGTCATCATGTTGATGCTAAAGCCAAAGATCCAAATAAACGTCAGAGTGCCAAGGAGAGCAATTGGTAACGTCATGCCTGTAATGGCGGTGGAACGGAACGAGCCTAAAAACAGCAGGACAATCAAAACGGCAAGTGCTGCACCTTCAATAATTGTACGTGCAACATCGGTGATGCTGTTACGAATGCCTTTGGATGAATCTACCACCACTTTTGCTGTGGTGCCTTCAGGCAACTGTTTTTCGATATCTGCTAAGGTCTCATAAGCACCATCGACTACATCAATCACATTTGAATCGGAACTGCGTAAAATATCAATCGCAACCGCGGTTTTACCATCTAAATAGGCACTTGACTCAAGTTCGGCTTGGCTGTCTGAAATGCTTGCAACTTGACGTAAATAAATCGGTACACCATTTTTATTGGCAATCACCAAATCGCCGAAGGCTAAAGGATGAATCACTTTAGACTTAATTTCGACCACAAGTTCACTGTTACCATGTTTCAACGTTCCACCCGGAACCTCGACATTTTCAGCTTTTAGCGTGTTGATGATCTGGTCAATACCAATCCCAAAACTTTGTAATTTGTGGGGTTCAATCTGTATGCGAATTTGTCGCTTGGCATCACCCAATAAGTTGACTATCCCTACACCAGAAACGGTTCTAAACTGTGGAACGATGCGCTGATCCAAATAAGAACTGAGCTCTTTTAGTGACATGTTTTGTGATTCAAATACAATTGACATCACGGCATTGGCAGAAGGGTCGTAACGTTCAACAATTGGGTCTTGAATTTCGTCTCGAAACTCAGCGGTGACCGGTGCAATTTTATCACGGACATCTTGCGCGGCTATAGCGGAAGAAACATCGAGATCAAATTCAGCAATAATGGTCGACAAGCCTTCGCTAGATTGAGAGATGACCTGTTTTAAACCTGAAATAGTATTGATTTGATCTTCCATTTTCTTGGTGATTTCAGACTCAACTGTTTCAGGCGATGCCCCTGGATAAGTGGTATAAACCACCACGAAGGGGAAATCGACATCAGGAAACTCCTCAACTCCCATTCTTTGCCAAGAGGCTAAGCCTAAAACCATCAGACAGAACATCATCATGATGGTAAAAACAGGATATTTCACACTAATACGGGTTAACCACATAGCAACAACCTTTTCTTATTTTATGGATTGATTGTCACCATTTGATGCAAATCTTTTTCATTAAACGTTATACGACTGATGCGGTCGCCGGTTTGTAGTCCCTGTACCACAGCGCTGTTATTGCTATAGTGTTGTTCCAATACTTTTATATGAACACGTTCAATTTTATTGTGGCGAATCACCCAAACATAAGGTGAGTTTTGTATATCCTGAATGGTATCAAGCGGGATAATTTGCCCTGAGATGGACTGTGAACCAAGGAGATCCCCCTCTACAAAGGTTCCAATACTTAATGAGTTAATACTTTCATTTGGCTGAGCAAAAAACTCAATTTGACGGCTTGCGGGGTCAGCAATTGGGGAAATACGAATAAGTTTGGCTGTCAGTTTTTGGGGATTGCCTTGCAGCCGATATTCAATTTTTTCTCCCAAACTTAAAGCTGCTTGTCGATCACTTGGAATTTTGGCCTGTATTTCTAAATGACTCGGGTCAATGATTTCAAATAGGGTTTGTCCTGCGGATACTGTTTGTCCAGGTTCTACCTGACGTTGAGTAATAAACCCTGAAATCGGGCTTACAATAGTGCCATCGCGATCTGCTTTTTCGGCTATATCGACATTGGCTTGTTGTGCGCGAACACTTTCTAATTGAGCTTGATAGTCTACAAGGCTTTGTTCATATTCCACTTTAGAAATAAAGCCCTGATCGAGTAAACGTTTTTTCCTTTGAACCATGCTTTTTGCAAGATTGGCTTGGGCTAGGGTTGATGCAAGATTGGCTTGAGCTTGGGCAAGACGCGCAGCATTATCTTGATTATTCAATCGAACCAGCACTTGCCCTTTTTGAACGGCTTGTCCAACTTGAGCGGAGACGGCGGTTGCTGTCGCTGTCACTTGAGCCTGAATGGAACTTTGATTGACGGTGCGAATAGTACCAGTAAAGGATGTACGTTGGATAGAAGGCCCTTCTTGGAACTGGACTAAGTCTTCTGCTATCAGCTCGATTTTAGCTGTAGACGAAGTAGGAGCTGTGGCCTCGTCTTGTTTTTGGCAGGCAGAGAGGAGTAAGCACAAACACAGCGGACTGAGTTTTAAAATAGGGAGCACTTGGCGGCTTAATTTGTTTTTTATACGTAGTGCAGCCTGCATTGAGTCAAATCCTTTGGTCTAGCGGCGAAAGTCAGCACACTGTAAATAAGACGCAGATTATTCAAGTGTTTTTAAACGAGCAATAATTCTGTCGTATTCAGCCTTGGTATTACGATAGTGACTTTGTAACGATTGTATTTGCTCTTTTTTCATCACAATATTTTTGGAATTATAATCAATCATATCTTGGAGCGGTTTCGGATTGCTTTTGCCTTTACGCATGTTCTCTTTTTCTTGGCGTAAGAATCCAATACGGTCATTCTGTAATTGTTTTAATTCATCTTGCTGGAACTTAATCTGTTTTAAAATATAGGAAAGGGCAGTATTGCGTTTTTGAGTGGCGACTTGGCTGCTGGTATAAGCGCGTTTTAATTTAAGATCTGACTCGCGTTGCTTGGCTGCTGCTGCACGTTGCGGCGCATATTGCGCATCTTTTTCTGCGTTGTATGGACGAGCCCGTTGAATCACTTGCATGTTGCTATCGAGTGCTTCATAACCATAACGAATATGGTTGGGGGTGACACTACTACTGACGTTCGCGATGCCTTTACTGTCGTAATATCGATACCAGACCGCTTTAGGTGGATCGGCCATAATCGAGATGGTCTGCAAACTTAGCAAAGCCAGCAAAATGACTTTCGCAGTCATCCTTTTTTTCACGATCAAAGCAAGTTTGTGATTAAACTCCCTAAGCATCGATACCCCCAGTTTAAAGTTGACTAAATTACTTATTTACAAGCAATAAATAGTGCTATATTAGTCCTAAATTTAGGAATAAAAAATATAATCAGTCAAAAAAAAATCGACGGGTATAGGAAAGTGTGAAGCCGTTCTTAAAAAGAAGATGAAGTGTGGTTTTATGCGGAAACTGTTCGTTGAAAATATAAGTAAATATATGTTAAAAGTGTACGTAACTTGTAAAGCGTCTACGAATCTGTTTCTACAAACATTCTAAAAATGGGAAGGGTCATATTAAATGGACGATAAATTCCAGAATCTAAAAGTAATGGTCATTGATGATTCAAAAACCATTCGTCGCACAGCTGAAACATTATTGCAACGTGAAGGTTGTGAAGTGGTGACTGCAGTCGATGGTTTTGACGCATTGTCAAAAATTGCTCAAGCCAATCCTGATATCGTATTTGTCGACATTATGATGCCACGACTAGATGGTTATCAAACGTGTGCATTAATCAAAAATTCACAAAATTATCAAAATATTCCTGTCGTAATGCTCTCTAGCAAAGATGGTCTATTTGACCAAGCCAAAGGGCGTGTTGTCGGTTCAGATGAATATTTAACAAAGCCGTTTAGTAAAGATGAATTATTAAATGCGATTCGTAATCACGTTTCAGCATAAATAATATAAGTGTAATTGGGGGAAAAAATTATGGCGCGTATTTTAATTGTGGATGACTCACCTACAGAGACATTCCGCTTTAAAGAAATTTTGGGGAAACACGGTTTTGAAGTGATTGAAGCGTCGAATGGTGCCGATGGTGTAACCATGGCTCAAGCTGAACTTCCTGATCTTGTTTTGATGGATGTGGTGATGCCAGGCGTTAATGGCTTTCAAGCAACCCGTCAAATTGCGCGTGGCGCAACAACAAAACACATTCCCGTAGTGATCGTCAGTACTAAAGATCAGGCTACAGACCGTGTATGGGGTAAGCGTCAAGGTGCGTGTGATTATTTAACCAAGCCTGTTGATGAAAACCAACTGATTGATGTGATTAAGCAACACCTGAACGCAGGATAAGCTCTATGGCAGCAAATGGATTTATCGAATTACTTCGACTTGCTAAACGTGGTAATAAAAACTACGTTTCAAACGAAAATGAGGTAAACCGCTGGTCGGGCATTGCTTTTGAGATGATGGGGCAATATTTCGTTGCGCCATTAGGTGAAGTTGCAGAGGTGATTTATCCTCCAAAATATACCTTAGTGCCAAATACTCAACCTTGGGTTGTGGGTTTGGCCAATATTCGGGGACGTTTACTTTCTGTTGCTGATTTAGCGCACTATGTATCAGGGCATCGCAGTGCGTATTCACCAACTCAAAAAGTACTCTGTATTAGTCACAATGACCACTATGTCGGTTTAGTTGTAGATCAGGTTCTGGGGATTCAGCACTTTAATAAGAAAAGTTTCTTTTCTAAACATCAAGATTTAGATCGGAATTTAAAAGAATATTGCCAAGGGTATTTTCACCAACACAACCAACAATGGCATGTTTTCTTATTCAGTCGCTTATTAGACAATCCAAAGTATATGAACGCATCTATAAAATTTATAAATTAATATCATTGTCGCGCGCGAAATTATAAGGGCGTAAATCGGGGAGAAGCTGCATGGGCTTTAAACTTAAAAAGAAAAATACGGATGGAAGCAGTAACCGCTCAGGTGGAAATGCTTTAGTAGCAAAACTTCAATCACAGACGGAACAGTTTTCACGTGTATTTGGTGATAGTGAAAAGTCCAAGCCATTAATTTTGGGTGCGGCATTTTGTATCGTACTGGCAATTTTCTTACTGTTGTACCTATTCTATAGTGTACCTCGAAATAACGAATTCACCCGTAGCTTGGGTGATTTACGTCTTTTATCACAAACGATTTCGCGTCAGGCAACTGAAGCAACAGCATCAGGTACCCCAGAAGCCATTAAAAAACTGACAGAATCACAAGTCTTTTGCTGAAAATTTAGAAACAGTAAAAGATATTCACGCGAGCACAGACGCACTGCGTGAAGTAGATGCACAGTGGAAAAAAGTTTCTGAAAATATTGATTTAATTGCTTCACAACAAAAAATCATTAACCAACTCTACGATACCAACATTGCGATTAGTGAAAGTATTCCGGGGATTCAGGCCGAATACAACTTAATGGTTGACCAAATGGCACGTCAAAATGTGCCAGCTAACCAAGTCGTAATTGCAAAAAACCAAGTATTCATTGCGGAACGTATTTTACGTTCAATTGGTTCGGTATTAACCGGTTCAGACAACTCGCGTGAATCTGCGGATGACTTTAGCTCAGATACAGAAACCTTCGCGTCATACTTAAACGCACAGTTAAATGGCAGTGCGGATTTAGGTGTAGAGCGTATTAATGACCCTGAAATGCGTGACTCTTTAACCAGTATTCAATCTGAATATGATGATGTACTGAAGTCAGCAGCAGCAACCGTCTTAAAGAACTCATCACAAATCGTTAAAGTACGCCAAGCGTCATCATCGATTTTTGAACAGTCGGATGCTTTGTTAAGCAATTTGAACAAATTGTCAGGTGGTACAGGTTTAGCGATTGCAATTCCTGCCTTAGGTCTAATTCTAGCCCTGATTGCTTTCTTATTCTGCGTATTTAAATTACTCGTACTTCGTGGCGAATCTGATAAAAAACGTGTATCTCGTCTACAAGATGAATATGACCGTAACCAAAACGCGATTTTACGTTTACTGGATGAAATTGCCGATCTTGCAGATGGTGACTTACGTTCATATGCAACGGTATCTGAAGACTTCACGGGTGCAATTGCCGACTCGATTAACTTCGCAATTGACCAATTACGTGACCTTGTATCGCGTATTACTGAAACCTCTCAAGAGGTTGCACAATATACGGCAAGTACGCAGGGGATTACCAACCAGTTAGCCGAGGCATCTGAACACCAAGCGCAAGAAATTGCGGGTGCATCTGCCGCGATTAACGAAATGGCAATGTCAATTGACCAAGTATCTTCAAACGCTGAAGAATCAGCGGTGGTAGCAGAACGTTCAGTAAAAATTGCTGCAAATGGCGCGAACGTTGTAAACCGTTCAATTGAAGGTATGGATATCATTCGTGAGCAGATTCAAGAAACCTCTAAACGTATTAAACGTTTGGGTGAATCTTCGCAAGAAATTGGTAACATCGTTGCCTTGATTAACGATATTGCCGACCAAACGAACATCTTGGCTTTAAACGCAGCGATCCAAGCATCGATGGCAGGTGAAGCAGGTCGTGGTTTCGCCGTGGTTGCAGATGAAGTACAGCGTCTTGCAGAGCGTTCAGCTTCAGCAACCAAGCAGATTGAAACACTGGTAAAAACTATTCAGACCGACACCAACGAAGCTGTAATTTCGATGGAACAAACCACGTCTGAGGTTGTACGCGGTGCGAACTTATCTAAGGATGCGGGTGTTGCATTGGATGAGATTCAAAACGTATCAGGTAATTTGGCGAAATTGATTGCAAACATTTCGGATGCAGCAAAGCTACAGTCAGCGTCTGCAGGTCATATTGCCACTACGATGAACGTCGTACAAGAAATTACCTCACAAACCACCACTGCGACGTTCGATACAGCACGTTCAGTCTCTGAACTTGCGAACATGGCGGAAGCGTTACGTGAGTCTGTAACAGACTTTAAACTGCCTGATTAAGCGCTTGCTTTGGGGGAGGTATGCTGCTCATCGCTTGAGTAGCATACCAAAATCAGGATACACATCAACTCAATTAGCTTGAGCCAAAAGGCTGGTTTGGGATGATGGTTATAATGAAGTTTATGCACCTTTTTTGGGTAGCTGACAACGCAAGAAGCCTTAGCTATGAAAGAAATATTAAAACATTTAGTTGAAACGACAACGCTTCCGGAAGATAGTTATCTAGATCAAGATGCAGAAATTCTTGAAATTTTTGTTGAAGAAATTGAAGAAATCTTCGTTGAGTTAGATCCATTATTTGAAAAGTGGTACGCTGAACCGACCCATCAAGAAACCTTGTTGAGCATACGTCGTCACTTCCATACCTTAAAAGGCTCTGGTCGTATGGTGGGGGCAAAGTCAGCAGGTGAAACAGCATGGGCGGTTGAAGATACCTTAAATCGTGTGATTTCAGGGGCTGTGCCGCTCACGGCAACGGTTCAAAAGTTTGCTAAAACGGTATTCAAACTGTATCAATTTAAACTGTATTCGATATTTAAAGCGGTGCAGGAAATTGATCTTGATCTTCGTCCACTGGTTTTAATTGGACAACAATTACAACAAAATCAAAGTTTAGAACCGGCGCTAGAAGAGTTGCTACAACTGTCTAATCATCTAAATAGTAATGATGTCGTGACGGGATTAGAGTTGATCGATATCGATGTGGTTGACTCTGAGCCACAAGTTGCAGCTGCTTCTGAACAGGATGATCAAGTGCATGATGTCCTTGAAGAAACTTTAGCGATCTTCATTGAAGAAGCGGAAGACCATTTAGCGACTATCGATCGGTTCTTAAATGCAGATGAAGCCAAAGTACAAGATTACAATGGTTTAATCCGTGCTTTACATACATTGCGCGGTAGTTCGTCTATGGCGCAAATTGAGCATGTCTTTAATGCCAGCTCAAAAGTCGAAAATCTATTTAAAACCTTGGTTCAAGAAGAGATCGTTTCTACCTCGAAGGAAATCTCGTTACTCACCCAATATGCTGAATTTGTACGTGACTATTTACACGTGCTTGGGCGTGGTACGAACGAACAGCTTGACGTGATTTACGCCACGTTCACTACGGCTTGGGATAACTATGGTTTCAGTATTGAAGACGTAGCTGATGAGCTAAACCCACAAGGTATGGTCTCGAAGCTGATCGAGTTAAATATTGATCTGCTGCTTGATGCCGAGTTTGAGTTTGATCAGCGTGCTAAGGTTGAATATCCAGACTATATCCAGCACTTAGGTGAACAAGCAAAACAATTGCTGGAATTCACCAATAACCGTGCTGCTCAAGGAATTCATGATTTTACTTCTGAGCTATATGCGGGTTATCAAGCCTTACTGGAAAAGCCAGAATTACTCAATGTAGACTATGCATATGAGTTATTTGGTCAGGCACATCAAGAATTTATCCATTTATTTGACACTTTAGCTGCGGGTCAGCGTGTCATTCTGACTGAAGAAGTGCATAAAGTTCTGAATGAATTAATGGCCTTCGTACAGCAAGATGTTGAATCGACTTCGACGACGGTAATTGAACCTGTTGCTGAGGCTATTGTTTCTGGAAATACTTTACAACCAAGCCTTGATCTTGCGCAGATTTCGCAGCAAATTGCATCGGATCATCAGTACCAGCAATCTAATACGGCCAATACCGATTTTGATGATGATTTGCTTGATATCTTCTTGGAAGAAGCCGAAGAATTATTGATGGGGATGGATCAGGATCTCAATACTTGGTCTAAAAATGGCAATGATACCGCAGCGCTCAATAATTTAATGCGTTATTTGCACACCTTAAAAGGTGGTGCCAATATGATTTCTGCACCTTTTATTGGTTCGATTGCACACGAATTAGAGTCTATTTATGAACGTGTGATTCGTCAGCAAATAGCCACAACGCCACAGTTGATCAGCATTATTCGCTTAGTACAGGATGACGTCGCAGACCGAATTCAGGTTATTCGTACTGAGAAGGTTGATTATCCAGCAACAGCGACCATTAAGGTACTGCATAACATTCAGAGCTTAGTTGAGGGTACGACTGTTACAACTACAGTATCCGAGCCTTTAGTTGAAGCGTTTGTTGCGGCAGTTGAAGAACCTTTATCTAATATAGATAGAACGATTGAAGCTGAGGCAGCTGCGGTTGAGTCAGCAACTGCGATTGAAGAGCCGAGTGTAGTTGATAACACTGACGTTACTGTCGTTGAACAGCTGGATACTCCGTCACCTGTCCAAGAAGAAGCAGTCAACGCTGTTGAAGAAGCAGCTAGTCTTTTATCAATTGTTGAAGAAACCTTCTTGGAAGAAGCTGAAGAAATTTTAGCGACTACGGATGGCTTACTGAAACAGTGGACTGAACAACGTAGTGACCGTAGTGTGTTACTACAATTGCAACGTGCTGCGCACAGCTTAAAAGGCGGCGCGCGTATGGCGGAGAATGAACCCGTTGGTGCGATTGCTTATGAACTAGAAACCACATTTGAGCAATTTGCTGTACATAATTTCAGTTCAAACGTGTATGACCCATTATTGCAAACTGCATTTGAATGGTTAAAACAAGCCATCTTCAAACGTGATTTCAGTAATTATGATGGTTTGAAAAATAGCTTAGCATCTATTGATTATGTGGATGTGATTGCGCAATTACCGACGCGTGTAACTCAAATTGATTTACTCAATGCGGTACCAAGTTTTGAGTTTGTGCAGGGTGATGGTACGGAGCCGCCAGCAATGCTGGGTGAGTGGAAAGAAACGACTCACTTGGATGGCGGTAATGAGATGATCCGTATCTCAGCTGATTTGGTTGAAAAAATGATCGACCTGTCAGGTGAAAATGCGATTAACCGTTCGCGTATCGAGATGGACTTAGGTCAGCTCGGCAATACGTTGAACGAGATGGAGCTTGCAATTAAGCGTTTGGCGGATCAGTTACGTCGAATGGAAGGCGAGCTTGAGAGTCAAATTATTGCGAAGCATGGTTCTGAAAACTCGCGCTACGCAGACTTTGACCCCTTGGAAATGGACCAATATTCATCGCTAAATCAATTGTCTAAATCCTTAGCCGAATCAGCTTCGGATTTGGTCGACTTCAAGAGCACTTTGGCTGAGAAAATTCGTGATGCGGAAGGCTTGTTATTACAACAATCCCGTATTCAAGCGGAGATTCAAGAAAGCTTAATGCGGACACGTTTGGTACCGTTCTCACGTATGCTGCCTCGTTTGCAACGTATTGTACGTCAGACCGCCTCAACCTTGAACCGTCCGACAGAACTGGTCGTCCATAACACCGAAGGTGAATTGGATCGTACGATTCTTGAACGTTTGGTTACACCGTTTGAGCATATGCTACGTAACGCAATCGACCACGGTATTGAAGATGCGGAACAACGTGGCGCTGCGAAAAAATCAGCGACAGGTCAAATTGAACTGAACATTAGTCGTCAAGGTACAGATGTTATCGTCAGCTTTAAAGATGATGGTAAGGGTATTGATGAAAGCACGATTAAAGCGAAAGCGCTAAATTTAGGTTTAATTAAAGCCGATCAAGTACTAGATAAACAGGAAATTTTACAGTTTATTTTCCATCCAGGTTTTAGTACGGCCAAAGAAGTGACGCAAATTTCTGGACGTGGTGTTGGTCTTGATGTGGTGCAAAGTGAAATTAAAGCACTGGGTGGACATGTCACGGTTGAATCGGAAATTGGATTCGGCACAACCTTCATTATTCGCGTACCGACTACGGTGGCGGTGAATGATGCCCTGATGGTGAAAGCCGGTGATCAACAATATGCGATTCCATTGGCGCAGATTGATCGTATTGTGCGTATTGCTCCAACAGCACTGGATCACTATTTCCACAGCAAGGATGACCAATTCAAAATTGATGGCGTGAGTTATAAGCTGCGCTATTTATCTGAGTTTTTATCCAATCAGCCGATTCCGCGTTTGAGTAATATTGGACATTCATTGCCAGTGCTATTGATTAAAGGCAATAGTGGACAAACCATTGCATTGTTGGTCGATCAGCTGATTGGTTCACGTGCGCAAATTGTAGTGAAGCCAGTTGGACAACAGTTTGCTAGCATTGGTGCAATTGCTGGTGCAACGATTTTGGGTGATGGCCATGTGTGTTTGATTTTAGATGGTCAGAACATTGCACGTCAGATTTTAAGTACCAAGCGTGTGACGCATGCAGCTGATCACCGTGACTTTGGTCGCCATCAGGATACACGTCGTTTAGTGATGATTGTGGATGACTCGGTCACGGTTCGTAAGGTCACATCGCGCTTATTAGAGCGCCAAGGCTTTGATATTGTGACTGCTAAAGACGGTGTCGATGCGATGGAGCAGCTTGAGAGCGTTAAACCAGACTTGATGTTACTGGATATTGAAATGCCACGTATGGATGGTTTCGAAGTGACGAACTTGGTTCGTCACCACGAAATTCACCAGAACTTGCCGATTATTATGATTACATCGCGTACGGGTGAAAAACACCGTGAACGTGCTTTCAGCTTGGGCGTGACACACTACATGGGCAAACCATTCCAAGAGGCAGAATTACTTGCCAACATTCAGCAGTTATTGGCTGAAAAGCAGGGGTAAATAAATGAATGCAAATGTTTCAAAGAGCATGAATGAGCAAATCAGTCAGCAAGAATTGCAATATCTGATTACAGTATCAACGGGTTTTATTGATGCTTATATCATTGAATGTCATGGTAAAAAACCCATGCTCTTGCCTCAAAATATTGTACTTTCAGCGCTCGATAGTGATACGCAAGTGAAAACGGTGGAATGGCACGATCTTCATCTGCCTGTTTATGCCATCAACCGTCCTGACCAAATGGAAGGGGTGGCGCTGGTGATTGAAGGGGATGATGCTTCTCAGCGCTTTGCTTTGATGTGTAATGAAATGCCGAAGTCGATTCGTTTACGTATTTCTGAAATTGTTGATGATGAAAGTCCTGTGAATGATCCCACTATTTTCCAGCTAGTGCGTATGGGGGATGAGACTTACCACATACCGAATTTAAATAAAATTCAGGCGAGTTTAGGTCTTTCTACTTAAGTTTGAATGCAATAAAAAAGGAACTCAATTGAGTTCCTTTTTTATATGGGTTTGTACGCTTATGCCAAAAGGCCTTCTAAAATTTGTTCGTAAATTTCAGCAAGCGGTTCAAGATCAGCCACATTCACATGCTCATCAATTTGATGGATGCTGGCATTGAGAACACCAAGTTCAAGTACTTGAGCACCTGTAGGAGCAATAAAGCGACCATCAGATGTTCCGCCTGAGGTTGAAAGCTCAGTTTCTACACCAGTCACATTACGAATAGCATTTTTAGCCGCATTCACCAACTCACCCACTGGTGTTAGGAATGGTAAGCCTGAATGTGTCCATTTAATGTCGTAGACTAAACCATGACGATCCAAAATTTCTAAAACACGTGCTTTTAATTCTTCAGCGGTCAATTCAGTTGAATAACGGAAATTGAAAGTCATGGTCATGGTACCTGGGACGACATTGGTTGCCCCTGTGCCAGCTTGAATATTGGACACTTGGAACGAGGTTGCAG
Source organism: Acinetobacter sp. AB03 (assembly GCF_058107045.1). Classification (NCBI taxonomy): domain Bacteria; kingdom Pseudomonadati; phylum Pseudomonadota; class Gammaproteobacteria; order Moraxellales; family Moraxellaceae; genus Acinetobacter; species Acinetobacter sp. AB03. Next base: position 2,283,748 of record NZ_JBUEBA010000002.1, on the reverse strand, counting down.
GGAAGTATTCGTTGCCTTGATCCCAAACTGTATCACAAAGTTCAGCAACGGCTTTAGACGCCATGTGAATCGGGTTAATAGCCAAATGTGGATAAGCCACGTGACCTTGTTTTCCTTTCACTGTCAGTACTGCATTGAGTGAACCACGACGACCATTTTTAACAATATCACCCAATTGATGGGTACTTGAAGGTTCACCTACCAAACACCACTTCATTTTTTCATTACGGGCTTCGAGTGTTTCGATCACTTTGACTGTGCCATTGATCGATGGACCTTCTTCATCTGAGGTGATGAGGAAGGCGATTGAGCCTTTATGATTTGGGTGTTTTGCAACAAAGCGCTCAGAAGCAACCACCATTGCAGCCAAGGCAGTTTTCATGTCTGCGCTGCCACGACCATAAAGCTTGCCATCACGAATTTCAGGGGCAAATGGGTCTGAGTTCCAAGCATCTAAATTACCTGTAGGAACGACATCGGTATGACCCGCAAAGCAGAATACAGGTGCTTCAGTACCTTTTCGTGCCCATAGATTATCAACATCATCAAAGCGCATAGACTCAATGTTGAAACCAATTTTTTTTAAGCGTTCAGCCATAATATTTTGACAGTTGTGGTCCACAGGTGTAACCGATGGCTGACGTAAAAGTTGGAGGCTTAAATCGAGAGTAGCAGAAGAGGTCATGCGCATTTCAAAGTCAATAAAACAGTCGGCACTATAATAGGCGATTAATCTCTGGAATGCGAAACTTAGCAATAAAAAAACCTTATCTATTGATAAGGTTTTTATGCAAATATTAACTACTTGCGGATTTCATCTTGGGTTTTTTCAGCGGTATGTGATACAGCATTACCTGCTGAAGAGACATCTTTACCCATACCTTTGACGGTATTACAGCCTGTTAAAACAAAAAGCATCACTAGTGAACTTAAAACAATTTTTTTCATCGCTGTCTCCAAAATTTTTAGTGTATTCATCAAATGATTTTGTTCTGATGTTGTTTAAGATTAAAAAATAAACACTTTAAACAATAGCATCGTTTTACAGGAGATGAGTAAGCGTATGTTGCGTTATGTATTTTTGTATAAACTAACTTCTGCAAAATCAAGTTAAAATCAAATTTGGATTTCGGTACATATAAAACTGATTGTTTTGATTTTGTAAGTACAGGCCATTGGTCCACCAATGTGCATTTTCGCTGCTGACTTCCGCATTTGGGCAAATCCACTCTTGACGCTGTAGGCGATAGTAATTTAAGTCGGTCGTTGGAATGATGTTACCCCAAGTACCTAGTCGACGGTCAGGATTGAGCCAATTGGGAAGGGAGTATTGATTTAAAGCATCAACTGCCGTGAAACCATTTGTTAGAGGGAGAAAGAGTTGCCCCTTTAAAACGGAAAAGCGCGTCTGAATGTCTGTGTCTAAAGCTTGCTGGAATTGAAACTGTTTATGGGTAAAGTGTTTTAGTTTTCGGTTTAAAGTATCGGTACGATTCAACCCATACCATGTGGTTAAGCTCAGATCTGTTTCACCCAAATAATATTTCAACGCGACTTCCCAATGCTCGATTTGATTGGTTTCGGTATTTTTAATTAAAAAGTCCAGCTCACCTGTAGTCCGTGCCCCATCAATGATTTGAATACTATGCCCCAATAATTCATATGCATGATAGCGATGATCCCGTAACCAAAACCACATGAACATTTCAAAGCGTAGACCTAGACGGGTACTTTTCAACTGAGCCATAAAGTCTTCAAGTTCTTTAGGGCCTTGATCGAGCTGTTTAAGGCGAGGTAAATAGGTTTGAAAGTGCTGTTGCCAGATCTGTGAGGGATGAAAATGAAAAGTATGTTGTATATCGAGCTCTGATGGCAACGCAGACAAAATGTTTGGACTTGCTACAGCAAAAGCTAACTGGCGAACCAATGGATGTTTGAATTGGAGCCAAGGTTCGAACAACTGATGCTGTGAAATGAGATGCATGTGAGTGCCTTAAAAAAGAAGCTAAATATGCAGAAGGACAACGGATAAAATTAAAAAACACTTTATACTACCGCAATTCGGTGCTCAGGAAAGTGGTATGAAAACGTTGTTTTGGCGTTGTTTAGTGGTGATCTTTGTCATCCTAGGCTTTATCGGTGCACTGTTGCCGGGTATGCCAACAACTGTTTTTCTGATCTTGGCAGCTTGGGCTGCATCTAAAGGTTGGCCACAAATGGATGCTTGGTTACTCAACCATCCTAAATATGGTGCAACGTTAAGAGCATGGCGTGCCAATGGAACTGTACCACGTAAAGCGAAATGGTTTGCCAGTATCATGATGTTGATCAGTGGAATGATCATGCTACTGACCAATGCACCATTTTTAGTGAAATTATTTACCAATACCACCATGCTGCTTGTCGCAATATGGTTATGGTTACGCCCAGAACCCAATATATCAATAGATAAAAAACAAATAGAGGACAACTGATGTCTTATGTAATTGCTGATGCAGACGTCTTGATTGATCTGGCTGAACAAACTTTAACGCTGCCTAAAAAGAATAAATTTTATCTGATCTCATCGGGAAAAAATGGCATGGGTGAAACTGAAAATAGTGGTAAAACGCCGCGAGGTTGGCATCTGGTTGCTGAAAAGCATGGTGCTGAGCAACCGCAAAATGCCGTTTTTATTGCTCGAAAGCCTACTGGGGAAGTATACGACACCGATTTAGCCAACCAGTTTCCTGAACGGGACTGGATTTTGTCTCGGATTTTATGGCTGAGTGGTTTAGAAGAGGGCTTCAATCGTGGGGAAGGCTGCGATACCTATCAACGTTATATCTATATTCATGGAACACCTGATAGCGAACCAATGGGGATGCCGATGTCGCATGGCTGTATTCGTATGCGTAATACGGATGTCATAGAGTTATTTGAACTAATTGATTGCAATGCACTGGTTTATATTTCCGAACATAAACTTTAAATCTAAAAATAGCTGTTAAAAAATATGCAAGCTTATTTTATTGAGTATTCAACGCTGTAATTTAAAATATGAATATTGAGTAGAAGAAGGGGATTAATCATAGAAAAAGTGTATTTTGAGGAAAATAAATTTAGCGAATAATCATTTTAATTTTCGCAAATATGTTAAATAACATACAGAAAATACTTGTTTTTATACCATTTGACCTATTTTTTAATCACTCGATTGCAAAAAAGTGAAAACAAGCCGAAAAGCGTTTGACAGCCTGTAAAGATTCTCTATAATGCACCTCACAAACGATAAAGACGTTAAGGGCGCTTAGCTCAGTTGGTAGAGCGTCTGCCTTACAAGCAGAATGTCGGCGGTTCGATCCCGTCAGCGCCCACCAAGCCTTTACGTTAAAGATCTTACGTGCAGCGGTAGTTCAGTTGGTTAGAATACCGGCCTGTCACGCCGGGGGTCGCGGGTTCGAGCCCCGTCCGCTGCGCCACTTAAGATTTTTAATATTGTTTGTACCACATTAGTGACTTTGTGTAAGTGCAGCGGTAGTTCAGTTGGTTAGAATACCGGCCTGTCACGCCGGGGGTCGCGGGTTCGAGCCCCGTCCGCTGCGCCATTTATACAGAATCCTTAATGAGGGCGCTTAGCTCAGTTGGTAGAGCGTCTGCCTTACAAGCAGAATGTCGGCGGTTCGATCCCGTCAGCGCCCACCAGATTTTTTGCGATGCAGCGGTAGTTCAGTTGGTTAGAATACCGGCCTGTCACGCCGGGGGTCGCGGGTTCGAGCCCCGTCCGCTGCGCCATTCAAAGAATCGATTAAACTTAAGTTCCTGAGCTTGAGTTTAAAAACTAAGACTGACAATCTTAATCAGGGCGCTTAGCTCAGTTGGTAGAGCGTCTGCCTTACAAGCAGAATGTCGGCGGTTCGATCCCGTCAGCGCCCACCATATTTTACGACGCAGCGGTAGTTCAGTTGGTTAGAATACCGGCCTGTCACGCCGGGGGTCGCGGGTTCGAGCCCCGTCCGCTGCGCCATTTAAAATATAAATTTAAGTCCCTGAGCTTAAATTTGAAAACTAAGATTGACAATCTTAATCAGGGCGCTTAGCTCAGTTGGTAGAGCGTCTGCCTTACAAGCAGAATGTCGGCGGTTCGATCCCGTCAGCGCCCACCATATTCAAGCTGTAAAGCTTAATGACCCTAATTGCATTCGCAATTACCGTTGCAGCGGTAGTTCAGTTGGTTAGAATACCGGCCTGTCACGCCGGGGGTCGCGGGTTCGAGCCCCGTCCGCTGCGCCATTTTCTAGATCCCTTGTGCTAGTAAATGGAATCAAGCAAGATATCTTTCTTGCATCATAAAAATAGCGACGCTATTTTTATTTCTCAAGGGCGCTTAGCTCAGTTGGTAGAGCGTCTGCCTTACAAGCAGAATGTCGGCGGTTCGATCCCGTCAGCGCCCACCATATTCCCTTATCGTAAAAGCCTTGCTTATCTCAAGCTGTTTTCATACACTTCTGTGCAATAATAATTTTAAAATATGACAGATTTATGAGAAACCCATATCAACGCAAAGCTGCGTCTAAAAATCAAAATATTGCTTACGATCCTCTTGAAATCTATCGTCTTTTTATCGAAACTATCGTGCATCAAGGCCATGTTATTGCCTTATATCAAGATGGCTGGGCTTTATGTGCCACGCCAACCGGTCAACGTTCCTTTGCGATGTGGCAGAGTAAAGGTTTAGCACAGCTTTTGGTGAAAGATAATTGGGCGGGCTACGAAATCCAGAGTATTGGTCTTAGCGATTTAGTCGAAAAAGTGATTCCATTCTTACGTGCAGAAAAAACCACGGTCTCGATGAATTTAAGCCCCGAAGGGCAAAATGTCTTGGTTGCTCCAGAAAAATTATTATTAGATATCAAAAACTATTTATATCAATTTTCAATGCAGAAGCCTGAATTATTTAAACAATTACAATTACCATCGCCACGGACAATTCGCCTCCATTAATTCATGAGGATTTCATTTTAGTATTCATTGAGTAGCCAACCACTCCAATATGCAAAATACTCACGTAACCATGCATTATAGCGAGTGGCAAGAGGTGTCTGAGCGCTGATCATGATAGGCGTTTGATAACCCTGACGTATGGCTATAGCACGACTACGGGGGATATGAAAATCGCTGGTCACAATAGCAATCGGTTGCTGTAGGGAAATATGCTGCTTGGCTAAAATCTTTTTACTATTGATCAGATTTAACTCGGTACTGGTGCTTTGATCTTCGGTGTAAATACGCTGTGCTGGGATATGGTGTACATCAATCAGATACTGCCGCATTGCTTCAGCTTCACTATTTTTTTGCTGAAAAGATAGGCCACCACTGACGACCATAATGCTGTTGGGATGTAGCTTGGCATAGTTTGCCGCTTGATCTAAACGGCTGGCCAATGTTGGACTCGGTTTTCCATGCTTCAGACCACTGCCAAGAACTACAATAGCGGGTGCAGCGACATGAGGGGTATTTTGTTGATTTGAAAAGCCTAAAAAGACGAAGAAAATGACTAAGCTAAAAACCCAAACAAAGAAAATCGCCCAAGCCCAACGCCATATTGATTGTCTGATTGTATTGCTTTGAATATAGGCGATAAGTTTAGGATAAGCCAGTGCATAAATGATCAGACCTAGTCCAATCAATAAGGGCAGGAGCGTGCCAAAATTAAAGCGTAGTTGTAA
>NZ_JBUEBA010000002.1:2275640-2277940 GCF_058107045.1 Acinetobacter sp. AB03 | reverse complement strand
GTTGTAAAACAAAATATAAGCCGTCTGCGAACAGTAATGACCCGATAATAAAACTAATGACTCTTTTTGATTTTTGCATACAGGCTTGTGGGGTATCGTTTACATGGATTCTAGCAAATTTATGCATGAAAAAAACCGAGCGCTGTGGCTCGGTTTTCACTTGGGCTTAGTGTTTAGTAAACATCGCGACGGTAACGCCCTTCTTGACGGAGTTGATCTAATTTTTCTTCGCCTAAGATTTCAATTAGCGCCGCATCGACATCGCTCGCCATCCCATTAATGCTACCGCAGACATAAATTACGGCACCATTTTCAACCCATGTTTTAAGCTCAGTGGCTTGTTCACGTAGTTTATGGTGTACATAGACTTTCTCTGTTTGATCTCGCGAGAACGCTAAATCTAAGCGTTGTAGCATGCCTGTAGTTTGCCACGCTTCAATCGTACTTTGATAGAAGAAATCATGTTCACGTTGACGCTCACCAAAGATCAACCAGTTTTGCGTATAGTCTAGGCGGGTACGTGCATGGAGTAGACTCATTAAACCAGCGATGCCTGTGCCGTTTCCAATACAAATGATAGGGCGGTTGTCATTGATCAAGTGGAAAGATTCATTGGTATGAATACGTAGTGCGATAGGTTGCTGAAGCTCGGCATGTTGGGTTAACCAACCAGAACCTAAGCCCAGTTCACCTTCTGAATCTTGCTGTTGGCGTACGACCAAACGTAACACTTGTTGAGTCGGTACACTTGCAATCGAGTATTCACGTGTAGGTAAAGGGCTCAACTGTTCCAGTAAATGTTCCAAATTGGCAAAAGGCTCAATCTCTGTGTTGAGGTTCTTATCCCAAAGCGCTTGCTCAATCGAAATGGCTAAAGACTCAACGATGCTCTGTGCTGCAATGTGATGCTTTTGCATAAATGCTTGGATACGTGCTGTGCTGTTACCTGGTTGAACTTCAGCAATATCACCCGCTTGCCATGTTGCATCGAAGTTGGTTTTTAGCTCAATATTATAAGCATGTGCTCCGACACTATTTGGATTGAGTACTTCACGTTGTGCCAAAGTCCATTGATCAAAGGTTTTGTCAATATTCATGGCTTGAAGCTCAAGTTTGGTTGCAGAGGCAAGAGCACTGTTCCAACGTTGAATATCATTGTTATCTGCGTTGTTGACTTCAATGGTTGCAAACAAAGCATGTGCGCCATTGGCTTTTAACCAACGGTCAATACGATGTCCAAAACTACAATAGGAGTCAGGATATTCTTGAGAGCCTAAAGCCAACACGGCATAGTGAAGGTGTGACAAATCCAAAGTTGTATTTAAAAATTTCTTTTCAAAACTACTGGCTAAGTCAGGTGCTTCACCCGTGCCATAAGTACTTGCAACAAGAAGCACTTGCTCAGCAGCTTTTAGGTCATCCTGTGTTAAGTGTTGTACAGCTTTAACGCTTACAGGTTGTCTTGCTTCTTGTAAGCTGGTTGCAGTACGCCAAGCAATTTGTTCAGAAACACCCGTTTGAGTTGCATAGGCAATGAGCCATGGTTTCGCATGTGGATCAACCGGAACATTCAACGCTCCACCACGGGCTTGCTGGGTGAGTTTCTTTTGCTTACGGCGTTTAAGATACAGCATCCAACCCGTTACAAAGAACAGTGGCATCATCAGTGATGCAAACATGGCAAAGAATTGATAAATTGGGCCAAAGAAGCTACCACGGTGCACAGGAAGCATACTGCTCATGATTTTTTCATTCAGCTTCTTCTGCTCATACAACTCCATTTTTTCAATTTGTGAAGTTTGATAATTGAAGACCGCTGAGTTTCTCGCCCGCTCATGCTGTGGAATTGCATCTACAAATGAAAGCTCAAGTGTACCGTCAGGCTTTTTCGGAATATTTAGGGTCAGGGTTGAATAGTCTCGACCAACTTGTGCGTTAAATCCTGTCCATGTTTGGGTTAAAGCAATTTGCACTTGTTCAGGAGATAAGCCTTTACGCTCGCCATGTTGTTCGCCTTGCCCACGTTCGCCACGTGCAGCGTGCTCACCTTGTGGCCCGCCACGACCTTGCTCACGTGATTCGCCACCACGAGCACCAGCCTGTTCGCCACGTGGGCCTTGAGCTGCACCAGTATTTGGACGGGGTCCTTCTTGCATTTGTGCTTGTGGGCGTTCAACGCCGAGGACTTTAAACATGCCATCGCGCCACCAATCATAAGACCAGTACAGTCCTGTACAGGCCAAGATCAGATAAAAAATCACCACCCAAGTACCAACAACAGCATGCAAATCCCAAATGAA
>NZ_JBUEBA010000002.1:2271533-2275540 GCF_058107045.1 Acinetobacter sp. AB03 | reverse complement strand
TTACGCCCTTTCAATTTAGGTTTAATAAAAAACCATTGTTTGATGGAATGACGTTTGGGCCAACGTAAGTACAGACCACTCAATACAAAGAAAATAAGCATGAGGGTACAAGCGCCAGTAATTTGTTTACCGACAGGGCCGACAGTTAAATTACGGTGTAACTGTTGAATAAAGTTAAAAAACTCACGGCCTTTAACTTCGGGTAAGACTTCAGCAGTATACGGGTTCACCATCATGTTATAACCACGACGTGCGCCTTCTTTCTCGATATTGACCGTACTTGAAGTGGTCGGTTCTTGAGCAATCGTAATACTATTGATTTTGATGGCAGGATCTTGTTTTTGGAAATGTAGATACAGCTCAGCAGGGGTTAATTTATTGTTTTGTATTGCTTGAACGGTATAGCTATCTGGGTTCATCCATTTTAAGATTTGTTGTTCATAAGAATAGATGGCCCCTGTGACGCCCATAAGCGACAGGATAAGACCCGCAGTGATTCCCAAAAACCAATGCACTTGGAAAAATGTTTTTTTAAACATGGCGATACTTAATGGTGAGCGATTTGTTGTGCGGAAATTATACCTGAAGATTGAGAAGATAATATGGATTTAGAAATTAATATTTATTCTCATTATCATTTGTATTCGAGGGTTTGGGATATAAAAAAACCTCCAAAAGTTGGAGGTTTTTTTACAGAGGAGAAAGCAAGACTTAAAGTGGCTGCGCTTCACCAACTGTTTCTTTTAAATGTTTACGAATCGTATTAAACGAGAAGTTTTTGCTATCCATGCGTTTTGGCAGAATGTATGCACCTTCTTGGCCTTTCACTTTGAATTTAATCAACAAAAACTCAGGTGTGTTGTACCATTCGTAGATATCTTTCCAACCGATTGCACCGACACCTTCTTGCATGCCCATTTGCTGGCGCATAATCAGACCGTGAGGTTGTACACCTAAACGAATGCCTTTAATTTCCTGAACTGGAAACTCATTCATTTTTCGCTTCACATACCATTCTAAACCGAATTTACGGACTAAAAGGTAAACCACGACGCAGGCGATTGCGACCCAACAAAAGATGGTTGAATAATTCTTGAGTAAAATTAGGCCAAGAATCGAAAGGGCTGTAACGACAGCCATGATGATCCAAGCTTTCATGCTAATTTTGTTTGTGCTACGCCAAATTTTTAATTGAGCATCGCGTTGTTCAGCTTCAGTGATTTCATAGGTCACAGGCTGTAAAGTATAAGCGTATAAATTTTTCGCGGTCATAGTGAAAGTAACAGATTTAAAACTGCAAAAAGTTTAGCATCATTTAGAGCATTTCAGTGAGTATATTGTTCCAAAATCACCCAAATTATAATGAAGCCAGTTCTGTGGCCTCATGATCCCGTTCGTGGCTTAAACTTTGCTTCAAACGACTGAACTGATTCAAGATGCTAAACATCAAGGAAAGCTGTTGTAAAATAATCAATGCCTTCTGATCTTCCTCATTATTTTGGCTTAAACGCTGACGAATGGTCTGTAGCATATTTTGCGCAGTTAAATCAGGCATTTCATCCCGCAGGAGCGCACCTTGGATATTGTCAAAAGCGCGATCCATCAATTCTAAAATTTGTGGGTCGTCAATTTTTTCGCGATGAGCCCCCAAAGCTGCAATATAGCTAATAAAAGTATGATTGAGACACAAGAACTCAAACGCCAAGCTCTTTTGCATTGGGTCAAAGTCGGGTTCGGTGGCTAAAGTGGAAATGAGTGAAGCAACCTCGGCATCAGTATTGTGTGCGGCACGACGAACCACGCGATAATTCAGACCGTTGTTACGTCCAGACTTATACTGCTCAATCACCTCTGCCAAATAATCACATTGAGCGGAAAGCGAACGATAAATTGTGCGGGGTAGGCGACGGAACTTCCAGTCAGGGAAAATAAAACTTACGCCTAACCATGCCAGTCCACAGCCAATTAAGGTATCCATCATGCGCGGAAGGGCAGCTTCATATCCCATACCATCTAAGTTGAAATTAATCAGTGCCAAGATGGTGATGAAAGCGGTGGCTTGAGCGTATTGTTTACTACGAAGCTCAAAGAAAAGTACCCCGCTGATAACCAATACGAGAAGTTGTCCTTCAATCGAAGGTACAAAGTACAATACGGCATACCCTAAAATGATTCCGACCAACGTCCCTACGATACGTAAACGTAAACGACGTTTGGTTGCGTTGAAGTTGGGCTGACTGACAAATAGTGCTGTAAGTAGAATCCAGTACCCATATTCAATGTTGGTGACTTGAACAAAGATATATCCAACTAATAGCACGATAGACAGACGAATCGCGTGTCGAAATAAAACCGACTCTGGGGTGAGATGTTGTTTAATCCGAACCTTAATGTCATCCCAGCCTTTCAGGTCATCATCTTTGAGCTGGCTTTCGATATGTTTGGTTTTATCGAGCTTAATATTGCGTTCAGTTTCTAAATTACGTAGCTGCGCATCAATCGACTTTAAGTTTTGATACAACGAAAACAGAGCATTGACCCAAATTTGGTCGTATTGTTGTTCGTCTCTGAGCTTTTCTAGTGATAAACGGAGATTTTCAAAAGTATGTTTAAAGCGTTTATTATGGGTGTAGGTTTGCCGGTTTAAGATACTGCTGCTTAAGTCTTTACAGGCTTTGGCTTGTATAGATAAAATTCGTTGAAAGCGGAATAAGATATCGCTGTGTTGAAAAATTTTCGCCAGTTTTTGATAGTCAATATGTGCTGAATCTGCGCGCTCGTGAATATCTTGCGCCACAAAATAATATTGCAGACTGCGACGCGTATCTCGTTGTCCACGGTCACCTTTTAATCGGGTGAGTAGGGCGGTTTTCATGTCGTTGAAAATTGCAATTAATTTACCATTTTCCAACGATAGTTCAATCATGCTCTGTTGATAGCTATTAGCTGTCATATCGACATCAAACAGGTTGGATTTGGCAAACAGAAAATCGGCGAGTGAGGAATAGCACTTCGATAGATTGTCTTGAACCTGACGAACGGGAAAGAGCAGAAAACTGATAGTTGAAATAACGCTATACCAAATTGCTCCAATCACCAGCAGAGACGGTTGTGTATACCAGTTGTCAAAAAGTCCGACACCGAGCATGGAGTAAACGGAAACCACTAAGCAACCATAGGAAATGGTGGCATAACGACGTCCCAGTGAGCCCAGTAAAATCAGACCAATACACGAAACGATTAGACCCAGTGCAAATAAAATTGGGTGTGGAAATAAAAAGTAAATCGACGTTGCGGTAATGAAAAAACCAATATAGGTAAAAATTAAATTCATGATCCGCACGGAAAAGCGGTCATCTATATCACTTAAACCCGCAGCAACTGCGCCGAGTGTCAGCGGAATAGTTGCCAGCTGAAAACCCATAAAATATGGAATAAAAGCAGTCCCTGCAAAGGTAATGACCATGCGGAGGTTATACATGAAGGTTGTATTATAAGTAGCCTGTTTTAGACTGGTCAGCCATGCTTTCAAAGGGCACCTTTGTTTGTCGCTTAGGGTTGGACAATTTTCAAATATGAGAATATGTGAAATTTCACCTGCTCTGGTATAAATCATACTATGGAGCGTGTAAACTTGTCTGCAAACTCTCCTTCCAAAACATAAATTAATCCTATGCCGATTACACAGGAAAAAGCGGTCTATTCCAACGCTTGGATTCTCTTACTTGCTTCACTGACGGCACTCGGTCCACTGTCTATTGATAACCTGAGTTCGATATAAAAAAGAGTAGAAAAAAAGCCCTGAATTTATAACATATTGGTTCTCAATACAAAATGTTATAAAACAAGGCTTCTCGATGGATCATATTACCGAATTATTTTGTATTTTGGACGATTTCTGCAAAACATTTAATGAATCTTTAGAAAAAGCTTTAATTTCTGATCAAAAATCCAAGCTGAAAAAGTCAGCCTTGAGCTTGTCTGAAGCAATGACCATTGTCATTTTA
>NZ_JBUEBA010000002.1:2209602-2271433 GCF_058107045.1 Acinetobacter sp. AB03 | reverse complement strand
TCCTGATAGGATAAGGGTTCTGTGAAATTTGTCGTGTACAGAGGTCATTTTATTTCATCAATCCGGTTTTAGATTCTTCAAATATTTTTATTGCCAAATGATCGTTCCATTCTGGAAATCTGCTTTTACTAAACTGCTTAGCTACAACCGATTTATTGAAATCATGCCCCGTTGTTTGCAAGCTCTGAGTAGTTTCTTCCACCAGGTGAAAGGAAAAGATACGGGAATCAGTATCATTGACTCCACTAAATTGGTAGTTTGCCATAATCTTCGGATTAAAAGGCATCGTGTATTTAAAGGCTTGGCCGGCCGTGGAAAAAGTAGTACGGGTTGGTTTTATGGTTTTAAATTACATATCGTTATCAATAATTTAGGTGAAATTATTAATTTCAAACTGACATCGGGAAATGTTCATGATGTTGCTATATTAGAATCTTTAACTCAAGAATTAAAAGGAATCCTACTCGGAGACAAAGGCTATTTGAGCAAAGCAAAAGCCGAAGCTTTAGCAGCAAGAGGACTGAAAATATTGACCCCATCACGTCGGAATATGAAAAATAAACCCATCCAAACTGAAGAAGAAAAACAATTACTTTGCAGAAGAGGATTGATCGAAACCGTGAATGATCAATTAAAAAATTTACATCAACTTGAACATTCACGTCATCGTTCGGTAAATAACTTCATGGTGAATATCATGGCTGCTGTAGTGGCTTATTGTTTGAATCCCAATAAGCCAACTTTCCAAAATATGCTAAAAGGCTAAGCAGATTTCGTCGAACTCAGGTTATTGATATGTATTTACCCGCTTTGCCACAAATGGCGAATGACTTTGGGGTAAGCACACAAATGGTGGCCAACAGCTTACCTGCGTACTTCTTGGGCTTGGCGATTGGACAACTGATTTATGGACCTGTAAGTGACCGAATTGGGCGGAAAAAACCGCTGTATTTTGGCCTAAGTCTCTACATTATTGCTAGTTTACTGTGTGTGTTTGCAAACAGTGAGTGGAGCCTCATTGCCGCCCGGGTTTTGCAAGCCTTAGGCGGTTGTGTAGGTGTGGTGATTGCTCGAGCTGCGATTCGTGATCGTTTAGATATGCAAGCCTCAGCCCAAGCATTTGCCAGTATGATGATCGTGACCACCATCGCGCCGATTATTGCACCGAGTTTAGGCGAGCTGGTACTGAGTTTCAGTAGTTGGCATAGTATTTTCGCCTTTTTGATGGTCGTTGGTTTGGGAAGCCTGTGCTGCGTACACTTTTTCTTTGAAGAAACTTTAGATCCGAAGCGTCGTTTAAAGCTTAACTTTAATCAAGTTTTAAACCTTTACGGAGCGATTCTGCAAGATTCGAGCTTTAGACGCCCGATGTTTGTTGGATGTTTTGCCGGGGCTGTACTCTTTTGCTATATCAGTGCTTCTGCTGCCATTCTGATGGATGGTTACGGCTTAAGTCAGCAAGTTTTTGCCTATGCCTTTGGTGCCAATGCAGTTGGGATTATGCTGTTCTCGACCTTAAATAAACGTCTGGCACAAAAGTTAAGTGTTTTTCAGCGCTTAAAATTAGGCAGTTTTTTGCAACTGGCTGGTGTGGGGCTGTTGTTGGTAGCGGGTAGCATGACGCATGCGCCCTTATATATCGTATGTGCAGGGATGTTTCTCGCTGTCGCAGCAATCGGTTTTACAGGGCCAAATGCCATGGCGATTGCAATGTCTGAGCAGGGTGCACGAGCAGGAACGGCCAGTGCGATTATGGGCAGTATGCAATTTGGTTGTGGTCTACTTTGTGGCGTGATTCTTAATTTTCTACTCTGGTCGGCACTTTTGAATATGGCCATTGTTATGGCTATTTTTGTGGCTTTGGCTTTGTATTATGTGTTTAAGCTTGAGCACGAAAAAGCCTAAAAATTGAAGTTGTGACTATATAAAAAAGAGACTTATTTTAGTCTCTTTTGTTATTTAAATGAATGCTTTAAATCTTAGTCACTATTTAATAATACTGCAAAATCTTCAACTGGTACGCGTGGTGTTATAAAGCGATTGACGATCTGCTCAGGATCCCCATAGCCTAGTGCCATACTGCAGACCAATTCTTCAAATTGTGCAGCACCAAGTATATTCAGCACTAGAGCATGAAGATGATTCCATGCGGCTTGTGGGCAAGTCTCTAAGACTCGTACTTTGGCTGCAATAATCACATTTTGTATTATCATGGCAATATTTTCGTGCCGATGCCTAATGCTTGATTGACTGTGAAGAATAGTCCGACAGGTGCGTTAAAAAAAAATTAGTCATTACGTGATTGCTGCTGTGCGATTTTCGCTTTTTCACCTTTTTGAATATTGAGTAAGTCATACACTCCCCAACCATTTTCACGGCGGCGCTCAATAAAAGGCGAAATCCATTTTTCTGGATAATATGCAAAAGCTTCTTGGTATAGTGCGGATTTTTCTGGATGTTGAAATCATTCAAATTGAACATAACAGAACTACTAAAGCATTTCGTCACGCTTTTTTCCTATGAGCACATCTATATGCCATAACCGTGTATTCATATCTGATAATTTTTCATTCACTATGCGCAATAATAGTCTGAATAGTTAAGCTTTTTTGGTGCAAAGCTGTGATTTTGACCCATCATTGGGCATAGGTGGCTATCTATTAGACTAAGACTTTAGTTATAAGAAAAAAATATAGATCTCAAATAAAACTCAGTCTATATTTAAGAAAATACGAAGAATTGTTACTTAATTATTGCAAAAGTCTGTCTAAATTGTAATTTGATGCTTCAAAGCCAATCGCGAATAACATCAATTATAGTTTGAAATTATGTGCATTAGACTTTAGTGGCAAGAGTAATAAAAGGTCATATCTTAAAACATCGAAATGTGCGATTTTTCATCTTTATAAGATTACTTTGCATATGAAAAGACCAAAACGGAGTGGTCTTTTGTGCAAAAAATTTTACTGAAATGGAATTTTTGATTCACAATTAACAATGTAATAAAGGAAGTTTGTGTATGCGTTTAGCCCTCAATAAAAAGCCATTTATCGCTCAAAGCCTAGCACTTAGTGTGGCTGCTCTGATGATGACAACAACTCATGCTGCAACCAAAGAACAACAAGAACTCGCTCAGTTACGTGCCGAAGTTGCAGAGCTAAAAGCATTAATGCAACAACAGCAACAAGTTCAACAACAGCAAGCAGTTCAGATTCAACAAGTGAAAGCACAGCCAGCGCCTGTAAAAGCTGAATCTCCACTGTCTTCGTTCAAATCTAAGTCTGGCGCAGACATTAACCTATATGGTTTTGTTCGTGGCGATGCAAACTACATTATTGAAGGTGCGGATGACGACTTCAATGGTGTTGCTAAAGTAGGTGGAACTGGTAAAAATGATCCTGCATCTGTTAAGGATAAATTGCGCGCGACAGCAAAAACCACACGCTTAGGTTTAGATTTCAATACCAATGTGGCTGGCGACAACAAACTTGGCGGTAAAGTAGAAGTAGACTTTGCTGGAACGAATGAAGCACTGCGTATTCGTCATGCGTATTTGACTTATAACAATTGGTTGTTTGGTCAAACCACTTCTAACTTCCTGTCAAACCACGCACCAGAAATGATTGACTTCGGCACGAACGTGGGTGGAGGTACAACTCGTATTCCACAAGTACGTTATGGCTTTAATTTGGCACCTGCAACGAAATTATTCATTGCTGCGGAAGAAGGTAATAGTTCTGCTACAGAGCGTAATGCAGCTAATACTGAAAACGTTGCTTCAGATGTGAAATATAGCTTACCTGTATTAACTGCGAAATTAACGCAAGGTTTTGCAGATGGTAAAGCAAATGCATCTGTTCGTGGTTTGGTAGAGCAATACAAATCTGAAGCAGCTGGTGATGATAAAACAGGTTGGGGTATTGCTGCTGGTGTAAATTATCAAGTGATTGATCCGTTAAAACTCAGTGCTGATGTGTCTTATGTACAGGGCAATAGCAACTACTTATACGGAAGCAACACTGCATTTTATGTAGATAATGCGAATGGCAAGATCGAGCAAAATGAGGCATTTGGCGTACAAGTCGGTGGTACGTATAAATTCAACGAAAAATTACGTTCGACTTTAGCGTATGGTGCACTCTTTGCGGATGATGGTACTGATTACGCACGTTTAAACAAAGCTGCAAATGAAGAAGTTTACCAAGCATGGATTAACTTCATTTATTCACCAGTTAAACCTTTGGATTTAGGTGTTGAATATATCAATGGTAAACGTGATACCTTTGCTGGGGATAGCTACAAAGACAACCGCGTTGGCTTAATGGCGAAATACAGCTTCTAATCATATAATGAAATAGTTGCGATTTAAAAAAACAGGAGCTTTAGGCTCCTGTTTTGTTTGAGTAGGGAAATTTATACAGACTAAATACATTTTGAATATAGCCTTAAGTATTAAGCCAGAAAAGAATAAGTGAAATAGTTGGAAATTATTGTAAAAAAATAAAGATTATCTATAAAAAATCTGCATAATGTCCGTCTTTCGCCCATATTGTGTATTTATTGCTTGTTTTTAAAGCAATATGGGGCGGTTTTTGTGACTCCGTTCAAAAAACCGTATCTGTGTCCAAACATTATTGGGCATTACGTTATTTCAGTTTACTCATCGTGTAGAACTGAACATGTTATGCATCAGATCGCTTAGTTTGTTACCAATTTACCCATTGCCTGAATTTCCATACGCAAGACTGAGTTTGTCTCAGATTTACGAAATATCTCTTGAAGTATCAATGGATTCGGTGGCTTATTAGCCAGCTAACAAAATCTAAGCATCCGCTTTATGGACAATTGTCATGGAATTTACTTTTAACGCTTTTTATACCTTGATTGCTGCCGTCATCGTTTTGTTACTTGGCCGCTTCTTGGTGAATAAAATTGGTTTCTTGAAACGCTACAACATTCCTGAACCTGTCGCAGGTGGTTTAGTTGCAGCGATTATCTCCTTGGTTGTGCATAGTCTTTGGGGCTATAGCATCACGACCAGTAGCGAATTGCAAACAAGTTTTATGCTGATTTTCTTCGCCTCAATTGGTTTAAGTGCAAACTTTGCCAAATTGCGTGAGGGCGGGATCGGTCTGGTTATTTTCTTGATGGCTGTCGCTTCATTTATTGTGGTGCAAAACTTTGTCGGCATTAGCCTTGCAACTTTATTGGGTATTGACCCACTTATTGGTTTGATTGCAGGTTCAATTACCTTAACTGGTGGTCATGGTACTGCGGGTGCTTGGGGTGAAATTCTAGAAGTTAAACATGGTATCCAAGGTGCATTAGCTTTGGGTATGGCGAGTGCGACATTTGGTTTGATTATTGGTGGTTTGATTGGTGGTCCTCTAGCGAAGTTACTTATTAACCGCTATCAATTGGCGACACCACGTACCAATGAACAAATTGAAAAGAGTGATAACACTCCACTGACTGATATTAATTCAACAGAATATGTACCGTTTGAATATCCACATCGTGTGCGTTTAATCACTGCGGATAATGCGATTACCACATTAGGTTTGTTTGCAGGCTGTTTGGCTTTTGCTGACTTTATGACCGGCCATATGAAAGGCACAATGCTTGAGTTACCGACTTTTGTTTGGGCGATTGCAGGTGGTGTGATTTTACGTAATGTGTTGGAAGGTATTTTCAAAGTTCAAATCTTTGACCGTGCGATTGATGTATTTGGTAATGCATCATTGTCGTTGTACCTTGCGATGGCTTTGCTTTCGTTGAAATTATGGCAATTGGCTGACCTTGCAGGTCCGCTTGTGGTGATTTTAGGTGCGCAAACAATTACGATGGGCTTATATGCTGCATTTGTGACATTCCGTGTGATGGGTAAAAACTACGATGCTGCGGTGTTATCTGCGGGTCACTGTGGATTTGGTATGGGTGCAACCCCGACTGCGGTTGCAAACATGCAGGCGATTACCAACATGTATGGTCCTTCGCACAAGGCATTCTTGATTGTGCCTTTATGTGGCGCATTCTTTGTAGACTTGATTAACGTGGCTGTCATTCAGTCTATTTTGCAATTTTTTAACTAATTGAAAATGCAAACTGCCCTAGGAGACTAGGGCTTTTTTTGCTTTCAGGTTCCTCACAATAATTAGGATATCGGGATGAATGCTCAATTAAATGAAACATTACTCGAATGGGTGAATAAGCTGAATGGACCTCTATGGGACTTTTTGGTCATTTTTCTGGTTGCAGTGGGTCTATTTTATACACTCATTACAGGTGCGGTACAGATTCGTTTATTCTTTCACAGCATCAAGGTCATGAAATCAAGCCGTAAGGAATGTGATGATGATCATGGTATTACACCTTTTCAGGCTTTTGTCACTGGGCTTGCAAGTCGTGTAGGTGTAGGCAATGTTGCGGGTGTTGCGATCGCAATTGCGATTGGTGGGCCGGGTGCAGTATTTTGGATGTGGGTCACTGCATTTTTAGGCATGAGTTCGGCTTTTGTTGAGTCATCTCTCGCACAGTTGTTCAAGGTGCGCGACCAAGAAAATAAACAGTTCCGTGGTGGACCTGCCTACTATATTACCCAAGGCCTGAAACAAAAATGGTTGGGTGTAGTCTTTGCTGTTGCGCTTATTTCAACCTATGGTTTTGTGTTTAACGCAGTACAGGCCAATGCGATTACGGGTGCGACAGCACATGCATGGGGATGGGATAAAGCTAATTTGGCATTTGAGCTCGGTGGCATTCATATTGTGGTGTCTTGGGTTGGACTAGGTCTAGTCTTGCTGACCGCAATGATTATCTTTGGTGGGATTAAACGTATTGCCAAAGTGGCAGAAAGTTTTGTGCCATTGATGGCTTTGTTGTATTTGGCTGTTGCTTTATATATCGCCGTAATTAATTACGCTATTTTACCCGATATCTTCCAGCTCATTTTCTCGAAAGCTTTTGAGTTTGAAGCTGCTGCTGGCGGTTTCTTCGGTGCGATGGTTTCTATGGCAATGATGATGGGGATTAAACGTGGTTTATTCTCTAATGAAGCCGGTATGGGTTCAGCACCGAATGCGGCAGCTGCATCGGATGTAAAGCACCCTGTAAACCAAGGTTTGGTACAAATGCTCGGTGTATTTGTGGATACCTTCGTGGTGTGTTCATGTACAGCGATTATTATTTTGGCCTCAGGACTTTATCATGATGCGGGCTTTGAAGGCGTAGCGCTCACCCAAATGGCTTTAGAGAGCCAAATTGGTTCTTGGGGTGATGATTTCCTTGCAACGATTTTGTTCATGTTTGCCTTTTCATCAGTCATTGGTAACTATGCCTATGCAGAAGGTAATGTGCAATTTATCAATAACAATGCCAAGGTGATGTTCGTCTTCCGTATCTTTGTTTTGATTATGGTGTATCTCGGCTCAGTGATGAGTGTGCCTCTCATTTGGAACACTGCGGATTTGTTCATGGGTATCATGGCCACTATTAACTTGTTTGCTATTTTGCTGTTAACACCATTCTTATTGATGCTGTTAAAAGACTATTTGGCACAGCTGAAACAAGGTGTGAAAGAGCCAGTATTTAAGTTGGATAACCATCCTAAATTTAAAGACAAAGTGAAATCAGACATTTGGTAATCTTTTAGCACATTAAAAAAGCCTCTACATTGATAGGGGCTTTTTTATGGCTATTTAACCGCTAAAGTAAAACAACAGCTGATAGAGTGCAAAACTTAAAATCAGGCTTAGCCAAATCGGGAGTTTGGTTCGAAGCAGTAAAATAACAGCGATCACAAAAACTAAGTCAGTCCAATGCTTGAAATAACTTTGTCCCATTTGTATCACTAAACACAGCAGTAAACTTACCACTGCAGCATTGATCCCAATCACTGCTTTTCGGATCGCAGCTTGCTGCATAAGCCAAGACCAATAAGGCAAAGTAGCAAAGATTAAAAAGAATGAGGGCAGAAAGATTGCTAAAGTGGCTAGAATCGCATTCAGCCAAACAAAGGGTGTTAAAGGCAGTAAAGCACCTAAGTAACTGGCGAAACTAAATAAGGGGCCAGGCATGAGTTGAGCCAACGCATAGCCTAAGTCAAATTGTTCGGCAGATAAAATATGGCTGGCGACGAAGTCCTGATGTAGAAGTGGCAAAATAATATGCCCGCCGCCAAAAACCAAAGATGCGGCTTGGTAAAAACTGAACAGGCTCTGTGAGAAGAGTGAAGAAGATGAATGCCACACAATAAAAAGTATGAAGGGCAAAACAAAGGCAATCAGCCAAAGATAAGCCTGCTTTGCTTGGACTTTTGCTTTTAAGCTGCTGTCTTGGAGCTTTGATGTCGAATCTGATGCGAAATAAATACCGACCAGAGCAGCAACAAAGATGACGATAACTTGGCTGAATGACCATGGCACAAAGTAAAGAAACAAGGTGCTAAGTAGCATCAGCACATATTGCCAAATAGTGTTGCAGAAACTTGTCAACATTTGCCAAAAGGCCCAGACCACCACAGCAAAAACGATCAACTGAATGCTATGTAGTGTCATCGCACTGAGTTGATTGAAATACTGCTGACCCAGTACCGCGAAACATGCCATGAGGAGCATAGACGGCAAAGTAAAACCGAGCCAAGCCGCGCACGCACCGCGGTAGCCTTGGAGTTGATAACCAATGGCAATACCCACTTGGCTGCTGGTCGGCCCAGGGAGCAATTGTGCGAGAGCAACCAGTTGGGTGTATTCAGCATCACTCAACCACCGAAGTTGTTGTACAAAATGTCGGTGAAAAAACACCAAATGTGCAGCAGGCCCACCAAAAGACAAGCAGCCCAATTTTAAAAAATGCAGAAAGATGCGAGTGAGCTGCTGAGTGTGCATGTTGAGTTATGCTGAAAAATTGAAACAGATTATAATGCTGGAATATGACGCTTTTACGAAAAACAACAGTACTTGGACTGCTGATTTTCATACACTATGCTGCTGGAAAATTTCGCTCTATCTCAACTTCGGTGAATCATGTTAAACATTAAACTTAGCCTTATGTCGTTTACATTGCTCGCTTTAGCTGGCTGTCAAAGCATGCCCAAAGTTGCTCAAGAAACGCCAAATCAGGCGTTTTTAACCGAAACTGAGTCAGGGGAAGCCCAAGAGCGACTCAACCAGATCAATTTTAAACAGCTCAAAAAAGAACAGAACCGTCCAATTATTGCCTTGGTGTTGGGGAGTGGTGGTGCACGTGGTTATGCACATATTGGCGCAATTCAAGTTTTAGAGCAGTCGGGGATTCGTCCCGACTTTATCGTGGGAACCAGTGCCGGCAGTATCGTCGGATCGCTGTATGCAAGCGGTAAAAATGCCAATCAAATTCGTGATATTGCGCTGAATATGAAAGCCAGTGATGTGCGCGATATTCGTTTGGACATGAAAGGTTTCTTTGATGGTCAAAAAGTTGAAGACTATGTCAATGAACAAGTGAGCGATATGCCACTTCAAAGCTTACCTATCCCGATGTATGTAGTGGCGACGCAATTAAAAGAAGGTAAAAAAGTTGTCTTTAACTATGGCAATACTGGGCAAGCGGTTCGGGCATCGGTATCGATCCCGAGTATGTTTATTCCAACCAAGATTGGTACTGATGAATATGTAGATGGTGGTTTAGTCAGCCCAGTACCTGTTGATGTCGCACGTAAGTTAGGGGCAGATATTATTATCGCGGTCGATATTCTGGCGCAGCCGATGTATACCGAAACCTCAAATGTCTGGGGACTGTTCAACCAAAATATCAATATCATGCAAAAGAACCTTGCACAAATTGAGCTGAAAAATGCTGATATTGTGATTCAGCCAGACCTGCGCGAGAAAGTACATATTTTTGATGTCAGCGGCCGTGAGTTGACCATGCAAGCTGGGGTCGATGCAACCGTTGCGCAGTTAGGACAGATTCAAAAAGTTTTTGCGCAGAAAAATTATAAGCAAAAATTGAATATTCAAAGTATTCAAGTAAGAACGCATTGATCACGCGTGATGTAGAAATAAAAGCCTGAATGGGCTTTTATACATCTCTATAACTCGAAATACAGTCAATCAGGCTAAAAAGCCATTTATATGCTGTGAAAATATCACAGCGACAATGTTTTTGAATAAATTAAAATTTAAAGAAGGCTTATAGATTCAAAAGCTTAGTCTTCTTTATATATATTTTTTTGAATGATAGTCAAATCACTATAAATAATAATGATGGTTTTGTTACCAAATTTAGCGTTCAAAACCGATATAATAAATGTCACATATCCTATTATCTTACCAATTAGAGAACGCGATGTCCCCATTAGATCAAATTGCTGCGGCTGCGGATGACCAGTCTGAACTCACTATGTCGGTCTTAATGACACCTGATATGGCGAATTTTTCAGGAAATGTGCATGGTGGCACCATTTTGAAACTGTTAGACCAAGTGGCATATGCGTGTGCAAGTCGTTTTTCAGGAAGTTATGTGGTGACCTTATCGGTTGATAAAGTTAATTTTAAAGAGCCGATTCATGTCGGCGAGTTAGTGACTTTCTTGGCAAGTGTGAACCATGTCGGTCGTACTTCGATGGAAATTGGTATTCGTGTTGAAGCACAAAATATTCAAAAGCGTACGGTACGCCATACCAATAGTTGTTACTTCACCATGGTCGCGGTAGATGAAAATGGTAAGCCAAAACAAATTCCTGCATTGAATTTGGACAATGACTGGAAGCGTTGTCGTTTTGAAGCGGCAGAACAACGTAAAGTCGCGCGCTTACAAGAAAACCACCATCCTTCGTGCAGTATTTATAAAAAAGCATCGCATAGTTAAGTTTTAAAAAACGATCTCCTGTATAGGGGATCTTTTTTTATGTCTGACGTTGATGTTTTGAATAGAAGCTTATATGGGAAAACTACGCAAATTTGGCTTTTTGCACCTGTTGATCTCGAACTGCTATAGTCCATGCGCATAAATAAAAAGAAACCAAGACAGGATATATCTTGGTTTCAAGTGACGCTAAAAAGTTGTTGCGATCCAGCAGGAGAGTAAAGCCACTGGATCTCTCAATATTTCAATTATTTAGCGGCTTTTTCTTGATTCGGTTGTTCTGCTGATGCTTCCGAAGCAGGTGCATTTGCACTTAAGTCTGTAGTTTCAGCTTTTTCTTGGGTTGATACCACAACTTTGTCTTCTTGAGCTGGTGCTTGTTGAGGTGCAGCAAAAGTTGCAAAGCTCGCAGCTGTTAAAGATGTTGCAATAATTAAGTGTGAAAGTTTCATGGTTTTGGCATCCTTATATTTTATAGATAAAAATAGTTCAGACTGATCATCACATCAATTTGAACTGAGCTTCATGCTATCGCCTGAATATCTACGGTTCAATCGAAGCAACAATGTGAAAAGTGCACATTACCTAAAACTACAGATGATGAAAAAATGGTGGGCTTTGAGTAACAAGTAGAAGCTTTTTGTGAATAGATTGAGAGGGAATGAAGAATTAATGATCAGTGCGGATGTTTGAAAACTCACATAAACTGTACAAAGCATGCGAATTAAGTGCGGAAGCTTAATTTTGGTCCTGAGTAAAATGTAAGGAAGTTTGTCTAATACGGGTATCGATGAATGGAATGTCAGCCAATTGAATGCTGAGTGTTCGATGCCATGGATTTGAGATGAGAAAATTGGTTATTTAAATTAAGATGATGGCTTATTTTATTGTGTTGTTTTTATCATATTCCATGCTAGGTATAAAATTTTGAAACTGATGTCGATGCCGCAGGCGGTTCCTACGCATATTATTTCAGGCTTTCTTGGCGCGGGTAAAACTACTTTGCTCATGCATTTGTTAGGTCAGAAACCGGAACATGAAGTTTGGGCGGTACTGATGAATGAGTTTGGGCAAATTGGCGTAGATCAACAGCTCATGCCACAAACGGAAGGCTATGCGGTGAAAGAATTACTCGGTGGTTGTTTATGTTGTAGCAGCCAACTACCGATGCAAATAGCACTGTCTCGTTTGCTCTCAGAACAAAAGCCTGATCGGTTGTTTATTGAACCCACAGGCTTGGGACATCCAGCACAGTTACTGGAGCAACTGACCGAGCCACATTGGCACTCGACCCTGCACATGCGTGCACCGATCACGGTGCTGGATGGTTCGCGTTTACATGATCATGCTTGGACAGCACAAAATCTTTATCAGGATCAATTAAAAGCGGCGCAGATTGTGGTGGTTTCGCATCAAGCTCATATGCAAAAAGCAGATCAAGATGCTCTTGAAAAACTGCAAACCGAATATAAGCCTTATGCTCAGCAGTGGCTTATGACAGAGCAGGGCAAGATTGAGCTTGCGCAAATGGATTTTGAGTACATCGGAGCAAAACGACTAAAGCAGCCTTTACTGAACATTCAGCAACAGTTGAAAGCGACTCAACAAGATTTTCCCGAGATTAAACAGTTGCCGTATCACTATGTAGAAACGGCACAAGGTTATAGTGTTGCTGGTTGGAAAATGCCGAAGCGTTGGGTTTTCAACTTTTACGATTTATTAGATTTGCTTTGTGAACAGCAAGATTGGCGACGGATTAAAGGAATTTTCCATACCAATCAGGGATGGAAGGCATTTAATTTCAATCCTGAACAATTTAACTATCAAGATGTGGAAGAAGGGATTGATAATCGAGTTGAATTGATTGTTCAAAATGAAAGAGATTGGATGGATTTTGAAAGCGCACTTTTTGAATGTCTCATAGAGCAATGACTTAAATTGTTTTAAGCAAAAAAAGCCGAAATCTTATATGCTAGTCGGCAAATTTGAGGATGGTATGTATGGCGCTTAAAGCTACAATTTATAAGGCAGATTTGAATATTGCCAATATGGATGTCCACCAATATGGGGACTATCAACTGACTTTGGCATTGCATCCTTCAGAAACCATTGAGCGTTTGATGGTGCGTTTGTTGGCATTTGCACGTTTTGCGGATGAAGCTTTAGAGTTTACCAAAGACTTATTTGAAACCAATGAGCCTGCACTGTGGGAAAAAGACCTCACGGGTCAGTTGGTGAAATGGATTGAAGTGGGCAGCCCAGACGAAGATAAAGTGAAAAAAGCCAGTGCACGTTGTAAGCAAGTGGCGATTGTCACTTATGGCACAGCGGTCGATGAATGGTATAAGCGCAACAGTAAGTTGAAGACATTGAACAATGTAGAAATCTGGCAGTTGTCGACTGCAAGTACTGAAGCGGTTCAAGCACTGTGTGAACGTACCATGCAACTTCAGTTGAATGTGATGGATGGTGAGTGGACTTTAATTGGGGACCATGCTCAAGCCATTATTGAATGGACGAAATTGCAATAAGCATGCAGTTTAACTAGATTTATTGATTGAACAGGTTGGAGCGAGAACATGAGCGCAGAATTAGAAATTATTGATTTGGTTGTCGGTGAAGGCAAAGAAGCAGTCAAAGGTGCTTTAATCACTACGCATTATACGGGCTGGTTAGAAGATGGAACCAAATTTGACTCATCTTTAGACCGTGGAAACTACTTTGAAACCGTGATTGGTACAGGCCGTGTCATTAAAGGTTGGGACCAAGGGATTATGGGCATGAAAGTGGGTGGTAAACGTAAACTCATCGTGCCATCACATTTGGCTTATGGTGAGCGTAAAATGGGCAATATTATTCCTGCCAATTCAAATTTGATTTTTGAAATTGAATTGTATGATGTAAAAACACGTGATTAATCAAAAATAGTGATAAATAAAAGAGTCAATTACAAGGATGTATTTGATTAATTTGTAAAAACACTTGGTTTTTAAGAAAAACATTTGTAGATTAATTACTAGGCAGAGCGTATTTAAGGGAAGAGTCGCTTTTGTATAGCTCATTGAGCAAACAGTCTTTGTTTGGGCTTATTTTAGGCTGTTTGCTGGTTTTAAGTTTGATACCTTCGACGTGGGCACAATATGAAGCTGAGCCCACGCAGTATTATTTGCATCAAAAAAATGTCAATGACATTCAATTCACCGAACAAACCACCAGTTATTTAAAAGGTACATGGTCTTATTATGACCAAGAGCTGATTTCTCAGCCTAATCATCAACTTCCTTCTAAAACTACAGAATTGCCAATTTCATTTCAAAAACTTACAGGCAGTAATACTGGGTATGGGACTTTTATAGGTCATTTCAAAATTCCGGATGAATTTATTGGCCGAAGGCTAGCCATTCATATCCCCAATCAAAATTGTGCTTATCGGGTTTATCTCAATGGCGATTTTTTAGTTCGTTTAGGGGATGTCGCGGATAATGCGGGAGCACAGCAAACAGAAAATGCACCGCGGATTGCTTATTTTGTCCCTGACAGCCCCTATTTTACTTTAAGTATACAAGCCTCAAACTTTAACAATTTACGCGGCGGCCTTGAAAGCCCCATGCATATTGGCATTGCTAAAACGATTAATCGACATTATCAGCAACTGATGATGAGTATCGCCATGATCTGTGGCGTGGTGTTTGGTGTAGGAATGTTCACCACCATGTTCTCGATGTTCTCGATGTTCTCGATGTTCTCGATGTTCTCGATGTTCCATGGTTCAGATAAACGAAATAGTAAAAGTTTTTTTGTTTTTGGTATTTTTATTTTATTTCTTGCCTTACATAATCTTTTTACTGCGCCATATGCTTATACGACCTTCCTAGATATCAACTGGTTGTGGGGCATACGTTTAGAATATTTATTTATCTATTTAGCGGTCATGTTTTTTTTGAGCTATATGTATTTGCTCAATCAGTACTATTTACAGCGTTGGATTTATACCGTTTCCATTTTGGTTTTGACCTTGAATATCGTCATTACCTTGTTATCCGAGCAAGTTGTTTTTGAGCAGCTGGCTTTTTATAGCGCATTTTTCAGTATTGTTATTTTGCTTAATTTTGCCTATGGTTTTTACCTTACTTTAAAGACCAAACAAAAATATTCGAAAATCAATTTATACGCCGTGGTATTGCTGTGTATATCGGTCATTCATGACTTTTTACTAACGCTACATGTGATTGATTCTATTCATCTATCTTTTATCTCTACCAGTCTGTATGCACTTTTGGTGATGTTCCGACAATCACGTAACTATGCTTATCAGACTTACCATACCGAACGTTTAAATAATAATTTAATTGAATTGAATGATTCTTTAGAGCAAAAAGTGCAACAGCGCACCTCTCAATTACATGACTTAAATGAAAAACTCGAATATCAAATTCAAATTGATGCCTTAACAGGCGCCTATAATCGGCGTGCATTGAATCAGGAAATTCACCAGCGCTTTATTGAAACACAACAAAATAGTCATGCAACTTTGGTTTTTGCCATGATGGATGTCGATTATTTCAAAAATTATAATGATTTCTATGGGCACCTAAAGGGCGATGAAGTTCTGCAAAATCTGGTCAAAGTGATTGGTGCAGTACTGCCACATAATGCCTACTTAGCACGCTATGGTGGGGAAGAGTTTGCCATTGTTTTATATAATGTCCCAATTGCGATTATTAGTCAGATTATGCAAACCGTTTTAGATGCAGTGCGTAGTGCGCGCTTTGAGCATCATAACCGCCTAGATGGCAAAGATTATGTAACTTTGAGTATGGGGGTGTCGTGGATGGATCATGAAACGATTTATGCCAATATTCATGACCTTATGAAAGCGGCCGATTTAAAGCTTTATCAAGCCAAAGAAGCGGGCCGTGATCAGATGAAAATGCCCAATGAATCCTATGAAAATGAGTGAATTTAGTTGAGTCATACTTCTGTTAATAAACCTTAGGATAAGAGTTTAATCATAGGCACCATTTTGGGATTTGGGATGTCTTGGGCATGGATTTGAAAGCCATGTTTTTGATAAAAAGAGCATGCTGTTTGGGTGCTTTCTAAACTAATTTGGTGAATTTTTTTACGTTTAAGATGTTCAATAACAGTTTCTAATAAAGCTTTTCCAATGCCGCGCTGTTGTTCAGCGGATGAAATATAATTGAGTAAAATACGCCCTTGGTCACTGACCATAATAAAACCCACTACGTGCTGATTGAGTACATAGACCCAGCTGTCGTTATAGTGCATCCACATAATCAGGTTGGATTGGGTTTTATTTTCTAGCCAAATTTGAATCGTACTTTCATGGCGATGGTGGTCTTTGATACATGATCGAATACTGTCGTGCACGACATCTAAAATTTCAGAAATGTCCTGAAGTTGGGCTGCCCGTATCATCTTTTGTTCTTAGAGCTATAGAAGCAGCTATTTCATGCTAGTGACTGTATTTATTAAATTGAATTACTGTTAGTACGGATGTAACTTTGTTGTTCAATCGCACTAAGTTAATTACTTTTTATAGTGATTTTGTGAGTGGAAAATCACATATCGTGATGCCTTTCACGTTTGTGAGAATATGTGTTGAATCACTTGAATTGGTCTGAGAATCAACACCCAATTACAAGTCATCGAATTGAGCATTTGAGTTCATACGTACTCTGTTTAATTAATTTGGTGTTTATTTGAGCGGTAATGCTGTATTTTAAAAGGGAATATTTTTTACGAGAGCAGAGCATGGCGACATTTTTATTAATGATTTGCATAGTCATTGCTTTGGTTGCGACATCTATTATTGTAATCAAAATTCAAAAAAAGCAACGTTTTTTGAATCGACAAAAAAAAGTGGTTGAATCGGAAGCAGCATCTTCTCAAATGACAACGCATACCAATAGAGCACCTCAGGTTGAGCGTGTTATTGAAGTTGATGCTTATGAACAAGAGCTGTTCGATGACGTGGCGACTCTATTTCTAGATCAAGCGATATTGCTCACGGCTGAAGAAGATGCAACGCTGATGCAAAGTACCTTATTGGTCAAAATGCCTGCGAAAACCCAGACGCAAATCCGCAAAATGGATTTAAATGAATGGTCTATTTTTTGGAGCTTCTATGATCAGTCGCTTGAATATTATGTAAGTCGTTATGGCATGTTTTATACGCATATTGACCGCAGTGGACGCGAGCATAAAAAAAGCCATCGTACTCGTGATTGATCTCCTCGCTTAAGCCTCCGCAGCTTCCATCACAGCCATGGATAACTGTTTAAGAATTCGTTCTGCAACATGAGTTAGATAGAAGTCATCCTGTTTTAAGCGTGTCATTAAGATTGCCCCCTCATAATCGGCAACACTGATTTTAGCCAGTGCCTCAGCTTGAGCAATAGGCATGACTTGCTGAAAGTAGTGCAACAACGCCAATTCCCAATCTTGGAAAATCGATTGAATTTTGAGATCAATTTGTTCGGATAAATGTGGGATTTCCAATGACAGCATCCCGACTAAGCAGCCTTGAACACCAACACTAAAAAAGCTGACAGATTGCTGGTGCAAGTGTTCAAAGCGAACGCAATACGCTAAGTGCGTATCACACAAAATGCTGAACAATTTATGGTTTAAGTATTGCTGGCTGACTTGCAAAATATCTAAAACCAAAGCTTCTTTATTGGGATAATAATAATAAAATGCTGCTTTACTGAGCCCACAAGACTTTGCTAGTAAATCCATACTGGTGCCTGCATAACCATGGGTTTTAAAGGTTTGCATGCAATGCAACTGGATTTGTTCTTTACTCAGTTTTTGTGGGCGCATAGAGCTTTAACGTTCCGTAGTGGTTGGTGAGGATAAATAGCCATCGAAAGTGTTCAGCATATCTTCCCAGATGGCTTCGGCCCCTTGGCGGAAATATCCCATGTGTCCAATTTCTTTCAAGCCATAGTCACTGGCTTCAATATTGCGATAATGCATGTTCGCATTCCGATAATGCTGCATAAATGCGTGCCTTGAGTTGGGTAAAGCCCAGTCATCATCCAGTGCTGAAACAGCATAGATTGGAGTTTTGACCTGTGCATATTGTTCCAGTAAGTGTTGTTGCTCGGGATCTGCAAAAAAGTAGGTCGGATTTTTACACCATTTTCGCCACTGTGTGTAGACATCGACAGGTAAATCGGTACCCA
Organism: Acinetobacter sp. AB03; assembly: GCF_058107045.1. Taxonomy (NCBI): domain Bacteria; kingdom Pseudomonadati; phylum Pseudomonadota; class Gammaproteobacteria; order Moraxellales; family Moraxellaceae; genus Acinetobacter; species Acinetobacter sp. AB03. The sequence goes on along the minus strand of NZ_JBUEBA010000002.1, from coordinate 2,253,377 downwards.
TTTTCAATAGGCTCCAAGGCAGATAGCCCTTTAGTGCAACCATCGGTGGGAAAATAAGATTCCACATGACATGTACTTTCATTTTCTCCCGAAACGGCATATAGCCATGCCAGCCCGCACCCGTGCCAAAGCAATACATCGCAGTGACTTGGCCATGGTTGTGGGTTAAACCGAGTGATTGGCCTCCATAAGAGTGTCCAACCACAAAAATAGGTTTGCCATCTTTGAGGATAGAGTCAATGGCAGCCGACAAGTCTAGCTGCCCCCAGTCCAAATAGGACATGCCGAAACCTTTGAGTTGCTTCGGTGCAGAAAGTCCCACACCACGATAATCAAAAGTTAGGACTTGATAACCTAGAGCTACTGCATACTCGGCAAAGCGGCGATAGAACTGCTGTGGTACACCTGTTGCACTGGCAACAATGATGTTGGCTTTGATCGGCTCAGATGAGGAATAACGTGTGCCAACGAGTACATAACCATCGGTTGCTGAAAATTTTACAGTTTGTTTCTCAATTTGGGGCGAATCTAAATGGGCTGTGGCTTGCATTATCGTTTCTTCTTTTTTGTTAAATACTAAAGTCGGTTCCAGACTTTTGGGCTTTACTGTCCTTTAAACTGAGCAGGGCGGCGTTGTAGCATCGCCATGACACCTTCTTGGACATCTTGGGTTTTGAGTAGTGGGCTGAGGTGCTCTTGTAAATGTGCAAAGGCATAGTCTGCGCCGTGTTGTACTGCTTGTTGTGCAGAAGCCAGCGTGGCTTGAACGGCAAGTGGTGCAGCTTGTGCAATTGATTCTGCAAGGCTCAATGCTCGCTCTAATGCAGCATTTGGCGTGGATGCTTCTACGACCTCGGTAATTAAATTGAGGTCGAGAGCTACTTGTGCATTGAAGCTGTCACCTGTGAGTAGATAGCGCATAGCTTTGTTCCAACCCGCCGCTTGTACAAAACGAACCGTTGCACCGCCAAAGGGTAAAATACCGCGCTGTACTTCCATTTGGGCAAATTGTGTATTGGCATCGGCAATAACCACATCGGCATTGAGCATCAGTTCAATTCCCGCGGTAAAGCAAAAGCCTTTGACTGCCACAACCACGGGTTTGGTACGAGGTCTGGAGCTGGTGCCCCAAGGGTTAATTTGTGTCGTGGGAAAGTCGAAAACGCCTGCAGTGAGTTTGGGTTGCAACTCAACCAAATCAAGCCCAGCAGTAAAATGTTCTCCGTGCGCAAAAATTACAGCACAGCGCAGTGAAGGATCATCCTCATATTCGGTAAGGGCCAGTGATAAGTCATGAATCATATGACTATCGAAAGCATTGCGCTTGGCTGCGCGATCTAAACCAATTAAAAATAACGAACCGCGAACTTCGCGACTGACACGACCTTGTTGTTCTGACATTTTGATTATTCCTGCATCGTTTTATAAGTTTTTAAACGATTGTTAGAAAACTGTCAAAACTTATGCGTATTCATTCTGTGACTCGACAGTTTGATCCGATTCACCGAAAAAAACGACGTTTAGATTGAGCGGAATTGTCTTGCCTTTATTGAGTTTTTTTTCATAATAGCAGCACTTCTTTGAATACCAGTTGAACCATGTCTAGCCTTGAAATATTTGCAGTCATCATTAGCTTAATTGGGGTGACGTTGACCATTAAGCGCAATATGTGGTGTTGGTGGTTTAACTTCGCTGCTTTCTTGTTATATGCCTATTTGTTTTATACCTATAAGCTATATGGCGAAACCATTTTGCAGTTTTTCTTTGTGGTGGTGAACTTTTACGGTTTTTATCACTGGCTCAAAGGTAAACAACAAGATCATGAGATTCGAATTGAACCGATTACAGCTCGGCAAGTGATTTTGCAAATGCTGCTTGCCGCTGCGGCTGGTGCAGTATTTGGTCTGAGCTTAAAGTATTTGACCGATGCTGCTGTACCGCTATTGGATGCCCAGCTCGCAGCGTTTAGCCTGTTGGCGACTTATTGGACCAGTCGTAAACATATTGCGACATGGGTGCTGTGGGTATTTGTCGATATTGTTTATGTCGGTATGTTTATCTATAAAGATTTGTTCCTAACCGCGGCTTTATATGCAGGCTTTGTTGGCTTGGCGGCTTTTGGCTGGTGGCAATGGACACAGGTACGCCATAAACAACAGCTGAAAAGTGTTTAGGCTAGGCAGTGTTGATTGACTTTAAACAAATACAATTGGCTCAATTTGAGTCGGTCGTCGAACGGTTAAAGGGAAGTCCACAGCAATATTTGGACTTTGCTTCGGTTGCGGATTTTTATCAGGCCACTTGGCTGGATGACTTACCCAGTAGTGCAAGTTGGGCGGTCACAGGACTGGATGATGGGGCCGAGCATTTTGATATTCGCTTGGCCTGTTTTGAGCGCGTGGTTTTTATTTATATTGCAGATGATATTGTCATACAGAATGGCACACATTGAAATCTAGATCACGGTATAGTCTGTGCTGGAGCATCGTCTATATTTGACCTTTTTACAGGATGACGAGATCCAGTTTTCAGTCCTGATCAGGGCATGGATGTTTACAAAAAACAAAAAATAAAGGATTTAATGTTATGGCACATCAGTTTGTAGTCAATGCCACCATCAACGGTGTTTCGTTGGATGACTTCCGTCGACTCGCAGCCAATATCAGCTTACATGAAAAGGTTTGCCGTCGTATTCCTGGGGAGAAGTTGGAAATTTTGGAGTCGAATAAAGTTGGCGATATTTATACCCTTAAGCGCGCGTATAATTTGGATGTCAATATTCCCGATATTGCGAAGAAATTTCTAAAAGATGCATTTCGTTTACAACGTACCGACGTCAGCAATTTAGTTGTGCTCAGCTCGGAAGTCCGTTTAGACCCTAACCTACCTTTAGAAGCTGTGTGCCAACGTAGTGTATCGGGTAATGATAAGCAGATTCACTTTCAACTGGAATGGACGGTAAAAGTGAAAGTGCCATTAATTGGCGGTATGCTAGAAAAACATGCTGAAGGCGAAATTCGTAAGTTTAGCCAAATCGAGCTTGATATTGTGGAAGATGAACTGCGCCAAAATCTGCATGCAGAAACTTTAAGCTAAAGGCTTTGACCTCATGTTTTCAAAGTAGCTTGCATAAAAAGAAACCCTTCGATTGAAGGGTTTTGTCATTTTAGTGCTTCGTCTCGAACCGAGTTCGATAAACCAAAGCTGTGAAGAAGCAAACCAAACAGACCAGCCAAATATAATACATCGCGCCAATGTTGCTATAGAGACTGAGCCATTGAACCAGAGGCAGTGTGATGCCTCCTGCAATGGCATAGGCGACATTGTAGGAAAACGAAATGCCCGAAAAGCGGATCGAAGCAGGGAACATCTTGACCATGCTATAGGACACAAGCCCAACCGTGCCTGAAAAGAATCCCAAAAGCATATACAGTGCAAACACCGTAGTTGGACTGACCGCACCTAAACTGTGATAGAAAATGGTTGCGATAGCGGCGACACCGAGCGAGCCAACAATCAAGACCTTGGCTGCACCAAAGCGATCTGCCAATGTCCCAGCGAGTATACATCCTAGCATTTGCATGATGATCGCAGCACTTTGCATTTGAAAAGCATCGCTACGTTCAAAGCCAAAGGCACCCGTCAGTAAGTTTGGCATGGCTAAAATCAGTACCACCACACAAGCAGTTAAGAACCAAGTCAAGAGCATACCAATCACCACGGCGGTTTTATGGTTGGCTAAGACTTGTTTCACTGGTATTTCTTTAGACAGCTCTTTACGTGCTTGCATGGCTTTGAATACTGGGGTCTCTTTCAAATAACTACGTAAATACAAGGCCACTAAGCCAAAAATACCGCCCACAATAAAGGGAATGCGCCATGCCCAATCATGTATAGCTGCTTCACTAAACTGAAGAGAAATGAACAGTGACATTAAAGCACCGAGCAAGATGCCGAGTGACAAACCAGCCGTAAGTAAGCCATTGGCAAAACCAATTTTTTCAGATGGGACATGTTCAGAAACAAAGGTCCATGCCGCTGGAATTTCTCCACCAATTGCAATGCCTTGTACCACCCGCATAAGGAGTAAGAGTAAAGGTGCGGCATAACCAATCGTTTCAAAGGTCGGCATAACCCCGATCATGAGGGTAGGCAAAGCCATGAGCAAAATAGATAAGCTAAATAGACGCTTGCGCCCGATGAGGTCGCCAAAGTGCGCCATGACTACACCGCCAAGTGGACGGAAGAAGTAACCTGCGGCAAAAATACCGTAAGTATTCAGCATAGCCCAAAATGGGCTGAGCCCTGCGGGAAAGAACAGCTCAGAAATAATTTTGGCGTAAAAAACATAAATAACAAAGTCATAGAACTCAAGTGCACCACCGAGTGATGACAGCCCAAGGGTACGTTTGTCTTCTCTGGTCAAACGTGGTGTTGCATCCATGCGTATATTTCCAAAGCTGAATAAAGGTTTATATTTGATTTTAAAGAAGTCTTTTTTGAATGAATAATCAATCTTTCTTTACTGGGAGTGAACTAAAAATTATACATGAATCAACATCGTTGATTTGATGGTCAACGTAAACATATAACGCAGGTGAGATAAAAAGCTTATGATATAAAAAGAATAAATAGGTATAAAAATGAGGATTTGTGTATGAGTGTCATTTTACCTGTTGCACAACGTGGTGAAGATATTTTAAGACTCAAAGCCGCTCGCGTCGCAGATGCAGAATTTAATAGCGACTGGCTCATGCAGTTGGCCTCTGCCATGATTGCGACCATGTTGGAGCGGAGTGGTATAGGCATTGCTGCACCACAAGTCTATATTTCAAAGCGGGTCATTATTGTGGCTTCACGGCCAAATTTACGCTATCCCGATGCGCCTGAAATGGACGCCGTGGTGATGGTCAATCCTGAAATTTTAGAGTTTTCGCAAGCAACGACCTTAGGTGAAGAAGGCTGTTTAAGCGTACCGAATGAGCGTGGTCAGGTACAGCGTGCGCAAAGCATTAAGGTGCTGTATCACACTTTGACTGGTGAGGTAATGGAAAGTACTTTTGAAGGTTTTCCTGCACGCATTGTGCAACATGAAATCGATCATCTAAATGGTATTTTATTTGTCGATCGCCTGAGTGCTTAGTCGCGAGTGTCATTTTATTCATCTTTATATTTAAACTGTTGTGGGGTCTGCCCCAAATGACGTTTAAACATGGTGCTAAACGCACTCGGATTGCTATAGCCAAGAGATCTTGCAATCTGCGCAACAGATTCACCACTGGCAATTTTACTTAAGGCATGGGCAATATGCATTTGCTGAACCCATGCGCGATAAGACAGCCCGGTTTCCTTTTGAAACATGCGCATCAAGGTTCTGGAGCTGGTGCCAATTTCATCTGCCCACGTGCTTAAATCTTTTAACTGATCTGGTGTACTTAACAGCGCTTGGCAAATATTCATTAAGCGTCGATCTTGCGGCCACGGAATTTGGATGGGCAGCAGATTGGCTTTATGAATTTCATCAAAAATTAAAATCTGTAAAGATCGAGACAATTCATCTGAACTGATCAGCTCGGAAGGTGGAATGTGTTCAATCGCATTGAGCCGAATGAGCAGTTCATGCAATAACTTACTGACCCGAATAATAAAACAATGTTGCCCCAGCAGTGCAGCTGCATCTGCCTGAACCAATGCGGTATTGAGTTTAACTCGACTTAATGAAATCACACTGTGTTCAACATGGGTCGGAATCCATAGTGCGCACATCGGCGGCACGATCCAAACGTGGTTTGGGGTGAACACTTGAATCATCCCTGTCGAAGCATACAGAAACTGTGCCCGCGAATGGGTATGCGCAGGGGTAATCTCTCGATAAGTATGCTCAGAAGAAAGTCCAATCACCAATTCGGACATTTCGGTTTGAATCAGAGAATTTGGCATGTGTGTCTTTAAGTTGTCAGTTATACAATGATTATTGGAAGATAGTCTTATGAATGACATTTTACAATCAATGCCTGATGAAAAATACATGGAGTTTGCGAGGGATGTCGTCTTCAATTCAAATGAAAGAGGGTATGGGTCAAGCTACAATCAATGAGCAACCGCAAGGTATGATTATAAAAGTGGTGGGAGCTGTGGCGGTTGCACATCTACTGAATGACTTGATTCAAGCCGTTTTGCCAGCCATTTACCCGATGCTGAAAACCAATTTTTCCTTAAGCTTTGCGCAAGTGGGACTGATTTCATTGGTGTATCAAATTACGGCATCGCTAATGCAACCTTGGATTGGACTGTATACCGACAAACATCCGAAACCTTATCTGCTGCCACTCGGCATGGTGGTGACTTTTAGCGGCATTTTACTGTTGGCATTTTCACCAAATTTTATTGTACTGCTTATGGCTTCGGCATTGATTGGTGTGGGATCTTCAACCTTTCACCCTGAAGCCTCTCGTGTGGTGCGAATGGCTTCAGGTGGGCGCTTTGGTACAGCACAATCGACCTTTCAGGTCGGTGGCAATACTGGTACAGCCATTGGGCCTTTATTGGCAGCGTTGATCATTGTACCGTTTGGACAGCATGCCGTGGCATGGTTGATTGTATTTGCTTTACTTGCGATTTGGGTTCTGTTCGGTGTCAGCGGTTGGAGCATCAGCCACAGTAAAAAACAGTTGGCAGCACGTGCGCATCAAGTGCAAAGCAAACTACATGGGCGTCAACTCGTCATCGCGCTGTCGACCATTTGCGTGTTGATGTTTGCCAAATTTACTTACATCGCCAGCATCAGTAACTATTTCACTTTTTATTTAATGCACAAGTTTCAGCTCAGTTTGCAAAGTGTGCAGTTACATCTCTTTGCCTTTTTGGCTGCGGTAGCTCTGGGTACATTTGCAGGTGGGCCGATTGGAGACCGAATTGGGCGTAAAGCAGTGATTTGGGTGTCTTTTGTCGGCATGGCGCCGTTTGCGTTGATGATGCCACATGCCAATCTATTTTGGACGACAGTACTTTCGATTATCTCAGGTTTAGTACTTTCCTCTGCCTTTGCCGCTATGGTGGTCTATGCTCAAGAAGCCGTCCCGGGACGAGTTGGCATGATTGCAGGTTTGATGTTTGGTTTAATGTTCGGTGTAAGTGGTATTGCCGCAGCAGGTTTAGGATATTTGGCCGACGTCAAAGGCATTCAATGGGTATTTGGCGTGTGTTCGTTATTGCCTTTACTCGGTTTGGCGACCTTCTTTTTACCGAAGACGCAAGCAAACTAACTGAATACTGCTGACCTTCAGTTTCAATCGCGCTATCTTATCAAACGAAGATGGCGCGATTGCATTTTGGCCTGATGATTATTGTTATGTATAAATGCACTAGGGTTGTGTGTTTTGATTTTAGAGGATTGAAGCGATGACTGATCTTGATGGTGTACTCAAATTTTCCTTGGGCATAGACCAGCTTTCATTTGAAATGGATGGACAGCATATACAGCTGGACCAAGGCTTAAGCTTTATACAGTCAAACAGTATGCGTCATGGGTTGCTGGATGAGCTTGCGATTGAGTCGATGATTTATGTGATTGAAGAGTTGTTAGAATCCGTTCAAATGAAGTATGCCCAACCTAAGACCGCCATGACTTCAGATGTAATATTCCAAAAGGTTTTAGCATTATTTTTTCCAGATCAGCAGCAACTTGACCGTGTGCAACTTGAAAGTGCTTTCAATACCTTTGTTGAGCGCAGGGAATACTATGTGTCTAAGGTGGCTGATGACGGTCTTTCTAGTTTGATTTACTTTATCGTGCTACGGGAGATGATGCATCACTGGAATGTGGTAGAGATTAAATTTGAATTGCTTGAAAAGGCTTGATCACTTTAAAAACGTAAAAAGTAGGGAACAGCAGATAAAAGTAAGCCGATACCGCCTAGTAATGCGTTACTTTCAATAAAATAAGGGAAGATCATTAAAACTAGACCTACAGTCAAAGGTACGGTCATTTTTTGTTTTTTGCCATAGAGAAAATAGCCTAAACCAATTGAGCTAAAGATCACGCCGAGAAAAAGTTGGGTTGAGTTCATGATGATGTTTCGTGCATTGTTATTCTCTGGCAGTATTATGCCAATATTCTTAAAAGAAGATGATAAAAATAAAGATTATTCTTTAGGGCGTATAGAGCAGTATTTATTCCAAGCGATATGTTTAGACTAGGCATGTATTTCCTATATTTAAAAATAAAGAGAATTTAGATGCAACCTTACAATAAGAACTTAAAACAAGCCTCGCGTGATTTGCGAAACAATATGACCGATGCTGAACAACTGTTATGGCATAGATTACGCCGTAAACAAATTTTAGGATTACAGTTTTATCGACAAAAACCGATTCTTAATTTTATCGTAGATTTTTATTGTCCTGCTGCAAATTTGGTGATTGAGTGTGATGGTGGGCAGCATTACACAGCAGAAGGGTTGGAGGCTGATCGGGCGAGGGATCAAGCTTTGGCGCAGTTGGGGTTGAACGTGCTGAGGTTTGATAATAGGCAGATTTTGACTAAGATTGATGGGGTGGTTGAGAAGATTTATTGTGTTGTTAACCTAAGATTGGAATCCCCCTCTTGCGAAACATAGTTTCTCACCTTTAGAAAGTGGGACTTTCCGTGAATTTGATGATAGTTTTTGATTCGTGAGGCTCCTCCCTTTTCTAAAGGGAGGTTGGGAGGGATTAAAGGTCTCCTTCATATATTTTTTTAGCTTCTATGGCTTTATCAAGTTTCCTATGAATAAGAGATATCATTGATAAAGTATCGAGAGCATCTTGTTCATTGACTTCCCAAGTTATTTTAGGTGCGTGTGCAGTAGTATTTCTGAAAGTTCCAAATACACCTTTGAGTAAATTCATAAACCCTTTTTGTTCACTTTCATGGCTTTCAGTTGTTAAGTTATTTAATGCTAAATAAGGAATTTTACCTTTATATGAGAAAGCTTGATCAACTAATTCTGAACCGTCAGCAGTTAAGTTAGTTTTTATTCTAATTTTTTCTGCAATACTTTTAGTTGCTTCAAATACAGCATGAAAATAATTATCGACAAGTAATTCAGCTTTGCAAAAAGTAAGGATGTCAGCTCTGTACACGACAAATTTCACAGAACCCTTATCCTATCAGGAGGATGTCAGAATGAATTTTTCGGTCTAATAATGTTTTTCTTAAATTTTGAGCTCGTTCTTCAGCTTCAGAAAAAGTTTTTACTTTATCTGTTTCTCTGATATCACCACTTTCAGTTAGTTCAAAGCCCTCAAATGACAATACATAATTTAGTTCGGTTCTTATATTTTTAAACCATTCTTTTCTATGGATGTGTCGGGATGGGCGTAGAACATATTTGATAAATGCTAGAATATTGTTGGAACAGCGATCTTCACTTTGCTTGGTACTAAGAGCATCATACAAACGTTTCCATTTTGTAGAATTCAATTGTGGGTCTTTGATGCTTGTTTCAGCAAGATATTTGGAAATTTCAGTTCCTGAAATCCCATTATTTGTATCACCCAAAATTTTACAAATACTTTCTAGGCTACCAAGATCAATATTTTTAATTATTGCCATCATTTACTTTAATTTTTAACGATTCATATATTCTAAGTATATGCTTGGGGAATATCAATTTAATCCCTCCCAACCTCCCTTTGAAAAAGGGAGGAGCTGTCACCTAATTCATTTGATACGCAAAAGTTCCCCTCACTTTGAGGGGATTTTTTTGATACGAATTGATTTTCTTTCCCCTTTGCCAAAGGGGGATTTAGGGGGATTCAATTAACCAATCGAATCATCTAAATTCGGTGCTAACCAACGCTTCGCTACATCCAGTGACCAACCCTTACGCTTTGCATAATCCTCAAGCTGATCTTGAGAAATCTTGCCCACATTAAAGTATTCACTTTCAGGGTGTGAATAATAGAAACCACTGACAGAAGATGGCGGCATCATCGCAAAGTGTTCAGTCAGTTTCGTACCGATTTTTTCTTCAGAACCTAACCAGTCAAATAACACCGCTTTTTCAGAATGCTCTGGGCAAGCAGGGTAACCTGGCGCAGGACGAATACCGACATACTTTTCTTTGATCAATTCTTCATTGCCCAAAGTCTCATCGGCTTTATAGCCCCAGAACTCTTTACGGATACGTTCATGCAGATGTTCAGCGAAAGCTTCAGCAAAACGATCTGCGAGAGACTGAACCAAGATTGCAGAGTAATCATCACCTTTGGCTTTATATTCATTTGCCAATTCTTCCGCGCCAAAGATCGACACGGTGAACCCGCCCAGCCAATCTTCAGCCTGATCTTTGCTTGCAATAAAGTCCGCCAATGACAAGTTTGGCTTGCCTGTGACTTTATCTGACTGCTGACGGATATGATGGAAAGTATGCGTCACCGCAGCGCCATTTTCATCGTACACTTCTACAGAATCTGCCGCAGAACGGTTGGCAGGGTAGATGCCAAACACTGCACGCGCATCGAAGCGTTTATTCTCAATGATGTCTTTCAGCATCTCTTGCGCTTGATTATACAAGTCAGTCGCTGCTTCACCGACCACTTCATCTGTTAAGATTGCTGGGAATTTACCCGCCAAACTCCAAGAAATAAAAAATGGTGTCCAGTCAAAATATTCCACCAACGTTTCCAGCGGATAATTGGTGATGGTCTGCGTGCCGATAAAGTTTGGCTTGGCAGGCTTATTGGCTGCAAAGTCAATTTTCAGGCCATTTTCAACAGATTCAGCATAAGTCAGCTTGGCCGCTTTTGGTTGCTTATTGGCTAAACGTTCACGAATCTTGGCATATTCAGCACGATGCTCAGCAATAAAATTACCACGCATTTCTTTTGATAGTAGGGTGGTTGCCACACCGACTGCACGCGATGCATCAGCCACATAAATCACTGCATCATTTGAATATTGCGGATCAATTTTAACGGCTGTATGCGCTTTCGATGTGGTTGCACCACCAATCAATAAAGGAATGTCAAAACCTTTACGTTGCATTTCTTTCGCAACAAACACCATTTCATCTAATGATGGGGTGATTAAACCTGATAAACCGATGATGTCACATTTTTCATCAATCGCAGTTTGCAAGATTTTTTCCGCAGGCACCATCACGCCCAAATCGACAATGTCATAACCGTTACAGCCTAAAACCACACCAACAATATTCTTACCAATATCATGAACGTCACCTTTTACGGTTGCCATCAAAACACGACCTTTGGATTGTGCATTGCCTTTTTCAGCTTCGATGTACGGGTTCAGCCATGCTACGGCTTGTTTCATCACACGCGCAGATTTGACCACTTGAGGTAGGAACATTTTGCCTGAACCGAACAAGTCACCGACCACGTTCATGCCATCCATCAATGCACCTTCAATGACATCGAGTGGACGTTTGGCTTTTAAACGGGCTTCTTCAGTATCTTCGTCGATATACGTGGTGATGCCTTTTACCAACGCATATTCGAGACGCTTTTCTACCGACTCATTGCGCCATTCAAGGTTTTCAGCTTCGCGTTGAGCGCCAGTATGACCACGGAATTTTTCTGCCACTTCAAGCAGTTTTTCTGTGGCGTTTTGACCAGTTTCACCTTGGTTTTGGTTCAGTACAACATCTTCAACCGCATCTTTCAGTTCTTTTGGAATATCGTCATAAATCGCCATTTGACCCGCGTTAACGATACCCATAGTCATGCCTTGTTTGATGGCATAGTAAAGGAACACAGAGTGAATCGCTTCACGTACAGGTTCATTACCACGGAATGAGAAGGATACGTTAGAGACACCGCCTGAAATCATGGCATGCGGTAAATTCTGCTTAATCCAACCTGTGGCTTCAATAAAATCGACGCCATAGTTATTATGTTCTTCGATCCCTGTTGCCACGGCAAACACGTTTGGGTCAAAAATAATATCTTCGGCAGGGAAGCCAACATCATTGACTAAAACATCATAAGAACGTTTACAGATTTCACGCTTGCGTGCAGCCGTATCTGCCTGACCTGTTTCATCAAATGCCATGACAATAATCGCAGCACCATACTGGCGACATAAACGTGCTTTTTCGACAAACTCGTCATAACCTTCTTTTAAGGAAATTGAGTTCACGACAGGCTTACCTTGTACGCATTTTAAGCCTGCTTCAATAATTTCCCATTTTGATGAGTCAATCATGATTGGCACACGAGAAATATCAGGTTCAGATGCCACTAGATTGAGGAAATGTACCATTGCATTTTGCGAATCGAGCATCCCTTCATCCATGTTGATATCAATAATTTGTGCGCCTGCAACGACTTGTTGCTGTGCTACCTCTAGGGCTTCAGCAAATTTTTCTTCACGGATGAGACGTAGGAACTTTTTTGAACCTGTAACGTTGGTACGTTCACCGACATTAACAAATAATGAATCATCATAAATATTAAATGGTTCTAAACCACTGAGACGACATGCAGGTCTGGTTTCAGGAATCTGACGTGGTTGAATGTCTTTAACAGCATTGTAAATGGCACGGATATGGTCAGGTGTGGTACCACAGCAACCACCTGTAATATTGATCAAACCACTTTCTGCAAATTCTTTAATGAAGGCTGCGGTTTGCTCTGGGGTTTCATCATATTCACCAAAGGCATTTGGTAAACCTGCGTTTGGATGGGCAGAAACAAAGGTATCTGCAACATCAGCAATAGTTTTAACGTGTGGGCGCATCGCGTCTGCACCCAAGGCACAGTTAAAACCAATTGAGAGTAAATCGCCATGACGCACCGAGTTCCAGAACGCTTCTGCGGTTTGACCTGTAAGAGTACGACCTGATGCATCGGTAATGGTGCCCGAGATCATGAGTGGAAGTTCACGACCAAGTTGCTTGAACACTTCCTTGACTGCAAAGATCGCAGCTTTACAGTTTAAGGTATCGAATACGGTTTCAATCAAGAGGATGTCTGCACCACCTTCGATTAAGGCATGCGTTGCTTCAATGTAGTTTTCTTTAAGTTCGTCAAAAGTAATGTTACGGAAGGCTGGGTCATTTACATTGGGTGAAATTGAACAAGTACGTGAAGTTGGACCAAGTACGCCTGCAACAAAACGAGGTTTGTCTGGGGTTGAATATTTTTCACAAGCGGCTTTGGCTAAGCGTGCCGCTTCGCGGTTAATCTCGGGAACGAGATCTTCCATGTGGTAATCCGACATTGAAACGCGTGTGCCGTTAAAGCTATTGGTTTCAATAATGTCTGCACCTGCATCGAGGTACGCTTCATGAATACCTTGAATAATTTGTGGTTGAGTCAGCACCAAAAGGTCGTTGTTGCCTTTGAGGTCAGAAGCCCAATCTACAAAACGTTCACCACGATAATCTTCTTCTTCGAGCTTGTGACGCTGAATCATGGTACCCATCGCACCATCGATAATAAGGATGCGCTCGGCAAGAAGTGCTTTTAAGGTGACAAGTGTAGACATTCAAAACTCACAAACAGGTTTTCAAAACGTGCAATATTTTAGCAGAAAAGCAGGTTGATTGATGCCTAATTCAAGTGGTATTGGCTATATGGCAAATAAAAAAGGCTGATTTAGCTTTAGTTTTCACGAAAGTGAAATATAGACCCGTTATGTTAATAGATCAGAATAACTAGAGATGAGAAACTATCTATTGGAGCAGATTGTTACAGATAGCACAGCCAAATGTAAGAAAATAATTCAGCGTAATCCGCACCGAGAAATTAAATTTTGAGCCAGCACAGGGTGTTCAAGGCTTATAGCTGATTTACTGCTGATCTAAAATAAGCCAATTATGAAAAAATTGGCTTCATGTGACACGCATTTGTCATATAATTGTCACAATTAAATTGAACAATAGGGGATATTGATATCCTCTTTAGCCGTCTGCATGAATTCTAATATTCCTCCCGTCCAAGATCAGGTGCACGTGACACAGGTCAAGTCGACGAATGTGCACGTACCTACACCGAAATTTTTTATGCCGGTGTTTTTAACGGTCATTATTTCAACGCTAATTTATATTGGCTTTCAGCTTTCTGCTGACTTATCGCATGTTCCTGCACTGAATCTTTACTCTTTAATCCTTTTAGCGACGGCGTTGTTCATTGCTTTGGGTTTTGAGTTTGTAAATGGCTTTCACGATACTGCCAATGCGGTTGCAACGGTCATTTATACCAATGCACTGTCTGCGCCTGTTGCGGTGATGTGGGCTGGTTTCTGTAACTTCCTTGGGGTTATGGTCGCAAGTGGTGCAGTGGCTTACGGTATTATTGCGCTGCTGCCCGTTGAGTTGATTATGAATGTCAGCTCAGGTGCAGGTTTTGCCATGGTGTTTGCCATGTTGATTGCTGCGATTTTGTGGAACTTGGGCACATGGTTCTTGGGTATTCCAGCATCAAGTTCACACACTTTGATTGGTTCGATCTTGGGTGTGGGCATTATGAACTACCTGATGCATTCGGGTAGCGGTGCTTCGGGTGTCGATATGGATCAGGTGATTAAAGTCGGTAAAGCTTTACTGTTTTCACCTATGATCGGTTTTGCTTTTGCAGCAGTGTTGTTCTTATTGGTGAAAAAAATCTTTAAGAAACAACTGGAACTATTCCAACCACCTGAAGGCAACAAACCACCACCGCCACTGATTCGTGCCATTTTGATTTTTACTTGCACAGGTGTAAGTTTTGCGCACGGTTCAAATGACGGTCAAAAAGGTATGGGTCTAATCATGCTGATTTTGATTGGTATTGTGCCTTTGGCTTATTCTTTAAATAAGAATTTAGATTCACAGCACATTCAGTCATTTGCTCAACTTTCAGATCAAACTGCGGCTGTGATTTATCCGAATCATAACGATATTGCAGATGAAAAAGCCCGTACGGTGATCACGCAATATATTCAAACCAAAGAAATGACCCCAGAAGTCGTACCTGCTTTAGCCAGTTTGACAGATCATTTGGGTGAGCGTGTTGGCCATTATGGAGATCTTAAAGATATTCCTGAAGCTGAAGTTTCTGCACTACGTAATGACATGTACTTAAGCACGACAGCATTCAAACGTTTGGATAAAGCGGATCAATTGCCAGCGATGTCGGAAGCGGGCAAAAAGACAGTAAAAGAATATCGTAGTAACTTAGATTCATTCTTACAGTACATCCCAACATGGGTGAAAGTGGCTGTGGCATTGGCTTTAGGTCTAGGTACGATGGTGGGCTGGAAGCGTATTGTCGTGACTGTAGGTGAGCGTATTGGTAAAAACCATATGACTTATGGTCAAGGCATGTCAGCAGAATTGGTGGCGATGACCACGATTGCAGCTGCTGATGGCTTTGGTATGCCAGTATCGACCACACACGTATTGAACTCTGCGGTAGCAGGGACCATGGTGGCAAACAAGTCAGGTCTAAACTTTGCAACAGTGAGAACCATTCTTTCGGCTTGGATATTTACCTTGCCAGCCACGATCTGTTTATCAGGTGGTTTGTTCTGGTTGTTCCTACAGTTCGTTTAATCTGATGTGTAAAAACCAATGATAAAAAAAACGCTACCCAAGGTAGCGTTTTTTTTAGCTCTGTATTTTATTGAAGCCAGTATTCAAGGCCTTACTTTTTGAACTTCGCCCAGACTTTGTCTAAAGGTAGTTTATCTGCGGCAAAGCCATAAAGTGCTGCAAAGGGCAGTGCAGTACGTGCTAAATAAGCTACACGCCATAAGCCACCGTGATTGGCGCCGTGCATCATTAGTTCTAGAGGATGTTCAAGTTTGTTCTCTGGATTGGCTACAGAAGCAGGATTACGCAGATCATGGATCCATAAAGCCGCCATGATGGCATTGGTGGTTTCAGGCTTAAAGGCTTCAACATCAAACAAGCTCGCCCCATTAAATGCGGCTTTGAGCAGTGGATTTTTGGTGACAGAGTGGGTTGTAGTTGATGGCGCAATGTTGATGCTGACGCGCTGACCTTCTGAGCGAGCAAGCGTTGCACGCCACTGCTGAATACGTTTAGCCAACGCATAGTTCGGCCCTTGTTCAATCACTAAACAGTCGGCGATGCCGTAAGACTTGTCATTATCTGACTCGACGAGGTCATGTAGGTTTTTCTTAAAGAAAAGTTGCCCGCTGAGGGTTGAAATACTTTTACTGATCATCTGCTGCGTTTTAGAACGACCACTGAACTTTTGCTCAGATGCTGTAATGACTTCCTCTGGAACTGCATAGACATCGGTAGGTGTACACATATACATCAAACTGGTATCTGCTTTTTGCGCACTGACATGTTGCATAATCGCATCCATTGCAACAGAAACACGGACATGTTTTTCACCATCCAAATACGCAATCGCGGCCAAATCTAACTGATGTGGGTTTTGTACCAACCATTCTGCAATTTCACGCACTTGTGTCAGTAAGTTCGCGCCGAGTTTTTCTTTTAAAACAGCGATAGGTGTTTCTGCACTCAATGCTTCAACAGATGGGGCATATAACGTGGCATTGCCGTGTTGAATGGTGTCTAAAATTTTGCCCCATACACGGCTATTGGGTAAATCAACTGCCACAATATTGGCTTTCCATTGGGCTAACCATGTGAGTGGACCCGCTTCAGATGCCGCACCGAACAAAACCATAGTGCGGTCAGATAAATCAAACCATTCAGGATGTTCCACACAGGCAATCAGTGCTTCAGCATGACTGGGTTCAATCACACCTGCATCTAACCACGTTTGGATTTGTGCAAGTAAAGCACCTCCTTTGAGTTGTTGGCCTTGATAAGGCACTGACCACTCAGGTGCAGCATCACTTTCACCTTTGAGTTTGATGGTGTGTAGCGGTGTCGTTTTAAGTGACATTACATCTTTGAGGAGATGCTTTTGGCCATCGCGATAAAACTCAAACACATTATGTGCTTTGTTGAGCCCATCTTGTGCCATTTGAATCGGTGCAATTTGATTACGAATCCCAAATTCAACTAAGGATTTAAAATAGCGTGGATATTGTTTACGCCAGTTCTTTTCTGTAAGTGCAGTAACAGAGCTTTGGTGATCAACATTGGCTAAGGCCTCTGCAATAATCTCTTGCCCTGTACGTGAGGTACTAACTTTTTGTGTTTTCGAGTAAATTGGAAATTGAAGACCATCTAAGGGATTGGACATGCAAGAAATCTCACTGGCATTTGCTATTTATATACAGTTGTAAACATTATCTATGCCAAATCAAATTCCTGCTTGGCATTTCATGCCAAATTTATGTAAAAATATATGTAATAAAAAAGCCTTCTGAATAGAAGGCTTTTGAGTTTAGCAGCGACCTTTTTTGGCCTGTCCGGGTGGGCAGAAATCGCCTTGGCCATGAGGATAATAAGAACGATCAGGATCGACGATGATACTCCCTTCAGGGGTGTGTACCGCACAGGCTGTAAAACTGAGGCTGATCATCAAGGCTGCAAATATAGACATTATTTTCATCGCAATTTCCTTGGTTTATTGTGGTCCTGATGTTCATTGTAAAAATTAGGACCACCCGTTGCTGTGAAAAAATGTTACTGAGCCTCTATATGCGTATGGATGCAATCCATGTGCAATCTAGGGGTTTAGTTTTAAATAGGTAACTGGGTTAATTTGTTCAGAAAGTGTGGGATAAGACGCGGCTCTAAAATTAAGGTCATGATGACCCCATAAGCAGCTCCCCAAAGATGGGCGCTATGATTGATGTTGGAGTTGCCTTTTTTACCTGACCAGATGCTATATGCCACGTACAACACTGCAAAAATAATCGCAGGTACGGGAATAAAAAATACAAAAATCAGCTTCCAAGGTTCAAACAACACATACGCAAACAATACCGCGGAGACCGCACCAGAAGCACCAAGGCTTGCCCAGCGCACATCATTCTTATGTTTTAAATAACTTGGTAAAATGGCAAAAATTAAGCCACCCAGATAAAACAAAATAAAACCTAACTCATAGAAGTATTGACGGTAAAAACTTTCAATAATGCTACCAAAGAAAAACAAGGTGAACATATTGAACAGGAGATGCATACCATCGGCATGAATAAAGCCATGTGTAATAAAACGATCGTATTGTCCACGTTGCATCGCAGGAGGCCAGAAAATCAGACGGTTCATCACGTTCTGATTTGAAAATGCCACCATAGAAATAATGACTGTAATAATAATGATCGTAACTGTATGATTAAAAGGTAAATCCAACATTTCTGAGATGTTCTACATATAACTATCTTGTGGTCATAATGCCATTAAATTGAGCGAAAAGATGAACTTTCACAATAAATCCGACAATTTTGGTTGATTTTTTTTAATTACCCCGCATCTTCAGTTAAAATAGTAACTTCAGCTTGAGGAAATGATTGTTATGTCGACTGAGAACAGCAGCACTGCAGTTGCAGAGGAAATTCCAAACTTATTGATTACTCCGACTGCACAAGAGTATTTACGTGATTTATTAGAAAAACAAAATACACCGGGCATTGCTGTACGTGTATTTGTTGAAAATCCGGGTACACCACGTGCTGAATGTTGTATGGCATATAGTGCGCCTGAAGAAGTGATCCCAACTGATTACCGTCAAGATTATCCAGACTTTCCTGCATATATCGACACACCGTCTATTCCATATTTGTTGGATGCGGTGATTGATTACAATAAAGACCGTTTTGGTGGGCAATTGACATTCCGCGCACCGAATTCGAAAGTGCCACGTGTAGGTCCTGATGCATCAATTGAAGAGCGTATTACTTATATTCTTCAGTCTGAAATTAACCCAGGTCTAGCTGGTCATGGCGGTAACTGTGCATTGGTTGAAGTTGTTGAAGATGAAGAGCATGGTTTAACGGCTGTATTGAAATTTGGTGGTGGTTGCCAAGGTTGCTCAGCGATTGATGTCACCTTGAAACAAGGTGTTGAAACGACTCTGCAACAACACATTCCTGAGTTACGTCGTGTTATTGACCAGACGGATCATACGCAGGCAGAAGGCGCGTACTTCAAATAATTTTTAAACCATTTTACCAAATAACCTCCTTAAATTAGGGGGTTATATTTTATCTAAAGGTAAAATATAATTGAGAATAATTATCAATATTTATTGCAATATGTTTATCATTTGTTAAGATACCCTACGAAATTTACACAATCTCTCCTTCTTTTGTATTTGGGTGTATGCGTTATGGGTAAAAATCTGACGAGATCAACTTTGGCTTTGGCTGTTGTAGGGGCAATGAGTTCATTCGCGATGGCGAATGAATCGCTGACTACTGGGGCAGAAAAAGATACAACACAATTACAAACGATTGTATTAACGGCTGAGGAACAGGTTAAGCAGTCTCTAGGCGCATCTATTATTACGGATAAAGATTTAGAAAAATTACCTGTTGTAAATGATATTTCTGAATATGTACGTCGGATGCCTGGCGTAAATTTAACAGGCAATAGTGCAACGGGACAACGTGGTAATAACCGCCAAATTGATATTCGCGGTATGGGGCCAGAAAATACCTTGATTTTGGTTGATGGTAAGCCTGTGAATTCGAGAAATTCTGTGCGTTATGGCTGGAGAGGGGAACGTGATACCCGCGGTGACTCAAACTGGGTGCCCGCAGATGCGATTGAATCTATTGAAGTATTGCGTGGTCCTGCGGCTGCTCGTTATGGCTCAGGTGCCATGGGTGGTGTTGTTAATATTAAAACTAAAAAAGTCACAAACGAAGTTCATGGTTCGGTTGAGGTATTTACTAACCAACCTGAGAACTCAAAAGAAGGTTCGAGCCATCGAGAAAGTTTTAACTTGAGTGGTCCAATTATTAAGGACGTATTGTCTTATCGTTTATATGGAAATTATAACAAGACAGATGCGGATGCTGCAGATATCAACCCACTGACAGAAAGTGGTAGTCGTGCAGCAGGTCGAGAAGGCGTTGAGAATAAAGATATCTCAGGGCGTTTAGCTTGGCAGATTAATGATCAACAGAGCTTGACTATTGACACTTCATTTGGTCGTCAAGGGAATGAATATACAGGTGATATTCAAAACAGTAATGCAGATGCAACAAATCCAGATTCTAGCTTTAGTAACATTGCGTACGTCAATGGATTGTTAGGTAAAGAAACTAATACGATGTACCGAGACAGTTATGCTTTAACCCATGAAGGAAAATGGGCATGGGGTGATACAAAATTATTGGCTCAATTTGATAAAACTAAAAATAAGCGTATTCCTGAGTCACTAGCTGGTGGGCCAGAAGGAAGTCCAAATTCATTTGATAAAAAAACGTCGGTGCTAGATACCACACGTTTTAATGCTGAAACCAATATTCCATTGGATATATTTCTTCCTCAAGCACTCACCTTGGGCGCAGAGTGGGTTGAAGATAAGTTTAGCGATGCAACCAGTACAGTACAAGCAGATGCCTCTGGTTTGGTACAGTTGCCATCTGATCGTACTCACATGAAATCACGAATTGCTTCTGCATACATTGAAGATAACTTTAAAGTAACTGATGCAACAGATTTGGTCTTGGGAGTTCGTTTTGATGATCATAGTAAGTCTGGGTCAAACTGGAGTCCAAGTTTAAACATTACCCAAAAACTTGGAGATTACTTCACTTTAAAAGGTGGTATAGCAAGAGCATATAAAGCGCCAAATATGTATCAAAATGCAGAAGGCTACTTACTCTTTACACGTGGGAACGGTTGTCCTGACACCACAGCAACGGCTTCGGGAAGTTGCTATTTAGTTGGAAATGCAGACTTAAAACCTGAGACTTCTATTAACAAGGAAGTGGGTATCCAGTTTGAAAAAGATATTGTGAATGCAAGCTTAACGTGGTTCCGTAATGATTATAAAAACAAAATCACATCAGGTGACGAAGTTGTTGGAACGACAACCGTAGGTTCAACAACATATCATTTATTAGAGTGGACCAATATTCCAAAGGCTTTAATTCAAGGTCTAGAAGGAAGTGTTAGCTTAGATTTTGGTAATATTAATTGGACAAACAACTTTACTTATATGATGGATTCAGTGAATAAAACCACTGGAAATCCTTTGTCAGTTGTACCTAATTACACGATTAATTCGATTTTCGATTTTCAACTATGATATTACAGATCAATTTGATGTGAATTTCGTTTATACCCAATATGGTCGCCAAAAACCACGTCAATTTGCTGAAACGCGTAATACAACGATGAACACGAAAAGTGTGCCAAGCTATGGTATCGCAGGGATTAATGTTGGATACAAATTTACAGATCAATTTAGCGGTCGTTTAGGTGTGAGTAATTTATTTGATGAGCAACTTGTTCGTAATAATGACTTGAACCAAACCTACAACGAACCAGGTCGAGCTTATTATGCGAGCTTGAAGTATGCATTCTAAATTATGAAAGAAAAAAGCCGCATAATGCGGCTTTTTTTATCGTTTTAGAATCGCTTGTGCTTGGTCAGAATAATAAAACTGTTCTAAATAATAACGTGCTCGATCACGCAAGTAATGTGATTGGATGAGCTCTTGAATAATAGGATTCAATAAATCTTGAAGTTCATTTTGAATTAAAGCTTCGTCGATATTTAAGTCACGTAGGAGTAAATCAAAAGGACGTTCTTGGTTGCGAATGTACCAAGCATAAACACCATCATGCAGCTGTTGCTGCAGATAGTTAGTTTGACGTATATGTTCCCAAATTTCGTGACCCATAGCGACGGTTTGAGGCAAGTCTTGCACTTCTACATAATTTTTTAAAACTGATAAAGGCATGTCTTTGATTTTATGCCAAAGATTGGCTTGAAAATGATACAGCTTTTCATCATTAAAGTTTTGATTTAACACTTGTTCGCTCATTTGACTGAGTTTTAAGATGTTCTTTTGCAAATAATGACCGATGGTGTCATTTAGGTTTGAGTCCGTGACGGTTTCAAGTACCGACTTGCCCATTTTCATAAAACTAGAGACACCCGGCACACGTTTGGTCATGACGGAGTTGTTTAAATAGTCTTGAATTGAGTGCTGAATGAGCTGAGTAATCATGGCTGAAAAAGCTGGGTTATTTACCACAGTTTTAATCAGGCGTTGACGATGCCCACTTTTACTCGCGACATACTGCGCAATTTTGTCGATGGTGAGTACTGGAATCACATCGGCAATTTTTGTTGATTCATTGATGGGGTGAATCAAAGCAAATTTGATGTGCTCTGCAATTTGTGAAATCAGATGTTCTGTTGCAGGTGTGGCTAGGATTTGTTTTTGCAACAGCGCATTGATGTCTTCAAAGCTCCACAGTTGCTGCAAAGTTTGTTTTCTAAACCAGTGATAAAAGAGGGTGAATTCATTTTGTACGGTACTTGCTTGCGAAAACTCATGATCTAAAAAATTAAGATGAGCTTCAATGAGCTGCTCAATCATCGGGTGTTTCTGCATACGTACTCAACAAAATTAATTTAGTGGAATCAGTTTATCAGCCAATGGATTTTTTAACTTTTGTGTTTTTGCAAGAAAAGGCAGGTAGTGCTGTGCAACTGCTTGTTCTGCCTCCAAAAGTGGCATATGACCAACATTGTTAAGGATGACAGGAGCTTCAGCACGTTTCAATAAAGATTTGAGCTCATTCGCCACTTCGACATTAATAATTTTGTCCTGCTTTCCCCATAAAATGAGGGTGGGTGCTTCAATATTACGAGTCACTCGAGCAAAAGAGTCAGTGGTATAAATTCGGTTCAAGGTCACCAATTGATCAATCACTTTGCTGTTTTTTTCAGCCTGAGTAATTAACTGTTTTTCTTGGGCGCGTTTTAAATAATAGGGCATTTTGATTGGGGTTTGCATGACACGTTGCATCACATCATCCAAATCGCCCGGCTTGCTTACAATCAAGTGCTTTAAATATTGTGGGTCTTTGGCATAGCTGGTGTTAGCGTTTTTATAAATGCCTGCACTGTTTAATAAAAACAAACTTTGTGTGTCAAAAGGGTATTGCGCGGCATATAGGGTTGCAATAGAACCACCGATAGAATGTCCTGCAACATTCAGCTTATCTTGTATATGAATGGCTTCAACAAAACGACGAAGTCGCTCAGTGACATTTGGCATAGAGAGATCAAAATCATCAGGGACTTTGGTGTCGCCGTTGGTTGGAAGGTCAGGGATGACTACGTGGTAATAGGGGGTTAGAAACTGTGCCACACGGTTCCAATTGTCTCGATTTCCAGCAAAACCATGAATCAGCAAAATCGTTGGTTTATCGGCTGCACCGCCTTCGTTATAGCTCCAAACGATGTCATCCACTTTAAGTGTTTTGGTTTTTAAGCCGGCGGTGACTCGCTCTTGTAGAAGGTAGCTTTGTAAACTAAGTTTGTCTTTGATGATGGTATTTTCGACCGCATGGCTGGCGAAAGAAAATGACAAAGCTAAGGCGAATAGACTGGCCTTTAGACTTTGTTTCAAGACGGATTTTGAGCGTATCATCATGGTTCATCCTTAAACGGAGATGAATGAAAAAACTGACCGAATAAGATAAAAATGCTCTGATTTTGAATAGTTTTTATGTTTATTTATAGGTCTGTTTGATTCTAATCGCTTTCATGCAAATGTCATTAATTATTTATTTGAAAGGATATACTGCATTTGGATAAAGTGTGAACTGTGTAATGGTTTTATTGATATAAAATGCAACTTTAAAATTAAGCAAAAAAATAAGACGCTATGTTTTTTGCAAGTGACAATCAATTTCGCTGGGATTAAACTAGTCCAACTTAATAACAACCGAGTGGGAAAGGGAATGCTAACAGCTCAAGAAGCTTTAAGCCGTCTAAAACAAGGTAACCAACGTTTTGTAGCGGGTGAGACAACCCACCATAAGCAATTGTCTCACCAAGCACGAGCAGAGATGGCGGAAGACCAAAATCCATTTGCCATTGTACTCGGATGTTCTGATTCTCGTGTGCCTGCAGAAATGGTCTTTGACCAAGGTTTGGGTGATCTGTTTGTGATTCGTGTTGCAGGAAATGTGGTTGCACCTTCGCAAGTTGGCAGTGTTGAGTTTGCGGCTGAGCGTTATGACTGCGCGGTCGTTGTGGTTCTTGGTCATAGCCATTGCGGTGCGATTCAAGCCACCATTGACACCCTGATGAACCCAGATAGCCCACCTTCTGCAAACTTGATGTCGATTGTAAACCGTGTCCGTCCTTCGGTTGAAACCTTGATGCAAACTGAACTGAAACATGATTTATGCAAACTGTCTAAACACGCGGTGCGTTCAAATGTATTTGCCTCTGTAAATCAGTTACGTCATGGATCAGCTGTGCTTGAAAGTTTAATTGCCAAAGGCAAGTTACAAGTGGTTGGCGCTGAGTACTCACTTGAAAGTGGTGAAGTGGTTTTTTTTGACTTCTGATCCTATGTGCTGATCAGAGTAAAAGGCGCTTTATAAAGCGCCTTTTATATAGGGATAAGCTAAATTTAATAAAATAGGCTGTGCTTTGCCATTTGGATGAACCAAATCTTTTTGCATCAAGCTTTTATTTCCCGCTACACCTTCCAAAAAGAAGGGCAGCAATTTAACTTTGTATTGTTGACTGACCACTTTGTAATTATTTTCAAATGCCTTGCTATAGGCTGTGCCATAGTTTGGTGGCATTTTCATTCCCAAGACAACCACAGTGGCATTGGCTTTTTGACTCTGCTGAATCAATTGCGCTAAATTTTTTTGAATCATTTGAGGGGGTTGACCACGCAGCCCATCATTCCCGCCAAGCTCAATCACCACCACATTTGGCTTATGCGTTTGCAACAGTTTGGGTAAACGAGCCAAAGCGCCACTGGTGGTTTCACCACTCACACTGGCATTGACCACTTTATGCTGTTTCGGATACTGTTGGTCTAACCGTTTTTGCAGTAAATTTACCCATGCTTGCTGTGGTTCTATGCCATAACCTGCACTAATGCTATCTCCTAAAACCATCACGGTTTTTGCAAAAACCCAAGTGGGGCTTAGGCACAGTGCAAGCAAAACCAAGTATGAACTGATACGTTTTTTAAATTTGCGATTTTGCACGAATATTTGCATATAGGGATGTTATGACCCAAGTTCATAGTGATGTAAGCATCATGCCACAAGTGATTATTTCTGCCCAGCAACTGACACAAAAGATTAAACTTCCGCAAAAAGAACTGACCATTTTCTCAGATTTGAGTCTGAGCATCGCAGCAGGTGAACAAGTCGCGATTACAGGACGTTCAGGCTCAGGAAAGTCTACCTTACTGGGTATTTTGGCGACCTTAGATCAGGCTAGCGGTGGTGAGCTAATCGTTTGTGGTGAAAGTATTTCCAAGCTCAACGAAGAACAGCGTGCGAATGTGCGTTTGAAGCATATTGGCTTTGTGTTTCAATCCTTTCAACTGCTGCCACACCTGACTGCTGTTGAAAATGTGATGCTGCCGTTACGGCTTCATGCATCATTTAACTTCGCTGAAGCTGAGCAACGCGCTTTGAGTTTATTGCAAAAGGTTGGATTAGAGCGACAGGCCACCCAAACACCGAAGGTACTTTCGGGCGGGGAGCAGCAGCGCGTTGCAATTGCTCGTGCGCTGATTGCTGAGCCAAAAATTATCTTTGCCGATGAGCCAACAGGAAACTTAGACAGTCAAACTGCGCGAGAAATTGAGCAGCTATTATTTCAATTGAACCGTGAGTTGGGTACGACCCTCATTTTAGTGACGCATGACCATACGCTTGCAGAACAGTGCCAGCGTCATTTTGAATTACTCGATGGTCAGTTGATCGAACATCCTCGAACGGGAGGATAAAATGAATTCTCTATTTCAGCCATTGCTGAAGCAAAGTTTTAAAAGTAGCGGTGTGTATTTATTGATTATTGCGTTGATTCTCGCGATCAGTGCAACGACCGCGCTGAAGTTTAGTAATGAGCAAATTCAAAATGCCGTAGCGCTGCAAGCCGCTGAGATGCTAGCAGGGGATTTGGTTCTAACGGACAGTCAAAAACTCGATCCGAAATGGAAAGCACAAGCGGCAGCTCTCGATTTAAAACAATCCGAAGTCACTGTCTTTAGTTCGATGGCATATACCGATGATCAGTTTGTTATGGTCAATGTCAAAGCCATCGATCAAGCCTTCCCTCTGCGTGGAGATTTACGCATTCAGCCTGCTGCGAAGCATATTGCTTCAGGTGAAGCTTGGTTGAGTCAGCGTGCTATGGATTTGCTACGGGTTAAACTGGGCGATCAACTCAATATTGCAGATGGTACTTTTAAGGTGACAGGCTTGATTGAGCATGATTCCAATCAAGAGTTAGGCTTTTCTGGGTTCTCGCCAACGGTGATTATTTCTGAAGCAGATATTGCCAAGACCAATGCCATACAAGTCGGTAGTCGCATTGACTATCGTTTACTGATGGCAGGTACAGCACAAAATACCCAGCAGTTTGAAGCAAATTTTAAGAAGCAAAATGCAGCACCTATGGACGTAGATGCGGCAGCTCAAAGTGTCAATGCTGAAGAGCCACAAAACAGCTTACGCCTACGCAATGCCAGTGAGGGTAATACCCGTTTAATGAAACCAATTGCAAATTTGGACACTTTTTTGCAGTTGGCGAATATCTTAACGATTTTGCTGTGTGGAATTGCGATTGCTTTGACCAGTCAGCGCTTTGTACAACAAAATCAAGATCACATTGCGCTATTGCGTTGTATGGGGGCGGCGAAGTCACAAATTCTCTGGGCTTATCTCAGCTTGTTGGGTGTGGTGTTCTTGCTTGCGATGCTGGTCGGGAGTGCCGTGGGGGTAGGGCTGGGTTATGGCCTGTTACAGTTGATGTTACAACTGATTCCACACTTAAGTATTGCGTTTTCAGCTTGGGATATGCTGCTCGGGCCGATTCCGATTGCCATGTTGACCAGTGCCGTAGTGCTTCTGGGTTTTGTCTTACCGAGTTTTTGGGAACTGTTAAATACTCCACCGATCCGTGTCATTCGCAGTCAAGAAAAATCGGTTTCGGCTATGTTTTGGATGTTGCTCGCAGGAACGGCTAGCCTAGTTCTGTTTAGTATCGTTCTGACTGAAAACATGGTACTGACAGCCATGATAATTGGTGCAATTATCCTTCTATGTGTAGTGTTATACACTGTAGTCTGGCTGAGTTTGAAGTTTATCCGTGGCTTAAAAAATGCGATTTCTGCTTATGTCCGCACGCCTTACCAGACTGCATTTCAGATTACCGCTTTGGCTTTGGGACTTAGTTTAATTACAGTCTTAGCTGTATTACGAACCGATTTGTTAGAGCGTTGGCAGCAGCAAATTCCTGCGGGAACCCCGAATCAGTTTGTCTATGGTTTACCGCCTTTTGACATGCCTAAATTAAAAGCACAAATTGAGCAGAATCACTGGAACAGTACGCCGCTCTATCCGAATATTCGAGGTAGACTGATTGCCAAAAATGGACAGCCTTTTGCTGAGGATTTGGTGAAGCAAAATAATTCCTTACGCCGCGAGTTAAATCTGACACAAGCTGACAGTTATCCTAAAGATAATGTGATTATCTCTGGCGCATCAAACCTGACAGGAAAAGGACAAGTTTCGGTAGAAGCCAATACTGCAACAGAGCTTGAGATAAAAGTAGGGGATCAACTGACCTTTAGCTTACCAGAGGGCGTTATTCACGCCAAAGTGGCAAACTTACGAACTGTAGAATGGGAAAGTTTTAGCCCAAACTTCTTCTTTATTTTTGCGCCACAGACCATGGATGAAAATGCGGGCAGTTATTTAGGCAGTTTTTATGTACCTGAGTCTGACAAAGCGAAATTGGTCAATATTATTCAACAATTTTCCAATACTGTCTTTATTGATGTCAGTTTAATTTTAGATGAAATTAAGCGCATCGTGACGGTGCTGGTGCAGATTGTCACGATCCTTGCAGTTTTAGTGAGTATTTCAGGTATTCTGGTTTTAATTGCTTGCCTGAACTTACTGATGGATGAGCGCAAACGTGAAGTGGCGTTATTACGTTCATTTGGGGGTTCCAAGCAAAAACTCAGAACCATGCTCAGTCTAGAAATTGGCTTTATTGGTTTTATGGCAGGTGTAGTTTCTTGTTTATTTGCTGAAGTGATAAGTGCGGTCGCATGCTATCGCATGGGCTTGGTCATTCAGCCACACTGGGAAATCTGGTTCATTTTACCACTGTTCATGACCTTACTCTGCGCGCTGATTGGGCGTTATCGCTTAAGTTATCTCAGTGATATTCCACCTTTACAAAGTTTGAGAGAGATCAATCAATCGTGATTGATCTCTTAATACGTTAAGTGTTGAATCTTAGAAGTTGAGCTGTTGACGCATCATCATTAACACTTCAGACCATAGGGGTTGAATGTGGGTTACAAGGTTTTGGCAGTGTAAGTAAAACCAATACGAACCGCAGGCCGCCAAAACAAGGCTCAGCGGCATAATCCAACGCTGTTGTGTCTTTTGGGAGAGATACCAAAGTGCCGCCAAAACAGCACCCATCAACATGCCGCCAATATGTGCGGCATTATTAATCCCTGAAATCATAAAGCCCATGGCTAAGTTGATTCCCATCACGATGAGCAACGTCTTTTTATCTAAAATAAAACGTTGCTGTGGGAGCATCGGCAGAAGGGATAGAACCGTCAGCGCTGCACCCAGCCCCATGACGGCACCTGAAGCGCCTGCACCGACACGAGGCAATAGTTCAGGGTTTGCTAAACCCTCACGAATTATTTCATAACTGTCTTGAATGGCAATATAACCACTGAGCAAGCTACCCATGAGACCAGCAAGAACATATAGCGCAAGAAAATAGACACGTCCAAACATTTGCTCCAACACACTGCCAAAAATATACAGCGCCCACATGTTCAACATCAGGTGAACCAAGCCAAAATGAAAGAACATACTGCTCAATAAACGCATCGGTTCAGCCAAGAAGGTGAGCGGTGCATAGTCTGCTCCCCAGCGTATAGCATCAGCCGTACTTGGATTGCTGACATCCATGCCATGCAGGACTTGCCAAAAAAACAGCCCAACATTCACGGCAATAATGACGGCGGTAATCCACCATAAATGTACGTCGAATTTTGTTTTGATTTGCGGAGGTGTAAGCTCGGTCATGCTATTCTTGCTAAAATTTTGCTATATTTGCCCAAGCTTAGCATGAATAAAAATGATTTTTGGAGTAAGCCACTGGCATGAAAGCTTTTATTGTTCGTAGTTTGTTAGTCGTTGTCAGCTTCGTGCTTTTGGTACAGTTGTGGGTTTTTGCAAGCCTAGTGTGGTGGCGTTACAAGCCAGTGGAAACCACCATGTTTATGCGGATTGATTATTGGTCTGAGCCATCTAAACCCATTCAACACGAATGGCGTGATTATGATGAGATCAGTGAGTACATGAAAAAAGCCATTGTTGCGGCTGAAGATGGCAAATTTATGCAACATCATGGTTTTGACTGGGATGGGATTCAAGCGGCGCTTGAACGTAATAATGACACGGGCAAAGTGGTTGCCGGCGGTTCAACAATTTCTCAGCAATTGGCAAAAAACTTATTTTTATATAACAAGCGTTCATTCATTCGTAAAGGTCAGGAAGCTGTTGCAACTTGGATGATGGAGCGGATGTGGAGCAAAGAACGTATTTTAGAGGTTTATCTGAACTCGGTGGAGTTTGGCGATAATATCTATGGCGTGGAAGCTGCAACCCAACACTACTTTGGTAAAAGTTCACGTAGCTTAAGCCGTGAGCAGGCAGTCTTTTTAGCGGCCATTTTACCCAATCCGAAATACTATCAAGACCATCAAAATGACCGTAAGTTGCAAAACCGTGAGCGCATGATTCGAAAGTATATGCGCTATAGCGATATCCCTTAATTTGATTGATCTGAAAAAGCCCAAATTTATGGGCTTTTTTTTATGAAATTGTCACAAAATTGAAGCATACTTATCATGATAAAACGCATTCAAATAATCAAAGGTTAGCTATGAATACGGCAGCAAGCACATCTCCAATACTACAACCTGAATACGCGTATAACGATCGCTATATTAACCGTGAGTTATCGATATTAGATTTCCATTTACGTGTATTGGAACAAGCCGTAGATCCTTTACATCCGCTGTTAGAACGGATGAATTTCTTACTGATTTTTTCACGTAACTTAGATGAGTTCTTTGAAATTCGTGTTGCAGGCGTCATGGAACAGTTGGATCTGGGTAATGAAAGTCGTAGCCCCGATGGCTTAACCCCACGCCAAGTACTCGACCAAATTTCGCAAACTGCACATGCTGCAATTGAACGTCAGTATCGTATTCTCAATGATGAAATTCTGCCGAAACTACGTGAGGAAGACATTTGCTTCTTACGCCGTGGGGAACTGACGCCTGCACAGTCTTCATGGGTGAAGAAATATTTCCAAGAACAGGTTGCACCTGTCTTAACACCGATTAGCCTTGACCCTGCGCACCCATTTCCGCGTTTAGTGAATAAAAGTCTCAACTTTATTGTGACTTTGGAAGGGAAAGACGCATTTGGTCGTCAGATTGATTTGGCCGTTGTTCCTGCACCACGTTCATTGCCACGTGTGGTTCGTCTACCGGATGAACTCACAGGTGGAAAAGAGCATCATGTGATGCTTTCAGCTATCATCCATGAGCATGTTTCTGACTTGTTCCCAGGGATGACAGCAACAGGCTGTTATCAGTTCCGTGTCACACGGAATGCTGATTTGGCGCTCAACGAAGATGTTGAAGACTTAGCCAAAGCACTGAAAGGTGAGTTAAGTTCACGTCGTTTTGGACGAGCAGTACGTTTGGAAGTTACACAAAACTGTCCAGAACATATTTATAACTACTTGCTAGATGAATTTGATCTGCATCAGGAGCAGTTGTATAAAGTCGAAGGACCTGTGAACTTGGCGCGTTTATTGTCCAATTTTAAACGTCCACATCTACGGTATGACGCACATATTCCTGTTATTCCTAAAGTGTTGAAAAAGTCGGAAAGCATGTTCTCTGCAATGCAGAAGCAGGATATTTTACTACATCATCCGTTTGAGTCTTTCGCACCTGTGATTAACTTGTTGCGTGAAGCGGCACGTGACCCACAAGTGTTGGCGATTAAACAAACCCTATACCGTAGTGGTGCAGACTCTGAAATTGTACAAGTCCTAGCAGAAGCGGCGCGTAATGGGAAAGAAGTTACCGCGGTGATTGAGCTGCGTGCGCGTTTTGATGAAGAGTCAAATATCGAAGTGGCAAATGTGCTACAAGAAGCGGGTGCTGTGGTTGTTTATGGCATTGTGGGCTATAAAACCCATGCCAAAATGATTCTTGTGGTACGCCGTGAAAATAATAAACTCGTTCGTTATGTACACTTGGGAACGGGTAACTACCATGCGGGTAATGCACGTATTTATACCGACTATGGTTTGCTCACGACCGATAAAGAGTTGTGTGAAGATGTACACCGTATTTTCCAAGAATTGACAGGTATGGGGAAAATGGCGAAGCTGAAAAAGCTACTTCATGCGCCGTTTACGCTCCATGCACAACTGATCAATTTTATTGATGATGAAATTGCCAATGCCAAAGCGGGCAAGAAAGCACAAATTATTGTGAAAGTGAATGCATTAACTGAAGTGCAACTGATCAATAAGCTGTATGAGGCATCACAAGCAGGTGTACAAATTGATCTCATTATTCGTTCAATTTGTTGTCTACGCCCGGGCTTGCTAGGGCTTTCGGAAAATATTCGTGTACGTTCGATCGTGGGGCGTTTCTTAGAACATACGCGTGTTTTCTATTTTAGTAATAATGGCGATGCGCGTATTTATGGCTCAAGTGCCGATTGGATGGACCGAAATCTATTTAATCGTGTTGAGGCCTGTTTCCCAATTGAAGATCCTGCTTTGAAAAAACGTATTTATCAGCAAGGTTTGTTGACCTATTTGCAGGATAATCAACAAGCTTGGTTACTACAGGGCGATGGAACATGGCTTCGTGCGACACCAGCTGAAGGCGAAACCGAGCATAATGCGCAGCGTTATTTGCTAGATGTGATTAAATAACTTTAGAGGGGTGCTTGGGTCTAAAAAAGATTCAGGCATAAAAAAAAGGAGTCATGTTTGACTCCTTTTTTATGCACTAAAATAAGCTTAGTGCAGATCTTGAGTAATTTTTTGCAGGATTTGTAATAGCACATCAAA
The DNA here is from genome assembly GCF_058107045.1 of Acinetobacter sp. AB03. Taxonomy (NCBI): domain Bacteria; kingdom Pseudomonadati; phylum Pseudomonadota; class Gammaproteobacteria; order Moraxellales; family Moraxellaceae; genus Acinetobacter; species Acinetobacter sp. AB03. Next base: position 2,221,109 of record NZ_JBUEBA010000002.1, on the reverse strand, counting down.
TTCGCTTTGTAGCGGGGTACTTTTACGTGTCACCAAAGCCAAGATACGGCTTGGAGCAGCTTCAATTTGTTTGACCATCAAATCTGGATTCGCTTTAATCATATTGGTATGAATTGCGATTTCCGGTAATAAGGTAAAACCAAGATCAGCCGATACCATTTCTACAAGGGTCGGTAAAGAACTCGCTTTTAAACGATGGTCATTCTTACGTTCACCAATAGGGCAGGCACTTAGAGTGTGGTCACGTAAGCAGTGGCCTTCTTCAAGCAACATTAAACGCGAAAGGTCTAAGTCATCTAGCGATTTGGCTTGGCTTGCGATATCTGATTTATTACAGACCAAAAACAAACTTTCTTTTGCGACTTCAGCAACTTTTAAGCCACGTGTATCAAAAGGTAGAGCCAAAACGACCATGTCTAAATTACCATGTTCGAGTTTTTCTACAATTTTCTCACTTTGCGCTTCGTGTAAATGTAGTTGAATTTTAGGGAGTTGCTTATGCACTTCATCTAACAATTGCGCCAAAATAAATGGCGCAATGGTTGGAATAACACCTAGATGTAAATCACCAGTTAAAGGCTCGCTCATTTCTCGGCTTAAACGCATCAGGTCTTGAGCATCTGCCAGTAGAACACGAGCACGAGCAACGACTTGCTCGCCTAGAGGAGTTAAGCGCACATTTTGGCGATCACGCTCTACAAGTACGCCACCGAGTAGGCGTTCAAGCTCCATAATCCCGCCCGACAAAGTCGATTGGGTTACAAATGAACGTCGTGCAGCTTCAGTAAAATGCAGCGTTTCTGACAGTGTAACGAGATATGACAGCTGTCTTAAGGATGGTAATGCAGCCATAGTGTCCTAATGATTATGATTTAAAGTGTTGTGCAAATAATTCGCTAAGATTTGGAATGAAGTGCGGTGGGATATCATGCCCCATTCCATCAATTAATTCAAATTTAGCGCCCATAATTGCCTTTGCAACGGCCTTTCCGTGACTAGGCGGGAGTAAACGGTCTCGCGAACCGTGTACCACAAGGGTCGGTTGTTGAATCTGTTTGTCCAGTTGCAATAAAGAACCTGTACATAATATTGCTAAAAACTGTTGAAGTACACCCGCAGGGTAATAACTTCGGCGATATAATTTGCGAGAAGTCTGAATTGACTCGATTGGATTGTGATAATCAGGCGAGCCAATGATCTTAAACACTTTCAAAGAGTGGCTCACAATTCCTTCTTCATCGGTCGATTCAGGTCGACCAATTAGACTAAAGAGTTGCTTTGGAAAAGGCGGCGGCAGTAAAGGTTGGTTGTTACTGGTGAACATTAGCCCGAGCTTTTTGACCTTCTGTGGATGACGCGCTGCTAGAATTTGCCCAATCATACCACCCATGGATGCACCAATCACATAACTTTCATCTAAACCTAAACGGTCTAAAAGCAGTGCTACATCGTCAGCCATGTCGTATAAGTCATAAGGTGCACCACGGTTATCTAAACCTAAAGCAAAACGCCCCATCAGTTTGAGGGTGTTTAAGCGGGGACCTTGATGTTTAATTTTTGAAGATAAACCAATATCGCGGTTATCAAAGCGAATGATACGAAACCCTTGATCAATCAGAGATTTACAGAAGAAGTCAGGCCAAAATAACAGCTGCGCTCCTAAGCCCATGATCAAAACAATGGTCGGATGATGGTCTTCGCCACCGATTTCGACATGGAGTTCAATGCCATTGCCTAAGTCGACTTTAGTTTCGCGCATGAAAGAGGTATAGGGTGAAAGATTATATTGGAGTGCGCTATTCATTATTGTAATCCTCACATAAAGGACATCTATTGTTATAAATGTCCTTTTATTTAAACTCTAAACCTGTGCTGGAATCAAGTCTGGAACCAGTTTTGTTAATGCTAAACGTTGTTTTGCTGCGGTTGCACCGAGCAGTACGAAACCGCGAAGTGTACCTTGACTGTCTAGGGCTTTGGCAATCATGCCATCGTCTAATTCCTCAGTTTCCCAGTTCACCTCTGCATCGATTGGCGCAGGCAAAACAGTGAGCGGCGCAGCCGGTGTTTTAACTGCTACAGGCATAGCAGGGTAATGCACCGCAGTGGTCTCGCCATTTAAGGTTTTGGCTAAAGCGCGTGCTTGCTGCATGATCGGCATGACATAAGGCAGCAAGAGTCCGTTCACTTCAGCACAATCTCCGACCGCGTAGATATGCGGCTGATTGGTCTCAAGTTGTGCATTGGTCAAAATCCCACGGCTAGTTTGAATATCTGCTTCTTTTGCAAGGGAAATGCTTGGTTGTAAGCCAATCGCAGATAACACTACATCTGCGACCAAAGACTGACCATTGGCTAAGGTCACAACATAGTCACCATTTTCAATTTTAGACACTTTTTCAACTGTGGTGCCAAGGACAAAATGAATACCCGTTGCTTCAAGGTTTTCTTTAAAGGCACTTGAAACATGCGCTGGCAATAAACGACCCAAAGGCTGGTTTGCCAAGTCGATGACGGTAGCTTGATGGCCTGTATGTTGTAAATCATTGGCAAATTCACAGCCGATGAGACCAGCACCTAAAATGACTACACGCTTATCTGCACGCTTATCAAGTTCTGCACGGAAGGCTTTATAGTCATCTAGATTGTTTACAACTTGAATGTCATTGCTTCCATCACCTGCAATGGCTAAGCGAATTGGGTTTGCTCCTACCGCTAAAACCAATTGAGAGTAGGGCTGTGTAGATTCAGCGCCATCTTTAATAACGGTTAACTGTTGCTGTTCAGCATGAATCTCTTTCACCCAAGTACGCGTGGCAATTTGCATTTTTAGTTGTGTTGCCATTTTCTCTGCATCACCCAAAGCAATCTGTTCAGGCGCTTTGTTGGCAACAAAGGCATTGGACAATGTTGGTTTGGCATAATTAGTCGCATCATCTGCACATAGCATAAGCAGCTCTTGTTCAGGGTTAAGCTTGCGAAATTCACGTGCTACAGCATAGCCTGCCATACCTGAGCCAATGATGACGATGGGATACATAAGGTTCTCCAGAGATTATTTTAAAGACGTAAAAAAAGACCATGCTGCATGGTCTTTAACACTATGAATTAGATTTCAACCATTTCAAAATCGATTTTTGACACGCCGCAATCTGGGCAAGTCCAATCGTCAGGGATATCATCCCATTTTGTTCCCGCCACGATGCCATCTTGTGGCCAACCTTCTGCTTCGTCATAAATCCATCCACAAACGATGCATTGATACTTCTTCATTTGACTCTCCAAAACGCTGAACAAGAAAGGGTTCAGCAAAATAATCCATTACGCAAGCTGCTATTCATTTGAGTGGTTAGCATACTTCGCTAACCTAAATTTTTACGCAGTTCTAATACGAATGTAAAGTAAATATCGGAGTTTAATGATTGAATCTATCGGCTAAAAGCGATAATCAGGACAAAACGTATCATTTAAAACCAGATCGTATTTTGCGAATGTGTGAAGGTTATAGATGATTACATCTAAAAAAGATGCGTTTTTTCAGTCAGCTAGCCTTATAAAATTATTGATGTATAGACTAAGGTCGTGCTGTAAACTCAAAGTTAAATTGCTATTTTAATATTGAGTACATCTATACCTAATATTTATTAAATAAATGATTTAATTAAAAACAATAACTTACATAAATGTTTTGGTTGTTCAGTCGGCTGCATAGCCAGTGCTTGACTGTTTTTTTCACAGATAAAGCTGTAAAATTCATCTATTCCTTTTCAAATTTTATTGATCTCCTATGAACAACTTGTCTACAACGTTGTGGTCGCACATTCGTACGGTCCAAGATTTTCCAAAACCTGGGATTTGTTTCTTCGATTTAACACCATTGTTTATGAGCAATATTGAGCCTTTAACCGACGCGTTAATTGCAAGTATTCCTGCTGAGCAGTTAGCGGAAGTAGACAGTTTTGTTGCTGTAGAAGCGCGTGGCTTTGTCCTTGCGAGCTTATTGGCACAGCGTTTAGGTAAAGGTTTATTGTTGGTGCGCAAAGCAGGCAAGCTGCCACCACCAGTCGTGGGTGTGGGTTATAGTTTGGAATACGGTTTAGACCGTTTAGAAATGGCAGCCAATACCCCGTCGCAAAAAGTGATTATTGTGGATGATGTTTTAGCGACAGGTGGGACATTAAAAGCCGTTAATAAGCTAGTGGCAAAATGTAATCATGAAGTGCTCGGTGCTAGTATTTTTCTTGATTTGCCTGATTTGCATGCTGACTTAGGTTTAAAGATTTGGTCAGTATTAGATGACAAATCGAAACCAGAATCTGTTGCTGCATAAGCACATTAAAAAGCCTTGGGACATCCAAGGCTTTTTTTATTTATATAAATATTGTTGTTCTAGATGTTCAATCAGTTGATTAATATTTTCTGGTTTAAGTAGTCGGTGATGTCCACCTTCAACTGCTTGAATCAACATATAATTTTCTAAAATTTCCTGTGCTGCATACATATCAATTAATTCATCTCCCAGCTCCAAGTAGGCCACTTGCGGTACATTGTGGTCTAAGTCAGTCTCATTAATGCTCGGGTAATCATCGCGAAAGTCAGGCGCTAAGCGTGGGTTGGCAATCACACATGGAATTTGATGTAGCAGCGACATTTTCAATGCCCAATACGCACCAATACAATGCCCAACAATAATCTCAGGTTTTATTTTTTCAATAATATCGTCGTAGAAACTGGCTACGGTAGAAAAATTGAGATAGCGATAATCGATATCGATACAAAATTTCTGCTTTGCATCAATGGCATGGAACTTAGTGGACTCGCGAGAGGAGTCTAATCCATGCAAAAACAAAATTTTAGATTCGCATCTGCTCATGATTTATCATTCAATTAAAAAACTAAATTATTTTATGAGTGGAGAAAAGTTTACTTTTCCACGATTTATAATGTCCATTGTAGAGAGATTGACCGTGAAATGAAGTTAGCTTTTGGTCTAAGAAATAGACAGACCTTTTATACGGTGGGTGTCTTAGCTCTGAAATAAACAGGATGTATACTTTTTTATATACCGCGTGGTTTTTGATGATGCTCATTCGTCTGGAATTCTGCTATGCTATGCAACTTCCGTTTTTTAATACATATACGAGGCAGAGATGACGCAACAAAACGCTCAATCGACTTCTGAACAAACCATTTCCGAAAACGATTTAATTGCACAGCGTCATGCCAAGTTAAAGCAGATTGAAGATCAAGCCAAACAAACGGGCACTAGCCCATGGCCAAACACGTTTAAACGTGAACATTATGCGCAAGACTTACAAGATCAATTTGCAGACAAAAGCAAAGAAGAAATTGAAGCAGCAGAGCATGTTTATGTGTCTGTAGCGGGTCGTGTGATGTTGAACCGTGGTTCATTCATCGTGATCCAAGATATGACGGGTCGTATCCAGTTATATGTGGCGCGTAAAGAGTTAGCACCAGAAACTTTAGAAACCATTAAGAGTTTAGATCTTGGCGATATTATCGCGGTGAAAGGTTATATTGGTCGTTCAGGTAAGGGTGACCTTTATGTACATATCGAACACTTTGAGCTTTTAACCAAGTCGCTTCGTCCACTTCCAGATAAATTTCATGGTCTAAACGACACTGAAGTTAAATATCGTAAGCGTTATCTTGACCTGATTGTGAACGAAGAAACACGTAAGACTTTTGAAATTCGTGCCAAAGTGGTTTCAGGCATTCGCGCGTTCTTGACTGAGCAGCGTTTCATGGAAGTAGAAACACCGATGATGCATGTGATTCCGGGTGGAGCATCAGCGCGTCCATTTGAAACACATCATAATGCTTTGGATATGCCGCTTTTCTTACGTATTGCGCCTGAGCTTTACTTAAAACGTTTGGTGGTTGGTGGTTTTGAGCGTGTGTTTGAAATTAACCGTAACTTCCGTAACGAAGGTGTTTCGACGCGTCACAACCCAGAATTCACCATGATTGAATTCTATCAAGCTTATGCAGACTATAAAGACTTGATGGAACTTACCGAAAATATGCTTGAACGCTTAGCGCTGGACATTTTGGGTTCAACTGATGTGCCTTATGGTGAAGAAGTGTATAGCTTCAAAGGCCCATTCAAGAAAATTTCAATGTTTGATGCCATTCTTGCACACAACCCACAGTTCACGCCTGAAAATGTCAATGACCGTGAATTCTTGGCAAAATTTGTACAAGAAGAACTGAAAGAGCAGGTGAAACCAGGTTTTGGTTTGGGCAAACTTCAAACCATCGTATTTGAAGAAACTGTTGAAACTCAGCTACGCCAACCGACTTTCATTACAGAATATCCAGCTGAAACTTCGCCATTGGCACGTCGTAATGATCATAATCCACACATTACGGACCGTTTTGAGTTCTTTATTGGTGGTCGTGAACTTGCGAATGGTTTCTCCGAGTTGAATGACCCGATTGACCAAGCTGAACGTTTCCAAGCACAGGTTTCAGAAAAAGACGCAGGTGATGATGAAGCAATGCACTACGATGCAGACTTTGTTGAAGCACTTGAGTATGGTTTACCGCCGACAGCGGGTGAGGGTATCGGTATTGACCGTTTAGTCATGTTATTCGCTAATGCAGCAAGTATTCGTGATGTAATCCTGTTCCCACACATGCGTCATAAAAACTAAGTTTGATCTGAACATAAAAAGCCCGCATTCATTGCGGGTTTTTTTGATCTTTACAACATTACTAAATAGAAAAGCTTGTAAAAAAGAGATAAAAAAAATAAGGTAACACTTAGCTTTAAGTCCTGAGAATAAAACGGAATGTTTCTAAAAAAAACACTTGCAATCGCTGTGCTAATGGGTGCAACAACGAGTATCTTTGCTCAAGGTCTCGTTTTAAATGATCAAAATTTAAGAACAGATCTAAACTGGTTAAATCAGCAGGGTGTGATTCAAATTAGCACATCTACATGGCCAATGAGTGGTGATGAAATTCAAAGAGTATTGTCTCAGGCTAAAGTTGCGACTCCTGCTCAGCAAAAAGTTATTGAGTCAGTGCGAGCTCATCTCGATCGTGAGAACACGATGTTTAAAGCACGTTTATTTGCTGAGAGTGATCAAAAACAAATTCCGCAAGCTTTTGGTGATCAAGAAAAGGCACAGTACCAAGCAGGTTTGGAATTTAATGCCGGTGGTGAAAATTGGGATGTCCGCCTTAGAGTGAATGGAGAAAAAGACCCACAAATTGACAACGATCAAGACGTTAATGTTGAAGGATCTTACATAGCTGGAAAATTGTGGAATCAATGGTTAATTGCTGGCCAGATACCGACATATTGGGGACCAGGTCATGATGGGAGCCTTTTACGAGGTGATGCGAGTCGCCCAGTCTATGGCTTTACCGCTCAGCGTGCAGATCAATCAGCTTTTGAAACAAAATGGTTGTCATGGATTGGCCCGTGGCAATATCAAGCATTTGCAGGTCAATTAGATGATTATTCTGCTGTGCCTGATGCTAAATTAGTGGGTTTACGTCTTACAGCACAACCTTTACCTTATTTAGAATTAGGCGCTTCCCGTGCTTTTCAATGGGGCGGAGAAGGTCGTCCTGAAAGTTTAAGTTCATTATGGGATGCTTTTGTCGGAAATAAAGACAATGGTGGAACTGGGGAACCGGATCCATCTAACCAAGTTGCTGGTTTTGATGCTCGATTGAATTTTCAGCAGTTGTTGAGTGTACCTATGAGTCTGTATGGACAATATGTAGGTGAAGATGAAGCTGGTGGATTACCTTCTAAAAAAATGTATCTTGCTGGCGTAGATTATTCGTCATCTTTTAAAAACATGCCATATCAACTTTATACAGAATGGGCTGATACTCGTACCAACCGTGACGCGTTAGGGGTTTCATATAATCATTCAACTTATACAGATGGTTATTACCAACATGGTTTCCCATTGGGGCATGCTATGGGTGGTGATGGTGAGATGATTTCTGTAGGTGGGGATATTCGATTCGATCCAATGAATCGTTTAAATGGTCGATTATTATTTGCAAAGATTAATCAATCTGGCCGTATTACCAATGCAGCCTTTCCTGAAACAGATGATATTAAAGCTATCGATTTAACTTGGTCACATTACTTAAGACCATTTGTACCAATCAAAATTAATGGTTGGTTCAGTGATTCTGATTTACATGGTAATGATGCTGGTGCATCGGTTGGTATAGAAATACCTTTGGATAAACGCGTTTTTCATTATTAATATTTGAGAGTGATAGAACCCGCATTCATTGCGGGTTTTTTATGGTTCGTGCAATTAGCTTAACTTTCTTTGCTATCATGTTGATATATAAAATCAACAAGGTGGTCTGTATAGAGTGTTATTTTTAGTCTTCTAGGTTGTGAGTTTGGTGAGTCACATACATAGAACCTAAATGAAACCGACTTTAGGTATTTGTAGATGTATTGCCAAGCAGAAACATGGATGAAGAATCGAAGCGTGGAGGGGGAGCAGGCTTAATGCTTTGAATGAAGTTGATGTAATATTTGAGTTTATTTGGGGATATCTAATTGTTGAATAAAACTTATAGGGCTTATCAATTTTGTTTTATATGAGGTTTTTGCATATAAATATAATAAAACAAGCAATAGTGTGTATAACTAAATCTTTATAATGAATATATATTTTTAAAAGTGTAATAAGTACACGATTTTTGTGAGTTGGTGCTGTCAATGTCATTAAATGAGGAAAGACTTACTCATCTTAAACAGCTTGAAGCTGAGAGTATTCATATTATCCGCGAAGTAGCTGCTGAGTTTGAAAACCCAGTGATGCTTTATTCTATTGGTAAGGATTCAGCAGTGATGCTGCATCTGGCGCTCAAAGCGTTCTATCCTGCCAAGCTTCCATTTCCGCTTCTACATGTAGACACGGGTTGGAAATTTAAAGACATGATTGCTTTCCGCGACAACATGGCAAAAACCCATGGCTTTGATTTGATCGTACATCAAAACAAAGAAGGGAAAGATGCGGGCATTAACCCATTTGATCATGGTAGCTCAAAATATACCGACATCATGAAAACTCAAGGCTTAAAACAAGCACTTGATAAATACGGTTTTGATGCGGCATTTGGTGGTGCACGCCGTGATGAAGAAAAATCACGTGCGAAAGAACGTGTCTATTCATTCCGTGACTCCAAACACCGTTGGGACCCAAAAAACCAACGTCCTGAACTTTGGAATCTTTACAACGGTAAAGTGAACAAAGGTGAAAGTATTCGTGTATTCCCACTATCAAACTGGACTGAGCTTGATATTTGGCAATACATCTACTTGGAAAGCATTCCATTGGTTCCACTTTACTTAGCGGCAGAACGTCCTGTAGTTGAGCGTAGTGGCACCCTGATTATGGTTGATGATGAACGTATGCCTTTAAAAGAAGGTGAAGTTCCACAAATGAAATCGGTACGCTTCCGTACACTTGGTTGTTACCCACTTACGGGTGCAGTGGAGTCAACGGCAAATACCTTACCTGAAATTATCCAAGAAATGTTGCTTGCAACCAGCTCTGAACGTCAAGGTCGTATGATTGACCATGATGAGGCGGGCTCGATGGAGAAGAAAAAGCAAGAAGGTTATTTCTAAAATCTCCCCCTAGCCCCTCTTTAAAAAAGAGGGGGAACTCCCGAAATAAATGGAGGAAAGTCCTCCTTTATCAAAGGGAGATTTAGAGGGATTAAAGAGATTAAAACCGATTTCTAAAGAATATGTGGAGTTTTGAGCAATGTCTCATCAATCAGAACTGATTAGCCAAGATATCTTGGGCTATCTAAAACAACATGAAAATAAAGACCTATTACGTTTTCTGACTTGCGGGAACGTCGATGATGGTAAGTCAACTTTAATTGGTCGTTTGCTTTACGATTCAAAATTGATTTATGAAGATCAATTGCAAGCGGTAACTCGTGACTCTAAAAAAGTCGGTACGACAGGCGATGCACCTGACTTAGCACTCCTTGTCGATGGTCTACAAGCTGAACGTGAGCAGGGTATTACCATTGATGTTGCTTATCGTTATTTCTCAACTGAAAAACGTAAGTTCATCATTGCTGACACACCGGGACATGAGCAATACACGCGTAACATGGCAACGGGTGCGTCGACTTGTGACCTTGCGATTATCTTGATTGATGCGCGTTATGGTGTACAAACTCAGACACGTCGTCATACTTATATTGCAAGCTTACTTGGCATTAAGAACATTATTGTTGCGATTAACAAAATGGACTTAGTTGAATTTTCTGAAGCACGCTTCAATGAAATTCAGACGGAGTATGCAGGTTTTGTGGCGCAATTGGGTGACCGTAAGCCAAACAACATTATCTTTACGCCTATTTCAGCATTGAATGGTGATAACGTTGTCAATAAATCACCAAATACGCCATGGTATACAGGCGAGACTTTGATGGGGACGCTTGAGTCTGTGGAAATTAACCGCAGTTCAGTGACCAATGATTTCCGTTTCCCTGTGCAATATGTAAACCGTCCAAACCTCGACTTCCGCGGTTTCTGTGGCACGGTTGCGTTGGGTGATGTATCGGTAGGTGACAAAATCGTGGCTTTACCATCAGGCAAGTCGTCGACGGTTAAAGAAATCGTTACTTATGATGGGAACTTAGAGCGTGCCGTTGCAGGTCAAGCCGTAACGTTGACGCTGAATGACGAAATTGATATTTCGCGTGGTAACGTACTTGTGCGTGCGGATCAAGCTGCGCCAGAAATTTCACGTTCGGTCAATGCCACTGTGGTTTGGATGGCAGATCAACCGCTGGTGATTGGTAAGTTGTATAACTTAAAAGTGGGCACGCAAACTGTTCCTGCAAAAGTGACTGCAATTAACTACCGTACCAATGTGAATACATTGGAAAAAGTACAAGTCGATAGTCTTGAGCTGAACGCGATTGCTAATGTCACGGTTGAGTTTGATGCGCCTGTGGTATTTGATCGCTACCAAGACAGCCGTTATACAGGTTCGTTTATCTTCATCGACCGTTTAAACAACGTGACGATTGGTGCGGGTATGGTGGAAGAGTCTGTGGAATGGTCTGCGCATAGCAACCCTGTCACAGCGGAAGACCGTGCTGCACGTTTAGGTCAAAAACCTGCTGCGGTAACTGTCTCTGCGAAAGCTCTAGAAAATGCACAAGCACTTGAAAACTTGTTGATTCAACAAGGTGTAGTTGCGATTGCGAAAGCGGGTCTAACTGCTGATCAGGTTGCACTAGTACGTGAAACAGGTGTGGTTGTGGTGACTGACCTTGTCGACGGTACAGATGTCGCATTCACTCAAGATGCGGTTGAAGAGCTAGCTGATAAAATTGTTGAATTGGTTCGTCTATAAGAGATTGAGCTGATTTGAAGGAACCCACCGTAAGGTGGGTTTTTTATTGAAAAATTAAAAAATAGTGGTAATAATGCATGAAAAATAAACGAGTTTAGTTAAATG
>NZ_JBUEBA010000002.1:2200570-2209502 GCF_058107045.1 Acinetobacter sp. AB03 | reverse complement strand
GTTTTAACTTACTGTTAAATAAAGGCTTAGTGCATAATTTCTTCCATCTTTGGCTCAAAAGCTGGAGTCTATCTTGGCTGATTGCATTTCCTCTGATTATGGTGTTTTTGCCTTTGGTTCGTAAATTTCTAATGCAGTTTGTATCTTTGCCTGATCAGCCACGCAACTGATACCTGTGCTTTTCATTTGGCCCGAATCGTTCTAAGTAATGTTTGAGAGGGATGTCGAGTGCAGTCGCAGCTTGCTTTTTTTATCAATGATCAGTGCTATCGCGCAGCAAAATAGTCTTCAGACTATACATAAGTACGGTGTTATTCATTTCAATTTATTTCTATGATCAAATAGGTCTATGAAACTTGAAAAATATCGCAAGAGTTAGGAATAAATCATGTCACAAACAACGATGCAACAGGTCATTATTACAGAGCCGGGTGGTGTGGATAAGCTGGCATATGAAACAGTGACGATCCCTGAAGCAAAAGCAGATGAGGTCCTGGTTAAGGTCCATGCGTTTGGTATTAACCGTCCGGATATTTTACAGCGTCAAGGTTTATATCCGATGCCACCTGGGGTAACACAAGTACCAGGGCTTGAGGTTGCAGGTGAGGTCGTTGCAGTTGGAGCTGAAGTTACCCAGTTTAAATTAGGCGATAAAGTTTGTGGTTTGACCAATGGTGGTGGTTATGCCGAGTATTGTGTGGTTCCACAAAGCCAAACTTTACATATTCCAGAAAATGTAAGCTTTGTGGAAGCGGCGGCTATTCCTGAAACTTTTTTCACGGTCTGGGCCAATGTGTTCCAAATGGGTAAAGCAAAAGCAGGGGAAGTGGTGTTGGTACATGGTGGAACCAGTGGTATTGGCACCACGGCACTCATGCTATGTAAAGCATTGGGCATTAAAACCTTTGCAACCGTCGGCAGCGATGAAAAAGTACAAGCTATTGCGAATTTGACAGATGCCATCAATTATAAAACCCAAGACTTTGAACACGAGATCAATGAGAAAACGGATAATGCGGGTGTTGATGTGATTTTAGATATGGTGGGTGCACCGTATTTAGAAAAAAATTTGAACTTGCTCCGCCGCGATGGACGTTTGGTTTATATTGCCTTTTTAGGGGGTGCAAAAGCCAAAGAGGTTAAGTTGGGGCAAATTATGATGAAGCGCTTAACCATCACGGGTTCGACCATGCGTGCACGAAATACGGCTGAGAAAGCTGAGATTGCACAAGGTTTACAAGATCATGTAGCACCGCTATGGGCCAAAGGTGAGTGCTTGCCAATGATTTATCAAACTTTTGAGTTCGATCAGATTCAAGCAGCACATGCATGCATGGATACGGGTGAGCACGTGGGTAAAGTTGTGGTAAAAATTCTGTAATATTTCTATAGTATAAAAAGTAGAGCTGACCTAGTGTCAGCTTTTCTTTTGTCTAAAATTTTCCAAAAAATAAAAATAATGTACTGAAAACAGAAAATAATTTCACAAAGATTAAAAAATGATAACTGTTCGACACAACCTGTCAAAACCGTGGTGTAAATTTGCAACTAAATTTAAACCTGACAAATTTACGTGGTTTTAAATGAAAAATAAAACAGAAAAGAGGGTTGTCATGAAAATTTTATCGACATCATATACACATGCGCATGGTTTCCGTGCGCTCAAGCGCTTGCATAAGGCGGTTATCTATAATAGTGTTTTACCTGATGAGTTACATAAGCTATATAAAGCTTTAATTCATTTTGAGCGTTATATAGAGCGTTTAGCGCATCAGCAAACTGTAGTAAAGAAGAAGAAATCTAAAAAACATTGATCGATTTTTTTTGATAAAAACATGACATAGCTTGAAAGCTGACCGTTTGTCTTTTACTTAATATTATTCAGTGACTTATATTGAATATAATGCTTAGGCATTTAACTATAAATAAAGACACAACATTGATTGTGCAGCGAGGGCAATATGAAGCGTAAAGCTTCAACACATGAACGCCTTGCGGAGCGTTTAGCGAATATTTTGACTAAATTAAATACTGGATATCAATTAGGGGTTGCAGAATTAGCACATGAATTTCAGGTGAGTACTCGGACAATAGAGCGAGATTTTGATCGTCTCAATACGTATTTGCCTTTACTTCAAGATGAATATACCAAGAAGTACTTTTTAGATCCTGTTTATCTTGGGCGCTTTAAGCTACAAGACATTCAAAACTTTGCGCAGCTTTCTGGGATCAGTGAGCTCTATCCATCTCTAGATATGTCTTTTCTACGTGGCCTGCTTGATGAAAGAGCAAATCAAGTATTCTCTGCCAAAGGTTATTATTATGAAAATGCACAGCAATTTGCTGAACATTTTCAGGTTTTTGCTGGCGCGATTCATAAGCGTCAAAAAATCAGTTTTATTTATAATGATCTTTTGCGCCATGTTGACCCGTATCGTTTAATTCATCATCAGGGAAGTTGGTATTTGGCTGCAGCTGTAGCTGTAGCTGATGAATTACGTACTTATCGTTTAAGTAAAATAGATCAAGTGGTTGTACATGAGTCGGAGCTTTTCGATCACCATTTAGAAGTTTTGACCCAATTAGAGCTCAGTGAGGGGATTTGGTTTGCAAAGCATAAGCAAACGGTGAAAATATCGGTGCGGCCTGAAGTTGCCTTATATTTTAAGCAACGTCTGTTATTGCCAGAGCAACAAATCGTACTAGAAGATGCATCAGGTGGTTTGTTAATTGATTGTCAAATTTGCCATGAAATGCAACTTTTACCTTTGGTGCGTTATTGGATTCCATACATTAAAATTATTGAGCCAGCTCATTTTCAAGAAAAATTAGAACATGATCTGCAACATTATTTATTACCACCCTTATCGTGATAAACGAATGAGATATTATTTTTAAGAGAGTCAATGTGCTCTCTTTTTTTGTGCATTGCATTATGCTTTTTCTGTAGGCATAAAAAAACCAGCTTAACGCTGGGTTCTTTATATGCACCATGCTTAGAAGTATAAGAATGGTGCCCGAGGCCAGACTCGAACTGGCACGCTTTGTGGGCGGGGGATTTTAAATCCCCTGTGTCTACCGATTTCACCACTCGGGCTTTAACAAGATGGAGGCGGAGGTCGGAATCGAACCGGCGTCCACGGAGTTGCAGTCCGCTGCATGACCACTCTGCCACCCCGCCGCGTCTTGTTGATGCGTATATTAGCAAGCTCTGAAAAAAAAACAATAGTGCTTTCATTCGTATGCGCATAAAAACAGCATATAGCGAAAAATATTTAAAATTATCATGTATTATGTGCAAAATTGATTCATATCAACACTTGGAGATGTGCCGTGGCATTAGTTTTAGATGGTCGTGCATTGGCAAAACAAATTGAAGCTGACTTGTTAACTCGCGTTGAAGCGCTCAAAGCAAAATCAGGTCGTACCCCAATTCTTGCGACTATTTTGGTGGGTGACGATGGTGCATCTGCAACTTATGTACGTATGAAAGGAAATGCCTGCCGTCGTGTTGGTATGGACTCACTTAAAGTTGAACTGCCAAAAGAGACCACCACTGAACAATTGTTGGCTGAAATTGAAAAACTGAATGCAAATCCTGATGTTCACGGTATTTTACTTCAGCATCCAGTGCCTGAACAAATTGATGAGCGTGCATGTTTTGATGCAATTTCTCTTGCAAAAGATGTGGATGGCGTAACGTGTCTTGGTTTTGGTCGTATGGCCATGGGAGAAGCAGCATATGGCTCTGCGACGCCTGCCGGCATTATGACTATTTTGCAAGAAAACAATATTGAAATTGCTGGAAAGCATGCCGTTGTTGTAGGTCGTTCTGCAATTTTAGGTAAGCCAATGGCTGCGATGTTACTTCAAGCCAATGCGACCGTAACGATCTGCCACTCACGTACTCAGAACTTAGCTGACTTTGTGAAACAAGCCGATATTATCGTGGGTGCGGTTGGTAAGGCAGAATTGATTCAAAAAGATTGGATCAAACAAAGTGCAGTGGTTGTTGATGCTGGTTTCCATCCACGTGATGGTGGTGGGGTAGGCGACATTCAATTGGTCGGTATTGAAGAAGTGGCTTCTGCGTACACACCTGTTCCAGGTGGTGTTGGCCCAATGACGATTACGACACTAATTCGTCAAACAGTTGAAGCGGCTGAGAAAGCTTTAGGTTAATTTTTATAAGACTCTAAAATCAGTTTTATGATGGTTTGGGAGTCGTGACATCGTCATTTGCTGTTGTTCGAGGCCGGACTAAATTTGATAAAAATGTTTCTGCGAAGCAGTAAATAAATGATGATTTCAGTCGAGTTCAGCAAATGGCAATGGTTTTCCTACTTTTGTCGAAACAAAAGTAGGTCGAACCGAAGGTTATGCATATCATGCGTCTTAATGTGTAAGACTCCGTTGTGCGTTTATTAAAAAATTCTACAAATATAAAATGTCCATGAGCTGTACTTTCCAATTCCCCAAAGCCCCAGATCATTTACTTCAAGCCTTGCATGAAGTGATTCCACAGTGTGAATTGCTTGCGCAACAGCTTCCTGAAACATCTATTTCGCTGTGGCTCATTCCTCCCGTGTTTCCAACCGATAAACTGGATGATGAAATCATTCGTCGCATTTGGAATGAAACACCATATTGGATCTTTTGTTGGGCTTCAGGCCTAGCCATGGCGCAGTGGTTACTGGCAGAACCTCATCATGTCAAAGATAAGGTGGTGTTGGATTTTGGCGCAGGTTCAGGTGTGGTGGCGATTGCAGCCAAAATAGCGGGTGCAAAACGTGTGATTTGTTGCGATATTGATGCCGTTAGTCTCGATGCTTGCCATGCCAATGCAGAACTTAATAATGTAGAGCTAGAGTATTTGGATGACTTGTATCAATCTGAACAGGTCGATGTTCTATTGGCTGCTGATGTTTTATATGATCAATGCAATCGTTTCTTTTTAGATGAATTTTTAAAGTTTGCACCTGAAGTTTGGGTGGCGGATAGTCGTGTTAAAAATTTTAGTCATCAGCAATACATAAAGCTCGATGAGCGTAGTGCCACAACTTGGCCAGATCTAGATGAGTCACCAGAGTTTCGCAATGTGAGTTTTTATCGAACTTTGAGTGTTCAAAAAGGGCGCTAAGCCCTTTTTTATATATCAGAAGGTCTTAAGAGCAGGTATAGCGCACAACATGCAGTGTGCTTGGTCGTGCTTCAAGTGATTCGCGTGTTGCAAAGTTTTCACCTTGGTGTAAGTCGGGTGTATTGCTTAAGCCAAAAGTGGCCCGGGTTTGACCAATTTGGCGTCCATATTCGGGAACATCTGCTGCAGTATTAGGAATTTCATTAATGCTTAAAATCGCCAATTTATAATTTTTTTGTGAACCTAAAACTTTTTGGCAAGCACGTTGTAATTTATTTTCATCAAGTTGCTGATTTTTACGAGCAGCAAGCGTATAAGCAAGGGTAGCGCTCGACGCTGATTGATGTTCAATTTGATAACCAACATTGCCATTGTATTGGCGAGGCGTGCTTTGACATGCAGATACTGCTAAAACGATACAGCTTAAGCCTAAAAGTTTATACGTATTTTTCATATAAAAAGTTCCTAACATTATTCTTGTTCTTAGTATGCCATACGCGGGTGTAATTCACGATATTTCAATCGATCAAGTTTCGGCAAAAAATTGATCAAACATAAAAAATGCCTTCATTCGCGAAGGCATTTTTTATGTTTAGTTTATTAACTTACATGCTTACTTTAAGCATCAATGATCGGTAATCATACTGTGCTTTTTGGTGTCTTTCATAAAGATGTAAGTCAGTAGAGATAAACCAATCATGAAGGTGATGTAGTAAAAGAAGTAGTTTTCATGTCCTGCGTTTTTAAAACTCAACGCTACAAGTTCTGCTGTACCACCAAAGATGGTATTGGCGATCGCATAAGGTAGGGCAACCCCTAGTGCACGAATATGCGCTGGGAAGAGCTCTGCTTTAACTACGGCATTAATCGCAGTATAACCTGTCACAATCACCATACCACTCATACATAACATAAATGCGGTTGTTGGGCTGCTGGTTGAACCTAGACCGTTGAAAATTGGAATCGTGAACAGTACACCCAATACACCAAAAGTGATCATAATTGGTTTACGACCAATTTTATCAGACAGTGCACCCACAACAGGTTGTAATAACATGAAGACAAAGATTGCTGCTGTGGTGATCTCTGTTGCTGTGGTTTTCTCAAAACCTGAGGTGTTGACTAGGTATTTTTGTAAATATGTCGTGAATGTGTTGAATGCCAGCGTTCCACCCGCAGTCAGCATAATCACAGTGAAGGCTTGCTTTGGATATTTGGTAAATAAAGCAAGTGCACTAGATTTTGGGCCACCATTTTTAGCCTGTTCTTGTGCATCTTTTGAGGATTGGGTTTCAACTAAACCACGACGAATCCAGAACACCACAATGGCAAGTACAGCACCAATGAAGAAGGGAATACGCCAGCCCCATTCAGATAACTGTGCTTCGCTCATGGTGCGTTGTAGAATGATCAACACACACAGTGCTAAGAGCTGACCAGAAATGAGGGTCACATACTGAAAACTAGAGAAGAAACCACGATGGTTTTTGCCAGCCATTTCCGTTAAATAGGTTGCGCTTGAACCGTATTCTCCACCAACACTTAAACCTTGCAATAAACGGGCAAAAAGCAATAAGGCAGGTGCGAGCATACCCACACTGGCATAGGTGGGTGCACAGGCAATAATCAAAGATCCCACACACATTAAAGATACAGACAGGGTAAGACCTGATTTACGTCCTTTACGGTCTGCATAAATGCCCATGATCCACGCGCCAATAGGACGCATCAGGAAGCCCAGTGCAAAGACGGCAGCAGCTTGTAAAAGTTTTACCGTGTCATCCCCTTCAGGGAAAAACTGTGGCGCGAAATATAAGGTAAATGCGGCATAGATATACCAGTCATACCATTCAACTAAGTTGCCAGCTGAACCACCGAGAATCGATTTTAAGCGGGTCTTTTTATCGATGCTTACTGGAGCAGTTTGGGGAGATAGATCAGTCACAAAAATTTCCCAAAGAGAAGTTCGGAAAATACATCTTTTAACTTTTTAAGTAGAAAAAGTTAAAACAATATATTTTAAGATTAAACAAAAAATTCTGTTTCGTTATACGCCCCTTATCCTTGGACTTCATTCGACTTTAGTCTAAATGTTGGTATGATTTATATGCTGTTAAGTTTTTCTAATGAATATCTTTATTTTAATGGGAAATTATCGTTTTACTTATCTAAAACAAACTCTTGTGATTTTTTAATGTGTGAATAGTCAATTAAAATACAAGGGGTTATAGGGTTTTTTTATTTTATGGTGAATGTTGATTTTTAGAAAAGAAAGTGTTTTTTAGCTTGGAAATTAGTCGACTTTTCACTGAATAGTCAAAATTAAAAATTAAATTGTAAAAATAGATGCAGTTATTAATTTATTTAGAATAACGAATTTCCTCTGATCTGAATGGCTTTGGAGTATGACAAGGTTGGATTTTGATGTTAAGTTTAGCGTGAAGAACAAAAATAACACAATAACTCAATGAGAGAGGTGAATATGCAAGACACAGATGCCATTTATGATATTGCCGTTGTGGGCGCGGGCATCAATGGGGTGGGCATTGCAAATGATGCTGTAGGGCGTGGTTTAAGTGTTTTTGTCTGTGAAAAAGATGATTTAGCTAGTCATACGTCTTCAGCCAGTAGCAAGCTTATTCATGGTGGATTGCGTTATCTCGAACAGAAAGAATTTCGTTTGGTGCGTGAAGCGTTATTAGAGCGTGAAGTACTGTTAAAAAAAGCCCCACATTTGATCCATCCTATGCGTTTTATTATGCCGCATTTACCTTATTTGCGTCCGGCGTGGCTGATTCGTTCAGGCTTGTTTATCTATGACTATTTGGCAAAACGAGAAACATTAGAGGGTTCAGAGCTTGTTCATTTTAATGTCGATAGCCCGCTAAAAGATACGATTAAACGTGGTTTCGAATATTCAGATTGTACTGTGGATGATGCGCGTTTGGTGGTAGTCAATGCAATTCAAGCACATGAGCTAGGGGCTCAAATTCGGACACAAACGCGATGCGTTTCTGCGGTTCAGCAGGAGGGTGTGTGGTGTCTAACCTTAGAGCATCAAAAACAACATTACCAAATTAAAGCTCGAAGCTTAGTCAATGCAACAGGTGCATGGGTCACAGATTTTATTCAACAACAACTGTCCCAAACACCAAAGGCAGGCATTCGATTGGTTCAGGGCAGCCATATCATTGTGAAGCGTTTATACCCGGAAACGCATGCGTTTATTCTACAAAATGATGATCAACGCATTGTGTTTGTAATTCCTTATTTAGATGAATACAGCCTGATTGGTACCACGGACGTAGAGTTTGAGGGGGATGCAAATCATGTCCATATCACCGAGCAGGAAACTGCTTATTTGATTGATGTGATTAATGACCATTTCAAGCTTCAATTACAGCAAGAAGATGTAATCTCAAGCTTTGCAGGTGTAAGGGCATTGTATGATGATGCAAGTACACAAGCCTCTAAAGTGACACGTGATTATGTACTGTCGATGTCTAAACCTGTTGCGGATGAAGCACCATTATTATCTGTTTATGGTGGAAAGTTAACGACTTATCGCAAGTTGGCGGAAGCGGCTTTGCTACAGCTAAAACGTTATTTTTCACACATGAAGGCGGAATGGACGGCTGAGGCAAAACTCCCCGGTGCGGAAGGTTTTAGTTCTATCGAGGTTTTATGTGCAGAGTTGATGCATGAAATCAAAGGGCTAGAGCCTCAAACAGCGCATCGTTGGGCAAACAGTTATGGTAGTCGAGTGTGGCATATGCTCGGTGAGAACAAAGA
>NZ_JBUEBA010000002.1:2154955-2200470 GCF_058107045.1 Acinetobacter sp. AB03 | reverse complement strand
CACCGACTTGATGTGCACGTTCAGCAAAACGCGGATAGAGTTCAACCACGCTGCCATAAGTACCTTTAGCGACTTTGATACGCTTTTTGATTTCAAATTGAGTTGAATCAGGTGTACCTTTGATTGCGCAAACATGAAGTGCTGGCTGAGTTGTTGCTACTTCTGTTTGAGCCATGACTAAGCTTGATAGGCCCAGTAAACCAATTGTGAGTGTGAGTTTTTTAAGCATGAATTACCCCTTGATAAATTTTTGTTGAGTTATAAAGTTTTAAAATTGTAAATAGATTAAAAAAAGACCGCTTAAGCGGTCTTTTTTTTTGGCTTAATTGAAAGATTAAGCAGATTGCTTAACAGCATCTAAAAGTTCGTTTTGGCGAGCTTTAAGAGCAGCTGGTAGGCGTTCACCAAGTTTGTCGAATAGTTCAGTATGGCTTTCAAGCTCTTTGATCCATTGATCTTTGTCTTGAGAAGTCACAAGGTCAAACTGTGCTTTAGTGAAGTCAGAACCTGTCCAGTTCAACTGTTCATAAGTTGGAACTAAACCAATTGGTGTTTCAACTGCATCAGCACGGCCTTCACAACGGTCAATGATCCACTCAAGAACACGCATGTTTTGACCGAAACCAGGCCATACGAAGTTGCCTTCAGCATCACGACGGAACCAGTTCACGTTGTAGATGCCTGGAAGTTTGTTGCCCGCAGCTTTAGCTTTCGCTGCAACTTCTTCACCAAGCTCTAACCAGTGAGAGAAGTAATCCGCCATGTTGTAACCCGCAAATGGAAGCATTGCGAATGGGTCACGACGAACGATACCTTGTTGGCCAACGGCAGCTGCAGTTGTTTCAGAGCCCATCGTTGCAGCTTTGTAAACACCATCTACCCAGTCAAATGCTTCTGAAATTAGAGGCACTGTGTCTGCACGGCGACCACCAAAGATGAACGCTGAAATTGGAACACCGGCTGGATTTTCCCAGTCAGCATCAATAGAAGGACATTGACCTGCTGAAACAGTGAAGCGCGCATTTGGATGAGCCGCTTTTTCTGCGCCAGTGTGAGGTTGACCTTTCCAGTTAGTCAGGTTGGCAGGTGCTTCTTTAGTAAGACCTTCCCACCATACTTCACCGTTATCAGTTACCGCAACATTGGTATAAATCACGTCTTTGTGAAGTGTAGCCATACAGTTCGGGTTGGTCTTGGTATTTGTACCAGGCGCTACACCGAAGAAGCCTGCTTCTGGGTTGATTGCGTATAAGCGACCGTCTTCACCTGGTTTGATCCAAGCAATATCGTCACCTACAGTTTCAATTTTCCAACCTTCGTAGCCTGCTGGTGGAATCAACATCGCGAAGTTTGTTTTACCACAAGCAGACGGGAATGCCGCTGCGATGTAGTGTTTTTCGCCTTGAGGATTAGTCACACCAAGAATCAGCATGTGTTCTGCTAACCAACCTTGTTGACGACCCATAGAAGACGCAATACGTAAAGCTAAGCATTTTTTACCTAACAATGCGTTACCACCGTAACCAGAACCGTAAGACCAGATTTCACGTGTTTCTGGGTAATGCACGATGTATTTTTCAGGGTTGCAAGGCCATGCAACATCTTTTTCGCCATCAGCAAGCGGCGCACCAACAGTATGTACGCAAGGAATAAATTCACCGTCTGTACCAAGAACGTCATAAACAGCTTTACCCATGCGAGCCATTTTAGACATGCTAACTGCTACATATGGAGAGTCAGTTAATTCGATACCAATATGTGCAATATGAGAACCTAATGGGCCCATAGAGAACGGTACTACATATAAAGTACGACCTGCCATTGAACCGTCAAACAAACCATTTAGGCGAGCACGCATTTCAGCAGGCTCTTCCCAGTTGTTTGTTGCACCAGCATCTTCTTGTTTTTCAGAGCAGATGTAAGTACGACCTTCAACACGAGCAACGTCAGAAGGATCAGAATTAGCAAGATAAGAACCAGGATGCGTTTCTTGGTTAAGCGCTTGCATTGTGCCGTTAGCGATCATCAAGTTGATATAACGTTGATATTCTTCTTCGCTGCCGTCACACCATTCAATTTTCGCTGGTTTTGTTAATTTTGCAATTTCTTCCACCCACGCAATAAGCTTAGGGTGACGAACGAATTCTGGTGCGTTCACTTGGGTCATGGTGAGGCCTATCTCAAATATGTACACGTTTGTACAAAGTACAATCTCAGCAATAAAATTTACTGCAGAGATGAAAAGATGAAAAAAAGTGGCTGTATTAAAGCATAATTTGATAAAAAAAATAAGACCAAAGGCGTATCTAAATTATGAACAGTTCGATGGGGTTGTCTCATTTTAACTATTAAAAAACAATAGCTTGGTTTGATTTTTGGCTTTTATTTTGTGTATTTATTATATTTATGAGGATTATTCATTTAAGATATTAGTATTAAAATCATATATTTGCATTTATTTTGTGATTGAGATTTATTATTGATTAAATAAATGGTAGTCATTTGAATTTTACATAACAAAACTGTTAAGTGTTGAGTGTTTGGACAAAAATAGAGCAATTACTTCAAGTTTAGGTGCAAAATGTCAGAGCAACTCAAACCTTTATCACTTATTTATAATAAAAAATCAGGTTTTCATGCTGCAAATAAAGATGAAGTGTATGAACAGTTGGTAGCCGATCTGAGTACTGCGGGTTTTGAAATACAGTCATTTGAGTTAAGTGAGTGCATGAACTTTGATCAGATGATGCAAGATATTTTACTACGTCATCGTCAAGCGGAGAATGTAGGGGTCGTGGTTGCTGCAGGTGGTGATGGAACTTTAAATGCAGTTGCATCTAAATTGATGGGAACGGATATTCCTATGGGGATCTTGCCGCTAGGTACCTTTAACTATGTTGCGCGAGTGCTGAATATTCCGTTGGACCTATTAGATGCAGCCAAAGCCATTAGTGAAGGGCAGCCACGTTCTGTGCATGTGGCACAGTTGAATCAACATATATATCTGAACAATGCCAGTTTAGGGCTTTATCCTTTATTTATTCAAAAAAGAGAACAGTTTAATAAGCATTTTGGACGTTTTCCATTGCATGCGTATACTTCGGCATTGGATGTTCTCATCCGCGACCGAAAAGAGTTAAAACTTGAAGTAGAAGTCGATGGACAGCGCTATCCAGTGAAAACGCCATTGATTTTCTTTGGCAATAATCAACTTCAACTGGCTGAAATGAAACTACGTATTGCCGAGGCGGCGGAAGCAGGCAAAGTGGCGGGCGTGGTAGTAGCAAAAAGTGATAAGCGGACTTTGTTCAAGACCTTATGGCAGCTGATTAAAGGCAATTTAGATCAGGCTTCCGATGTCTATAGCTTTGCAGCAGATGAAGTGATTGTTCATTCAAAGCGTAATAAGCTTACGGTTGCGGTAGATGGAGAAATTGTCACGATGACACCACCGCTGAAAATTACAGTACGTAAGCATGCGCTGAATATCATGGTTCCCGCATGATTTTACATTTGTCAGATTTACACTTTGGGACCGAACGCGAAGCCTGTTTACAGGCCATTCGTCAGTTATGTGAGGAACATTCTTTTGAAGCCGTAGTGGTCAGTGGGGACTTGACCCAACGTGCGCGGTTTATTCAGTTTTATGCTTGTCGGCAGTTTTTAGACAGTTTAAAGCTGCCGTATTTGGTGGTGCCGGGGAATCATGATATTCCGCTGTACCATGTGTGGAATCGTTTTTTCAGTCCCTTTGCACGTTATCAACTGTTTTTTGGGGGGATGGAAAACACCTTAGAAACTGAACATTTTTATGTCATTGGAGTGAATAGTATTCGTCGGCGTTACCACACGCGAGGGCATATTTCACTGAACCAAATTCAAGAGATTGATCTAAAATTGCAGCAAGCACCTGCGCACAAAATTAAACT
Source organism: Acinetobacter sp. AB03 (assembly GCF_058107045.1). Lineage (NCBI taxonomy): Bacteria > Pseudomonadati > Pseudomonadota > Gammaproteobacteria > Moraxellales > Moraxellaceae > Acinetobacter > Acinetobacter sp. AB03. The sequence goes on along the minus strand of NZ_JBUEBA010000002.1, from coordinate 2,196,541 downwards.
GATCGCCGCGCATCAGCCTTTTTATACTCCGCCAGACCATAGTCATGGTGTGAAAGACTGTCCGATGCTTGGTCGTATTGCATTGGAGCAATGGAGCCAACATGGTTTAAATGGACTTTTACATGGGCATTTACACCACGCTGCCGTTTATGATTTGAATCAGATTTATCAACTTGGGGTATCGCATCCAGTGCTGGATATCCATGCTGGAACGGCAACATCTTATCGTTTACATGCGGGTTTGCCCAATAGCCTGAATATTATTTTGCCGAATGCCGATGTACAACATTTGAGCTTTAACGCTGAAACAAATCACTTCGAGTTGATGCAGCAAAATACGTCAGATTGAATTAAGTGTCTAAACTTTGCTTAGGTTTGCTTAAAAAGAGCGCAAAAATATAAAAATATTTTGTGTTTGCCCTTGAAGCGTTTTATTCCATCCCCACAAAAGTGTCATATCAAAATTTTGTTGATGACCTAGGAATAAGAAGTCATCTTCACATCGTAAACAATGGCATTTTTGAAAATGTCTATGGAGCAAGAAATGAGCAAAATTCGTCCTTTACATGACAACGTTGTGATTCGCCGCGTAGAAAAGGAAACTAAAACTGCGGGTGGTTTAATTTTGAGTACTTCTGCTGCTGAACAGCCAGCTCAAGGTGAAATTATTGCAGTAGGCAATGGCAAAATTACAGACAATGGCGTTCGTGCTTTAGATGTAAAAGTGGGCGACAATGTACTGTTTGGTGCATATGCAGGCACTAAAGTTAAAGTTGAAGGAGAAGAACTTCTTGTGATGAAAGAGTCTGATATTTTAGCGGTTCTTGAAGGTTAATTCAGAACGTTCATTTGCTGTTTAAGCAATACAATTGATTAAAATTTAAGAATATTTGGAGTTTAGTATGTCAGCTAAAGACGTAAAATTTGGTGATTCAGCTCGTTCTAAAATGATTGCAGGCGTAAACGTGCTTGCAGATGCTGTAAAAGTGACTTTAGGTCCTAAAGGCCGTAACGTTGTGATCGACCGTTCTTTTGGCGCACCACACATCACTAAAGATGGTGTAACTGTTGCGAAAGAAATTTCTCTAAAAGACAAATTTGAGAACATGGGCGCTCAATTGGTTCGTGAAGTATCTTCTAAAACCAATGACATCGCGGGTGACGGTACAACAACCGCAACTGTACTAGCTCAAGCAATTTTAAATGAAGGCATCAAGTCTGTAACTGCGGGTATGAACCCAATGGACTTGAAACGTGGTATTGACCTGGCTGTTAAAGCATTGGTTGCTGAAATTAAAGCAACAGCAAAACCTGCTTCTGATACCAAAGCGATTGAACAAGTCGGTTCAATCTCTGCAAACTCTGACGAAACTGTAGGTAAACTCATTGCACAAGCAATGGAACGCGTAGGTAAAGAAGGCGTGATTACCGTTGAAGAAGGTTCAGGCTTTGAAGATGCTTTGGACGTTGTTGAGGGTATGCAGTTTGACCGTGGTTATATCAGCCCGTATTTTGCAAACAAACAAGATACATTAACGGCTGAACTTGAAAATCCGTTTATCTTGCTTGTTGACAAAAAAATCAGCAACATCCGTGAATTAATTACTGTACTTGAAGCTGTTGCTAAAACTGGTAAACCACTTTTAATCATCGCTGAAGATGTTGAAGGTGAGGCTTTAGCTACACTTGTTGTTAACAACATGCGCGGAATTATCAAAGTATGTGCGGTTAAAGCGCCAGGTTTTGGTGACCGTCGTAAAGCAATGCTTCAAGATATCGCAATCTTGACTGGCGCGACTGTGATTTCTGAAGAAGTAGGCATGACTTTGGAACAAGCTTCTCTTCAAGACTTAGGTACTGCGCACAAAATCACTGTGTCTAAAGAGAACACTGTGATTGTTGACGGTGCTGGTGATGCAGCTCAAATTGCTGAACGTGTCACTCAAATTCGTGCGCAAATTGAAGAATCGTCTTCTGAATACGACAAAGAAAAACTTCAAGAACGTGTTGCTAAATTGGCAGGCGGTGTAGCTGTGATCAAAATTGGTGCAGCGACTGAAGTTGAAATGAAAGAGAAGAAAGACCGCGTGGACGATGCGCTTCATGCAACACGTGCTGCGGTTGAAGAAGGTGTGGTTGCTGGTGGTGGTGTTGCACTGGTGCGTGCTGCAGCTGCGCTTGACGGTGTAAATGGTGCGAATGACGATCAAAATGTAGGTATTAACATTTTACGTCGTGCGATTGAAGCGCCACTTCGTCAGATCGTTGCGAATGCGGGTGATGAGCCTTCAGTTGTGATCAACGCTGTGAAAAATGGCGAAGGTAACTTTGGTTATAACGCTGCAACTTCTGAGTACGGTGACATGCTAGAAATGGGTATTCTTGACCCTGCGAAAGTAACGCGTTCTGCACTTGAGCATGCTGCATCTGTAGCAGGTTTAATGTTGACAACTGAATGTATGATTACTGACGTTCCAGAAGATAAGCCTGCAATGCCTGATATGGGCGGTATGGGTGGTATGGGCGGAATGATGTAATTCCAACCCTAATTAAATAAGTGTTTGTAATTTATTCATAGTTACTCACATATATTTGAAAAGAAAAAGGTCGCTCTATGAGCGGCCTTTTTTATTGAACTTTTTGATGTTTCTGACTGTGTGAATAAAAACAAAAGATAAGACGGAGACGAGTCAGCACATTAGGTATAAATGGATCATTTAAAAATTCATTATCCAGCTTCTCAATTCTTAAAATAGTCTATGTCGAAGTTCTAAAAGCGATGCTTCACATTTTATAAAATATGTCTAGTTTGGGTTCAACAGAATGGTGTTTAGGTTTGGAGGATGACGTAGCTCAAGTATATAACGACCATAAAAAATGCAATTACCATTCTTTTGAGTGGTTTCTCTGTTTTCAAAGTTTGATAACGTGCTCTACCAAGCAATGCAACTGTGTGAGATGGGTCAGTATTTTTCAGTAGGCCAAAATTGGAATTGGCTGTTGATTTTTACTCTTACACAGTGGTTTTGCTGATGAAAATTAAGCTTAGGGATAAGAAGAGAATGAATTATAAAACATTGAAATTATCAAAAGATTTGCAAGGTCATCGTATAGCAGCCTTCCTGTTGCATGTTTAACGGCAATAATCACTCTGGTTAATCCATTCAAAACAAAAAATGGCTTGGGTCTTTAGCCGACTTCATGCAGTGAATGGAATGAAACTACCAGATCTTTTTTCGCAAAATAACTTGTGTACATGGTTTTGTACAGTTGTGAATTTGTGCCTGAACGCTGAAAAAAATGAGGATTCTAAAATGCGAATGATACCTATACAAGCTGAATCTCCGCCTTTAAGAAGCCTGCAAGTGCAGGGGCAAACCTATCGCTATCACGTGATGATCAAACCCACTGGGGCACAGTGCAACTTAGATTGTAGTTATTGCTTCTATTTGCATAAACAAGACATGTTCCAGCAACCCAAAGTTCCGCGTATGTCTGAGTCGATGCTTGAGTTACATATTAAGCAATATGTCGAAGCGCAAACGGGCAATGAAGTTATTTTTAGTTGGCAGGGTGGTGAGCCGACGCTTATGGGCTTGGAGTTTTTCCAGCGGGTGGTTGAACTGCAAAAAAAATATGCGAAACCGCAGCAACGTATTGAAAATGATTTACAAACCAATGGCACCTTACTGGATGAAGACTGGTGTGCATTTTTAAAACAGCATGATTTTTTGGTGGGTTTATCCATAGATGGGCCTGCCGAGTTGCATGATATCCATCGCTATAACAAAGGTGGAAAACCTACGCATGCTAAAGTCATGCAGGCTGCTGCATTATTGCGCCAGTATCAAGTCCCCTTTAATGCCTTATGTGTGGTGAACCGTGATAATGCGAAGCGACCGTTAGAGGTTTATCGTTTTATTCGAGATCAGGTGAGACCGCGCATGATTCAACTGATTCCAGGAATGGAAAGTGCCCAGTTTCAGCAGACAGCACCAGGCCATTGGAATCCTCAAGATTTACCCAAATTGGGCAGTTCAGCAGCGCAGCCGGGCAGCTCAGACTCTGTGGTGACAGACTGGTCGATTGCTGCCGATGATTGGGGCATATTCCTTTCAACTGTGTGGAAAGAATGGTTACAGAAAGACTTTGGGCAGGTCTTTGTTGACCAGTTTGAAAACATGGTTTCAATGATGTTTGGCTATGGGGCGCAGAAATGTGTGTCGGGTCAAATTTGTGGGAAATCCTTGGCGGTCGAACACAATGGCGACTTATTTTCGTGCGACCACTTTGTTTATCCTGAATATAAATTGGGCAACATTCACGAGATTCACCAAGGCGATTTAGTTTTTTCTGAGCGACAAAAGAAATTTGCATACGCCAAATCGAAGTCACTGCCAGAATACTGCCAAAAATGTCCATATCTTCAATATTGCTGGGGCGATTGTCCGAAAGACCGTTTTCTCAAAACCCCAGATGGAGAGGCGGGTCTACATTATCTTTGCTCAGGTTTAAAACGTTTTTTTCATAGTGCACTTTTATCTAAAAATGAAATTGCTAAACGGATACGGCCGCATTAGGGAACTATAGTCAAACTACTTTATTATTCATACAAGATTCGAAAAAAACTCGAAATAACTCATCGACTGAGTCGATCAAGATATTGTCACAGGTTTTTAGAAAAGCATTTTTCTAAAAATTAAATTTGTAAGGCACTGATATGGTTTTGCGTTTAGTGCCAATTGGGTTTGAAACAAGGATGAAAATTCGTTTTATACGAATGTGTTTAAGAAAATACCATGCAAAAAAACTTAATTTCACGCTCTTTAGCTCTGGTAGGTGGAGCATTACTTTCAACAGCACTCATGGCGAAACCACCCAATATTTTGGTGATTATGTCCGATGATGTAGGCTGGCAGAACGTCAGTGCTTATAGTCATGGTGTTATGGGCTATGACACGCCGAATATTGATCGTATTGCCCAAGAAGGCGTGATGTTTACCGATCACTATGCACAGCCAAGTTCAACCGCTGGACGTGCAGCATTTATTACAGGTCAGTATCCAATTCGTTCAGATATGACGACAGTCGGTCGTCCAGGTTCACCTTTAGGGATTAAAGCTGCAACACCGACTTTGGCAGAAGTACTCAAACCGTTAGGTTATATGAGTGGTCAGTTTGGTAAAAATCATTTGGGTGATCGAAATGATAGCTTACCGACAGTACATGGTTTTGATGAATTCTTTGGTAATTTATATCACTTAAATACTGAAGAATTTCCTGAACAGTATGATTATCCAAAAGATCCTGAATTTGTGAATCAGTATGGAACGCGTGGTGTATTACATTGTTATTCGTCCAACGATAATGATGGAACTATCGATCCTCGTTTTGGTGTGATAGGTAAACAAAAGTGTAAAGACTCCGGTCCTTTAACCCGTAAACGTATTGAAACGGTGGATGATGAATTTATCGCTGCCAGTGTCGATTTTATGAAGCGCAGTAAAAAATCGGACAAGCCGTTTTTTGTGTGGCTGAATCCAAGTCGTATGCACATGTTTACCCATTTACGTCCTGAGCATCGTTACTTAGCTGCCAAAGCCACCTCTGAAGATGATTTATACGGCAGTGGTATGGTTGAACACGATATGCAAGTCGGTCAACTCTTGGATGATATGAAGAAGATGGGGGTGTTGGATAACACCATCATTGTTTATACCACTGATAATGGCCCTGAGCACAGTGCAAAAAATCATGGTGGAACCACACCGTTCCGTGGTGAAAAAATGACGACCTATGAAGGGGGAGTTCGTGTTCCAATGATGGTGCGATGGCCGGGACATATTCCTGCAGGACAAGTGAAACACGGCATTCAGTCGCATATGGATCTGTTTACAACTTTGGCGAATGTCGCAGGGAATAAAAATGTTGTAGAGGAGATGAAAACCAATCGTAAGCAAATTATTGATGGTGTGAATAATCTTGATTATTGGACGGGTAAGACTACAGAAAGTAAGCGTAATAATTTCTTGTACTATCATGAGTCAACCGTACGTGCAGTTCGTATTAACCAATGGAAAGTTCACTTTGAAACCAGTGAAAATTATTACGACCAGTATCAAAAGCAAAAATTTCCAGTGATGTACAACCTTCGCCAAGACCCATTTGAGACTTTTGATAGTATCAGAGATCGTTCAGACATTATTCAAACCAAGCAATGGATTTCTGAACCCTTACAGGCATTACTGGGTTCACATATCAAATCGTTGATGGACTATCCACCTGTACAAAAGGCTGCAACACTTGATTTTAGCGAGCTAATTAAGAATATGCAGAACCAAAAGAAGTAAATTATGAAAAAAGGTAGCTGAAGTAATTTGGCTACCTTTTTTGATGCTTGGATGAAATTTATGCGGTGATATTTAAATAAGCAATTTAAATCATTCAGAATGTTGCGAGTGTCTATTCCAAGGATTTGGTGAGTTTAAAGTTGGACTCAGGTTGATCCAGTACTTGGCCTTTATCGCCACGCATTTCAATAAATTGCGCACCAATATAATAAATACGGCTATCGCCTGATGAGTCGAGTTGAATCATCTGATCAGAGCCATTCAAAAATTGAAATGAACCTTTCACTTCATTGACATAATTATTATTCGATTTGCCTAAAATTTTTTGTTTCAGCACAAAATGATGATCTAAGGTCAGTTCAAGTTCAGTGTCGATCCCAGAACAATCGTGACAGGGCAGAACCCCTTGATATGTGCCTACCCAATCTAAGGCATTTGCTGTGTCTGGTGTATCCATCACGGTTGCGCTAGCACTGTCGTCCATAGATGCCGTGACATTGTGATCTGGTGGAGGATTGTTTTCATTTGGCTTTGAGCATGCAGTTAACATGGTGAGAGATAGGCATAGTGCTAAAACAGTCTTTTGCATATACAGCACCCGATATTACTTAATGTTTAGTTTTACCTTACAGGAGTGCTGGAGATGAAACTGTGAAGATCTGTGAATGCTTATGTATCTTCAATAAAGAATACTATTCACGTATTTTTACCTTTAATCTCAAAGAGCCTGATTTTTCCTGAAATATTTGGAATTAAATAAAATATACGTTTATAGATTAATTGTTGTTTTATTGAGCGTCTCGCCGTGTATTTGATCAGCAGCATTGCTAGAATCGGCGCGGATTTTCAGTAATGTGGTATTTTTTGTGTTCGAAAAGCTTGCAGAACAAAGTTTGGCCTTAATGGGGTGGCAGATTGATAATCATTGGGATTTGAATATCGATCAATGTGTAATGATTGCAGCGCCACATACCAGCAATTGGGATGCGCTGTACGCTCGTTTGGCATTAAAGGCCTTAGGTGTGCATGTCCGTATTACTATTAAAGACAGCTATATGAAACTGCCATTTGGGCCATTTGTTCGTGCAATGGGCGGGATAGGTATTGACCGTCGTCCAAAGCATGAAGGTGAACCACGTCCAAGTATGGTGCAACTCATGAGTGATCTTTTTAAAGAACATCCTAAGTTGGTGATGTTGGTTACCCCTGAAGGGACACGTGCCAAGCAGGAACAATGGAAAACAGGTTTTTATCATGTTGCAGTCAGTGCAGGTGTTCCAATTGCGTTAGCCTATATGGACTATGCGAAGAAAAAAACTGGAGTGGGTAAAATTATTTATCCTACGGGTGACTATGAAAAAGATATGGCTGAAATTATGGCATTTTATGCGCAAATTTCTGCTAAATTTCCTCAAGGTTTCAGTGTCGATACTCGTTATCACAACGACTCAACTGTGTCTTAACTTCAAATTTAAGTCATATGAAATAAAAAAGACAGTTTTCGAGCTGTCTTTTTTATTGCTAATCGTATTTTAAAGACTTTGCTGGGGATTGGGTAAAACCCCACCTAGTGACTGGCATGCGGCCGTATAACTTTGTAGCTGTGTTTCAATCACTTCGGGCAGTGGCAGGTCAAAAATTTGATCGCCATGTTGATAGCTTTCTACATAGGATTGGGCTTTTTGTTTGCTGCTGGCAAGCACTTGTTCATGATAACTGGTCATACTGCTGTGGTCTGCCTGATCGTGCTCTATATTTTGACAGTTAAAAGATTGGAGAAGTTTTTCAGCTTGTTTTATTTCTTTGGATGAGCTTATGGAGCAAGCACTGATAAAGCAAAAACTCAGTAGTGCAAGAGGCAGTTTCATATATGGTGAGCGATGGGTTGGAAGGTGCGCCAATTGTATAAAGATTTGTGAAGCTGGAGGAAGTCTAGTAGTGCCAAGTTGTTTAAAGATGAGCCTATATTGACACAAAATACACAATTGCTGACCCAAGCCATTGCCAAAGTTCAGAGTCAGGTTTTATAGCACTACAGAAAGCGATAGCTGATACATAGAAAACAGCCTGAACTAAACAATAAACCCAGTACCGTATGTTTGAACTGCCGCTCAGAAATTTTATAAAACAATTGCGCGCCGAGCATGGCCGGTAGACTCACACTCAAAAGTAAGATGCCCATATAGGGCAAATGTTGCAAGTTTAAATTTCCGCGGAGCAGATAGGTGAGTAAGGTGAATAGCTGAATGGCGAAATTAAAATGCCTTAAAATTGAGCGCTGTTGCTCTTTAGGAAGGTTTTTTAACATGACCCAAGCTGAAGGCAGTGAGCCACAAAAGCCTCCCACCCCACCCAATACACCCCCAAGAAAACCAATACTGCTATCGGCGTATTTTCCAGAGTTTTGAATGAAGCGAATCTGGGGATTAATTAGCATCAATGGACACCAAAGAATCAAAAAAATTCCTAGTATCAGTTTAAAGGTCTGTGCTTGAATGATGTCTAATAGATAGGTTCCCAATGGAACGCCAATCAGACCTGCAAGGATATAAGGTGCAACGAGGCTTTTATCAAGTTGAAAGGCAGATTCTGACTTTAAGGAAATCAGGTGACTCCAGACTGAGGCGAACACCACCAGAGGCGCTGCGAGCTGAGGTGCCAGGATCCAGACCCAAAATGACATGGCGATTAAGGCAAATGCAAAGCCTGTGAGTCCCTGTACAAAACCCGCCACCATTGCACCTAAGATAAAGATCAACCAAGTCATATGCGATATATTTAAAATTTTAGCGAGTGTACGGTTTTTTGATCGGTCTACATAGTTTTAGACATGTAAAATGACTGAAACCTTAGCTTGATTTTGAATATGTATATTGATCTTCATACATAGCGTAGCTCAGAACCACACTAATATTCGCTAAGACCACTTTCTTTCGTGATGGCGTAAATCAAAAGGGCATAAAAGTGTCTAGATTATGGACAAACCACCACTTTCTTTTGATATAAGCCTGCGCGAACAGTCCCAGCTTTGGTGCTCTTTATTTGCACCCACGACGTTGGGAGTTTTAATAGATTTAAATCTCGATCGGCTTCCACATAAATATAGCCATTATTTTGAATCAGAGGATCAGCCAAGAGGGCCAATTCTTCCCATAGCTCTAGGCTATACGGCGGGTCTAAAAAGACCAAATCAAACTGTTCTTTTAAGGTGGCTAATGTTTGCTGTGCAGTCGCTACTTTTAACTGGGCACGGGACTTAGGTACTTTAAGGAGTTCCAAGTTTTGCGTTAAAAACTGTGCTTGACTGCGGTCAGGTTCAATCATCACTACTTTTGATGCACCACGTGATAAGGCTTCAAATGCCAACGCACCTGAACCTGCACAAATATCCAAAACATTGGTATTTTGTACATCCCACATGAGCCAATTAAACAAAGTCTCACGTACGCGATCAGGCGTAGGGCGTAAACCTTCAATATTGGCAAAAGGCAGTTGACGACGTTTCCAGTCCCCTCCAATGATGCGGAGTTGGTTTTTCATAATTAGTCTGACTCCACAGGTGCAGAAGGTGGTGTAGCTGAACGGCTTGTATTTGCCGTTGTTGAAGCGGGTGCTGTATTGGAAGTACTGGTTGGCGTAGCTGCACTTGTCCCAGTTGTGGTCGCTGGTGGCGTGCTACCACTTGGTAATTCACCCGGTTTAATCCCCGCTGTCATCAAACCACCACTAATTTGATGGTTTTGTGGACGAATTGGATTTTTATGACGTGTGAGCAGCCAGTAGTCTAAGATCGGACGAGCCAGCTGTGCCGCAGAACCACCATGACGACCATTTTCCCACACTACTGCAATCGCAATTTCAGGGTTTTCCGCAGGTGCAAAGCCCACGAATAAACCGTGGTCTAACTGCCGTTCGGTTAACAGGGCTTCATTGTAGCGTTTGCCTTGGGCAATACTTTTGACTTGTGCCGTACCGGTTTTACCTGCAATTTTATACATTGGCGTGCGAATGCCACGTCCAGTCCCTGTTTCAATGACATCGACCATGGCATCACGCATTTGTATCCAGTCTTGATCGGTGCCATTGAACTGGATTCTGCCATCAGGTGCATTTAAGTCTTTATGTGGTTTTGCGCCTTTACTTGTTTGTAAAACATGCGGAATCACATGTGAACCATGGTTGGCGGTAATGGCTGTTGCCATAGCCAATTGCAGCGGTGTTGCTGTAAAAGCACCTTGTCCAATACTCACTGAAATGGTTTCACCTTTGAGCCACTTGGCATCACGGGTACGCATTTTCCATTCAGGGTTGGGGTAAAGGCCTGTACTTTCACTTGGTAAATCCACGCCAGTTTTTTCACCAAAGCCAAACTGGCGCATCCATGTGTTCATTTTTTCAATGCCCATACGGAACGACAGAATGTAGAAGAAGGTATCGCAAGAGACTACTTGTGATTTATGCAAGTTGACTACGCCGTGACCTGACTTTTTCCAGTCGCGGAATTTATGCGAATCGCCCGGAAGTGTGAAATAGCCATGATCAGAAATGGCCGTGCCCCAATCAATTAAGCCATAATGAATACCACCTAAACCAAACATCGGTTTAATGGTTGAGCCGGGTGGGTAAGCGCCTTGTACAGCACGGTTATATAGCGGTTGATCGAGGTTATCGCGTAAACCGCTATAGTCGGTATGACTAATCCCCGTGACAAACAGGTTAGGGTTAAAACTTGGACTTGAGACCAAGGCCAGAATTTCACCTGTACGTGGATCCATCGCCACGATTGCACCACGACGACCTGCAAGCTGCTCTGAGGCAACCGTCTGCAAGCCATAATCGAGTGAAAGATATAAGTCATTACCACGAACGGGTTCTTTGCGACCTAAATGGCGCAACACGTTACCGTGCGCATCGGCTTCGACCGACTCATTTCCTGGTACACCATGCAGCAAATCTTCATAGGAGTTTTCTACCCCAATTTTACCAATCAGGTTAGTGCCCGCATACAAATCTTTATTGATACTTTTTAATTCTTTATCGTTAATTCGACCTACATAACCAATCACATGGGCAAATAGCTCACCATGTGGATAGTAGCGCGTCATCTGGGTTTCGATATTAACCCCAGGGAATTGATACTTAACTTCGCTAAAGCGAGCGATATCATTTTCATTGAGATTAAGTTTAATGGAAACGCGTTCAGTTTTACGTGAGGCTTTAATACGACTGTTAAAGCGCTCAATATCATCTGGTGTGAGTTCTAAGATTGGCGTTAAACGTTCAATTGTGGCATCAATATCCGTCACATCCGCTCGACTCATCGTCGCGGTAAAGACTGGATAGTTGTCCGCCAACAGCACACCATTGCGGTCATAAATATAACCACGTGCAGGGGCTAAAGGTTGTAGGCGGATACGGTTTTGATCGGATGCAGTTGAAAACTCGTCAAATTGAACCAGCTGCAAATAGGCATAGCGAGTGACTAAAATCAGCAAGAAGAAAACCACAATACCCATGGAAATAAAAGTACGATTTCGAAAAATGCGCTTTTCTTGTTGGACATTTTTTAAAGGAAAGTGCTGTTTCATACCAAATCGACTTAAACACATGGATAAAGAGGAAAATACCTGCGCGCTATTCTAACGCATGTCACACTGTTTTGATATTTGTTATCGCTGCTTCTGCTTTTCATTTTTGCCTAAATTTTGACTTTATAGACATCAAAAATATAAATTGCTGTATATAAGTGTTTTATAAATTCTGCTACAGTCAAAATCCTGTAAAAAGGGACCAATTACTAAAATAACATTACGGATAATGGTGACAATAATGACAAGAATTTATCCAGTGTTGGCACTTGTTGCCTGTGCAAACGTAGCCTACGCTCAAGATAATTCCTTTTTGCCAGATGCGAAAATTCCTGCTGGCAGTGCTCAAACGTGGAATGTAGGGGCTGGTGTAACGCAGAAATTACTGCACACCAATTTGGAGTGGGTGAATCCTTATGGCATTGCATACGCAAAAGCTGGGGTATTTATCAATGATGATTACCCTGTAGGTGGTCAGCTGGGTTTTAGATTTCCAGTTCATTTTACTGGTAAAGATAAAAATGGCTATTATCTCGGTGTTTACGCAGGGCATATTGACAGCAAGAAAGTAGATGGCGAGTACGAATCTCGCCTTGGTGGTGGTGTAGATCTTGCTTATGTGTTACTTAGTCCTGAGCGAATCAGCACTTTCAGTGTGGGGATTGGCGCAGGGGAAAAACTCGAAGCCAAATCGGGCTATGTGGTTGCAGAAACTGAACCGAGACTACAATTTTCCTATACTCTAAGTTTCGGTTTATAGACACAATATCTTTTTTAAAACGCTATATAATTCAGTTAATAAAATTAAATATGGAAGTTATGCATGCTTGAGTACGTCAATCAGTTGTGGCAAACCTTTTTGAATCGACCCGATTTTTGGGCTGTACTCAGCATTATTCCTGTGACTGCTTTTGTGACTTGGGCACACGTTTGGATGGCCCTGAAAATGGTCTTTTACCCGATTACATTTTGGGGGTTTCATATTGGGCCTTTGCCTGTGGGTTGGCAGGGTATTGTGCCCAGAAAAGCGGGGCGTATTTCAGGCATCATTACGGATAACACCTTATCTAAACTTGGTTCTTTGCGTGAATTTTTAGATGCAATGGATCCTGAGGATATGGCGCGAATCATTGGTGAGCAAGTTGGTTTTGAACTTGAGCACCTGATTGATGAAGTCATGATTGACCGTAATGCTGTACTTTGGGAAAACTTACCTTATTCGATTAAGCGTCGAATTTATGCGCAGGCACACAAACAGCTTCCGGCTGTGCTCAGAGAATTAGTGACCGAACTGACCATGAACGTCGAGTCACTTGTGGATATGCGCGATATGGTGGTCAGCCAAATGGAAGGTGACCGCAGACTAATGGTGCGTATGTTCTTGAAAGTGGGTCAGAAAGAAATCAACTTTATTTGGCATATTAGTGCCCTCATTGGGATGTTCTTTGGTATCTTCCAAATGATTGTTTGGTTTGTGGTGCCATGGCATTGGACCGTGCCATTTTGGGCCGCGGTATGGGGCTTCTTAACCAACTGGATTGCGATTTGGATGGTGTTTAATCCAATTGAGCCACACTATGTTCGATACTTACAACTGACTGAATTAACAAAAGATCGTAAGTTTCCATGGATTAAACCTGTGATTCCGCGCATTGGGACTTATAATGTACAAGGCGCTTTCATGAAGCGCCAAGAAGAAGTGTCTGATGTGTTTGCAAGTGTAGTCACAGAAGACCTGATTACGTTAAAATCCATCATGACTGAAATGATGTATGGCAATAAAAAAGACAAGACCCGTCGTATTGTCAAACGTCATATTAATGAAATCATGGAAACGCCATTGGTGAGAACGTCTTTGCAACTGTCTTTAGGTCCACGTGAATACGCAAAACTGAAGACGGACTTGATTGATCGTTCAATTGAAATTACGATGGTGCCTGTATGCGACCCAGCGTTCAATGCGAGCCGTGCACAGAAAATCTATAAAATGTTTAGAGACCGTATTCGAGAGCTAACGCCGAAAGAATTTCAAAACTTATTACGTCCTGCATTTCAGGAAGACGAATGGATTTTGATTTTATTGGGTGGGGTAACTGGCTTCATTGCGGGTACAATACATTTGTTTGTAGCTTTCTTATAATTAGATGCTAAAAATATGTCGAATTTTTCGATATGTACAAAGTGTCAAATACATTGTTTAAATGAGGATGTTTTTTTATGCGCATTATCTTACTCGGACCACCTGGAGCAGGTAAAGGTACACAAGCTCAGTTGATCTGTAAGCGCTACAATGTCCCACAAATTTCAACCGGTGATATGCTCCGTGCTGCAATTCGTGAAGGAACTGAACTCGGTCTACAAGCTAAAAGCGTGATGGACAATGGTGGTCTTGTATCTGATGAACTGATCATTGGTTTAGTGAAAGAACGTATTGCGCAACCTGACTGTGTAAATGGCTGTATCTTTGATGGTTTCCCACGTACCATTCCTCAAGCCGAAGCGCTTGAAAATGAAGGTATCAACATTGATCACGTGATTGAAATTGATGTTCCTGACGAAGAAATCGTACAACGTCTTTCTGGTCGCCGTCAGCACCCTGCATCAGGCCGTGTTTATCACATCGTTTACAATCCACCTAAAGTGGAAGGTAAGGACGACGAAACTGGTGAAGAGCTGGTACAGCGTCCAGATGACCAAGAAGCAACGATTCGTAAGCGTTTGGGTTCATACCACACTGAAACTGAACAGTTGGTTGGTTTCTACCAAGGTCGCGCAGCGTCTGGTGAAAATGCACCAACCTATGACAAGCTGAATGGCTTACGTCCAATTGACGAAGTACAAGCAGATTTGTTCGCGATTCTTGATCAAGACAAATAATTGCATGTTTTAAACATGGCAATGTTTTGACATTGAAAGAGCTCTAAGTCATATTAGGGCTCTTTTTCTTGATCCTCTAAAAATGGAGTCGCGTGTGGCACAAGTTGGAATCATTGTTTTAATTATTGTTGCTGCGGCGGTATTGGTGGGTTTGTTTTACATTAGCGTAAAAATGCTACGCGATGTCAGTAAACAAGAAAAAATGTCGAAGAAGCAGCCAAAACGTCAGTTACATCCGAAGTTGCAGCAAGATTTCAAAGATAAATCAAATCAAAAATAAAAAAACTGAACTTTAATGTTCAGCTTCTATCGTCGTTGTGGCAATACGTGCTGCACCAAATTCAAAACGATCTGGCCAGTTACACACATCTGAAACAATACACTCATGGCATTTCGGTTTGCGTGCAATACAGCAGTATCGACCATGTAAAATCAGCCAATGATGTGAGTCGACAATAAATTCTTTCGGTATGACTTTCATTAAACGGTGTTCGACTTCAAGCACATTTTTGCCGACTGCTAATCCCGTACGATTGCCTAAACGAAAAATATGCGTATCGACCGCCATCGTCGGTTGTCCAAAAGCAGTATTTAACACCACATTGGCTGTTTTTCGTCCTACACCGGGCAAGGCTTCTAAATCCGCACGATTGTTTGGCACGATGCTGTTATGTTTTTCAATCAGTATCTTACAGGCTTTAATGACATTCTCAGCCTTTGCATTATATAAGCCTATGGTTTTAATATAGGTTTTTAAACCATCGACCCCTAAGGCATAAATAGTTTCAGGTGTATTGGCGACTGGAAAGAGTTTATCTGTAGCTTTGTTGACACTCACATCTGTCGCCTGAGCAGACAAGGTCACAGCCACCAACAGCTCAAAAGGACTCGAATAATTTAATTCAGTTTTGGGATTTGGGCGTTGTGCACGTAAACGTTCAAAAAAGATTTGAATTTGCTTTTTGGTCATGTTTTTTACAGGTTTTCCGCTTGTCGTTAGCATGCTTTACGCTCCCTGTAACTGATGAAGCTGTTGGGTTAAGTCATCCAACAACAGACGTTTTTTTTCATCTTCACGAACGCTGAGTTGCTTTTCTAATTTTTTAATTTGTACGCGTAATTTCGCCAGCTCAATCGTGGATTTTGCATCAAGCTTTGCTGCCATTTCTGGTTCTTTTTCAATGATCTGAATATCAGGTACAGCATCGTTCTGTGCTGAAAACTGGGCAAATAAAGCCGTATCAATTTCCGCACGAACCACTGGACCTTTACGGTGTAGGCGCTGTTTTTCTTCACGTTGAATATGTGCGTAATAGCGTTGTCTTAAATCATCTTGCTCAGCTTTGCGCAAGATTTCCGTTGGTATGCCGTCTACATCTGGAATAAGGTCAATACAGTCGACAGGACAAGGCGGGATACACAGTTCACAGCCTGTACACAGATCAGTCAAAATACTGTGCATGAGTTTACCCGAACCAATAATGGCGTCTACAGGACAGGCACTAATACATTTGGTACAACCAATGCATTCATCCTCACGAATGATTGCTTTCATTCTCTGTGGGCGGCCATCGGCTTGAATAGGCCAAACACTTTCCTCTGCAATTAATGCTGGTCGGTTTAGCAACTGAGCCAATGCATCGGCTACAGGCTGCCCGCCGGGTACACATTTATTGGCTGCTTCACCTTCGCTGATGGCTTGGGCATAAGGCAGACATCCATCACGATGTCCGCAGAGTCCACATTGGGTTTGGGGAAGGAGGGCATCGATATTTTGGATCAGGGAAATGTGCGAATTCATGCGTAAACCAATCCTGCAACTGAATTTGCAGAGATATTAGGAGAAATAGGTAGATCACTGAATTTTACCATGTTTTTTTTGATTAATCCTGTGTTCTAAAATGGTTCATTAACTGCATCATTTTTGAGCAAAAAAAGATTTTAAGCCTGTGTTTTCATTGGTGTTTTTTTATAACAAATTTCTAGGTATATTTTATATAAATAATTGTTATATAAATGATAAATATGTTTTTTTATAGAAATGTGTTGTGAATTGTTGGTAAAAGATATTTAATTGTTTGCGCCAAAATTTAACATTGTTTATAAAATTTGACCAATTTTGATCCATTTTCTGCTGAGGATTAAGCGTTGAAATATAACAGCCTTAATGAGTTTTTAGATTACGTGAAAACACGTGATGAACATCAACCCGAGTTTCTACAAGCGGTAGAGGAAGTCATGACCAGCCTTTGGCCGTTCATTGAAAAAAATCCTCGTTATGCAGACCACGGTTTGCTAGAGCGTTTGGTTGAGCCAGAGCGTGCGATTCAATTCCGTGTTTCATGGGTGGATGACCAAGGTCAAACCCATGTAAACCGTGCTTTCCGTGTTCAATACAACTCGGCGATTGGTCCATTTAAAGGTGGTATGCGTTTTCACCCATCGGTGAATTTATCGATCCTAAAATTCTTAGGCTTTGAGCAAACCTTTAAAAATGCGTTAACCACACTGCCAATGGGTGGTGGTAAAGGTGGTTCAGACTTTGATCCTAAGGGTAAGTCTGAAGGCGAAATTATGCGTTTCTGCCAAGCGCTAATGATTGAGCTATACCGTCACCTAGGTTCAAATACGGATATCCCTGCGGGTGATATTGGTGTGGGTGGCCGTGAAGTGGGTTATATGGCTGGCATGATGAAGAAGTTGAGCAATGACACTTCATCTGTGTTTACGGGTAAAGGTTTGACCTTTGGTGGTTCTTTGGCGCGTCCTGAAGCAACGGGCTACGGCACAGTGTATTTTGCTGAAGAAATGCTGAAAACCCGTGGCGACTGCTTCCAAGGTAAAACAGTCGCGATTTCTGGTTCGGGTAACGTAGCGCAGTACGCTGCTGAAAAAGCAATGTACTTAGGCGCAAAAGTCGTTTCATTGTCTGACTCTGCGGGTACGGTATATGTAAAAGCAGGCTTTACCGATGCTTTACTTGCTGAAGTGATGGAACTGAAGAATGTGAAGCGCGGTCGTATTTCTGAGTTTGCGTCTAAGCATGGCTTTGAATACTTAGAAGGTCAGCGTCCATGGTCTATTCCATGTGATATCGCATTGCCATGCGCAACTCAAAATGAGTTAGATCAGGCGGATGCTGAAGTACTCCTTACAAATGGAGTGATTTGTGTCGCTGAAGGGGCAAACATGCCTTCTACCTTAGATGCAGTCGAAAAATTCGTTGAAGCGAAAATTTTATACGCACCAGGTAAAGCATCCAACGCGGGTGGTGTTGCGACCTCTGGCCTAGAAATGTCACAAAATGCTTTGCGTTTGGGTTGGACTTTTGAAGAAGTCGATGAGCGCTTACATGCGATCATGAAAGAAATTCACCGTAACTGTGTGAAATACGGTACACAAGCAGATGGTACTGTGAACTATGTAAATGGTGCCAACATTGCAGGCTTTGTAAAAGTTGCAGATGCAATGCTTGCTCAAGGCGTATTCTAAGTTTATATACACTTAGAAAAATCCCAATAAAAAACCGAGGCTTGAGGCCTCGGTTTTTTCTAGGTCATTGAACGATTACAATGAACCTTTTACTGCTTCACGTTCAATAATCATGTCTTGAACATAAGCATATTTTGATTGGTCCGCTGCAGGGTTGGCAATTTTAAAACGTTTAACACGTACGATTTGACGCTCTTTAGGGTTATGAGTGAAGCCATCAATGTGGTTATAGAATAAAGTCCAGTCTTTATCGACCTGTGTCTTTACGCCATTTTCAGCATATTTAATTTCACGAACTTGTAGGCATTCCATACGGGCAACACCTGTAGAACATGTTTTAGTTTCTGGTGAAATTTCTAAGAAAACAGTTTCACCTTGGCTTTGATATTTCGACTCAGCGGTTTGTTTACCTGTGAATACAATTTTTTCACCTTTTGCCGATACCACGGTCAGTGTTGGCGCATCAGGATCATTTAGGTTTAAAACAAACGGTGCTTTACGGTTGTCAAATAAATCTGCTGCGACGCCTTCCTGAGCCATGGCTTTTGGTTCACATGCCATTTGAGTCGCCATCAGGTTACCCGTCACAATTTGATTATTTTCAACTTTCCAACTAGTCCCCATACCGTTACAACTGGTTGCAATGCCTAAGCGACCTGCTTTTTTGTCAAAGTTTAAAACCAAAGGTTTAGGCGCATCTGCGGTGTTCGCGCTCCAATGATAGTTTGCGAGTGTTTGATCTGCATTTTGTTGTTGTAGTACAGACACAGCCAAATCTCCTACTTTTTGAATATCAGATGATTGGCAAGCAGCCAGTGCGAGAGGGAAAAGGACAATCGCTAAATATTTTAATTTCATGGGTTACAAGTTCTTGATTTAAAATAACAAGATACATGATATCCGATGTTGTTTTTAAAAGAATGGATACATTCAGTTCTTTTGGGTTTCAAAATATATCCATAAATATTTTTTTGTTAATATATAAGTAAAATTTATACATTAATCAAAACGGTAAATGTCCATGCCCAGTGCACCCATGGTAAAGCTACTATGCACAATATTAAAACGATGTCCTGTACCCATCGCAAAAAATATTGGGGCAAAGTGTTCTAACGTTGGGTGGTTACGACGGACAAAAGGAATCGATTCCCAGTCTAAAATGGCGTCAAAGTCCTGATGGCTAAGTTTCGCGACGACATGATTACGAAATGTCGATGCCCACTCAGGTACCGCTTGTGACTGACCATGCCAAGACAACTCGGCTAAGTTATGGGTAATACTCCCTGAGCCAATGAGCAAGACCTGCTGCTCGCGTAGTGGTGCAAGTGTTTGTCCAATTTTATAAATCTCCTCTGCCGACAGATTCATCGGGAGTGAAATTTCCACCACAGGGATGTCTGCATCTGGATACATATGGATTAAAGGCATCCAAACGCCATGATCACGCGGACGAGTACTGTTTGCATGAGCTGAAAAACCCGCTTCTGCCAATAAATGTAGAATTTCTTCAGCTAGAACAGGTTGACCGGGTGCTGGGTAGCGAATGTCATAAAGCTCAGCAGGAAAGCCTCGAAAGTCATGCCATGTCTCAGGACGGACTCCAGTACTTACTTCAAGTGAGTTACTTTCCCAGTGCGCGGACATAATCACAATTGCTTGTGGTGTCGGTAAGTTTAGACCCAAACGATGTAACGCTGGCCCAACTTGCTCTGGATTCAACGCAAGCATGGGTGAGCCATGAGAAATGAATAAGCCGGGTAGCGTTTGTAAGTTCATTGTGAAAGCCTAATAAGGGAAGATGAAAAGAATTTTGTCAGATTCTTATCATCTGTGTAATGGGGGAAATATCAACGTATTGTTCCAAAAAAAGAACAATACTTGAGCTTAACCTGCACGATGATAAGGGTGATTATGGTTAATACTCATCGCTCGGTAGAGTTGTTCAATCAGCATCACGCGAACCATCGGGTGAGGTAAGGTCAGTTTGGATAAAGACCAATGCCAAGCAGCTGCTTTACGTACTGCTTCAGAGTGACCGTCAGGCCCACCAATTGCCAGTACAATATCATTACCCTCAAGCATCCATCCTTTCATGGTTTCTGCCAGTTTTTCGGTGCTAAACTCACGACCACCGACTTCCAAAGCAATCAGTACTTCGTTGCCTTTCATCGCATTTAAAATGCTATCACCTTCAATTTGACGGTATTTTAAAATATCTGCTTCTGAATCATTTTTACCGCGCTTTGCCATTGGCAGTTCAATAATCTGCGTTTGCACAAAAGGTTGAATACGTTTGAAATAATCTTCAAAACCAGTCAGTACCCATGCAGGCATTTTTTGACCAATGGTCAGAATACGGATTTTCATAATGGGTCATGTATAAGGAGACGATTCATTATAACGGTGAAAGCAAGGCTTTGCAGTGAGACGAAACAAAATGCAATTGAATTCACTGAACTAATGTTGCTTAATTCAACAGATGAGAGGAATAAGAAATACTTGGAATAATAACAATGTGGCTCAAAACTTTAAAAAAACAGGCTTTTTTGTTGATTGTTGTACTAGGTACTTTCACAGGGCAGGTATTTGCAAGCAACGTCAAAATGGCTGATGAACAAAACCTACAAGTCTATTTGGAGCAAGTGATTGGTCAGGGCAAAGCACGTAACTATAAAAACCTTGATGAACTGAACCGTGTCTCTGCATGGATCAAAGAACAAATGCGCTTATTGGGCGTTCCGTGTCACTATCAAAACTTTACGGCCAATCAGCAAATTTACCGAAATGTAGTGTGTAGTTTAAACGTCGGACGGGCAGACCGCGTGATTGTTGGGGCGCATTATGACGTCTTTGGCGATCAAGATGGTGCAGATGACAATGCCTCTGGTGTTGCCGGCGTGATTGAAACGGCACGTATTTTGGCAGAGCAAAAGGCTAAACTACCCAACAATGTGGACTTTGTGTTCTATAGTTTAGAAGAACCACCGTTTTCTAAAACTGAACAAATGGGCAGCTATGTGCATGCGAAATCAGTTCAGTCACAAAAAGATAAGATTAAAGGTGTGTATATTTTAGAAATGATAGGGTTCTTTAGCGAACAAACCATCCAAAGCTATCCTGTGGGCTTAAAGTGGATTTATCCAACCCATGGTAATTTTATTGCTACAGTGAGTAATGTCAGTTCACGTGATTTAGGCGCAGGATATTGTGCAGCGATGCAGAAACTTGATCAATTAGAATGTCAGCGTTTGGTTGCACCAAGCTTTGCCAATGCTTTTGATTTTTCAGATCATTTGAATTATTGGGAGTTTGATATTCCCGCAGTCATGATTACCGATACGGCATTTTATCGAAATGGTCACTACCATACCAAAGCAGACCGCTTAGCGACGTTGAATTTGACCAAAATGGCGAATGTGATCGATGGGCTGGTACAGCATTTATTGAAACCTTAATGTATTTTGAGCAATAAAAAACGCAGTTCCCAAGTAGCGAGAACTGCGATAAAAGGTCATCCGTCTGGAGAATCAGATGACCATGCAATTTCAAATCATCAATAAAAAGAAACATACAGCGCGTATCTGTTCTTATTATTTATATCGGGCTTTTTATCGATTTTTCAAGTCTGATGGATGATAGTGGAAAAGGTTTAATACAAAAAATCAAACAAGCTAGGCAAAAATTTGGAGTTTCATCCGTTTCACGTCATGGAATGTAGGCCAATCATATTTCCTTCGCTATCAAAGGCCAGCACAATAAAACCATATTCACCAATGGCAGTTTTTGCTTCATGAATTTTTCCACCAGACTCAACAAGCCGGCTCGCTTCATTCGCACAATCATCACATGAAAAATAGATTAAGGTACTGTTTTCTCCTGCGGATAGGCCTGGCATTTTCACCAGTGCACCTGAAGCGCCATAGGCTTGCATATCTGACGGGAAAGCCCACATTTGCAGTGAGTTATCATCCGCTGGTGGGGTTAATTCAGTTAATTGAATATTAAAAACAGATTCATAAAATTGTTTGGCACGAGATAAGTCATCCACATAAATTTCAAACCAACCAATCGGGTTTTTCATTTTAGTTGTCCTACATGTATCCCTTGATCAAATTATTGTAGGAAATAAAAGCATAAAGATGTGTGGTGTTATCTACAGTAAATTGTAATAAAAAAGAGAGCCGAAGCTCTCTCTTTACGATGCGGAATTAGTGGCGTGCAGCTTTTTTGCCTTCATCGACCGCTTTGACAATTGGTGCTTTGACCAAAGGCTCAGGCATAGAGGTCAACGCCAGTGGTAAAATCTCATCAATCGACTTCACCGCTTTAATCTCTAAACCTTCTTTAACATTGTCAGGGATTTCAGATAAATCACGGACGTTGTCTTGAGGAATGAAGACCAGCTTAATTCCACCACGGTGTGCAGCCAGAAGTTTCTCTTTCAAGCCACCAATGCGCATTGCACGACCACCGAGACTGGTTTCACCTGTCATGGCAATATCAGGGCGAATTGGGATGCCTGTGAAAGCAGAAACCAATGCAGTTGTTAACGCTAAACCTGCAGAAGGGCCATCTTTTGGTGTTGCACCTTCTGGTAAGTGAACGTGAACATCGGTTTCTTCGAAACGTGTCGACTCGATACCCAATTCATCTGCACGGGTACGCACGACAGTCATAGCAGCAGTAATCGATTCTTTCATTACATCGCCGAGTGAACCCGTGGTAATGAATTTACCTTTACCTTTGACCGCTGCAACTTCGATGGTCAACAACTCACCACCGACTGAAGTCCAAGCCAAACCGTTAACACGACCGACTTGTGCTTCATCTTCCGCCATACCAAAGTCAAACTTATGTGGACCTAAGTAATCTGGAAGATTGGCCGAAGTCACATCAACTTGCAGGTTTTTTGCCTTTTTGCTGACCGCTTCTTTTACAACTTTACGGGCAATTTTAGACACTTCACGCTCTAAGCTACGAACACCCGCTTCACGTGTATAACGTTGCACGATGTCACGAATCGCTTCTTCGTGAACAGTCAATTCTTTCGCACGTAGACCATTGTTCTTCATTGCTTTCGGAACAAGGTAACGCTCAGCAATATTGACTTTTTCATCTTCGGTATAACCCGGTAGACGAATCACTTCCATACGGTCAAGCAATGCTTCTGGAATATTCATGCTGTTGGCAGTACAGATGAACATCACTTCAGACAGGTCCAGATCAAGATCTAAATAGTGATCGTTAAACTTGCTGTTCTGTGATGGATCGAGTACTTCAAGTAACGCAGACGCAGGGTCGCCGCGGTAGTCTTGTGCCATCTTGTCGATTTCGTCGAGCAAGAACAATGGGTTCTTCACGCCAACTTTCGTTAATGACTGCACAATTTTACCCGGCATCGCACCGATATAGGTACGACGGTGACCACGGATTTCCGCCTCGTCACGCACGCCACCGAGTGCCATACGTACAAACTCACGACCTGTTGCTTTGGCAACCGATTCACCCAGTGAAGTTTTACCTACACCTGGAGGGCCAACCAAACAAAGGATTGGGCCTTTGAGTTTTTTCACGCGAGATTGAACCGCTAAATATTCCACGATACGATCTTTCACGTCATCTAAGCCGTAATGATCGGTATCCAAAATTTCTTGCGCTTTGCTTAAGTTAATGCTGACTTTGCTAGCTTTATTCCAAGGCGTATCTAAGATGGCCTCGATATAATTGCGCACCACAGCCGCTTCGCTAGACGCAGGTTGCATTGCTTTGAGTTTACGGAATTCGCTTTCAGCTTTTTTGCGCACGTGTTCAGGCAAATCAGCTTCGGCAAGACGTTTTTCAATTTCGGCAACGTCATCTTCCGCGCCGCCATTCATGTCAGAAAGCTCACGCTGAATGACCTTCATCTTTTCATTGAGGAAGTATTCGCGTTGATTTTTCTCCATTTGACGCTTCACTGAGTCATGTAAAGTTTGCTCAATCTGTTGTTCTTCAGATTGTTGCAATAAATACGTCATCAGTTCTTGTAGATGTGCTTCGAACTCATCGTGTTCGAGGAATTTTTGCTTTACATCAATATTCAGTGGAACACGGGTCGCTACGAAGAATAACAATTGCAGTAAATCGTCAATCTTGTTCGCTGCAGCAATCAGTTCACGTGCGTTACGTAGTTTTGCTTCAGCGTATTGTGCAAACAGGGCACGTAATTCTTGAACACGTGTTTCTTGCGTTGTTTCGTCAATGTGGACTGACATTGGGCTAAGCGCATGTTCTGCGGTTAGATAATCATTTTCATCAATGATTTTTTCTAGCTTTGAACGATGCAAGCCTTCAATTAATACTTTTATACAGTTTTCATCATTTTCATGATTCACAACTTGCACAATCTTCGCGACAGTACCGTATTGATATAAGTTGTCGTGATCAATTTCTTCTGAAAGAGAATCTTTTTGAGCAACTACAAATACTAGATTGTCACTGTTACGAGCCACATCAACTGCATTGATCGATTTTTCACGACCTACAAATAGCGCGATTTGCATGTATGGATACACCACCACATCACGTAACGCTAAAAGTGGTAATACACTTGGAACCTGAGGCTCTAAGGTTTCTTGATTCATAATAATTTCAGACATGGGCACTCCTAATGAGTGACAACGGTGTTGCCATGTTTTTTATAGTGATGGGTATTTTAAAAAATACAAGGGCAGGTCAAAATAAATTGTATAAAAAATGACTAAACATGTGATTTTTAAGTATTCTCAACAGTCAAAAATGTCAATTTTAGCGCTTGAAGCGTAAATGCTGTTGAGGGGTCAGCAGTCCATCTAAAGGTTGATCCCATTTTTCTCGAATCAAGCGCTGTGGCACCAACTGGAAGTGATGAGCCAAACCAAGACGAAATGGACGGTGATAGCGTGCAGAAGCCAAGGTTTTATCGTAAAAACCACCGCCCATGCCAATGCGTGTGCCATAAGGATCACAAGCCAATAAGGGCATGAGTAGCAGGTCTAAATGTGAAACGTGCTGACCACGTGTTGCCATAGGCTCTTGCATACCTAGCGGATGGTGTGAAAAGCGTTTATTTTGAAATTGATTGCGTGAAACTTTGACCCACACCAAGCGCTGATTCATATTGCAAATCATCGGTAAATACACCGACTTTTTTTGATGAAAGCAATATTCAATGATTTTATGGGTCTGAATTTCCCCAAAAGCATGTAGGTAGATCCCAATACGGGTGGCATGTTTGAATTCGGGCACACGTCTTAAACGTTGTAAAATTTGCAATTCGGACTGCTGCTGTTGATAGGCGGAAACTTGTCTGCGTTGTTTGCGAAGCTGTTTTCTGAGTTGGGCAAGTTCAATCGACATGGTGAACGCAGTCCTGAGTATCGAAATAGTGAGTGTTAAAGTGAGCGCCAAATTTAAAAGATGGCATCTGTTTATGGCGTAGCCGTTGAACCTTTTTTCAGTTCTTGCAAAATTGGGCAGCAACTGTCAGTGGTGGTTTTACATTCATCCACCCAAGTTGAAAGACGTTGTTTCAAAGCATTCAGCTCTTGAATCCGTTGATCAATTTTTTCAAGTCGTTGCTGAATCACATGACGGACTTTTTCGCGATCGTCCAGTTGCAAATGCAATAGATCTTGAATTTCACTGAGCTGTAAGCCCGCATCTTTGCCTTTTTGAATAAAGCTTAAGGTTTCAATGTCTTGTTGGCTGTAATAACGATAGTTTTGTGTGGTTTCAGGAATGCGCATGAGACCAATTCGCTGATAATAACGAATCGTTTCCACATTCACCTGACAGTGTTTTGCCAGCTTGCCGATAGTGAGCATAAAATAATCTCCAAAAGGCTTGACTCAGTACCTAGGTACAGACTTTATGCTAACACAATCAAAAAATAAAAGGTGAGTCAGAATGAGTGAGCAACACAAAATGTCTTGCTGTTCTAAACAGAAATTAGCGCCGATGGTGGTGAATATCGATCCTGTCTGTGGGATGACGGTCGCAGAAGACTCTCCTCATGTGTATGAGCATCAAGCAGTTCGTTATTTGTTTTGTTGTTCAGGCTGTTTAAAGAAATTTTCGGCCAATCCAGAGGCTTATTTAACATCAGAAAAAGCGCCCAGTGCTTGTTGCAGTAAACCCAAAGTAGATTTAGCTGAGGCATGTTCTCAGGCGAAAGAGGAAGGCACATTAGTTGCATCTAAGGGTTGTGGTTGTGGATCAAAACCTGTGTCAGATGCAGAGAAGACCACATTTATTGACCCTGTGTGTGGCATGACCGTCAAGGACTTAAGTAAACCGCATACTGAATGGCAGGGGCAAAACTACTACTTTTGTAGTGAAAAATGTTTGCAAAAGTTTATTGCAACCCCAGAGGCTTATGTAAAGGCTGAACGTTCAGATTCTGTAGTTAAAGCCTCAGGTTGTTGTGGTTCGACCTCGAAAGTGGCTGAGGAAAAAACGTCTTATTGTGCGCCCAAACCGCAAACAGAAGCAGACAGCAAAGCCAGTTGCTGTACACCCAAGCCGAAAGTAGAAGCTGCCAAAAGTAGCTGCTGTGGTGGTGGGAAACATCAACATGAACACAGTACTCAATCGGCGTCAGCAGAGTCTATTGACCCGGTGTGTGGCATGTCCGTTGACCCAAATACAGAGTTAAAAACTGATTATCAGCAACAGACCTACTATTTCTGTAATCCTTCTTGCTTAGACAAATTTCAGGGAGATCCTGAATTTTATCTGATTCCACCCGATCAGCGTCCTGTGCCTGAAGGGGCTGCTGATATGGACTATACCTGTCCGATGGACCCTGAAATTGTACAAAAGGGACCGGGGACGTGTCCGATTTGTGGTATGGCACTCGAGCCGATGCAACCGACTTTAGATGATGCACCGAACCCTGAATTGGTGGATTTTAGCCATCGCTTTTGGATGACCTTGCCGCTGACGTTGATTGTATTTGTACTGGCGATGGGTTCACATATTCATAGTTTCATTTCACCGCATATTCAGCCGTGGATTGAGTTGGTCCTAGCGACTCCTGTAGTGCTATGGGCGGGTAAACCGTTTATTGAGCGTTGCTGGACCTCGTATAAAACCCGCAACTTAAATATGTGGAGCCTCATTGGTGTCGGGGTGTTGGCGGCCTATATCTATAGTGTGGTGGCAACGATTTTCCCAAGTGTGATTCCAATGGAAGCCAAAACGGGGCATGGCGTTGCAGTGTACTTTGAAGCAGCCTGTATGATCGTATCTTTAAGTTTGCTTGGTCAAATCATGGAGCTGAAAGCACGTGCCAAGACAGCAGATTCACTCAAAGCCTTACTCAAACTGCAAGCCAACACAGCCAAGTTGGTTCAAAACGATCAAGTGGTTGAAGTGGATATTGGCATGGTCAAACAAGGCGATATTTTACAAATTTCCTCGGGTGAGCAGATTCCACTAGATGGTGTGGTGGTGGAAGGCAAAACCTATGTCGATGAAGCCATGATGACAGGCGAACCTGTACCTGTGAAAAAGCAAATGCATGACACGGTGATCGGCGGTACGGTCAATCAACAAGGCAGTATTCGTATTCAAACCACGGCGGTCGGGGCGAATACTACTTTGGCGAAAATGATTCAGACGGTGGCAGAAGCACAGCGTTCTAAAGCACCGTTACAACGTTTGGCCGATGTGTTTGCCAAGTATTTTGTGATTGTGGTGTTACTGATTAGTGTGTTGACCTTTGCCGCTTGGATGGTGTTTGGTGGTGCACAATTTGATTTGGCACTGATGTGTGCGGTGGCGGTACTGATTATTGCCTGCCCATGTGCGCTGGGTTTGGCGACGCCAATGTCAGTGATGGCCACCACCGGTCGTGCGGCACAAAAAGGGGTACTGTTTAAAGATGCAGAGGCGATTGAAGCTTTAAGTAAAGTGAATACGCTGATTGTCGATAAAACAGGGACTCTGACGGAAGGTAAACCGAGTCTTAAAGAAATTCAGTTGCTCAGCCCAAATGTGGAACAAGCACAAGTAGAACAGTGGATTGCCTCGATTGAGCAGTATTCTAGTCATCCGATTGCACAGACTTTGACTCAAATAGTTCCTGCACAGCAATTGCTTAAAGTGGCAGACTTTGAGGATGTGACTGGTTTTGGCGTCAAAGGGCAGATTGGCGAGCAAACCCTCTATATTGGTAGCCAAAAGCTGCTTGAACAGCTCGGCATCACTTTAGATGATACTTTGCAAAGCCAGTTGAACCAGCAGCGTGCGACAGGCAATGTGATCAGTTTCTTAAGCAATAGCCAAGAAGTACTGGCTTATATTGCTATTCACGATGCGATTAAAGTCAATGCCCAGCAAGTAATTCAGCAGTTGATTGATGATGGTATTGAAGTGGTCATGGCAACAGGTGACCATGAACAAAATGCCCAGTTGGTGGCTAAGGAATTGGGTATTCAACAAGTCTATGGCAACTGTACGCCAACTGAAAAACTGGAGATCGTGAAGAAATATCAGGCTCAGGGTAAAATTGTGGCGATGGCGGGAGATGGCATTAACGATGCACCAGCCTTAGCGCAATCCAATGTCGGAATTGCCATGGGAAACGGAACTGATATTGCTAAACAAACCGCGCAAGTCACCTTAGTTAAAGGCGACATTCGTGGTGCAGCCGATGCACTACATATGGCGAAACTGGGTGTTCGTAATATGAAACAGAACCTTGCTTTTTCCTTTGTGTATAACGGTTTGGGTGTACCTGTTGCAGCAGGAATTTTCTATCCATTGACGGGTTTATTACTCACCCCAATGTTCGCTGCGGTGGCGATGTCACTGAGCTCACTGTCCGTGGTTTTAAACGCTTTGCGCTTACAGAAGAGTAAATAAGCACTTTTAGATTTTACAGTCTCTTTTTAAGTTGAGTTTTAAAAAGCATCTTTTAAACAAAGGTGCTTTTTTTATGATGATTCGTGATGGAATGAAGAGTAGTGCGAATAAACATTAAGCCTTTCAAGCGTTTTTTCTTAATTCAACTTGATTTAAATAGCCTTGATTGGGTTAGGCCGAGTCAATTGGTTAAAAGATGCAAAATGGATGTAATTGGGCAAGAGGTAGAGTTTTAATGAGCGTCATCTTGTGAGTCATTTTGAAATTATATAAAACAGGAACTTAAAAAATAGTGATAACTGCCGTACTATAAGCGGGATGGAGTAAAGGCAGGATTCAGGGTGAATTTAAAAAATCTAGCAGCATTTTATTGGGTTGTGACTTTAAATAGTTTCAATAAGGCTGCCACAAAATTACAAACGACCCAACCTGCCGTTTCACAAAAAATCACCTCTCTTGAAAATGATTTAGGCTTTAAAGTACTCGATCGCAGTTTTCGACAGCTTAAACCCACCCATAAAGGCATGACCCTGTTTAAATATGCTGAAAAGTTTATGCGTTTGGAAACCGATTTGGTGGCTGAGCTGACTGAAAATCAACACCTAACAGGAACAATTCGTTTAGGTGTTTCTGAGACGATCGTTTATACGTGGTTGGTTGAATATATCGAAAAAGTACAAAAAGAGTTTCCCAAAGTTTCTGTGGAAATTGTGGTGGATTTAACCCCAAATTTGCAAGAAGGTGTGCGTACAGGGGATTTGGACATGGCCTTTTTGCTGGGTCCGACTTTGGCTTTCGAGTGTGTGGAGCAGGCGCTGTGCGACTTTGAACTGAGTTTTTTGGCAGCTCCATCTTTTAAAGGTGGTGTGGGCCAAATGTCGTTTAAGGCATTAATGTCTCATACCATTTTAACTTACCCGAAAATTACCTATCCCTATAAAGAGCTCAAGGCCAAAATGAAAGAGCAGGCACTAGATGAGCCGCTTTCAATTACCAGTTATTCGCTTGCGACCTTATTGCGTCTTGCAGAGCAAGGTTTGGGGATCGCCGTTGTGCCGACCTTAACGGCGCTAAAGGAAATTACAGATGGTCGTTTAGAGATTTTAAATACACCGATCCAGCTCAAAACCTTTCATTTCACCTCGATTTATATGCAAGGAAATGATGCTGCCTTGAAAGAGAAATTAACCGATGTCGCAGTCA
This sequence comes from Acinetobacter sp. AB03, assembly GCF_058107045.1. NCBI lineage: Bacteria > Pseudomonadati > Pseudomonadota > Gammaproteobacteria > Moraxellales > Moraxellaceae > Acinetobacter > Acinetobacter sp. AB03. The sequence goes on along the minus strand of NZ_JBUEBA010000002.1, from coordinate 2,166,144 downwards.
CTGTTTCTGAAAGTGCAATGAAAAGACTGCTTGAGAAAATTAAAAAATAATTGAGGCGTACGCAGTTTTTTGACAAGCGACGTTTCTTTATCTCAAACCGTAATTTGTTTGAAAAACTATAAAAGCAGCTTATCGTGTGTGATAAGTAAAATTTATCATTAGACTTTTAATAAATAAAAAACAATAAAATACAGTTATTTAGTTTTAATAGTGGAGGTAAAAAGTCGTATTGTTCATCGCGCTTGCCTATGTTCTTATTTCAAATAGAAGATTTGATCCGCCATGGCTTTGGTTGGGCAACAGGGAATCTTTGTCAGTTAAAGGGATTTAAGAACAGAATTTGTAAGCAAAATGATGTTCTTGGTTCAACTTGAAAATAGCGTTATTAAGCTCAAATGGACGAGGAACGCATTAAATATGTCTTTATTAAAATCTTCTTTTTTATCAGATCGCCAATGGGCCATTGTTGCTTCAATCTTCATGATGGCAACCTCTGCCATGGGACCTGGTTTTCTAACTCAAACCGCGGTCTTTACTGTGAAATTAGGTGCGGCGTTTGGCTTTGCCATTCTCGTGTCTATTTTGATTGATTATGTAGTTCAGCAAAATATTTGGCGTGTCGTAACACTGACGCAAATGCGTGCCTCGGATATTGCCAATAAAGCCTTGCCGGGCAGTGGTTACTTACTGGCTTTTCTGGTCATTTTGGGTGGCTTCTTCTTCAGTATTGGTAATATTGCAGGCGCAGCTTTAGGTCTCAATGCATTATTTGGTTTGGACACTAAATGGGGTGGCATTTTAAGTGGTGCTTTAGCCATTTTAATTTTTGCTTCAAGAAAAGCCACCTTGGCCATGGATAAAAGCATGATCGTTTTGGGGTTGCTCAAAATCATCTTGATTATCATTGTTGCCGTCATTGTGATGCCACCTGTGGGCCAAGCTGTTCATCAAACGTTTGCACCCGACCAGATTGATTTTGCCATCATCACCACGATTGTCGGTGGAACGGTCGGCGGCTATATTTGCTATGCAGGCGCCCATCGTTTACTGGATAAAGGCGCGGTTGGCCCTGAAAATATTGATGAAGTCGCAAGAGCTGCAACCAAAGGTATTGTGGTTGTGGGCATCATGCGTTATGTGCTGTTTTTAGCTTTCTTGGGCGTGGTGGTGAGTGGTGCAAGTATTGATTTAGCCAGCCATGATGCCAATCCCGCAGCGCAAGCTTTTCAATATGCCGCAGGGACTTTTGGTTATAAATTATTTGGTCTGATTTTCTGGGCAGCAGGGATCAGTAGCACCATTGGTGCCGCTTATACTTCGGTTTCATTCTTTACTGCATTTAAGAAAAACCTCAGTCCAAAACAAACCAACTACACCACCATTACATTTATCTCTTTAGCTTTACTACTGTATGTCCTACTGGGCGCAACCCCTGCTGGATTGTTGATCTTCGTTGGTGGTTTTAATGGTTTGGTACTGCCAATTGGTTTGACTATTTTTGTTTATGTTGCCGCTTGCCGTAAAGATATGATGGGGAATTATAACTATCCAAAATGGTTACTTATTTTGGGTGTACTCACATGTATGTTGACATGGTGGATGGGCTATATGTCCTTTACCACAGTCTTTAATTATTTAACCAAACTTTAAGCCAGTAGACGGTGAAGTGATAAAGGAATTAAGCCATGTTTGTAGATTTAAATAGTGACTTAGGTGAAAGTTTTGGTTCGTGGAAAATGGGCAATGATGACCAAATTCTACCTGTGGTGACAAGTGCCAACATTGCATGTGGCTTTCATGCAGGAGATCCGCTGGGGATTTTAAAGACACTGCGTAAAGCTGTTGAATTAAATGTCACGATTGGCGCGCATGTATCTTATCCAGACCTCGTCGGTTTTGGTCGCCGCAATATGGATGTATCACGTGATGAGCTGATTGCCGATGTGTTGTATCAAATCTCTGCACTGGATGGTCTAGCTAAAGTGGCTGGTTCTCACGTGCAATATGTGAAACCACATGGCGCACTGTATAACACCATTGCACACGATCACGCTCAGGCCGCTGCGGTGATTGATGCTATCAAGATGTATAACCCAGAACTGGTTTTGGTGGCACTGGCTGGTTCCCACTTGGTTGAGCAAGCACGTGCAGCAGGTTTAAAGGTTGTATCTGAGGCTTTTGCAGACCGTGCTTATAACAGTGATGGCTCATTGGTTTCACGTCGTTTGGACGGGGCTGTTTTACATGATTCGGCCTTTGTGGCACGCCGTGTGGTGTCTATGTTGAAAAATGGCGGCGTTGAGTCGATTGATGGTGTATTTACCCCTATCCAAGCGGACACGATTTGCTTACATGGTGACACCGCAGGTGCTTTAGAGATGTCGGCTGCGATTAAAGCTGAACTGCTAAATCATCATATTGAAATTCGTCCCTTTGTCTTAAAGCATGAGGAACTACGCAATGTATAAGGATATCCGAGTCGATTCAGCGCAGCTTGAAGCCGCTTTAGCTGCACGTTTAAAAATCCGTGCAGGCTTTGACAAACCAACGGCGGGTATGGCTGCGGGCATGACGCAGGTCAATATGATTTCGGTGCCTAAAGATTGGGCTTATGATTTTCTACTGTATGCACATCGCAATCCGCAAAGCTGTCCTGTTTTAGACGTGTTAGAAGAAGGTGTTTATGCTACAAGACTGGCAGAAAACTCAGATATACGCACCGACTTTCCACGTTATCGCATCTGGAAAGAGGGTGAAATGGTCGATGAAGTCACGGATGCGAGTGACATTTATCATGCACATCCTGACTTGGTGACGTTTCTAATTGGTTGTAGTTTCTCTTTTGAAACAGCACTGCAGGAGGCGGGCATTGAAGTTCGTCATATCCATGATCAGACCAATGTACCGATGTATTTGAGTAATATTCAATGTCAGCCTGCGGGTCGTATTTCGGGCAATATGGTGGTTTCTATGCGCCCAATTCCATCCCATCAAATTGCGGATGCCGTCAAAATTACAGCACGGATGCCAAGTGTGCATGGTGCGCCTGTACATATTGGACATCCTGAAGGTTTAGGCATTCGTGATGTGAATCAGCCAGACTTTGGTGATGCTTCACGTATTGAGGCTGGGGAAATTCCAGTATTTTGGGCTTGTGGTGTAACCCCACAAGCAGCGGTGATGAACTCAAAAATTCCTTTTGCCATAAGCCATGCACCCGGTCATATGTTGATTACCGACATTCCTGATCGTGCATGGATGGGTTAAGCGGCACTAAAGAACAATTAAAAGGATAGGCATATGCGTTTTTTATCGGTAAACGCGGATTGTTTTCTTATAGAGCTTGCCAGCCTAGAGGAAACATTGGCGTTGTACAATAAATTGCACACGATGCAATTGAATGGAATTAAAGACTTAGTCCCTGCTGCAAAAACGATTTTGGTATTTTTTAATGAAATCGAGACCACCTTTAAAACACTGGTTACTTCGATTCAGACTGTAAAAATTGGTTCAGGTGTTGAGCGTAATGTCCAAGAGCTGATTATTCCTATTTGCTATACGGGCGAAGATCTTGCTCAAGTTGCAGAGTTACAAGGGCTTTCAATTGCTGATGTTATCTTGAAGCATCGTCAAAGTGTTTGGAATGTGGCTTTTATTGGCTTTGCGCCGGGCTTTGCTTATATGAGCAGTCCCGATCGACCTTTTACAGATATTCCTCGTTTAGCCGTACCACGTAAAAAAATACCGTCGGGTTCTTTGGGACTGGCAGGACAATATTCGGGGATTTACCCGAAAGATAGTCCGGGAGGCTGGCAGCTGATCGGTACGACTGTTGAAAAAATGTGGGATCTAGAGCGTAAAAATCCAGCGCTATTGTTACCAGGAATGACGGTCCATTTTGAAGATGTCACACATCAACCAACCACGGTTAGCGTAGCACAGCAAGTCACTCGTACAGTTGAGCCCAAACAATCCATGCCTTTGTTTACGGTAACTGCACCGAGCCTACAGATGCTGATTCAAGATGAAGGGCGTTTTAACCAGACCAAGATAGGGGTTGGTGTTGCAGGGGCGATGGATGTATCGGCGATGCACAGTGCAAATCGAATTGTTGGTAACCCAACTCCGACGCCTGTGATTGAAGTTTTAAATGGTGGTTTGAAAGCCAAAATGCATCAGTCCGCAGTCATTGCGGTTACGGGAGCGATTTCAAACATCCACGTGAAATTTAGTGATGGCCAAAAGGCTGACTTTGGTAGTTATCAGGCGATTGCCCTTGATGAAGGTGATGAATTTCAGATTCAAGCACCGACGGCAGGACTGAGGAATTATCTGGCGATTCGTGGTGGTATCGACGTGCAGCCTGTGCTGAATAGCGCCTCATTTGATAGTTTGGCCATATTGGGGCCAGAACCTATAAAAATGGGGGATACGGTTTATCAAGGACAGGTTGAAGTTTCAAATATCAGTATTACCGAAATTGCGAAGTTACACTTGCCCAAAGTCGGCGATGTGGTTGAGCTCGACATTGTGATGGGACCGCGAACGGATTGGTTCGAAGCGGAGAGCATTGAGCGCTTATGTCAGCAAGCTTGGCTTGTGACGAATGAAAGCAATCGGGTTGGACTGAGACTTTCAGGTGAGCAGCCGTTGCAACGCAAAATTACCCATGAGTTGGAAAGTGAGGGAACTTGTATTGGTGCCTTACAGATTCCGCCAAGTGGACAGCCTGTATTGTTTATGAATGACCATCCTTTAACTGGTGGCTACCCCGTGATTGCGGCTGTGGCGAAGCACCATTGGGACTTGGTGGCGCAGATTCCAGCAGGTTGCCAAATCAAATTTAAAAAAATGACTGAATTTACAGATTTTGAGAATGAATGATGACTACTGAAAAATTATTAATTGCAAACCGTGGTGAAATTGCCGTTCGTATTATTCATGCTTGTCGTGATATGGGTATTAGCTCAGTTGCGTTATATGCCGATGATGATATGGATAGTATGCATGTCGAACTGGCGGATGAAGCATGGGGGCTGGCGGGTGCAACTGCACGTGAAACCTATTTAAATATTCCAGCCATTCTTGAGGTTGCTAAAAAATCTAAGGCGACCATGGTTCATCCGGGTTATGGCTTTTTATCTGAACGTGCTGAATTTGCACAGGCCGTAATTGATGCAGGCTTAAAGTGGGTCGGGCCGTCACCTAGCGCCATTGAAAAGTTGGGTGATAAAATTGAAGCACGTAAGATAGCCGCTTCAGTGGGCGCACCTTTAGTTCAAGGCACACAAGACCCCTTGAATAATGCTGATGAAGCACTCGAGTTTGCAAAGCAGTTTGGTTTACCTATTGCGATTAAAGCCGCATTTGGCGGTGGTGGTCGCGGTTTAAAAGTTGTTTGGAAACTGGAAGATGTAAAAGAGCTGTATGATTCGGCTGTACGTGAAGCGCAAGCTGCCTTTGGCCGCGGTGAGTGTTTTGTTGAGCAATACTTAGATCAACCACGCCATGTCGAAGCGCAAGTGATTGCCGATCAACATGGCAATGTAGTGGTTTTAGGTACACGTGACTGTTCTCTACAACGTCGTAATCAGAAGCTGATTGAAGAGGCCCCAGCGCCTTTTATCAGCGATGCAATTTATGAAGAAATTTTAACTTCGGCTAAAAATATCTGTCAGGCAGCCAACTATGTCGGTGCGGGTACCGTTGAATATTTGCTGAGCCGTGATGGAAAGCTTTCATTTTTAGAGGTTAATACCCGTTTGCAGGTGGAACATCCTGTTACTGAAGAAACGGCCAAAGTCGATTTGGTGGTCGAGCAAATTCGTGTGGCTCAAGGTCATGAACTTTCAATCAAAGAAACCCCGAAAGTGCAAGGGCATGCCATTGAGTTTCGTATCAATGCTGAAGATCCTGCTCGTGGCTTCATTCCTGCATTTGGTGTATTGAGTTTATTTGAAGCACCTTTTGGTCAGGGCGTACGCGTAGACACAGGTGTTCGTACTGGTTCTTTGGTGTCGAGTCATTTTGATTCGCTCATGGCAAAACTGATTATCACTGGCCCGACACGTGAGGTTGCTATTGCTCGTGCTAAACGTGCGCTGAAGCAATTTAAAATTGAAGGGGTTGCGTCGGTTTTAGACTTTCACCGTGCTGTATTAAATGAAGCTGATTTTACCGAAACATTTAATGTCCATACTCGTTGGATTGAAAATGATTTTAAACAGGACTTAAAGCCAACGAAACGCAGTATTCCGAATCATCAACAGCCGATGTTACTCAGCTATATTGAAATTGATGGGAAATTACATCGTTTAGGCTTACCTGCGGGCATGTTTGCACAAAACCCTGCAATTATATCTCATGACCAACCAGCTACAGAAACAGCAGTGAGTGCTGAACACTTACTTGCTCCAATCAATGGCGTAATTAGCGCTTGGAAGGTAGAAAACGGGGAGCAGGTAGTAGAGGGGCAAGTGGTTGCGATTATGGAGGCCATGAAAATGGAAGTCCCTGTACTTGCACATCAAAGCGGAATGATTCAATTGACAGCTTTGCAAGGCACAACTTGTCACGCAGAGCATATTATTGGATCGATTTGCTAAAAAAATAAATCATTTGAATGAACCTGATGCAGCATTCAGCTAAGTCAGGTTTTTGTTTGGAAATTTTTAAAAATTGAGGGCTGGTTAGCTTTGCTCTATAGAAAAATAACTTGATAAAGGTTGAATAGCCAAATAAAAGCGTTATTTAAAGAGATAGAAATATTCAATAATCATTTTGTTTGGTAACTGGAAGACAAGATGAAAACGATAAAGTTAAAAAATAAAAGAGTATTAACGATGTATGTAATTATTATTTTTAACTAAATAAAGTACTCCGAAGATGCCGCTGCATGTGTCGTTACCCTGAACCCGATGAGTTCAAGGTGGACGCGACGTATACTTGCTGGGTTTCCCACATGAAAGTGGGCATACACTCTAAATATACAGAACACATCCATAAGTTTAAGTATCGGCAGGGGAATAGACCCGCTGGCGAACACCTCAGAGTTGCCTTAAGTATAACGAATATCACACTGATGGCAACTCATACACCGCTACGAACTGTAAACAACTGGAGTAAGTGTTGATACTTTATTCAATTAAGTCGAGTTTAAACAAGTTCTGCAACCTCATCGATAATATTTGCCAGTAATCGTTCTGCGTGTGCATACTCTTGTAGTGTTTTATTCATCGACAACACTTCTTGCATTAATTCTAGTGCCACCATAATGATAATTTTACTGGGTTCTACCCGTGGCGCTTTACGGCGAAACTCATCATATTTATCATTTAAAAGCAGAGCTGCACGTTCAAGGTCGGCTTTTTCTTTTTCCGTTGTGACTAAACGAAAGCTATGACCTAAGACACGTAATTCAACGGTAATTGGTTCGCTCATAATTAAACTTCCTCGCCAGCTTCAGTAGGGTGGGCAAGTTGTTGAATTTCTTGCGCGTGATGATCTTGCTCTGTGCCTAAAACAGCCAAACGTTGGATGATGGCTTCGACTTTAGCTTTGGCATGCTCATTTTTTTGTAACAATCTTTCACGTTCTTGCTGAAGTGCTTGGATTTCTTGCTGAGCTTGACGCTGATCATTGTTCATTTTTTCTTTAATTGCACGTAATTCATTACGTTCAGCCAAGATTTCCTGAAAGCGATTTTTTAAATCCGTACAACTTTTTTCCAAACGACTATAACGATCGGCCAAAGCAGTCGCATCAGTGTTTAAGTGTTGATATTGGGTCTGAGCGCTGCTTAATTGCTCAGTTAAATCATCAATTTGTTCTTGCTTCTGGGTAATTAAGCCATTTTTTTGCACAACTTGAGAACGGTGCTGTTCTTCAGCATCCAGTTTAGCTGCATTTAAAGTGCTATTTTCACTTTCAAAATGAGCAAGTCGCGTTTTTAAAACGCCAATATGCGCCTGTAGACGCTGTAATTCTTCTAACATATCGTGGTCGCACAGTGCTGCAAACAAAGGTAATATATAAGAAGTATAGAGATTGGATAAACGAATGCAAGACGATATTTCAGGTTGGTCAGAATGGCAGCCAAATTTTTCTAAAATTGAAGAGATTTCTAGCCCAAGTGAGTTACATGGTTTACTCACAGGTATCATTTGTGTAACTCAGGCACCGAGCCGTGAAGAGTGGCAACACATCCTCACGACTTTGGAAATTCCAGAGTTAAGCGAAGAAGCTTTGGCGTTGTTAGCCGATGAAGCAGAAGATGTCGCACATGCACTTTCTGACGATGAATTGGACTATTTACCATTACTTCCCGATGACACACATACGCTGGCAGACCGTGTACAAGCTTTGGCTGATTGGTGCGCAGGCGTAGTGCTGGGCTTTGGTTTGGCGTCTGGTCATATTCGCCCAGATGAAATGGAACTGATCGAACATTTACAAGATGTCGCGGCAGTTGAGTTTGAAGAAACCGATGATGATGAAGAGGGTGAACAAAGCTATCAAGAATTATACGAGTTTGTACGTTTAATTCCTGTGAGCTTATCTGTAGGCCGCAAAAAGATTGCGGTAGAGGAAAGTTCGCTGCTTAAACACTTTCATAACAAGCAACAAATCGACCGTTCTGTAACAGAAGCGAACAATGTTGTAGAAATGTTTACGCCGCATCGCCCAAGCTGATTGGCATAAGACTTGCTGCGCGTACATGATAGGGTGCGCGTGGCAACTTTATTCTTTGGTATAAAAAAGACAGATCAAACATGAAACTAACGCAAGTGGATTTTCAGGAACGCCGTGACCGTTTGGCTGCACAAATGGGTCCGAACAGTATTGCCATTATTGCAACCAGTCCAGTGGCGATGCGTAATCGTGATGCAGACTATAAATACCGTACCGATAGCAGCTTCTTTTATCTAACTGGTTTTGCTGAGCCCGAAGCCGTGGCAGTCATTGAAACCTTTGCCGAAGACGATGAAGACGGTTACAGCTACAGTTTGTTCTGCCGTGAGCGTGACCGCGAGATGGAAATCTGGAATGGTTACCGCGCAGGTGTGGATGGGGCGGTAGAAGAATATGAAGCTGACGAAGCGTATGCGATAGATTTGTTAGATGAAGAAATCATTGAAAAACTCTTAAGCAAAGAAAAATTATTCTATCGTATTGGGCAACAGCCTGAATTTGATGCGCGTGTAGCAAAATGGATCACGACTGCCAATGGTGAGTCACGTCGTGGGACTGCTGCACCTGCACAAGTGATACAGCTAGACCGTATTTTAGATGAAATGCGTTTGTTTAAGTCAGAACAAGAAATTGCATTGATGCAAACAGCTTCTGATATTTCCGCACAAGCGCATACTCGTGCCATGCAAGCCATTAAGCCCGGTATGATGGAGTATGCTCTTGAAGCTGAGCTTAATTATGTATTTGGGCAAAATGGCTGCGTGCCGTCGTATAACAGCATTGTCGGTGGTGGTGAAAATGCTTGTATTTTGCACTATGTAGAGAACAACAAAGAGCTAAAAGATGGCGATTTGGTGCTGATCGATGCAGCGTGTGAGTATGAATACTATGCTTCCGACATCACCCGTACTTTCCCCGTCAATGGAAAGTTCAGCCCTGAGCAAAAAGCACTTTATGATGTCGTCCTTGATGCACAACTTGCCGCAATTGACGCAGTGCGTGTAGGGAACTCGTATAAAGAACCACATAATGTTGCTGTGCGCATTTTAGTCCAAGGTTTGCTTGATCTGGGTATTATGCAAGGTGATATTGAAGAGATTATCCAAAAGGAAAGTTTCCGTCAGTTTTATATGCATGGTACAGGACATTGGCTCGGTATGGACGTGCATGATGTCGGTTCATATAAGCAAGAAGGTGTGTGGCGTGCCTATGAAGAAGGCATGGTGGTGACTGTTGAACCGGGCTTGTACATTGCGCCTGATGATGAAACGGTCGATGCGAAATGGCGTGGTATTGGTATTCGTATTGAAGATGACATCGTAGCAACCCAAAACGGTCCACTGAATTTGACTGCGAAAGTGGTGAAGTCGGTAGAAGAGATTGAAGCGTTAATGGCGCGATAAATATAATTTACTGTATAAAAGCCGATCATGTGATCGGCTTTTATTTTTTATAAGGTAAGGTATTTATGTTGAATAGAGAACTATAATATTTATAAATAAAAATTTTAGTTATTTCATCATCATTTTTATTCACAACAGAAATTAGGCAGCATGAAAGATTTATCTAAGTTAAAGCATAGGATTCAGGCAAAGACGTTAGATTTAGTTACACAGAGAAATGGGGCTTCAGTGTATCAAGGGCAATCCTCTCAAGGAGAAGTCTTTATCAAAATAGCAAATATTCAAACGGCTAATGATCGTTACTGTGAAATCTTAGAAGCTCTCAAAGAATTTCCACTAACACCAAAGGTATTAAATAAGTTTGAATGGGAAGGTTCTTCTATCCTTGTCATAAGTGCCATAGAAGGTACTCAAGTCGATCAAGCATTAAAGAATTGTACGCGGGTACAGAAAATCTCTTTGCTTGGGAATGCAGGACGAGCTTTGGGCGAACTTCATCGTGCGCTTCCACAAACGCGCATATTGAATATGAGGTTCTGGCAAGATCGTGATGGCTTATCAACACATTGGGTATTGTGGAAGCAACAATTAGAATTAATGATCTCAAAATGGATGTCACGTATAAATCCATTGTCATCTGATTATCATGAGTTTTGCGACCAATTGAATGAGTTACGAAAATACGCTAAAGCGATATGTGAGCCGACACAGCTTCATTTACTGCATTGTGACTATAAAGGTCGAAATATCCTTGTAGACAGTGAAAATCGAATTTCGGGTATTATAGACTTCGACGCTGCTCGTATTGGAGATGCGGTCTATGATTTAGCTAAAATTATTTGGGTGGATATAGATTTCTCTGATTTAGAATTACGAAATGCTTTTTTAGAGGGTTGGGAATGTACGTATAAGCAGACTGTGCCTAAAATGAAATTTCTATTCTATGTTGGCATTCAATGTCTTGCAGCAATCGCTTGGACAGATCAAAATCCTTCCGCTGATGGGACAAATCCTATTTTTCGTGCTTCCGCAATTCGGACGCTGAGAATTGCATTAAAAGAATTAGAGATGCTTGATTAGATTCTAAGACTCTTT
>NZ_JBUEBA010000002.1:2127015-2154855 GCF_058107045.1 Acinetobacter sp. AB03 | reverse complement strand
CTTTGTTTTCGTATAAGTGCCATTATGTTAAATAGGGGAGAAACTAAGCTAAAATTAGGGTTTTAATTTAGAGAAAGTAATGTCTCAGATAAAAATTTATGCTTTAAATGAAACAATAGAATTACATCGTGATAATTTAAGTAAAGCTATCCATCAGGCTTTAGTTAAAGAATTAAAATACCCTGAAGAGAAAAGGTTTCAACGTTTTATCGCACTAGAATCTAAGGATTTTGTATATCCAGTAGATCGCAGTAAATCTTATATAATTATTGAAATTTCTATGTTCGATGGACGAACAAAAGAGACTAAAAAAGCATTTATTAGGTCTCTATTCGAAAATATAAACAATCTATGCGGTATTGATTCAAATGATGTTGAGATAACTATATTTGAAACTCCTAAAGAAAACTGGGGCATTAGAGGGAGAAATGCGGATGAACTACAGTTGAATTATAAGGTAAATGTTTAAATTTTCTAAAATTAACATAATACACCTTATACGAAATTATTGAAATTTATCCTTCTTAATCAATACTTTAATTAAAGTTGTTCTAGTGCTCTGAACCCTAGAACGGCTTTTTATTGATTCTTCACGTTCCACGCCTACTATTTAATCAGAGCTCCAGATTTTTCATAAGTTTGCTTAAACCGTGTTCTGAACAAGTTTTGATGAAAATCGAAAAGACTGTCTTTTCAAAAATCATGACATGACACTTTACGGTGAAAGTACGTAAAAACATCCATTTCATTATAAAAAAGAAAATCTTTGATGTAATATAAATCCATTAAAACTTATAGGTATTTGAAGTTTTTGACTTTAGGTACGCCATAAAAAGGATAGAAGCATGCAACAAGAAGTCATCATAGTCGGTGGTGGTATGGTCGGACTCAGTCTAGCGTTGATGTTAGCCAAACAAAACATGGCAGTGAAGCTTTTAGAGGCGATCAAATACCCAAATTATGATGATGTAAACCTTGCGCCATACCATTCTAGCTTTGATGCACGAAACAGCGCCTTGTCACGTCGCACAGTTCAAATTTACCAAGAACTGGGTTTATGGAACGCTTTACAAGAACATGCAACACCTATTTTAGAAGTGAATATCACCGAACAAGGCAGCTTTGGTAAGGCGCGTCTTAAAGCAGAACAAGAAAAAGTCGAAAGCTTCGGGCAGGTCATAGAAAACGCATGGCTTGGTCGTGTACTACTGACGGAAGTTCAAAAACAACCATTTATTGAGCTGATTGATGGTGTACAAGTCACCCAACTGACCCAAGATGCCGATATGGCATACATAGAAGCGAGTCGTGGAGAAGAACAACTGTCATTGCAAGCAAAACTTGTCATTGCTGCAGATGGACGTGATTCATTCTGCCGTAAAGCCTTAGGAATAGGTGCTTCGGAGCATGATTATGATCAAGTCGCTATTGTGACCACGGTACAAACCTCAAAACCGCACAACCATGTGGGTTTTGAACGTTTTAGTAGCTTAGGGCCATTGGCATTATTACCTCTTCCTGGAGAATACCGTCGTTCCGTGGTTTGGCCTGTGAAAAAAGGCACAGAAGGTGAATGGTTGGGCGATGAAAATGACCAGCATTTCTTAGATGCTTTGCAAGAAACTTATGGCGACCGTGCAGGAAAGTTCCAAAAAACAGGTAAGCGTTTTAGTTTTCCATTGTCACAAGTATTAGCAGAAAAGCAGGCCGTAGGACGGTTGGTGTTAATGGGCAATGCCGCGCATACCATTCACCCCGTTGCCGGGCAAGGTTTTAACCTGTGTATGCGAGATGCACACGTCTTAGTACGCTATTTGACGGAGCAAATTGCGCAAAATGCCGATTTGGGCGATGCCGAAATGCTGCAAGCTTATGAGGCTTCACGTTTGACCGATCAACAACGCGTAATTAAGTTCTGTGATTCGGTGGTACGAGGTTTTAGCAACAGTAATCCAATCTTAAAGTTTATTCGGAATACTGGTTTGGTCGCGTTTGATACGATTCCAGGCATTAAACCGCTCGTTGCCAACTATGCCATGGGACTAAAAGCATGAGTCATGTTCAAACTGATGTTTTAGATGTGGTGATTATTGGTGGTGGTTTGGTTGGTGGACTGACCGCCTTGCTTTTGGCGCAAGGCGGTGTGCAAGCTACCGTACTGGATGCTGCACCTATTTTAGATGAACAAAAAACCTTGAGTGTTGCAAACCCACGTGTCTTGGCACTCAGTCAAGCGACGATACACTTGCTTAAAACCGTTGATGTTTGGGACAAGATTGCCCGCCAGATGCCGTATAGTGGCATGCAGGTGTGGAATAAAAATGGCTATGGTGAAATTAACTTTGGTCATACGTCCAAGAAGGAACCACAAGGCGAACAAGCACTCGGTTCTATGGTTGAGCCAAGTTTGCTTAATTTAGCGATTCAACAGCAGATGCTTGCTGTACTCAACGATTACCGAACTCAGGTTAAAGTTGCCCGTGTAGAAGAAGGTGTTGGGATGTGGTATATCCATTTGGCCGATGGTACGGTGTTGAAAACCAAACTGGTGATTGGTGCAGATGGTGCAAACTCTTTTGTACGGGAACAAGCGTTTATCGATATCGATGTGCTGGATTACAAACAGGCTGGTTTAAGCTGCGCCATTCGCACGGCACAGCCTCATCAACACGTTGCACATCAGATTTTTTTAGAAATGGGACCTTTAGCATTTTTACCAATGGCGAGTTTACAGCCAGAGCAAGCAGGGCATTGGCAATCTATCGTATGGACGCTCCCCGATGATTATGCAGAAGAATATGCTGCACTTTCAGATGCTGAATTTACCCAGCTGTTAACGCGAGAAAGTCATCACATGTTAGGCGAAGTGTTGGAAGCGACACCTCGTGCCACTTTCCCACTCAAAGCACGTGCTGCACAGCAATATGTTAAAGCAGGCTTGGCTTTAATTGGTGATGCGGCTCATGTGATTCATCCGTTGGCGGGGCAAGGTGTGAATATTGGTTGTCTTGATGCGGCTGTACTGTGTGATGTATTACTACATGATCTAGCACGTGGCGCGTGGGCACATGAGCAAACACTGAAGCGTTATGAACACCGCCGTAAAGGACAAAATGATGCCATGATGCATAGCATGTCTGCCATCGGTTGGATGGAAACCACACAACTCTTTCCTGTGGTGTGGGCACGAAACTTTGGTTTGAAACAGGTTGAAAAACTGCCTGTATTAAAAGATGCTTTTATGGCACAGGCCAATGGTTTAGGGTTGCTCAAAGAGACGCGTTATGCTGTCTAAGAACGGAAGTGTTATTTTTTAGGCAGTCGTAAAATAAGATTACGATTTTGATTAAAAAAGATACGATTTTCCGTTGAATAAGACTATGCGAAAGGCTGAGAGCTTGTTAAATTTCAACATAATTGGAAACCAGTAATTCATGGGAACCTAAAATGTCATTTGTGGGGAGATTAAGATGACTGATTCAAATGATTATGATGATGTAGAAGACTCAGCAGTCGACGAAGATGAAGCTCAAGCAGCGGAAAAAGGCGCATCAGATTCTTCTGATAATGTTGTAAGTGATGGTGATGTTGCCGAAGCTGAAACACTGACGGTGACTGCAAAATTAAAACAACGCCAAGCACTTGAAGACGAAGTTGCGGCATTCCTTGCTCGCGGTGGCCGAATTACTGAAGTGCCAACAGATGAGTCTGCGAAAGACTAAGAGAGTTAAAAACACCACGCCTGACGTGGTGTTTTTTTTTGTTTTTTAAAACTGATGTACAAATCACTTATACTTGAATGAGTCCTGTCGTTATTTTTTATGGTAGACAAAATGACTACTTTTTCAATAGACAGGCTATGCCTGTGATGATTGCGCCAACTGTGGCTAAAAGCATGTCTTGGTGCGCGTCCCAAATATCACCTTGTTGTCCATTGTAGTTTTCAGCATCTTCAGGCGATAAGCCCATCGCAATAAACCATTCAATCCATTCGTAAATGAGGCTACTTGCCATCACAAATTGAATGACCAGCAAGAATAGGGTGAGTTTAGAAAGTTGAGGCAGCCACACTTGAAACAGACGGTAGAAAAACGGGTAGAGCAGCAAACCGTACGCTAAATGTACAAAGCGATCATACATATTCCGCGTCCAACCGAAACTCTGGTTGAGGTCTAGATTTAAATACTGCATAGACCATTCATTATAGGGCACATAAGAATATAGATAATGCGCACCGAGTATATGAATCAGCAAAAACCCAATATATAGCATAAAACTGATTAAGCTGAGCCCCATTTTATAAAGACAAATGATCAGCGTCACCAACATGAATACGGTTCCGACCTGATGCAGAATATAAGAGCTGACTTCAAGGGGGTGGATCGATGCGAAAGCAATGGCGACAGCGAGTACAATGAGCGCAACCCAATGCGGTTTTTTCAGTTGATAGTCAAAGTGAGCTTTCGTTGTTGTACTTTTAAGGATTGTCATCATTTTTATTGGTTTTTCAATTATGCATATAGGAGATTCTTGTTTGCATTATAGATAAAAAAGCGAAGCCTAAGCTTCGCTTTTTTCAATTTCTAAAAATTAGATTTTAGAAATTAAGTCAGCAACTTGTTTTGCTTGTTCAGCTGCGTTACCTGTATAGGTTGCAGGTGTCATTTCCGCTAAACGTGCGCGGTCAGCAGCAGGGACAGCTTCAAGTTCATTACCATTGACGAAGTCAACCATCATGTCACGTGTCATGGCTTGACCACGAGTTAATGCTTTTAGTTTTTCATATGGTTTTTCAACGTTGTAACGACGCATTACCGTTTGAATTGGTTCAGCTAGAACTTCTTGCGCATTGTTCAAGTCTTCATCAATACGTGCAGCATTCAGTTCAAGTTTACCAATACCTTTTAAACAGGCTTCAAAAGCGATCAAGCTTTGTGCAAAACCAACACCCATGTTACGTAGTACAGTTGAGTCCGTTAGGTCACGCTGCCAGCGAGAAATTGGAAGTTTTTCGCCAAGGTGCGCCAGTACAGCATTGGCTAAGCCTAAGTTGCCTTCTGAGTTTTCGAAGTCAATAGGGTTTACTTTGTGTGGCATCGTTGAAGAACCCACTTCACCATCTTTGAGTTTTTGCTTGAAGAAACCAAGCGAGATATAACCCCAAACGTCACGGTTAAAGTCGATCAAAATCGTATTGAAACGACGTAAAGCATCAAACAGTTCCGCCATGTAGTCATGCGGCTCAATTTGAGTGGTATATGGGTTAAAGCTTAGGCCTAAAGACTCAACGAATGCTTGTGAGTGTGCAGGCCAGTTGATGTCTGGGTAAGCAGAAAGGTGAGCGTTATAGTTACCTACCGCACCATTAATTTTGCCTAAAAGCTCAACTTGTTTGAATTGTTTGATTTGGCGCGCAAGACGGTACGCTACGTTTGCCATTTCTTTACCCAAAGTGGTTGGGCTTGCCGTCTGACCATGTGTACGAGACAACATAGGTTGGTCAGCATGCTTTTCAGCCAATGCCACGATTGAGTCAATGATTTGCTGCATAGATGCAACCAATACATCACGACCACTTTTCAGCATTAATGCATGAGACAAGTTGTTGATGTCTTCAGAGGTACACGCAAAGTGAATGAATTCACCCGCATTTTTAAGCTCTTCGATGCCTTCAATTTTTTCTTTCAGGAAGTACTCAACGGCTTTGACGTCATGGTTCGTGGTACGTTCGATATCTTTAATACGGTTGGCATCGCTTTCAGAAAAGTCAGCAACAATTGCATCAAGTGCAGCATTGGTCTCAGCACTGAAATCAGGCACTTCAGTGATTTCTGGACGGTTTGCAAGCGCTTGTAACCAACGCACTTCAACAGTCACACGAGCATGGATTAAACCAAACTCAGAGAGGAAAGGACGAAGCGCATCACATTTGCTAGCGTAGCGTCCATCTAATGGAGAAAGTGCGGTTAAAGCGTTCATAGCGATTCCTTAAACTTTGGAATTAAACGTAAAACTAAAAAGCCCGTCGATCATGTGTTAAATCACCTGATACTGTAAACGAGCGAGATCTTGAATATCTTTGAGCAATTTGCGTTTACTAAACACCATGCCCCATGAACTTCCACCGAGCTGACGCCATAAATGTGCCATTTGTAAGCCAGTGAAGAGGGAAGCTCGAATGCGGTTGGTATGCGATGAGTCTTTAAATGCTTCTGCATTGCCCCGCACCATAATGCGTGGGTTAATTTGCCCGGCGGTATCGACGTAGGTTTGTGCGAGGTTGGCAATGATGCTTGGGTGTAAATAGTTATTATCGAAAAAAGAAAGCTGTCTTAAGATTTTTTGTTGGGACTGTTCAATAATTTCAACGAATTTGGGGTTGCTATACACTTTCTTTTCGAGTTGTAAGAGTGCCATGGCATAGGTCATGGGAAGTTTAGCGGTGGATAATTTGGGAATTCGAGTTTTGGGTGAGGTATTAAAGGGCTGGGTAATGCTACTTTCTAAGGTTTTCAGTCCTAAGGAGATGTCCGCCAGTTGATGAAAGAAGTCTAAAGTTTGTCCACTTTGGTTGCCCTTCGGTCGGATATTTAAACTGGCTTTAATCAACTGCTCTAAATAGAAGTTACCGCTTTCCCCAATACTTTGCTGACCGCTTAAGGCGGTCATATGCGTTAGTTGCGCGGACTGAAAAACAGCCGCCAACGCCAAAGCTCGGTTTTGGCGTTCGTTCAAAGTTTGAGGCTGTTGAAACGGTAACTCAGCCATGTCTTAAAATCCTTTAAATAAAATCAGGTTTAGGAGCATTGGTATGATGAATCACGCCACCGCCTAAACAAACTTCACCTGAGTAGAATACGACACTCTGACCCGGAGTCACAGCACGTTGGGGTTCATCGAACTCAACACGTACGCCACCTGGGGTAGTCGGATCATTAAAGATCACACAATCTTGGTCATCTTGGCGATAGCGCGTCCGTGAGGTACAACGGAAACCTGTTTCAGGAATCTGCATTTCACCTGCGACCCAGTCAATTGTTTCACTCCAAAGTGTAGTACTTTGCATGAGTGGATGTTCATGACCTTGACCAATCACCAAACGGTTGTTTTCAATATCTTTATGTAGAACGAACCATGCGCCTTCAGCCACACCTTTCAAACCACCAATACCAATACCACCGCGTTGACCGAGCGTATAGTACATTAAGCCGTGATGTTCACCAACCTCTTTGCCATCATCTAAGACGATTTTTCCAGCTTGTGCAGGTAAGTATTGTTTTAAGAAGTCATTAAAACGACGTTCACCAATAAAACAGATGCCTGTTGAGTCTTTTTTCTTCGCCGTGACTAAGTCATATTGTTCCGCAATTTTACGTACTTCAGGCTTTTCAATTTCACCGACAGGGAACAACGTCTTATTAATTTCACGGCCATGCACAGCATGTAAGAAATAGGTCTGGTCTTTGTTTTTATCTAAACCACGCAGTAAAGGTGCGTATTCCTCACCTTTAGAGTTGGTCATAGTTTCGCCGCGACGTGCATAATGACCAGTCGCAATAAAGTCTGCGCCCAGTTGCATAGCATGATCTAAGAACGCACGGAATTTGATTTCTTTATTACATAAAATATCTGGGTTTGGTGTACGGCCCGCAGCATACTCCGCTAAGAAATGCTCAAATACCCGATCCCAATATTCCATAGCAAAGTTAGCGGTGTGTAACTTAATCCCTAGTTTGTCACAGACGGCTTGAGCATCGGCTAAGTCTTCCATAGCCGTGCAGTATTCCGTACCGTCATCTTCTTCCCAGTTCTTCATGAAAAGACCTTCAACTTGATAACCTTGTTGAAGAAGAAGAGCAGCAGAAACAGATGAATCTACACCACCCGACATACCGACGATGACACGTTGTTGCATAGGACTAGGCATCCAAACTTGAAATAAGGGGAGAATTTTGGTGCTCATAAACGAGCGATAAAGGATATTTTTGCCCCGCGAGTGCGTCTTGAACCGCTTTAATCACCAATGGACTACGTGCACGGGCCGTTTCGAGTAGTTCATCCAAAGTCATCCATACTGCACCCACGATACCTGTATCGAGTTCAGCGGTTGGACTGTGATGAAGTGACTGCGCTAAAAAGCAGAAACGATAATACGTGCGGTCTGGAAACATGGGTGGTGTATAGGTATAAATGCCCAATAACGCATCTATAGACACTTCATGTCCAGTTTCTTCC
This sequence comes from Acinetobacter sp. AB03, assembly GCF_058107045.1. Lineage (NCBI taxonomy): Bacteria > Pseudomonadati > Pseudomonadota > Gammaproteobacteria > Moraxellales > Moraxellaceae > Acinetobacter > Acinetobacter sp. AB03. The sequence goes on along the minus strand of NZ_JBUEBA010000002.1, from coordinate 2,146,620 downwards.
ATAGTTTCACGAATGGCAGCTTCGATGAGTGTTTCACCTGATTCAACATGGCCAGCAGGCTGGTTAAATACAGTGTGTGTCACACCCGCAGTATGCTCTTCTACAAATAGAAATTTTCCGTCTTTTTCAACAACAGTTGCGACGGTGACGTGAGCTGTCCAAGCGGTCATATAAAAGCACCATGGGGTAAAAGGAGTATTCTACAAAATTTAGGCGGTGGTGGCTATGTTATGAATATAAAATTAGTAGCTTAGTTCCAAGCTTTAGGTATTGTCTTCATCCGCTAGGCTATGTAGGTATTGTGGTGGACTTGGACTGCCAAGTTACCAGAGCTGATTATTCATAATGATTTAAAAGAAGGGCGTTTGGTCAAAGTGATTCCAAACTGGGAGCCAAAACCCGAAATGATTCATTAATTGATTTTTTAGTGACAGCATTTGAGAAGTATTAATCCGCAGATTCAGCATTTTTGAAGGGAATATTGTTATTTGATCTGATACGAAAAGGGGAGCAAAATGCTCCCAATGATTATGACTCTAAATAATGCCCCGATACTTTGACATAGTTTTGTGCTGAATACGGTAAGAATGCCAACTCTTTTTCTGTTAGAGGACGAACTTTTTTGGCAGGACTACCGACATATAAATAGCCACTTTCCAGTACTTTCCCTGGTGGAATTAGTGTTCCTGCGCCAATCATCACATCGTCAGGAATGATGACATCGTCCAAAACAATGCTATTGATACCAATCAAAACCCGATTGCCGATCGTACAGCCATGTAAGGTAACATGGTGACCAATCGTGACATCTTCGCCAATGATTAAAGGCGAGCCATTTGGTTTGTCCGCTTTTTTATGACTAACATGCAGCATAGCATGGTCTTGTACATTTGAGTTTTTACCAATCTGAATATGGTTTACATCACCACGAATCACGGCAAAAGGCCACACAGAAACATTTTCAGCCAAGATGACATCACCAATCACTACCGACATTTCATCGATATAGCAGTTGTTGCCAAGCTGTGGAGTGCTGTTCAAATAAGGGCGAATATTTTTAGCCATGTTGGTGTTCTGCCTTTGCGTAGGTGCCCATTATAAAATAAAAAAGCATCCAGACCGAGGTGTGGATGCTTTAACTTAAGTCTAAATATTACTTAGAATAAGTTTGAGAAGAATTGTTTGATGTGGTCAAGCATACGTGCAAAGAAACCTGCTTCTTCAACATCTTTCAGCGCCACAAGTGGTTTTTCAGCAATCACTTTACCATCAAGGCTTGCTACATATTTACCAACCACTTGTCCTTTTTTCAACGGTGCAGTCAGTTTCGGTTGAACCACGAGTTGTGTTTTGATTGCGTTGGCTTGACCTTTAGGCATAGTCACATTAAAGGTTTCAGCTAAACCAATTTGCACGTCACTTTCTTTACCAAACCACACTTTTGATTTTGCTAAAACTTGGTTCGCAGCTTGAACATTTTTAGTTTCAAAATTTGCATAACCCCACGCTAAAATTTCACGTGTTTGCGTTGCGCGTTCTTGCATGCTTGGCGCACCAAAAATCACAGAAATCAAACGCATTGGGCCACGTTTAGCCGAAGTTGTTAAGCAATAACCCGCTTCGTCAGTATGACCAGTTTTTAAACCATCGACACTTGGGTCAGTATAAAGCAAGGCATTACGGTTGCCTTGTTTGATACCGTTAAAAGTAAATTCTTTTTCAGAATAAATCGGATAATATTTTGAACTGTCGTGAATGATGTGCTGTGCAAGCGTTGCCATGTCTTTAGCAGTGGAGTAGTGACCTTCAGCAGGCATACCTGTTGAGTTCATGAAGCTGGTATTGGTCATGCCGATACGTTTTGCTTCAGTGTTCATCATGTGAACGAAAGTGCCTTCGTTCCCAGCAATGTGCTCAGCCATAGCCTTAGATGCATCATTACCCGATTGGATGATAATGCCGCGTAACATCTCTAATGCAGTCGCAGTACCATTTAATGGCACATACATACATGATTCCGAACTACTACCACGACACCAAGCAGACTCGTTCATCCGAACTTTTTCATCTTCGGTTAGCTCGCCCGCCAACAACTTTTGCTCAATAATGAAACTCGTCATCATTTTTGTCATTGACGCTGGTGCTAATTTTTCATTTTCATTTTTAGATGCGAGGATTTGCCCAGTCTCATAATCCATCAGCACATATGATTTATTATTTAGTTCTGGTGGTGAGGATAAGACAGTTGCTGCAAATGAAATGCTTGGTACGAGTAATGCCGCAGCAAGGGCGCTTTTTTGAATCATTCTAAGGGGTTCCGATTTCTTTAGTATAAGCACGAGAGCTTTGCATTTTAGGACAAAGTTCTGCCGACTTCTACGGGAGAAATCGGCTTATTTCAAAGATATTGTAACCAATTGGTATTATTTGCTGTAAGTGCTCAATTCTTTACAAATTTCTTGGTTTTTCGCTTTACCTGCTTTTTTCGCATCGGCTTGAGCTTCGGCTAAAATAGGCTTAAATTTTTTCTCTTTGCTGAGGCTTTTAAGGTATTCAGTCGGGTTTTTCTGTTGCGGTAGATATTCTTTGGCCAAAGTGTTGTAGCCATTTTCAAACTGACTCTGGTCTGAAACGAGACTTGGACAAACTTCTGATAGGACATAAATTGCAGCCAACTCTTGCTGCGTCACTTGTTGCAGTGGAGTTACTTCAATATTTTCGTCTTTATTGGCCGCATGAGCCGAACCGATAGCAATCAAAGAAGAACCACAAACTGCCAAAATCACTTTTTTCATTACATTTAAATTCATTATAAACCCTAAGTGCATACATGTTGTTGCCATAATAGGATGAGCTTAAACAAATTTTAAGTAAATGTAAGCGCAAAAATGTATAGAAGCTGTTGAAGTCGCTTCATCGTTTTTACATTTTTCAGTCCAATAAAAAAGGATGAATAACCCCATTATTCATCCTTTCTTTGCGATATAGATGTAGAACTTGAATTAACCTTCAAAGTTTACAACGTCATCACATACTGACTTTTGTTCTGCTTTGTCAGTACCATTTGCATCTGTACGAGCTTCTTTCAGAATCGACTGGTATTCGCTGTCTGACTGTAATTTTGCATAGGTCATCGACTTATCTGAGTAGTCTTGTAAATAGGTTTGAATTAAAGTTTGAATGTTGCTTTCAATTTTAGGGCCTTGACCCACCAAAGCAGGGCAAAATTCGGTCATGACTTGCGCTGCTGCAATATCTTCTTTCACGATGGTGTTGGCTTCTTCTGTGCTTAATCCCTCTAGTGCAAAAGCAGATTGAGAAATCATGATAGCCATGCCTAATCCGAAGAAATTACGTAATGTTAAGCTTTTAATCATTTTTAAAATCACATATTTATGGTGGATGCGGAGACTCAATATATATATTTTCAATTAGAATTCAATGAAAAGTTCTGACCAGTCATTTTTTAATAAAGTTTTTTGTTTTGGACTTTTTAATCGCCAATGATCATCCTAACGACTTCTAATCTTCAGTTTTGGCAGTCTTTAGGATGATCTGCTTGTTGGTGCAGGAATAATATTTAGGGATAAAAAATGCTTACGATAGGTAAGCAGTGAACTCAATAGCGCTTAGATGAGAGCTATTGGGTTTGATGTTCAAATGATCAAATATTGAGAGCTAAAAAGCACTATAAGCTTCGAATAGCCGTAATCTCATCTTGTGTAATGTTGAGTGACTCTAAGAATTTTTGATGCTCCTCAGGTTCCATCTCTTCAAATTTTTGATGCCACTTAATCATATCTTCTTTTGATAAACCTGCTGCGATCATAATCTCTACCCATTTGGCTTTATTCACGAACTTTTCCTTTAATAAAATGGACTTTTTCAATAACTCAATGATGGCTTTTTGATGAGCTCTTAAGTTATTGATCTCTTGTTCCAATGCCCGAAAATGATTTTCCAAGATCTGCCCTTGGGATATGCTAAGTGGTTCTAAAAGCAAGCGAATATCTGAAATGGATAGTCCGTAAGAACGGTAGGAGATGATGCTTTTAAGACGCTCAATTTCACTTTCACCGTACCACCGGTATCCATTTTCAGCGATTAAGCTTGGTTTTAATAAACCCTGTTTCTCATAATAGAGAATAGTCGTTCTGGATAAACCGAGTTTTTTCGCTAAGCGAGATACAGTAAGCATAGTTTCCATCATTCGTTCATTGTTCCATTAAGCTAAACCCTTTACTTATAGACGGGTCAATCAGGTGAATTCAAAAATATCGCAAATTAAACTGATGCGAACAGAACATTTGCCATGGCTTATTTTACAGCTGTCTTTACGGGTAGCGAGTAACAACAGCTTAGGTGTTTAACTCAGCTCAGCTTGGTTTCAAGTCCATTTAGAAAGCGGATGAATAAGTCTATGGACGTTGTGTTATTGAAAGCCATAAACAGCCTCTATGGGCGAGGTCTTTGAAATTTAAGATTGGTTTCAGTTGTGAGCACTATTATTCAGCATAGACAAAAGAATAAGGTTTGGGTGCGTATCATGACTGAAGAAAAAACACTGCATGAGGTGCTGAGCAAGGTGCCTGAAGTCACTTTGCTGTTTTGGATCATTAAAATTGCGGCAACAACTCTGGGTGAAACAGCGGGGGATGCCTTATCCATGTCGCTTAATTTGGGATATATCGTAAGTACGGGTATCTTCGCCGTTATTTTTGCAATATTCGTTGCGGCACAGATTAAGGCCAAAAAATATAATGCATTTTTTTATTGGTCTACAATCATTGCAACAACAACTCTAGGGACAACTATAGCGGACTATGTTGATCGTACCTTAGGACTGGGCTATTTAGGTGGCAGCTTAATCTTATTTGGCCTGCTTATTTTATCTTTATTGGCGTGGTACTACAGCAGCGGGTCAATTGCGGTACAGAGTATTCAATCTTCTAAAAGTGAAGCGTTTTATTGGCTGACCATTATGTTTTCCCAAACATTGGGCACAGCGCTAGGGGATTGGACAGCAGATACGCAAGGACTGGGCTATACCAGTGCAGCACTTATCTTTGGCGGTTTACTTTTATTGCTGACGATGCTTTATATGTGGACCAAAATCTCTAGAACTTTCTTATTTTGGGCTGCATTTGTACTCACGCGACCATTAGGTGCCGTACTGGGGGATTTCCTAGATAAGCCCATTAGTCACGGAGGGTTGGATCTGAGTCGATTTGGCGCATCCTTTGTTCTATGTGCTTTTATCGTCTTTTGTTTGGTGGCTTTTAAACCCAAAGCAGCAGCGATTGCTCACTAAAAAGCTCTTAGCTTTAACACCTGCTCAATGCATGATGATCCATACAAAAATCGCTATTCTTCATTGTGTTTTTTAGTACAGAACATTTTAAATTTTAAGGTCTGAATAGAGATAGCTTTCATTTGAGGGCTATTTCAAGTTTTAGTCATAGAAGTGTCATTTTATAGCTAGAAAGTTAAACCTTATTCACCCTCAGATATTTTATACTGTCGTTTAATATTTTGTGTTTTCACTCCCCAAATGGACGAGGCCGTTCTACTTTGGTGATGCTTAAAACTTTTCATGCTATCAAAAACTTCTAGCACCTCCCAGATAAAAGGGTCGTGGCTTTGCTTGACCTCAAAAGAAATGCAGCCTTCTTCTTGATGAGTTAATTCAATATGTTCTGGAAGGAGTTTCATCACCAGATGGACTTCTTCTTTAGACACACAGATTAATAGGCCATCGAGTTTAACCATAGGACTCCTTATTGATCTCCGACATTGTTAGCGTTTGTTTGTTTAGCCGAATTCATTTCATGTCTGACGCGACTAATCTGGTCATATATGACTTTGCGCATTCGGTTTATCGCACCCAGTGGTTTATGTTCAGCTAATGCATGCCATGGTGTAAAGGATAGGTTTTCACAAAACTTATTTTGCTCAGGGGTATCAAAAACTTGCTGAGGAATACGAATAGTGGCCACCTTATAGAAGGGAGCTTGGTCTTCTTTCCATTCCGTCATCGAGTCTTCAACAGACATTGCGCTGGATGTCCGAGGTTGTACTAAAAACTCCATGCAGGCATCACGATCTTGTAACGTCGTTCGAAGTGTCTCTCTTAAAAAGTCCTTTTGAGGAGTAGCTGGAATCGGGCTAACAACGCTTGAACATGCACGAGCAGAGTACTTTACTGCTTGACGATGATCGCCGACTCCTAACTGATAGGGAACCATAGACCAGTATCTGGTTTGCAGTGGATTTGAAATTTTATTTCTAGTGTTCAAGGCAATCCAAGTTCCTTTGGCTCCTAATGCAAAAGGGACATGCAGTTTTTTTAGAAATCGATCACTATTGATATCTTGTATAAATGATAGATAACGAGCGGGGTCATTTACAAAGAATACAGGGTGATTGATCATAATGAAGTCTTGCGTAGCCGCAGGTTCATCTAAAAGGTTTTTCTCTGGCACGGCTAAAAGTTTGATCGCCATGCCGCGTGCATCTTTTTTTATATCCGCCTGTTTTGCATTACTCGATCCATTCGAAAAACGAATCCATGCTTGATAAGTTTTTCCTGGAATAAAAACACCATAAGCCATGTTTTGAGGCAATGTCTCATTTATTTTAAATTCTGCACGTACGCAACCATGTGCTTTAGGGTGCGCATCACGTAGCGCGATATCTGTGGAATATTGTTTTCGGATCGTCATTTCAATGATGTTCGCGATTTCTTTAGCAGTGGCGGCCTCATTTGGATAAAGACTTTCACTTAGACCCAGATCTACATCTGGGTATATAAAATCTTTAGGAGAAGTCAACATTACAGGTGGTGTATTCGCATCTACGTTAGCAGTGATACATGTGAGCAATATTGTATGAAAAAGTAGACCTAAACGCATAGGCCTTGCGGAGTTAGGCATTGATTGTCTCCTTGCTCTAAAGCTGGATTTTTTTAATTTTTAGCCTGATGATATGAACTTGTTTAGCCTTATTTAAGACACAGAATCATGATTATATCTGTGGCATTTTTTTATTCATGGCTACTGTCTAGAGAAAACTTAATGAGGAGCTACTCTGAGTGGTGCTGAAAATTTGACATTGGTTTAAAATTTGTTCGAAGATGTTTATCTCCCCCAAAACCAATAATGATTATAAAAGAGAACGAGCATGAGCGAAAAAAATCAAAGTCATGAATGTTTAGTCTGTGGGCAGAAATTCCTCATTAAAAACCTCATTCCTATGGGGGCAATACGAAAATCTATTACCGAAGAAATTTCACATGATTTTCCAGAATGGTCGCCTCAAAGTTATATTTGCCAAGCAGATTTAACTAAGTATCGAATTCAGTATGTTCATTCACTGTTAAAGTCTGAAAAGGGGGAAGTGACTGATCTTGAATATGAGGTGATTAAAAGTTTGCAACAACATGAAGTGATCACCAAAAATGTTGAAAATCAGTTGGATCAAAATTGGACTTTAGGGGAAAGGCTGGCAGATAAAATTGCGACCTTTGGTGGTAGTTGGGCTTTTCTCATGTGCTTTGCTACTTTCCTAGCCATTTGGATTATTGTCAATACAGTGGTCATGGTCACGCATCCTGCCGATCCATATCCCTTTATTTTATTAAATTTAATTTTATCCTGTATTGCAGCGATTCAAGCTCCTGTGATTATGATGAGCCAAAACAGACAGGAAGCCAAAGACAGATTGCGTTCACAAAACGATTATAAAATTAATTTAAAGGCAGAGTTAGAAATTCAACATTTAAATGAAAAACTAGATCATCTGTTGATGCATCAGTGGAATAGGTTAGCCCAAATACAAGAAATACAACTGGATTTGTTATCCGAAATGAGTAAAAAACGCGAATAACTTGGCTCAATATACTCATACTTAAAGCGTGTTTTTATAATAGTGTATACTAGCTCAAACCTGAGCTGATAGTTACAGATATTTGCTTAAGACTGTTAGGTTAAATTTGAGCTAAATTCTTTTCAGCCCAAATACGTTTTTCATGGAGTAATGTTGCAAATGGCATTCTGCCATTGAGTGGTAGGATTAAACCAAATTAATATATTTACTCGATTGATTAAGGCTTGATTATAAGAGGATCAATTCGTTGAGCGATAAAATTCAGTTATAGGTTTTTTCATTTGAAAATTATATTTCTGAATAAGCTGTCAAAAATAGGTTTGTACAACAAAGCCGTGTAGAAATAGAACGTTTAATAAGATATGAGTTCTTCTAAGTTTTTAATTAAATATTTAAATCATTTTTTATATTTGATTTTATGAATGTGTTGTGATAAGGGGGGTAATGTGAAATTTATAATATATCCAATTTTAATAATGGTTATTATTCAACCTTTTATTAGTGATTATTTTTTTGAAAAAAGAGCAAGACAGTTGGCGCTAGATGATAAAAATATTATTAGGGGGTGCTTGTTCTTAGAGAAAAAATATCGTCATAGAAATAGTATAGTAGTGATTTTTTATTATATGATGTGAATGTTGATGGTAAAGTTTATAGTACCATGGATATAAGTATTAGTGGTTTTCCATATTACGCTAAAAAATTTGCTTTTGAAAGAAAAATGGATGTCAATATTTCTTGTTATAAGATTGAATATGTAAAAGTTGGTTATTGGTTTTTTGAAAGGAGGTATATATATGATTTATCTTAATGAAAACAATATGAATGTTTTTTAATGGTTTTAGGCTTGGTTAGGTTTTTAAAATAGTTTTTTTTGATTTTTTATAAATATAGATGAATTAACATGAGTAAAGTTGGAGGTGAAATAAGTAATGTTTTAGAGATAAGCTGTGATACAGTAGATAGTGAGCTAGCGAATGCAGTTAGCAGTAGAAGTATTGGATGAGGCCGTAACAGATTCTGCCTTTTTTTCTTTTTTCATCAACAGGGTTTATATCGTCTTTTAATAAGATCCTAGATTCATCTTTCTTTTACATGCTTCAGCTAGACAGACAATAGCATATTCACCAAAACTTACCATTCCTTCCTTTTAATGTATATTTGAATCGCCAGATTTTCTTGCCAGTGGGTCTAACTTCAATGTATAACCTTTCTGCATCAAGCACTCTATATGCTTTTTCTTTAGACTTTAGTGATTTTATTTTAGTATCTGATAGCATTAAGTTACCCGCAAAAGTCTCGGTTTTTTGACAGATTAGTGCGAACTAATACAGACTAAAATAGATTAAATTTAAAGTTAAATAAATGTTTTTTTTATATATTTTCTAAATTAATATAGATTTAAGAAGATTCATCAGTGAATATTTTATAATAGCTAATGACGATGGTGTTTTTGCACCAGGTATTCAAGCGCTCGCACATGCTTTACGTCCATTAGGTCGCGTGGTGATTGTAGCACCCGAAAGTGAACGCAGTGGTTTTTCCAGTGCTTTAACTTTAGATCGACCTTTACGTCCAATCGAAATTGCATCCGACATGTGGGCAGTCAATGGTACACCCGCGGACTGCGTCTATTTGTCCATGAATGGCTTATTTGACTTTGAGTTTGATCTGGTTGTTAGTGGCATCAATAGCGGGGCAAACTTGGGTGATGATGTACTCTACTCAGGTACAGTTGGAGCAGCATTTGAAGGGCGTCTAATGAAACAGCCAGCCATTGCGGTATCACTTGCGGGCCCTGAAGTGCGTTCGTACAATCGTCCAGAAGATTATCATCATGCTGCACAGTGGGTGCATGACTTTGTGAAACAAGGTTTGCCAGCACTGCCACCACGCCATATTTTAAATATTAATATTCCAGATGTCGCTGAGTTACAGGGCGCTAAAATTACTTATCAAGGACGTCGTCGTCAGTCTAAGCCGATTACCAGTCATGTTGACCCACGTGGTCGTCAAGTGTACTGGATTGGGCTTGCAGGTGAAGCTGTGGCGGAACCGAAAAGAGGCTATGATGAGGTAGAGTCAGACTTTTTCGCTGTGGCAAATGGTTTTGTGAGTATTACGCCTATTCAGATGGATGCAACCAACTATGAAGTTTTGCATGCATTACAAGGGCAAATAAGTGCTTAAAAGGCGCTACAGCTGAGCAATACAAGGAATGTATTCAGCTGTTTGTTATAACTTTGTGAAAATACGCGCAGAGATACTATTTTCACATACTTTTTTGCTAATCTTAGCGCAAATTAAACTGATTATTTTTTGTATTTTTAGAGAGTAAGATAAATGTCTGTGTTGTCTCAAATTCGTTTCATTGCAATTCCTACAGCACTACTGAAAACTGTCGTGTTATCTACTGCTGTAGTTTCAACTGTTATTTTGAGTGGTTGTGCTTCTAAACCACAGGTTAACAATGCGACACGTTTTGCGAAAGCACCAGACTATTATACAGTTCGTTCAGGCGACACGCTGAGCGGTATTGCAACTCGTTATGGGCTGAGTTATACCTCTGTTGCGGACATGAATGATATTGCTGCGCCGTATCGTATTTATGTGGGGCAGTCATTACGTTTAAAAGGTTCGGGTAGCCCACGTACAACCACGACGCAACCTATTACACAAACCGCCCCAATTCAACGTCAAAATGTTGGTCTCCCGAGTCAAAATACGACCACCACAACCACAACAACTCCTGCTAAAGTACCGACCGCACCTGTTGCGAGCTCGAAAAGTTCAACTTTACGCTGGGTAAAACCAAGTAATGGCGCTGTTTTGCAAGGTTATAATTTAGCAAATAATGTAAAAGGTATTCGCTATGCTGGTAACCAAGGTGATCCAATTTATGCAGCAGCAGATGGCCAAGTGGTGTATGCAGCAGACGGATTGAAAGAATATGGGAACTTAATTTTGGTTAAGCATATTGATGGTTATATCACAGCATATGCACACAACAGTGCGATGAATGTGAAGAGCGGTCAAAATGTGACGGCAGGACAGAAAATTGCTGAAATGGGATCCACAGGTGCAACGCGCACCATGTTAGAGTTCCAAGTACGCTTAGATGGCAAGCCAATCAATCCGACTATAGTTTTACCATTAAATTAAAAAATTTGGATGCAACGCAAAAAATTCACCGTATAATACAATGAGTTGTTTTTATCAAATAGATGAAAACTTCTCATGAATCCAGAGAGAATTTTATGTTAGATCAACTACGGGCAATGGGTGTTTTTGCTTGTGTTGTCGAAAAGAGTTCATTTAGTGGTGCCGCGCGTGAGTTAGGCATCACTACAAGTGCTGTGAGTCAGCAAATTCGTTCTTTAGAGCAAGAGATGGAAGTTGTTCTTTTACATCGCTCAACAAGAAAGTTGAATTTAACTGAAGCAGGCCAGGCTTTTTTCCACAGCTGTCAAGAAATGCTCGCCGCTGCTGAACGTGGCAAAATACGTATCAATGAATTGCGCGATGATCTCGTGGGTGAGCTGCGAATAGCCACTACGCCAGAGTTGGGTGCCAATCATGTGATTCCTGCTTTGTCGCATTGGATGTCTGCACATCGCGGATTATCTATTCATATTGAAGCAGATAATCATTATGTGGATTTGATGAATGGGCGAATTGATATTGCGTTAAGAATGAGTCCAACGGTTGACGATCAAAGCGTACATGTCGTGCCATTGGCGCGCGTGGAACAGATTTTGGTTGCTTCACCGAGCTATTTGAATCAGTCTGCACCAATTTCACGACCTGAAGATTTGAAAAATCATGATCTTATTCCGATCACGATTATGAAAAATAATCATGATTTTGATTTTAAAAATGTGGTGACAGGTGATGCGGTTAAACTTGAGATGAAATCAAGAGTAGCCAGTAATAATATTTTAGTAACAAAGACTTTATGCCAACATGGGCATGGAGTTGCACGTATTTTATATTTAGATGTGCAAAAAGAATTGGTTAACGGTTCTTTAGTGGAAGTTCTTCCAGAGTGGAAGCTCCCTAACTTTACGCTATATGCCATCATTTCAAAGCATGAACAACAGCCGATGAAGATCCATCGTTGTTTGGATGCATTGAAACAATACTTTTGCCAACTACCCGGCGGTCGTATTTACCAAGAAGCAAGCTAATTCGATAGAGATTGTAACTGACGATCAGTCAACCCATACACATGCTTATAAATTTTAAATGACATAACTACATAATTTGAGTTAAGCGGTTCACATGGAACCGCTTAACATGGAGAGCAGCAGAGAAAGGCCAAAGCACTTACGTCTGTTGCTCTTTATTTTTTCCTTCAAAAAAGCAATACTTTTATTTTAAGTTCAAGCTATCGAAGCCTATTCAGCCTGATCTTGCGTTAGCTCTAAAGCGCGCTGGTAAGCAATTTTCTTTTTGATGCCAGTCAAATCAGCCGCTAACTGTGATGCGGCTTTCACTGACAAATCTTGTAAGAGGCGCGTTAAAAGCTGGTCGAGTTTTTCTTGTGCCATATCTTTTTCAGTGGTCGCGCCACCAACAATCAATACAATCTCACCTTTTTGTTGATGATGATCGTTTGCAATAAATTCAACCAACTCACCTAATGTCATTTTCTTGATGGTTTCAAAGGTTTTGGTAATTTCACGAGCAAAACCGACAGGGCGGTCAGCACCAAAGACTTTAGTCATGTCACTGACACTGTCTAAAATACGATGTGGTGCCTCATAAAAAATCAGGGTTTGCGTTTCGTCTTTGAGTTTTTCCAAGCTTGCCAGTCGTTGGGTTTGTTTAGAGGACAAAAAACCTTCAAAGCTGAAACGATCACTTGGTAAGCCCACTGAGCTTAAAGCTGCAATGGCAGCACATGCGCCCGGTACAGGGATTACGCGGATATTATGCTCTTGTGCCGCACGAACCAATTTAAAACCTGGATCACTGATAAGAGGCGTTCCTGCATCACTGATAAGCGCCATATCTTCACCTTTCAACAAACGCTGAATAAGGATGTCAATTTTGTTGTTTTCGTTATGATCGTGGCATGCGGTGAGCGGTGTTTGAATATTAAAGTGTTTCAGTAATTGTGCTGAAGTTCGTGTATCCTCAGCAGCAATGATTTTGACTGATTTTAGTACATCAATTGCGCGGTAAGTCATGTCATCTAAGTGCCCAATAGGGGTTGCGACTACAAATAACTGGGCACTCATGGGTTTTCTCCGCGTTGCAAAATAATAAAATGATAGGTTGGCTTGAGTGCTTTGATGCATTCAACCGATACCGCGATAAGCATTCTACCTGAATTGTCCGTCGTGGCGTGAGTTAGAATATTGTCGGCGATGGATTTGCAGGAGTCGGGAAGACATTCGATTGAAATCTAAACGCCAAGAAGGCTTTAAAACGTAGAATGAAATGAATTGTTTGGTTCGAGAGACTCACAGCAGTGGTTTTAAATATCAAGACGTGAGATTTTTGATCGAAATTGAGTTTTTCGAAATGTGATGATTAAAAAAATAAAAAACGAAATGGGGGAAGATAAAGAGATGAAGCTGGGACAATGGGCAGAGCAACAAGCTTTGACGGTGTTAGAAGAACAGGGTTATGTTCATGTGCAGTCCAATTATCACTCGCGCTTTGGTGAAATTGATCTGATTGTACAAAAAGGGCAGGAATTGGTTTTTGTTGAGGTCAAAGCACGTTCAAAAACGCGTTTTGCACAGGCTGCTGAAACAATTTCCTATTCAAAACAACGCAAAATAGCAAAAACGGCCATGTTTTTTTTACAAGATCATCCACATTTCCAGCAATATTATTGCCGCTTTGATGTGATTTGTTTTGATTTTTTTAAAGAAATTGCAAAAACCATACAGCAAGATTTTTCAAAATTCACTTATGATCAGCAATGGATAGAAAATGCTTTTACTTTTGATCAAGACTTTATTAATCTTTGAACAAAATCAAAGCTGAAATGCTGAATTAAAATAGTTTGAAAAGTTGAGGAGTCTTGCTGAGTGTTCAATCGTATTGCAATGACCGTATTATGCGTCGCAAGTTTATCTGGATGTGCAAGTTTCATTTCGGGTGGGACAGGAACAGCCGCTGTAGGAACAGAAAGCGGTGCACGTTCATTAGGGCAGGTCTTTATTGACTCTTCAATTGAGCGTACTGCAAAAATTAACTTATATAAATTGGACAGCCGTTTTAAACAGTCACGTGTCAATATCGAAAGTTTTCATGGGAATGTCTTGTTAACAGGACAAGTACCCGATCAACACTTACGTCAGTTGGCTGAAGACAATGTACGTGCGATGTCAGATGTCAAAACCGTGCATAACTACATTACAGTTGGAAACCAAATTAGTTATAGCACCATCATGCAAGACACCTCAGTTACGGCAAATACCCGTGGCTTGATCATGAAAGCTGCTGTTGTTTCAGATGCGAAAGTGCGTATTCACACCGAAGATGGTGTGTTATATGTGATGGGGCGTTTAAATGGTGCTGAAATCACCGATTTAAACCAAGTTTTACAGCAAGTGGGGAATGTTACTAAAATTATCACATTGGTGGATAATATAGAGCAACAGTCGCAAACGACCAGTGCGTTTGCATCACCAATGATTAATTCAACACCGACAGAGCAAACGCCTGTTGCGATAGACCCAGACCAAGTTGAACCAAATAATGTTCAATAAGCTTCAGCCTTTTGTTCAAAGACTGAATCGTTCGGTAGAGTATGCAAGATTACTCTATCGTGACTTTCGTATTTATGATGTAGGTAGTTATGCCCTAAACCGTTTAACACCACGTAAGGGTTATTCGGTCCAAGAAAATGTGGCCTATGGCTTACGCGCGCGACACCGTCTAGATCTGTTTCGCACGCAAAAACCGCGTGAACACCGTCCTCTGATTGTATTTGTGCATGGCGGCGCGTGGATGCATGGCGATAAAAAAGATTATCGTTTTATTGGTGAAGCCTTTGCCAAAGAAGGCTTTGATGTGGCGGTGATTAACTATCACTTGGCGCCTGAGCATATTTTTCCTGCCTCTATTGATGATCTCAGCTTGGCTTTAAATTATCTCAATGTGCATCAGCTTAAATATCAAATTTCAACGGAAAAAGTGGTGTTGATGGGGCATTCTGCGGGCGCGTTTAATGTGATGTCTGCGCTCTATCATCCGAAGCCATATGAAATACAATGCCGCAATCAAATTACCGCCATTATTGGTTTGGCAGGCCCTTATCATTTCGACTATAAAGGCGATCCAATTTGTGCAGATGCTTTTGATCAGAACAGGCCTTATCAGGAAGTGATGCCATATTATTTCGTCGAGTCGAATACGGTTAAACATTATCTGTTGGTTGCAGAAAATGATGATGTCGTCGGGTTGAGTAATGCCGTTGATTTGGATCGTAGGTTGAAAGAAAAAGGCAACTACAGTCAACTTTGGACGGTGCCGCGTATCGGTCATATTTCAATGATTGGTTCGGTATCGAGTTTGTTTAGTCGTTACTTCACGACCAAGCAAAAAATTATGCAGGCGCTAGAGGATGCGCTTAAGCACTAATTGGGTTTTAAAGTATATTTGTTGTAGAGATGGTGAGTGAGCTTACAGCCACTCACGTGTATCATCTGCGACCGTTGTGCCTTCTGTCGCATGCATGATCATGGCATGTGCAATGCTGCCTTTGAACGGAATTTCAGGCAGTTGATCAAACTTAAAGAATTGGGCATCACTGATTTCTTCTTCTTGTAAGCAAAGTTCACCCGATGCGTATTCTGCTTTAAACGCAATCATTAGGTTACTTGGGAAAGGCCAAGGCTGACTCGCTAAGTATTGAACATTTTTAACTTGAATGCCGACCTCTTCCAAGGTTTCGCGGCGTACCGCTTCTTCTAAAGTTTCACCGACTTCAACAAAACCCGCAATCAAACCATACATATTGCTACGGGTATTACGCGCATTTTTTGCCAACAGAATTTCATCTTCACCTCGTGTAATGACGGTGATGACACAGGGTTGTACCCGTGGATACTGATGATAACCGCAGGCAGGACAGATCATGGCATATTCGCTGGCATGTGCTTCTGTGGCGTGGCCGCAATGACTACAAAATTTATGATTGCGACGCCATTCTAGCAGTTGAATAGCTCGGCTGGCCTGTTCGAATTGTTTGGTGCTCCAGAGTGGAAGCAACTGGCGAATTGGGATGAGTTCTAAGCCTTCAGGAATCGGCTCATTGTCTAGCAGGTCTCGGGCAATCACTTGATCACCCGAGTGAAAACTTAAATCACTTGCTAGCTTTTCTACACGAGGCAATTGAAAGTTATGATCCACCAACAATTGTTGTTGGTGAAAAATATAAGCAAGTGAAAGTTCTGACATTAGGCAACAGTCTTTAGTTTTTGGCTACTGTCCAATGCTACATCAAACATACTGTGTAATACAGGCTGTTTGTTTTTTAAGTTATCAATCAGCATATCTGCACTTGCGAGTGCATCAAGTACATGATTCACCTGAGCAGCAGTGAGCGCAGTTTCAGCCGTGATTTGTTGTTGCACAAAATCTGCTGAAATATTCAGGGCTGTTTGACCATTTTCTGCGCCTAAGAACAACATTGCGCCCGCAACTTCACGTAGTTGCGCAGGAGTATTCTCAAGAACAGTTAAAACTTGTTCTTGCTGATATTGCGCCAACGCTTGACTACTTAAGTCAATAGACGTTTTAGCCTCTGACAATAACGCAGCATGGGCTTCATCTAAACGGTCTAGTGAAATATTCATGTTGTTCACACGAAGCTGTAGGCGGCTTGAAGTATGGTGACGTTCTAACACTCCAATCGAGTTCATTGCCGACAAGATCACGTTCATCAACTGCTGCGCAAAACCTTCATCTTTCAGCATATCGGCTTGACTAAGTGATGTTGCTTGACGGTTTAAGTCATTATGCGCTTCATTTAAGTTCAATACTTTGAAGATGTTCGCCAAATCGACCAGTTTTGCTTGGAGCTCTTGGGTCTTCTCTGGGGTCATGTTTTGGTAGTTGTACTCAATGTCATTGCGGATTTGAGACATTTCGGTGGTTACCAAATCACTAATGGTATGCATCGTGTCGAAATCTGGGCCATACAGATGACGACTGAAAACTTGCAGCTGCGTATCTGTGAGCAGGTCGTCGCCAATATTGAGTTTGCCACGGATGTGTTGAGAAACTTCGTCTTCTTGGCTGATACATAGGCTGAGAATGTTGGCAAGATCTGTGAGGCTGGCTTTGAAACGTTCAGGCGCAGTAAAGAACTGTGCAATGTTACGTTCGATGCTAATCAGAGTGCGTAAACGTGGTTCATTAATGAGCAATTGTTCAATTTGATTGAGTGCAACATAGACCAAGTTCCAATACTGTTTACTCGGCGTTTGTTCTGCTAGATCCGCTAAATAAGTGCCCACCAATTTCATTGCTTGTAAATCAAGTTCGCTTTCTTCTTGTTTCAGCATTTGACTTAAAGACAGCTTGTACAGGCGGTGAACATATTGAGATTTTTCAAGACTTGGTGCTTGAGGGAGGCTGAAATCTGGGGTGATACAGTCTAGTAATGACTCGATTTGCTGACCTTCTTGCGTTAAAGGCTTTGCTAATGCAATTTCAAGACGGTTTAAGGTATCGAGTAAAAACTGTGGAATTTTCACTTCTCTTAAGCAAATGAACTCAATATAGCGCTTCAGCATGGTCGTGCCTTCGCTGAGTGCAATCACATCTTGCGTATTAATCTGTGCAGGATTCCCCATGATCTTGCGCATAAGCTCTGCGGAATATTCAGCAATTTTGGCCAAGCTCGACATATCAATCAATGCAAGCACTTGAGCACATTGCTCAAATTGGTTTAATGCATCGTCAATTCCAAAAGGTAAAGTCTGATCTTCTGCTAAGGTGCTCACAGCTGATTCAACCAGCTTAATGGAGTTATCCACTTCATTTTTTATTATCAGCAGCGCCGTTGGATCAAAATGAATAGAGGTTTGGTAAGACATTGATCTGCACCTATCCTAGTGTTTTATCGTGTTTATATGCGGCCCAAATAAGGCATAGCAACTTGTTCATCACTATAGCCTAACTGAAAAATCTTGTAATACAAAAGTTAACAAAAACTTTAGAATTTATTTGGCAAAAAGGCAGGGTGTGCCATGTTTTTCTTGGTATTGTTTGACCCAAGTCTCATGTGCTTCAAGTTCTTCGGCTGAAGGGTGAATTACCGCCAGTTCAATATTCAGTGCTTGACGCTGACTTTGCCCATTTTGTTGTTCACTATGTGACAGGGCATCCATATCAAAGGAAACCTGACCACCCGTCATAGCCAAGTAAACATCGGCTAGAATTTCAGCATCCAGTAAGGCCCCGTGGAAGGTACGGTCACGCTGTGGAATTTCGTAACGGCGAACTAAGGCATCGAGTGAGTTTTTTTGCCCCGGATGCTTAGATTTTGCCATCGCGAGGGTATCTGTCACTACACAAACTTCAGAAAGCGCAACAAATCCTGCACGTTTGAACTCCATGTCTAAGAAGTTCATATCGAAGCTTGCATTATGCGCAATGATTTCCGCACCTTTGAGATAGGCAAATAAGGTGTCGGCAATCTCTTGATATAGCGGTTTATCTTTTAAAAAGTCATCAGAGATACCGTGGATATTTTCAGAGTCGCCCACAGGTTTTTTTGGATTGATGTAGATATGAATAGAGCTTCCGGTAAGCTTTCGATTGACCATTTCAATCGCGCCAACTTCAATAATGCGATCGCCATCTTGATAATAGAAACCGGTGGTCTCTGTATCGAGAATGAGCTGTCGAGGTCCAAAGACCTCAACCTTACGTGGAGTAATCACAATTTGTGGATGTTGTTTGAGTTGTGTTAAATCCACACTTGCCACAACTTCAGGCGTTTGTTCAATAGAAGGCACCGTTGTAGCAAGTTCTGGTTCAGCGACTAAACTTGGCTCTTGTTCTGCAACGTCTATTTTACTTTCGGTTAAATCTTCGCTGTCATCGGCTTCTTCGTCATCGAAACCCAAACCAAAAGGGTCGTTTAACAACCAGTCTGGTTCAACTTTTTTTTTATCTACAGACGGTTCTGTTGTCGCTGTTTTAGACTGACGAAGTTGAGCCTGTGTTTGATCGGCGCCGAGGTTCGCCAATTGATCTGCCATTTCGTTACCTTCATGACCTGCATGGCCTTTGACCCAGTGCCAGTCGATATCACGGCCTTGGCAGGCTGTATCGAGTTTTTTCCACAAATCTGGATTTTTAACGTCTTTCCAGTTTTTCTTTTTCCAACCCGTAATCCACTCGGTAATGCCGCGTTTGACATAGGTTGAATCTGTCCAGACTACCAACTTCGCATCGGTTGGGCAAAAAAGAATGCCTTCAATGGCCGCGGTGAGTTCCATACGGTTATTGGTGGTGTTGTCTTCACCGCCACACAGTTTATGTTCTTCAGTTTCTGTAATAATGTACGCGCCCCATCCCCCAAGACCAGGGTTTCCACGACAAGCACCATCGACATACAGGGTAATTGTTTGTGACATACACAACTTCCGTAAACTGAAAATTAAAACTAAGCGGGCACCATTGTATAACGCAAATGCACTAGAGAAGTGTATAAGATGCAGCTTTTTTAATTTCTTGTAACATTTA
>NZ_JBUEBA010000002.1:2117270-2126915 GCF_058107045.1 Acinetobacter sp. AB03 | reverse complement strand
AACATTTATACTGATTTCAAGTTAAATTAACGCCTTGTGTCTGCGGCGTGCTTTACTACAATGGCAGATCTAAAAAATAAATTTTATACGAGTTGTTTGGATTTTCTTATGTATAAGTCAGCTGCCATTTTTGGCCAACCGATGTTACCGACATTATTTAAAATTACAGTACTCGGTTCAGCTCTCGCGACACTTGGACTGGCTGGTTGCTCCTCGACGCAAAGTGCAACGCAAACATCTAAATCCAAACAAGTCGTATCAAACTACTTAGACGCAAATAGTCTAGATTCTTTAGAAGATTTACTTTCTGCAACCGACATGCGTGCGGTGGAAGGGGATCGACTGTTGGTGTTAAAGCACGGTGACGTTTGGAAGCGTATGACCGTGGGCTTTAAAATGAATAGCGATCATTGGAATCCGCGCATTGATGCACAGCGTGGTTGGTTCATTTCACGCCAACCGTATTTGGACCGTTTAAGTGCACGTGCTTCACGTTATTTGTATCACACCGTTAAAGAAGCCGAGCGTCGCGGATTACCAACAGAGCTGGCTCTTCTGCCTGTGATTGAAAGTTCGTATGATCCTGCTGCAACCAGTAGTGCTGCGGCTGCGGGCTTATGGCAGTTTATTCCAAGTACGGGGCGTATTTATGGCTTAAAACAAAGTAGCCAATATGACGGTCGCCGTGATGTGGTCGAGTCAACACGTGCCGCGTATGAGTTCTTGGGCAGTTTATATAACCAGTTTGGTTCGTGGGAACTTGCCCTAGCAGCTTATAACGCAGGTCCGGGCCGTATTCAACAAGCGATTAACCGTAATAAAGCCGCAGGTTTGCCGACAGATTATTGGTCATTAAAACTGCCTGAAGAAACTATGAACTATGTGCCACGTTTCTTGGCGGTTGCGCAGATCATTAAAAATCCAAATGCCTATAACATCAATTTACCACCGATTGCCAACCGTCCGCACTTTAGAGAAGTTACTGTGGGCGCGGTGAGTCTAAATGAAGTCGCGTCGATTACCGGTTTAAGCCGTGCCGAGCTGTATCAGTTAAACCCGGGACACCGCGGTGAATGGATTGATGGTGCAAGTCCAATGCGGATTTTAATTCCTGCGGATTTGAGTCCTTCAGTGGATGTACGTTTGAAAAAATTACAGGGTGGTTCAGGCGGCTTGTGGGCATCTGCAAATACCAAACTGCCTGAAAATAACCAAACGATTCAACCAAGCAAAATTGAACCGCCGACCTTAAACACCAAAGCGATCACACCGTCGAAAACTACACCACCTGTTTTAGCGACGACAACAACAAAAACCACAACAGGAAAGCCTGCCACTTCGTCTACAGTGACGTCGTCGAGCAGTACTGCTATTGCGACGCCTACCCGTGGTTCAACGCCTAAAGGGTCTAATGCACTGGCTGCTTTTGCTGCCAATAGCGATATTCCAAGTGCGCCGCGTATTCCAGTTGCGGTTACGCCAGCGACCCCAGTGAAACCAGTTTCCGTTGAACCACCAATTTCAGCAGCAGAGCGTGAGCAGTTAACCGCGGCAATTCAAGCCGAAGGTCAAAGCAAAACTGTCGATGAAGTTCTGAAACCAGTTGCGACCAAAGCAGAGCAAGCTGAAGTGGTAGCTGAAATTCAAGCTTTGGCCCCTCAAGGCACAGAAATTGTGGATCCTTTAGATGGTAAAATTAAACTCACCGCAATTCAAACCAGTCAGTCCGTGGCAGAGCTGCAAGGTAAAGAGTTAACCAAAGGTTTTGCTTATCCAAAATCTGTGGCTGACAATACCCGTTTAGATTCAGATGAAGTGAAACGTAATCAAGGCAAAAACTTTGTTAAGACCGACTCTGAAATTGTGATTGTGCCGCCAAAAGGTAAACGTTCAACTTATACCGTACAACCGGGTGATACTTTGGCGCTGATTGCGGCCAAAAATGGGGTGAACTGGCGTGATGTGGCGAAGTGGAACCAAATGGATGCCAATGCCATACTTTATGTTGGTACATCGATTTATTTATATGATGCAAAACCACAAACTGAAAAAGTTGAAGTACGTTCTACAGTGAAAGCTGAGACTAAACCCGAGAGTTATACCGTTCGTGCCAATGATACCTTAACAGGCATTGCGGATGAGTTTGGTTTAAGCTTAAAACAGTTGGCTGACTATAACGGTTTAAGCGTAACGAGTGGTGTACGTGTGGGGCAAAAGCTTTCTTTAAAAGAAACAGCTCAATCCCGTACTAAATCCAACGATGAAAAAACTAGCAGACCAACCAAAGTGGCAACCCAGTCGTATACGGTGAAACGTGGCGAATATCTGAAACTGATTGCAGACCGCTATGCGCTGTCAAATCAAGAATTGGCAGATTTAACACCAGGTTTAAATGCGGGCAGCAACCTGTTGGTGGGACAAAAAATTAATGTGCCACTCAATGAGGTCAAAAGCTTGACGACAAGTAGTGCCAAAGCATCTCTAGTCAAAGCTGAGCCACAGTTCAAAGTTGAAAGTTATAAAGTACAACGTGGTGACACATTGTATAGCATTGCATCACAGTCGAAGATGAGCTTGTCGGAGTTGGCTGATCTCAACAATCTTTCAACCAATAGCGGCTTGCAAGTGGGTCAAAGTATTAAGATCCCTGCGGGTTCAACCGTACCAGATAATTATACTGTTCAGTCGGGGGATTCGTTAACTGCGATTGCTTCGAAATATAATTTGGGTATGGATTATATTGCTGACCTCAACAACATGAGTCGTACAGCGGGCTTACGTGCAGGTCAAAAACTCAAATTAACGGGTGAAGTGCCTACTGTTGAAACGCCGAAAACAGTCGAAAAACAAACTACTGCAAGTAATAACTCAACCGATATTCACGTGGTGAAATCGGGTGAAACCCTAAATAGCATTGCACGTAAATATCATTTGCAACTGAACTATTTGGCTGAATTAAACAACCTAAGCCGTACAGCCAATGTTCGTGTCGGTCAGCGTTTGAAAATTGAAGGCGATGTTGATTCAGCTCCAATCAAAACAGAAACAGTGGCAGCAAAACCACAAGCAACTTCTAGCCGTGCAACTGAAGCCTATAAAGTGAAGTCAGGCGAGTCGTTAAATTCAATTGCAAGCCGTGCTGGGATGTCGGTGTCAGAGCTTGCTGCTTTAAATAACCTGAGTCCGCGTGCGGGCTTGCAAGTTGGGCAGACCATTCAAATTCCAAAACTGATTTCACAGTACACAGTAAAACGTGGTGATACCTTAATTGGACTGGCAAGTCGTTATGGTATGGACACTTCGCAATTGGCTGAGCTCAATGACATTAAACCGAATACGCAGTTGCGCATTGGCGATGTAATTAAGGTGCCGAACTAATATTGAGTTGAAATGCAATTTCAGAGAAAGCTCCGATGAAGGTTAGAACAACACTCTTGCTGTTCAGCCTTGTATCGATTCCTTTAAAGGCATGGTCTGCACTGCAGACCATGCCTTTTATTGCACCTTATGGTACGCCGAAATACAGCCAATTGGATTATCTGCCTTATGCCAATGTACAGGCACCGAAGGGTGGCGAATTAACACGTGCAGTCATTGGGAGTTTTGATAACTTAAACAGCATGAATGGTCGTGGTACTGCGGTTGAGGGAACCAATTATTTATTTGACTCACTTATGAGTAGTTCCTTGGATGAGCCTGCGGTGATGTATCCATTGCTGGCAGAAAAGGTCAGCTATGACCCGAAAAACTTTAACGCTATCATTTTTCATTTAAACCCAAAAGCACGCTTCAGTGATGGCAGTATTGTTACCGCAGCCGATGTAAAGTTCAGTTTTGATATTTTTCAAACCAAGTCCAATTTTGGCTTACAGATGTATTTGTCGGATTTAGCCAAGACTGAAGTGTTGTCCAAATACAGCGTCAAAATGCATTTTAAAACACGAAATAATGTGGAAATGCCTTTGATTGTGGCCAGAATGCCAATTTATTCTAAAAAAGACTGGCAAGGCAAAGACTTTAGTCAAACTTCGATCAAACCGATTTTAGGATCAGGCCCCTATCTCTTAGAGAAAATCAATGCAGGGCAGCGAGTTGTTTATAAGCGTAATCCAAAGTATTGGGCCAGAGATTTAAAGGTCAATCAAGGGCGCTATAATTTTAACCGCTTGGGTTATGTGTATTATCGTAGCAAAGATATTGCTTTTACTGCGTTTAAGGCGGGTTTATATACTTTGCATGAGGAAGAGTCCGCACGACAATGGGTGACTGCTTATAACTTTCCCGCAGCGAAACAAGGTCTCGTTAAAAAATATCGATTTAAGCATTTCAATCCGATACCGACGCAAAGTTTTGTGTTTAATACCCGCCGTCAGCCTTTTCAAGATATTTATTTTCGCCAAGCTTTAACCTATGCCTACGATTTCGAATGGCAAAACAAGGCGATGTTCTATGGGCAATATCAACGCCTGCAAAGTTATTTTTCTAACAGTGAATTAGAGGCCAAAGGTGTGCCTTCGGCTGCTGAAATCAAAATCTTAAAGCCTTATTTGGCGAAATTACATCCTGTGCAGCGCGATGGTGTTTTAAAGAATTGGCGTTATTCGGCTTCGGATGGATCGGGTTATAATCGAAATAATTTGCTTATCGCACGACAGATTTTATTAAAAAATGGCTATACATATAATGCCAAAGGGCAATTGTTGGATCGGAAGAACAAGCCGATTCAGTTTGAGTTTCTGATTCAGCCGAGTGATGCTGTGCGTGAAATTACGCCTTTTGTTCGCCATCTAAAGCGCCTAGGAATACAGCTGAGGATTCGACAGGTTGACACACCGCAGTATTATGAGCGGATGCGTACTCAAGATTTTGATATGACCCTACAAACGATGCCACAGTCTTTGACACCGGGCAAAGAACAGGTGCAACTGTGGGGCAGTGCTTCAGCCCATCAGGTGGGAAATTATAATTATTCGGGTATTCAAAATCCGGTGATTGATCAGATGATCCAACAGTTGATTCAAGCGCCTGATCGTAAGCAAGTGGTCGTTCAAACGCGTATTTTAGATCGCTTGTTGCGTGCGGGTTATTATCAAATACCGACCTATGGTAAAGCGGATCAATGGTATACCTATTGGAACATGTATCAAAAACCGGCACGGAGTCCACAGTTGCATGTCGGTTTGGATTATTGGTGGAGTGATGCCAAACAGGCGAAAAAGGTGAGTCAGTACTTAGGTCAGGCAGCCAAGCCATAAGCTGGTATAGGGGTTTTTGAGATGCGTATGTATATATTCAAAAGGCTGTTGCTGATCGTTCCGACCTTATTTTTGATTTTACTAATCAATTTTGCTGTGATTCAAATTGCGCCCGGTGGTCCTGTTGAGCAAGCCATTCAACAAGCGAAAGCTATGCAAACTTTGGGTAATCTGGGCGGTGCAGGTGTAGGCTCAAATGTCTATCAAGGCGCGCAAGGACTTAGTGATGAAATGCTCGCAAAGATCAAAGCACACTATGGTTTTGATCAGCCCATGCATATACGCTTTTTTGAAATGGTAAAGAATTATGTGCAGCTGGACTTCGGTACGAGCTTCTTTAAAGACCAACCTGTTACAGTGCTGATTAAGGATAAATTACCTGTATCTGTATCTTTGGGGCTATGGAGTGCTTTGCTGATTTATCTGATTTCCATTCCTTTGGGCATCAAAAAAGCCCGATTGCACGGCACGGTGTTTGATCAGTCTACATCGCTACTGTTGGCAGTGGCCTATGCGGTTCCTGCGTTTATTTTTGCAATTCTCCTGATTGTGTTTTTTGCAGGCGGTTCTTATTTCCAATGGTTTCCCTTACAAAGTTTGGTCTCGGAAAATTTTGCGGATTTGTCGTTATGGGGCAAAATTAAAGATTATTTTTGGCACATGGCTTTACCGCTTTTGGCGATGGTGATTGGTGGCTTTGCCACAGTGACTTATCTCACCAAGTATTCGTTTATGGAAGAGCTAAGCAAGCCTTATGTGCTGACGGCACGTTCCAAAGGCCTGACCGAGTCGCAAGTGTTATATGGTCATGTGTTTCGCAATGCGATACTGACTGTGGTGGCAGGTTTACCAGAAGCTTTAATCGCTTACTTCTTTGTGGGCAATTTATTTATTGAGATCATATTTAATCTGGATGGTTTAGGTTTATTGGGCTTTGAAGCCATTGTGCAGCGTGACTATCCTGTGATTTTTGGCATATTGTTCATTTTTACTTTGTTGGGCTTGCTGCTGCGTTTAATTGGCGATGTGTTGTATCAGCTGATTGATCCGCGAATACATTTTGATTCGCAAGGGAGAGGCTGATGTCACCTATTTTACATGCAGGTTTCAAACGATTTAAGCAAAATAGGCTCGGTCTCAGTTGTTGTATTTTATTTCTTTGTGTTTTTGTACTGTCTTTAGCTGCAGAGCTGATCGCGAATGATAAACCGCTGTTGGTAAGGTATGATCAGACCTTATATTTTCCAGTATTGAAACACTATCCTGAAACGACTTTTGGCGGTGTTTTCGAAACTGAAACTGAATATAAAGATCCAGTGGTACAACAGCTGATTCAAGCAAAAGGTTGGGTTGTTTGGCCGTTGATCCAATATTCATATCAAACTCCCAATGTAGATTTGACTATCCCTGTACCGTCACCACCCACGATGCAAAATTGGCTCGGGACAGATGACCAAGGTCGTGATGTCTTGGCACGCGTGTTGTATGGTTTACGTGTCTCATTGCTGTTCGGTTTTATTTTGACTTTCAGTTCAGCTGTACTGGGCATAGTGATTGGAGCAATACAAGGTTATTACGGTGGTTGGATCGATTTAATCGGGCAGCGCATTTTAGAAGTGTGGGGTGGGTTACCTATGCTGTTCTTGGTGATGATTTTAGTCAGTATGTTTAGCCCAAATATTTACTGGCTGTTTTTAATCATGCTGTTATTCAGTTGGACAATTTTAGTTCCACTGGTACGTGCTGAGTTTTTAAGGGCACGTCAGTTGGACTATGTCCGTGCCGCGCGAAGTTTGGGTGTGACCAACCGAGCCATTATTTTTCGGCATATTTTACCCAACGCGATCAGCTCGAGTCTGTCACAACTGCCTTTTATCTTAACTGCCAATATTACAGCGCTAACAGCACTGGATTTCTTGGGTTATGGTCTACCGCCTGATGCGGCATCATTGGGCGAGCTTTTGTTACAAGGGAAGAATAATTTAAATGCACCATGGTTAGCACTGTCTGGCTTTTTCAGCTTAGCCATTGTGCTTGCGTTGTTGATGTATATCGGGGAGGCTTTGCGCGATGCATTTGACCCTAGACGATAATAGGACTGCTCACATACTTAAAGTGAATACACTGCGCATTCAAAGTGCAGAACGGGTATTGGTCGATCAGCTCAGTTTTGAACTGTATGCTGGGCAGACTTTGGCGCTGGTTGGAGAGAGTGGTTCAGGAAAATCGATCAGTGCTTTAGCCTTGATGGGTTTATTGCCGAAAGCATTGCAAGTGCACGGCTCAGTACTGTTAGACGGAAAAGAGCTACTAGAGTTAAACGATGCACAATTTAGGTCGATTCGTGGGCAAAAAATCGCAATGGTTTTTCAAGAGCCGATGACTGCCTTGAATTCTTTGCATCGGGTGGAAAAGATCATTGCCGAGACTTTGTGGTTACAGGGCTGGTCTAAAATGCAAGCTCGGCAACGTGTAATTGCCTTGCTGGAGGATGTGGGCATTCCAAATCCTGAAAGTGTGTTGCAGCGTTTTCCTTATGAGCTGTCTGGCGGGCAGCGTCAGCGGGTCATGATTGCCATGGCACTGGTGCAAGAGCCTGATATTTTGATTGCCGATGAACCCACCACAGCACTAGATGTCATGCTGCAAGTTCAAATTTTAGACTTGCTGAAGTCTTTACAACAGCGCCATAACATGGCCATGATTTTGATTAGCCATGACCTCAACTTGGTGAAACACTATGCTGATGATGCCGTGGTCATCCATCAAGGTAAGGTCGTAGAGCAAGGGGCGGTTGCGCAGATTTTTGAGCAGTCGCAGTCTACTTATACTCAAAACTTACTCAATCATTCTTTTGGTCAAGCCATTAATGTACAAGATGCAGCACCTTTGCTCTGCTTAAAACAACTTGAGGTTAAATTTCCGATTAAAAAAGGCTGGTTTAATCGCACGACACAGTATCTTGCTGCGGTTGAAGCTTTGGACTTGAGCTTGGCTCAAGGGCATTCGTTGGGAATTGTTGGGGAAAGTGGTGCAGGCAAAAGTTCTTTGGCACTGGCTGTAGCAAGGTTGATTGAAAGTCGAGGGCGGATTCTGTTTGGAGAACATGATTTAAACCAACTTTCGCAAAAAGCATTACGTCCGCTTCGCGGTGATTTTCAAATCGTGTTTCAAGACCCGTTTGCAAGTTTGAATCCACGCATGAGTGTTGAACAAATCATTGCAGAAGGTTTGACTTTAAAACCTTTGTCTTCATTTGAGAGGACGCAATGTGTTGAGAATGTCTTAACTCAGGTGGAGTTGCCAGTTATATTTAAAAGCTATTACGCGCATGAGCTATCCGGTGGACAGAGACAGCGTGTGGCTTTGGCACGAGCCTTGGTGCTTCAACCGAAACTATTGATTTTAGATGAACCAACTTCGGCCTTAGACCGAAGCACGCAGCGTTCGATTGTGGCGTTATTACGCCGCCTACAACACGAGCAGGGTATGAGCTATTTGTTTATTAGCCATGACTTACAAGTGGTACGTGCACTCTGCCAACAAGTTTTGGTTTTGCGACATGCCAAAGTAGTGGAATTGCAAGCCACTGAACAACTTTTTGAGCAACCGCAGTCTGACTATACGCGTCAATTGATTCAAGCCAGTCAGTATCAGTAAAATCATTTTCTAAATAAAAGATCAGAAATTTTGACAAAATGAATTGTCAAATTCTCTTGACTGTAGCCAAAAAACACATAGAGTAAAAACACTAAAAAATATTAAAGGATGAATTTTCATGAGCCAGCTTGCAAGCGCAATCGACATTGGGCAGGTCCATTTTAAAAATAAGATGATTAAAGGGGCAATGAGTGAAGCACTGGCTAATCATGCTGGCCAGCCGAATCATTTGCACTTAGGCTTGTATGAGGCTTGGGCAAAAGGAGGCCTAGGCTGTGCCATTACAGGTAATGTGATGGTGGACTTCCGAGCTAAAAATGAGCCAGGCGTGGTGGTGATTGAAACCGAGCGTGACTTAGAACCACTAAAACAATGGGCTGCGATTGGTAAAAAACATGGCATGGTGCAATTGGTACAGTTGTCACATCCGGGCCGTCAATGTCCTAAGGGCTTAAATAAGGAAACGGTTGCACCTTCAGCAGTACCATTTAGTCCCGCTTTATCAATGAGTTTTGGAACGCCGCGAGCGCTTCGTGAAGATGAAATCCTTGATATTATCCAGCGCTTTGCAACTTCAGCTGCCATTTGTGAGAAAGCAGGCTTTGAAGGCGTGCAATTACATGGTGCACATGGTTATCTAATTAGTCAGTTTTTATCGCCGTTGACCAATAAACGCCAAGATCAATGGGGTGGCTCTGCTGAAAACCGCATGCGTTTTTTATTGGAAATT
>NZ_JBUEBA010000002.1:2076302-2117170 GCF_058107045.1 Acinetobacter sp. AB03 | reverse complement strand
TGGAAATTTATAAAGCAGTACGTGCAGCGACTTCAGAGCAGTTTATTATTTCGGTCAAACTCAACTCGGCAGATTTTCAGCGTGGTGGAATCTCGGAAGAAGATGTCATTGCGACATTTAAAGCGATTGATGCGGCTGGGATTGATTTGATTGAAATTTCAGGTGGTAGCTACGAAGCACCTGCCATGGCTGGGGTGAAGCAAGAAAAACGTAAAGCGTCGACCATTGCACGTGAGGCTTATTTTTTAGAGTTTGCTGAAAAAATTCGTGAACAAGTCCAGTGTAAGTTGATGGTGACAGGTGGTTTTCGTACTGCTGCGGGTATGAGCGCAGCCTTAGAAAGTGGCGCGTGTGACTTTATTGGGATGGCGCGTCCATTTGCGGTTGAACCCGACGTGACCAATCGTTTAATTGCAGGGCAAGATGTACGTTATGCAGTCGATAAGATCAAAACAGGCATTTCAATGATCGATAAAATGGCGCTTATGGAAGTGATCTGGTATGCCGCGCAATTTAAGGATATCGCAGAAGGTAAACAACCAAATCCGAAACTGTCACCGCTCAAAGTGTTTTTTAATTATTTAAAAGGCAATGTAAAGGCGGTGATTAAAGGGCAAGTCAACTCTAGAAAGTCAGCTTAAGCATAGCATTACTGCGTGATAGACCAATAGTGTTCAAAATCAGAAGCAGACCATTGCCCATGTGCCATAGCAGCATCGAAGGCAGGTCTGCTTTGTATTTGGGTGAAATAGTGTTGAATGGCCTGATACTGAGCAAACTGCGGTGTGGCATAACTGGCTGCATAGAGTGGAAACCACATTAGTATATCCGCATAACTAAACACATCGCCTGCAAAGTATGCATACGCGCTTAAGTGGGTATCAATTTCTTTAAGTTGTCGATGTAGCTCAGGGTTTAAATAAGCTAAGCATAATTGAATGCGCTTTGAAAGGCCAAACTCACAAAACGTACAACCAAAGGTGTTTGTTGCTTAATGTGTTGGAAAACTTGTTTCAATGCCAAATTGGGCATGAGACTGACATCGCTATAACGACTATAAAAACAGAAGTTCCAATACTGTGTATGGTCATGGGGAATAATCAACTTCTGGTGTCGTTGGCATAAATATTCTACGATTGCGCTGCTTTCCGTAAGTCGTATCGTCTGAGTATTATGTGGAATGTCGAGCGTTGGAAATTTCAGATTTGTTTGTCTAGCTTGTGTTGCATCATACAGTTTGAGTTCATAAGAAAGCTCAAGTTCCTCGAGTAGCCAAAGAATACGCTGTGAACGTGAGTTTTG
Organism: Acinetobacter sp. AB03; assembly: GCF_058107045.1. Lineage (NCBI taxonomy): Bacteria > Pseudomonadati > Pseudomonadota > Gammaproteobacteria > Moraxellales > Moraxellaceae > Acinetobacter > Acinetobacter sp. AB03. The sequence goes on along the minus strand of NZ_JBUEBA010000002.1, from coordinate 2,115,868 downwards.
AAGATGATGTAAGATCATAAAGATTTTTAGTTTTAAGTGATTGATCGTGTCTATAAAAAGAAGAATAAAGGAAATCTAGGATGAAAAATAGAAATGTTGTGATTTTAAGTGCTGTTTTACTGTTGGTAAGTCCTCAACTGCTATGGGCGAATATGTCCTATCAAACGGGCGATATTATTTTTCATGTTTCGAAGTCTCAGCAAAGTTTAGGGATACAAAAAGCGACCAAGTCTCGTTATAGCCATATGGGTTTAATTGTTAATAAAGATGGAAAAGCATGGGTTTTAGAGGCAGTTCAGCCTGTGAAATATACAGCACTTCAGCAGTGGATTGATCGCGGGGTAGAGCGGCATTATGTGGTGAAGCGTTTTAAAACGAATTTGACTGTTCAGCAAAAGCAGCAACTAAGCAAGAACGCAGAACAATACTTAGGCCAGCCTTATGATCTTTATTTTGAGTGGGACAATCGTGCTTTATATTGCTCAGAAATAGTCTGGAAGGCCTATCATGATGCTTTAGGTATTGAGTTGGCTCCGTTATCCAAACTGAAGCAATTTGATTTAAGTTCGTCTGAAGTCAAGCAACTCATGCAACAGCGATATGGGCAAAACATTCCCTTGAATGAAACTGTGATTGCACCACAGACTATTTTTGCCTCGACCGCTTTGGTTGAAGTCGATCGTAAATGAACAGGGAATAAAAAAGCCCAAGTCATCATGCTTGGGCTTTTTTATGAGATGACTATAGAAAAAAATCAATCTCAAATATGGCGTCCCTACGGGGATTCGAACCCCGGTTACCGCCGTGAAAGGGCGATGTCCTAGGCCTCTAGACGATAGGGACAGTACAGAAGTGATGTTTTAAAACCGATTACTTTTGATCTTAAGTAATGGCGTCCCTACGGGGATTCGAACCCCGGTTACCGCCGTGAAAGGGCGATGTCCTAGGCCTCTAGACGATAGGGACTTAATAAAACTTTACTTCTGAAATTGGCGTCCCTACGGGGATTCGAACCCCGGTTACCGCCGTGAAAGGGCGATGTCCTAGGCCTCTAGACGATAGGGACGTTTCAGAGGTGGGCGTATATTAGGTCGAAAACAGAGGGGTGTCAAACGCTTTTCTCTAAATAATTCCAGTTTTAAGTGTTGAGTGCATAAATTTAAAACAATCTAGATAAAATGATTAAAAATCATATGATTTAAGCCGATTTTTTAAGCAAACTTAGCAAGTTGTTGATGAACTCGGGATGGTGTAAATAGCCTTCGATTAGATGAGGATGAGCAAGATCGGTGGTGATTTGCTTGTTGATAATGGCGGGTGTAAAAGCAAACGGTTTTTGGTTCAGTGGAAAAGCACTCAGAAAATCAGCATCTGAATAAAAATTGATCCAATCGCCATATAAAGCTGCAGGCCGTTGAATAGGTTGCTGCAAATGACACTGAATAACGCGAAAGGCAAGTGGTGAACCGAGGGTAATTAGTGCTTGAATCTTAAGTTCGGGGTGTTGAATTAAATAAATATAGGCAATCACGCTGCCTAGAGAGTGGGCAATCACAATATTGGGTTTCGTACCGTGTAAGTGCTCATGCAGACGCGTATGCACGGTGTGGATGAAGTGTGGATTGGATAAATATAGATACGCTTCCATCAAAAAACGATGAATAAAGCTACTATGCAGCTCTGGGAAGTGGTTGATTAAACTAGCTAACTCACGTAAGGCCAGATCTTTGCCGAGGAGGCTAATGTATTTAATTTTATTATTGAATGAGAGTTCATCTGAAATTGTGAGCTGAGGGTTTTTAGAAATTTCAGCTTGATGTTCGATATTGGGTGCAGCGGTGTGCGTCAGGTGAATAGGATGTAAAAAAGAAAAAGGAGACCAATGTTGTGGCATGAGGGTGCTGGCATTGAGGGTGTTTTCTAAATGCTGACGTGTTAGAAGATCTCCATAAAAGGCCAGCCGACTGTGCCGCTGAAGATAGGGAAGGTCATCTGCGCGGCCAAGTTCGCTCAGTACCTGTTGTAAGATCACAAGCCAATGTTTAAGCAGGGTACGTGCAGTCTTGTGCTGCTGATTCATCCCATGAATCCATACAATATTCATCGTGCATGCACCGATGATGTACTTGATCAAAACAGTATAAAAAAAGAGCGACCGAAGTCGCTCTTTTTAACAATACGGATTAAGTTTTCTTGTGATAAAAGGTGTAATAACTGGCATAACATACTGCAATAAACAATAAACAACCAAAGAAACTAATACGCATACTTGGATCAAACACCATGCTGACGCAGGTGATAAAGCAGAAGATAAAGCCAAGGATTGGCACAATAGGAAACAGGGGTGCTGCAAAACCTAATTCTTCTTTTTTACGTCCTTGTTTATACCATTGGCGACGGAAGTTAAATTGGCTTAAGCAAATACTCATCCAAACGACGACCATGGTAAACGCTGCAATACCCAGTAAATTGGTAAAAATGGCTTCAGGTGCAAACTGTTCAGACAGTAAACCTGGCATACCCCCAATCATGGTCACGATGACTGCCACATAAGGGACACCACGTGCATTGATTTTTGAGAAGACTGCTGGTAACTGCTTTTGGTAAGATAACGACCACATCATACGCGAAGCGGCAAATAGTCCTGAGTTCGCAGCAGATAGCAACGCAGTGATAATCACAAAACGAATGATATCTTCAGCATAAGGAATGCCAATGTGTTGGAATACGGTTACAAATGGACTGCTACTCACGCCTTCAGCTGCTAAACCTGCTTCTTGATGCGGAAGGAGTGAAGTCACGACCAAGATGGTACCCACAAAGAAAATCAATAAGCGGAAAATCGCAGTATTGATGGCTTTGGGTACATTCTTAGCAGGATCTTTGGTTTCACCCGCAGCAACACCAATCAGCTCTGTACCAGAAAATGCAAAGTTCACGATCAACATGGTGGTAAAGATAGGGAACAAGCCTTCTGGGAACCAACCCTGAGCCGTTAAGTTGCTAAATAAAGGCGCAGCTTCATAGCCTCTGTAGCCAATCACGCCAAAAATAGCGAGTAGACCCAATAAAATAAAAATAACAACGGTGATAACTTTGACTAAAGCCAACCAAAACTCAGATTCTGCGAACCATTTGGTCGAGATCATATTTAAACTAAATACAAAAGCACCAAATATTAAGGTCCACATCCACATTGAACTATCTGGAAACCACTCCTGCATGAGCAGTGCAGCAGCTGTAAACTCGGTTCCTAGCGTGACCGACCACGTTAGCCAGTACAGCCATGTGATGGTATAACCTGTACCTGGTCCGATGTAGCGTTTGGCATAGGCGCCAAATGAGCCAGACTCAGGCATATGAACAGCAAGTTCCCCTAAACACAGCATGACCATATATGCAATGATCCCGCCGAGGAAATAAGAAATAATGGCACCTACAGGCCCCGTTTGTGCAATGACTTCACCCGATCCTAAAAATAGGCCAGTCCCGATTGCGCCACCAAGCGAAATCATAACCAGATGTCGAGTACTCATAGCGCGTTTTAAAGGCGCAGAATTGCCCTGATGCGAAGCATCATTCGGAGATGAGTGCATAAGCGTTAATAAGTTCAGGAATGAAGCGGGCTATTGTAGTGAAAAACTGCAAATCTGCAATGAAATAATAATAATTATGAATAAGTGTTGATCGGATAAGATCAAGATATGGCGTCCCTACGGGGATTCGAACCCCGGTTACCGCCGTGAAAGGGCGATGTCCTAGGCCTCTAGACGATAGGGACGTTGCGAGGTGATGCGTATATTAAGGATTAAAGGCCTATTTGTCAAAAGGGTTTTTGCTCTGTGATGGTTGAAAGTTCAAACATTAGGCAAAACAAGTAATTAAATTGAATGAATTTTTTATTGCTGCAAAAGTGAGCCCAAAAAATAAGCTTGAGCTCACTTTGCTGAAGGTACTTAGTTTTTATTATGATAGAGCCAATAGTAACTAGCATAGCAAGCCGCCATAAAGAGTAAGCAGCCAATAAAACCTGAAAGCATTTCAGGGTCAGCCGCCATACTTAAGCCTGTTGCTGTACAGCAGATAAAGCCTAGGATCGGAACCAACGGATACCAAGGGGTACGGAATTTCAGCTCCGATAAAGCCCGACCTTGCTTTAACCATTGGCGACGAAAGTTAAACTGACTCCAGCAAATACTCATCCAGACAATCACCATGGTAAATGCTGCGACACCCATCAAGTTCTTAAAAATGACATCTGCACCAAACTGCTCTGAGAGTAAGCCCGGCAAGCCACCAATCATGGTGACCCAAATGGCAATATAAGGCACGCCAGATTTACTTACTTTAGCAAAAAGCTTGGGGAGTTGGTTTTGTGAGGACAGGGCCCACATCATGCGTGATGCAGCATATAAGCCTGAGTTCGCGGTTGATAATAATGCCGTGATAATCACAAAACGGATAAAGTCTTCGGCATAGGGAATGCCCATTTGGGTGAATACAGTCACAAATGGACTGCTGCTTAAGCCGCCATGTCCACCTACTTGCAAACCTGTGTTGGTGTAGTTAAGTAGCGAACTGATGACAATGATAGTACCAACAAAGAAAATAATGAGGCGCCAAACCGCGGCATGAATGGCTTTGGGTACATTTTTTTCTGGGTTTTCAGTTTCACCTGCGGCAATGCCAATCATTTCTGTGCCATTAAAAGCGAAATTCACAATTAATAAGGTGGTAAACAAAGGAATAAGGCCATTTGGTAGCCAGCCCTGTGCGGTTAAGTTGTTAAATAAGGGTGCAGATTCATACCCCTGAAAAGGGATGATACCGAAAATACAGGCAAAGCCTAATAGAATGAGAATAAGTACAGTTGCGACTTTAATCATGGAGAGCCAAAACTCAGACTCTGCAAAGGCTCGTGTTGAACTGAGGTTTGAAATCAGGACGCCACTGGCAAAGATCAGTGTCCATAACCAGATCGACGTTTGTGGGAACCATTCCTGTACCAAAATGGCTGCTGCGGTAAATTCGGTACCGAGTGTTGCCGACCAGCCGAGCCAGTACATCCACGACACCATATAACCTGTGCCAGGGCCAATATAAAGTGTTGCAAAGGCACCAAATGAACCAGAAACAGGCAAATGTACTGCAAGCTCTCCAAGGCAAAGCATGACCATATATGCGATCAACCCGCCAATAATATAAGCCAGCACAGCACCAAGAGGGCCTGCCTGAGAGATCACTTCGCCTGAGCCCATGAACAGGCCTGTACCAATGGCACCACCAAGCGATAACATGATCAGGTGGCGTGTGCTCATGGCACGTTTTAATGAGGTATTTTACGGTGAATCAGTTGAAGACCGCGAAGGCGGCGTTGCAGATTGCATAGAAAATCAAACAATGGGCTTAAAGTTATATTCTAGTTTTTAATAAGATGAAAAATCACGTGAATTGAAATTTTCTAATGAAATCTCAGTATTAATTTAAAAAACAAATGTTTAAAGTCGACTTTTAGTGGTCAGGTGTTGGATAAGAAGGGCTGTTCTCAGCACTTGGGTGTATTTCTTCTGCAACAGGGTCTTGTTTGGTGTTGTTGGTTCCTTGTTGGACAAACCATAGATAAAAAATAGAAGGTGATAGAATCAATAAAAAGATTAAAAATTTCTTAAACATAACAATCAACCTTGAAAAACACGAAGCATCGTATAACTAGCGCATGGTTAAAATTGAAATGAAATATCGGTGTTCAATTAGAACTGATTAAATGAAAAGTGGTGTTTTCTAGAAATAGAATAAGATGGCGTCCCTACGGGGATTCGAACCCCGGTTACCGCCGTGAAAGGGCGATGTCCTAGGCCTCTAGACGATAGGGACGTTGCGAGGATGGCGGTATCCTATTGATCCGCCACCAGAGTGTCAAGTAGGTGCGGCGCGAGTTTGTTCAAAATATAACAGAACAGTTCGGCGGTCTTTTGAGTGTCGTATAAAGCCGAGTGGGCCTCTCTACCATCGAACTCAATCCCTGCTTGAATACATGACTTCGCAAGAACGGTTTGACCAAACATCACAGCACTTAAGGTGACGGTGTCAAATACAGAGAAACTGTGAAATGGGTTTTGATTTTTAGTCCCTGTACGTGCAATCGCTGCCTGTACAAAGCCTAAATCAAAGTGGGCGTTATGACCGACCAAGACCGCATGTGTACAGTTCTGTTGGCGACGGACTTCATTGACGGCTTTAAAAATACGTTTTAATGCTGTTTTTTCGTCTTCAGCCATAGCCATGCGCATGGGGTTAAAGGGATCAATACCAATAAAGTCTAATGAGCGACGGTCTAGATTTGCACCTTCGAATGGGTTGATATGCGCATGATGTGCAGGACCCGGTACAAATTGACCTTCTTCATTATAAATAATCGGAATTGCGGCAATTTCCAATAAGGCATCGGTCTGTGCATTAAAACCTGCTGTTTCAACATCGACAACAACAGGTAGAAAACCACGGAAACGCTGACCAATTATTGGCAATGTTTCATTTGTCACACTTTTCTCCATTGAATGGTTTTACCCGCATACAGCGGAATAATTTGTTCACCATCCAAATAGTCTAAACTCTCAGGGATGACTTGGTCTTCTTTTACCAGTGTAATTGTTGAAGTATTGCGCGGTAGACCGTAGAAGTCTGCACCAAAGTGGCTGGCAAAACCTTCAAGGCGTTCAAGTTTACCCACTTGATCGAATGCTTGAGCATAAAGTTCAATTGCCGTTGGTGCGCTGTAGCAGCCTGCACATCCACATGCATTTTCTTTAGCATTTTTAGAGTGTGGTGCACTGTCTGTGCCTAAGAAAAACTTAGGGTTGGCACTGGTCGCAACTTCGAGCAAAGTTTGCTGATGCGTTTGGCGTTTTAAAATGGGTAAGCAATAGAAGTGCGGTTTAATGCCACCAACCAACATATCATTACGGTTAAACAGTAAATGCTGCGGAGTAATGGTTGCAGCCACATTGCGGTCTTGTTCTAAAACAAAGTTGGCCGCTTCACTGGTCGTAATGTGTTCTAAAACCAACTTCAGTTTTGGAAATTGTTTTAGCAGCGGAGAAAGAACTTCGTCTAAGAAACGTTTTTCACGATCGAAAATATCGACATGATTGTGTGTAACTTCGCCATGCAGAAGTAATGGAACCTGATGTTCTTCAAGTTGCTCAATGACAGCATAGACTTTACGAATGTCACTTACGCCATTGTCTGAATTGGTGGTCGCGCCAGCAGGGTAGAGTTTAATCGCATTTACAAACTCAGAGTTTTTAATTTTCTTGACTTCTTCAGGCGAAGTTGTGTCAGTAAAATACAACACCATACGTGGGTCGAAGGCATTGCCTTCTGGTACGTGCGCCATGATGCGTTCTCGGTACGCATTCGCTTCCTCAACCGTTTTAACGGGAGGTACGGTATTTGGCATACAAATAGCGCGTGAAAACTGTTGGGCTAAATCGGGAACCGTACGTTGTAATGCAAGACCATCACGAAGGTGAGCGTGCCAGTCATCTGGCTGGAGAATCGTAATCGTATTCAAGGCGATTTCTGTCAAAGAAATAAAACAGATGATAATGCATATACGCCAAAAATGGTAATGACAAATAAAGGCATCTTGTCTGATTATTATGATTCATCTTTGTAAATTTGTGTTATTTTTAAGCAACCACAAGAATTAAATCTGGTCTGGTATGGAATATAAATACAACCTCGCCAAACTTCAGTACGATAAAGAAAAAATGGAAGAGCTGATTACACGACATAACCGTCGTATTGGTCAGGTTTTTCCTCAGAAATTAGAACAAGAGTTTTGGCGATTAAACTTAGAGCGCGCGCGTCGTAATATTAATGACTTTCTTTGGTCTGGTGTTTTGGCTTATTTTATTTTTGCCATTTTCACGATTCCGGGGGATTACTGGATTATTGAACAGTCTCATTTTAAACAAGATTTTATTCATTGCTTACTGGGATTGCTGAATGGTGCTGTCTGTCTTTTGTTCCTTTATGTTTTTTCACATTTTACCAAGCTGAAGCCTTTTTTTGCTTATGCAGCCATGTTTGCTGTGTTTTGGGCTGTGGTCTCTACGACTTGGTTGACCATGTCGGTGCATACTGAAGCTTTGCGTCATCAAGCGATGATGATCATCTGCATGATTTATGTCTTGGGGTATTTGCTGACTGGAGTAAAACCAGGATATATTTTTATCACTGGCGTAGTGGCTGCTGGGGTTTCATTTTTAGTCCTGATCTCGACTTTGGTCAAGTTTGATGCGATCGTGATGGGGCGTGTGATGCTTGGTAGCTGTTTGCTGGGGTATATCATTAGTCGTATGATTTATGCTCGCGAGCGCATCATTTTTTTAAATATTCGCCGCGCTAAAATTAGTGAAAAAATACATCGAATACATACTTCAGAATTGCTGCATTTGAGTCAGAATGATGAGCTGACGAAGATATCAAATCGGCGTAATTTTGACGAAATGATGGATACTTATTATGAGCAATCACGTCAGGATGAAACACCCTTGTCGATTTTGTTTATTGATGTTGATTTTTTCAAAAAATATAACGACTGTTATGGTCACCAAAAGGGCGATGATGTGATTTCATCGATTGCAAAGTCTATTAAAAATGCGATTCGGCATATGGATTTTGTGGCGCGTTATGGTGGCGAAGAATTCGTAGTTTTATTGCCAGAAACCGATGCACATGGCGCTTATGCGGTTGCTTCGAATATTTACCGAGCGATTGAGCGGTTGGAAATTCCGCATGAAATGTCTGAAGTATCGCCATTTGTCACCATTAGTTTAGGGATTACAGTCTTTAAAGGCGAGGTCGATTTGAGCAAAGTCGAGTTGCTAGGGATCGCAGATCAGGCTTTATACCGTGCCAAGCAATTAGGACGTAATCAGATTTATTATCAGCCTTTAACCACTTCTACTTGTACGGAATAAATCACTGAATAAAAAAACCGCTCTTATGAGCGGTTTTTTGACATTCAACAAACTTATTTGTTTTTGTCTTTTAACTGTGGAACAGCAGAACCAGTACCGACTGCAAGTAAACCAGTATTGGTATAAATACCAAGTTTCGCACGAGTATCGGTAATGTCCAAGTTACGCATAGTTAACTGACCAATACGGTCCATTGGCGTAAACATTGAATCGCCTTTCTCCATCGTCAAACGCTCAGCTTCATAAGTGAGGTTTTCAGACTCTGTGTTCATGATGGTGTAGTCATTACCACGACGAAGCTCTAAAGTCACAGTACCTGTGATGGCTTTCGCAACCCAACGCTGTGCAGTTTCACGAAGCATTAATGCTTGAGAGTCGAACCAACGACCTTGGTAAAGTAAACGACCTAAACGTAGACCGTTAATACGGTATTGTTCAATCGTGTCTTCGTTATGAATACCTGTAACCAAGCGCTCATAAGCAATATGTAGAAGTGCCATACCTGGTGCTTCATAAATACCGCGAGATTTTGCTTCAATAATACGGTTTTCGATTTGGTCAGACATACCTAGACCATGACGACCACCAATACGGTTGGCTTCAAGGATGAACTCAACAGGGTCTTCGATACGTTGACCATTGATTGCAACAGGGAAGCCTTCTTCAAAAGTAATCGATACTTCTTCAGCTTTAACTTCTACGTCGTCTTTCCAGAATGCAACACCCATGATTGGGTCAACAATTTTGATCCCTGCATTGAGGTATTCAAGATCTTTTGCTTCGTGGGTCGCACCCAACATGTTTGAGTCAGTTGAATACGCTTTTTCTTTTGACATTTTGTAGTCAAAGCCGTTGTCGATCAAGAATTGCGACATTTCAGCACGGCCACCTAATTCATCAATAAACGTTTGGTCTAACCAAGGTTTATAGATTTTAAGTGCAGGGTTGGTCAACAAACCATAACGGTAGAAACGTTCAATATCGTTTCCTTTATATGTTGAACCATCGCCCCAGATGTTTACATCATCTTCTTTCATTGCGGTAACAAGCATAGTCCCTGTTACTGCACGACCCAATGGCGTCGTGTTGAAATACGGTACACCACCAGTTGAAATGTGGAACGCACCACATTGAATTGCAGCAATACCTTCAAGTGCAAGCTGTAAACGGCAGTCAACTAAGCGAGCTTTTACTGCGCCATACGCTTCCGCTTTTTTTGGAATCGCATCGTAGTCGTCTTCATCAGGCTGACCTAAGTTTGCTGTATAAGCATAAGGTTCTGCGCCTTTTTGTTTCATCCACAAAAGTGCAGCTGAAGTATCTAGACCACCAGAGAAGGCAATACCAACTTTTTTGCCAACTGGGACATTCTGCAAGATAGTTGCATTATCAGTCATTGTTAATCCTAACGATATAAATATAGGCACCGAGAATGGGTGGCCTGAAAGAATAAATATGTCCGCGATTGTAGCACTTTTCCAAATGGTTTTTCTAAAAAATCATAGGGCTTTAAAAATATTAAAGCTCATGTGCATATCGATACTGTTGAAAAATTTCTGGAGAAAATCGGTTTCTATATTGTGTGCTCACTTTTTGTCTTTTTAGAAGATGTTTAGGCTGTAAATTAATCAGAAAAGTGGGGAAGTTGGTTTGGTTTTAAATTGGTATGATCAATATTGTGTGATTTTTCCATTTTTTGAGTATTAAGCTGGATTTAAGTTCGGTGATTATTTTTTATATTATTAGACTAAAGTCTAAAATTGGCATTATTTTCATAAAAATATCAGTAAAAACAATGATATTAATTTGATTGAAATATGATCTAGTTTATGAAGGTAGTCAATATTGGTCATACCAATATTAACTTTTAATTGAAGTTTTACTTCATTTTAAATCAAAATAAGCCAAGCATAAGTCATTATTGGTTTGTTTCTCTTTACGGTTGCTTATATTGGTCTGTCCAATATTGGCAAAAGTGCCAATAATATGCTCAAAATTAAATCTTAGTAAGCATTTCAAGGAGATGACAATGCTTCAATGGCAGCAAATGTATGACCCGATGGGGAATATTTGGATTTCAAGTCTAATTGCACTGATTCCGATTATATTCTTCTTTTTGGCGCTCGCGGTATTTCGTTTAAAAGGCAGTGTGGCAGGTACGATCACTGTTGTACTTGCACTTCTTGTCTCTTTATTTGCCTATAAGATGCCGGTGCTGATGGCATTCGCATCGATGGCTTATGGTTTCCTCTACGGTTTATGGCCGATTGCATGGATTATTATTGGTGCGGTATTCCTGTATAAAATTTCAGTGAAGACAGGCCAGTTTGACATCATTCGTTCTTCTATTCTCTCAATTACTGAAGATCAGCGCTTACAAATGCTGTTGGTGGGTTTTGCTTTCGGTACTTTCTTAGAGGGTGCTGCAGGCTTTGGTGCTCCTGTGGCGATTACCGCAGCATTATTAGTCGGTTTAGGCTTTAAACCGTTATATGCAGCAGGTCTCTGTCTAATCGTAAACACAGCACCTGTGGCTTTTGGTGCAATGGGTATTCCAATTATTGTTGCTGGACAAGTCTCTGGTGTTGATACGATGGAAATCAGCCAAATGGTGGGCCGTCAGCTACCATTTATGGTGCCAATCGTGTTGTTCTGGATTATGGCAATTATGGACGGCTGGCGCGGTGTTAAAGAAACATGGCCTGCAGTTGTGGTGGGTGCAAGTAGCTTTGCAATTGCACAATACCTAACTTCTAACTTTGTCGGTCCAGAATTACCCGATATTACGGCTGCAATTGCATCCTTGGTTTCTTTAACGATTTTGTTTAAATACTGGCAGCCAAAGCACATTTTCCGTTTTGCAGATCAAGATGCAACGATGAGTGAAGATGTGGCTGCACAAAAACAGCAAAAATACACTGTAGGACAAATTGCAAAAGCATGGTCTCCATTCGCGATTTTAACTGTGATGGTGACGATCTGGAGTGTGAAACCGTTTAAGGATTTATTTGCCAAAGACGGTGCATTGCATGATCTCGTGATTTCAATCAAAGTGCCATTTTTGCATCAAATGATTCAAAAAATGCCACCAGTGGTTGCTGAAATTAAAGATTATGACGCGATTTACAAGTTTGATTGGATCTCGGCGACAGGAACTGCGATCTTTATTGCAGCATTGATCACCATTGCCTATTTGAAGATGAAACCGAAAGATGCTGTGGTAACTTTTGGTGAAACTCTGAATGAGTTGAAAGTTCCCATTTATTCAATTGGTATGGTGTTGTCTTTTGCTTTTATCGCAAACTATTCGGGTATGTCTTCGACCTTGGCTTTGGCCCTTGCACATACAGGTTCAGCATTTACGTTCTTCTCGCCTTTCTTGGGTTGGTTGGGTGTATTCCTCACGGGTTCAGATACTTCTGCCAATGCACTGTTTTCAGCACTTCAAGCCACTACGGCTCAGCAAATTGGTGTGCCAGAAGTTTTACTGGTGGCAGCAAATACCAGTGGTGGTGTGACCGGTAAGATGATTTCACCTCAATCGATTGCGATTGCGTGTGCGGCGGTAGGACTGGTTGGTAAAGAGTCTGATTTATTCCGTTTTACCTTAAAACACAGTATAACGTTCACAATTATGATGGGTATTATGATTACTCTACAAGCCTATGTGTTCCCATGGATGATTCCATAACACAAATTGTGTATCAACGTTAAGGAAAGCAGATGAAAGTCTCCGATAAAGCTGTACAAAGCCTGCGTGTATTGATTGAACAAAGCAATATGCAAGTTGGAGACCGTCTGCCTGCTGAAAGAAAACTGTGTGAACAGCTTCAAGTCTCTCGCTCTTCTTTAAGAGAGGCCATTTCGCAGTTGACCAGCATGGGTATGTTGGTCAGCAAAGTGGGGGCGGGGACTTTTTTAAAACAATTACCAGCAACTTGGTCCAGTTATCAAATCGTACAACCGATTAGTAATTTGATGAGTGAGGATCCTGCCTATCGATTTGATGTGCAAGAGGCGCGCATTATTTTAGAAGGTGGAACAACTTGGTATGCAGCACAACGCGCAACCCAAGAAGATCTGGTGAACATCAGACATCATTATGACCAGATTAACCATTTTCAGGCTTTGGGAAATGATGACGAAGCGGCTCGTGCAGATGCGAAATTTCATTTAGCGATTGCTGAAGCCTCTCATAATTTGGTCTTGATTCAGATGATGCGTGGTCTGTTCGATTTGTTGCAGTTCAACGTCGCTTTGGGACGTCGAAAAGTCTATAGCGAAGCACACCGGTTTGATCAATTGCATGATCAGCACTTTCAAGTCATGAATGCAATTGAACGTCGTGATCCAGAAGCTGCACGTAAAGCAGTCTGTGGACACATTGAGTTTGTAGTACAACAGGTGCGAATGATTGATGAGGAAGAAGCTCGTCGTCAGCGCGCCAGTCGATTAAACAGGATATAAGCATGATTATTTCTTCTGCCAATGACTACCGTGAAGCGGCACGACGTCGTTTACCGCCATTTTTATTCCATTACATCGATGGTGGTGCGTATGCAGAATATACCCTGAAGCGTAATGTAGAAGATTTGTCAAAAATTGCTTTGCGCCAGCGTGTATTGAACGACATGTCTGCTTTAAGTTTAGAAACCAAACTGTTTGATGAAACTTTGTCGATGCCTGTTGCATTATCTCCTGTGGGTTTAACAGGCATGTATGCACGCCGCGGCGAAGTTCAAGCTGCGGTCGCTGCAGATAAAAAGGGTATTCCATTTACACTGTCTACTGTTTCAGTATGTCCAATTGAAGAAGTGGCACCTGCGATTCAGCGTCCAATGTGGTTCCAGCTCTATGTACTACGTGACCGTGGTTTCATGAAAAATGCCTTGGAACGTGCTAAAGCGGCAGGATGTTCAACCTTGGTGTTTACTGTGGATATGCCTGTTCCGGGAGCGCGTTATCGTGATGCCCACTCGGGTATGAGTGGCCCGAATGCAGCAATGCGTCGTTATATGCAGTCGTGTTTCCACCCACACTGGGCGTGGAATGTTGGCATGATGGGACGTCCGCATGACTTGGGTAATATTTCCAAATACTTAGGTAAGCCTACAGGTCTAGAAGATTATATTGGTTGGTTAGGTTCTAACTTCGATCCGTCTATTTCGTGGAAAGACCTTGAGTGGATTCGTGAGTTTTGGGATGGCCCAATGGTCATTAAAGGAATTTTGGATCCTGAAGATGCCAAAGATGCAGTGCGTTTCGGTGCAGATGGGATTGTGGTTTCAAACCATGGTGGTCGTCAGCTCGATGGCGTTTTATCTTCTGCACGCGCACTTCCACCAATTGCAGATGCAGTCAAAGGTGATATTAAAATCCTCGCGGATTCGGGTATTCGTAATGGTCTAGATGTTGTGCGTATGCTGGCGTTGGGTGCAGACACGTGTATGCTTGGTCGTGCCTTTGTTTATGCTTTAGGTGCAGCAGGCGGTGAAGGTGTTTCAAATCTTTTAGAATTGATTGATAAAGAAATGCGTGTTGCTATGACCTTAACAGGTGCAAAAACCATTGCTGATATTACGTCTGACTGTTTAGTGAAGTTAGAACGAGAGTTGGCTGAGTAAAACTCTCTACTAAAAGCGAATGAATATAAAGAAGCATCCTTTGCCTCATTTTGAATTAAAAATTTAAGTTCAATTGCGTAGGCGATACCTTACTTTTCAAAGATGAAAAGTAACAAAAATCTTTTGTTGGGCGAGGGGTACGTCCTGTACCCCCGCCCAACGGCGACATCCATGCCGCCACACGACATCCATGCCGCCACACGACATCGAATACCGTGATTAATACGCTTAAAAAATGAATGAGTTATTTCATAATCTAGCTTTATTGAAAAGCTCAAAAAATTAATGGGCAGGATATAAAATGCAATCCAATTTAGACGCACCGCAAACTATTCAAAAACTCATCACCATTGTTGGTAAACAACATGTTTTAACTGACGATAAAGACACACGTTTATACCGCCAAGGTCGTCGTTACGGTGCAGGGAAAGTACTAGCTGTTGTTGCGCCAGGTTCATTACTGGAACAGTGGCAAGTACTGCAAGCCGCTGTTGATGCAGATTGTATTGTGATTATGCAAGCAGCCAATACAGGTTTGACCGGTGGTTCAACGCCTTTTGGCGATGACTATGACCGTCCTGTAGTTCTGATCAGCACGCGTCGTTTGGTTGGCATTCAGGTTATTAATGACGGTCAGCAAGTGATTTGTCTACCTGGTGCAACACTAGATCGACTTGAAAAAGAATTGGTGTCATTTAATCGGGAGCCGCATTCGGTGATTGGTTCATCGTGTATTGGAGCTTCAGTTTTAGGTGGCGTCTGTAATAACTCAGGCGGTGCTTTGGTGCGTCGTGGTCCTGCTTATACTGAGCTGGCATTGTATGCCCGTGTTAATGATGAAGGTCAGTTAGAGTTGGTGAATCATTTAGGGGTAAATCTCGGAGAAACACCTGAAGAAATTCTAAGCAAGCTTGAAACTAAAAATTATCAAATCGGCGATATTATCAATAACTCAGGTTGCTGCGCATCGGACCATCGTTATGGACATGATGTTAAACAAGTTGATGAAAATACGCCGGCACGTTTTAATGCCGATCCGTCTCGTTTATATGAAGCATCGGGTTCGGCAGGTAAAGTGTGTGTTTTTGCCGTACGTTTGGATACCTTTGAAAAAATTCCAAGTCAAGTATTCTATGTCGGTACAAACTCACATGATGATTTGACTGAAATCCGCCGTTTTTTACTAAAAGATTTGCCGCGATTGCCGATTGCAGGGGAATACATCCACCGTGTGGCTTATGATATTGGGGCGGAGTACGGTAAAGACACCTTCATGTTCATTGAAAAACTCGGTACAGCCAAAGTACCTGCCGCATTTGCAATGAAAGATAAGGTCGATGCGTACTTAGAAAAATTTGGTGTGAAAGGTCTGTCAGATAAAGTCCTGCAATTGATCACCAAATTTTTGCCCAATCATTTACCGAAACGGATGAATGTTTTTCGTGATCTGTATGAACATCATTTGGTTATTCGGATTGAAAATCAAGATGTCGAGCAAGTTGAAAGCTTTTTAAAATGTTATTTTCAAGATAAAACCTCAGGTGATTTTTTCCACTGTACAGAGGAAGAAGGACGTAAAGCATTTTTACATCGCTTTGCCGTTGCAGGTGCAGCAATTCGCTATCGGGATACGCACCGTTCAGAAGTTGAAGATATTGTGGCTCTGGATATCGCATTGCGTCGTAATGATCGCGAGTGGGTGGAAACCTTACCCAAAGAGATGGATGATCTGATTGTTCATAAACTCTATTATGGTCACTTTTTATGTCATGTGTTCCATCAGGACTATATTGTGAAAAAAGGCGTAGATCCTTTGGCGATGGAGCACCAAATGTGGCATTTACTGGATGCTCGTGGGGCGGAATACCCAGCTGAGCATAATGTCGGACATTTATATGTAGCAAAACCTGCACTACGAACGCATTATGAAAAGCTTGATCCAACCAATAGTTTTAATGTGGGTATTGGTCAAACCAGTAAGCTGAAGCATTGGCAGTAAAGGGCTTTGGTCTAAAAAACTAAACCAGTGAGGGCAACGTCACTGGTTTTTTATTGTCGTATGTTTTTGAGAGCTCAGTTGAATTGACCGTAGATGCCAAGAATTTTTTATAAATTGTCATCCCAATATTTTAAAAAACAGCTAAAGTAGTATGCAACAAGTTGCAAAGCCAAAGATAAGGATTCATGATGACAACCAATAGCTATGCACATATTTTAAAACCCTTACATTTGGGTTTTACCACCATTAAAAACCGTGTGGTGATGGGCTCCATGCATACGGGCTTGGAAGATCGTTTTTATAATTATCCAAAATTGGCAGCATACTTCGGTGAGCGTGCTAAAGGCGGTGTCGGCCTGATCATTACAGGCGGGATTTCTCCAAACCGTCAAGGTTGGCTTCTTCCTGCGGGCGGGACGATGAATACGCTGGGGGATATTGCTCCGCATCGTTTAGTGACACATGCGGTACATAAGCATGGCGCAAAAATTTTAATGCAAATTTTGCATGCTGGACGTTATGGCTACCAACCTTTTGTTGTGTCTTCCAGTCCAATCAAGTCGCCGATTTCGCCTTTTAAACCGCGTCAAATGTCTGAAAAACAAATTTTGAATACCATTGATGACTATGTTAACTGTGCCAGTCTTGCAAAAAAAGCAGGCTATGACGGTGTAGAAATTATGGGTTCAGAAGGTTATTTACTGAATCAATTCTTAAGCCGTCATGTGAACCAACGTGAAGACCGTTGGGGTGGGCCGATTGAAAACCGTATGCGTTTTGCGGTCGAAATCGTCAAAGGGATACGTGCACAAGTTGGTGAGAAATTTATTATTTGCTTCCGTTTGTCATTACTCGATTTGGTGCATGATGGCAATACCATGCAAGAAGTAATTACCATTGCGCAAGCACTAGAAAAAGCAGGTATTACTTTGTTGAATACAGGAATTGGCTGGCATGAAGCACGTATTCCAACTATTGTGACTTCTGTGCCACGTGCTGCTTTTGTTGACTATACTGCGGAAGTGAAAAAGCAAGTGGCTGTGCCAGTGATTGCTTCAAACCGCATCAATATGCCAGACACGGCAGAAGAGATTTTGGCATCGGGCAAAGCCGATATGGTGCAAATGGCACGTCCGTTATTGGCCGATGCTTTTTGGGTGAATAAAACAGCGACCAATCGTGTCGATGAAATCAATACGTGTATCGCCTGTAACCAAGCATGCCTAGATCATACTTTTAAAAATCAGCGTGCAACCTGTTTAGTTAACCCGCGTGCGGCGTTTGAAACTGAGTTGGTTTATTTGAAAGTGAAACAACCGAAACGAGTTGCGGTTGTTGGTGGTGGCGTCGCAGGTATGTCAGCCGCGACGGTTGCAGCCAGTCGTGGACACCAAGTGACTCTGTTTGAAGCAAGTCATGAGGTGGGTGGACAGTTCAACTTGGCAAAAGTTGTACCCGGTAAAGAAGAGTTTCATGAAACCATTCGTTATTTCAAAGTACAGCTTGAAAAAACTGGCGTCGACTTACGTTTAAACACCAAGGTGAATCGTGAGCAGCTTGAGCGTGAAGGCTTTGAAGAAATTATTATTGCAACAGGCGTTGTGCCACGTGCATTACGTATCGAAGGGAGTGATTCACCGCAAGTCTTGTCTTATGCAGAAGTGTTACGCGGCGCACCTGTCGGTCGAAAGGTTGCAGTGATTGGTGCTGGAGGGATTGGTTTTGATGTGTCTGAGTATTTATTGAAACCAGAGCATCAACCTCAGCCACAACCGCTTGCAGATTGGCAACGTGAATGGGGCGTAGATCCAAACCCGAATTATGTTTCTGAAGGAGGCACGCAGGCCGCAGAAGTTCATCCGCCTGTTCGTGAGATTTATTTATTACAGCGTAAAACCTCTGCACTTGGAGCAGGTTTGGGCAAAACTTCGGGCTGGGTACACCGCGCACAGTTGAAAAAGCATGCAGTACGTATGTTACGTGGGGTTCAGTACAAAGCTGTGACTGATGAAGGGCTTTGGGTCGATATGGCAGGACAAGATCAATTGCTCCGTGTTGATACTATCGTTGTGTGTGCAGGACAGGAGTCTGTGAAGGATCTGATGCCAAGTGTTGAGCAAAATATGTTAGCGAATTATCACATTATTGGTGGTGCTAAATTGGCAGCTGAGCTAGATGCGAAGCGTGCGATTCGTGAAGGTGCCGAAATCGCCTCGAAATTATAAGCTTTTGATGAAACAATATGCAGTTGGTTGCTTTGACGGTAAGTTTTACTTGTCATGAAAACAAAAGCTCCGTATGATGGCGCACATGGAAGCGTGGCAGAGCGGTTTAATGCACCGGTCTTGAAAACCGACGAGGGCTTATACCCCTCCGTGAGTTCGAATCTCACCGCTTCCGCCAAATTAGAAACAACAAAGCCCTGATAATGTCAGGGCTTTGTTGTTTCTAATTTGTGTAACGTAAGCAGATAATAAGCAAAAAATAGATCTCTTGCGAAAGTCATTATTGCAAGTTTATCCGGTTTACGAGTGCAGCAATTAAGTTAATGCGTAAACCGAATCTTTTCCGTCTATTTCGATAGCGTTCACTTAATATTCTAAATGTTTTCAATTGACTATTAATGTGTTCGATCACAACTCGTATTTTTCCAATCATTTTATTGTACCTTTTCTCAACATCAAATAAGGGTAAATTCTTCTTTTTCTTTATTGGCATCAATAATTTAAAGCCATCTTGCTCTAATCCGTAGTACCCTAAATCGGTCATAACATATTCACAATGTTTGAATTTCTTAACCGTTTTTCTTGCCAATTTAATATCATGCTGACTGCCATTCGATATATCTAGCCCTATGATTTGTTTGCTGTTCGGATGATAGATCACTTGTGCTTTTAGCGTATGTTTCTTCTTTTTACCACTGTAGAACTTACTCTGATTTTTTTTTCGGACGTTCTATTGAACATTCTGTCGCATCAATAATGACCCAGTTAAAGTGTTCGTCTGCTGTGGTAATGCTTCGTTTTGGCAGAGTAAAACGTCTTGATTTCATCAATGCATCTTCAACCTTTTTAATGGTTCGATTCACATTACTTTCAGCGATATGGTAATTTGCCGCTAATTCCAGTTGAGTGCTGTAGTTCCGTAAGTAATTGAGAGTTAATAACAACTGATCCTCTATATCTAAAGTATGAGGACGACCTGATTTCTTTTTGAGTGATTCTGCTTTTTCTAAAACCTCTACCATTTCAGTAAAAACTTGTCGAGGTACGCCAACCAAGCGTTTGAATTCAGAATCTGAAAAACGATTTAATTTCTGATATCTCATGAAATTTATATTGAGGTGGTTTTTACTTTCGCAAGAGATCTAATAAATACTTAACTTATATAAATTGTTAAAATCAAAAAAATTAAATCATTTAAAACGGAATAACTAACTGATGACACCATTTTCAATCGAGTTAGCAATTGAGAAAATTGTAGATAAAAATTCTAAAGAAAACTTTCTAGAAGTATACAAGTGCTATGAAGCTGGGTGCTATAGAGCTGCTGTTGGCTTACTGTGGTCTGTAGTTGTAACAGATATAGTTTCAAAATTGCAAAAGGTTGAAATCGATTTTAATGATTCCACAGCCCATAAAATTTTAGCTGAAATAAAAACTAAACAACAAAAAAGAGAAAAAGGAAGCGATTGGGAGCAGTCTATTGTTAAAGATGTATATGAACGAATGAAATTTTTTGACCAAGATACATATGAAAATCTTCTACATTTACAAAAGAAACGTCATTTATGTAGTCATCCTTTGATTCAAGAAAATGACAATAAACTTTATACCCCGACTCCTGAAGAAACAAAATCTTTTTTACGACATGCATTAGAAGATGTTTTGACAGTTCCAGCTGGCTTTTCAAGGCACGCTTTGACCGACTCTATTTTGGGGGAGATATCTAAATGGCTTTGTTGCACAAACCTATCTCTAAAGGCTTATTCCACAATATAATTCTCAAATGAATAAGCCCACACCTAAAATCTATCGTACAACCAATTGGTCTTCTTATAACAGTGCATTAATAAATCGAGGATATCTCTCAATTTGGTTTGATCCCAAGACTCAATGGTACGCTCAACCCAAAGGTAAACATGGTCGAAATCAAACTTATTCAGATACAGCCATCCAATGCTGTTTAATGATCAAATCCTTATTTCATCTTTCTTTACGCATGGTCACTGGCTTTGTGCAAAGTCTCATTCATCTTTGTAGATTAGATTGGACAGCACCAGACTATTCCACCATCTGCAGAAGACAAAAGCATATTGATATTGCAATTAACTATCAAAAAAGCAGTAATGGTCTCCAGCTCATCGTCGATTCTACTGGCTTAAAGTTTCTAGGCGAAGGTGAATGGAAGCGTAAGAAACACCAACCTGAATATCGTCGCCAATGGCGTAAACTTCATATTGGGATAGATGCTGAAACCCTTCAAATACGAGCAGTTCAGCTTACAACCAATAACGTGAGTGATTCACAAGTGCTTGGTGATTTACTCGATCAGATTCCACAAGATGAGCAGATTGACTCTGTCTATACTGATGGGGCTTATGACACCAAGCAATGCCGTCAGGTCATTGCAGATCGGCAAGCACATGCAGTGATTCCGCCAAGAAAAAATGCGAAGCCTTGGAAAGATACAAAGACCAGTTCGCTAGAGCGAAATGAATTACTACGAACAGTTAAACGTTTCGGCAGGACACTATGGAAAAAATGGGCAGGCTATCATCGCCGAAGTTTGGTCGAAACCAAGATGCATTGCATCAAATTATTAGGCGATAAACTCCGTGCGAGAAACTTTCAAAGCCAAGTCAATGAGATTCATGCACGTGTGGCCGTATTAAATAAATTTACAGATTTAGGTCGACCTCACACCCAAGTTGCCACTTAAATTTAGATAACTTGGAAGAAGTTTAGCTTTTGAATGTTTGTGCAACAAAGCCCTACAGCAGTACAAAATTGTTTTCGGGGGAACCATGGGGGCAGGAAAATCTGCTGCCATTCAAGCATTGTCTGATATTCCTGTCGTGACGACAGAAGCAGTAAACACTGATACTGCAGCGCACCATAAATTTTTGACCACTGTAGGTATTGATTACGGTGAAATTAGCCTTGATGACGGTACGCAGATCGGCTTGTACGGTACCCCAGGTCAAGATCGTTTTGATTTTATGTGGTCTATTGTCTGCAAGGGTGCAATGGGAATCGTGATCTTAATCGATCATAGCCAAGCAGATCGTTTAAAGGATTTAGAGTTTTATTTAAAAGCATTTGAGCAGTATGGATCAAATGTGGTGGTTGGCATTACGCATTTAGATCAAGAAGATCAGCATAAGCTCAAAATTTACCGTGATTGGATGCAGATCCATCAAAAACAATTTCCGCTGTTTGCCGTTGATGCGCGTGAACAAGATGATGTTTTACTGATGATTGAAACACTAATTACAACACTAGAAATGCAAGCTGAATCTGCAGTTGCATAGGTAGGATAAATGAATAGTTCACGTGAAATTCCGCAAGCACTGATTGAGTCTGCCCATATCGAGTTACAACGTTTTTTAAATACCGTTACAGGCATCGACTTTGTGATGTTGTGCTCATCGGATGGTTTTGAGCTTGCTTTGGCTTCAAAGAAAAATATCGACAATACAGGAAAAATCGCAGCAGTCAGCAGCTCCATCTTGGCTATGGTGAATGCATTTATTACAGAAATTCAATTGTTGGGCTGCCAAACCATTACTCTTGATGCGGACAATGGCAAAGTGTTTTTAACTGCTGTCCACCACCCACAGCATCCGATGGTCATGGTGGCGGTCACCCACACAGATATTTTGATGGGGCAAATGCTGTATTACTACAAAGAGTTAAGTGCACGATTAAGCAGCGCGCCGCTCAGCCTTGCATCATAAGAAATTCTATATTTTTTGATTTTTAATTATATCAATCGGCGTGATGCCGTGATTTAAAGGGTGAGGTTGTCGTGGGTTTAGGCATGAAAAACGTATTAAATATTGCAGTATTTGGTTTAAGTTTAAACTCGTTAGAGCAAATAAAAGAACAAATTTTACTGTCTTTACCTGAAAATTTGAATGTGAAATGGGTCAATCTTGCTGAGCAAAAAATCGATTTATTGCTGGTCAATGATGTGTTTTTTAATTCACCAGGCATTCAAAAGTTGCTGACCATTCAAAACATTGTGTATTTGCGTCTGGTCAAAAAGGTTGAAAATGCAGGGCACATTGTTGGAGATCAATTGTTCTATCCATTTTCAAACATAGAGCATTTGCACGATTGGTTATCTAGAAAATTACTATCACAACATGAACTTACCGCGCATGTGAAATCAACGCTTGAAGTCATTATGCCTGTTCAATCTGTTATGCCTACAGTGCTGAACCCAGTAATGACCACGGCACAGGTTTTTAGCGAAATTTTTACACCACGTAATGGTTATATTCAGTTGTTCGATGCCCATGGTTTTCTCGCTTTGGTCGATACGCGGACCGAACGTGTTTGGGTCGAGCCGAATAAAGAGATTCAGTTTAATGAGACCTTGAACCAAACGTATGCAACTGCACAGTTGGTCCAAGATACGATTAAAGATAAAGACGTTTATGATCTAAGAATTTGGCTGTGGAAAGTGGTGAATGCTTCGTCTGCGATTCAGTTACCGCAAGTCAGCTTGAATCAGAACTTTAGACTTGAAATATGGCCTCAGTTTGAAAAAAATTTACAACGTCGTGACTTTTTAAAGATGGCAACCTGTTTTTCACAAGGCGCACAAATTGATCAAGTAAAACAGTCCTTAAATTTAAGTAATGAAAGGGTATTGAATTTTGTAGCATGTGCTGTTCTACTGCAATTAGGTCAGTTTGTTGATCAAAATCAAGTGAAGTATCAGATAGATACACAACAAGCAGAAACAGGGCAAGTAAATAAATTACGCGGTTTTATTGGGAAGTTACGTAAGAAACTGGGTCTTTAAATTTTTTGGGGTAACCCTATAACTAGAGGTAAGAATAAGATGGCACGTGTTAGTTTAGATGCGTTAACAGGGATTGATGGTTTTGTTGCTGCTGCACTGGTCGACAGTGACAGTGGCTTAGCACTCGCGACTCAGGGGAGTGGTGTAGACTTAGAATTAGCAGCAGCAGGTAATACTGAAGTTGTACGTTCTAAGCGTAAAGTTGCGAAAGCATTACAATTAAACGATAACATTGAAGATATTTTGATTACTTTGGGTAAACAATATCATTTGATTCGTCCGCTTGATAGCAATGAAACATTGTTTTTATATTTGGTACTTGACCGTACCAAGTCTAACTTAGCGATGGCGCGTTATGAGTTAAAAGGCTTTGAGAAAGAGCTTGATTTTTCTTAATTAAATAGCCGAGTTATCTGTGCCAGTGTATGTCAATATGCTGGCATTTTTTATTCGGTATAGTAAGTTTTATAAGCAGTTTGAAACGTCCCCACATGAAGCTTGACCAGTTCTGGTAGTGCTTGATAGCCGCCAGCTAAAACAAACATCAAAGGCAGTTGGTGCTTTTTGGCCAAGCGAAATACAATTTCATCGCGTTTTTCAATCAGTTCTGTACTGAACCATGATGAGCCGCAAGGATCATCTTGATGGCAGTCCATTCCCGCCTGAAAGATAATTAAATCAGCGTTCCAGTCTAGGGCACGTTGAAAAGCTTGATGGATCGCTAAAATGTATTGGCTGAAGTTCCCTTGATGTTTATGCACATGATAGGTTTCTGAACGTTCGTAGGTCGGACAGCCAAAGGCCAGCCCATAAATACTATAATTAAAAAAGTTGTCAAAACGGCTGGTAAATTCTGCCGTACCATTACCGCCATGTTGATCACAGTCCAGCACGAAAATACGTTTATCTGGAAACTGTTGTGCGATTAAAGCTAGCCCGTTAAAGGTACAAAAAGACCCACCATGTTCGTAAACCGCATGATGAAAGCCTTGTGCGATATTGGCCGAAATTTGATGTTTGAATGCCAATTCTGCTGCGAGAATTTGCCCTGCATTAATCTGGTAAACCGCATCACGCAGTTGAGTATTCCAAGGCTTAAAACCTTGGAAAGTGGCTAGCTTTTCAGGGAAGCCTGTATCAAAAGCATCGACATATTTTGGATCATGCAGTTGTTTTAAAATATCTATGGAGAGCTTTTCAGGGCGATGGAACTCTACGATACCTAGGGGATCTAAAGCATCGGCCACAGCGCTCAGTTTTTCCATACTGTTGGTATGGGTCTGAGCATAATAATCTGGTGAGTAGCAAACCTGTAGCATGCGTTTAGTTCCGTATTTGCACGGTCGCGACATCAACCAATTGTTGTAGGCGTGTGGTTCCCGGACTAAATAAACCATTTTCAACTTGCTGCTGATAATGCGTTGTAAAAGCACGTGCACGATTTTCAGGAGAAATGGCTAAGGTCGTGAGTCTTAAAAACCAAAAGCCGTTGATCTCAGAATAGGGGATCACATAGCCTTTATATTGCTGGTTTTGAGTTTTGTTTTGAATGGCTGTGCGATCGTAGTTGACTGAGAACAATGAACCCGCAGGCAAACATACCCCATTCATCAGGATCGGTTTGAGGCTAATACAGGAATGATCATCTCCCATATTGAGTTTTTCTAACAATAAGGGCTGCTGTTGTTCATCCACAAAAATATTGAGTTCGCCCTGTCTTAAGACGCGGCCATGGGCAATTTTAAGAAAGAAGTTTTCAGCCATGGGGCAAGAACCGACTTTCGGTTTTTCAGCCAAGGCTTCGAGCTCAACCAAACCTGTTTTCGCTGTGCTTTGCGGGAGAATAATATCGGCAATGAGTTGGCACAGAATCTGAGTTTCTTCCAGTTGCGCTTGTGTGCTGATACTGCGTAATTGTAGTTGTAACTGCCGTTGACGTTGCACTTGCTGAGCAAATTCAGAGCTTTTTTCGGTTGCGAGCAGTGGTTGAATTTGCTCATTCAAATCTAAATTATGCCAATCAGAAATCATGTACTGCGATTGCTCAAGCAATACTTTTAAGGTCTTGGTTTCGTATTGGTCAAACAGTTTTAAGTCGGCAAAATCTTGGCTGAGTCTGGGGCTGTTAATATAGTCCGCTAAAACACGTGTCGCCTGCGTATAGCCGCAACCGCGACGTTCTGTTTGGTGGGAGAAATGCTCATTTAACATTTCGGTGAGTTTGCTTGAAAGCGGGTGAACGTGTTGTTTAAAAAGTTGAATAATTTCGTGATCAGTTTCGCGCATCCTTGCCCCAAAAAAATAAATTTAAAATCTGTTTTATTATACAGTTATATATCAAATTACTATTGATATTGAAATAAAAACCAGCAGGGACTACGACATTTATTTTGGCAGGATAATCATTGTTTTATTTGGTATGAACTCTTATTAAAGTGTCTTTTATTGAAACTACAAAGGTCAGCTTATCTTCGGTGTGGAATTCAGCCGATACATCTGTGGTGTGGTGCCTAATTCAGCTTTAAATGTCCTACAAAAATTCGCTGTCGTGGAGTAGCCCAGCTCAAAACTAATTTCGGTGATGCTTTTGTTGGTGTGCATCAGCAGATGCTCAGCACGGCTTAAAATGACCTGCTTACGAATGGTATTAAAATTGGCATCCTGCTTTTTTAAGTAGCGCTGCAGGGTTTTACTTGAGATATTCAACATTTGTGCACAGTCTTCAAAACTTGGCGGAGGAGATGCTTCGCGGAGCATCATGCTGATCCAGTCAATAATCTCTCCATCTAAACTGATTTGTTTCAGTTGTTCGCGGCACTGTTGTTCCAAAATGTTCAATGAAAATGCATCTGCTTTGGGGAGTTTAGTGTCTAAATTATCCGCTTGAATAAAGATTTTAATGCTAGGACGAATGAGTGTACCAAAGTGAAATTGAGCGGGCTTGAGTTGCTGTAAAGCTTGTACATAAGTCGGTTGAAACACGGATAAATGAATGTCATAGGGTTTAACTTGGTGATTGAGCAATTCAGCAAAACTGCTGCAAAAACCCACTGCAATGGCTTCTAAATGAAAATTCAATGTGAGCGTGCTCATGGCTTGCAGCGGGTGAATGTCCAAAACCACGACGTTTGTTAACTCAGTCACTTTTAGTCGAAAGTTCGGCATGATTAAGCTGAAATATTGCGACATCACGCCTAAGGCTTGCATAACATTTTCACAGCTGAGTAAGGCATAACCCACTAAATGATGGGCGCTCAATTTTAAGGAGCGACCGAGCTCAAAGGCCAAATCACGGTTTTCTGGAAATTTAAGTAAATAGCTGACTAAGGTTTCAATTTGTGCCAGAGAAAGCTTGGCATCCTCCTGTTGTACATAGCTGCTCAAATCCGTTCCTAACAGTTGAAAAAGTTCAGTCAAATCCATCTCGCGTTCCAGCAATAAAGGCAGCAAACGCAAATAATATCGGGCTGGAATAGATGGAATGTGAGGATTCATATTTTTAAAGTGATGTCTTGTTTTGAATATATAGTGTCCGAAAATGAATAATGATCACAACTGATTTTACCAATAATGAGCAAGCGTTCTATCTAAAATAAAAAGGAGTTCCGCATGAATGCACTGACCTTGCTTGAGCAGCAGCACAGTGAACATCAGTTTAAGGATAAAAAACGGCATTTATGGTTATTTGGTTTGGCGTACCCGTGTATTGCTATGGGTGCTTTGGCAGGCTATCAGTTTGGCCCCAAAAAATTACGTTCGGTGTTTGCCTCGACAGGCCCGATTTTTATGCACGTGGTCATGCCAGCTTTGGACAAATTGATTGGTGAGGACAGCGAAAACCCACCTGATGCCGCAATTGCAGCCTTAGAGGCCGATCCCTACTATGCCCGTATTTTGAAGTTGTTTATTCCACTACAATACACTGCCAACTTATATGCTTTATACCTCGCCAGTCGTGATAGCACTCCAACGCATGATCGTGTGCTTATTGGTACGTTATTGGGTGTATTGAATGGTGTCGCGATTAATACTGCACATGAGCTGAGTCATAAACCGAATAAATTAGAACAAATGTTGTCGCATTTGGCATTGGCACCGACGGCTTATAATCATTTTCGAATTGAGCATCCTTATGGGCACCATCACCGTGTGGCGACACCTGAGGACCCAGCTTCTTCGCAAATGGGCGAGTCTTTTTGGCAGTTTTGGCCGAGAACGGTTGTGGGCAGTTTTAAGTCGGCAGTTGAAATTGAAACTCGACGTTTAGAGCGCCAAGGTCTTGGTTTTTGGTCACTCAAGAATGAGTTGTTGCAAGGTTGGGCGATGTCAGGGCTTTATCATGCGGCGATGCTGAAATGTTTTGGGAAAAATATTGCGGTCACCCAAGCCACTCAAGCTTTGTACGGTATTACGTTATTTGAAGTCGTAAATTATATTGAGCACTATGGCCTAAAGCGGGAGCAGCTTGAAAATGGCCAATATGCACGCACCCAGCCAGAACATAGTTGGAACAATAACAACTTGGTGACTAATCTATTCTTGTATCAGTTGCAGCGTCACTCTGACCATCACGCTTACCCAACGCGGAGTTTTCAAACCCTAAGAAACTATGACGACGTACCGCAGCTTCCAGCAGGTTATGGAGCCATGATTTTACCGGCACTGATTCCGAAGTGGTGGTTTAAATTGATGGATCAACGGGTGGTGGAGCATTATGCCGGTGATTTCAGCAAAATGAATATTTACCCTAAAGCCAAACAGAAAATTCAGCAGAAGTTTGCGGGATTGTTCGCTCAGTCATCCTCTATACATGAGGACTTAACATGAAATGCTATCAATGTTTGGTTTGTGGATGGATTTATGATGAGCAACTCGGATGGCCACAAGAGGGAATTGCCGCGGGTACGCCATGGCGAGATGTCCCCGAGAACTGGAGCTGTCCTGACTGTGGGATATCTAAAGCTGACTTCGATATGGTCGAGATTTAAACAATAGATTTGAATGCATTCTGTATAAGGTGCTGCTACGGACTGTGGCCGCACCTAAAACCTTTCTATTTGATAATTTATTTTGCTAAACCATTCTAGAACCATTCTTTCGCATGGTTGCTCTGCGCTTTAAGACTGCTAATCTTCTGAAGCAGATTGAATGCTCCGTCTCAGAGTGAAAATCGTAAGTCATGTTTTAAAGAAACCCACTATTAAGGACGATTGTGGGTTTCTTTAAAATCTAAAGCATATTTAAAAAAGATCGATGCGAAATCGAATGATAGTAACGAGATAAAACGTTCGAAAATAACAGAGATAGAAAAGTCTTGTAGTGGATTACAAGAGAACAAAGCTTAAAAGGATGTATAGCTATGATGAATCAGAAGAACAGAACCGCTGTTATCAATTTTCAAATCCAATTAACACTGAAATGTGTATATCCAAGCATACGTTATTTATCCCTCACAAATACGCCATAAAAGTCGTCGAGTTTTATACGCCTTAATACATATTTGAGGCCAACAAAAAGGATTAAGTCATCCAAGATTTAATCAAATATGGTGAGTGCTTTTCATAGGAATGGTCGGCATTTGCTGTTTTAAAACGCAACTAAAGAAATAGAAATGAAATTGAATCAGAAGTATCTCATTGGGGCGATACTGTCCGTATGTGCAGGCCAAACCTATGCTACGGGTCTTGAGCGTTCTCCACAACAAATTGATGCTTTGTTTGAATCTGGCACCTATGCAGAAGTGGGCTACACGCATATTTCACCAGACGTGACTGGTAAAGATGCCAGTGGTAATAATATCTCTGATATGGCTGAAGACTTTCAATCACTTAATTATGCAGTAAAAACGGACATCAATCCGAAGTTACGCCTTGCGGTGATTTATGATGAACCTTTTGGTGCCAAAGTAAAGTTTGAGGGTGATAATAATTTCATTGCAACAAACCATCCAGCAGCAGATGCCAATACGCGTGTAGATGTTAAATCGAAAAACATCACAGCACTTTTAGGCTATAACCTAAATAAAAATGTCATGATTTATGCTGGCCCAGCACTTCAACAGCTTCAAGCCGATGTTCATTTACGTGGTTTAACTTATGGACCAAATAGTGGTTATAACAACCATTTTGATGATATAGCTGTCGGTTGGGTTGCAGGTCTAAGCTATGCTAAACCTGAAATGGGGATTTTGGCCTCATTAACCTATCGCTCGGAAGTTGAGCATAAAGCAACGATTAAAGAAGATGTTCCTTTGGCAGATATTGTATTTGCAGGAGATTATTCACACAGTAACTCGGGCACGATCACGACTCCTGAGTCTATCAACTTAAACCTGCAAACAGGTCTGAATGCGACCACAGCAGTTTATGCAAAAGTCCGTTATGTGCCGTGGGGGGACTTTGCCTACTATCCTCCAGTATTAAAAGCATCTACTACAGCTGCATTGGGCAAAGGTTTGCCTTTAGTTGACTATTCAGAAGATCAAACCTCAGTTGAACTGGGTGTTGGTAAACGTTTGACACCAAAGCTCGCGATTTCTGTATCAGGTTTATGGGACTCTGGTGCAGGCGACCCTGCTCCAACTTTAGGCCCAGTAAATGGCTATTGGGGCGCTGGCTTGGCAGCGAAATATAATATCAACCAAAAGTTGGCGTTCAGCGTAGGTGGTCGCTATATGTGGTTTGGTGATGCGGAAGGTGAAACTTCGGATCGTCGTATTGTTGGCGAGTTTGAGGACAATACAGGCTATATCGTGGGGATGAAACTCTCTTATAAATCTAAATAATTATCTCGCTTATTACTTGCTTGAGGTTTTGCCTTCTCTCTGAAATGTTGGGAGAAGGTTTTTTTATAACAGTATTAAATTATTTGTCTAGTTGTTTGTACTATCATAGCGTTTACGGAGTTGACTTTATATTTTTCAGTATTTTGAACGAAGTAAATCTATATTAAACAATTCTTTAAAGTATTCGGTTTTTTACCATGAAGATGAAACATCGTGACTGTTTATTCAGATGTATTGCAGAGCAACATAGTGTTGAGCTTGTGCAACGGTTATCATAGAGTCAACAAAGCGTTGGAAGACATTATGAAAATCGTGGCAGATGAAAATCTCGCATTTACCGATTATTTTTTTGCCGAATTTGGTGAAATTGAGCACAAAGCAGGGCGTACTTTAACACATGCCGATGTTGTAGATGCCAAAGCACTGTTGGTGCGTTCCGTAACTCAAGTCAATCCAGCATTAATCAATAACACCACACTTCAATATGTGGGTAGTGCAACCATTGGTACAGACCATTTAGATATTGAAGCCATTGAGAAACAGAATATTCAATGGGCGAATGCCGCAGGTTGTAATGCGCAGGCGGTGGCTGAATATGTAATTACGGCTTTACTCCATCTCAATCCAGTATTGCTGAACGCTAAAGAAAGTTTTACTTTGGGCATTATTGGTCTAGGAAATGTCGGTTCTCGCTTAGCTTATATGGTCAAACTATTGGGCTGGAATGTGATCGGTCATGATCCTTTTGTACAGCAAGATGCGATTCAGCAGGTCGATTTAAATGCCTTATTAAGTACTGCTGATGCGATTTCATTGCATGTGCCCTTAACCAAAACAGGATCACATCCAACCTACCATTTGTTCAACGCCGAAGCTTTCGCTGCGATGAAAACGACAGCAATATTGATTAATTCTGCGCGTGGGCCTGTAATTGAAGAGCAGGCTTTATTGGCCGACATCGAAAAAACACAGCGTAAAGTGGTACTAGATGTCTTTGAGCATGAGCCTGTGATTTCTGAACAAGTGTTGAATGCTGTGAGTCTGGTGACGCC
Organism: Acinetobacter sp. AB03; assembly: GCF_058107045.1. Classification (NCBI taxonomy): domain Bacteria; kingdom Pseudomonadati; phylum Pseudomonadota; class Gammaproteobacteria; order Moraxellales; family Moraxellaceae; genus Acinetobacter; species Acinetobacter sp. AB03. Next base: position 2,084,387 of record NZ_JBUEBA010000002.1, on the reverse strand, counting down.
ACATATCGCAGGTTATAGCTTAGAAGGCAAAGCGCGTGGTACACAAATGATCTATGAGGCTTTCTGTAAAACCTTTCAGTTTGAAGCACATAAAAGTTTCGAGTCGCAGTTGCCTGTATGTGCTCAATATTTTGAAGGCCAAGATTTGAAATCTGTACTTCAACAGCATTTAAGGGAAATCTACCCGATTGCACGAGATGACCAAGCCTTACGTGCTTGCTTAAAAGAAGGGATGATTGACCAAAAAGCCTTTGATCATTTAAGAAAGACTTATCCATTACGTCGTGAATGGGCTGCACAAGGAGGGCCGAAGGCATGAGTCAGGACGTGATCCATTATCAGCCAACCTGTGACTTAAAAGCCATGCGAGCGCGTGCGCAAATGTACAGCCAAATTCGTCAGTTTTTTGCTGAACGTGAAGTGCTTGAGGTTGAAACCCCGATTTTATCTCAAGCTGGTGTGACCGATGTGCATTTGGCTTCGGTTCAAGCACAGCGCCATCTACAAGGCAAACAACAAACGCATTATTTGCAGACCTCACCTGAGTTTGCCATGAAGCGCTTATTGGCCAGTGGTAGTGGGCCGATTTATCAAATCTGTAAAGTTTTCCGTGATGATGAACATGGTCGTAAACACAATAGTGAATTTACCATGCTGGAATGGTATAGACCGAATTTCAGTTTGAAGGATTTGATGTTTGAAGTGACAGACTTATTGAATGTCACATTAAAGCAGCGTTTTGGTGAGGTTCGCCCTACCATTTTGAGCTATAAGCATGCGTTTATGGATCGTTTGGATTTGAACCCACTGCAAGCCAGTTTGAAGGAGTTAAAAGACTGCTGTAATCGCGTGGGTTTAAATTTGGACTTGGGTGATGACCGACTTGGCTATATCGATTTGCTCTTTTCACATTTTGTAGAGCCAAGCCTAGGTTTTGATACGCCCGTATTTCTAACCGATTTTCCACCAGAGCTGGCCTCGCTTGCCAAAACTAAAACGGATGAAGATGGTGAATTAGTTGCAGCACGTTTTGAGCTGTATATTGAAGGTTTGGAACTCGCCAACGCATATGATGAGTTGATCGACGCGGAGGTGTTACGTTCACGTTTTGAAGCCGATAATGCTGAACGTGAAAAGTTAGGCTTACATGCGATGCCGATCGATGAGTTTTTATTGGCTGCTTTGCCTCAAATGACCGCATGTGCAGGTATTGCTTTAGGTGTGGATCGTTTGTTAATGATTGCAACTGAACAGATGCAGTTGGAAAAAGTAATTACCTTTCCTGCATCCATTTCTTAAGTGAAATTAAATAAAGCGCCGATTGTGGCGCTTTATTTGAGTCGATCAAGGTTTAACTGTATTGAGCCTTTAACTCTCCAATCGCGTGTATTCGACGTTCAATCAGCATTTCACCAATATCAGGGCCTTTGATATCCGCAGGCAGGTCTTGTGCTTTGATATTTCGCACCACATCCATCACCTTTAAAATATATGCAGACTGTGGGTATTCACGATCTTCAAGCCCTAAACGACCACGTGAGTCACATTCACAAGCTTGTACAAAGGCTTCAACCCGTTCTGGACGACGTAGTACATCTAAGCGTTGCAGTAAGCGCCACAAAGTGCCTGGTTTTAAGGTCAGGGCTTGATGACATTTCAAATGTTCTTTACAGACCGTAATTGCGAGCTGCTTCATCTGCGTTGGAACTTTTAGGCGCTCACACACTTCTGTCACAGGCTTGACCCCACGTTCTTCATGCATGATATGACGCGGTAGCTCGTCCACAGGTGTCAAAGCTTTGCCTAAGTCATGTACTAAAACAGCAAAACGAACATCCAGTGCGTAGTTGGCACGACACGCTTGTTGTAAGGACATCATGGTATGAATACCACAGTCAATTTCAGGGTGATATTCAGGGCGCTGTGGAATACCGTAAAGGGCCTCGATTTCTGGAAAAAGCACTTTTAAAGCACCACAGCGACGTAGCACTTCGAAGTATTCATCGGCATGATCTTCCATCAGAGCACGAGAGGTTTCTTTCCAAACGCGTTCAGGAGTCAGTGCCTCCAGTTCACCCGAGTCTGCGAGTTGTTGCATCAGTGCCAACGTTTCTTCGGCCACCGTAAATCCTAGGGTTTTATAACGTGCAGCAAATCGTGCAACACGGAGGACGCGTAGTGGGTCTTCTACAAAAGCATCAGAAACATGCCTTAAAACACGGAGCTCTAAATCGCGTTGGCCGCCATAGGGGTCATACAGTGTACCTTCCGCATCCATGGCGATGGCATTGATGGTAAGGTCGCGTCGAATTAAATCTTGTTCTAAGGTAACGGTACTGTCGGTATAAAACTCAAAGCCATGATAACCCTGTCCCGACTTACGTTCGGTGCGGGCAAGTGCATATTCATCTTTGGTTTCAGGATGTAAAAAAACAGGAAAATCTTTACCTACAGGTTGGAAACCCTGGGCAAGCAGTTGTTCAGGCGTTGCACCGACAACTACATAATCTTTTTCGTGATAGGGGTGACCCAGAAGCTGATCTCGGACCGCACCGCCTACTAAATAAACTTGCATGAAAAAACCTCTATTCTTGCAGCCATCATGCTACAGAATAGAGGTTTTCTCAAGTCACAAGATACGAGTATAACGACAAACAATTATTCGCCGTTTTTCTCCGCTTCTTGAATTTCCGCTACAGTCAGCGCAGTCATATTCACTAAACGACGTGTTGTTGCTGTCGGTGTAAGAATATGAACTGGTTTCGCTGCGCCAAGTAGGATAGGGCCAATGGTAACATTATTACCTGAAGTTGATTTCAACAGGTTAAATGAAATGTTGGCTGCATCCAAGTTTGGCATGATCAATAGGTTCGCAGAACCTTTGAAGCGCGAGTTTGAGTATGCAAAGTTACGGATGTTTTCATCCAATGCCGCGTCCGCATGCATTTCACCTTCAACTTCAAGTTCTGGCGCGATTTGCGTCAAAATCTCAAACACTTTACGCATTTTTTGCGCACTTGGATCAGTTTGATCTGAACCGAAGCTTGAGTGAGAAAGTAGAGCAACACGTGGTGTCATACCAAAACGACGTACTTCTTCAGCAGCTAAAATTGTCATTTCAGCCAACTGTTCAGCTGTTGGGTTGGTGTTGACATAAGTGTCAGCAATGAACAGGTTACGGTCTTCAAGCATTAAAGCATTCAATGTAAAGAAAGAGTTGTGACCTTCTTTTTTACCAATGATGTTTTTAACGAAGTCTAAGTGAATGTCGTAGCTTGAATACGTACCACATAGCATACCGTCTGCTTTACCATGTTTCACCAACATTGATGCGATCAAGGTTGAACGACGACGTGCTTCACGTTGTGCATATTCAGGTGTTACACCTTTACGCTGCATAAGTGTGTAGTAGTCATCTGCAAACAATTCGTAGTCAGGGTTTTTTTCTTGATCGACAATAGTGATGTTCACACCATGTTCAAGACGTAAGCCTAACTTTTTAATGTTCGCTTCAATAACCGCAGTACGACCAACTAAGATTGGTTTTGCAAGATCTTCATCGACCGCAATTTGTACTGCACGAAGTACACGTAGGTCTTCACCTTCAGCATAAGCAATACGTTTCGGATCAGATTTTGCTTGAGCAAAAATAGGTTTCATCATCAGTGCTGAGTTATAAACAAACTCAGAAAGACGTTGACGGTATGCAGAGAAGTCTTGAATTGGACGACTTGCAACACCTGAATCCATGGCCGCTTGTGCAACAGCAGGTGCAATTTCTAAAATCAGACGCTGATCAAGTGGGCGTGGAATTAAGTAATCGCGACCAAAAGATGCAGATTTTTCACCATAAGATGCCGCATCTGCTTCAATGTGTGCCATACGCGCAATCGCATATACGCACGCAATTTTCATCTCTTCATTGATGGTGGTTGCGCCTACATCAAGAGCACCACGGAAAATGTAAGGGAAACAAAGTGCGTTGTTCACTTGGTTTGGATAATCTGAACGACCTGTTGCCATGATCACGTCATCACGAACTTCGTGTGCATGTTCAGGCAGAATTTCAGGATCTGGGTTGGCAAGTGCGAAGATAATCGGATCTTTCGCCATTACTTTAACCATTTCTTTGGTTAAGATACCCGCAGCAGATAAGCCGAGGAACATATCTGCGCCTGCAATCACGTCAGCCAGTTGAGTGCCTTCAACATCTTGTACATAACGTTTTTTAGAGTCGTCTAGACCTTCACGTTTTGTTGTAAGTAGACCTCGTGAGTCTGCAACAATAATATTTTCTTTTTTTGCACCAATGGCACAAAGTAAATCTAGGCAAGACAGAGCCGCAGCACCTGCGCCTGAAGCGACGATTTTAATTTCGTCAATTTTTTTGCCATTCAATTGCAAAGCATTCAGTAAAGCAGATCCAACGATAATGGATGTACCATGCTGATCATCGTGGAACACAGGGATATTCATACGTTCACGAAGTTTTTGTTCAATATAGAAGCATTCTGGTGCCTTGATGTCTTCAAGGTTGATACCACCAAAAGTCGGTTCTAATGCAGCAATAATATCGACAATTTTGTCAGGATCATTTTCTGCAATTTCGATGTCAAATACATCAACACCTGCGAATTTTTTAAATAAAACGCCTTTACCTTCCATGACAGGTTTAGACGCAAGTGGACCAATATTACCTAGACCCAAAACGGCAGTACCATTTGTGATTACAGCAACAAGGTTCCCACGTGCAGTATAAAGCGCTGCTTTTGAAGGATCTTTTTCAATTTCAAGACATGGTGCTGCGACACCAGGTGAATACGCCAAGGCTAAATCGTGTTGGTTGACCAGCTGCTTGCTAGGTGTAACGCTGATTTTCCCTGGGGTTGGGAATTCGTGATAATACAAAGCTTGCTGTTTTAATGATTGATCGTCCATCTGAATCTCTTTGTAGCGTGGGTTAGCCAGCGGAGCTGGTAGTTTTTAGTAGACAAGACCGAATATACCATTAGTTGCTGGTATATCCCAGTGATAGCTGGTGCTTTTTAAGCAAACTTAGAGCTAAAACAGTCTGATTTATATTGAGTATGTATACGAGGGTGTGTCGAGATGATCTCTTAAATATTGGGTAGCATCGAGCTGCGGAAGAGGTTTGGAAAATAAATAACCTTGCGCGATATCACATTCTAAGTTTTGTAGGTAACTCAGTTGTTGTTCGGTCTCAATTCCTTCCGCCACCACGGTCATACCCATGGCTTTCCCCATGGCAATCATGGCGCTCACAATGGCTTCTTGTTTGCAGTGTCCAATTTTTGAAATGAAGCTTCGATCAATTTTTAAAGTATCGATAGGGAAGTCAGTTAGGTAAGACAGTGATGAATAACCTGTACCAAAGTCATCTAAAGAAATATGAATGCCACGCAATTTGATGGTTTCGAGGAGGTTTTTCACTGCTTCCGAATTTTCAACCAAAGTGGATTCTGTAATTTCTAATTCGAGGCTACTACCACTGATTTTATATCGATCAAGGGCTTCATCTAAGTCCTTTAAAAGCTGTCCACGTTGTAATTGTTGGGCAACCACATTGACCGAAACACAGATATTATCAAAACCCAATTTATTCCATTCTTTGATTTGCTTAGCGGTTTGTAAAATTACAATGCGGCCAATATCTGAAATCAAGCTGGTTTTTTCTGCCATCGGAATGAAGAGACCCGGCGGCACGATGCCTTTGGTTGGGTGATTCCAGCGTACCAACGCCTCAAAACCATAAATTTTCTGATCGTGAAAGTTGATTTTGGGTTGGTAATAAACCACCAACTCATTGTTTTGTATCGCTAGCCTTAAATCACGCTCTAAATAAATTACTTCTTCTAATGCAACGGTATTGCTCAGGCTGTAGAACTTGGTCGCATTTCCACCTAAACGTTTTGCTTCACTCAGTGCTTGTTCTGCACAGTTGTTTAAGTAGTCCAGTTGACGACCATGTTCAGGGTACTGCGAAATCCCCATTGAAAGCGTAATAATATGTTCTTGACCAAAAATATCAAAAGGTAGGCTAAAGGCTTTGTTAATTCGATCGATATGTTCCTGAACTGAGGGGCGAATATGAGAGACCTCATATACAATTGCAAAATCGTCACCATTTAAGTGAGCCACCATCAAGGCTTCAGCATTGGTTAAACGAAGGCGCTGAGCAACTTGGCGCAGAAGTTCATCGCCGCCATTATTGCTTAAGAATTCATTCAATGGGCGGAAACGGTCAATGTTGAGCCGAATAATTGCCAGTTGTTTAATGCTGTCTTGTTGAGAAACCAAATACTGATGAAGCTGATAGTTATAGTAAAAACGATTGGGTAAGTCGGTCAGCGTATCGTAGTTTTCTAAATAAGACAGACGCTGTTCTTGCAGTTTGCGCTCGGTTAAATCGGATACGATACCAATATAATGCGTGACACGATCTCGCTCATCGGTAATGGCATTCAGATGCATCCAAATACACAGCTCTTTGCCTGATAGGAACTTTTCATTCAGTTCACCGTCGTATTCGCCTTTTTTTAGGAGCTGTCCAATGATTTGGTTATGTGTGCTGCGTTGATGCGACTTATAGTTTGCAACAATATCAAACAGATGCTTGCCATTAATTTGTGCAGCTTCAAAGCCAGCCAAACGTTCAAAGAACGGATTTACGTCGATATAACGCAGGTCTTCATCTAAGATGAAAATCCCTTGTTCAGCTTGTTCAAGTACGCTTGCTGCTAGTCGCAGACGTTCTTGGTTGCTTTTTTCATGTTGAATATCTCGTCGAATACCCACCATTTGTAACGGTTTTTGATTGATTGGATCGCGAGCAATGACACGCCCAGTGTCATGTACCCAGTACCATTTCCCATTGTTATGTTGCACACGATAAGTGGCTTCATAACGATCTGAATGACCCCGCAAATGACTTTTCATTGCAGATTTAAACGGGGCAATATCATTTGGATGAATCAGATACTGAAGCTGAAGTTGATGCTCTGTGGAATTTTTAAGTACTTTTTCTTGTTTGTGATTGGTCAGGGAAATGAGCCGATCTTTAATATTCCAATCCCAAGGACGAATACCTGAAATTTCATGGGCAAGCGATAGGTTTTCTTGCTTATTTTTTAAGTCTTTATTGATTTGATTTACGTCAAAGGTTCGTTCACGTACTTTTTGCTCAAGTAATTGATTATTCAGTTGTAACTGTTGTTCAATTTCTTTGGATTTATTCATTTCGTTTTGTAGCTGTTTGCATAAATCATCGGTCCAAGCGACTTGTTTTTCAGCTTCTTTTTTCAACTCTCGATTTTTAATTGAGAGACGGGATAAGTGCTGATTAATACGGTTGGTGGCATTGGCACAGAGCAAAATCACAATCAGAATAAAGTTCACAGCAAGGTGAAAAAGAGTATGATTGGCATCGAAGTTGATAAATTGCGAGAGGACATAAGGGGTGATAGACGGAATAAAAACCAAACAAAAATAACTGATGCGTTGCGTTAAATAGGTGAGGCAAACGGTCTGTGTGACAATCACTAAAAGTGCAGATAAGAGTAGGGCATTTGTATAGTTAAAATTGCCAGATAGGCTGGGTAAGTAGTAGTAGATACATACGACGCCTGCTGCAACCAAAAGACCAATACTTAAACAGATGCCTTGAATCCAGCGGTGTGCATGTTTGGCAGAGTGATTTTTCGGGTTGAAATACACGGTGTTCACGAGCCAAAAAATACTGAGAATAAACTCGGAAATAAAAAACCACAGGTTAAAATAAAAAGAATCTTGAGAAAAATTATAGTGATATGCACAGAAAATATAAAAATTAAGAATCAGTAAGCTACTGATGAGGAAACGAAGATGGCTAATGGAATGCGATATTTGCGCAGTCTGCAAGTGCCGATCAAGATTTTCTGTAGAAATATCTGGCATGAATCGCGAAACCTTATTTTTTTTATGACCCAATGGCGTTGTGTTGTGTCTTTTTTCAAATTTAAATGCATTGTGTAAAACACAATCAATTTATATTTTGATATAAGTCAAGGGTAATATTGTTGTACATCA
>NZ_JBUEBA010000002.1:2036572-2076202 GCF_058107045.1 Acinetobacter sp. AB03 | reverse complement strand
GTACATCATAATCAATATATTAACAGAACAAAAGGGTGACTCTGCTGTTTATGTGATTTAAATCACTAAATTGTAGTTGAGGATTGACAAAGCGACGACAGGTGCTGTCTCTGTACGTAATACACGCTCACCAATACACCAGCTGATAAAACCGTGCTCATTGGCTGTTATAATTTCAGCCTCACTTAAACCACCTTCAGGCCCAATGAGTAGTGCAATGTTTGGTGTCGCATGTGCCAATACGTCGAGTTTTTCTTTATTTGGGGCGAGTACAAGTCGCGTCGCAGGTAATTCAGATGCAAGCCATTTTTCCAAACTAACTGGTGCAAGAATTTTTGGCACAAGATTCATGCCACATTGTTCGCAAGCCGCAATGGCAATGCCTTGCCAATGATCAATCTTCTTTTGGTCGCGGTCATATTTCAAACGCATTTCACAACGTTCAGACGTTAATAGTTGAATTTCGGAAACGCCTAATTCAACTGCCTTTTGAATGACATAATCCATACGGTCACCTTTACTCATGACTTGACCGAGTAAAGTTTTAAACGTAGGCGTACGATTGGTTGGGTTAAAAGCAGTGACCTGAACTGATGCTGACTTTTTAGCAACGTCATTTAAGGTCACTTCATATTCGCCGCCTTGTCCATTAAACAAAGTAGCCGTTTCACCGACTTGAGCGCGCAAAACTTTGACCCAATGGTGAAACACAGTTTCAGTCAGTTCGACAGTGTGATCAACATTGAGTTCTGCTTCCATAAAAAAACGAGGCATTCGGTTTTACTCTCAAATAGGGTGAATCTAGTTTAAATGCTTATGCTAAACCGAGGTCTAGTACAAGCTGGCGGGTAGGGTCAGTGGTGTTCATGGTGTAGAAGTGCAAACTCGGTGCGCCACCTGCAATCAGGCGTTCACAAAGTTTCACAATCACTTCATGACCAAATGCTTTGATGCTGGCAGTGTCATCACCATAGGTTGCCAGTTGCTTACGAATCCAACGTGGAATCTCAGCGCCTGTACCATCTGCAAAGCGAATCAAGTTGCTGGCATTGGTAATTGGCATAATGCCTGGTGCAACTGGAATGTTCACACCTTCTTTTTGAATGCGATCGACAAAGTAGAAGTAGGCATCTGGATTAAAGAAGAACTGAGTCAGTGCGGCATTCGCACCTGCATTGGCTTTGTCGCAAAAGCGTTGAATGTCTAGGTCAAAACTATCTGCTTGAGGGTGCATTTCTGGATAAGCGGCAACTTCAATTTTGAAATGATCGCCCGAATGTTCACGAATAAAGCGAACCAAATCCGTGGCATAAGGTAATTCGCCTAGGCCAACTTGACCTGAAGGTAAGTCACCACGCAGCGCCACAATACGGTCAATGCCTTGATCTTTATAAATGTCGAGTAACTCTGCAATACGTGCTTTGTCATCACCAATACAAGACAAGTGAGGGGCAACAGGTGTGCCTTTACCATTGAATTCAGCAATGGCTGCTAAGGTGCGTTCACGGGTTGAACCGCCTGCACCATAGGTAATTGAGAAAAACTCTGGGTTTAGCAGCTGTAATTCTTGGTGTACGACTTTCAGTTTTTCTGCGCCCGCATCCGTTTTGGTCGGGAAAAACTCAAAAGAAATAGGAATGTGTTTCGACATGTTCAAATCCTTTTTATAAATGCTTTTTATTTAGACCTCTTCCGAGCCCTCTCTTGCGCATAGCTTTAAAGCAGTGCTTAAAACTCGCTTCACAGGAGAGGGGACTTTCACTATAAATTGAATTAATAATGAAAAGTCCCTTCTCCCACTGGGAGAAGGCTAGGATGAGGGGAAATATAAAACTTAGTATTTATAAGTATCTGACTTGAATGGGCCTTCAACAGCAACGCCCAAGTAATCTGCTTGTACTTGAGTCAGTTGAGTCAAAACACCACCAAAGCCTGCAACCATTGCTGCCGCAACTTCTTCATCTAATTTTTTAGGAAGTAGTTCTACGCGAATCGAGGCTTGCTTCTGATCTTCTGCAAGATCCGCAAATTTTTCAGCGAACAAGTGCATTTGACCTAGTACTTGGTTGGCAAAAGAACCATCCATAATACGTGATGGGTGACCCGTTGCATTACCTAGGTTAACTAAACGACCTTCAGAAAGAAGGATCAAGTAGTTATTTTCATCTTCTGAACGATAAACTTGGTGAACTTGTGGCTTCACTTCAACCCACTTGTAACCACGTAAGTAGTTGGTGTCGATTTCAGTGTCAAAGTGACCGATGTTACATACCACAGCGCCTGCTTTTAATGAATCAAGCATTGCAGCGTCGCATACGTGGTAGTTACCTGTTGTTGTTACGATCAGGTCAGTATTTTGAAGAAGGTCTGCATTTACATCTTCTTTTTTACCAGTCTGTACGCCATTTTTGTATGGAGATACAACTTCGTAACCGTCCATGCATGCTTGCATCGCACAGATTGGATCGACTTCAGTGACACGTACAATCATGCCTTCTTGACGAAGTGATTGCGCAGAACCTTTACCTACGTCACCGTAACCGATCACAAGCGCACGACGACCAGATAAAAGCATATCCGTACCGCGTTTGATGGCATCATTCAGTGAGTGGCGGCAACCATATTTGTTGTCATTTTTAGACTTAGTTACTGAATCGTTGACGTTGATTGCAGGAACTTTCAAAGTACCGTCACGAAGCATTTCATACAGACGTTGAACACCTGTAGTCGTTTCTTCAGTTACGCCGTGAATTTTTGCAATTACTTCAGGGTATTTTTCATGAACAAGGAGGGTTAAATCACCACCATCATCCAAAATCATGTTGGCATCCCAAGGTGTGCCATTTACATTGATTTGTTGTTCAAGACACCACATGTATTCTTCTTCAGTTTCGCCTTTCCAAGCAAATACAGGAACACCAGAAGCCGCAATTGCAGCAGCAGCATGATCTTGAGTCGAGAAGATGTTACAAGAGGTCCAGCGAACTTCTGCGCCTAATTCAACTAGGGTTTCAATAAGAACCGCAGTTTGAATGGTCATGTGGATACAACCAAGGATTTTTGCACCAGCAAGTGGTTTTGCAGCAGCATAACGCTTACGTAGGCCCATAAGTGCTGGCATTTCTGCTTCAGCAAGTTTGATTTCTTTACGGCCGTAGTCAGCGAGTGAAATATCAGCAACTTTGTAATCTGTAAATGAAGCAGTAACCGCGTTCATCACGATCTCCTAATATAAAAAATTGATCATTCAGTTCGCGGATGCCGTTGTTGATTCAAAAGGGATTTGAACCGGATCGTCGAGCCTAGCGATTTCACATTTATGTACCTGTGAAAAAGTCGCAGCATCCCTCGACTAGCGAAGTATTGTACTTGGAAATTGATTCAGTTCCAACGATGTTTTGTTTATTATCAACACAATCATCTTTTTTGAATTGTGTTATGGCTTTGAATATCCCTGAATCCTTAATGAACCTTGAAGCTAATGGCGGTATTTATGCGGTATGGATGCTACTCCAGCATTTATATATCGATGCGGATATTGAACAGTTGATAGAGGTCTGTGGTTACGATGCAGAAAACGGAACGACAACCATTGGCTTGGCAGTCGGATTAAAGAAATTTGGCTTTGATGTTCAATTTTATACTGATGAAGACCCAGAGCTTCAAGCACAAGAAAAATTGAGTTATGCAGAAGCTGAGCAACTAAACCTGCCAGTTTTAGCGGCCATCAATTACCAACAAATTCAACAGGCATTTGAGCAAAATAAATTTATCATTGTCTATTATGATACTTTAGATGGCATTGGAAATCATTCACTGGTTTATTCTATAGATGAGCAGGAAATCTGTTTCTTTGATAGTTTTGATGCGATGCCTGCATCTGTATTTGAACAGCAACGTCAAGTCGAGGGCATCTGCCGACAAGTGATCGTGCTTGATCATTCAAGCGCTCGCATGGAAACAGCACAATAAACATGAAAAGGAGGCATTAAATGAAAAAAATCCTTGGACTATGTGTGTTCATCTCTATGCAGATCAGTGCGAATGACAGCACGGGTTTTGTGGCAACGGGCGGTGTGCAATATCTGAAAAATCCAAAAATCAGTATGCAAAGTGAAGATTTGTTTATCAGTAAAAACATCATTCGGGTGAATTACCAATTTAAAAATCTTACAACTCAAGATATTACGGAAACTGTTTTATTTCCCTTGCCGCGTGTGGGCAGTTCGCGTGAAAGCGATTTTGCGCATACCGAACAATTGATTCAAAGCTTTAAAGTACAAGCCAATGCACAAAAGATTCAGCCAGAAACGCATGTGCGTGCATTTTTACCCGCTTTAACAGCAAGTGGGGACTTCAATTCCAATGGCGAAGTTGTCGATGTGACTACGGGTTTGAAAAAATGTGGTTTTTCCGATCGAGATTTGATGTATCCGTGGTTATTGCAACAAGACTCTACGCTTAATCAGCGTTTGTATCGTTGTCAGGACAAAACAGTGCAGCAGCTTTTAAAGCCCTATCAGGCGGATGATGAAATTTATTGGGAATCGCAAATTATTTATAGTTGGCAGCAGAAGTTTAAGGCCAATGCGTTGACCCATGTACAACATGAATATATGCCATTGGTCGGTGGTTCGGTCTCTTTATATCCTGAAGAGGATGAGAAGATCTATTGTATGGATCAAAACTTTAAAGCAGGTTTGAAAAAGGCCAAGTCGCAATATGCACCTTATCAAGCCTTGGGCTATATCTTAAAAACGGGTGCAAATTGGGCGAAACCTATTCAAAGTTTTAAACTGACCATTGAGCGTGACCCGAATGAGCTGGTTTCATTTTGTTGGAAGGGTCAGGTGAAAAAGATCAGTTCGACACAATTTCAAATGACAGAAAAGAATTTTGTGCCGAAGCAGGATTTAGAGATTATTTTTGTGCGTAAGTTTTAAGTCCAATTTTTTGGGCGTTCTTTTGTTTCGGCAAAAGAACCAAAAACATTTGTCTTCCGAAAAATCTGTTTACTTTCTGAATGCAGAGCGCCTTTTGTTGCAAAAAACAATTCATTTTAAAGGCGACTACTTCGTCTTACGCTGCAAATAAAAGCATTGCTTTTAATCTTGCTGAGGTTGCGGATGACCTTATGGCGTATCGAATGAAATTTAAAAAATGCCAGTCAGTTTATTCACTAACTGGCATGACATCAAAGGATGGGCTTTTTACTTATTCTTGCTCTGCGGCATCTGCTTTGTCGTGCCAGTATTTGGCTTTTGCTTCATCAGCATCGACACCTAGCGCATTTTCATAAATGAATGCCAAGTCACGCATGGCTTGAGCTTCACCCAGTTCCGCTGCTTGTTGTACCAGTTCAATCGACTTAGCGCCATCCTTTTCAACCACATCACCACGACGGTAAAAACCAGCCAACTCTAATATTGCAGTAGGGTGTTTGAGTTCAGCGGCTTGTTTTAACCAGTGATGTGCATGTCCAAAGTAGGTTTCAGCTTCGCTTGGATCTTCTTCGCGAAGTTCTTTGGCATAAAAAGCATAACCTTCACCCAGCCAATACATGGCTTCCACATGACCCAATGCTGCTGCTTTAAGCGCCCATTCTTCTGCAAACGTAATGTCATCTTCATTTTCACTTTGCATATACAGTTCAGCAAGTTCAAATTGAGCGTCACTATTACCTGTTGTTGCAAGGTTGACCAATTCAGCAGGAATTTTAGGAGATTTAGGCATACAAATAACCAAAGATTTAAACTGTGGATAGCCTAATGCTTTCAAGTAAAAAAGCCAATCCGAAGATTGGCTTTTAGGTTCAGATCAGGTGCAAAGTTAGGCTGAATATAAATAAGAGTAAAACTGAAACAGCGATATTCTTAATTTTTTGTTCAAAATAACTTAAGCAAAGTCCAACAAACAGTGCAGCGAAGCTAATTACGCCGACCCAATAACTGATTTCGGTGCTCCAATGCCCTTGCGTTAAGCAAATGAACAAAGAAACAATTAACAGTAACCAACCCACAGTGGTTGCTAAGCGTGTTTGCTGAAGTGTCAGTTCTTTGCTAAAGATTTGCTTTTGATGTTTAGACATACTGCTGGCAAGTGCAAAAAAACCTAAAGTTGCTAAAGTCCAAATGATCAGAAACCAAATCATGCTTCGGCCTCCTGAAGGGGTGCTTTCACTTTTTTATTCGGCAAACCTTGATGTTTTTTCACTTTGTCATAAGCGAAATAGAAGATCACTGCCATTACCCACATGGCTAAATCAACCGATGCAATCATCCACTGGCCTTGCGCAATGCTGTTCCACAAAGCTTGACCACCTGTCATCAAGTTGACCACTGGCAGCAGGGCGAAAGCGAGTGTTGCCAATAAAAGTAAGTCTAACCATGCTTGGCGGTGGGTACGGAAAATGGCATAAATTAGCGTGAGTAACCATACGGTAAAGAAGCTACGAATTTCCCAGTTCAGGCGCATTTCTACATCTGCAGGAATGAAACGGTTGGCATAAAAATATGCCGCGCAGGCCAAAGGCAAACCAATAATGGCCGCAATATTCAGGACTTCAACCAGTCGGAAACCAAACGATTTATAGCCTTGTTTCTGCTGTTGGGGTGCACGTTTTACACACCAAAGGATCAGACCTGTCGCCACCATGAGCGTGCCTAAAATACCTGAGCAGAATAATAACCAACGCAGTGCTAAGTCGAGGCCACGCGCTTCGTGTAAGACGGTGACCACGTTATATATGCCACTTGGAATCGATGGATTTTTGATTCGTATATTTTTATCCGTTTCATCTTGACCCGTGACCCCATTATAGTTGAGGGTTGCATACACATTGCGATGCGCGACGCTTTCAGCACGCAAGGCACGCAACTCAATTTTGGCTTGGTCTGTATTGGGTGAAATAATGTTAATTGAAGCAATTGGATTGTCTTTCCACTGTTGTTGTACCGCCACCATAATTGGTGCTAAGTGTGTCAGTGGCGCAGGGCGGAGTTCGGGTTTTGGACGTTCCTCACCACGACCTTCTATATGTTCACCGCGTTGCTGTCCGCGTTCTCCACGAGCCGCTCTTTCGCCTTCGCGTTGACCTCGATCTTCGCGCTGCACATCTTCAGCCTTTTGGGGCTGTTCAATCATGCTGGCCTGTTGGTCACGTAAAAACTGTTGTCGATTTTCATACGCTTGGTTAATTCCCCAAGGCATGAACATAAACATGAGCAGTAGTAGGCCACTAAAGGTAATCATTAGATGAAAAGGCAATGCAAAGACAGCGGTTGCGTTGTGTGCATCTAGCCATGAGCGTTGACCTTTGCCAGAGCGAAAGGTAAAGAAATCTTTAAAGATTTTTTTATGGGTAATGATGCCGCTAACAATTGCGACCAACATGAACATGGTGGCAATCCCGACCAACCAACGCGTCCAAAGGCGGGGTAAACCGTACAATTCAAAATGGAAACGATATAGGAATCCACCACCACGCGTATCCCGTGGTTCAATCACTTCACCAGTCGCACTGTCTAAGGTGAGGCGTGTTCCACCACGACGTGCTTTCGGGTCTTCACCAACGGCACGAATAGTCACTTCAGTTGTGGTTTGGCGTGAGTTGGGTAGTTGAATATTCCAACTGCTTGCATCTGGGTGGTTTTTCTGTAAATAGTTGAGCGCGACCTGCATTTGTTGCACTTGAGATTGTGCGGGGACAGATTGATGTGTTTCTGGTTTCATCCAAGTAGAAATTTCATTTTGGAAAAAACTCAGGGTTCCAGTCACAAAAATTGCATACAGCAGCCACCCTAAAATGAGACTGGCCCATGTATGCAACCACGACATGGATTGGCGCGGTCCTTCCGCTTTTTGATCAACACGCATTGAAAAACTATCCTAAAAATTTGAGTAGGGCATACAGTGCAATACATGGCACAGCAATGCCGAGCGTTGCTTTTAAGGTTTTTTGAACCATAAAGACCCAAATAAAGGCAGCACAGTTAAGACAAAATGCAATGAGTGTGGCGCTCATGGCCGCATTCACAGGATTTGTAATAAAGACTTTAGCAATGGTTAATGCAGAGAGTGCAGCAAGGAGATAACCTCCAAGCAAGGCAAGTGCAAATCGATACAACACCATCAGACGGTAGCTAAGTGGTGTGTCGACTTTCTTCTTTTTGGCAGGCTTCGGACGGACTTTTTCCGAATGAACCAAGGCATCAATTTGAGTGGTGCTATTCATGGAAGAGAGTTGGTGTATTAGTAAACGATATCGCAAATGATAACAATTATTATTTAAATAAAATAGATGGTAACTTTATTTATTTTTTCTGTAACGCTAAGTGAGTTTGGTGAACAGAAAAACTTGGATTGTAGTCGCTGCCTTTTTAAATAGATTTGATTCTTATTGTTATTTCTCTAAGAAATGGCTACACAGTGTTACCAAATCACGTTATACGCTGTTTTGTTCTGCGTTAGTTTCATAGTCAATACTTGGGCGAATTTGGAGGAAAAGATGGCTGCTTTTATTAATGCCGAACAGGCAAAAATTATGTCCAACCAAGCGTATTTAGATATTGAAGTCTATAAATTACGTTTAGCCTCACTAATTGAGGAGAGTGCGAAACAGGGAAATACTGCGGTATTTACCGTATTGCCAAAACATTTACCCTTAGAAGATATTCGTCATCTTTCAGCAGAACTTACCCAACTGGGATATCAAGTCCGTTTGGAAGTGGAAGAGTTCTACTATCGTTTAAACGTGTATTGGATTTAAAACTTCGCTTTGAGGTCTTGGTTTATATTGTGTGGATAAAATAAAAGCCCGTAAACGGACTTTTATCTTTTAGGAGTTTCAATAACCGATGAGAGGGTTATGGTTGAATATCGGAAGCTTTTGTATGGTAGGGATTCTTTAAATCTAGTGTCTGTTCAAGCTCATGATCGAAAATATCGGTGAGCATACTGTCGAAGCGTTGAGCATTGTAATGAATCAACTGATCCGCTTCCTCGGAGCGGATGAATCCTGTTTCAAGCGCATGTTGGATATGTGATTCAAAATCTAAGCCTTCAAATTGTCCTTTGGACTCCGCTTTTTTAAACTTCGTCCACAGTGGATCAATCTTTAATGCTGCTTGGAAGGCATTTTCCATACGCCCAAAGACGTCATTGGGATCGGTATTATAAAAAACATGCTGCTTCAGTTGTTCACGGAAAGGATTATTTTCCATAATAGCAAGTCCTAATTGCGTTTTTAGCTGATCACTTGGTTGCTGGGCAACACGACCAAAAGGGAAACAGATGAACTTGACCACACAAGCTGCGGCTCGCATAGGAAAGTTTGCGAATAGTCCATCAAATGCATCTTGAATTTGGACAAATGCTTTTTCTAAAGCCAGTTGAACATGCTGTTGTTCCACCTCACTACGTTGTCCTTTTTCATAAAACTTCAAAATAGCGGTCGCGATAAATAGATGGGCATGAATGTCAGCCAAACGCCCTGAAAGCATTTCTTTGCGTTTAATATCGCCTGCAAGTAAGCCTAAACACAGGTCTGCGGTTAAAGCAAAGTTTGCACTGTAACGGTTAATGGTTTTGTAAAAAGGACGCGAGAAAGCATCTGTCTGTGCGGAAGCATCTGAAGGGCCACCGAATATGCCATAACTGAATGAACGGGCTGTTCGGTTAAAGGTATAAGCCAAATGTTTAAAAAGTAGCGTATCGAAAGGCGCTAAAGCTGCCTTTGTATCTTCTGCTTGGAGGAGTTGTAGCTCTTCATATAAATAAGGATGACAGCGCATTGAGCCTTGACCAAAGATCATTAAAGAACGGCTTAAAATATTGGCCCCTTCAACGGTAATTGAAATGGGGATGGCCTGATAATTCAGTGCTAAAAAATTGCGTGGCCCCATTTGTACCGCCCGACCACCAACGACATCCATCCCATGATTGACAATTTTACGCATGGTTTCGGTGGCATAGTATTTGGCCATAGCTGTCATCACAGCAGGTTTTCCACCTTCATTTAAACCACAAGTCACCATATAGCGAAAAGCTTCTAACATATACGCACCGCTGGCAATATCACTGGTGGCTTCTTGCACGCCTTCAAAATGTCCTACAGAAATTTTAAATTGTTGGCGAACTTTGGCAAAAGCACCGACACTTAAATAGGCCATTTCAGCTGAAGCAGTGGAGAGCGCTGGCAGGGAAATCCCACGACCTACGGCTAAGCATTCCATCAGCATGCGCCAACCTTTACCTGCATTTTCCACCCCACCAATAATCCAATCGAGTGGGATAAAAACATCTTGTCCATCGACCGTGCCATTCATAAAGGGTGAACCAGGATTATGTCGCGCACCGACTTGGACACCGTCATGACTGGCAGGTAATAATGCGCAGGTGATGCCATATTCAGTTTTGCTTGCATCGCCTAATAGTCCATCAGGGTCATAGAGTTTAAAAGCGAGACCAATCACAGTCGCAATAGGCGCCAGTGTAATCCAGCGTTTTGAAAAATTCATACGTAAACCGAGTACTTCTTGGCCTTCAAACACGCCATAGCAGACCACGCCTGTATCAGGGATTGCACCCGCATCTGAACCAGCCTCAGGACTGGTTAAACCAAAGCAGGGGATTTCTTCACCCTTAGCGAGTCCTGGTAAGTAGCGTTGTTTTTGTTCCTCAGTTCCATAATGTAAAAGCAATTCACCTGGGCCTAGAGAGTTGGGCACCATACAACTGACCGCAGTGGTCAGTGAACGTGAAGAAATTTTGCTCATGATTCGGCTTTGTGCAAAGGAGCTAAACGCACGACCGCCGTATTCTTTGGGAATAATTAAACCTAAAAAGCCTTGTTCTTTGATGTATTGCCATGCCTCAACAGGAAGATCTTTTAAGTGGTGATGAATTTCCCATTCATTGAGTAAACCACAAAGGTGTTCAACTTCATGATCTAAGAAGGATTGCTCTTCAGCGGACAGAGTTGGATAGACATAACCATCAAATTTTTTCCAGTCAGGCGCACCCATAAATAATTCTTTTTCCCACCAACTAGTGCCGGCATCCAATGCTTCGCGTTCGGTACTGCTCATACTCGGCATGGCTTTGGCTAAAGCTTTATAGGCAGGTTGCGTGATTAAAGACTTTCGTAATGGATCAATAACCACAATCAGGCTGAGAATAATTAAGGGCAGACCTAGAAGTAATGACCACGGACTGATAAAAATAGCAGCGAAGAGGGATGCAAAAATAATCATTGCAGTTGCCATTAAGCGACTGAGTTCAAAATAAAAAACAGCCCAGAGGATACAGATTAAAAACAGAATGGCGAAAATGAAACCCATTGAAACCTCCCGTTGTTTACACCGTGAGGTCAGTCATACGTTTTATAGAATTCCACGGAAAATAAGGCAAAACGTAGACTAAAAAGGTGTAATAAAATGAATTTGATGTGATGTGTAGCATCACGATTATTTTAGACTTTGAATTAGATTAGGATGTTTATTGAACAATGACTGTGTTAGAAATGTATGAATACGTAATTGAAAAATATAAAGAACGAAGATCGTAATAAAAAAAGCCCTCATATGAGGGCTTTTAATTCTTGCGTTTTAACTGTTTAACACCACAGCAAATTAAGCTTCAATCGTTTGGACCGCAATCTTTTTCGCAGGATCTGCTTTGCGACGTACTGCTGGTACAGGTTCGCCATAGTATTGACGGTCAGCGAAGTAGCTTGAACGAACCATCGGCGCTGCCCAAATATTTCTAAAGCCCAACTTTTGACCATGCGCAGTGTAGCGTTCAAACTCTTCTGGTGTAACGAAGCGGTCAATCGGCGCATGCTCTTTAGAAGGCTGTAAATACTGACCAATTGTTACATAGTCAACGCCATGTGCATGCAAATCATCTAAAAGTGAAATGACTTCTTCTTCAGTTTCACCAATACCGACCATCAAACCACATTTGGTTGGAACGTCAGGGCAATATTCTTTAAACATTTTCAATAGATTTAAAGAGTGTTGGTAGTCTGAACCTGGACGCATCGCTTTGTATAAACGCGGTACCGTTTCAATGTTGTGGTTAAACACATCAGGTGGACACTCAGTCATAATGCGAAGCGCAATGTCCATACGACCACGGAAGTCAGGTACCAAAATCTCAAGTAAAGTATTCGGGCTTAATGCACGTGCTTCTTTAATACAGTCAACAAAGTGTTGTGCGCCACCGTCAAGTAAGTCATCACGGTCTACAGACGTGATCACGGCATATTTTAAACCTAAGTTTGAAATTGTTTCAGCCATGTGACGTGGTTCGTCTGCGTCAAGTGCATTTGGACGGCCATGTGCCACGTCGCAGAAAGGACAACGACGTGTACAAATGTCACCCATAATCATAAAGGTTGCAGTACCGCCACCAAAACATTCAGGTAGGTTTGGACATGCAGCTTCTTCACAAACGGTATGAAGTTTTTGTTCACGTAGGGTTGATTTAATGCGTTGCACTTCTTCGGGTGCTGCCATTTTCACGCGAATCCAATCCGGCTTACGTGGCGTTTCAACCGTAGGAATAACTTTTACAGGTATACGCGCGACCTTTTCTGCGCCACGAAGTTTGATACCCTGCTCAGGTTTACGGTTTTCAGACATATTCAACTATTCCACTGTTTTTGACGGGGGAGATGCTAAAAATAGCAGTATTAGTATAGCGGAAATGCGAATTGATAGGGCGGAAATACTATTCATTTACTAAATGTGGTTATCACTTAATATATGTAAGCTAAATACAGCAAATTGCCTGCAATTACGTCATAATATGCCCAAGATAAGTAATAAGTTTTTGAAGAAGGAGCGTTGAATGCCACGTAAAAAAGAGGTCGTTGGTGGAACTTTCGTTAAGTACGATGCGGTCGTTCTAGGTTCAGGCCCTGCGGGTGAAGGCGCGGCAATGAAACTTGCCAAATCTGGAAAGCGTGTTGCGATTGTGGATGTACGTGAGCAGCTCGGTGGTAACTGTACCCATGTGGGGACCATTCCAAGTAAAGCTTTACGTCAAACGGTATCGAGTATTATCCGTTATCGCCGCGACCCAATGTTTAAAAAAATGGGTGACTGGCGTCAGTTTACAATGAAGCAAGTGCTTCAAAATGCACATAAAGTGATTCAACAACAGGTTGATACACACTCACGTTTTTATGACCGCAATAAAATTGATATTTACCATGGTCGTGCCTATGTTCAAGACCAAAATACGGTTTTAGTGTTTAGCCCTGAAGGCATCAAAGAAACGATCATGTGCAAACAAATCGTGATTGCAACGGGTAGCCGTCCATACCGTCCTGCGGCGCTTGATTTTAATCATCCGCGTGTATTCGATTCGGACAAAATTTTAGACCTTGATTATTCGATCCAAAAAATCATCATTTATGGTGCGGGTGTGATTGGCTGTGAATACGCGTCTATTTTCATTGGACTCGATCATAAAGTTGACTTGATTAATACACAGCACAAATTGCTGAGTTATCTAGACGATGAAATTTCTGATGCTTTGTCTTATCACTTACGTCAACAAGGGGTCTTGATTCGCCATAATGAGCAGATTGATCATCTTGAAACGTATGATGATCACGTGGTGCTACATTTACAAAGCGGTAAGAAAATTAAAGCAGATGCTATTTTGTGGTGTAACGGTCGCTCTGGAAATACGGATGGCTTAGGTCTAGAAAATGTGGGTATTACGCCAAACAGCCGTGGTCAAATTACAGTCAACGATCAATACCAAACCGAAGTGGAAAACATTTACGCTGCTGGTGATGTGATTGGTTGGCCTTCACTGGCTTCTGCTGCATATGACCAAGGTCGTTGTGCAGGTGCAAACATGAGCGGTGAAGTGGGGGTAGAGCCTGTGGTTGATATTCCGACAGGAATTTATACCATTCCAGAAATTTCTTCGATTGGTAAAACTGAACAAGAGTTAACCGAAGAAAAAATTCCGTATGAAGTCGGCCAGGCTTCGTTCCGTCATTTGGCGCGTGCGCAAATTACAGGTGACACAGTGGGTGAGTTGAAAATTTTATTCCACCGTGAGACTTTGGAAGTGCTGGGTGTACATTGCTTCGGTAATAACGCTTCGGAAATTATTCACATTGGTCAAGCGGTGATGAATAGTCCAAACAATACCATCAATTATTTCGTAGAAACGACGTTTAACTATCCGACGATGGCTGAAGCATATCGTGTAGCGACTTTAAATGGTATGAATCGTTTATTCTAATTTTTATAGTATTTTCAGAGGCCTGTAAGTTTAGACTTGCAGGTTTTTTTATACCTAAAATTGCTATTTTTTATTGTATGTCTCAATGTTTAAAACTTTTCACCAACTTGTGCGGTGGTAGGTGAGTGCGACAACTAAGGGGGAGGGAAGCAACTCTGCTTATGAGATACAAGTAATTTTGTGGGTGCCATGTTGCGTAGAACATGGAAAGAATGATCCAGTGATACGGCGTAGCAGATAATCTAGGCATAAAAAAACCAACAAAGTTGGCTTTTTTGAATTGGGCTGCGACGTGAAATCAGTTACAGGATGAACTGATGTAAGAAGTAGGCAGAAATCATCATGCCTAACACAAAAAACATGCACGAATAAGCGTCAAGCTGATAGCGCTTTTCTAATTGATGTTCAACATGCTGTATATTTTCTTCTTGCATAATTTTCATGGAAGTTTTTATTCCGATTTAATTATCGTTAAAATCCTATTGCATGTTTGTATTTTTAACATAAAAAAATGCTTAAATAAAGTACTAATTAAAAATAATCAGATTTCCACTATACATAATCACTTAAATATTCAAGTTTATGCTGAGTTAACCTAGAAGCCAGCAGCTACCAATAACTAACTATCTGAAAGTCAAAGAACTTAGGATTTTATTATTCATCGTTAAAATAAGATAATTGAATTTAAAACTGTGGATAAAAGTTCTTTTAAATGAATTTAAAATACTAAGAGATAATAACATATGTGGATAATTTTTATACAAATGAATTCAAATTAAAATAAATCGTACTGATATAAATAAAGAAGCCAACGCAGCCTATACATCGATCTTGCATAGTTTACGTCGGCTTATTTTTATAAATTATTGATTTAATGCATAAATATTGGCTTGAATCCAAATATTGCCGCGAATGTATTGTCCGATATTAAAGTTGGCATACTCTGGATTTTTAGTGGCAATACGAATCAGTGTTGCAGGTTGGTTGTCTTCATGAATCAAGGCAACATCAAGCAGAGTGTAGTCTTGTTCCATAAATTGCATGCTGGTTTTGCCAACAATATTCCCTTGGAACCATGCTTCATCTTCCTGACCGATCTTTTCGCCATACAAATAAGCGACCATTTTTGAAAAATCGACAGTCACAGGTTCTTTGTCGTCATCTGACTTTGGTTCCCATGCATCAATCTGTTCTTGTAGGTTTGCAGGAGCAATGCCATTGTTTGCTGCCAAAATATCGTTCAAGGCACGATGATGTTTAATCGATGCAGGGTCATCAACCACCAGTTGCTCGTGCTCTGCGACTGCTTCTAGTTCATATGCCCATGCATTGAGATGTGCAATATAGGTTTGGTCTTTTTGGTATTGAGCATGATTGACGCTATACAGGCTGTCATAAGCGTAGACGATGCTGTTATTGCCTAAGTTTAAACGTAAAACGGCTTGTGTGTTGGATTGACCGCGAATGATGCGTTCAACCACAGCAGACACTTTATAGGGGCTATTAAAACTTGGAAATGCAGTTTTAACAGCCTTGGGTTTATTGTCTTCAACCGCGATGACTTGAGTCAGCTGAACAGCCGCTTGACTTGGACCTTGAATGAGCCAGCAATCTGCATCCATATCTTGTTCAGTCTGGCATAAACCCATCGGCATGATTGGTGCATTTAAAGCTAAACCTAACCATTTAGGGACATCTTGTGCAGGGTTATCTGTGAGTAAATTCCAATGCTCGACGTGGCTACCAAAGTTTTGGTCATCAATGGTGATTATTTCTGGACTATTTTGATTGTTCATATGCACGATTGAATGAGGTTATATATCCCTATTAAATCGAGGGTTATTTCTATATTTCAAGTCCTATATTTTATTTTTACTGGAAAATCATCAAAAAAGACTAAAGCCTTACTTTATTTGACAGACAAAAGAACAAAGTATTTCCTTGTGATACTTAAGAAGTATGACACAAGCTTTGTATTAGGGATTTTGAGCGGTTTTATCTATTATGCTCAAGCACTGAGTTTGTTAGACTAAGGCAGTTTCTTTTGTTTATGGATGTGCAGTGCTGCCATTTAAACTCTGGGTCGATGCAGATGCATTGCCTAAAATTTTACGTGAAGTGATTTTACGTGCTTCAGATCGTTATCAGCTTGAAGTGACCTTTGTGGCCAATCAAAATGTCGGGATTACGCCTTCCGTTCGTATAAATTCAATTCAAGTGATGAGTGGAGCCGATGCCGCTGATAAAGAAATTATCGAACGCATGAAAGAGAATGATATTGTGATGACACAAGATATTCCGCTGGCGGCACAGGTGATTGAAAAGGGTGGAATCGCAATTCATCCGCGTGGCGAAATCTATACTACCGCGAATGTTAAAGCCCGCCTACATTTACGTGATTTTATGGATTCATTACGTGGCGCAGGTGTAAATACGGGTGGGCCACCGCCTATTTCTGAGCGTGATAAACGCGAATTTTCTAGTTCTTTAGACCAAACCATTCAAAAGCAAAAACGCAAAACCGCCATTTAGCATCGAGCTGATTATGTCTTCTAAAGCCAATCTGATGGCAACCTATGGATTATTGGTTTTTATTTGGTCCACAACGCCTTTAGCGATTGTGTGGAGTGTGACCGATTTACATATGCTGTGGGCGTTGGTATTACGTTTTTTCATCGCGTTGCCTTTGGCGATTTGTTTGTTACTGGTCTTAAAGCGACAGTTCCCCATCGATAAAGTTGCTTGGCATAGTTATTTGGCTGGTTCTTTTAGCTTGATTGGTTCCCAGTTTTTTACCTATGTTGCGACTAACTATATTAGTTCAGGCATGATTGCATTGATGTTTGGCTTAGCACCGATTATGGCAGGGCTGATCGGATGTTTTTACTTTAAGACCTATTTGAGTGCGATGCAGTGGCTTGGGATGTGTATTGCACTGCTGGGACTTGCGATCATTTGCCTTGCAGGTACAGCACAGCATGTCCATCCGTTTGGGATTGGGTTGATGTTACTGAGTGTATTTTCTTATGCAGCCTCTATTTTTTGGGTGAAAAAAGTCAATGCGAATATTGAACCCGTTGCACAAGCGACAGGTTCAATTTTGGTGTCGACATTGGCGGCTATATGTATTGTGCCGTTTATTTGGCAGTATGCACCGCAGCAAATTCCCGATTTGAAAACTTGTTTGGCGCTGCTATATACGGTCATCATGGCGTCATTGATTGCGATGTTCTGTTATTTTAAATTGGTGCAGAAAATTCAACCCACGACTTTATCGCTGACTACCGTTATGACGCCGATGATTGCTTTATTTGTAGGTGCTGTGCTGAATCAAGAAAAACTCTCGATGATGGTGATTGTGGGTGCAGTGGTTTTATTGTCAGGTTTATTCGTTTATTTTTATAAAGATCTTCAGGCAAGTCGGAAACTTGCCCAAAAGTTAAAAAGCCAAAACTAGTCCAAGGTTCTGGCTTTAATGATCTTCGACAGCCAAAGAAATACAGTCGGCCAACTTGACACGATCTTGCGGGTGTAAGGTAATAAAGTATGCTCCCGTACGGCACTTACCATTTTCCTCTTCATTGCTGTACACCACTTGCGCTATGGCTGCAATATGGAAGAAGTTTTCAGGGTGGCTCAAGGTTAAGTGGATATAGGTACCATCTTGAACTTGTTTTTCGCTATAAAAGCTCAAACCACTTTCAGAAAAATTCACATGTTCAGGTGTAGGTAACATGGTTTGTACAATTGTGTCATACAAAGACCCCGTGATCAGGTTTAATTTCTGGTTAAATAGGGATAAGATTCGAGCAATTTGTTGATCTTTTTCAGATAATTGTTCTAATTCGTAGTTTAGTGCATGATCAAATTGATCTAATTCTGCGAGTAGTAGAAAATAGCGCGGTAAAACAAAATTAGGATCGTAAGGGTCATTCAGGGCAACATCATCAGAAATGATCTGATAGTTAATTCTCAAGGCCGCATCGATTCGTGACATCACACGACGTTCTGTTTGAACGTTTTGATGCTGTAAATTTTCCATAATTATGACCTCGGACTAGATGGTATGTTTAAACCAATCTCGCTGTATATAGGGTTGAGATATACTCGCGCACGGCGTAGCAACCACTTTATTTCTTTTATTGCACTGGTTTCGATGATCGGTCTGACACTGGGTGTGGCTGTACTTATTACAGTCTTATCTGTAATGAATGGTTTCGACCGAGAGCTGAAAACACGTGTACTTGGAATGATACCTCAAGCCACTGTTTCTTCAACACAAATTTTAACAGATTGGCCTGAACTTGCAAAAAAAATTGAGACAAAGGAACACGTCACAGGCGTAGCACCGTTTACTCAATTGCAGGGGATGCTTACGGCACAAGGCCAAGTGGCTGGAATTATGGTCACGGGGATCGAACCTCAATATGAAAAAAAGGTTTCGATTATCCAAGATCACATGGTTGAAGGCGGTATTGATAACTTAAAAAAAGGTGAGTTTGGTATTGTTTTAGGCAAACAAATGACCGATGCCTTAGGTTTAGGGTTAAATGATAGTGTGACTTTGGTTTTACCGGAGGCAACACCTTCACCTGCGGGTGTAGTGCCGCGTTTTAAACGTTTCAAAATTGTGGGCATTTTCAGCATTGGTGCTGAGGTCGATTCGATGATGGGCTACATTGCCTTGAATGATGCATCTACTTTGTTACGCTTACCTGATGGCGCGCAAGGCATTCGCTTGAAATTGGATGATATTTTTGCAGCACCTAAAGTGGCTGATGAAATTGTGATGGATCTGCCAAGCGGTTTTTATGCTTCGAATTGGACCTATACTCATGGCAATTTGTTTAGTGCGATCCAAATGGAAAAGGCTATGGTGAGCTTATTACTCTTCCTGATTGTCTTGGTGGCTGCATTTAATATTGTGTCATCCTTGGTGATGGTTGTGACCGATAAAAAATCGGATATTGCCATATTACGTACCCTTGGCGCCTCACCTGCGACCATTACTCGTATTTTTATGGTTCAGGGCACGATTATTGGTGTGATTGGTACGGTGTCGGGTGCGATTCTCGGCATTGTTTTCGCCTCTGGAATTAGTGGTTTTGTGGGTTGGTTAAACAACGTGATGGGACTGCATCTGTTTGATGCCTACTTCATCAATTACTTACCATCGTATTTAAGATGGCAAGATGTATTAACCATTGTGTCCCTGTCTTTAATTTTAAGTTTCCTTGCAACAATTTATCCTGCAATGCGTGCTGCAAAAATCCAACCCGCGGAGGCATTACGTTATGAGTAAAATTGTTTTAGAAGCGCAAAATATTGAAAAGCACTTTACCGATGGTAAGTCGACTGTTGAGGTGATTAAAGGTCTCTCTTTACAAGTCAAAGCAGGTGAATTTGTCTCGATTGTGGGGTCGAGTGGTTCGGGTAAAAGTACTTTGTTGCATGTCTTGGGTGGTTTAGACCGTCCGAGTTCGGGCCAAGTGTTTTTGCAGGGCAGTCGTTTTGACAGTTTGAATGAAGCTGAGCGTGGTTATTTACGTAACCAACACTTAGGTTTTGTTTACCAGTTTCATCATCTGTTACCTGAGTTTACGGCTTTGGAAAATGTGGCAATGCCACTGATGTTACGTCAAGGCACCAACTTTAAAGATGTACAAAAGCAAGCCGAATATTTACTCGAACGTGTAGGATTGACGCATCGTTTAACCCATAAACCGGGTGAGCTTTCGGGTGGGGAACGTCAACGTGTTGCATTGGCGCGTGCATTGGTGGCCAAGCCAGCATTAATGATGGCAGATGAACCGACAGGCAACTTGGATCGGAAAACAGCAAGCAAAATTTTTGAACTGCTGATGGATTTACGTCAGGAGTTCAATATGGCGATGTTGATCGTGACGCATGATGAACAACTGGCTCAGTCCGCCGATTCTATTTTGCATATGCAAGATGGTCTTTGGGTCAATGACTAGGCTGAGTGCCGATAAAAATATGAGATAAAGCCACTATCTATTGAAGCCCACTTCGGTGGGCTTTATTATGGCGCCAATAAAAAAAATAATTGAATAAAAGAATGAAGCTTTTATATGCTGCTGCTTGGATTGTAGGAATTGCATTGATGGGGCAGACCGTCCCTATTCTAAATCACCTTTTTTACCCAGCGCTGATTTTGGTCATTGTACTTTTGCCGTTACAGTTTTTTCTCTTTAAGCACAAACACGCCCTTATTTTACAGTTTATATGTGGATTGATTTATTCCATGTTGTTTTTAACTACGGGATATCATTATGCACAATCAGCTTTGCAACAGCGTCTAGCCTATAAAGAAACAAAAGTTGAAGATGCTGAAGTCATTGTTTATATAGCAAAAATTAACCAACTGGGTGCTGAGACTATTCAGCAAGAAATACAGGTCTTGAACCGACATGTGCAACCAGTGCAGTGGCTGGGTTTTCAAAAACGAATATCGGATGAGCAAGCGGTCTTGGAACTTGGGAAATACTACCGACTGAGAGGGGAAATACGTCCTGCGCATAGTTATGCGGTGCAAGGTGTATTCGATGTTGAGCAGTGGTATCTGCAACGTAATCTCATGTCTGGTTTCAAACTCAAGCACATACACCCCTTGTCTGAGTCAGAAATTTCTGCATTAGGCTATACCAATTATTTAAGAAAACAGCAGGGTGTACTCAATAAAATTCAACTGGGTATAGAACATCAGCGATTAAACATTCGTCATTTTATTTATAGCCAGCCCTTAAGCCATAAGGGCTTAATTCTAGCACTCCTGACTGGGGATGAAAGTTTCTTAGATAAGGAGACGACAGCACTTTTTCAACGCTTTGGCATTAGCCATTTATTAGCGATTTCTGGGCCACATGTGCTGATCTTTGCCGTGATGCTGTGTTGGCTGTTACAAAAGGTGCTGAATCGTTATTGGCCACAGATTTTTCTAAAAATCCCACGACCTTATGCATTGTTACTGCCATTTTGTTGCTGCGTATTGCTGTATTGTGCCTTTGTCGGTTTTGAGATTCCTGCACTCCGTACTTTACTCAGTTGTTTTTGCTTAAGTGTGTTGATTTGGCTCAGGCAGAAAATTTCAGCTTTGACGTTACTCTTATTGAGTGCATCCCTCCTTTTACTGTTTGATCCTTTTTCAATTCTATCAGCGGCCTTTTGGTTGTCCTATGGTGCGTGCTTTGTGCTTTTACGCATTTATCAAACCACTATTCGGCTCGATTTAACTCGCCCGCAGTCTTGGCAGAAAAAACTCGTTTTTAGCCTAAAACTTTTGGTTGAGTCGCAGTGGAAAATATTTGTGGCTTTGATGCCTTTGGTGATTATTTTCTTCAAGCAAGTCTCATGGGTGAGCCCAATCAGTAACCTTGTCGCTATTCCACTGATCAGTTTACTGGTTGTACCACTGGAGGTTTTGGCAGCATTTACTTTTTATCTTTTCGAACCGCTGAGCAGCCTTTTGTTTCAGTTGGCAGATTGGGTGCTGGTATTTTTATTGGGCATACTCAATGGATTGGATGCGCTACTACCGATTAAGTTGTACCCGATTGCGCTCAATACTTGGCAAGTCATTTTACTGATTGTGCTCTCAATCATTGTTTTTATGCCCAAACCGAGTCTACCAAAATCATGGCTGGTGCTAGGTTTGATTCCTTTGTTGGGGTTCAGTAGCCAAAACCGTCCTTTTGAGTTGATCGTACTGGATGTCGGTCAGGGACAAGCGGTGTATATGCAACATGGGCAACAGCATGCCATGATTGATGTTGGTGGCTCCTATGATGAATCGAAGTTTAGTGTTGCTAAGCAGATTATTCAGCCATTTTTATCGAAGCAAGGCGTGAGCCAGTTAGATCAGCTAATACTTACACATTTGGATCAAGATCATAGTGGAAGTTATGCCAAATTAAAAAATGAGTTATCGATCAATCAAGTTTACTCTAATCAGCAATTGGATGTGGCAACTACGTCAAACTTTAACTATTGCCAACAAGGTCAGATCTGGCACTGGTCTGAAAAAGTAGAAATCAAAATTTTGTCGCCGAAAGCCAATCAATTTGCACAAGTGCCGTATCAGCAAAATGAGCTATCTTGTGTGGTCTATATACAGGTGAAGGATGTACAGCCTTATCAGTATTTTCTGATTATGGGCGATGCTGGCTGGCAAACCGAGTTTCAATTATTACAGGATTATCCGGACTTAAAAGTTGATGTATTGGTCTTGGGGCATCATGGCAGTCGGCATAGTTCAGCCTATGCATTTTTAAAACATTATCAACCGAAATTAGCAATTGCCTCAGCAGGGTTTAATAACCGTTATGGACATCCAAGTACATTAACGCAAGCCCGTTTGAAAGCTTTAAAGATCCCACTCTTAACAACAGCAGAGCAAGGCAGTATCGGTTTTATTGCGCAGTCTACAGGGTTTATTGAGCTGACGGCACAACGTCAGACTCGACAGTGGTTGCAGTCGGCTGAGTCTGTTGTTCCATACGCAGTTGCTCTAAACGTGTCACAGCCTCATTAAAGGGAAGGTTATACAGTGCTCGAAGTTTAGGGTTGGCCTTAAAGCGCTTATAGGTCCAATGATAATGCTCAGGATAACGATGGACCAAGTCCTCAATGGCTTGGTGAATGACGAAGGTGCCATCATTGGCTGTACCTTGATAAATACTTTCGCTGATTTCTTCAATGTACATATCAAAGCCATCATCATTACGAATAGCATAGAGCAGTAAAGCCTTGGCTTTGGTTTTTTGAATCAGTTTGGCGCTCAGGTTGCTTGAAGCTAAAGGAAAGCCAAAATAAGGAATCATTTCACCGCCTTGTTTTGGGGTATGATCAGGCAGAATTACGGTCGTCCCCCCTTGTTTGAGCGCCTTAAAAATTTGGCGTACCCCCGATTCATCGGTCGGTACAAGGTGAGCGCCTTCACGACTGCGCGCCTCACGAACAAATAAGTCAGCACCAGGATCCTTGACCGGTTTATACATAATGGTCATTTCAGTAAATTGGGCGACATAACTATTCATAATTTCCCAAGTCCCAAAATGAGGTACGATTAAGACTAAACCTTTCTGAGCGGCAAGCGCCTGATGTAGCAAATGTTCGCCATGTACTTTTTGGACGCGTTCAATATTTTTCTGATTGCTTGAACCCCAAATACTAAAAAACTCAAAATAGGTGGTCAGTTCATTACGTACTGCTTGCTTCGCAATCACTTCGCATCGCTCATCACTCAGCTCAGGCAGCGCAATTTTTAAGTTGAGTCTGAGAGCATCATTGTTTTTACTGATTTTTAAAAGATTGACTAAGCCTGCTAAACTCTTAGCAAAAAAACGTGCAAATTTAATAGGTTGTTTGCTTACAAAATGCAGTAAACGATAAGTCGAGTTTTGCTCTTGTGCTTTAGTCATTCTTTAGAGTCAATGGTACATGTGGATAAAAACATAAAATATTATAGGCTAAAATAAACTGTTTCGACAGTTTTGTATAAATCAGTGTATATAATGAGGGCAATTTTATTCAAGTTTGGATTGTTATATGTCCGATTGGCCACCAAAACCAGAAAATGAAACGCCGAAACAACAGCCTGTACATGAACAACCGACAGGAAATGAATGGAAACTTTTAGAGAAAGCCGTTTTAGCTTCCGTTGAAGAACAACGTCGTGCACGTCGCTGGGGCATCTTTTTCAAATGTCTAACTTTTGCCTACCTTTTGTTTATTCTGATTGCCATGACCAAGAGCTGTTCGACCAGTGGTACGGATGCAACTGCATCTAAACATATAGCTGTAGTTGATATTGTTGGTACCATTGCCGCTGATGAGCAAAGCGTAAACAGTGATGACACGATTAAATCATTAAAGAAAGCTTTTGAAAATAAACAAAGCCAAGCGGTGGTGCTCAATATTAACTCACCGGGCGGTTCTCCAGTTCAGTCGGATGAAATCTGGCAAGAAATTCAATATTTGAAAAAAGCACATAGCGATAAAAAATTGTATGCGGTGATTGGTGATACAGGTGCATCAGGTGCTTACTATATCGCATCTGCTGCGGACGAAATCTTGGTGAATCCTTCGAGTTTAGTGGGTTCAATCGGTGTGATTATGCCGAACTATGGGGTGAATGGTCTCATGCAAAAACTGGGTGTTGAAGACCGCACCATGACCTCTGGTCAAAACAAAGCTTTATTGTCAATGACACAACCTGTTAATCCTGCGCAGCGCGCACATGTTCAAGGTGTACTTGATAATGTACACGAGCATTTTATTAATGCTGTGAAACAAGGTCGTGGCAAAAAGTTAAAGTCGAACGATCCTGCACTTTTCTCAGGCCTTTTCTGGACAGGGGACCAGGCGGTCAAACTGGGTATTGCGGACCGTATTGGTAATTTACATACTTTAAAACGTGAACTAAATACCGATAAAGCGATGGATTATACGGTGGTACATAGCCCACTAGATGCAGTATTAGGCCGTTTAGGTGCATCGATGGGAGCTGGTTTTGCATCTTCACTTTCAAATCAAATGCAATCTGAACAGACCACGAAACTCCAATGAAACCTTTAATTCATTTTGCGCACGCCAATGGCGTGCCTTCTAAGGTCTATCAGAAATTATTTGATTTACTGTCAGATCAGTATGATGTGATCTATGTCCCTTTATTAGGGCCAGATAAAAACTACCCGATTGATAACCATTGGAAAAGCTTAACTCAGCAAGTGATTGAAAGTATTGTTCGTCAGGCACAGGGTCGTAAAGTGATTGGTTTGGGACATTCATTAGGATCAGTGCTGACGTTTCAGGCGGCGTTACAGCGTCCTGATTTATTTGAACAAGTCATCATGATGGACCCGCCTTTGATCATGGGCAAAGCCTCGTTTGCATTACACTTTGCGAAGATGTTGAAGTTAAAAATGGTCGATACCATGTCACCAGCAGCGCTATCCTTACGGCGTCGTGACCATTGGGAGAGCCGTGAGCAAGCAGCTGAACTTCTACGTCCAAAAGGCTTTTATAAAGACTTTGATCCAGACTGTTTTCAAGCTTATATTGACTATGCTTTAACGGAAGATCGCGTCCGTGGCGGTGTTGAACTTACGATTGCAAAAATGGATGAAGTTCATATCTTCAGAACCAATCCTTCTTTATGGTGGCTACCTCAGTGCAAACCACAAGTGCCGATGCATTTAATGATTGCTGAAAAAGGTCCTTTTATTGGTCCGGGGTTTCCACAAATAGTGAAAAAGAAATTTGGCATTCCTTATCAAATCGTTGAGGGAAGCCATATGTTTCCTTTGGAGCGACCAGAAGAAACGGTTGCTTTGATTAAGATGCTGATTCAAGAAAATGTTTAATAGTACTTTTCAGCAGCCATAAAAAAAACGCCTCCAAGGAGGCGTTTTTTATTTTTAAAATTTGCAAAACTGAATTGGCTCGTGCATCAGTGTACCGCGGTAGAGAACACCTTGGTCTGTATGCTGAATCGTTTGTGTACAAATCCATTCTACCACTTGCGGGTAGATGATATGCTCAAGCGTATGTACGCGCTGGGCCAAACTATTCACACTATCATGTGAACCAACTTTCAGTACACCTTGTGCCAAAGCTTGACCTGCATCGAGTTCAGCCGTCACATAGTGTACGGTACAGCCATGCAGTTGATCGCCAGTATTCAAGACGCGCTGATGGGTATGCATACCTTTGTAATGCGGTAGAAGAGAAGGGTGAATGTTGATCATTTTCCCTTCCCAAGCACTGACAAATTTCTCACTTAAAATACGCATAAAGCCAGCAAGAACCACCAAGTCCACATCCCAATCGAGTAACTGTTGATGCATGACATCATCAAAAGCTTCACGATGAGGATACTGTTTGTGTTCAATGACCGCTGTTGCAATACCTGCATTTTCAGCACGCTGTAGCGCATAGGCTTCAGGTTTGTTGGAAATCACACCCACAATTTGGCCTGACAGATTGGCATCAATCAAGGCTTGAAGGTTTGATCCACTTCCTGAAACCAGAACAGCAATTTTAATCATACGAATTAAGCGAATACCACGCGGATTTTTTCGTCTGCGCCTTCAACTGACTCAGCATTGTCTACGATATGCCCCATAGTGAAAGCTTTTTCACCCAGGCTATTGAGTCGTTCAACTGTTTTGTCAGCATCAGCAGCATCGACAACTAAGACCATGCCTACGCCACAGTTGAATGTGCGATACATTTCGAACTGTTCAACACCGCCTTCGCGCTGAAGAAGTTTAAACAATTCTGGCCATTCCCAAGTTGCCTCACTCACAACAGCTTGAGCACCATTCGGCAATACGCGTGGTAAGTTACCTGGTAAACCACCACCAGTAATGTGCGCCATTGCGTGTACATCAACTTCTTTTAACAGTTGAAGAATAGGCTTCACATAAATACGTGTTGGTTCCATTGCAACATCAGCAAGTGGACGACCATCAACGATTTGCGTCAAGTCAACGTTTTTCACGTCTAAAATTTTACGAAGTAGAGAGTAACCGTTTGAGTGAGCACCACTTGATGCAACACCAATTAAAACGTCACCCGCTTTGACTTTAGAGCCATCAATAATTTTGCTTTGCTCAACTACGCCTACACAGAAACCTGCCAAGTCGTAATCTTCGCCTTCATACATGCCAGGCATTTCGGCAGTTTCACCACCAACCAATGCACAACCAGCAAGTTCACAGCCTGTACCAATACCAGTAACTACGTTTGCAGCTACATCTACATTAAGATGGCCAGTTGCATAGTAGTCAAGGAAGAATAATGGCTCAGCGCCACATACAAGAAGATCGTTTACACACATTGCAACCAAGTCTTGACCAATCGTGTCATGACGGTTCAAATTCAATGCTAAACGTAATTTTGTACCAACACCGTCTGTGCCAGATACGAGAACAGGTTCTTCATAACCTTTAGGGATTTTACAAAGTGCACCGAAGCCACCTAATCCGCCCATTACTTCAGGACGAGTAGTACGCTTCGCGACAGATTTGATACGATCGACTAACGCGTCGCCCGCTTCAATGTCGACACCTGCATCTTTGTAGCTTAAACCAGTGTTTGGGGTAGAAGTTGAGTTGCTCATAATGAAGTCTCCGCATTCGCGGGGCGATTATACCTGAATATACGAAACACATATGTTATTTCTGCGCTAAAATGTTATCTTTGCTAAAATATTTTTCTCAATAACGATTAAATCTGACAAAGGCGAGATTGCATGCAAGATCGTACACTTAAACGTATTTTTATTTTGGCAGGAATCGCGCTCATACTCTGGGTGTTGTATCTACTCAAGCCTGTTGTTTTACCTTTTATTGGTGCATTTTTAGTCGCTTATCTGTTTAGTCCACTGGTCGATAAACTGCATAAAATTGGCTTACCACGTTGGTTATCTATTAGTGCTGTTTTTATCGGTATTGGTGTTGTCATTACATTGGCATTTTGGTATTTGGTTCCACTGGTGTGGGAACAGTTGATGTATGCAAAGAACAGCATTCCTTCAGGTATACATTGGGCAAATTATAAATTCCTCCCTTGGTTATCTGACAGTTTTAATTTGGTCCCAATGGAATTAGATGTTGACCAGATTTCAGCTGCGATTATGGAATATGTACAGACCAACTATAGTGCTGACAGTATTCAGGCTATGATTGCCAAATTGGCTCAGTCTGGACTGAACTTCATTCAGATTGGTGGTACGGTTGTACTGATCCCAATTATTGCATTCTATTTCTTGTTGGATTGGGATCGCATGCTGGACAGTTTCCGTCGTCTTATTCCACGGCGATATGAAGAACAGACCTTAGTCATTGTTAAAGAATGTCATAGTGTACTTGGTGCTTTTGTCAAAGGTCAGTTCTTGGTCATGGTGCTCTTGGGCGTGGTCTATGCAATGGGCTTACAGTTAATTGGACTTGAAGTAGGTTTGATTATTGGGATGGTGGCTGGGCTGTGCAGTATCATTCCTTACTTAGGTTTTGCTGTCGGGATTATTGCCGCAGTGATTGCAAGTTTATTCCAGTTTGGTATTGATTGGATGCAATTACTCTTGGTTGGCGTGGTCTTTATGATTGGTCAGGCAGTGGAAGGTTATATCCTACAACCGTTCTTGTTGGGCGATAAAATTGGCTTGTCTCCAGTTGCTGTGGTATTTGCAGTGCTGGCTGGTGCACAATTGGGCGGTATTTTAGGAATGTTAATTGCATTGCCTGTCGCTGCTGTGATTGTGGTCTTATTAAGACATGCACGTGAGTTTTATGAAAACAGCCCAATGTATAGTACATCTACTTATGTTGTGCAAGATTCATCAGCGGGTTCAATTACGATTGAAACAGATGAAGTCGATGTTGATATTGAACTAAAAAATCAAACGGTAAAAGCTCAGCAAGCATCTGAAAATTCAAGTAAGATTGATCAGATAGACCATAAAGAACTTTAGGATATACAAACCAGCATGCGTCAATTGCAACTAGATATTGAACCCCAACTCGATGCCCGAATCAGTGATTTTTCTGGGCCGGGATGGGGGCCTGTTATCGATGCGATTCGTCAGTTACATGCAGGTTTAATGAATCGTTTTTATGTTTATGGTGGTGCGGGTTCTGGAAAAAGCCATTTACTTTCAGCAATTTGTGATTCTTATTTAGATGTAGGTAAAACAGCGATTCAAGTTTCATTACTTGAGTTGCTGGATGCGCCAACTGAAGCAATTACCTCTTTAGAGCGTTTTGACCTTGTCGCTTTAGATGACATTGAAGCCATAAGTGGTGTGCCGCATTGGCAGAAAGCGGTTTTTCACCTGATCAACTACAATAATGAAGAAGGCGGGCAGTTGGTGTTCTCTTCTCGTGTTGCGCCGATTGAATTAAAACTTGAACTACCCGATTTACAATCTCGCCTGACGCAGGCTGTAAGTGTGAAAGTACCAAACGGAAGTTTGTATGCCGATCGTTCTACACTGGTGATGTCGGTTTTATCGCGTCGTGGGATTCATATTGATCAACAGATTATTGATTATTTACTCTCGCATGGGCCACATCAAACCTCGGTGTTATTGCAAAGTTTAGAACAACTGATTCAACTGCTTAAAGGTGAGAAAACCAAACTGAGTAATGCAAACCTCAGACAAATTTATGCGCTAATTGACGAATATCGGTAAATCATAATATTACTTGAGAAATTGTCCGAGCTGTGACAGAGTACGAAAAATTGTTAGATATTGCAGGGATTTTGCAATCTAAGAATAAAAAGAAAAGATAAAATAAAAGCAAGGAGATCGTTATGCTCAAGAAGAGCATAGGTGTAGCTACGCTATTGGTGGCGAGTCATGCCTATTCGGACAATATTAAGGTGACCATCACTGACGATATTGTCAAAAATGACACGGAATGTTCACTTCGCGAAGCTATCGACTATATTAATCAAGGTATGCCTGAGGCGGGTTATTATGGCTGCGGGGGCAAAGATGCGATTTCCACCGTCATGCTTGAGAAAAATAAAACCTATTTGCTAAATACCCATCTTGCGATCAAAAAAGATTTAACACTCAGAACAAGTTATGACAGTTCTGTGGGGGAAGAAACTGTTCAGGGTTTAAGTAATGCCATCTTAAAAATGAATGGTTCTGACAATTTATTAAGGGTTGATAATGCTGAGAATGCTTTAATTCGTGTGTTAGTAAAAGAGGTTACTCTACAGGGCTGTGCGAAAGACTGCGGTGTGAATCAAGGTGGTTTAATTTATAACAATGAATATTTAGGTCTTGAGTACGTCAAATTAACAGGTGGTTTTGCAGGGCAAGGGGGGGCGATTTACAATGTCGCAACCTTGCTTGAAGATGGTACCAGTCGTAGTCTAGTCGAAATTCGCGCTACTCTGGTTGAACAAAACCAAGCGGTACAAGGTGCTATTTTGTATGGGGAGGCGCCTTCTTTTCGGATTTATAATTCAGTTTTCAAAGAAAATAAAACAACAGATGCAAGCAGTGCCAATATTTACTCTGTCAATAATGCAGCGGTTAAAGAAGATATAACCTTATCCAGTTTAGCATCACGTCTGGTCAGTAGCACCTTTGTGAAAAATACAGGTTATGTCGTCAATGTTCGAGATGGCATGGCTTTGAATAACTTAACGGTGGTGGGGAACAGTAAAGGGATTTATTTCAATCCATCTACAAACTTGGCTTATCTGGCCAATAGTATCGTTTTAGGAAATAGCGAAAATACTATCTCAAAAAACTGTGCTGGGGATTTAAGTAAAGCAGTCCTTCAGAACAACTTAGTTACACAAACTGACTGTGGCAGTGGAGCGAGCTATTATCCGAATGAGTTTTGGTCTGGCGCCTTGATTGCAGGCAGCGATGTGGTGGGTGAGTGTAAAACCATGTCTGCAGATGCTGACAGTTTATTGTGTCCTTATATTGTTCCCAACCAAAAATTTTTAGGCTATATCCGTCCACGCATTTTAATGAGTCAGACACATTGGTTAGATTCTCCAATTGTGAATAAGGGGAAAGTGGTTGTAAACACAACAGATTCTTTAATTGGTTGTGAAAATTCAGATCAACGCGGTGTGAATCGAAATACGAACAATACCTTTTGTGACCGTGGTGCAATTGAGATTGAAGTCCCAACCACGATTAGTTTAATTGGTGAAGATCTGATTGCGGGGCAAGTAGCTAAACTTTCTGTTGCAGATCTGCTAGGCGATAGTGATCTACTGTCCAAAACCGAATGTGCAAGTTTATTCAAATTAGCTAAAGCACCAAATGGTGAAGAATGGCAGCCGGGTTGTATGCGGGTGCAGCAGACTCAAACGGTATCGAAAGGCAAAGTGGTGATTGATGAACTAGGAAATATTACTTACACGCCAAATGGAGCATGGCATGGTGCTGATATTTTCAGGTTACAGTTGGTCACAACCACAACACGCTTTGATGAGCATGTTCCGTTCATTGAAGTGAATGTACAAATTGTACAGGAACCGCAAAATCATATGGAAAGTGACAAAATTAAAACCTCTGGGGGAAGCACAGGTATTCTGAGCTTACTGGGGTTATTTGCTTTAATTTTGATGCGTCGAAAATAAAAAGAAAAGGGCGAACATGAAACACTTTAAAAAAGGACTATTGGGTGTCATGGTTGTAGCTGCTATGACATTAATGGCTGCAGAAGATAGAACAATTCTTGTCAACACATTTGATGATGAAGATAATGTGAACATGAATCAATGTTCACTCCGTGAGGCAATCAAAACAGCCAGCTTAAACAAGGCTTATGGGGGCTGTAGTGCTGGGAATACGGGTTCAGGTCAAACCGATTATATTCAGTTAGAAGCTGGGACGTATAAACTGAGTAAGGAAATTGTTCCCGAGTCTAAAGTGGTGGTTTTTGGGAAAAGCCCTTATTTAGATCGTGAGAAAAATCCCATCACTTTTAAGTATCCTGCCCTAGGTGAATTGACTTCACGGATTGATGGGGGTGGAAAGTCACGTTTATTTAATACCATTACCAAGACCAGTTTGACGCTAGAGAATGTCATTTTAGAAAATGGTTATTCGGTAGATGAAGGCGGTGCTTTATTGGTCGGTGGAGCATTAACCTTAAATAATGCACAAATTCTAAACTCAAAGTCAGATAAAAAAGGTGGAGCACTCTATCTTGTTGGTCCTGGTGAGCATCAGGTGACTGTAAATAATAGTGTATTACAAGGCAACCAAGCGACTGTGGGTAGTGTTCTTGCAATGCAATGCTATGCAGGGCTGTTGGATGTAAAAACCAATATAGAGTTTGGAGCGAATAGTATTATTTCGAATGGTCAGATATCGAATCTAAATACATTCGATTTTTGTGGTAACCCAAAAGTTGCTATGGCGAATAATACGATCGCAAAAAATACAGTAAATTCGACAAATGGAAGCATTATTTATGCCGTCAATACTCGAGATCATAATCTGAGTCTTGAAAGTAATTTCTTATTGTCAAATAACACTATTGTAGAAAACAGTGCAGCGAGCGTTTTGGATTATGACGATTTCGGTACGAAGTCGTTGTATTACAATGTACTTGCATATAATGGAAACACATCATGCCGCTATGTCGGTTCTCAGACACTATCCGACAAATATGATGCAGGTGTGACAGCAGGTTACAATGCGTTTGATACGGTGAACAGTCAGTGTGAACTGGCAGCAAGTGCACGAATACTCGATGGTACGACAGATACTAATATTGATGTGAAAAATGTGGCTATAGGGAGTCTACTCAGTTCCTTAACTTCGCCATCGAAATATAATTTATTCCGCCCAATGTATTTCCCGAAAGTGAATAGTGGTGGAGTTGATTTACTCGATACCAACAGTAAATTGAGCTGTAATGATAGTGACCAGCGTGGTCTAGACCGTATCGTCGATGGAACATTGATGTTAGCACCTGCGGAAGCCAACAGTTGCGATATTGGGTCGGTTGAATTACGTCGTTTAGCGGCAGCGGATATTGCTGATTTGAAAAATACCTCGCAGGCAGAGCGTTTGCAAGTGTATGAAAATACTATTAAGGAATTAGAAGAATTAATCGCCAATAAAAACACCAATCCAGACTTTTTGATCGAGTTTAATGAAGAGTTAAAGCGTTATAAAGAGCTTTTAGCGGCAACTAAACTACATCAAAAATATCGGGCGATTTATGTCGATCCCTTCCAGTTTGTCTTGCAAGATGAGGCCGTGGTCAACACTGCTGATGGAACGTCGGCTTTAAAAGAAATGAACACTGAGAATTATACCATTACAGAAACTCAGGTATTGGGTATAGGTGTGCTCAGCGCCAAAGATGGTGTGCTGGATACCTCAAAACTCAGAGCGGATCCAACTTTACGCTGTGAGTGGAAGGATGATTTAAAACAAATCATGATTTATCGCACCGATGGTAAGCCTACAACCAGCACGGAATATGTGTATTGCCAATATAGTGTGAAGAGTAAGGCGACGCAGGCAATCTCTTCGGGGATTTTAAAAGCGGAGTTTAGCAATATACAACCGATTGCCAAAACGGATGAATACACCCTGAATTATGGTGGCACTTTAAAACTCAATGTAAATCCACTTGCAAATGATAGTGATGATGGTGACGGGCCAATTAGTACAGTCGCGGCAGAACATCAGCGTCCAGCATTTCACCGTGATGCGAATGGAAAGGATCTTGCTATTCGTATTGTACGTCAGGATGCAGGCATTAATATTAAGCCAGAACGTACAGGTTCTTGTCCGGGAGAATATGAAAAATATGTATGTTATGGCGGCAATATTGAAGTTGAAGTCCGCAATAATTTCAGTCCATTCCCTTATGAAATTGAATATGTGATCTATGATGCAGAGGCTGAAGAGTCTAAATCTGCGATGATGTATTTTACGAACACCGCTAAAAATACCAATACGGAAGCGAGTGGCGGTGGTGGTGGCTCAATGGGTGGCCTTGGGGTGCTTGGATTGTTGTCATTAGCGTGGTTTAGACAACGACGAAAAATATAAATGTAAGCATAAAAAATGCCTCACATGAGGCATTTTTTTATGAGCGTTTCTATAGTATTTATATTCGGTTAGGCATCTTAATGTGTAGCAGTGTTGCTATGGATGTATTTATTGATATATTCATTTCGAATATTCACACGTTCATCTGCATCTGCTTTTTGCATGCGTACACGTAAATCACGTCGTTCTTGGGTGCTCATCTGTTGCCAAGTGTCACGCATTTTTTGCTTTTCTTGCTCAGGTAACTGAGTAAACCAGTCCATACGTTGTTGCAGGGCTGCACTCTGCGCATCGGGCAGTTCTTTTAGTGACTGGTAACGTTGAATCAACGCACGCTGTTCTTCTTCAGACAACGATTCCCATGTTTCAGACACTTGGGTATCTGCATCTTTGGAAAAAATCCAAAAACGATCAAAACCTGCAAAACTGGTTTGTAAAAAACCTAGCGTGCAAAGTGCGAAAGCGACACGTTTAGCTGCCATGTGGAACAGTGTCCTCACCTAAAACCAATAACATTTCTAAATCTTCAACCATTTGAGGTGAAAGTTTAGGAGTCGAAACCACTTGGTTATGTGGTTTTTCATCAAGGGTTACAGAGTTCGGAAGTACGACAAAGCCAGCAATAGCCGCAGCTAAAGCAAAACCTGACATTTTCCAAAGGCCATAACGTGAGGACTTTTGATCTTGAATGTCATCAAGAACATGTTGCATCACCACGGGTTTGTTTTTGTGGTGTTGCGCGAGCCCATCAAGTTTGGAGGTTACTTGCTTTAAGAAATCATCTTTCATTCGGATGATCCTCCTAGATGTGGATTCAAATGTGCGAGAGCATTGCGTAAGCCTTGAATCGCACGGTGGTAATGAGTTTTAACGCTGCCTTCAGAACAATTCATGATTTGTGCAGTGGTTGCAGTATCAAAACCTTCCCATGCACGTAACATAAATGCTTGCTGTTGACGAACAGGAAGACCAGCAATGGCTTCTTGAATTTCATCCGCAGTGACAGCTTGACTTAAAAAGTCTGAAGGATTCAGCGCTCTTTCATCGACCACCTCATTGACTTCAAAATCGTCATCATCAAGACTGACTTTTTTGAAGAAAGAAAAGGGTTGTGCTCGACGTGCTTCTTTACGACGCCAATCCTGTAATTTATTGGTTAAAATGGTATAGAACAGGGGATACCATTCTTCCGTAGATCGATCAGAATAAGATTTATGTAATGAAATAAAGGCTTCTTGCACCAAATCCATGGCGATACCCTGCTGGTTTTGGGTGGCACTTTCCATCATCACTAACGCACGACCAGTCACTTCTTGCATGAAGTTTTTTAGGCGAGACTCGGCGGTACTCTTAAGAGTACTAGAATCTTGCGTTTTAGACTGTTTGGGTGCTAAATCCATAGAGATGGAAAATCCTGTCATCGGATACCCACCATTATTTCCTCAATCATGTGCCTATAACGTTGGAAATAATGGTTTGGTTGACAACACAAGTAATTATTTTTTCTAGTGTAATCTATTTTTTCTGCTGAGCCGACTTTAGTTAATATAACTTAACGATTTTAAAGTCGTTGTCGTACCATTTCAAAAAAGCAGATTGAACCCGCAATAGCGACATTGAGAGATTCTTGGCCACCGGGCTGTGGGATGCTCAGTGCTTGAGCATGTGCCAAAGCAAAGTCAGAAACTCCTTGGCCTTCATTGCCTAAGATCCAGACACAAGCTTGTGTTAAATCTTTTTGATATAAACTTTCAGCCTGATGTGAGCTGGTCACATACACTGGAATTTCAAAGCGTTCGAGTACATCTTCGATGGCTACGTTTTCATAGGTGTTGAGTGAGAAGTGTGCACCCATGCCTGCGCGTAATACACGTGGTGACCAGAGT
Source organism: Acinetobacter sp. AB03 (assembly GCF_058107045.1). Classification (NCBI taxonomy): domain Bacteria; kingdom Pseudomonadati; phylum Pseudomonadota; class Gammaproteobacteria; order Moraxellales; family Moraxellaceae; genus Acinetobacter; species Acinetobacter sp. AB03. Next base: position 2,040,466 of record NZ_JBUEBA010000002.1, on the reverse strand, counting down.
GCAGCAGAACCTTTGGTACAAATAACTTGCTTAATACCTGCTGCAGCAGCAGAGCGGAGTAGTGTACCTACATTGCCTGGATCTTGAATGTTTTCCAAAATCAATGTATCCAAGCTAAAGTCTACACTTTGGCTTGAACTTGGTAAGTCTACAACTGCCAAGAAGGGCAAAGTGGTCCCTAATGTGCTTAAGTCACGATATAGGCTTTCAGCAATGACAAAAACAGCACCTTCATATTCATCTAGAATATCGCAAATATCAGGGTGTTCGAGTGCATTTTCAGTAGTGAAAATAGAATTGAGTTTCTTCTTTTTTTCAACCCAAGCTAAGCCTAAGTGTGTCCCTTCAAGCACAGTTTGACCCTGCTTTTTACGGTAGCTGCTTTGCTCTATTAAACCTCGGAGATGTTTAATCTTTGGGTTGTCTTTTGATTCAAGGAAAATAATCGACATGGAGAAGACTCATGCGCATAACGCGTCAGATGGCTATGCGCATTTAAAAAATTAGTTGTGGTAGCCAGTCACTAAATCGACTTCGTTTTTAGAACCAATAATCACAGGGACACGTTGGTGTAGGTCAGTTGGTTGGATGTCTAAAATACGAACGCGACCCGTTGTAGATGCACCGCCAGCTTGTTCAATTAGCATACTCATAGGGTTTGCTTCATACATTAAACGCAGGCGACCTGCTTTTTTCGGATCTTTGAGGTCGTATGGATACATGAAAATCCCGCTACGGCAAAGAATGCGGTGAATGTCGCCCACCATACATGCAACCCAACGCATATTGAAGTCTTTCTCACGCGGACCTGTTTTACCTGCGAGAAGTTCTTCAATATAACGTTTTACTGGGTTTTCCCAGTGGCGTTGGTTTGAAGAGTTAATAGCATATTCTTTGGTATCTGCTGCCACTTGAATATTTTCAGAGGTGAGTAAGAATTGTTGAGTTTCTGGGTCAAAGGTAAAGAATACTGTGCCTGCACCGACTGTTAATGCCAACATGGTTGATGGGCCATAAAGCACATAACCCGCAGCAACTTGTTGGTTGCCCGCTTGCATAAAGTCTTCAGCTTGTGTCACTGCATTTTTTGCAGGCAAGATTGAGAAAATAGTACCCACACACATATTAATGTCGATGTTGCTTGAACCATCAAGGGGGTCAAATAAAACTAAATATTTGCCATTTTCTTGAGCTGGTGTGAATTCATCCAATTCTTCAGACGCTAAACCACCAACTTGTGGGTGGATTTTTAGAGCATCAATCAAATAATCATTTGAAATCACATCCAGTTTTTTCTGTTCTTCACCTTGCACGTTTTCATGCTGCGCGCTACCTAAGACACCAGCTAAAGCACCTTTTTGTAAAGCTTGATCGATGGTTTGGCAAGTAGCAGCAATGGTGCTAATTACTTGTGCCAATTCAGGCGTAAGATTTCCCGTTTGTTGTTCTAAAAATTGGGACAGATTGAGATATGACATAAGGGGGAGGACTCCACTAAAACTTGAATACGTAACAAAATCAACATTGCGCTATATTTTAGTCGAGAACGAGACAAAAGAACAATTAAACTCGACTATTTGCTGCGATTTTACCCTTGCAAGTCTTGTGGAAAGTGCTATGTTGATGGAAGGAATATCAGGTAAAAATAGGAGCACAACAATGACAACGCAAAAATTTGATGCGACTCCAACGCCGAGCGAAGGGATTAACTTAGATGATATTTCAGACGATAGCGTGAAAAAAGCGTGGCAAGACTACGAAGCAAAAGCTGAGTATAAAAAGTTCAATAAACATGACATGATTGAATCTATGCAACATGTTGAAGAATCTGATGAAAATCCCAAGCCTGAACAAGTTTAAGTCATAAAAAAGCGTTCATCGAAAGGAGCGCTTTTTTTATTTCAGTTGTGATGCCAGCATTATTTTAAAAGTGGTGGAACTGCTTCGTAGTTAATTTCTACGCGACGGTTTTCTTTCCATGCATTTTCGTCATGGCCCGCATTGATTGGCATTTCTTTACCATAACTAACGGCTTCAAGTTGGTTTGGACTCACACCTGTGGTGATTAAGAAACTTTCAACCGCTTTGGCACGACGTTCACCCAATGCCATATTGTACTCACGTGTACCGCGCTCATCAGTATGGCCTGTTAACGCCACACGCGAATTTGCATTTGCCATTAAGAACTGCGCATGTGCTTGTAGCGTTTGGTAATCATTATTGCTGAGGTCGCTACTGTCATAGTCAAAATGCACAACGCGTTTTGCTAAAAATGCTTTGTTGGCTTCAGTCACGCCTTTTGCCGATGCACCTGCAAGATTTTGTGCATTTAAAGCAGCATCTTCACTTAGACCTTGAGTATTGACTGTGGTTGAACCATTTGGGTTTTGACCCGCTTCAATTGTTGCAGCAGGTTTACGGCTCGCACATCCTGTAACTACAAGAGCAGTCGCTAAGATTGGAAGGGCTAAAAGCTTGATGGATTTCATTCTTCATCTCCATGAAAATTGATGATTATTAAATGACTAGTCATTAAAAAGTTATTTGGGTGCCCAAGCAGGTTCACGGACTTCACCTTGTTCACTTGGTAAATTCATACGGAAACGTCCATCCAGTGACATGATCGACAACAAACCACGTGAACCTTCACGAGTTGCATAGACCACCATCTGCCCATTTGGTGAGAAACTTGGTGATTCATCTAAACTGGTTGGAGTTAAAATATTAGTGACGCTTGAGTTTAAATCTTGAATAGCGACTTTATAGTTACTACCACTTGGACGGTGAACCAGTGCCAGCTTTTTGCCATCGGCACTGAGCGTACCACGTGCATTGAATGCGCCACGGAAGGTCAGGCGGTTATAACTGCTATTTGCCAAGTCATAACGGTAGATTTGTGCAGAACCGCCACGGTCAGAAGTAAAGATAAATGACTTACCATCTGGTGCATAACGCGCTTCAGTATCAATGGCGCTGTCGTTGGTCATACGTTGCAGTTGACGTGTTTCCAAGTTCATTTGGTAAATTTCTGGATTGCCATGCATAGAAGCCGTGAACAACATACTTTTCCCGTCAGGAGAGAAGCTTGGTGCACCATTTAGACCACGGAAGCTAGCAAGCTTTTCGCGAGCACCTGTGGAAAGGTCTTGGACATAAATTGCAGGGCGTTTGGTTTCAAACGAAACATAAGCAATTTTCTTGGCATCTGGTGTCCAAGCAGGCGATAAAATTGGATCGCGTGACGTTAAAATTGTACGTGGTTGCTCACCATCAGTATCCGCGATTTGTAGTGTATAGCGTTGTTCCGGTGTAGCAGGATTACGTAGCACATAAGCAATACGACCGCTAAAGTCTCCTGGAATACCAGTTAATGCTTGATAAATAGCATCACTAATCATGTGTGCAGCAGAACGAACGCGTGATGCTGGAACAGTTAATAATTCATTTAAAAGATATTGTTGTTTTTGGACATCGTACAGTTGGTAATGAACCTCGTAGCTACCATTTTCAGTGGTTTTTACTGTTCCTGTAACGACATATGGAACACCTGCTGCTTGCCAGTTGGCTGCGTTCGGATTATTCATGCTGGCTGTTGCAGGTAAATTTTTTGAAGCGCTGGTAAATTTCCCTGAGCGGTTTAAATCCGTTTCAATAATGGGATAGAGACTGCTGTCATTGCTAAAAGGTACGATTGCAATTTTAGGCGCTTCTTCAGGTGCTTTTGCAATTTCTAAGTGAAGCTGAGCATGTGCTTGAGTCACTAAGACTGGGCTGAAAGCAGTTAAAATGGCTAGGCTAAGAAGGTGTTTACGCGTCATTTCCATCATTCGTTATTTACTCAAACAAACGGCTTTTATTGTGGGTTTAATTGTTCTACATAATGGCATGATTTTC
>NZ_JBUEBA010000002.1:1929812-2036472 GCF_058107045.1 Acinetobacter sp. AB03 | reverse complement strand
TAGGGCGTGTCCTCAATTTAACTTAGCATGAATAATAGAGCAAGCCAAGTAAAGCATCGATTTAAAATTACGAGCTAATTTCTCATAGCGAGTAGCAATACTACGAAACTGCTTTAATCGTGCAAATGCATTCTCGACTAAGTGGCGTAATTTATAAAGGTAGCTATCAAAATCAGGGTTAGGTTGCTTGGCATTTTTACGCTTTGGTATAATAGCTTTCATACCGTGTTCTATCGCTTTATCTCTGATTTCTTGCGAGTCATACCCTTTGTCAGCGATAAAATACTGGGCTTCTTGTATGACTTCTATCAAGTCGTTTGCAACTTGACTGTCGTGCACGTTACCCCCAGTGACTTTAAAATCGAGCGGATTTCCATGCGAGTCCACACATAGGTGTATTTTTGTCGTGTTTCCGCCACGGCTTTGTCCAATTGCTCTATCGAAACCACGCCGAGCTCCACTTGCATGTTGATGACACCGTACATAACTTCCGTCGATGAATACCCATTCTTTGTCAATTTCTTTTCGTAGATCAAAAAAAAATTCTGCCACAAGCCTTTTTTAGACCATCGGTTAAAGCGGTTATAAGCGGTTTTCCATGACCCTAGCTCAGTAGGTATGTCTCGCCATGGTGCACCTGTTCTTAGCTTCCATAGTATGGCTTCCATCACGGTACGGTCGTTCTTCCATTGATGACAGCCGTGCGCTTTCATGGTTGTTTGTAATTGTTCCCATATGTTGTCAGTTATTGCGGTTCTCGCCATTGTTTGTGTTTGCCTATATTTTGTTGAAATATAGGGTTAAAATAGGGCTCTTTTGGGCTTATTCAAATTAGGGACACGCCCTAATATTAAAAGCATGAAATTATGACTGATCTGTTATAACACTGTGAAAAATGAGTAAGAATTAAGTCGTTTAAGCGTAAATGCAAAAACGCATAGGTAGATATGTGTGATAAGGGGGAGTGGAGGCTCGCTTGTATTGAGTGAAATATCGACTGAAATTAAAGACTTCACATCGATTACTATTGAGCATGGATACAGATTAAATGTATTTAAAATAAGTTATTTGAATATATAAAAGTACTGAGCTTTAGGCTAAAAAATCCCCTGACTGTTCAGGGGATTTGGATTATTTCGCAGTAAAGGATGAGGTAAAGCTTTGTGCTTGCCGGCGTGCTTCTGGATCTGAAGGCATTGGGTAGGGGGCAGCAGAACGAACAGCAGCTTCAACACTGGCTTTCATGTCAGGATCACTTGAATTGACAATCACCGAACGTACGGAACCGTTATCAGATAAGGTCACTCGCGCTGTTGCGGTCTTACCACTTGAGCCTGCTGGGGTATCCCAAGCGCGTTTAATTTTATTTTCAAAGTCGCGCTTAGCCGTTGAAGCAATTTGCTTGGCTTCAGCTTTCTTTTGCGCGGCTTCTTCGGCAGCTTGTTTTGCAGATGAAGCACGTGCTTCTTCAGCCGCACGCTCTTTGGCTTCGGCATCAGCTTTACGTTTGGCATCAGCAGCGGCTTTGGCTTTTTCGGCATCAGCTTTGGCTTTTGCGTCAGCATTTGCCTTAGCTTTATCAGCATCAGCTTTACGTTTCGCATCAGCGTCAGCTTTGGTCTTCGCAGCATCTGCTTTAGCTTTAGCATCGGCATTTGCCTTGGCTTTTGCATCAGCGGCGGCTTTTGCTTTGTCCGCATCGGCTTTACGTTTTGCATCAGCGGCAGCCTTGGCTTTATCTGCATCTGCTTTGGCCTTTGCATCAGCGTCTTGCTTCTGCTTTTTAGCGAGATCCGCTTTCTTTTGTGCCTCTAGCTTAGCTTTTTGTACTGCCTCTGCTTTTTTCAATGCTTCTAAGTTTGCTCGGCGTTTGGCGTCTGCTTCGGCTGTCGCCGCTGCATCTGCTTTGGCTTTCTCAGCATCTTTAGCTTGCTCCGCTGCACGGGTAGCAGCACGTTCTTGCTGAGCTTGTAGTTTTTCAGCTTCTGCCTTTGCACGTGCCTGAATCTGCTGCTGTAATTCAGCTTTACGCGCTGCCGTTTCAGCAGCATTGGCATCCGCTGCTGCTTTTTGAGCGTCGACCTTTGGCACAATGGGTGTTATAGGTGGCGCGGTTGGGATAACAGGTGCAGGCTCTACAGCGGGCGGAGCAGTTTGTGTGATTTCTTTGGCGACATTTTCATGTGCTGTTTCAGTAAACTCTGTTTCTTCAAGCGTAACAGGCTTTAAGTCCTCAGGTTTGATGAGCACAGTTCTAATTTGCTTCGGTGGCTCTGGTGGTTTACTCATACCAAGATAAAGTAAGCCAACAACAGCAATCACATGGATACCAAAGGTAAATCCAAGCGCGATAGCTTTTTGTTTAAACGGTGGCTTTTTAAAATCTTTCATAAATTACTTTAATGGCTCTGTGAGTAATCCAACTTGGCTGAGACCCGCTTCTTGTAGACTGTTCATGAGCGACATGACTTCGCCATAAGAGCGTGACTGTTCACCTTCCACAACAACGGTTAAAGTTTTATTTTCAGCCTGAGCTTGTTGCTGTGCTTCACTTAAAATAGAGGTCAATTCAGATAAAGCCAAAGGTTCAGCTGAACTGTGTGTTTTATATTTAAGAAAATAGCGACCTTCTTTATCTAAGCTGACCATTGCAGGTGCATCTTTTGATTCAATGGGGTTGCCATTGGCCTGAGGAAGATCGACATTGATGCCGCTCGTAATCATGGGTGCGGTGACCATAAAAATCACTAATAATACGAGCATCACGTCAATATATGGGACGACGTTCATCTCACTTTTTAGTGGTTTCTTAATGCGCTCGAAGCGCCCTGAACGTTGAATTGCCATTAGTCATGTTCCTTAGTTTCACCCAAAGACTGACGTTGTAATAACGCAACCATTTCTTCTGCAAATAAAGCACGATCGGAGTAAACCGTTTCGCCTTTTCCTGTGTAATGGTTAAATGCCAATACCGCAGGAATCGCTGCAAATAAACCAATCGCTGTAGCAATGAGGGCTTCAGCAATACCCGGTGCAACCGTTGCAAGGGTGACTTGATCTACGTCTGCTAAACCGATGAATGCATTCATGATGCCCCAAACGGTACCAAATAAGCCAACATACGGGGCCACAGAACCAATGCTGGCCAAAGCACCTAAGCCTTGTTCAAGTTGGCTTTGGTCACGACTTAGACCGACGCGTAAAATACGTTCTGTGCCTTCAATGGTTTGTGCTGGAGCAGCATTGCGTTTTTTTAGTTTTAAAAACTCGCCTAAACCTTGATAAAAAATATCCTCAAGGCCGACACGTTTGGAGTTAAGTTGCGCATTGTTATACAGCGTATTCAGTTCAGCACCTGACCAAAAAATTTTTTGGAAATGGTCATCGTCTGCCTGTGCTTTTTTATAACTCATGTGTAACTTGGCAATCAGATACCAGCTAAACAGCGAGGCCAAAAGTAAAGCCAGCATTACCAGTTGTACGACTGGGCTTGCTTGTAATATTAGATCTGAAACTTGAAGAGATGATTCGAGTTGAGTTGCCATAGTTACTACATGTGCCAATAATTTTTTTAGTCTTGTCCTAATTCTTTTAGAATCAGTTCGCGGATTTCATCGGGAAGTCGACGTGGTTTCATTTCTGAACTGATACATGCCAATTCGACCTCACCAGATGCAAGCATGATTTCACCACGATAAATATTTTGTTGCAACACAAATGACGTAGCCTTACACGAAACAACACTTGCTGTAACAGTAATTAAATCATCCATTAAAATTGGACGTGAATATTTCACATTAATTTTGTGTACAACGAAGTTATAGTCTTTTTGATGCCAGTAATGATCTACACCAGAAGCACGTAACCACTCGGTACGGGTACGCTCCATAAAGCGAATATGATTGGCGTGGTAAACAATGCCACCTGCATCAGTATCTTCAATATAGACACGAATGTTGAATTCAAATTTATTCGCCATGAGAGTATTCCGTTTTCCAGTTGTACGAGTCGATTTAGATTGACTTGGCGCTTTTATATTTAAGGACAGGGTCTTAAAATTGGTGCACGTCAAAGTACTAATGCGTCGCAGTTTAGCATTATGAGATTTCACTCCAATGGCACAAGATGTCAAATATTGTGATTCATGACTGTTGGGGAAGTTGAGCGCAGTATGGCTATAAAAATATAAGGATAAGGGAATGAATGGTTATTTTAAGCTGCTGCTTATTTTGGCTGTGGCATTTGCGCTGTGGACATATTGGCTTAAACCTGAGCAAGGAAGCAGAAGTTTAGAGTTATATTCACCGACTGAAAATGTACAGTACGTTGAAGGCTACACAATTACTTCCTTAGAACCATATGTAGGAGAGTTTCGTGTGTTGGCGCGTGAAAACTATAGGATGGGTCGTGAAGCAGAGCTGAGTCCTGTTGATTTTGCTTTAGGTTGGAATGAGATGGCGAAGCCAGAGGTCTATAAGCAACTATCTATTACACAAAGTAATCGTTGGTATTATTGGCGTTATGAGAACAATCCACCCATTCCAGTAAATGACATTGCCTCGAGTAGTGCCAATACGCATTTGATCCCAGCCAATAAAGTTGTTGCACAAAAACTTGCAGATATTGATGTGGATGACATGGTTTATTTAAAAGGGCAACTGGTTGAAGTTAAGTCGGCTGATGGTTGGAAGTGGCGCAGTTCACTGAGTCGGACAGACACAGGAAATGGGGCGTGTGAGTTAATGCTGGTGGAGGATGTGAGAGAAATTTCTTCTTTATAAACCTTACTTTGTGTTCAAGCCTATTTGAAGTTTAGTATGATAAAGCCACTTGATAAGTTAAAAATAAGTTTGAAATATGCCTAAGCAAGATTCTAACGATATAGTAATTCAACTTCCTTGGACAGTGCCTCAACAACCAAGTGTGCAAACAATAGTTTTCCAGCAGCCTGCTAAAACACATATGGAATTAAATGCTTCTACAGACAAAACGGCTATTTTGTCTTTTGCACTTTCTGTTGTGATTGCATTAGCTTTAGGTGGCTTAGCTACTTGGTTGGCATATTGGTATGGACGAAAAAGTTTTGATTTAACGAAGCAGTCTTTTGATGCGGTAATTAAGCAAATAGAAAGTTCTGAAAGACTAATGATGGAATCAAATAGTAATTTAATTGAAAATCAATATAAACAATTACTTATGAAGAATAAAATAGATGGTTTTAATAAGGATAGAAATGAATTTAAAAGATTGGTAGTTGATTTTCTAACTGAGGCGGAAAATTTATCAACATTTATTGGATTTACTGCGATGGAAAGTATAAAGATTGATTTATCAAAGCATGTTCAAAAGGGTACGTATGGTTATGAAATATATAAAGAACTCCAAGGAAGATTGAAAAATATGCAGGCTTTAAAGGTGAAAATATCATTTGAAGTTTTTTACTATACTGCTGATTTTCAAACTGAGGTAAATCTAATTTTAAGAGACATTGTTTTAGATGGTGCTTTATTAAATAATGCTCTATTACGTAAAAGTAGTACATTGCAGGAAGACATTAAAGCATATAGAAATCACATTGCAAAATTTAAACTCATTGCAAAAAAACTTTTAAAAAATGAGATGGTTTTAGATAAATTCATAAACTAAGCCTATTTTTCAGGCTTAGTTTTTTTGCTTAATGTTTCGGCTCAGGTGGTGTCATACCAAACTGCAAATACGCCATATTGGTGGCAATACGGCCACGGGCTGTCCGCATGACATAACCTTGTTGAATCAAATACGGTTCAATCACGTCCTCTAATGTACCTGAGTCTTCAGCCATCGCTGCTGCCAAAGCTTCTACACCACCAGGGCCGCCATCAAAACGTTCAAGTAACATACTCAAATAACGACGGTCTAAAGTGTCTAAACCATCTTTATCGACATTGAGCATATCGAGGGCACGCTGAGCCATGTCTTGTGTCACCTCACCAGTACCTTTGACTTGCGCATAGTCACGAACTCGACGTAGTAAGCGGTTTGCAATACGTGGTGTGCCGCGAGAACGACGTGCAATTTCTGCTGAACCTTCACGCGTAATAGGTACATCCATCAAATTGGCAGAACGAGTCACAATATGCGTCAAGTCACTAACTGAATAGAACTCAAGGCGTTGCACAATACCAAAACGGTCACGTAAAGGAGAAGTGAGTAGACCTGCGCGTGTGGTTGCGGCAACTAAAGTAAAAGGGGGTAAGTCGAGCTTAATTGAACGAGCCGCAGGACCTTCACCAATCATAATATCGAGTTGGTAGTCTTCCATGGCTGGATAAAGAATTTCTTCAATCACGGGAGAAAGACGGTGGATTTCGTCGATGAACAGCACATCACCTTCTTCAAGGTTGGTCAGCATGGCTGCCAAGTCCCCAGCACGTTCCAATACTGGGCCGGAAGTCGACTTGAGGTTTCCCCCCATTTCACGCGCAATAATATTGGCAAGTGTAGTTTTACCCAGTCCTGGCGGACCAAAAATTAAGGTGTGATCAAGGGCTTCACTACGACCACGTGCTGCGCCAATAAAGATTTCCATTTGTTCACGAACCACGGGCTGACCGATGTAGTCATCGAGTGAGGTCGGGCGGATAGCGCGGTCGATATGATCTTCGGGTTTTTCGGAACCACCGATGAGACGGTCTTGCATATAGTTAAATCAATCTCTGGCTAAACTTTCGAGGCACAGCCTCAAATTATGATTTGTGTTTAGGTACCATTGTGTAGGCATTGCCTTACTTTTGAAAGATCAAAATGAGGGCTTTTAAATATATTTAAAAGTCCGCAAGTAAATCTTGTGTTGGATTGAGGATATGTCCTTATATCCCAATCCAACATGGCGACATCCATGTCGCCTTCGTGTATCCAATTTAGGTGTATTGGTGTGTCTATTTGAATTATTTATTCATCGATTTGAGTGCAGCACGGATGATGTCGCTCGCCTCAGTAAAATCACCTTTTGCAGCATTGACCAATTTCTGTGCTTCTAAAGGTTTGTAACCTAAAGATTGTAAGGCCGCTTCAGCTTCTGACACGGCAGAGTTGCCTGTGAAATGGATTTGTTCAACGGTTGAGTTGCTTGGCACTGTGCCTGAAGACATCGCTTTAAAGCGATCACGTAGTTCGATCATGAGGCGTTCAGCGGTTTTTTTACCCACGCCCGGTACTTTAACCAGTGTGTTGATATCTTCATGTTCGACAGTATGAATCAGCATATCGACGCTGAGCGTGGATAAAATACCTAAAGCCATTTTAGGGCCGACACCATTGACCTTTAACAGCGTGCGGAAAATGATTTTTTCTTGTTGATGCAAAAAGCCATAAAGTAGTTGAGCATCTTCACGCACTGCAAGGTGCGTCCATAAGGTGATTTTCTGACCTTTTTGTAACTGGCAAAATGTGGTGAGTGGTGTATCAATTTCATAACCGACACCATTTACATTTAAAAGTACGGTGGGTGCTTCTAGTGCGAAGACTTCACCAATAAGACATCCGATCATGTTGTGTGATTCACTTTTTATCAATGGTTACATAGTAGTGAGCATTGCGCAGAAAGGCAAAAGGCTCACGGAAAATTGAGTTGAGGTTGATGGCTTTATCATCAAACTGGATGTTGATGACACATTTAAATCAATCCTGCCTTATTGCCTTGTAACTCTTGAGACAAGTTATACGCTTGGTGGTCTGAAAATTTAGAAATAATATCTAAGACCTGCATGATATTTTCATAATGGTTGCTACCAAAGTGCGCACCAGAACGACATAAAATAGCCATTAAGCGTTGTTCTTTAAAACTTAATGTTTTATGCGGTGTTGTCAGCGGAATAAAGGCATCTAAAATGTTTTGCAAACTTTGATGGGCAATAATTTCCAAACCCGCTTTTTGTGGGTGTTCAAATATTTTATCGCGGGCTAAATCCTTTGCACGGTTAATGCCTAACTCAATATCAGCAGCACAGTATTGCAGTAAGCTGCCGGCCAGTTGTCCGCGTAAAATTTCAAAATGATGCTTAGCAAAAGCCGATGTGACTTCTTCAACCAGACGTTTCATCACGCGCCCGCGCAGGGCTGCAATTTTTTGCTGCCATGTAGTATCTGGCATCGACAGTTCAGTTGGTGCGCTATATTCACCAAGCAAGCTTAAAAAAATCGGTTCAACTTCTTCATAAGACAACATGTTTAAAATGATGCCATCTTCAAGATCAATCAGGGCGTAGCAAATATCATCTGCGGCTTCAAGTAAATAAGTTAGCGGATGACGGCAATAATGATATTCACCCAGTTGAATCAGTCCGAGTTGTTCAGCGATTTGTTGCAGGATTTCTTTTTCTGCCTGATAGCAGCCAAATTTGGCACGTTTACTGGCAGGAGTATTGCCTTGTGATTCGATGGTTTTCGATAGCCACGGATATTTTAAGTAAGCTCCCAACGTTGCATAGGTCAGACGCATGCCACCATCATTAGGGTGATAGTCAATTTTAGTCAGTAAGCGTAGACCTTGGGCATTACCTTCAAACTGACGCACATCGGCTTGTTCTTCTGCGGAAAGTTTCTCTAAAAAGTTGCCATGTGATGCATCGTCAAACCATTCACGAATAGCATATTCACCCGCATGACCAAACGGTGGGTTCCCAATATCATGTGCTAAACAAGCAGCTTGAATAATGGCTCCAACATCGGCAGGGGAAATCCACATTGGTAATTCATCTTTGATCTTTTCCGCTGCCAGCATGCCAAGAGAGCGGCCAATACAGGAGACTTCAAGCGAATGCGTTAAACGGGTGTGAATGCCATCGTGTTGAGTCAGAGGATGGACTTGGGTTTTTCGGTTCAGTTGGCGAAAACTTTGAGAAAAAATAATTCGGTCATAATCTTTGTGAAATGGGCTACGTGCCAATTCGGTATTTTGTTTTTTACTTCCAATACGAACTGTTGAGAGCAGTTCCAACCAACGCATTTGCATCATTTATCGTTATTCAGTGAGTTATTGGCTTCATCATGCCAAAAAAGTGTGACGAGCTCTAGAGGGCTGCGACATAAGTTGTCTTTTAATTTATGCAGTATTAAGTTTTCAGAAATAGAACATCTTAAAGCAGTCATGTTTGTTCTAAAGGAGGCTATCGACTTCGTTATTTGCAGCTTAAATATCAATTGAAAATGGTTTTTAGAATCGAATCAAAGCCTAAAAGTCGGGCATCTTTTAAATTTATCCCTTAAAACATTTGTTACTAATCATGTTTGATTTTTAAAGTCAAAGTAAATTGATCTTTTAAAACAAAGAAATCTCACTTTTTTAAGTCGTAGACGACTAGCTGATTTTGGCAATACACAGTAGAATATGCGCTCTCTTCAAGTCACATTGAGGTAGGTTGTCTAGACCTGCCCGTGGAGCCAAAAACAGCATGTTTATCGTTGCCGGTGCACCTGCACACTCTTCTTTTAAGCAAACACAACTTTTAACACGTCTATCGTCTATCAGTTCTGTTCAATCAATAGAAAGCCAATGGGTTTACCTTTTCGACCAAGCGCTCGACGAGCAACAACAGCAATCTGCTTTGCAGCTATTAAATGATGGCGCAACCTTCCAAGTTCGCGAAGCGACAAGTGATGAAGTTCAAGTCCTCGTGACGCCACGTGTAGGCACAATTTCGCCGTGGTCATCAAAGGCAACGGATATTTTTGCTAACTGTAATACCCCGATACACCGCTTAGAACGCGGTGTTTTGTTTACTTTAAAAGGTATTTCTGAAGTATCGGATGCAGTAAAACAAGTTTTACATGACCGTATGACTGAAAGTGTGTTCAATCAAATTGAAGACGCGGCTGCATTGTTCTCTGAAACTGCACCAAAGCCTTTAAATGCAATTGACATATTAGGTCAGGGTAAAGACGCTTTAGTAAAAGCAAACTCTGAGTTTGGTTTTGCACTCTCTGATGAAGAAATTGATTATTTGGTTGCTGCTTTTAACAAGCTCGGCCGTAATCCACACGATATCGAACTGATGATGTTTGCTCAGGCAAACTCTGAGCACTGTCGTCATAAAATCTTTGGTTCTGAATGGACAATTGATGGTGAAAAACAGCCATTGTCATTGTTCCAAATGATTAAAAACACCTATAAAGAATCACCAACAGATGTATTGTCGGCATATAAAGACAATGCTTCGGTGATCGTTGGTTTTGATACTCAGCGTTTCTATCCAAAGAAAGATGAAGCGACTGGTCACCACGTTTATAAATACAAGAGTCAAGCGGCTCACATCCTGATGAAAGTGGAAACGCATAACCACCCAACAGCGATTGCGCCATTTGCGGGTGCTGCGACTGGTTCGGGTGGTGAAATTCGTGACGAAGGCGCAACAGGTCGTGGTGGTAAACCCAAAGCAGGTTTAACTGGCTTTACAGTGTCTAACTTAAATATTCCCGGTTTTGAACAGCCTTGGGAAGAAAACTACGGCAAACCATCTCGTATGGCATCTCCGCTTCAAATTATGATTGAAGGCCCACTGGGTGGTGCTGCGTTTAACAACGAATTTGGTCGTCCTGCATTAAATGGTTACTTCCGTACATTTGAACAAAATGTCAATGGCGATGTAAAAGGCTTCCATAAGCCAATTATGATTGCTGGTGGTTACGGTAACATCCGTCCAGACCACGTGGAAAAAGATGCGATTCAACCGGGTGACTTATTGATCGTCCTTGGTGGGCCTGCAATGCTGATCGGCCTTGGTGGCGGTGCGGCATCTTCTGTAGACAGCGGTAAACTCGGTGAAAACCTAGACTTCGCTTCTGTACAACGTGAAAACCCTGAAATGGAACGTCGTTGCCAAGAAGTGATTGATGCATGCTGGCGCATGGAAGACTTCAATCCAATCGTGTCTGTGCATGACGTGGGTGCAGGTGGTGTCTCTAATGCAATGCCTGAACTGGTGAATGACCACGAACTGGGTGCGATTCTTGATTTGCGTAAGATTCCATCGCTTGAACCGGGCATGTCTCCAATGGAGATCTGGTCAAACGAAGCGCAAGAACGTTATGTGTTGGCGATTCGTCCAAGTTCTTTAGAATTATTTGAATCATTATGTGCACGTGAGCGTTGTCCGTTTGCCGTTTTAGGTGAAGCAACTGAAGCGCGTCAATTGACGGTGAACGATCCATTGTTTGATAACAAAGCCGTGGATATGCCAATGCAAGTCATGCTAGGTGGCACACCTCGTATGAGCCGTTCGTATGAAACGATTGAACGTCAAGGCGACGACTTTGATGCATCTAAAGTCACAGATTTAAAAGATGCGATTTACCGTGTACTTAAAAATCCAACGGTTGCATCGAAATCATTCCTGATCACCATTGGTGACCGTTCAATTACAGGTATGGTTGCACGTGATCAGTTTGTAGGTCGTTGGCAGGTTCCTGTTGCAGATGCAGCAGTGACTACAACAAGCTTACAAGGCTACACAGGTGAAGCAATGGCGATGGGCGAACGTCCACCCGTTGCCTTGTTAAATCCTGCGGCATCTGCACGTTTATCGGTTGCAGAGTCGATCTCGAATATTATGTCTGCAAAAATCGACCAGATCAGTGACATTAAATTGTCTGCAAACTGGATGGCGGCAGCAGGACAGAAAGGTGAAGACCAAGCTTTATTCGAAGGTGTAAAAGCCATCGGTATGGAAATGTGTCCTGCACTGGGTATTGCAATTCCAGTGGGTAAAGACTCATTGTCTATGCGTACGACTTGGAATGACGAAGGCGAAGACAAATCGGTGACTTCACCGATGTCAGGCGTGATCACTGCATTTGCACCAGTTACGGATGTACGTAAAACTTTAACGCCTGAATTGAAAAATGAAGAATCAATACTTGTCCGTATTGATCTTTCTAAAGGTCAGTTCCGTCTAGGCGGTTCGATCCTTGCTCAGGTCTATAAAGCGATTGGTTCAGTGACACCAGATGTGGATAGTTTTGACGACTTCAAAGCATTCTTTGCATTGGTTCAAGACTGGAATAACCGCGGCTTAATTAAGGCTTACCACGACATCGGTGATGGTGGTTTGCTTGCAACTGTTGCAGAAATGATGTTTGCAGCACGTCTCGGTGTGGCTTTAGAAGATCAATCAACTGCAAGTTTATTTGCAGAAGAAATTGGTGCAGTGCTTCAAATCAGCGCGTCTGATTGGGCAACACTTGCAGACGAAGTTGCGGCATCTACATTACGCGATGCAATTGCGGTTATTGGTACGGTAAACAACACCGATCAATTGATGGTAAATGGTTTAGTGCTTGAACGTGCAGATTTGCAAGTGGCGTGGACTGAAGTATCACATCAAATCCAGCGTCTACGTGACAACGTAGAAACAGCGGATCAAGAATTTGCATTAATTACGGACAAATCACATGCAGGTATTATTGCAAAACCAACATTTGATTTGAATGAGCCAATCGAAGCGCCGTACATCAACGAACGTCGTCCAAACATGGTGATCTTACGTGAACAAGGCGTAAACGGTCATGTGGAAATGGCTGCTGCATTCGACAAAGTTGGTTTCAACACTGTAGATGTGCACATGAGCGACTTGCTTGCAGGTCGTATCAGCCTAGATGACTTTGAAGGTCTTGTGGCATGTGGTGGTTTCTCTTACGGAGACGTAATGGGCGCTGGTGGTGGCTGGGCGAAATCAGTTTTGTTCAACCCGAAACTTCGTGACCAATTTGAAAAATTCTTCAACCGTGACGAAACGTTCTCTCTTGGTATTTGCAACGGCTGTCAAATGTTGTCGCAATTGGCACCACTGATTCCGGGTGCTGAAGCTTGGCCACGTTTTCACCGCAACACTTCTGAGATGTTTGAGGCACGTGTGGTCAATGTTCGTGTTGAAAAATCGAACTCTGTATTGTTAGAAGGTATGGAAGGTTCAATCCTGCCGATCGCAGTTGCACATGGTGAAGGTCGTGTGGTGACAAGCGCGGATAACTTGGCTGCATTAAATACAGGTAATCAAGTAATCTTGCGTTATGTCGATAGCCAAGGTAACCCAACTCAACACTATCCAATGAACCCGAATGGTTCACCAGAAGCGATTTCAGGTGTCACATCGAAAGATGGTCGCGCAACGATTATGATGCCGCACCCTGAACGTAACTTCCGTGCGGTACAGCATTCTTGGAAGCCTGAAGATTGGACAGAAGACGGTGCATGGTTACGTATGTTCCGTAATGCACGTAAGTTCATTGGTTAATCTGAAGTCTGGGTTTTGAAAAGCCACCTTCGGGTGGCTTTTTTATTGAATCGTTTTTTATTTTTTTAATTCTCCCGCTGAAGTTGGTTTAGATTTTGCTTTTATATTTATGTAAAAGTGATATTGTGTAATAAATGCACAAATATCATGCAAAATAGAAGAAAGATGGATCACTAAACAATTTCAGTATCAACACTCATGTATGAGGTGATGACATGATTAAAACAGTTACATACGAAGCAGTCGATAAGTCTGCATTGCGTAAAAAAGGATGGAAGTTGTTTGCTGTGATTTTGAGCTTGCAATTGATCTTTTTGATTTTGGGTTATGCATTGCAGATGTGATTTTTGAAAGTTAAAGAACCAACGAAAGGTGGATTTTTATTGATGATAAGATATTCAAAAATATTTATGGCTTTATTTTTATATACTTATAAAATATTTAAAGTTTGAATATTTAAGACTAAAAATGACAGATTTAATAAAAACAGTTTCATTATTACAAGAGTTAATCATCTCTAGAGTCTTAGACAAATTAGAGCAAGGCTCTGACGAAGCATTTATTCAATTGAGAAATGAGCTGATTAAAATTAATAATCTAAAACCTTATCTTCCAACATTAGTGAAAAATTCTAGATCTTTAGATCAGGCGAATGACTATTTAAAAAATACTTTTAATGGTTATGAGGAATGTAAACAACATATCTATGATGATTTTAATGAATTGTTCGATGTCTTGGAAAGTTTAGATACAACTCCATTAGACCATCTAGTGATGAATAAAATTGAAGGTTTAAGTTCTGATTACATTCATCAAATATGGGGTAAAGCTTTAGAAAGACGAAGTACAGATCCCGAAGGGGCAATTACGTTGTCGAGAACATTATTGGAATCTACTTGTAAGCATATATTGGATGACTTCAATGTTGATTATGGAAATAGTCCTGATATTAATCATTTGTACCGTCTATTAAACAAAAAGTTGAACCTATCTCCATCACAACATACAGAGCAAACTTTTAAGCAGATTTTGGGCGGTTGTAGTTCTATTGTTGAGGGATTAGGTGCATTAAGAAATAAAGTTGGTGATGCACATGGACAAGGGCAGAAGAATTTTAAACCATCTTCGAGACATGCAGAATTAGCAGTGAATTTAGCAGGAACCATGTCGGTGTTTCTTTTCTCAACTTGGGATATAAGAGCCGAGTCCGAAAAATTATCAAATTCTCATAAAGATTAGTTCCATGCTCAAACTTATTTACTATGTTCCAGAATCTCATCTTGAATCTACCAAACTTGCGATTTTTGAAGCAGGGGCAGGTGGTATAGGAAACTATGAACACTGTGCATGGCAAGTTTTGGGTACAGGCCAGTTTAAACCTGTAAAAGACGCAAATCCGTTTATAGGTGAGTTGGATGCTTTGGAGAAAATTCCAGAGTGGCGGGTGGAAACCATTGTTCCAGAGGAAAAAGCCTCTGCTGTGGCAAAGGCTTTAACATTAAGCCATCCCTATGAAGAGCCAGCTTTTGAGTTTATTCAGATGGTCGATGTACTTTAATGATGAACCTAAAAATATATTTTAGACACGCTAACGGCATTCGCAACTGTTTGAGGCAGGACTTAATTTATCAGATAAAGTTTCTGCGACTAAATTGATAAACGACGGAATAGAACGAGTTTTGCGAATGACAATGGTTTTGCCTACTTTTCCCGAAAGAAAAGTAGGCAAAACCGAAGGTTAATCCTGAAATTAAAACTTTAATGAAAGGATTCCATTGAGAAAACTAATATTAAACCTTCTGAATAAATAACTCACGATCAAAACGATACTGCGGGAAAAACACACCATCTTCTGCACGCTCACCTGCACCAATCACCATCACAGGGTATTGCTGATCATTCAGATTTAACAATTTACGCACCAAAGGCTCATCAAAACCTTCCATCATACAACTATCAAAACCGTAGGCACGTAAAGCTAAAACAAGGTTCTCACATGCTAAAGCTGTGGTTTTACTTGCCCAAAGTTTGGCATCGGCTTGATTAAATGCGGTTACAGGCAGTTGTTTGTCTAAACTACGTGCTATTTTGAAAGCCACTTTCTTAAAGTTACCTAATGCATTTAAGTAACCTGTCTTATAGTTATAAGGAATAAACTTGTAATATTTGAGTACACTTGCAGGCGCTTCAGGAAAAGGGAACTCGGTAATATTACGTTTTGCCATTTCATCATTACGGTCTGTACGCGCGACACACACGATCAATTCTGACGCAGTTTTTGCCGCAAGCTGATTTAGGCAAGCTTTGACTAGTTGTTTTTTCTTCGTTGGGTTTTGCACCACATAAAAAGTCCAAGGCTGTAAGTTGGATGAATTTGGTGCAAGCAGTGCCAAATCTAAACAGTCATCAAGCATATCGGCTGGAATGGTCTTATCCGTAAACTTACGCACAGAACGACGACTTTGAATAACTTTTTTAAAATTTTCAACATCAATGTCTTGTGGCGCAGGCTCAAAATAGCGTTTTTTTTCTGTAGTGTTCGACATAAGAAGTATTTCCAGATTGGGTTTTAAAATATGTTGGGACTAAAAGTAAAAAAACCACTGCGTCTTAATAAACGTAGTGGTTTTTTCAGTCAAGTTATGAAGCTTTAATTGAACTGGGAAAAATCAGGTTTACGTTTTTGCATAAATGCAGCTACAGCTTCCATCATTTCGGGTGAACCCACGCGATCCATAAAAATTTCAGCTTCATGATCAATCCAAGCCACAATTTCATTTACATTGTGCTTCATTAACGCTTTAGACTGTACTAAAGAGGCTAAAGGTAAAGCGGACAATTGTGCTGCTTTTTTGGTAGCCGCTACATACACATCATCTTCAATACTGTTCACAAGGTTTGCAGAAACCGCAGTTACACTGTCAAACTTCTGAGCAGTCAGCAGTAATTCTGCTGCTTTATGATAGCCAGCTTGTTCTACCAATAATTTGCTTGAAGCCCCTTCAGGTGATAAACCAAGGCTGACAAATGGAATTTGGAATAGGGCAGTGTTGTCGCTATAAACCAAGTCACAATGTAATAAGATTGTTACTCCAATACCAATCGCCACACCACGTACAGCAGCAATCAACGGTTTAGAAAACTTCGCAGCAGATTTGAGTAAAATAAATGGAGGGCCTTCAGATGCAGGTGCTTGACCTTTTTGTGCAGCAGATTTCATAAAGTCTTGCATATCGTTGCCTGCGGTAAAGTCTGCGTCTTCACCACGTAGAATCACGGCACGAACGCTATTGTCCTGATCTGCTTCATCTAAAGCTTTTGCAATCCATAAATAAAGTTCGCCATACAACGCATTCTTTGCTTCAGGACGGTGAATGGCTAATGTCAGTACGCCATTGTCTAGTTTTGCATTCAAATGTTGATGAGGTTGTTGAATACAGCTCAGTGTCATCGTACTATCCTTGCTAGAAAGTTTGGTTTAATTTTATGGGCTCATTATGTCGCATAATTTTATGATCGACACAACTGACCAGTTCATAAAAAAGTAAAAGATTTATGCCATATACATTTGATTATCTCGTATTCATTGGTCGCTTCCAGCCATTTCACTTGGCACATATGCAAACCATCAAGATTGCTTTAGAGCAAAGTGAAAATGTCATTTTGGCTTTAGGCTCTGCGCAAAATGAACGAAATACGAAAAATCCATTTTTAGCATCTGAACGTGAAGAAATGATTTTATCGAACTTTTCAGAAGCACATCAAAAACGGATTCACTTTGTACATGTAATTGATGTTTATAATGATGTTAAATGGGTGCAATTGGTAAAAAAATTAGTGAATCATGTAGTCACACCTGAGGCGAAGGTTGGACTGATTGGCCATTTTAAAGATGATTCCTCGTATTATTTACAGCTTTTTCCTGAGTGGCAAATGGTTGAGCTCGATAGTCTACAAGACGCGATGTCTGCAACACCTGTTCGTGAGGCTTATTATCGAGGCGATATTTTAGAGCAGGCGTTTCCATTGGGGACCAGTGAGTTTTTACATAAATTCCAACAAAGTGAAATATATAAACAGTTACAACACAAATTTTTAACTCAGGACCTATCCAATTTAGACTAATGTTCTCAGTCGAATAAAAATATTTCGACGAGGATCGAGTTCCATGGATAGAAAACAACAGACGAAACAGATTGCAAGTCATACGGTCATTAAAAATGCTTTGATGATTGCAGGTGTTACATTTGCATTCAGCACTCAAGTGCAAGCCCAGTCATGGACATTGACACCTCAGAGTAATGTAGGTTTTGAAATTAAATCCTTGGGTGTAACTGTTGTAAGAGCTAAGTTTAATCGGGTGCAATCCAGTATGCAGTTTGATGCCAAGGCACCACAGCAGGCTTCAACGAATTTTGTGATAGATGTAAATAGCCTAAGCTTGAGCAAGCCTTCACTGAAAAATATGATTTTGGGTGAAGATTTGTTTTATGCATCTAAGTACAAAAGCGCTAATTTTAAAAGCACCAGTTTTAAAGACTTGGGTGGCGGTCAATATAATATTACCGGAAACTTAACACTTCGCGGCATTACCAAGCCTGTTAGCTTTAGCACCACCTTAAAACCGAGTGCCAATAATGCCAATCTACTGGATGTTCACTCATCAGCCGTGATTAATCGAAGTGACTTTGGCATGAAAAAAGCCATGGGAGGTGTAGGCGAAAAAGTGAATATTCAACTGTCAGGGCAGTGGAAAGTGCAATAGAGGCTCCATGATCTCAAAGACTTATATTCAGGGTTATTTTAGTTCATTGCTGCTTGAGCCTGTTCAATCAAGAGATCTGTCAGCAGATTTAACTGCACCGACTGCTGTTTCCAATGATGCCAATACAAAGGTAAATCAATATTGAGTTGAGCATCTAACTCAACCAATGAGCCATCCTGCAAACGCGGTTTGGCTTGGTAATAGGGCAACCAACCATAGCCGAGTCCCATCGTAACTGCATCAAAAAATGCACTGGAAGACGGAATAAAGTGATGTGGATATTGAGTTGGATTGAGTCCAAACTTTTGTTGGATATACGTGGTGTGGAGTTGATCTTTTGCGTTAAATATCAGTGCAGGAGCTGCACGTAGAGACTCGCGGTTGACACCTTGTTTAAACCATTGCTGTGCAAAAGTAGGCGTGGCAACAAAACGATAGTTCATATCGCCAATGTATTCCGCTACGCAGCCTTTCATGGCTTGTGATTCATCTGTCACGCAGGCATTTACCAAACCGGCTTCAAGTAAGTGATGGGTTTGTGATTGGTCATCAACCTGAAAATGCACCACGATCTTTTTTTCAATTAATGTTGATTGTAGCAAGGGCAACAGCCATGTCGCTAAGGAGTCGGCATTGGTTGCAATGTTGATTTGATAAAAGGCAGAGGTGTTCATATGACCCGTGAGGTTCTGAATGAAACTTTGCTCTAACAGTCGGCTATGTTGCAAATAATGTAGCAGCGATTGACCTGCTTGTGTCGGGCGGCAAGGTCTTTCGCGCACAATTAATAAATGCCCCAAACTTTTTTCTAGGCTTTGTACGCGTAAAGTGACGGCTGAAGCAGTAATGCATAGCTGTTCAGCAGCAAGGTCAAAACTTCCTGTTTCTGCTACAGCTAAAAATGCGTCGCATTGTTTATGATTCAGCATATCGGGACTCACTTTAAACTAAAAATATTTTAGTTATATTGATATTTTCTAAATAATACTTAATTTAACTAAAAATGAAAGATAATCCTGACATCATCAATTAAGTTGAAAAGTCAAAATGTTAAGTACATATGTACAAGGGCTTGCAGTTGGGATGAGCCTTATTATTGCTATTGGGGCTCAAAATGCATTTGTGCTAAAACAGGGGCTTAAAAAGCAGTTTGTTTTTTGGGTATGTTTTGTCTGTGCATTGTCGGATTCTATTCTAATTGTCTTAGGCGTTTCGGGTTTTTCAAAAGTGCTTCAGCACTATCCTGAAATTATTCAGTTTGCCAAATGGGCAGGGGCACTTTTCCTGTTTTGTTATGGATTCCAACATGCACTGCGGGCATTCAAATCACAGCAGGGCTTGGAGGCAAGTCCCATTGAAAAGCATCAACTAGTGAATATTGTTTTGCTGTGTTTGGCGCTGACTTGGCTTAATCCGCATGTGTATTTAGATACGGTTATTTTACTGGGTTCAATTTCAACACAGTTTGAGCAACCTGCGTACTTTGCTCTAGGAGCAGTGTGTGCGTCTTGGTTGTTTTTCTTTGCTTTGGGCTATGGGGCTCGTGTGCTTATCCCTATTTTTGCAAATCCGAAAGCGTGGAATGTGCTAGATGCGATCATTGCTCTGGTGATGTGGGGAATCGCCATTTCACTGCTTGTGAAATAAAAGCGTGTGCAATAAAAACTATAAATTAAAAAATCACAAAAAACAAAGCCCGCATTTGCGGGCTGATGTACATTAAGCTTGTAATGCTTTTAAGTCTTCTAAAACTTGTTCAGCATGTCCCGCAGCTTTTACCTTACGATACTCTTTAACCAGCTTACCGTTATGGAAAATAAAAGTTGAGCGCTCAATACCCATCACTTTTTTACCATACATATTTTTTTCTTTAATCACATCAAAGTGTTTACACAGCACTTCTTCTTTGTCGCTAATTAAATTAATGGTTAAAGCCTGCTTTTCTGTAAAATTCTGGTGCGCTTTAACCGAGTCACGTGAAACACCAATGATCGTGGTTTGTAAGGCATCAAACTGATCTTTTAAACATGAAAAATCAACGGCTTGAGTTGTGCAACCAGGCGTTGAATCTTTCGGGTAAAAATACACAATCAGCCACTCAGTCGGCACTTCAGTTAAGTTCACTTCACCCATTGTGGTTGGAAAGTTCTGATTTGGAAGTTGGATGCTATCAGTCATGTTCTATCCTTAAATGTCGCGTTGTTCTAATTCAAGTGGTAAAAAGGCATAATTCTCATGATACAGAATATCACCTTTAACGACCGAAAGTGGATGTTTGAAAATTGGGCCATCAATCACCGTAGTGTGGAATTCACCCGCTTCGCCGCATGGATCAATGCCTCTTGCAACCAGTTCATCGATATATTCAAGGCTGAGCACTTGACCTAAGTCTTCAACTGTCATGCCTAAGCTTAAGTTGACCGTAACGATGATGCTTTGAAAACTAAGCTGAATAAACTCATGCACAATGTCTAAACGCGGACGTTGCCACAGGGGCATACATAACCTGAGCTCACTTTTATCACACACAGATTGATTCCATTCGGCATGTGCCATTAAATCAATATCACCTGTAACTAAGCTTTCTGCTCCAAGAGCTTGAGCTTTTTGTAACAGTTGAATGAACTGGTTTTCATAGTCTTGCCACGTCGCAGAGGCACTGTAGATGGGAAGTCCAATTGCTTTGGCCTGCGCATGAATAATACCGAGGGACATCCCATGTGAGCGTGACTTCAGACCTTGCTCTTCTAACATGACAATTAATGCAACAGGTTCACCCATTTGCATCGCTTGGTATAAAGCAAGGCTGCTGTCTTTTCCACCACTATATGACGCAACAAATTTGCGATTTTGGGCGCGTGTATTCCATTGGGTGAGCATATTTTCAGGTTCTATCTATTTTGCACATATAAAAAAGCCTGCATAGAGCAGGCTTCATTCACATTCAGTGAATTATTTTTTCGGAGCAGCTTTCATGGCTTCTTCAGTTAAAGATTTTAATTTACCTGTTAACTGTGGACCGAAACATGTTTGTAAGTCGTTATTTTGCTTTTGTACAAAAGCTAAAGTAGACGGGCTTTTCTTTTGGTTGATCGCACTTTGGATTTCCCATTTTTGTGCATTGGTCAACTTACCATCAGCTTCAACTGCACAAGTACAGTATTTGCTTACTTCTGCTGCGCTAAGCTTTTTGCTTTTTGCAGTTTCTTCTTTACAAACATTAATTAATGCCGATTTTACATTGCTGCTTTTATACGCTTCTTGTAATTTGTTCGATTCAGCAGCATTTGAAGCTGTAGCGAACAATGCAGCTGCAGACACCAATGTAGAAAGCAAAATGTTTGATTTTAAATTTTTCATAAACTGTACCTTGTCGTTACGGTATATAACGCGTTGGGTCTGCTACGCCAGCATCTGCAAAACCTTCTTTACGAAGACGGCAGCTGTCGCATTTCCCACAAGCACGTCCTTGGTCATCTGCTTGGTAGCAAGACACCGTTTGACTATAGTCTACGCCATGTTCTATACCTAAGCGAATAATATTTGCTTTGGATAAATGTAACAGAGGTGTTTCAAATTTAAGAGGTTTTCCTTCAACGCCAACCTTGGTTGCAAGGCGAGCCATGTTGGCAAATGCCTCAATAAATTCAGGTCGACAGTCAGGATACCCTGAATAATCAACAGCATTAATACCAATCACAATGGCTTCAGCATCTAAAACTTCTGCTGCTGCTAGGGCATAAGATAAGAAAATCGTGTTACGTGCTGGAACATAAGTTACAGGAATACCGACTTGTTCATGATCTGGAACATCAATGCTATGGTCTGTTAACGCAGAACCGCCCAAATTACCTAAGTCGATATTAATGACACGATGTTCTACGCCTGCTTTTTTTGTCAGTTCGCGTGCGGCATCGAGCTCAGTGGTTGAGCGTTGACCATACATAAAGCTGAGCGCTGTACAGTCATACTGTGCTTGCGCCCATGCTAAACAAGTTGTTGAGTCTAAACCGCCAGATAACAAAACTATGGCACGAGGGCGCATACAAATTTCTCCAAATATAAATTAAAGATGAATAGGCAATGTATTAGCGACCAGTTTCGTCATTCCAAAGCAACTTGTGGAGTTGGAGTTGGAAGCAAACAGGGAGATGGTCTTCTAATATCCATTGCGCTAAGTCACGTGCAAGTTGAGGTAAACGAGCAGCACCTTTCTCAACGGCAAAAGCAGGAGAGAACCATACTGTGCTGACTTTTTCATTGAGTTTATAGTCTTCAACTTGCTGTTTTGACCACTCATAATCCTCACGGTTACAAATTACAAACTTGATTTGGTCGTGCTGGGTTAAATGGTCGAGATTCGAAAGCAAATTTCGTGCAACTTCACCTGAAGTTGGGGTTTTCAAATCTAATACTTTTGAAACACGTAGGTCAACCTTAGACACATCTAAAGCGCCACTGGTTTCCAAAGAGACTGCACAGCCGAGGTCAGCAAGACGTTGCATTAAAGGCAAGGCATTGGGCTGTGCAAGAGGTTCACCACCTGTCACGCAGACATAAGGGGTTTTAAAATCAAGTGTGGTTTGAATAATCTGATCTAAAGATTGGCGTTCGCCACCTTCAAACGAGTAGGTCGTATCGCAGTAAGTACAACGTAGTGGACAACCCGTTAAACGAATAAAAACTGTTGGCAGTCCTGAGGTGTTGGCTTCTCCTTGCAAAGAATAAAAGATCTCCGTGATACGTAGACCCGCAGAAGGATCAGAAACAGGGATAGCAGAAGATCGAAGCGTATTCATAGCAAAATTAAACCACAGGTTAGAAAAACAAAAATCTCTACGGCTAGTCTTAACCGTAGAGATGAGGAACTTTAGTTCCGCACGACAACTAAAAATTATTCGTCGCGTAGTAAGTCGTTCAAGCTCGTTTTAGAACGTGTTTGTGCATCTACTTTTTTCACGATGATTGCAGCATATAGGCTATAAGTACCGCATTTAGAAGGTAAGCTACCTGCAACTACAACAGAACCTGCTGGTACACGGCCGTAGTGAATTTCGCCAGTTGCACGGTCAAAAATCTTAGTCGATTGACCAATGAACACGCCCATAGAAATTACAGAACCTTCTTCTACAATCACGCCTTCTACGATTTCAGAACGTGCACCGATGAAGCAGTTGTCTTCAATAATCGTTGGGTTTGCTTGAAGTGGCTCAAGAACACCACCAATCCCTACACCACCAGATAAGTGAACATTTTTACCAATTTGAGCACATGAACCAACAGTTGCCCATGTGTCAACCATGGTGCCTTCGTCAACATATGCACCAATGTTCACATAAGAAGGCATTAACACCACGTTTTTCGCTTGGAAAGAACCTTTACGGGCAACCGCAGGAGGAACAACACGTACGCCAGCCGCTTTAAACTGTTCTTCAGTCCAACCTGTAAATTTAGTATCTACTTTGTCGTAGAATTGAAGGTCACATGACTCAATTGGTTTGTTGTCATTTAGTTTGAATGATAAAAGTACAGCTTTTTTCACCCATTGATGAACAACCCACTCACCATCAATTTTTTCAGCAACACGTAATGTCCCGTTATCTAAACCAGCAATGACTTCTTCAACTGCTGCACGAACTTCAGCAGGACAGTCCGCTGCTGTAAAATTCGCACGGTCTTCAAACGCTTGTTCAATAATTGTTGAAAGCTGAGACATGATCTTCCTTCCAGAAAAAAAATTTTCCTGATTTTACACTAAATTGTGCAGAGAATAGATGAAAAAACAGCATAGGATCGGAAATAATAATGAATGATTGGAAATACGACTTTTAGGGCTATATGGGTAGAAAAATTAAGTAAAGATTTGTGATTTACAACAACAATAAAATCTAAAATGTATCAAAAAATAACAAAAACAGCCCAAATCTTGAATAAAAAACAGTCCGAGACTGTTCTAAGATGACCTCATCAAAAAATGGTAATTGATGTAAAAATATCTTTGCTTGGAGGAGAAAAAACATGAAATCATTACGTTTAGTTGCAATCGCAGCAGCAATCTCAGCAGTCGCAGGTACAGCTTTTGCTGATGATGCAGTCGTAAAAGATGGTTATGCTTTTGACCAAAATAAATTAATTCCTACTGGTGTTCGTGCTGAAGTTGGTACAACAGGTTATGGCGGCGCTTTGTTGTGGACAGCTAACCCATATGTGGGTTTAGCATTAGGTTACAACGGTGGTGACATTTCGTGGTCGGATGATGTGGAAGTTGACGATGTAAATTACGATGTCGATATGGATAACAATCTGACTTATCTAAATGCAGAAATTCGTCCATGGGGTGCAAGTACTAACAAATGGGCGCAGGCTGCATATATTGCCGCGGGTGTTGGCTATGTTGATCAACAATATGGTCTACAAGCCCGTAATGATGGTGGAACGATCAAAGTTGATGGGAAAGATACAGGTTTAAACCAATTAAGCTATGATCTTGACTATAGCAATAATATCTCACCATATTTAGGTATTGGTTATTCACCTCGAATTAACCAAAACTGGGGTGTCTTTGGTGAAGTCGGTGCATACTATACAGGCAACCCAACAGTATCGAACGTAAAATATCAAGGTGGTGACAATGTTGATGCAGCTTTAGTGGCAGAGCACATCAATGAAGTACGTAACGATGATAAATACGAGTGGATGCCAGTTGCTAAACTGGGTGTAAGTTACCACTGGTAATTAACATAAAAAAAACGAGCTGCGGCTCGTTTTTTTTGTGTCTGATTTTAGCTAAAGCCTTTAAAAATGATGAGCAAATTTGAGTCCAAAGATCCATGCATCATTATCATTCAGCGCTGAAAGTCCTGTAATGTTTGCCAGTGGATTTGAGTCGGAAGATGTTTTGGACTTCTTAAAATGCAAATAATATAGACCAGCCGCAATATCAAACTGAGTGTTATATGTGTACATGCTGCCTAGCCCAATACCTTGGTACCCATCACTTGGGTTAAGGGTAGATGCAGGATTATTAATCCCAGAGTCCCAGAGTAGTTCCATAGTACTCAGCCACTTTTTGTTCCATACGTGTGCTAAGCCGAGTTTTGCAGACCATTGATCTTCATTGTACTGAATAAGTTTGACGTCTGTGGCTTCAGGGTAAAATATCGCAACATAATCGATCACAGCTTTAAATTTGGGTGGTTGAATGACAAAGTCTTGCCAATTTACCCAGCGTATTGTCCCGTACAAGATATTTTGATTGGGAAGTCCTGTCATGAAATCAAGATTTACCGATTGTGGTGTTTTCACTTCCATCACATTGGGTGTATCTATGCCGACTTCGATAGACTCTGTTGTAGTAATTTCATGTTTAATCGCTGAGCGATAAGTCAACGATGTTCTAAAATAATATTCAGGGATTTGATAACTAATACCTGCTAACCAGCCCAAGCTTTCATCTTGTTTAAACTCGGCATCATAGCCATCAAACACAGAGTAGGCCTGACCTTTCGCTTTTAAAGAGCCTGCAAAGCTTTGATAGCTGAAACCACCATAGATTTCCCATTGTGGGTTGAATTGGTAGCCTAAAAGCGAGCTGAGATTATGACTTTCAAAGTCGATATCGGCAGATTCAACCTCATAACTTTCACCGTAAATCTTTGGGCGATAGCGATAATCGATGTCTACAGCAAAAGGCTGGTCATAAATGACAGCAAATTTAAACTGAGGATTAAGTTGTAGTTTGAGTGCAGCTCCCAGCATTACTTGTTCATTGCTTAAATTGCCTGTTGAAAAGTCAGTGATGCCAAACTGTTGCAGTGTCTCGATCTGTTGAACTTGGCCAGAAACATCTGGGTCAATATAAGCCAGAGAAATTTCTGCATAATTTCCATGTTCAAAAAAGGGTTGTATCGTTTGGCCTGAACGTTCAAAAGCAGCAGCAAAGCATGATCCCGACGAATATAAACATAAACAAAGTAATGGAGAGCCCAACAGATTTATATTCACTGTCATTGCTCATTAATATTTTTATCAATTGATCAAATCATACACCATATCCATTTAAAGTATATGGATTTAGAAATAAAAAAAGAGACTCTGAGGTCTCTTTTTAGAATAAAAGCGTTTTAGTCTTCTGGATAAGCTACTCTTTTGAGCGCTTTAATATCTGCATCTGGCGAGCACAACGAGATAAATTCATAACCATAACCACGCAGGAGGTGGCCTTTACGCACTGCAATCCATGTGGTATTGAGACCAAAAATATCAGTTGGAATTTGTTTTAAACGGTAGTCACGCTCAACGTCATAGGCCACATTATTGACAATACCAACACCCATATTAAGCTCAACATAGGTTTTAATCACATCGGCATCTAAAGCAGACATTACGATGTCGACATCTACACCTGCATCTTCAAAAGCTTTGTCAATTTTTGAACGGCCTGTGAAACCGCCGTGATAGGTAATCAGTGGATATTCCGCCAAGTCTGCAATACTAATATTTTGTTTGCTTGCCAGTGGGTGATTTTGCGGGGTAATAATACTGTGCTGCCAATTATAGAACGGCACGCTAGCCAGATTGTCCTCAGTGGTGAGTGACTCAGTTGCAATACCAATATCAGCTTCACCTTGTAGAAGCATTTCGGTAATTTCAATAGGGCTGGCTTGCTGCAAAATAAGATGAACCTTTGGAAACTCTTTTTTGAATTGATTAACAATCGGCGGTAGCACATAACGCGCTTGCGTATGTGTAGTTGCAATCGTCAAAGTGCCTTCATCGACACGGTTAAAATCATCTGCAAGACGTTTAATATTGTCTGCGTCGACCAACATGCGTTCAACAATGCCCAGTAGTGCTTGACCTGGTTCAGTTAAACCCAGTAAGCGTTTCCCTTTACGAATAAAAAGCTGTACGCCTAATTCATCTTCTAGGTCTTTGATGTGCTTACTGACGCCTGACTGAGAGGTATATAGTGCAGCAGAGGCTTCGGTGAGGTTGAAGTTTTGTCTCACCGTTTCTCGAATAATTCTGAGTTGTTGAAAGTTCATAGTTTTGGATCTCTTTTATGATGAATGAGGCATTCAACATGCCCCATTCAATTGGTCTTAAGCCGCAGGTTTTGCAAATAAATGCAAGTTTGATGGGCTTAACCATACCGTTTGATTAGGTCTAAATTGGTGTAATTTTGCTTCTTCAGAAGTCAGTGAGATTTCAATCAGTTTGCCTTGGCGATCATGGAGCTCTGCAACCACTTTGCCCGCGATCCATAATTCTCGAACGAACGTTGCTTGGATGGCATTGTCTTGCGGCTGTGCATGGATCCTTAATTCATCTGGACGGGCAAAGGCAATCACGTCGCCCGAAGGTGCATTACGTAAAGAATCTAATTGAATACGGTCTTCACCAATTTGGATCGTCCCTGCGTTATTTTGGCCTTCGAAACGGTTCGCTTGACCTAAGAAGTCAAACACAAATGGCGTTGCTGGCTTTTCATAAACCTCGCGGGGTGATCCAATTTGCTCAACATTCCCTTTATTCATCACAATGATTTGATCCGCGACTTCTAAAGCTTCTTCTTGGTCATGCGTTACAAAGATAGAGGTGATATGAAGTTCATCATGCAAAGTACGTAACCAACGACGGAGCTCTTTACGTACTTTTGCATCCAAAGCACCAAAAGGTTCATCTAGTAACAGTACGCGTGGTTCAACTGCCAAAGCACGTGCCAGTGCAATACGTTGACGTTGACCGCCAGAAAGTTGAGCTGGGTAACGATCTGCCAAGAACCCCAATTGGACTAAGTCCAGTAAACGCGTGACACGTTTTTTAATCTCAGCTTCAGATGGGCGTGTTGCACGTGGGCGAACGCGGAGACCAAAGGCGATATTGTCAAATACGGTCATATGGCGAAACAAGGCATAGTGCTGAAATACAAAGCCAACTTCACGTTCACGTACGTGTACATTGGTTGCATCTTCACCTTCCAAGATGACTTGACCGCCATCTGCGGACTCAAGTCCCGCAATAATACGAAGCAGAGTGGTTTTACCACAGCCTGATGGGCCGAGTAATGCAACCAATTGACCATCAGGAAAATCGAGAGAAATGTTATTCAGCGCATGGAACGCACCAAAGTGTTTTTCAATATTTTTAACTTGAATACTCATGAGGTCATTCCTTTAAACTGTTGAATCGTTATGTTTGTTTTGCTTTTCTTGGCGAATCTCAACCCATGTTTTTAAAACTAGAGTCACAATCGCTAAAAGCGCCAAGAGGGAAGACACAGCAAAAGCCGCACTGAAGGTATATTCGTTATAGAGAATTTCGACATGTAAAGGCAAAGTATTGGTTTCACCACGAATATGACCTGAAACGACCGATACCGCACCAAATTCACCCATTGCACGTGCATTACACAGAATGACTCCGTAAATTAAACCCCATTTGATGTTGGGTAGGGTTACTTTCCAGAAGGTTTGCCAGCCTGATGCACCCAGTACAATAGCAGCTTCTTCTTCTTCCGTACCTTGAGCTTCCATGAGCGGAATAAGTTCACGTGCAACAAAAGGAACGGTGATAAAGATCGTTGCTAATACAATGGCAGGAACGGCATACAGAATTTTAATGTCGTTATCCATGAGCCAACTACCAAACCAACCTTGCGTACCAAAAATCAGTACCAGCATTAAGCCCGCGATAACAGGGGATACTGAAAATGGCATATCAATAATTGTGGTTAAGATGGATTTACCACGGAAGTTAAATTTGGCCACACACCAAGCTGCTGCAACACCAAATACCACATTTAGTGGAACTGCAATCACCGCGGTTAATAAAGTGAGTTTGACTGCGGAGAGCGTGTCTGGATGAACCAAGGCTTGTGCATAGACACCGACCCCTTGTTTAAAGGCCTCAACGAACACCAAAATCAGCGGTAAGATCAAACAGCTCAAAAAGAACAGCAGAGCAATCGTAATCAGGGTGTAGCGAACCCAAGTTGGCTCACGTGTTGCATCACGCGATTGTAGCTTTTCAGCAAGCGCATTACTGTTGATATTCATCGTGCTGTTCTCCCTGTACGACGGCTTGCCCATGCTTGTAACAAGTTAATCAGGAATAAAATGGCAAAAGACAGTACCAACATGACGACTGCAATCGTGGTTGCACCTGCATAGTCATATTCTTCTAGGCGCGAAATAATCATGAGCGGTGCAATTTCTGTTTTAAACGGTTGGTTCCCGGCAATAAAGATCACTGAACCGTATTCACCGACGCCGCGTGCAAAGGCAAGTGCGAAACCGGTGATGAGTGCTGGAAATAAAATCGGTAAAATCACTTTGGTCACAATCTGTAAACGGTTGGCACCTAATGCTGATGCTGCTTCTTCTAACTCTGTTTCCAAGTCACTGAGAACAGGTTGCACAGTCCGCACCACAAAAGGAATACCAATAAAAATCAGTGCCAATGTAATACCAATTGGGGTATAGGCCACTTGAATCCCTAAAGGCTCAAGATACTGACCGATCCAAC
The DNA here is from genome assembly GCF_058107045.1 of Acinetobacter sp. AB03. Taxonomy (NCBI): domain Bacteria; kingdom Pseudomonadati; phylum Pseudomonadota; class Gammaproteobacteria; order Moraxellales; family Moraxellaceae; genus Acinetobacter; species Acinetobacter sp. AB03. The sequence continues at coordinate 2,006,910 of NZ_JBUEBA010000002.1, read as the reverse complement.
CTGTAGGCGCATAAAGCGAGGTGAGTGCAATACCTGCAACCGCGGTGGGTAAGGCAAACGGCAAGTCGACCAAGGCATCTACAATGCGTTTACCCGGAAAACGATAACGAACCAGACACCACGCTAGAAGGAGACCAAAAACCACATTAATAAACGCGGCGATCAGGGCTGTACTAAAACTGAGCTGCAAAGATTTTAAAATACGTTCTGAACTTAAAATTTCCCATAAACCATCCCAACCAATGCCTAAAGATTTAATAAAAACAGCGGACAACGGAATGAGAACGATTAATGACAAATATGCTAGGGTAAAGCCTAGAGAAAGACCAAATCCTGGCAGCACTCGGGATCGCTGCGACATGATTACTCCTCAAAGAGAGAAAGCTGACCTAAAAAGAGTCAGCTCAAATAAAACTGAATTTCGGCACAAGTATCATTTACAGTGTTTAAATTGCAAATTTAAATAAATACTTGCTTTCATTGTAAAAACTAATGTTTTTTAGCACATTTTCTGAAATCAAAAAATCATAAATTTCAGGAAATGGCCCAAAACCTGACGCAACATTAATATGTCCAACTTGGCCCAAGTTCTTAGGCCTAATTTTCCATGCTTTTGCCAGTTGCAGCGCATCTTGAAAATTGAGCCAAGGATCATTTTCACTGATGATCATTTGGGTAGGAACTTGTAGCTTGAGTTGGTGGAAATACTGTTGATAGTCGTTTTGGCTCTCACGAGCAAAACCAGCATCACCAAAGCGAGCAGGGTTGGCCGGTGCAACCAGAACTAAATTTTTGATGTTTTGATTTAGTTCAGGATGCTGTGCTAAAGCAGCGACTGTCGTTAAACAGCCAAAGCTATGCGCCACAATTTGAATCGGTTCCTGAATGGATTGAACTGTTTTGAAAAATTGCTCAATCCACTCATGGAGTACGGGTTTATTCCAATCCTGCTGCTGGACACGAGAGCATGACTTGAGCTGACGTTGTAACCACGATTGCCAGTGGTCATGTTCACTTCCACCCACGCCCGGTACAATTACAGTATGAATCATGTCGATGCTCCCTTACAGCTATTTACTGGACTCGGTTTTATTTCGTCGTATTGGCTTTCACAATTTGGTCAAATACACCACCATTTTCAAAGTGCTGTTTTTGTACCTTGGTCCAACCGCCAAATTCTTTATCAATGGTCACCAACTTCAACGGTTTGAAAGTGGTTGCATATTTTTTCAGGACGCTTGCATTACGTGGGCGATAGAAGTTTTTCGCCGCAATTTCCTGTCCAGCAGGTGAATACAAATAGTTGAGATATGCTTTTGCCAGATTCAGATTGCCGTCTTTTTCCGCATTTTTTTCAACAATGGCAACGGGTGGTTCTGCCAAAATAGATAGCGAAGGCGTCACGATTTCAAACTTACCCGGTTGTTCACGAATCGCTAAATGTGCTTCGTTTTCCCATGCTAATAGAACATCACCGATACCGCGTTCAGCAAAGGTTGTGGTTGCCCCACGTGCACCTGAATCTAAAACTTTGGTATTTTTATAAATTTTACGCACGAATTCTTGTGCTTTTGCATCGTTACCCGCAGGTTGATGTTTCGCCCAAGCCCAAGCTGCTAAGTAGTTCCAGCGTGCACCACCTGAGGTTTTTGGATTTGGTGTAATAATGCCAACACCCGGCTTAACAAGGTCGCCCCAGTCTTTAATGCCTTGTGGGTTACCTTTACGGACGAGGAACACGATAGTTGAAGTATATGGTGTCGAGTTATTGGGTAATTTCTTTTGCCAGTTGGGCGGTAAAAGTTTTGCTTTTTCAGCAATCACATCGATATCTGCTGCAAGAGCAAGTGTCACAACATCTGCACCTAAACCATCAATTACCGAACGGGCTTGTTTACCCGAGCCGCCGTGAGACTGTTTGAAGTTAATGTCTTGTCCTGTGCGTTGTTTCCAATAAGCGCCAAACTGTTTGTTGACATCTTCATACAGTTCGCGTGTTGGATCATACGACACGTTAAGGAAATCTTTTGCTGCAACACCAAAAGATGTGACTGAAACTAGCGCTGCTAGTACCCCAATTTTTAACTTAGATAAGCTCATGTGAGACCTCAAATTTTAAACGTTCTTAAACATGAGGCAAGAATACTGTGAGTCTTATTGCAAAAAAAATAATAAAAAATGAATTTTATATGAATAAAAAAGAAAAAGAGTTCAGCCTAGAATTCATTAAACTAAAGCAGAAGATTGTTTCAGGGTAGATTGGCATGCATTGCTATAAAAATGCACAAGAAATCAAACAAATAGAATTATTAGATCGTGCATTTCACTATGGAGATGGTTGTTTTAGTACAGCGCGTATCCGTGAGGGTGTGATTGAGCTAGAGTCTCTACACATAGCACGCTTGAAATTGGCCTGTGAAAGACTGTTGTTGTCAGCAGATTTAGCCTTTATTCAGCGCAGCATCGTACAATTAAAACAAACCTATGCACACTTAAACGGAACGCTGAAAATTATTATTAGTCGGGGTGAAGGGCAGCGCGGTTATAGTTTGCCAGCACATCCTGCTGACGTTTGGGTATTTTTCTATCCGCAAGCATCAGAGGTTTTGACATACAGCGAAATTGATTCAGGGGTACTGCAACATGCGATGGGGTTAAGTATGCCGCAAATGGTGGGTGTGAAAAGCTTAAACCGTTTAGAACAAGTTTTACTTAAGCATGAGGCAGAACAACACGGTTGGTTGGAAGCTTTGGTCACAGATGTGCAAGGTTCTGTCGTTGAAGGTGTGAGTAGTAATTGTTTCATTCTGCTAAATGATCGATGGATTAGTCCCGAACTTCGTTATAATGGCGTACATGGTGTCATGCGTGCCGAAATATTGGCACGGATGCAGCAACAAGGAATGAGCTGTGAGCTGAGAATGATTGATATGGAAGAAATTCCACGCTTTCAAAGTTTATTTTTCTGCAATGCCTTGAGTCCTATGAAAATAGCCAAAAGTTTGAATCATCAGCACTTAGATGTTCAGCCGTGTATAGATTTGTTCCATCGTCTTCAACTTAATCAGATGCAGTAGTATGTCCGCAGCCAAAACCAAATCGAAAAAGAAAACGCAACCACCCCAACGAAAAATGAAAGGGTTGTTATTGATTGCTGTGAGCATCATTGTTTTATTGATGATTGTACTGTGGTCGAGTTTATTTAAATCTTATCCTGTTGAGGGTAAAAAGCAGTTATTGGCAATTAACTCTGGTGATACCTATTCCGGTTTTATTGACCGCTTAGCCAAAGAAGACATGGCTAGTTTTCCTATTATTTTAAAGCTTTACCAAAAAATATTTATTCATGACACGTTGAAAGCCGGTGTTTATGAAGTGCGTGAAGGTATGAGTATTCGCCAAGTTTTGGATATGATTTCCAATGTCGATAATGCCGAGATGAATCGTATATTGGTGATTGAGGGGACGACCTTTAAACAGTTGATCGAGGCGTTGAAGAAGGATGCATTGGTTAAAAAGGAAGTCTCCAGTTTATCCATGGATCAGCTTTTAAAAGCCTTAGATATTCCGTATACGCATGCTGAAGGGCTTTTTGCCCCCGATACTTACTTCTTCGCCAAAGGGGAGTCAGACAAAAAAATCTTAACGGATTTATACAAACGCCAAATGAAAGCTTTAGATGAAGCGTGGGCAAACCGTGCGGCGAATTTGCCGTATAAAGACAAATACGAAGCCCTGATCATGGCCTCTATTATTGAAAAAGAAACCAATGTTGACCGTGAACTGGAGCAAGTTTCGGGTGTGTTTGCGCGTCGTCTTCAACTCGGCATGCGTTTGCAAACGGACCCAACGGTGATTTATGGCATGGGCGATAAATATACAGGCAATATTACCCGCCAAGACTTGCGTACTCCAACAGCCTATAATACTTATACCATCAATGGTTTACCTCCTACGCCAATTGCTTTACCAAGTAAAAAAGCCATTGAAGCTACCATGCACCCAGATAACAGCAAAAACATCTACTTTGTTGCAACGGGCAATGGTGGACACACATTTAGTGAGACTTTAGAGCAGCACAACCAAGCTGTAAAAGAATATCTCAGCGTTTTAAAAACCAAGAAGGATGAATAGATGTTTATTAGTTTTGAGGGCACAGAAGGTGTCGGTAAAACCACACTGATTCGCAAAATTTATGAGCATCTAGAACAACAAGGTCAGCAGGTTGTTTTAACGCGTGAGCCTGGTGGTACACCGATGGCTGAGCAAATTCGTTCGCTATTATTGTCAGTCAATCATGAAGAGTCGATGTCGAACGATACTGAACTGCTGCTGATGTACGCGGCTCGTGCACAGCACTTACAACAAGTGATCATGCCTGCTTTAACGGAACATAAAACCGTATTGTGTGACCGTTTTACCGATGCCAGCTTTGCTTACCAATGCGCAGGACGTGGTTTAAGCCAGTCGAAGCTGCAACTGCTGAATGATCACTTTGTCAGCCATATGCCGAATATTACATTTTGGCTTGATGCTCCGATTGAGACAGGCATGTCTCGTGCGCGGGAAAGGGGAGCTTTGGACCGTTTTGAACAAGAAAAAGTCACGTTCTTTGAAAAAGTCAGAGCAGGTTATCAGCAGTTATGGGAACAATATCCTGAGCGGGTCAAACGCTTGGATGCGACCCAGTCACCAGAGCAGGTTTTTGCACAAGCGCTGCAATATTTAAACTAAAAATATGCCTGAAATGTTATTTCAGATTGTAGTGAAATGCATTTTTCTTTTATAGTCAGTGACAAAGGACTGTATGTTGAAGGGAAAATGAAAAGTAACTTAACTGAGATTGTGGCTTTTTTAGAAAAGGAATTTCCGCAAAGTTTAGAAAAATGTCGTATCGAATCTGTCACTGAGCGCGCAGCAACAGTGGTGTATCAGGTAGATGAGCGCGATTTGCGACCGGGGGGAACGGTTTCAGGCCCAACCATGATGACTCTTGCAGACTATGCATTGTATATCGCTATTTTAGGGGAAATTGGGCTTGTCGGTTTAACCGTGACCACCAATTTATCGGTCAACTTTCTAAGTAAACCCGCAGCTTCAACAAATATCCGCGGTGAATGTAAGTTAATGAAAGTTGGCAAAGCATTGGTGGTTGGGGATGTGTGGTTGTATTCAGTGGGTAAGGATGAACCCATTGCACATGTGGTGGGAACTTATTCTATTCCACGCAAATCCTAAAAAATGTCTGAATAAAAAAGCCTGACGAATCAGGCTTTTTTTAAATTAGTTATTCACTAAAGGGGTTTCAACTTTAAAATTAAAAGGGGTGAGTACGGTTTTACGCAGTTCATTCGATAGTTCTGGGTAATCTAAAGTGTAGTGTAGACCGCGCGATTCTTTACGCTCCATAGCACAGCGCACGATCATTTCAGAGACTAAAACTAAATTACGTAGCTCAATAAGATTTTTGCTGACTTGGTAATCTTGGTAATACTCGGTAATTTCTCGCTTCAACATTTCAATGCGGTGTAGCGCACGTTCAAGACGTTTCGTGGTACGCACAATGCCGACGTAGTTCCACATGGTTTGACGGAGTTCATCCCAGTTTTGTAAAATCACCACATCTTCATCAGGATTCATCACTTGTGAGTCATCCCAAGACGGAGCAGTTGGGGATTGGTAATTTGAATCAAAACTTTTTTCGATGTGTTCTGCTGCACTCATGCCATACACAAAACACTCTAACAGTGAGTTACTGGCCATACGGTTGGCGCCATGCAAGCCAGTATATGAGGTTTCCCCAATTGCATAGAGACCAGTAATGTCAGTTTGACTATGTTCATCAACCACCACACCGCCACAGGTATAGTGCGCAGCAGGAACAACAGGAATCATTTCCTTGGTAATGTCGATGCCGAGTTCAAGTAAGCGTGCGTACAGGGTTGGGAAATGTTCTTTAATGAAACTTTCGGGCTTATGGCTAATGTCGAGCCAAACGTGACGAATACCTAAACGTTTAATTTCATAGTCAATCGCTCGCGCCACAATGTCACGTGGAGCCAGTTCCGCACGTTCATCAAAACGCAACATAAAGCGTTCGCCATCGGGTAAGCGTAAATAGGCACCTTCACCACGCATTGCTTCAGTAATGAGGAAAGAGCGCGCTTGTGGGTGGTATAAACAGGTTGGGTGGAATTGGTTAAATTCCATATTGGCCACGCGACAACCTGCACGAAATGCCATGGCAATACCATCGCCCGTTGCAATGTCTGGGTTCGATGTATACAGATAGGCTTTCATGGCACCGCCACACGCTAGCGCGGTGAAAGGGGCTAAAAAGGTATGTACTTTTTCAGTCTTTTCATCGAGTGCATAGAGGCCTAATGCACGATTTTGTTCTTCCAAGCCCAGTTTTTGAGAGGTAATTAAATCGATAGCGATGTAATTTTCAAAAATGGTGATGTTGTCTTTTTCAATTGCACGTTCAACTAAGGTAGTTGAAATGGCGCGACCTGTAGCATCTGCGGCATGAATAATACGGCGTTGAGAGTGTCCACCTTCACGTGTTAGATGCAACTGTTCTTGATCATCAAGGGTAAACTGCACGCCGTGTTTCAATAGAAAATCAACAGAAGGTTTACCACCTTCAACGGTTTGCTTTACGGCTTCGGTCTCACATAAGTGAGCGCCCGCAATCATGGTGTCATCAATGTGCTGTTCGATGGAATCCGTTTCATCTAAAACAGCGGCAACGCCACCTTGTGCATAGAATGTACTTGCATCGGTCAGGTTTGATTTTGCAAGAACAGCAATATTGAAATGTTGAGGCAACGATAAGGCTAAGCTCAGGCCTGCACCGCCACTTCCCACAATAATCACATCAAAATGATGTGTTGTGTTTAAATTAGACATGTCCATCAGCTAATTTGGAAAAAAGTTCGCTAATGACAGCGCTTTTTTCACGAAAAGGCAAGAGTAAAATCTCTACAATTGATGGGAAATATAAATAAAGAACGTATTTTTTAAGCAAATTTTAAGCTCTTGTTTATACAAACATAATAGAACATATTATTACCCAAGATAGACAAAGATTATGCTAAAAACGCTAATACATAAATTGATAACAAACATATAGGTCAATACTTGATATGAAAAGTCGCGCGATACAAACTGGTTTTTTTGCTGTTGCATGCACAATGGCTACGGTGCAAACACAAGCAGCACCTGTTGATTTCTCAAACTTGGTTGAGCAAGTCAGCCCTGCTGTAGTTAGTGTCAATGTGGTTAAAAAGATGACTCAAGAAGAGTTACTGCAGCAGCAAATACCTGAGATTTTGAAGCGTTTTTTTGGTAATCAAGTCATTATCCCACAGCAGCAAGCGCCGCAAGAAAAAACGGCTTATGGCAGCGCATTTTTTATTAGTAAAGATGGTTATTTACTGACAAACCACCACGTCGTAGAAGATGCATCGAAAGTCACGATTATGTTTAATGACCGTCGTGAACTGGATGCAACTGTAGTAGGTAGTGATGAACGAACCGATGTGGCCCTGCTTAAGGTGAATGGTACGAATTTTCCATCACTCCGTGCAGGCAATGTTGATCAACTGCGCGTAGGCGAACCTGTGCTTGCGATCGGTTCACCGTTTGGTTTTGATTACTCGGCTTCAGCGGGAATCGTGAGTGCGAAAATGCGTAATATGATGGGAGAGACATCGGTACCCTTCATTCAAACCGATGTGGCTCTCAACCCAGGAAACTCAGGTGGTCCGTTATTTAACCAGCAGGGTGAAGTGGTTGGAGTGAACTCGCGTATCTTCAGTGGTACGGGCGGTTATATGGGGCTGTCTTTCTCGATTCCCATTGATGTCGCAATGGATATTGCTGACCAACTTAAGAAAACAGGTAAAGTTACGCGCTCTTATTTAGGCTTCAATTTACAAGATCTAGACCGCAATTTGGCAGAGTCTTATAATTTGCCGAAACCTGAAGGTTCACTGATTACCAATGTTCAGCCGAATTCACCTGCGCAGAAAGCGGGGCTAAAAGCAGGCGATATTATTTTAAAATTCAATGGAACGCCGATTTCGCGTACCTCTGAGTTATTGAACTACTTAAATCGTACCATGCCAAATCAAACGGTACAGCTTGAAGTATTGCGTGATGATAAAAAGCGTAATATATCGGCAACCTTAACTACTGCACCTGATGATACACCCGCAAAATCAGATACAGTTACACAAAGTAAAGGGCCTGTGTTAGGTATTGCTATCCGAAATTTAGCACCTGCTGAATTGTCACAACTCAATGTGAAAGGTGGTGTGTTAATTCAAGAAGTGAAACGTGGCGGAGCAGCAGCACAGTCAGGCATGGCGGCTGGTGATGTGGTCACTCACATTAATAATAAAGTCGTAAAAGACACCAATGATTTTGTCCAAGCGGCATCTGAATTGAAAAAAGGTCAGGTTGCCCGCGTTGGAATCATCCGACAAGGCACACCTGCCATTTTAGGGATGCGCATCCAATAATCGAAAAAAACCACTCTTCGGAGTGGTTTTTTATTTTTTGCAATTTGATGATGCCTGTTATTTGCGTACACTGCCATCTTCATAAGGATATTTAGATTCAATAGAGTGTTTATGAGTAGTATTTTTGACTTAAGACTTCAGGTAAAAGCAGAACATATCGACCAGTTAGGCCATGTGAATAACGTGGTTTATATGCATTGGATGCAGGATGTCGCAACAGCACATATTGATGCACTGGGTTTAGGCTTAAAAGAATATATTGAATTAAAACATGCCATGGTTGCAGTTGAGCATCATGTGCAGTACCGAAAAGCTGCATTTAAAGAGGATGAAATAATCTTACGCACATGGTTTGACGATATAAACGCATTATATTCATCACGCCAATATGTGTTTTATAGACCCAAAGACAATAGCATTTTATTTGTTGCTCAAACCAAGTGGGCTTGTGTAGAGATTGAAACAGGACGCGCGAAACGTATGTCACCCAGTTTTACCCAAGCTTACCAACCGCTTGCAAAAGATGTGAATGCCCTAGATTTTTCAATGGATTATTCAAAAAGCCCAGTGAAAAGCGAAAACACGTAAAAAAGCGTCAGAGTTGTGAAAAGGAAGCGTATTAATATGGATACTTTAAAAAAACCATCTGTTATAATCCTTCGCAATTTCTATTCGGCTTTTGTTGTGCATCGAAATTTGTCTGCATAACGCTTCATTTTGTTCAAGGTAGCCCATGGCGCAAGCTAAAAAATCTGTTGATATTAAAAATATCCGTAATTTCAGTATTATTGCTCACATTGACCACGGGAAGTCAACGCTCGCTGACCGCTTTATTCAAACCTGTGGTGGTTTGCAAGATCGTGAAATGCAAGCACAAGTACTTGACTCCATGGAACTTGAACGTGAGCGTGGTATTACCATTAAAGCTGCGTCGGTTACTTTGTATTACACCCATCCAAATGGCCAAGAGTATCAATTGAACTTTATTGATACACCAGGGCACGTCGACTTTTCATATGAAGTGTCACGCTCATTGGCGGCTTGTGAAGGTGCATTGTTGGTTGTAGATGCAGCACAAGGCGTGGAAGCACAGTCAGTTGCGAACTGCTATACCGCAATTGAGCAAGGTCTCGAAGTTCTACCAGTGCTCAACAAAATTGATTTACCGCAGGCTGAGCCTGAACGTGTGATTCAAGAAATTGAAGACATCATTGGTATTGAGGCGACTGAAGCACCAACCTGTTCGGCAAAAACAGGTCTTGGGATTGATAGCGTTTTAGAAACCCTTGTTAATGTCATTCCTGCACCTACTGGTGATCGTAATGCGCCATTACAAGCTTTAATTATCGACTCTTGGTTTGATAACTACTTAGGCGTGGTTTCTTTGGTGCGGGTGAAAGAAGGTCGTGTGCGTAAGGGCGACAAGATGTTGATGAAATCAACAGGTCAAACGCACATCATTACTTCTGTGGGTATTTTCAATCCTAAGCATACTGAGACAGACATCCTTGAAGCGGGTGAAGTTGGTTTCGTAATTGCAGGGATTAAAGACATTTTTGGTGCGCCAGTGGGTGATACGATTACCCTTGCCAACACACCAGAAGTCAAAACCTTACCGGACTTTAAAAAAGTGAAGCCGCAGGTTTATGCAGGTTTGTTCCCAATTGATTCAAGTGAATTTGAACCGTTTCGTGAAGCTTTGCATAAACTTCAGATCAATGACTCGGCGTTATTCTTTGAACCTGAAAGTTCAGATGCTTTAGGTTTTGGTTTCCGTTGTGGCTTCTTAGGCATGCTACATATGGAAATCGTGCAAGAGCGTTTAGAGCGTGAGTATGATTTAGACCTCATTTCATCTGCACCGACAGTGATTTATGAAGCGGTGATGAAGAATGGTGAAACGATTTATATCGATAGCCCATCTAAAATGCCAGATGGTTCAACGGTTGAAGACTTACGTGAGCCGATTGCTGAGTGCCATATCCTTGTACCGCAAGAGTATTTGGGTAATGTCATGACTTTATGTGTGGAACGCCGTGGTGTTCAAAAAGACATGAAGTTTATGGCGAACCAAGTTTCAATTACCTTTGAAATTCCAATGGCGGAAGTGGTGATGGACTTCTTTGATAAATTGAAGTCGTGTTCACGTGGTTTTGCGTCGCTCGATTATAACTTTGTACGTTTTGAAAGTTCATCATTGGTAAAAGTCGATGTTCTAATCAATGGCGATAAAGTCGATGCCTTGGCAATGATTTGTCACCGTCAAGATGCACGTCACCGTGGTATTGCATTGGTTGAAAAAATGAAAGATTTGATTCCACGTCAAATGTTTGATGTGGCAATTCAAGCGGCCATTGGCGCACAAATTATTGCTCGTTCAACCGTAAAGGCAATGCGTAAAAACGTATTGGCGAAATGTTATGGTGGTGACGTTTCTCGTAAGAAGAAACTGCTATCGAAGCAAAAAGAAGGTAAGAAACGCATGAAGCAAGTGGGAAGTGTGGAAATACCACAAGAAGCGTTCTTGGCTGTGTTGAAAGTAGAAAGATAAAAAGGTAGGAATATAAGCCCATGGATTTTGATTTTAATTTGATACTTGTTCCTGTCACACTGATTTTCTTTTTGGTGTGGTTGCTCGATAAGTTTGTATTTAAACAACGAGCGACGAAAGGCAAGGGAAATGAAAATTTTGTCATTACGTGGGCTTATGATTTCTGGCCAGTCCTTGCGATTGTTCTATGCCTACGTTCATTCTTTTATGAACCTTTTAATATTCCTTCGGACTCGATGGTCCCGACTTTAGAAACTGGTGACTTCATCTTGGTCAATAAGTTTGACTATGGTGTGCGCCTGCCGATTGTGAATAAAAAAGTGATTGATGTGGGTGAGCCTGAGCGTGGCGATGTGATTGTCTTCCGTTATCCACCGCAACCGACGATCAGCTATATCAAACGTGTGGTTGGTATTCCTGGCGATCACATTGTTTTTGATCATGGCCAATTAACCATTAATGGTCAAAAAATTGCTAAAGTGCCTGTTGAATTTAGCCGTGAAAAAGACCGTTTAGATACGCCTACTTCGATATATCATAAAGAAACGATTGGCAAGCATACCTTTACCATGCGTGAGTTAGAAGGTGTTAATGTTGCACGCCAAGCACCGTATATTAACTTTGTAGAAAATGGTAAATACTCTGCTGAAAATGGTTTATATTGGGAAGTGAAAATAAAAGAAGGTGAGTACTTTGCGATGGGGGATAATCGCGACCAAAGTGCTGACAGTCGTTTCTGGGGAATGGTTCCTGAACAGAACCTAACAGGTCGTGCATTTTATATTTGGATGCATAAAGAACCTGGCTTTAAGTTGCCGTCATTTAACCGTAACGGTAGCATTGACTAATATCGATTCGGAAAATAAAAAATGCGCAAGAATCAACAAGGGGCATCTTATATCGCCATTTTATTTGCAATCATGGGGTTTGCATTTATGGCGAAAGTGGCAATTGCAGTTTGGGCTCCCTATTTTGATGATCGGATGATCAATAGCCAAATTGAGGAAGTATTTCAAAGCAGCCCGAAAAATATTCAGCCCGCGGAGTTTGAGAGTCAGCTTTCAAAGCGTTTGGATATGAATGGCATTCGTGATGTGAAGATTAAAGAAATTATGCAAGTCACCAATACCGAAGGGTTGCAGGTGAAAAAGGAGTATGAGGTAAGAAAACCATTCTTGCTGAATATAGATTTAGTATTAAAGTTCGAGAAAAGTTTTGATCAAAGCTCAGTCCAAGCTAAGTGAAGCCCGCTTAGCGAGCCGTATCGGTTATCAGTTTAAACAACCTGAATTACTTCAGCTTGCACTGACCCACCGATCGGTGAGCCACAAATACAACTATGAGCGCCTAGAGTTTCTAGGCGATTCTTTATTAGGGATGATTATTGCAAATTATCTCTACAAAGCTTATCCAACTGAGAACGAAGGCCGTTTGACGCGTATGCGTGCAACCTTGGTTCGTCAGGAAGCTTTAGGTAAGATTGCAAATGATTTAAAACTGAGCCAGTCACTCATTTTAAGTACAGGTGAGTTAAAATCAGGTGGACATCATCGCGAGTCCATCCTTGCGGATACGGTTGAATCTATTATTGGTGCAATCTATGTGGATTGTAGTGATTTAACGGTGTTGGAGCCGATTGTGTTAAAATGGTACGAGCCATATTTAGACCATATCGAGCCAACCGATCAACTTAAAGATCCTAAATCTCGTTTACAAGAATATCTTCAGGCACGAAAAAAAGCTCTCCCAGTTTATGATGTGGTCGATATTCAAGGCGATGCACCCAATCAGCATTTCAAAGTGGAGTGTAAAGTGGATGGATTGTCTGTTGTAATGGGTGAGGGTACCAGTCGCCGTTTTGCTGAACAAGCAGCTGCGGCGGATATTTTAAAACTTTTGGAGCAGTAATCTGCCATGTCAAATTCTTCCGATCACATCGATGCTGATCACGAGTCGCAAAGCGACAGTAATGATTTAATTAGCCAATTTTTTAGCGAACAAGGCACAGAAATCCCAACGGATTTTCGTAGCGGCTTTGTGGCAATTGTCGGTCGTCCAAACGTAGGCAAATCTACGTTGATGAACCATTTGTTGGGTCAAAAATTATCGATTACTTCACGTAAACCACAAACCACACGTCATAAAATTGTGGGAATTGATTCACGTGCAAAATCTCAAGCGGTATTTGTTGATACACCAGGGATGCATAAAAAAGAAGTGCGCGCCATCAACAAAATGATGAACCGTGCTGCGTCTTCTGCATTGCGTGATGTCAACTTGGTATTGTTTGTTCTAGATGCAGACAAGTGGACTCAAAACGATGAGCTCGTTTTGGAAAAACTCAAAAATGCAGAGATGCCAGTGATTCTTGTGATCAATAAAATTGATACACTTGAAAATAAAAACCATGCATTACCCTTGATTCAAGAACGTGCAAAATTAATGAATTTTGCTGAGATTGTTCCTGTTTCTGCACTACGTGGTGCAAACTTAGACCATCTGCGCGATACCATTGAAAAATATTTACCTTTCCAGCCACCGATGTATTCATTGGATCAACTGACAGATCGTTCTGAACGTTTCTTGGCATCAGAAATTATCCGTGAAAAGATTATGCGTCAGTTGGGTGAGGAACTACCTTATGATTTAACCGTGCAAATTGAGTCGTTTAAGACTGAAGAAGCAACGGTAAATGAAAAAATAGGTCGTCCAAAACCAGCATGTACATACATTGATGCAACGATTTTTGTAGACCGCCCAGGCCAGAAAGCAATTGTGATTGGTGAAAAAGGCGCTAAGCTTAAGAAAATCGGTATGGATGCGCGTATCGATATGGAAAAAATGTTTGAACAAAAGATCATGCTGACGCTTTGGGTTAAAGTGAAAGGCGGTTGGTCTGATGATGAGCGTGCATTGAAAAGCTTAGGTTATAGCGATATCTAAGTTTTAAGAAAACAAATTTTTATAGGGATGGTGTTATGGTCAAGGTGTTCGCAGTAATGGCTTGTATGTTGTTTTTGCAAGGTTGTATACACAAGATCGTCACCGTTCCTGTAAAGATTGCGTATAAAACCACAAAAGGCGTGGTGAAAGGAACCGCAGCGGTGGTTGGTGCTGTTATCCCAGATGGGGATGATGAAGACAGTGAACAGAATGATAAAGATAAAAAAGATTAGTTAATTCCTCATGCGCAATGAAGTACTGCATGGTTATTTAATTCACCACAGAAAATACCGTGAACGTAGTCATATTGTGCATTTATTTACCCAAGAGCATGGGCGAGTTGATGGCATTCTAAGACAAACCCCGCCGCCACAATATCAGCCGATTTGTTTACAAGCTTCGGGTAAATCTGAACTCAAAAATTTTACAAAACTTGAAATTGTCAATCAGCCGATTTTTTTCTTCGGGGATGCTTTTTTTTCAGGTTTTTATCTCAATGAGATTCTGCTCAGACTATGTCCGCTCGAAGTACAAATGGAGCAAAGTTTTGCTCAATATGCACATACGCTAACGCAATTACAACAACTGGCGCAGCAAGCAGATCCTAATCAGTTTTTAAAACAAATTCTAAGACAGTTTGAGCACGAACTACTGGAAGATTTGGGTTATGCCTTAGATTTTTCGACTGATGCCAATCAACTAGAAATTCAATCATCACTCAAATATATATTCCAGCTGAATGAAGGCTTTATTCCTACTGCACAAGCTTCGCGAGCGACCTTAAATGGACAGCAAATTTTAAGCATGTGCCAATATGAAAAGGGTAGGGATTTTGGTTTGGAACAGTTACAATTGCTGACCAAGTTGTATCGACAAATGATCAGTTCATTGTTGGGCGATCGCCCCTTAAAAAGTCGTCAGTTGTGGATTCAGAACACTCAAACTCAATCGTAATTAGGAAATGAATATGGCTGCATTACTTGGTGTAAATATTGACCACGTGGCAACTTTACGACAAGCGCGTGGAACGTCTTATCCTGATCCAGTCAATGCAGCATTGATCTGTGAGCAAGCAGGGGCGGAAGGGATTACCTTGCATTTACGTGAAGACCGTCGTCATATTCAGGACGATGATGTGCGTCGTATGCGTCCAGCGCTTAAAACACGTATGAATTTAGAGTTGGCAGTTACGGATGAAATGATTGCATTTGCCAAAGAAATTAAACCGCACCATGTATGTTTTGTTCCTGAAAAACGCCAAGAAGTAACGACCGAAGGTGGTTTGGATGTGGTTGGACATTTTGACGATGTCAAAGCGGCAACTCAAGCCTTGTCTGAGATTGGCTGTGATGTGTCCTTGTTTATTGATGCTGACTTTGCACAAATTGATGCAGCAGTTGCTTGTGGTGCACCAACCATTGAGATTCATACAGGTGCCTATGCTGATGCAGAAACACCTGAAGCTCAGCAACATGAGCTTGAACGTATTGTCAAAGGTGCTGAATATGCAGCATCAAAAGGTTTAGTGGTGAATGCTGGGCATGGGCTCAACCTTGAAAATGTGACCCCAATCGCACAAATTCCACAGATTCACGAATTAAACATCGGCCATTCCCTAATTGCGGATGCTATTTTTGTGGGCTTGGAACAAGCTGTACGTGAAATGAAAGCAGTGATTAAAGCTGCACGTTAATTCTAAAGTTTTTAAGATTTGAATATGTCGAATATCAATTATGATGAACTCATGAAGCCCGTCATGGACTTCTTGGGCTGTGAAACACCAAAAGCTTGGTTGGCTGAAGCACTGACTAATCTTGATGTGCTGATGCAAGACCATGCGAATTGTGAGAAGAAAGCTGCAGGTACAGCGATGAACCTGATGTTTCGCTATAGTTTTTTTACCGATTTGCAAGTCAAGCTTGCACAACTGGTTCGTGAAGAAATGCTGCATTATGAGCAAGTGCTTGAATTTATGAAAAAGCGCGGGCTAGAGTGGTGCAATCTGAGTGCAGGTCGCTATGCGGGTGGTTTACGTAAAGAAGTGCGGACTTATGAGCCTGAGGCTTTAATTGATATTTTAATCATTGGTGCCTTTGTAGAAGCACGTTCATGTGAGCGTTTCTACGCGTTAGCACCTTTGGTGGATGATGAATTAGGTCGTTACTATCGCTACTTGCTAAAGTCTGAATCCCGCCATTTTGAAGACTACTTGGCTTTAGCTTTAGAGGTGGCGCAAACGGGGAAATTGAAAAATCCGAAAGAAGATATTCAAGCCCGTATTGAACATATCCGTAACGTCGAAAAAGAGCTAATTAGTACACCTGATGATGTGTTCCGTTTCCATAGTGGCGTGCCTGTGGAAGCGGCTTAGGAATAAAGCGGGTGAATGCTACAGTTTGTAAACTGTTCAAAATTTACAGATTCTCAGTGTAGATTGCCTTGACTCATTAAAAAGCCCAATTTTATAGATTGGGCTTTTTAATTAAAGAAGGGTAGATGTGATGTATTGAGAGCTGTAATTCCTTTCCATAAAATCGCGAAATATGAGTCAGTGGAATGAGTTGTTTAAGTATGGATGTTTAGTGATTTTGAGGATGATTTATTGTACTTTTTTATATCTTCCACGTTCCACCATTGCACATCATGAAAAATTGTTGCATCAGAAAGAGTATTTCGCAAAGTCTCAGAGACATGACTTAATTGGGTTGAAAGATCTATTTTCTTAAAAAAATATTTTTTAATGATTGGCTGTGATGGGTGAATAAAAATTAAAAATAAGTTGTCATTTTTATCGTAACGATTATATCTAATAAAGTGGGATGACTAAAACTAAGTAAGTATCCTCAATCTTCATTGTGAATTGCAGCGATTGCAAGTTGTTATTGATTGAATTGTTCAACAAGATGTTGGGCTAATAGTTCACCAATAATTTATCCTTCCTATTTTTTCATTTCAGTTGCTGTGATCGGGAAGTGATCTGAACGAACATCCATATGTGTTTTAAATGTGCCCATGATTTTTCTTGTGAATCATTTTGGGTATTTTTAAGATAAGTTATTTTTCGATAATGGTTTAGTTCTGGCTTTCTGTTGGGTTTAGCTGGAAGATTTACATCTTAAGCAGCGAAACTTTTAAGACGTAGAAAAGAAGAAAGCCCACAACATATAGTGTGGGCTTTCTTGAATTTGGCTCTCCAACCTGGGCTCGAACCAGGGACCTGCGGATTAACAGTCCGTCGCTCTACCGACTGAGCTATTGGAGAATCTGCATGCGATTATAAGGACATTTCATAGTGGGTCAAGTCTAAAATGTCATGTTGCTGTCATTTTTATATTGGATGCTTTTTATTTGAACAAAAAAATCATTTTCAAAAAAAATCGTATTGAAGTGCTTGCAATGTTGAAAAGTCATTGATAGTCTGATTTTAACAACAGAGCGTTTAAGTGAAAACTTAAACAGTGTGGATTTATAACCAACTTGCCAGCACTAAAATGGCTAAACAGGAGAAAGCGAATGAATACGCTTACCATTTCCGATATTTTTGCAAACCTAGCTGATTATCAAGATCAGTATCTCTCTATTATTTCAAACCCTGAACAATACTATACCCCTGTAGAGTCAGCCTATATTGATGTTTGGCCAGTCGGTTGTACAGACTTGTATTTGGGTGATTTATTACAACTTTGGTTTAGTGAGCGTTGGCTGGTCAACAGTCCTTGTCAGTTGCTTTCAACACAGTCGACGACTACTCTTAAAAAGACTGTGCAGCGAGAACATGATCTGTATTTGTATCAGTTGTCAGGCAGTACTTTATCAGGCAGTAATCATTCAAAAGTCTGGTCTGCTGCTGAAGGCAAAAGCTTAGACGTGATTTTAGACAGTGCGTTTAAATACTATTGTATTTATAAAGGGGCTGAACGTCCCGATGCCTCAAAATTGCAGACGCTGAAGACGTTTAAAACCGCAATTTGATCTGTCATGCTGAAGTAAAGTTTACTTTGGCGTGAAAAAGGCACTGAATATTATCAGTGCCTTTCGTTTTTAGGGACGAATAATCATACAGGTGGCTGTTGCATGGGCGTAGAGTTTACCGTCTTAATCTACAATTTTACCTTCAGAAATACCTAGGTTCTTACTGATGTTGATCACGCTGCCGATGGCAAGTAGTTCTTTGTCTCTTGGAATCGGTCGGCACATTTTAATATTCAGATCAATGGTGCCATAGCCAACACCAGCTTCAAGCATAGTATGTACGGCACAACCCGTCACTGAGTCGAGTACTGCTGCTGCAAAGCCACCATGCACGCCACCAAGCGGGTTTAAATGGCGATGATCTGCTTTTGCTTTAAAGCTAATTTTCCCTTCAGAAACTTCAAAAGGCTGCATGGGAATAGTTTCACTGATACTTGCAGGTGGAATTTTTCCTGTACACATGGCTTCTAAGAGTTGTAGTCCTGTCATTTCTTTGGGATTCATCTTGTTCATTCCTATATTTATCTATGAGTTCCTTTTTGGAACCTGTTGTCCAATTAAACAAAATTCAGTCTTTTCGTCAAGATTCAGCATTGGATTGATCAGTACAAAAATCAACGAAATCGTAATCATGGATTGAGCTCATGCTATGAACATATTGTAGGGAAAAGATTTAGGATTATTCATTTTGATAATTTGAGTGTTGATAGAACAGAGCAGCCTAAACGTGAGCATTGTTTTAAAATGGTGCACAAAATTTATACACTCTTTTGTTTTTTATTTATATATAAGATAAACAAGGTTTTAGTAATTTACACAGTCTTCACATGAAGAGGGAACTCACAATGAACGTGTCCTGTTTATGCGGTAAAACCAAGTTCCAAGCCGCACTCAAAAATCATGATGTCCATGCTTGTCATTGTTCTATGTGCCGCCAGCAGTCGAGCGGGGTGCTCATGAGTATTGATGTCGAACCCAGTAGTTTAAAGTTTGACAATCAAGAATATTTAAAATTATTCAAATCATCAGACTGGGGTGAGCGAGGTTTTTGTAGCGAATGTGACACGTCGCTTTTTTGGCGAACTCAGGACGGCAGCTATTGCAATATCAATGTATTTGCGATGGAAGAACAGCCAAAAGATTTAAAACTTACAACAGAAATTTATATTGATAATAAGCCTGATTTTTACCAATTCAAGTATTCTACGGAGCAGCTCACGGAAGCGGATGTGATTGCTTTATTTTCACCAGATGATGCTAAATAATAAGGTATTCAGGTTGAATCATCTGAGTTACATATCGAGATTATTGATAAATTGCATGAGAAAAACTCTCTAGATTTAATAAGATATATTCGATATATCTAAAGCAGGCTGTTGAATAAGGACGCTCAAACATGCTGCTTAAAATTTCCATTGCAATGTTGGCCTTTGCAGCCAATTCGGTGCTATGTCGTTTAGCGTTGGCTGAGCAGCAGATTGATCCGATGAGTTTTAGCTTACTTCGGGTCTGTAGCGGTGCAATGGTGTTATTTCTACTGTATATGCTCTCTACTCATAAGGCCAAAATAGAGTGGAGTGTAAAAAATGGATTTTTTCTTGCCTTATATATTGTGGCTTTTTCACTGGCCTATTTGCATATCGACGCGGGTGTAGGTGCATTACTACTGTTTGGGACAGTGCAGTTAAGTATGGTCAGTTATGGCCTGTGTCATGGTGAAAAAATCAATTTGCGACGCGGGTTGGGGCTGGTGATCGCTATTTTAGGTCTTTTGATTTTATTGCTACCAGGGGCTTCGGCACCTCCTTTGGGTTATGCTGCATTGATGGTGCTTTCAGGCATGGGTTGGGCAATGTATAGCATCGCGGGTAAGAATATGCATAATCCACTGACCAGTAGCTTGGCAAATTTTGTAGTGGCGATTCCTTTTGTTATCTTGGTCTATTTGTTTTTTTACACACAGAGTTTTATCCAGCCAAAAGGTATGCTGTTGGCATTCTTATCTGGTGGTTTGGCATCGAGTGGAGCATATGTACTTTGGTATGCCATAGTGAAGAAAATTGATCGGGTCACGGCCAGTAGCGTGCAATTGTCCGTGCCGTGTTTGGCGATTCTGGGTGGGGCATTGTTTATTGGTGAGCCTTTGAGCTGGCGGATTATTTTGTCTGCAGTTATTGTGCTGGCTGGTATAGGTTTAGTGATTTGGGTGTCGAATAAAAAGGAAATTCCTAATAAAATTGAAAATTAGAAGATGTAAATAATGAAAGAGAATAATGTATTGATTCCTGAAATTTACGCCTCTTATCCTTATGATGGAAAGATTTTAGAATATTATCAGGGCGTTTTTGAATCGGTGTATATCGTTTTGCATCCATTTTATAAAGCGGTCACATTGGAACTGGAACGTTATAATGTTGAAACGTGGCCTGAAAAAAATGAGTTTATCGAAGGCTGTTATCCGATTTCATGGCATGAAATTTTAAATTTAGTTGGGCTAGATAATATCTCTCAAATAGATGTTGCATTAAGAACGATGATCGGCGGTATTAAACAACAATATGAAAATATAACTTGGGAAAAGCTAGTCCTTGATTTATACAAGCAGAGTGAAATTATTAATCCATGTGATAATGGGCATATTTCTCCATTTTTAGAGAATCCTCTTTTAGATGCAATAAAAAAGCTGGGTTATGAGTTTTTGTTGACTGTTGATGAACATGGAATAAATCAACCGAAAAAAATGCATATTAATGATTTGATCGCAAATGATCTTCTTGATGTATGCAATTACACTGAAGATCATCAACTTTTATTTGCTACACATTGGGACAGTCACTGTACCTTTTTATGTTCTTCCAAAAAAATCATTGATCAAATTTTAAAAATTCATCCATTTGAAGGATTTTTCTGTACACCGAATACGGAAGTATATTGGGGACTTCACCAAATTTAAGCCATAAAAAAACCCGCGAAGTTCGCGGGTTTCTCTAATCTAACTTTAAAGGGTTAAATTATTTTTCAGCAGCAATTGAAGCAATCGCAGCATCTACGCCTTCGATTGAATCAGCCGCTTTCTTGATACGTGCAAGCGCATCTGCAAGT
The DNA here is from genome assembly GCF_058107045.1 of Acinetobacter sp. AB03. NCBI lineage: Bacteria > Pseudomonadati > Pseudomonadota > Gammaproteobacteria > Moraxellales > Moraxellaceae > Acinetobacter > Acinetobacter sp. AB03. The sequence goes on along the minus strand of NZ_JBUEBA010000002.1, from coordinate 1,985,814 downwards.
ACTTCGTCAGCAGTTGCATAAGAAATACGCATGAAACCGCCCAAGCCGAATGCATCACCAGGAACTACAGCTACGCCAGTTTCTTCCAATAACCATTCAGAGAATTCTGTGCAAGATTTTAAGCCTTTCGCACGAATTAATGGACGGATGTTTGCATATGCATAGAATGCACCATCAGCAGGTAAGCAAGAAATACCGTTGATGTCGTTCAAACCGCTAACAACTAAGTCATGACGGCGTTTGAATGCTTCAATCATTGGCTCAAGAACGTCTTGAGGGCCATTCAACGCAGCTTCAGCAGCAACTTGTGAAATAGAAGTTGGGTTTGAAGTTGATTGCGATTGGATTTTTTTCATTGCGCCAATAAGCTTAGCAGGGCCCGCTGCATAGCCAATACGCCAGCCAGTCATTGCATACGCTTTAGACACACCGTTTAACACGATTGTGCGGTCATAAAGGTCTGGTGCAACTGTTGCGATATTGTAGAATTCGTCATCCCAACGGATTGGTTCGTACATATCGTCAGAAGCGATATAAACTTCTGGGTATTTACGAAGAACATCAGCCAAAGCTTCTAATTCAGCTTTAGTGTAGATCATACCTGTTGGGTTTGATGGGCTGTTTAAAACCACTAAACGAGTTTTGTCTGTGATCGCAGCTTCAAGTTGAGCAGGTGTGATTTTGAAACGTTGTTCTTCACCACATTTTACAATAACAGGAACACCTTCAGCGATAATCACCATATCTGGGTAGCTTACCCAAAATGGTGCAGGGATGATTACTTCATCACCTTTGTTTAACAAAGCTAATGCTAAGTTAAAGAATGACTGCTTGCCGCCACAAGAAACCAAAATTTGGTTTGCAGCATAATCAAGGTTATTGTCACGCTTGAATTTTGCAATAATCGCTTTTTTAAGGCCAGGCGTACCATCTACAGCGGTGTACTTTGTGAAACCGTTGTTAATCGCTGCAATTGCTGCATCTTTGATGTGTTGTGGGGTGTCGAAGTCAGGTTCACCTGCGCCCAAGCCAATAACGTTCTTGCCAGCCGCTTTTAATTCAGCAGCTTTGTTGGTAACAGCAAGAGTTGGGGACGGTTTGATGGCATTCACACGATCAGAGAGACGTACGTCCACGGCAGTATTCCTTCTTATAGGGTTTAAAAAATAAAAAGCACACTATCTTAGCTTAAAAAACTCAAGCAAGGCGTTTAAAAACACAGATTTTCTGCAAAAAACATAAAAAAAATTCAATTTTGAATTAATGATTTCAAAAATGTACAGAATTAGGAAGTTTCTCGCATCTTTATGAAAAAAACTTTAAAATAAGCGCAATTTGATGAGAGTGATGGTCATGAGTAAGCAACAGCCTACTTCAAAAAAACCTTTGGTGAATCTCCCATTCCCAATGCCAAATGCAGAACAAAGTGCTGACGATGTTGCACATAATCAGGTTCGTCCAAAACCTGAACAGTATGCAGATCGTACTTGGATGCCACCACGTGGCACCCGTCGTTCAATGGGTAAACGTTGATTCGCCATTGAGATAAAAAAAGCGCCCTGTTTAGGGCGCTTTTTTATTGATCATTCGCTGGGTTGTAATTGGTAACCCGTCGATCATTTTCTGCATAGTAGGTTTTTTTGTGCTCATACATCGCAGTGTCGGCACGTTTAAGCATATCTTCAACCCGTTCATTTGGCTGGCTGGTGGCAGTGCCAATCGACACACTAATAGGTTGATGATTATTAAATTGGTTATCTACCATTAAAAGCTCATGCAAACTTTCAATACAATGGTTCAATGCGGCTTCATCGGCGGCAGGTAATAGCACCACAAATTCATCACCACCGATCCTTGAAGCAGAGTATTGCGTATTTTCAATTAACTGATTCAGGGTATTCCCCATACGGCGTAATAAGCTATCGCCTTGATCATGACCAAGGTTGTCATTGATAGCTTTTAAGCCATTCATATCTAGGAAAATACAAGACACAGGGCGTAGGTTGTTGCGCTCAAGTCGGTTGATTTCAGTGCTGTAGAAAGAGCGGTTATAAAGTTTGGTTAAGACATCATGTTTGCCCAAGTACTCAAGATAATTTTTGGCTTTTTTACGTGCGGTAATATCGGTGAGCGCCAGTTGAACCATACCCCAATCGTCTTCGAAGCCTGGAAACACGGCAAAATGTAACAGTACATGGCGAATACTGCCATCGAGCGCGTAGTTGACCGCTTCGCAGTTATGTTGAATATTGCCATCCCACAGTTCGAGCAGTTGATGTCGAAAGGTCTTTTGGGTTTCGTTTTGAAAGACTTTATGCAAATTTTTAAGTAAATGGTCTTTGTCACGTGCAGCAAACAAATCGAGTGTGGCTTGGTTGACATCGGTAACCATGATGTCTCTGAGACATTCATTAATAAAGTCATTGTGGACATCAAGGAAAGTTTTAAAGTCACTGATCCCCAAACGACGTAAATGATCTAAACGTGCTTTGACTCGGCTAAAGTCCTCAACCCAAAGTGAAGTGGGCGAGTATTGAAAACGTGCCTCAGCAATTAAACGACTTTTTTCTTCTAAACGTTGTGCATTGGCATAAGGTGTAATGTCTTCCGTGGTGATCAAAACCAATGAAAGATCGTGTTCATGACCAGGGAGCACTGTCCCTCGCAGGCGAATGTCAAGGCGATTAACTGTAAGTGTATAATTTACAGCAGTATTTTCAAATAAAATTTCACCATTCCAAAGTGCGACCAGCTCATTTAAATGAGTGCTTGACATATCTGCTTTAAAAATTTGCGCAAGGTTTGCGGTTAAGTCTTCAAAACTTTGGGCTTCAAATTGTTTTAAGGTTTGCGGGTTGACATGCAGGACTTTAATTTTATGCGCACAACTTAAAATACCTGATTTGTCTTCCAACAGAAAAGACGCAATATCTTCAATACCTTCACTCCGCCAAAGATCGAATTGTTTTTGTACTTCGCTAAAGTCTTCTAACCACATGGCAATGGGAGATAATTCAAAAATAGGAGAGTCCAATAATTGCATTTATATCTCGTTTTTATGTTGGAATTTAAAGCAGTATAAGCGCTAAAAAAACTTTTTAAAATAATGTGATAAAAAAGTTATTTTTAAAATTTATGTGAGTTTATGGGGGGATTTAGTCAAAAAATGCATATTGATTGCTCATAGAAAGTGCATAAGCTCCAATGGTTTTGGAGTTTAAAGAGCGTATATGCTGATATTGATAAGCGCTAAATGCTTTGAGGTCGATAGCGAAAAATTTGTGATTGTTGATATTGATGGTCGCGCCAAAATAAATTGATCACCAACAGGTTTGGAATCAATACCATGAAGAATAAATAAATCAAAAAATTCTTTCGTTGTTGTTGGTATATCTGCATGAAGTCTTGGCTGCTGATGGTTGTGTTGTCTGCTGCGACCGATAACACTAAAACTTCTGGGTAGATAAACTGACGGTTGTCTGTGTAATAACGGATACTGACTATTTGTTGTTGAAAGTTTTCTAAGAGTGGGCAGCTTTTAAAGCGATCCATAAAATTACAGACCAATCTTAGTGGTTGCTGCTGAGAAGGCTCATTTAACACAACATCTTCATAGTGTGATTTATTACGCCCAGAGCCCACAGTGTAGCTATTTAACCGAATTTGGCCCTCGATGTGTTGTGGGTTAGGTATATGTATTTGCAATACGTACAGCCGAATAGTCAGTAAATTTGCTGAGACTGGAAAGTGCAAAAACATTAATGATGAAGAAGGGTGCCGTCATGAATAAAATATTTAAGAGGAGGTTGTTCTTTTTTGGTTGTTCGTTCTTTGTCTTTTTGAGGAAGGATAAGCAAATAACAAAGATAAAATATACAGGGGATAGATTTATAAAATTAAAATCTTGAAACTGAGGCAGTTGATAAAATGCAATCAGCATGACAACGGCAACCACTATGCTAAAAACGGCATGCTTGTTTCTTCTGGATTTTAAGGCTTTAAGCTGTCTATTTGTTCTCATGATTTTTTTAAATTTTTGAAAAGTATGATTATGATTCAGAGTGTAAGTGAACCTTTAAAAGTTAAAAAGAGAAAAGCAGGAACAATATCGTCACCTTTATTTTTGTAGTAGTTGGCGATTGGGGATAGGGAAGATTCTAATAACTCTATTATTTTTAACGAAAAAAGCCAATCTGATGGATTGGCTTTTTTGAGAAGACTGGATTTAACGTGAGGCTTTTCGCGCACGATGTTCAGGCTTCGGTGGTGCGATTTCTCGTGTGCCTTGCCAAACTTCAATGAAGTCTTGTTCATTGATATTATAAAGTTCCAACAGCGCTAGAATGGCACCACCAAAAAGCATGCGCCCCTCCGCGTTGGTCTCAAAATCAAATATTTTCCCTGACAGCGCATGTAAAATATCTTCAATTTCAAACACACGATCGCGACCATTACTGTCGGTTGGATACATACGCGTGTTGAGGATAATTTTGGCTAAACTTTTTTCATTATCGGTTAAGGCCAAATGCTGAATCAGCATGTCATCATTTTGGGTACTGAAAATCACAGCATCGTTAAAAATGGTGTGCAAAAACTTTTTACTTAGACGTGGCAGTGTTCTTTCCACAAATGGGCGAAATGATGAAGGGAAAATAACATTATGAGAAATGCCTTTAAACATAGGAGCAATTTCTTCAACTTTATAACCTGCAATACCACAGCCTATAGAGGTTAGAAAGTAAGTCATTTTAGGATGATTTTTGGTATAGATTTTAAAGTCATCAATATAGTGTTGAATTTGCGAGAGCGGCATTTGTTGTAAGTGTTCGTTCATAGTGGGAATGGCATAACTTTGCCCTGACCATCCACGTCCGACGCCTTTTATTGCACCAAAGTGCTCAAGTGCAGTTCGGGCAGCGCCATCCGCATGTTGACCTGCCATGTTACTACCAAACACAAATACGGTATGTTCATCTAGGTTTTTGACGATGCTTTCATCATGATATTGGTAAGTCATAGGCTCTGATTTTTCGCTCTTCTTCACTTCATGTTGCCCTTGAAATACGGGGGGGTCAAGTGAAAAATCTTTGTAATATTTTCAGTAAATTACATTAAAAATCTAAAAGCAAGAATTGCTCGGGATTGAATATGTTAAAATAGGCGGTTGAAGAAGCAAATCTTGGGATATGTCTGTGAGTGAGAAACAACCTTTTGATTTAGTCACCAATTATCAACCCGCAGGTGATCAGCCGCAAGCCATCGAAAAACTTGTTGCTGGAATAGAAAAGGGCTATCACGACCAGTTGTTACTTGGGGTTACGGGTTCAGGTAAAACCTATACCATGGCCAACGTGATTGCGCGGACGCAACGTCCGACCATTGTTATGGCACATAATAAAACCTTAGCCGCACAGCTTTATGGTGAATTCAAATCTTTCTTTCCGAACAATGCCGTCGAATATTTTGTCAGCTATTATGACTATTACCAACCTGAAGCCTATGTGCCATCTTCAGACACATTTATTGAAAAAGATTCTGCGATCAATGACCACATTGACCAAATGCGTTTATCTGCAACACGTTCGCTCTTAGAACGTCGCGATGCAATTATTGTTGCTTCAGTTTCTGCTATTTATGGTTTGGGTGACCCTAATGCTTATATGAGCATGTTGCTACATATTGTACAGGGCGATCGTATCGCACGTGATGACATCATTCGTCGTTTGGTGGAAATGCAATATAGCCGTAATGAGCTTGAGTTTTTACGTGGTACCTATCGTATCCGTGGTGAAATTATCGATATTTTCCCTGCCGAATCGGATCAGCATGCGATTCGAATCGAGTTGTTTGATGATGAAGTCGATTCGATTCGTTGGTTCGATCCACTGACAGGCAAACTTGTCCGTAAAGTTCCGCGCGTGACAATTTACCCAAAAAGTCACTATGTAACACCGAAAGATAATTTAGAGCGCGCCATCGGCACGATTCGTGAAGAGTTAAAAGAGCGTTTAGGTTTCTTTCGTGCACATGACAAATTGCTTGAAGCTCAGCGAATTGAGCAACGTACCCGTTATGATTTAGAAATGATGCAGCAGTTGGGCTACACCAACGGTATTGAAAACTATTCACGTCATTTGTCAGGTCGTCCTGCGGGTGAAGCGCCGCCGACCTTATTTGATTATGTTCCTGACGATGCCTTACTGATTATTGATGAGTCACACGTGACTGTGCCGCAAATTGGCGCGATGTATAAAGGTGACCGTTCGCGTAAAGAAAACTTGGTGAATTATGGTTTCCGTCTCCCTAGTGCTCTAGATAACCGTCCAATGCAGTTTGAAGAGTGGGAACGGATTACCCCAGCTACAATTTATGTCAGTGCAACCCCAGCCAAATACGAGCTTGAAAAAGCCGAACAAGTGGCCGAGCAGGTGGTTCGTCCTACAGGTCTGATTGACCCCGAAATTGAAGTGCGTCCAGTATTGACTCAAGTTGATGATGTCTTGTCTGAGATCAATATCCGTAAAGATCTAGACGAGCGTGTTTTGGTAACCACCTTAACCAAACGTATGGCAGAAGATTTAAGTTCGTACTTAAAAGAGTATGGAGTCAAAGTTGCTTATCTGCACTCAGATATTGACACTGTTGAGCGGGTGAAAATTATTCATGACTTACGTTCAGGTGTCTACGATGTTCTCGTTGGGATCAACTTACTACGTGAAGGCTTGGACATGCCTGAAGTGTCTTTGGTGGCGATCTTGGATGCGGACAAAGAGGGTTTCTTGCGTTCTGAGCGTTCTTTGATTCAAACCATTGGTCGTGCAGCACGTAATGTAAAAGGCAAAGCGATTTTATATGGTGATCGGATTACTGATTCGATGCAAAAAGCCATCGATGAAACAGCTCGTCGTCGTGAAAAACAAATGGCCTTTAATGAGCTGCATGGCATTATTCCGCGTAGCACCATCAGACAAAATAAAAAGGATATTGATACAGGCGAAGTGCTGACAGATGATCAAGTTGAAAGTGGTATCGCAGATCAACACCAAACGCTCAGTGCAGATGAGCAGCACTTGCTGTCCGATCCGAAACTTCTTGCCAAGCATTTAAGCAAGTTGGAAAAAGAAATGTTAAAAGCTTCTAAAGAGCTACAGTTTGAGCAAGCTGCACGTCTGCGAGATGAAATTTTACGCTTAAAGGCACAACTTCTAACCTAAGTTACATTTACATAACGCTACAGTAATTTGGGCAGAAAGCATTATTTTTTAAAGAGATGTTTATTTTTAGATCATAAATTCTGAAATATTAAAGGTACAGTTTATGTCTGCAAATCTTCCAAAGGCGGGTTTTACACTTGCCAAAATTGCTGTAGGTGGTGCTGTTTTAGTCGGGTTAGGCATGGCAACCATGGCTTACGCCCAGAGCAAACCCTTAGCCGTGGTGGATAAGGTTGAATTAGACCGTTATTTGGGTGTTTGGTACGAAATTGCACGTAAGCCCATGTACTTCCAAAATAAATGCGGAAGTAATGTCTCGGCTACTTATACCTTGAATGAAAATGGCAATGTGACAGTAGATAACCGCTGTTATGCTCAAGATGGTAAGCTGATGCAGTCCATAGGTGAAGCATTTGTACAAAACCCACCTTTTAATAGTAAGTTGAAAGTGAGTTTTTTACCTGAGGTGGTGCGTTGGTTACCTGTGGCACGCGGGGATTATTGGATTTTAAAAATTGATGATGACTATGAAACGGTTTTAGTGGGTGAGCCACGCCGTAAATATATGTGGGTGCTTTCCCGCTCGCCTCAACCAGACCAAAAAGTCATTAATGAATACTTAGAATATGCAAAGTCAGTGGGTTATGATTTGAATGACCTGATTCATACCAAGCAATTGCAAAAGTAAAATCTATTAAGCCTTGAAAGCCATGCCATGCTGAAGCATGGCTTTTTTAGTTTCATATACGTATTTTAAAACTTGAATAATAAAGCTTTACACAGTCGAACGCTTTATAATTGCCGCCTATCAAAAAATCGTGTAAATCAATGTGGAGTGAAGGATGTATAAAGGTGTTGCACTATCGGTTTTAGCATCCGTCACTTTTGGAGTTTTGTATTTTTATACCTTTTTTTTAAAGCCCTTAGATAGTGAGCAAACTTTTGCTTGGCGTATGCTTTCGACCTTACCCTTTTTAACCGCATTCATGTGGTGGAGTGGCGATTTAAAACTCATTTCGGAGTTGTTTAAGCGTATGTTTAAACAACCTTGGATGATTGCTTGGTTATTGTTTAGTTCTGTTTTATGTACCACGCAGTTGTGGCTATTCTTATGGGGGCCCATGAATGGTCGTGGTCTACAAGTATCACTCGGCTATTTTTTACTGCCTTTGGTCATGGTGTTGGTTGGTTGCATCCTTTACAAGGAAAAACTATCCCGCTGGCAAATGGCCGCGGTAGCCTTTGCTTTGCTTGGGGTAGGACATGAAATTTGGCGTATTGGTAGCATGGCATGGGAAACGGTTTATATTGCTTTGGCTTATCCTTTGTATTTCTTCCTGCGCCGTGTTTGTAAAACGGATCATTTGGGGGGCTTCTGGTGGGATCTGTTTTTAATTTTACCTGTCGCGTTTTATTTGGGCTTTGTGCATAGCGATAGTTTGGCTTTGATACAAGAGTTTCCACATCTGATTTTGGCGGTCATCGGACTGGGTTTCTTAAGTGCAATGGGACTCGGAAGTTATATACTCGCGAGTCGTTATTTACCTTTTGTGATCTTTGGTTTGCTGAGTTATTTGGAGCCTGTTTTATTAGCAGGAGCATCAGTTGCCATGGGAGAGCGTATAGAGCCAGGTGAGTGGTTTACCTATATTCCAATTTGGTTCGCAGTCTTATTGCTTATTATTGAAGGTGTGTTGCATTTATATAAACAGCAACAAAATAAAAAACAGCTCGAACGAAATATTGAGCATTTTGAAAAAAAGCAACATTCAGACTAATTTGATGATGTTCGGAGCTGTCATTGCTCTAGAATTTGGGCGATAAGCAAGTTCCTGATTTGTTTCTTGCCCTTTTAGAATAGTTGACTGTTTGATAAAACATCATTTGCGTAACTGTTTATTTTTTATCTAAAAAATAATTTTTTAATTTTTATACTGCAAAATCATAAGACTAAATGCAATCATTTCTTAAATTAATAATGAATATACGACAAAAAACATCATGCATTTACAGCTTTCGATTCAAACTTGGCGCTAAATCCTTTACAATTGTTGGGTTTTAAAATTTACGCTTAGATTAAATTAATTAGAGGACGTATCTGTGAGCAAAGAGACTATCATCGCCCTACACGCAGAACACCAAGGTCGCTGGAAAAACCGTGAAGAAATCGCGGAACAAATGATCGCTTTGATCGGTCAGCTTTACCGTGAAAAAAATATTGTGGTTTCAGTGTTTGGACGTTCTTTAGTTAACCGTTCAGTTATCCAAATTTTAAAAGCGCACCGTTTCACTCGTATGATGGACGTTGAGCTTTCAGTTGTACACACGTTCCCAATTCTTGAAGCGTTGGCTAAAATTGAAAATATCGGTACTGCTGAAATTGATCTAGGCAAATTAGCCGTTGCGTTTAAAGAGCAAGGTGGCGATGTTGACGCATTTGTTGCAGCAGCTGTTAAATCTGTAGAAGGTCGTGCGACTTCAGTAGAAGGTCGTGACGTTGTCCTTTACGGTTTTGGTCGTATCGGTCGTATTCTTGCACGTTTAATGATTGGTCAGTCTGGTCTTGGCCGTGGTTTGAACCTAAAAGCGATTGTGGTTCGTAAGTCATCTGATGGTGATTTGGAAAAACGTGCGTCTTTATTACGCCGTGACTCAATCCATGGTCCATTCTCTGGTACGATTTCTGTTGATGAAGAAAACGAAGCAATCATTGCAAACGGTCAATTCATCAAAGTTATTTATGCGTCTAATCCTACGGAAGTTGATTATACCGATTATGGTATTACCAATGCGTTGGTGATTGACAACACAGGTAAATGGCGTGATGCAGAAGGTCTTGCTCAACACCTTAAGTGCCCAGGCGCTGCACGTGTGATCTTGACTGCACCAGGTAAAGGCGACATGAAGAACGTGGTGTTTGGTGTGAACCAAGCAGACATTCTTGATGAAGATACCATTATCTCTGCTGCAAGCTGTACAACGAATGCGATTACACCAACACTTAAAGTATTGCATGACAAATACACAGTGTTGAATGGTCATGTTGAAACAGTTCACTCGTTTACAAACGACCAGAACTTAATTGACAACTACCATAAAGCAGACCGTCGTGGTCGTGCTGCAACGTTAAACATGGTAATTACTGAAACTGGTGCGGCTAAAGCAGTTGCTAAAGCACTTCCTGCACTTCAAGGTAAATTGACAGGTAACTCTGTACGTGTTCCAACACCAAACGTTTCACTTGCGATTTTGAACTTAACTTTAGATAAAGAAGTTGATCGTGATGAAGTGAACGAATACATTCGTAAAATCTCAATCAGCTCTAGCCTTCAAGGTCAGATCGGTTATACCAACTCGACTGAAGTTGTATCATCTGATTTTATCGGTTCGCGTACAGCAGGTGTATTTGATGCGCAAGCAACAATCACTTCGGGCAACCGTTTAACTGCATATGTTTGGTACGATAACGAAGTTGGTTATAGCTGCCAAGTTTTACGTATTGCAGAGCAAATGGGTGGCGTAAGCTATCCAAAAATTCCTGCTGAAACAAATGCATAATTTGTAATAGCGACTAAAAAGAGCCTCAATTGAGGCTCTTTTTTTTGCGCTGTTGTTGTGGGATGAGGCTGATCTGGTGCATTGGGGTGACATAAGTACTGGCTTGAGTGCTAAGAGTTGCCAATGTTTAATCCCTAGTAATTTACTTAGAATAATTAGAATACTGTGTAAAATAGGACGATAAAAACTAAAGAGTCTGGTTGGTATACCGTCCCCTTAGACTCTCTAAGCTGACAAAAGGATGATATTTGTCAGATAAAAGAAAATAAAACAAAAGGAATCTGAATTTGCAAGTGAAGCATGTGCTAAGTGGATTGGCATTCATTGTGTTGGCATCTGTATGCGGTGTGCTTATCGCTATTTGGACGTTTAAACACTTTAATATTTATATTCCATTAGAAAATCAAAAAGTCAGTATTGATCTGCAAGAACCTTTACAAGTTGAGGTTAAAATTCATGATGCCTTAGATGTTGATGTCACAGGGCGCGTCAATGCAGAAATTCCAATTCGCGAAAACCTGAATATTCCACTGACCCAAACGCTGACTCCACGGGTATATTTTGATAATCAGGTTCCGATTAAAACCACCATTCCAGTGCGTGAAACCTTGAAAATTAATCAGAATATGCCTGTAGATACTAAGGTACAGGTGAAAGTCATGGGGCGAGATGTGACTTTACCTTTAAAAGGTAATATTCCTATTCAGCTGGATGTGCCGATTCATATCGATGTGCCGCTTGAACAGCAGGTACACCTCAAGTTTGATGCACCTGTGAAAACTGTACTGAAAGAAAACCTACATATTCCAGTCAATACAGTGATTAAAACCAATATTCCAATACAGGGACATTTAAACGTTCCCATTAAAACGGCGTTGAACGCTTCGGTGGATGTGCAAAATACATTACCAATTGAAATCAAGCAGGGGGAGTTGAAAATTCCACTTAATAGCTTGCAATTACTGCGTGAAAAACCTCTACCTCAAGAACACGTGAAGCCATAGGGGGGAGTATGTGGATATTCCAGTCTGCGAAGCGGCTTGTACTGAGTTTTGTGTGCGTTGTAATTTTAGTGGGTGCGCTGTTTTGGTTGTACCTGAATATTCAAGCCAGTATGCAAGTGTCTGCGAGTGAAGCCCAAATTCAACTATCAGACTCCTTGCCGACAAAAATCCAAGTGGGTAATTATTTAGAAACCCAATCCGTTGGGACTTTAGATACGCAACTGAAAATCGATCAGAAAATCAATCTGCCTTTGACTGGGAAATATTTGGCAAATTTAGAGTTTGAAGTAGAAGTACCCGTTTCAGTATCTGTTGATTATCAAACTGAGGTACTCATTGATCAAAACATGCCGTTGGAGACAACTACAGATCTAATTTATCAAAATAAACTATTGCCTAAGTTCCCACTCGCTTTAGATATTCCGATTAAGCTGGCTGTACCATTTCATTTAAAGCAAGACTATCAGATCCCAATCAAAATTATGTTTAATGGCTTGGTCTATTTTGAGTTTGATGAGCCAGTGCGTCTGCATGTGTTACATCAGTTTGCACCACAGTTAAATTTGAATGACCCAATGACTATGCGAAAAATAGCAAGCTTCAATGCGACCATGTATAACACGGAACGGAGTACGACTGCGAACTTGGAGATGAATATGACACTACCTGTGAAGAACATTCATCCATAAAAAACACCACCAATCACTGGTGGTGTTTGAATGTGAAGATTAAATGATTGGCTTAAAGTGCGGCTTTGATTGCATCTTGAATACTGGTGGTCTTATGTCCAATCAATTGTTCTAGGTCTTTACTGTCACTATACATCGCACCTTGTATAGTTTGAATGTCTGCATCAACGATTACATCAACTAAGCCAGCAGGTAAGCCTGCTTGAGTTAAGCCTTGCGTGTATTCTTCCGCACTTAGGTTCTGATAAATAATGTCTTTATTTACAGCTTGGCCAATGAAAGTTGCAAGGTCTGAGAGGCTAAAACTTTCAGAACCTGCTAGCTCATAGGTCTTATTCTCATAACCTGTTGAAGTTAAGACTTTGGCTGCAGCTTCAGCATAATCTATACGTGATGCTGAGCTAATTCGACCATCTTGAGCTGCGCCAAAAAGCGTCCCAATTTCAATAGTATGAGCAACACCTGCAAGGTAGTTTTCGCTATACCAGTTATTTCTTAAGAAGGTATAAGTGATTCCACTGTCTTGAATTAGTTTTTCGGTTTCACGGTGTTCTTGGGCTAAGCCGAGTGGGGACGTATCTGCACGAAGTAAGCTGGTATAAGCAAGATAAGGTACGCCTGCTACTTTAGCAGCATCAATCACTGCTTGGTGTTGAGGTGTACGGCGACCAATTTCATTGGCTGAAATGAGTAATAACTTATCTATTCCTAATAGAGCAGGAACTAATGTTTCAGGGCGGTCATAATCAAACTCACGCGGCTCAATACCTTGGACTTTGAAATGTTCAGCTTTATCAATTTTACGAACCAGCGCAACAATATTCTGGGCAGCGGTCAGCTGCAAAAGTTGCTCTATAACGAGGTTACCAAGTTGTCCTGTTGCGCCTGTGATTGCAATTTTCATAATTCACCTATATTGGTTGTTTTCTATACTTGATGGTTGCATCTTAATCTGTTAACTTACTAAATGTAAGTACGTACCAAAAAGTAAGTAATAAACCAAATGGAGAGAAATGATGCACACCTATGCGACAAGCAAATTGTTAGGTCAAGTTTTATCCACGGAGTGTCCGTCTCGTGAAATTTTGGAGCATCTTACGAGTAAATGGTCGGTACTGGTGTTGCGCTGTTTAAGTGATGGCGTACATCGTTTTAGTGAGCTCAAGCAGCGTATAGAAGGAGTGAGTGAGAAAATGCTTTCTCAGACGCTCAAAACTCTTGAACATGATGGCTTTATTCTACGGACGGTCTATCCTGTGGTGCCGCCCAAAGTGGAATATCAATTGACGATCTTGGGTTCACAAGCTGCTGAGAAAACCATGTATTTGATTGGGTGGATTGAAAAAAGTTTGCCTGAAATTCTAGAAGGTAAAGAACGGGTGGCAGCTTTAAAATAAAAGATGACACGTATTGTGGATTGGTTGTGATAATCCTTAATTGCATTTTAAGAGTGAATTCCTAAGGCGTGCGGAAGTGGATTAGAGCTGATTCAATTTCAGGCTGTGAAAAGGCCTTGTTATTAAACAATCTCCCCTTTTGGCGCGCTATTTTGATGTGAAAGTCCTTCTTGAAAATAAAAGTTGAGTAGGATTGAATAAAATGATTCGAAGAGCGATCTAACGACTAAATGGTCAGCACATTTAAATTAAAAAATGAATAAAATCAGGTGAAAAGTGTCGAAAAGTTAGATTTTGGTATTTTTGTGACTAAATTTCATGTTTCGCTGAATAATTCTATTCGAGAAATTTTGTAAAATATGGCAGAATATGCGGTTTTAAAGTATTTAGAGGATTGGCAGCATGCGCTTTGTTGATGAAGCAGTCATTACCGTAGAGGCTGGCGACGGTGGCAATGGCGTAGCCAGTTTTCGCCGTGAAAAATTCGTACCTTTTGGTGGTCCAGACGGTGGTGATGGTGGTCGTGGTGGTAGCGTATTTATCGAAGCTGATGATAATACCAGTACCCTTGTAGACTTCCGTTATACTCGCCGTTTCCGTGCGGAACGAGCTAAAAATGGTCGTGGCGCGAACTGCGCAGGCCGTGGTGGTGAAGACACCGTATTAAAGGTTCCTGTAGGTACAACCATTGTTGATACTGACTCAGGTGACATTATTGGCGACTTGGTTGAAAGTGGTCAGCGTGTGCTTGTCGCAGCGGGTGGTGATGGTGGTTTGGGTAATACTCACTTTAAATCATCGACGAACCGTTCGCCACGTAAGTGTACCCATGGTTTTAAAGGTGAATTCCGTGAAATTCGTTTAGAGCTAAAAGTACTGGCCGATGTTGGCTTACTAGGTATGCCAAATGCAGGTAAATCGACGTTTATTCGTGCCGTATCAGCAGCAAAACCTAAGGTTGCAGACTACCCGTTTACTACGATGGTTCCAAACCTTGGTGTAGTCGATGCAGACAGTCACCGTTCATTTGTTATGGCGGACATTCCAGGCTTGATTGAAGGGGCTTCTGAGGGGGCAGGTCTTGGTATTCGTTTCTTAAAGCACTTGGCGCGTACGCGTATTTTGCTTCACATTGTGGATGTTCAGCCGATTGATGGTTCAGATCCTGCATACAATGCAAAAGCAATCTTGGGTGAATTAGAAAAATTCTCTCCGACACTTTCAAAGTTACCTATCGTTCTAGTGTTAAACAAAGTTGATCAACTTGCAGACGATACGCGTGATGAATGGTGTCAGCATATCTTAGATGAAATGCAGTGGGATGGCCCTGTATTTAAAACTTCAGGTTTGATGTCTGAAGGGACAAAACCAGTTGTGTATTACCTGATGGATCAAATTGAGCAACAACGTGAACGTGAGCTTGAAGATCCTGATTATGCAGCAGAAGTGAAAGCATTCCGTGAGCAGCTTGAAGCTGAAACACGCGAACAAACGATTGCCGCTAAAGAAGCATATCGTGAAATGCGTCGCCAACAACGTCTTGCTGGCCTGTTGGCTGATGATGATGAAGACGATGATGAAGATGACGGCGAAATGGAAGTGTTTTACGTACGTTAAGCTCGTAATGAGTAACTGAGGACAAGATGATAGAAGTGGTAGATGGGCAACGTAAGCTCGAAGCTTGTAAACGAATCGTTGTTAAAATCGGATCATCTTTACTCACAGCAAATGGGCAAGGTTTAGATATAGATGCAATTTCGCATTGGGCGAAACAAATTGCAGATCTACACAATGCAGGACATGAGATTATTCTGGTGTCGTCAGGAGCTGTGGCTGAAGGTATGGTTCGTATGAAGCTAGACAGCCGACCCACCGATCTACCCAGTCTTCAGGCGTGTGCTGCCATTGGTCAGATGGGCCTTATTCATACGTGGTCAAGTGTGCTTGAAAAACACCACATTCAGACTGCGCAAGTGTTATTAACCCATGATGACTTGGCAGACCGTCGTCGTTATTTGAACTCATGTGACGCGTTACAGAACTTGATTGAATGGCATGTCATTCCTGTAATCAACGAGAATGACACGGTTTCGACCGATGAAATTCGCTTTGGTGACAATGACACGCTGGCCGCGATGGTTGCAGGTCAAGTCCATGCAGATTTGTTAATTATTTTGACAGACCAGCAGGGGATGTTCGACTCAGACCCACGTTCAAATCCAGATGCAAAACTGTTCCATACTGTGCGTGCTCTAGATGAGAGTTTATTTGATATGGCTGGCGGTGGCGGTAAGTTTGGTCGTGGTGGTATGTTGACCAAAGTCCGTGCTGCACGCTTAGCTGCAAAGTCTGGCTGTCCAACGCTGATTGCCAGTGGTGAAAGTGACAATGTGCTTGAACGTTTGATGGATGGTGAAATGCTTGGGACATTGTTTATTACTGACAATGGCCGCATTACTGCTCATCAACAGTGGTTAGCAGCTCACTTACAAACTGCAGGTCGTTTGGTGTTGGATGATGGTGCTGTTAAAGCCATAAAAGATAATCATCGTAGTTTACTTCCAGTTGGCGTGAAAGCTGTGGAAGGGCATTTTGAACGCGGTGACGTGGTTGAATGTGTTGATATCCAAGGTGGCCGTGTTGCGGTCGGGCGTGTCAACTTTAGTTCGCGCTCTGCGGAGCTGGTAAAGGGCTTGGCGTCAGATAAAGTTCACCAAGTTCTAGGTGAAGCACGTTCACTTGAGATGATTCATCGCAACCACATGGCGATCTACTGATTTAAATGCATTAAAAAAAATCCCGCTTTCGAGCGGGATTTTTTGTTTTAAAGCAAAAGTTATTTGATATAGCCTTTTTGAATGAGGGGCTTAAATAAGTAAAAGTGAAGGGTGAGTGCCCATTGCATGATTTTCTCTTTATAGAGATTCCAAAGCTTTAATCCAAAGAAGTTTAAGGCAAAAGCCAATAGAAAAGCGCCGAGCATATCTAAAGGAAAATGTACACCAAGATAGACACGTGACCATGCAACCAGCCAAGCCATGACCAAGAGAAAAATTCCCAGTTTACGCTGCGCAGAGAATAGATAAGAAAAGGCGATACTGCTAAAAATCAGCATATGGTCACTTGGAAAAGAGCCATTGGGTGCATGGTAAATGAGAGTGCGTCCGACCTCCATGACAAAAGGCCGTGGGTGATAATACACATGAGAAATACATTGGCTGATCAAAATGGCGATACTGGTAAAAATAAACGCCTTCAATATCTGTTTTTTAGTGTCATAGTTACCACGTAGCCAAAACCAAGCAAACAGTAAAATCATACAATAGAGCAGGTCATTGGCGATAAAAATGGCAAAATGAATACTGGTATTACTGGCTTCAGGAGAAGCATTAATCCATGAAAAAAGAGATAAATTAAGTTCTGAAAGAGTCATGAAAGTGGATTGTGTTTATCAAGGACGGAAGAGAGTCATAATTTTGTCATATTGTTGAAATAAAAAAGACCACAAAAATGTAGTCTTTTTTAACAGTTCAATGTAGTTGAACTAATTGGCTTTCAGTTTTAAAAGTCAAATGACGTTTGAAGGTAGAAGGTACGTGGTTGCCCTACATATTTACCAGCAGTTGCTGTATCGGTAGAACGAGTGAAATATTGTTTATCAAACACGTTTTTGATGCCGCCACCAATTTTTAAACCATGGAATTGCTCACCAAAGTCATAGGCTGTACGCACGGAAAACGTTGCATAGCCTGGAATATCACCAAATATACCATCTGCCGATTCTACAGTTTGATAAATCCCTGATTCTTGGTTTCCTGGTGAATGTTGCTTAGATTGAGCAAACATATCGGCATTAACGCTCCATTGATCTATCTTATAACCTAAACCGATATTGGCGGTATGACGGGAATAGAATGGGAGGTCTTTGTCTTTAAAATGACCTGATTCAGCCACAGCTTTAGTAAAGGTATAGTTGCTATATACTTTTAAGCCTTGCAATACATCTGCCAAGTAACCGAAATCATAAGCAAGACCTAATTCAACACCCTTGTGGCTAGTCGCCCCGAGATCTGTCCAATATTTATTTTGTTGAAGGGTATTGGTTTCTAAGTACAGCTCTTTTTCAAAGTCCAAATAGAATACGGTCAACTCAGCATTTAGACCATTGCCTAGATACTTTGTACCAATTTCATAGTTATTGGACTTTTCAGGATGCAAGCCATCAGTTGTACTTTGTGCAATACCACCTTCTAAACGTGCCAATTGGTTGTATTGCTGTGGGCCGAATGAAACGCCCGCATTGGCAAAAATGTTCCAATTGTCTGTCGCTTTATACATAACCGATAGGCTGGGTAAAAACTCATCTGAATCAATTTTGGGTGAAACGGTATTAACTGCTACGCCTTGGTTATAGGCAGTAAAATTGTTATGAGTTTCAATTGATTCAAAACGTAGTCCCGGTGTGATGACCCAGTTACCTAAATCGAAGCGGTTATCTGCATAAATCGCATGTGCTTTAGTGCCACCTTCACTCGTGGTACGTGCTTTAATTTCGGTCACAGGTGTATTCAATGCATATGTCGATGAGCGACCTGAGAACTCAGAACTATCTTCATTTAAATAACGGTAGCCGATAGTAAATTCGCTATTTGAGTTGCCTAATTGGTATGCATGAGACCAGCGCGGTTCAATGGCAAAAACTTTGTAGTCGCGTGGAGAGATGTCCAAACGTGAAGTGGTTGCACTAACATCTGTCTCTAAGTCGCTCGTGCGAAATGAGTCAATATAATAGGTCAGCAACTCAAAGTTATTTTTTTCATCTTGATGTGTATAGCGGAATGACACATCTGAGCGGCGGCCAGAGAAATAATTACGTGACTTATTTGACTGATAAGGGTTTTGTGCATATTGCTCGGCAGTTAGACCTTCTGGTATTTCACCACGACCTTCGTAGTGATGTAGGTTTAAGGCAATCGCATCAGCATCTGTAATTTGATAGGCCGTTTTTAACATGACATCATCAATGTCAGTTTTATTATTGGCTTCACGGTAGCCATCACCTTTTGTGCCAGAATACAGTAAAGCAAGGCCTATACCATTATCTAAGGTTCCGCCTACAAATAAGTTCGGGCTGTATTTGATTTGATCTGTACCCGAAGCATATTCGGTCGTTAGGCTGACATTACCTGCAAACTCTTGAGGAATCGCGCGAGTTGCAAAGTTAATGATACCGCCAACGTTCTGCGGTCCAAAACGTACAGAGCCTGCACCACGAACCACATCCACAGATTCAATATTGCCTAATGATACTGGTGCTAGAGAAAGCTGAGGCTGTCCATAAGGCGCAAATGATAGCGGGACACCATCAAGCAGTACTGTAGAGCGAGGAGATAAACGAGAGGCTAAACCACGGACCCCAATATTGAGTGAAACATCACTGCCACCAGTACCATTATTTTCTTGGACTTGAACACCAGGCACTTGCTTCAGGGCATCTTTAATTGAAGTCGCAGCAACTTCATCTAAGCGATTGCGAGTAATAATCGTACGAGCGCCTGCATGCTTTTGCACTTTTTCTGCATTGGCATCTTCTAACCAGTTGCCTTGTGCTTCAAGTTTGATGGTCGGAAGCACATTGTTGCTCGTTGCTTCAGTGAGTTCTTCTGCTTGTGCATAGGTCAAGCAGCTCATAGAAAGCCCAATCGCAATGCTGAGTTGTTTGGCTTTGAATAATCTGCGATCCTGCAGATGAAGACGTGATGAAATCATTCTTTTGTGCGCAATCCATAATAAATAGCGCGGCTATCATATGCTGAACTTTGTTGAAATCAAATAATAACCATTATCACTTATTGCAATTAAAACACTAAAATTAATAGGCGAATTAAAGTTTTCTTGATGGACACACAATAAAAAAGCCACGTTTACCGTGGCTTTTTAGATGATGAATTTTAATGAAATCTGTTATTTAAGTTGAACAGTACCATTTGCATTCACAGTGATTTTAGATTCGCCGCCAGCTACATCTTGCATTGGTGCATCAGCTGCTGCAAATTTTGCACTTTCTGCACGCATCATGACTGGGCGAGGGTAGTAGTTGCTGGTATTAATGTTTAAGTTAACCAAGTTATAACCTGACTTACTCCATGCTTGTGCTAATGATTGCGCACGCTGTTGAAAGTTTTTCGATGCTTCTACAATCAGCTCATTTTCCACTTTCTTACGTTGTGTGTCGGACACACTAAAGCCGATTGACTGTGTTTGGAAGTTTTGCTGTAGCTCACCAATCAATTGGCTCGCTGCTTTAAAATCGGTACTTTCTAAATTAATTTCAGCACGACCACGCCATTCTTTTAGCTTTTGGTTGTCATCGTTGTAAATTGGGTAGGTGGTTTGAGAACCGGTTTCGACTTTTACGCTTGGATATTTACGTGCTAAAGCTGCGGCTTGATTCATCAGCTGCGTAATTTGTGTAGCGAGTTCGGCAGGTTGTTTGTTACTCCGTTCAATGTAAAGCGTTGCATTCATTAAATCATTAGATACTTGGCGTGTTGCCTCGGCCTGAACATTGACAATATTGTAGTTTAATTGGTTCTCAGACTGAGCAAAAACTGCTGAGCTAAATAAAGCACTAAGCGCGATTGCTGGGATAAAGAATTGACGCATTTTTATTCCTTTTTTATTTAGGAGGAGTTTTGCAACATTTGTAAAAAGCTTAAAGCCAATTTGTGGTGAATTTGCGAAAA
Source organism: Acinetobacter sp. AB03 (assembly GCF_058107045.1). Taxonomy (NCBI): domain Bacteria; kingdom Pseudomonadati; phylum Pseudomonadota; class Gammaproteobacteria; order Moraxellales; family Moraxellaceae; genus Acinetobacter; species Acinetobacter sp. AB03. The sequence continues at coordinate 1,965,206 of NZ_JBUEBA010000002.1, read as the reverse complement.
TATTGTGGTTCGATTGTAAAAAAAGGTACAAAATATTTTTCATAAAAACCTAGATAAAGTGATTTATTTCAAAAACTTATTTTTTGACCAAGGTGAGTATTTTGAAATTTTGTGGCGAAGTTGAAAAATAAATAAATTCATCGGCTTTTCTTTACGTTGTCACACTATAAGAGGATAATTTAAGCTATGGTTTGGCATGATATATTTTTTTAGTAAATTTCTGGCAGATAATGTCCAAAAGCTGTTTATTTTATTGAAAATTTCTGTATCATCCGCCTCCTAGTTATGAAGTATCCAAACGCTATCTGACTAGATTTATAAAGCGCCGAGTCAAAGGACCAAAAGTCACCCGACTTATTTCTTTCAACCCATATCAGAGATGGTAATTCGATATGAGCGTTTCTTCTGTAAACCCTGCCACTAATACTACTAACGAATACTATTTGACTCGCCAAAGTCAGATGGAATCCAATGTTCGTAGCTATCCACGGAAATTACCGTTAGCGATAGCCAAAGCATTAGGCTGCTGGGTTACTGATGTTGAAGGTACAGAGTACCTCGATTGTTTAGCTGGGGCAGGAACATTGGCTTTGGGCCATAATCATCCTGCGGTAATTCAAAGTATTCAAGATACACTTGCAAGTGGTCTTCCTTTACATACTTTGGATTTAACGACACCTTTAAAAGATGCATTTACTGAAGCATTACTTGAACAATTACCAGGCGGTAAGGAAGAGTATTGTCTACAGTTCTGTGGTCCATCTGGTGCAGATGGCACGGAAGCAGCAATTAAATTAGCGAAGACGTATACCGGTCGTAGCACAGTGATTAGTTTCTCTGGTGGTTACCATGGTATGACGCACGGCGCTCTTGCAATGACAGGTAACCTGTCTGCGAAAAATGCTGTAAATGGTTTAATGCCAGGCGTTCAATTTATGCCGTATCCGCATGAATACCGTTGCCCACTTGGTTTAGGTGGTGAAGCGGGTGTGGATGCTTTGACATATTTCTTTGAAAACTTCATTGAAGATGTTGAAAGTGGTGTAACCAAGCCAGCTGCTGTCATTCTTGAAGCAATTCAAGGTGAAGGCGGTGTGGTAACAGCGCCAACCAAATGGTTGAAAAAAATCCGCGAAGTGACTGAAAAACACAACATTGTGTTGATTCTTGACGAAGTTCAAGCAGGCTTTGCACGTTCAGGAAAAATGTTCGCATTTGAACATGCGGGTATTGAACCTGACGTAGTGGTGATGTCTAAAGCCGTTGGTGGTAGCTTACCGCTTGCTGTATTAGGTATTAAACGTAAGTTTGATGCTTGGCAGCCAGCAGGTCACACGGGTACTTTCCGTGGTAACCAATTGGCAATGGGTACTGGTCTTGCAACGATCAAAACCATCAAAGAACAAAACCTTGCGCAAAATGCACAAGAACGTGGTGATTTCTTACAAGCTGAATTTAAAAAGCTTGCCCAAGAGTTCCCATGTATCGGTAACGTGCGTGGTCGTGGTTTGATGATTGGTGTTGAAATTGTGGATGAACGTAAACCAGCGGATCATATGGGGTCTTTACCTGCAGATGGTCAATTGGCAGCAGCGATTCAAGCGGCATGCTTTAACAACAAATTGTTGTTAGAAAAAGGTGGCCGTAATGGTACAGTCATTCGTTTACTTTGCCCACTTATCATCACTCATGATGAATGTGTTGAAGCGGTTTCTCGCTTCAAGAAAGCAATTGCTGAAGCACTTGTTGCAACTCGAGGCGCGTAATCATGGTTGATTTTGCAGAACACCGTAAGGCGTTACTCTGCAATGATGCTGCATCTATTGCTGACTACTCGTCAGCAATGGATCAAGCGACTAAAGCAGTTGCAGCATGGTTGCAAAACGACAAAATGTACACAGGCGGTAGCATTAAAGAGCTCCGCAGTGCGATTGCATTTAATCCTTCTAAAGAAGGTTTGGGTGTACAAAAGTCACTTGAACGTATGGTTGAGCTTTTCTTAAACAAAAGCTTAAAAGTCCATCACCCGCACTCGCTCGCGCATTTGCACTGCCCAACTATGGTGACTAGTCAAATTGCTGAAGTGCTGATTAATGCAACGAATCAATCGATGGATTCGTGGGACCAAAGTCCTGCAGGTTCATTGATGGAAGTTCAGTTGATTGATTGGCTTCGTCAAAAAGTGGGTTATGGTGCAGGTCAAGCTGGTGTGTTCACTTCTGGTGGTACACAGTCAAACTTGATGGGTGTACTGCTTGCACGTGATGCATGTATTGCGAAAAACTGGAAAGACGAAAACGGTAATCCGTGGTCTGTACAGCGTGATGGCGTGCCAGGCGATGCGATGCGCAACGTCAAAGTCATTTGTTCTGAAAATGCACACTTCTCTGTGCAAAAGAACATGGCGATGATGGGCATGGGCTTCCAATCAGTCGTGACCGTTCCTGTGAACGAGAACGCGCAGATGGATGTGGATGCACTTGAAAAAACCATGGCTCACCTTCAAGCTGAAGGTAAAATCGTGGCGTGTGTGGTTGCAACTGCGGGTACGACCGATGCAGGTGCAATTGATCCACTGAAGCAAATTCGTGAAATCACCAACAAATATGGCGCGTGGATGCACATCGATGCGGCATGGGGTGGTGCTTTAATCCTATCGAACAATCATCGTGATATGTTGGATGGTATTGAGCTTTCTGACTCAATTACGCTGGATTTCCATAAGCATTACTTCCAAACCATCTCTTGTGGTGCGTTCTTGTTAAAAGACGAAGCGAACTATCGTTTCATGCACTATGAAGCTGAGTATTTAAACTCTGCTTATGACGAAGAGCATGGCGTGCCTAACCTCGTGTCTAAGTCACTTCAAACAACACGTCGTTTCGATGCGTTGAAGCTTTGGATGACTGTTGAAGCGCTTGGTGAAGAACTGTATGGTTCTATGATTGACCACGGCGTTACTTTAACTCGTGACGTTGCTGATTATATCAATGCAACTGCTGGTTTAGAGATGTTGGTTGATCCACAATTTGCATCTGTATTGTTCCGTGTGGTTCCAGAAGGCTATCCAGTAGAATTGCTTGATACCTTAAACCAAAACGTTGCAGATGAATTGTTTGCACGTGGTGAAGCGAATATTGGCGTAACTAAAGTAGGTCAAAATCAATCTTTGAAAATGACGACTTTAAGTCCAGTTGCGACTTTAGATAACGTGAAGAACCTGCTTGGTCTTGTCCTTGCAGAAGCGGATCGTATCAAAGGTTCAATCGCAGATGGAACCTATACACCTGCAATTGCTTAATCGATTGTTTGTGTTAAAAAAGGAGCTGATATCAGCTCCTTTTTTATGTGTTCTAAATATTAAAGAACATAACATCACTGGCTAAGTTTCTAATTTTAATTATGTTGGAGATGATTTATTTTTCTATGGAGTCGTTTTCGATATCTGCTTGAATTATGATTTTCAGGAAAATGAACTTCAATAGTTAAGACTAAAGCTAAATATTCGGGCTTTTGATTTTCAACAAGCAAATGATTTTCTTCACGAATTTTCAAGTTAAAGGTATGACCTGCACGACAGGAAAATTCTTGTCATAATCACGGCAATTTGGGGTAAATAAACGTGTTTTGCTAGCTGTCATGGGAAATGTCGCACTCATATGACTTGTCACGCTTCTTACGAAAAATGAATGGTTAAGGCGGCAGTAAGGGGAGGAGAAGCCCAAAATCTCCTTCTTTGAGCTATCTTTTAGAAAAAAGATAAAGCTGTTTCGTCAGAAATACCCATTATTCGGACAAATATTTCTAAAAATAAGAAAGGTACCTGAGTCTAAAAAGTCATAGATTTGCTCTCGTATTCAAGATGAGTATGCTATTTTCTAAGAAATAAATGGGAGATAAAAGGTAAAAATTAAGCCCTAAATGATGCTCAATTTTCTAAATATGACACTACTCATTTGTCATTTATGGGCTATGAAGTTCTTACAAATGGCGAAAGTTCATGTGGATTATGCATATGGGTATACGCAAATTTTTATAGATTATAAGTACTATTAAATGTTTAAGAAATAAAAAACCGATGAAGTTTTTTTGTTTTATGCATTGATTCTAAATGTGTTTTATTTTTTATAAAAGCGTAAAAGATGTTGATGTAAAATGAATTATGCACTCTCGGTATATCGAAATAAGAAAAATTCTTTACGTGTTTAGAGTGGGTGAAATTGAACAAAGTGTAACGAATCATGGACAAATAAAAATAAACATCATGAAAGTGTCACAATGCTGTAACTTGCTTGTCATATTCTGAAATCAAAATGCAGTTATCCAAAAAAGTACAAGACTGAATAAAAAGTGGCGTACTCCAAAATGTTTAATATGTGAGATAACAAATATGCGCTTAAACCATATCGCACTTGCAGTAGTAGTTTCTGGGGCAGCTGTAGCAACTACGGCAAACGCAGCTCGTGACACAATTCAAATTGCGGGTTCTTCAACAGTTTTACCGTATGCAAGTATTGTTGCTGAAGAGTTTGGCAATACCTTTCCACAATTTAAAGCACCAGTTGTTGGTTCTGGCGGTTCTTCAGGTGGCTTAAAACAGTTCTGTAATGGTGTGGGTGATAACACAATTGATATCGCAAATGCATCTCGTAAAATTAAAGATACAGAATTAGCTGCTTGTAAGAAAGCTGGTGTGAACCAAGTGATCGAAATCAAAATTGGTTATGACGGTATTGTGTTCGCTTCAAATACAAGCAAAGCAGCATACAAATTACGTCCACAGCACGTCTATGCAGCTTTAGCAGCGCAGTTACCATCTAACGGTAAAATGGTTGCAAACCCATATACACGTTGGAACCAAATTGACAAAAGCCTTCCAAACGAACCAATCACTTTGGTGATTCCAGCATCAAACCACGGTACACGTGAAGTGTTCCAAGAAAAAATGGTTGATGCAGGCTGTGAAACGTATGCAGCAATCAAAGCAATGGATAAAGATGCACAAAAGAAAGCATGTTCAACTTTCCGTAAAGACGGCAAAGTGATTGAGATTGCGGGTGACTACACTGAAACTTTGGCGCGCTTAAAAACGTCGCCTAGCGCAGTGGGTGTGTTTGGTTTAGGTTTCTATGACCAAAACCGTGACAAGTTACGTGTAGCGACAGTGAACAATGTTGCACCATCTGAAAAGACGATTTTGAATGGTTCATATCCAGTTTCTCGCCCATTATTCTTCTACGTGAAAGGCGAGCATTTGAAATCAATCAAAGGCTTAAAAGAATACACTGAATACTTCATCAGCAAGAAAGTATCAGGTAAAGGTTCTAAGCTTGAACGTGCTGGTTTGATCTCAATGTCAGACAAAGAGCGTGCGGCAGTTCTTGCGAACTTCAAAGCAGGCAAAGCGGTTAAGTAATTAAGCGTAGAAACAGTCAACGGTAGGCAAGTCCTACCTTTGACGTTTTTTACTAGGATTAAGTTTTTTCAAATAATGAAAATTGAAAGAACCGTGGAGAATACATGAATCTGCTACTTATAGGTGTGTTATTGGCACTGATCGCCATAGCCTATCAAATGGGCTTAAGTCAGAGCCGTAACTTAGCAGGTAAGGGAAATAATTCTGCAAAATTACACTCACGTCCGGGGTATTACGGTGCGTTAGTGGCTTTGTGGTGTGGTATCCCTGCTTTTTTAATTTTGATTGTTTGGAATATTGTTGAACCAAATGTTTTGAATCATGTGGTGTTAAATCACGTGCCAGCACAAGTCGCTGCAACTTTAGATGCTGCAAGTACGGATGTGTTGATTAACCGTGTAGAAGCGATTGCCTCAGGTTTTGGTGTCACAGATACACCAGCCGCGTATGAGCTTGCTGCTGCGGAGCAACTGGCGAAGTTTCAAAGCATTGGAACATTTGCAAAAATTGCAGTGGTGATTTGTGCTGCACTGGCAGGTTTAGTCGCTGCGAAAAAGCGCATTGCAACTCAATTCCGCGCGCGTAACCAAGTTGAAAAAACCATTAATGTTGCACTTGCGCTCTGTTCTGGTGTCGCGATTCTAACCACGATTGGTATCGTGATGTCGATGTTCAGCGAAGCGATGCGATTCTTCCACTTTGTGAGTCCACTCGACTTTTTCTTCGGTACAGAATGGAACCCCGGCTTTAGTACCTCTGGTAATGCAGAAGGAAGCTACGGCTTACTGCCATTACTTTGGGGTACCTTAATGGTCAGTGGTATTGCACTCTTGGTTGCAGTCCCTGTAGGTTTAATGATCGCGATCTATCTTGCTGAATATGCATCTTCTGGGTTTCGCTCATGGGCAAAACCAACCATTGAAGTTCTCGCAGGGATTCCAACCATTGTTTACGGTGTATTTGCACTGATGATCATTGGCCCATTCTTTAAAATGTTGGGCGAATCCGTTGGTTTACACATCAACGCAACTAGCGCACTCACTGCTGGTTTCGTCATGGGTATCATGATTATTCCTTTCGTTTCATCGCTTTCTGATGACATTATCACGCAGGTACCACGTGCATTACGTGATGGCTCATTAGGTTTGGGCGCGACAAAGTCCGAAACCATTCGTCAGGTGGTGATACCAGCAGCACTTCCGGGCATTATCGGCGCGTTCTTGCTTGCAGCGTCACGTGCCATCGGTGAGACCATGATTGTGGTGCTTGCAGCAGGGAATAGTCCTCTATTGCATGCCAATCCACTTGAAGCCATTTCAACTGTGACCATTACCATCGTAAACCAATTGACTGGTGATACTGACTTTGCAAGCCCGCAAGCTTTGGTGGCATTTGCACTAGGTCTGACACTCTTTGTAATTACGCTTGGTTTGAACATTGTTGCACTGTACATCGTGCGTAAATATCGTGAGCAATACGACTAATGACGACTTCTAATAGCACAGCAGATCAAGTATTTGATCCACAACATGCGGCAGAATTACGAGAAAAGCGTAAGCAAACGATCAGTAATTCATTGGCAAAACGTCACCGTAAAGAAAAAACCTTTCGTTTCTTTGGTTTCTCAGCAGTGATTGCAGGTTTATTCTTTGTCGCGCTACTTTTTGGCAGTATTTTATCGAAAGGCTTACCTGCTTTTTGGCAAAGTAGCATGAGTTTACCCGTGTACTTTGACCCTGCCATTATTACGACAGGTGCAAAACCTGTACAGCGTGCAGGCGAATCTCCAGCGCAGTTTGAGGAGCGTTTTATTGCTTGGCAAACTGAAATGGGCATGGTGGATTGGGATGCTTTAATCGTGAATGCCATGATTGCAAAAGATCCAGCACTTGCTTCTAAACGAGATGATTTGGCTTCTTTGTACACCAGTTCTGAAGCATATCGCTTACGTGATATGGTGATGAAAGATCCATCATTAGTCGGTAAGAAAGAAGACATTAAAGTGCTTGCCGATGCAAACGTTGATGTGTGGCTCGCAGGAAATATTGACCGTAGTTTGCCTGATGAACAGCAACAGTTGAGCCCAAAAGTTCGTCAACTTGCCGATGAAATGAAAGCTTCAGGGGTAATGGAAAATACTTTCAATACCAACATCTTCGTCAGTCCAGACTCTCGTAGTTCTCCTGCAACTTCAGGTTTAGCAGGGGCATTCATGGGGTCGCTGTTCATGATGCTGATCGTGATCATTATTTCGATTCCAATTGGTGTGGCATCTGCAATTTATCTTGAAGAATTTGCGCCTAAAAACTGGATCACTGACGTCATTGAAGTCAACATTAACAACCTTGCCGCTGTACCATCAATTGTCTTTGGTTTGCTCGGTGCTGCGATCTTTATTGGTTGGATGCATTTACCGCTTTCCGCACCATTGGTCGGTGGTTTGGTGCTGAGTTTAATGACATTACCAACGGTGATTATTACGACACGTGCATCGTTGAAAGCTGTACCACCTTCAATTCGTCAGGCCGCTTTAGGGCTAGGTGCTTCACGTATACAAACCGTATTCCATCACGTTTTACCACTTGCACTACCGGGGATTCTAACGGGTGCAATTATTGGTGTAGCACAAGCATTAGGTGAGACTGCACCGCTGTTATTAATTGGTATGAGTGCATTTGTTGCAAGTGTACCTACAACTCCATTTGATCAATCGAGTGCTTTACCTGTACAGATTTTCTTGTGGCAAGGTAATGAGCTGCGTAACTTCTTCGAAGGACGTACAGCGGCTGCGATTATTGTTCTGCTTGCAATGATGATTGGACTCAACAGTATTGCAATTTGGTTACGTAAGAAATTTGAAGTCCGTTGGTAAGTGAGGGCAAAATATGAATACCGTTGTTAAAAATTCCTTAGATCAGGATCAAACAGTGAATCAAGAACACACTCAATTTACAAACCCGAATACGACCTCAGGTCAGCAGGGTACTTCTTTTGTGTCGCAGTTTGATACACAGACTTCTGCTAAGAAAGATCAGGCACAAGGACAAGTCAAACTCAGCACTTCAGATGTACATGTTTACTATGGCGAAGCTGAAGCGATTAAAGGGATTGATCTGAATATCTACGAAAATGAAGTGATTGCATTTATTGGGCCATCGGGCTGCGGTAAATCGACCTTCTTGCGTACTTTGAACCGTATGAACGACACTATTGATAGCTGTCGTGTGACGGGTAAAGTGATGTTGGATAATCAAGATATTTATGACCCAAACCTCGATGTGGTGTTGCTTCGCGCTCAAGTAGGTATGGTATTCCAAAAACCAAACCCATTCCCAAAGTCAATTTTTGATAACGTGGCTTATGGCCCTAAACTGCATGGTTTGGCGCGTGATAAGTATGACTTAGAAGAAATTGTAGAAAACAGCTTACGTAAAGCGGGCCTTTGGGACGAAGTCAAAGACCGTTTAAACCAACCGGGCACAGGCCTGTCGGGTGGTCAGCAGCAGCGTTTATGTATTGCGCGTACCATTGCGGTAAGCCCAGAAGTGATTCTGATGGATGAGCCATGTTCAGCGCTTGACCCGATTGCAACAGCGAAAGTGGAAGAGCTTATTTCTGAACTTTCAACGCAGTATACGATTGCGATTGTGACGCACTCGATGCAGCAGGCTGCACGTGTATCAGACCGTACCGCTTACTTCCATTTAGGTGACTTGATTGAAGTGAACTCAACCGAGAAAGTCTTCACTCAGCCAGATCATCAGTTAACTGAAGCCTATATTACAGGTCGTTTTGGTTAATACGCACAACTTGAAATATTTGAAAAAACAGAGCCTAAGTGCTCTGTTTTTTATACGCGAGCATTTGGTTTGGTGATGAAATAGCTATGATGATGGACATTGCGTATTGCAGTCATATTGGACAAAAGATGCGAAGGTGTGCTGCCTGAGAGATTGACTCATCTTATAAATGATAAAATGTGAAAGATAACGCATTACAGAATAAAACAAAAAATGGCTATTGAAAAAAAATGCCATTGACCTAATCTAGGTCATATACCGACGTATTATTTTAGAGAATATAATTTCTATGTTATTTCATTTACCGAAACTTCCCGCTGAAATTCGAATTACACATTTAAATGCGCGTATCAATGAACAACGTAAAAAAATTGCGCAAACTACAGCCTCTAAATTAGAGTTATTGCAGCTGACTCAGCAGTTAGCGAAAGAGTCGCGTCATCGTAAAAAGGCCAATCAAAAAGTTTATATTCTAGATTTTAAAGGTGATACTGCGGCAACAGCGGTAGAAAGCTTACGTGAAGAAATTACCTTGATTTTAGCGACAGCCAAAGCAGGGCGTGATCGTGTTGTGGTGCGTTTAGAAAGCCCAGGCGGTATGGTACATGGATATGGTTTGGCTGCTGCACAATTGGTACGTTTACGTGATGCAGGTTTCAATCTCACTATCTGTGTCGATAAAGTTGCAGCGAGTGGCGGTTATATGATGGCATGTATCGCCAATCAGATTATTGCTGCACCTTTTGCGGTTGTTGGTTCAATTGGTGTAGTCGCGCAAGTCCCTAACTTTAATCGTCTGCTAAAAGAACATAATATCGATTTTGAATTATACACAGCAGGCCAATATAAACGTACAGTGACAATGTTTGGTGAAAACACAGCAGATGGTAAGGCGAAGTTTGAAGAAGAGTTACAACAGACGCATGTGTTGTTTAAACACTTTGTTGAAAAATACCGTCCACAACTCAATGTTGAGAAAGTAGCGACAGGTGAGCATTGGTATGGGCAAGATGCTTTAGATTTGAACTTGGTCGATCAGTTACAAACTTCAGATGCTTATTTGCTTAATTTGCTGACCGATCATGATGTTTATGTCATCTCAACGCGTAAGAAACCGACTTTAGGTGAGAAGTTAGGCTTACAAGCTGCGCAAATGGCAGATGCCTTGGTACCAGCAGTCATGAATAAAGTGATAGAAACCTTAACTAAAACCAATGCAAGTTTGGTTCAAATGCGTGATCCAAAACTTTAATATTTAGTTGGCCGATTCAACTTAAAAGTCTGGTTCCGAAATATGCAAAAAGCAATTTTAGAACCAGACTTTTTTGTCTTAAGCTAAGTACGCTTTAATCATTTTCACTAGACGTTCAATCAGTTGATCCGCCTGATCTTTGGTAATATTCAAGGTCGGTAGTAAACGTACTACCGAACCCGCAGTAACGTTAATAATGGTGTGGTATTCATCACGAGCAATGTTGACCAAGTCACCACATGCTTTTGGTAGCTCAACGCCAATCATCAAACCAAAGCCACGGACAATCACATTTTGATCGGCAAGTTGGTTACGCAGTTGTTCTACGATGTACGCACCTTGTTCAGCCGCATTTTGTACAATGTTTTCTTTTTGCATAATGTCGATGATGGTATACACCACACGCGAACCCAATGCTGAGCCACTATACGTTGAACCGTGGTTACCCGCGGTCAATACGCCTACACCACGACCTTGAGTCATTACCGCACCAATGGGGAAGCCATTGCCTAAACCTTTGGCAGTGGTAAGTACATCAGGAATGATGTTGGTGTGTTGGTAGGCAAAGTATTCGCCTGTACGGCCATTACCAGTTTGAACTTCGTCCAACATCATCAGCCAGTTATGCTGATTACAGATCTGACGAATCTCTGCCAAGTAGCTAAAGCCTTGCGGAGCAGTGTTGACCCCACCTTCGCCCTGAATTGGTTCGACAAAGATTGCGACAATGTCAGGATGATGGATTGCAGCTTCTTCAATGGCTTCAATGTCGCCGAATGGGACACGAATAAAACCTTCAACCAATGGGCCAAAGCCTTCTTGGACTTTTTTGTTGCCTGTTGCCGATAAAGTTGCCATGGTACGCCCATGGAATGAGTGCTCTGCAACAATGATTTTTGGATTGGCAATGCCTTGCATGTAGCCAAATTTACGGGCAATTTTGATTGCACCTTCATTGGATTCTGCACCACTGTTTGAAAAGAATACTTCTTCCATGCCAGCAACTTCAGCAAGTTTTTGTGCTGCAGCCGTTTGCCAAGGCACTTCAAACAAGTTACTGGTATGAATGAGCGTTGCCGCTTGTTCTGCAATCGCTTCTGCAATGACAGGATGTGCATGGCCTAAACCACAGACTGCAATGCCCGTTAGCGCATCAAAGTATTCAGTACCATCCTCCGTGTACAGATAAGAGCCTCGACCTCGGACAAAGCTGATCGGCTGACGGCCAAATACTGGCATCAAATGAGAGGGTTGATCAGTTTGTACAGGAGCAAGGGTAATGTTATTCATGACTAACTCTTATCTGTTAGAGGGTAAGTGAAATCCAATATTAAGCAATTATGCTTGTAGTTTTAAAGCCTAAATCTAAATAAAAGTCGAAATATTGCTTTAGGCATACTGTTTTTCTACGTTTTGGGTATAATGCGGGTTAGATTAGTTGAGGATTGATCAATGACTGAACAAGCACGCGATACCGAAGCGTTAATTCGTGACCAAATTGCAAAACACGCTGTACTTCTTTATATGAAAGGCACCCCACAGTTTCCACAATGTGGTTTCTCTGCACGTGCTGTAGAAGCGCTTAGTCAAATTGGTCGTCCGTTTGCTTATGTGAATATTCTTGAAAATCCAGATATTCGTGCTTTGTTACCACAAATTGCAAACTGGCCTACATTCCCACAGTTATGGATCAACGGTGAGTTGATTGGTGGTAGTGACATTATTCTAGACATGTTCCAAAAAGGTGAATTACAACCTTTAGTTGAGCAGCATAGTCCAGCACCTGAAGCTTAATCTTCAGTTGTAAAAAAAGCGCCATTGAGGCGCTTTTTTTGTTTGAGGGAAAGGTTTAATCCGCTGTAGTTGCTGTGCTTATGGTTTCAGGAGTTTGTTCCGCTGTATTTTCAGTTGCAACAGTCTTTTTTTCAGCTTTTGCCTTTTTTCTGTCCTTCTTCTTTTTTTTCTTTTTCTTCGGTTCTTCTTCAAACTCAGCACCATCTTCAATGGCTTGCCAATAATCTAGCTGATCCATCACCGCCGCATAAATAGACTTCTTGGTATAGCGTCCTTTCTTGTCTAAAGTGCCGACTGGTCGAGCCATAAGTAGTTCAAGCGCTTGATCAATCGTATCTATAGCATGAATGTGGAACTGGCCATTTGAAACCGCTTCAATCACGTCTTTACGTAACATTAAATGCTGCATATTTTGACGTGGAATAATCACACCTTGCTTACCAGTTAAACCTTGAAGTTTACATGCATCAAAGAAACCTTCAATTTTAGCATTGACACCACCAATCGGTTGAACTTGACCCAATTGGTTCATTGAGCCAGTAATCGCCCAAGACTGATCAATCGGTAGCTGACTAATTGCAGAGATTAAAGCAGACAGCTCTGCAACCGTAGCACTGTCACCATCGACTTGGCCATAGCTTTGTTCAAAGGCAAGTGCGGCAGAGAAGTGTAGCGTTTGCTCACGCCCGAAATGTGCTTTTAAGAACGATGACATCAATAGCACACCTTTCGCATGCAGAGAGCCACCGAGTTCGACGCTACGCTCAATATCCAGAATATCACCACCGCCTTGATACACAGAGGCTGTTAAACGTGATGGTAAGCCAAACTCAACATCTGCATAGTGAATGACCGAAAGTGCATTAATTTGACCGAGACGGTGTCCGCGTGTTTCGATGAGCTGTGTACCACGTGATAAATCCTGCCAATAGAGCTCACGCAAATAGCCTAAACGATATTTACGATGATCTAATGCCATATTAATGTGTTGATCCGAGACCATTTTATCGCCTGATTGGAAGGCGTGATGATGCGCCTCACGAATCAAATCACCCAATGTGAGGGCATGTAGAGATAAGGAGCTTTGATCTTCGGCTTGACGGCTAGAATCAGTCAAAAGCGCAGAAAGCGCAGATCGATCGAAAGGAAGTAATTTATCGGCTTGTACATAGTCTGCAATCAGCTGCATATAGGCTTGTTCATTTACTTCATTACGTTGCAACGTATCAGTAAAGTCGGCACGGATTTTAAAGACACTGCCAAGCTCAGGTTCTACTTCGAGTATTTCATAATAAATTTCAGGCTCAGCCAGTAAAACCACTTTCAAATTCAGCGGAATTGCCTCGGGTTCAATTGAGATACTTCCTGTCAGTGTTAGCATATGCTCAAGTGAAGAGAGTTTTAACTGGCCTGATTTTAAAGCGCGTTTTAGACCTTGCCATGCATAAGGCTGTTCAAGCAGTTGTTCTGCTTCTAACATTAGAAAACCACCATTGGCTTTATGCAATGTCCCTGGGCGGATTAGGGTAAAATCTGTAGTAATGGTGCCATGTTGAGTCAGTTGCTCTACGTGGCCAAGCAAATTGTAGTGAGTTGGGAAGTCTTCAAAAATAACCGGTGCACCTGCATTGGGTTTATGCGACACAATGACATTGGCTTGATAGCGCGAAGGGATACGACTAAACAGGCCGGGGGTAAAGTCATCTTCTTCTTGTTCGAGCACCACCTCGACATTGTTAATAATGTCTTCAGCATAATATTTTAAATAGTCTTTTAAGCCTTCAACCTCAGCAAACTTAGTCAGTAACTGTTCGACTTTAGGTAATAAAACTTGCTTGGCAATATCGCGGTTCAATACTTGAACTTTATCGCGGGCATCTTCCTCCAAGTCGCCTAAATGCATGCCTAAACGCTCAAGTTTTTTATCCATATGGCGTATATTGGCATTAATTTCAGAACGCTCTTTCGAGCTTAACGCATTGATGTCGGCCTGCGTCATTTCCAATACTTTATCGTCTACATACTGGACGGGAATAAAGCAGTGCTCATCATTACGAGAGATCAGTTTGAGGTCGAGTTCTTCACCTTCTTGAGTCAATTCAATCAAGGCTTGTTGCTGAACGTCACCCGTTTGTTGGCGAATGGCTTCTATACGGTTGTGGTAGGTTTCAGCAGTAAAGCGGCGCTCGAGCTGCTTTAAAGTGGTTTGCCATGTTTGATGTAACATGGTTTGAAATTTTACTGCCTGACCCGCAGGCAACTCTAAAGCAATCGGTTGACGTGGGCTTTTAAAATTATAAACGTAAACCCAATCGTTCGGTGTTGGCATATTTTTGGCGTGTTGTTGGAGTAACCGCTTGACCATGGTGCGCTTGCCCAAGCCAGCTGTCCCTACGGCAAAGATGTTATAGCCAGAGTAAGGTAATGAAATGCCTGCTTCAACTGAAGCACGTGCACGGTCTTGCCCTAAAAAATTATTGAGCGGTTTAATACGACGCGTTGAGGCTGGAATCTTATCCAGAGCAGGGGTGTGCGTCAGTTGCTCTGCTTGAAGTTGTGTCTTTACTAAGGTCGTTTGAATTTCGGGTTGGTCAAATGCTGAACTAAGGTTGTTTTCTGGATTTTCTTGACTATTTAATGCGGGTGGTACAGATATAGAAGAGCTCATTTGATCGTGTTTTTGGGTCACTTTGAAATCCGAAACTAAAGATTGCGTTAGAAACTTAAAGGTATACAGGTTTAATGCAAAAGATCAAGCAAAGTCGCAGTGTTTGTCGACAAAAATAGAACATTGATTTTATAAATCAGGTTGAAACAAATTGTATTAAGGGTTTGAATAGCAGCATTGGTTTTAAGACAACAAAAACGTAATGACAACACAATCTTCAGGATGGAAATCCGCCTTTACTGCATTTTTAGATCGCCGTGCGTTGATCATGCTGTTTTTGGGTTTCTCAGCAGGTATCCCAATCCTGTTAATTTTCTCGAGCTTATCTTTATGGCTAGGGGAAGCAGGTATTGATAAGAGCGCTGTGACTTTTTTTAGTTGGGCAGCTCTGGGTTATTCATTCAAATTTGTTTGGGCCCCTTTGGTAGATGAATTACCTGTGCCAGTGCTGACCAAATTATTGGGTCGTCGCCGTGCATGGCTATTGATCGCACAACTCTTAATTATCTGTGCCATTTCTATCATGGCTTTTTCAGATCCATCTCTTGGTCAGAGTTATCTTTACCAAATGGCTGCGGGTGCTGTGCTTTTAGGTTTTTCTGCTGCGACACAAGATATTGTGATTGATGCCTATCGTATTGAGCTGGCAGAAACGCAAATGCAAACGGTGTTGGCTTCAACTTATAACGCTGGTTATCGCATCGGTATGATCGTTGCGGGTGCGGGTGCGTTATTTTTAGCGGCTTATTTGGGTACAGCTAAAGGTAACTATATTTATGAGGCGTGGAAGTGGACGTATTTGGCAATGGCGGCGGTCATGTTGGTCGGGATCGCAACCACTTTATGCATACGTGAGCCACAAGTTGATCGGGTACGTAAAGAATATAAACGAGTAGATTATTATCGTTTAGTGGCAGTTTTCTTTGTATCTGTGGTGAGTTTTGTACTGAGCTATATTTATTCAGGCAAGTTAACTGAAATGCTGATCCAACTCTGGTCAATCAAAGATAGTTTTGCACTGTTTTGTTTTGAGGCTTTACGTTTTATTAGCTCTGGTGCGGTTGCATTTGTGGTGGGTTCAAGCCTTGTCAAAATGGGCGCTGTGAACAAGCAAATGGCCTATGAAACATGGGTAAATCCTGTTGCTGACTTCTTTAAGCGTTATGGCGTGAAGTTGGCGTTGGTATTGCTATTGTTGATTGGTTTTTACCGTATTTCAGACATCATTGCAGGTGTGATCTCTAATGTGTTCTATCAAGACTTAAACTTTACCAAAGAGCAGATTGCTGAAGCGGTGAAAGTTTATGGGGTGATTTTTAGTTTGGTTGGTGGGTTTTTAGGAGGACTACTGGCGCAGCGTATGAACATCATGAAATTGATGTTTGTCGGAGCAATCTTGGCCAGTTCAACCAATCTCATCTTTATTGGTTTGGTCAAATCAGGACAACCTTTAAATGATGTTGTGATCAATGTTGGTGAGCAAAGTTTCAAAACTCAAGCGGATGAGACAGGTGCATGGGCAATTAAGGTTCCTGTTGAGCAACTTCAGGCAAATGAACGTCTAACTGCAACGGCCAGTTTTCAAAATGATACTTCACAGCCTGTCTCGGTCACATTGCCTTATATTAGTCAACCGGGTGCATCTACGGCATTGCTCTTGCTTCCGATCACGGCTGATAATGTGATTGATCAACGAGAGTCTGAAGGAAGTATCGTGGTACGAGGTCAATACCTTGCTACACTGGCTGAAAACCAAAGTATTAAATTGAGCTTAGATGGTCAAAGCTTTGATGCAAAGTTAGACAAAGAAGGTGTGTTTAGCGCAGCAATCCCTGCTCAACTGCTTCTTGATTCAAACTCTAAAAAGCTGAATGCCATATTGATGCAAAATGAGCGTGCGCAACAACACACTGCGCTGAATTATCAGGTGGATCCCGCAGCTGCAAAATCTGTAACTTTAGATGTTGATCTTCAGCCAATCAACTTGAATAAAGCGGTTGATGGACAGTTAGAGGTTAAAGGGAAGGTGATTAAAGAATATAGTTCAAACTGGCTGTATTTTGCGATTATTGTCGACAACTTGGCATCAGGTTTAGCAGGTGCTGCATTTATTGCATTTCTATCAAGTTTGACCAGCGTATCTTTCACTGCTGTTCAGTATGCGATTTTTAGTTCATTGATGACGTTGACACCTAAAATTTTAGGTGGATATTCAGGGACAATTGTGTCCAATATTGGCTATCCAAATTTCTTCTTGCTGACCACACTCATTGGAATCCCAATTTTAATCTTAGTGGTCTGGGTAGCGAAACTTCTACGTGAGCATGCCGCTGAGCAAAGTTAAAGCATCGATTTGTTTCGAATGAAAAAAGTAGCCCTTGTGGCTGCTTTTTTTGTGGTTGAGGTTTGAAATATAGGACGGCTTTGCCTATATTGGGGGCTGAGAATAAATCATGAGGAAATTCCAATGCGCATGCTACATACCATGCTACGTGTAGGCAATTTAGAACAATCTTTGGCGTTCTATACTGAAGTGCTTGGTATGACTTTACTTCGTAAGCGTGATTATGAAGAAGGTCGTTTTACTTTGGCATTTGTGGGTTATGGTGATGAAGAAAATCATACGGTTTTAGAGCTGACACATAACTGGGATACGGACAGTTATGAACTGGGCAATGCTTATGGTCATATAGCGATTGCAGTAGACGATGCATATAAAGCTTGTGAGGAAATCAAAGCGCGCGGTGGCAATGTTGTACGTGAAGCTGGGCCAATGAAGGGTGGTGTAACGGTTATTGCCTTTGTAGAAGATCCGGATGGTTATAAAATTGAACTGATTCAACAAGATAATAATGCACGTAATAACTAAGCCGTTATTAGGTCATATGCAGCGTGTATGCACAGTATTAATTAAAAAAATATTGAACATATCCTGTAAACGCTAGCTTTATTTATATAGCTCAGTAAGATGAATTTACCCAAAGGTAAATTAGTCACTGGGCTTTTTCATTTTTAGAGGAATGACAGGATGTTGGTATGTTGAAATTATTGGCACTCGATCGGTTTACGTTATTGCTATTTGTTATGGTGCTCTTAGCCAGCTTTGTCCCTGTTTCAGGTCAAGCTGCCAGTGTATTTGGTGTACTGACGACGGTCGCGATTGCGATATTGTTCTTTTTGCATGGCGCTAAACTATCCCGTGAAGCCGTGATTCAGGGCATGATGCATTGGAAACTCCACGCGTTGGTTTTTGCATTTACCTTCATCCTTTTTCCAGTTTTAGGTTTACTTGCTAAACCTGTATTGGTACCACTACTTGGGCAGGAGTTGTATTGGGGCTTTTTGTTTATGTGCTTTTTGCCATCGACAGTACAGTCTTCAATTGCGTTTACTTCGGTTGCACAAGGCAATGTGGCTGGGGCGGTATGTAGTGCGTCATTCTCAAATTTGATCGGGATGTTTATTACCCCTGTGATGGTGGCCTTTTTCATTTTGGGGCAGTCAGAGCATGGTTTTGATCCAACCTCGTCTATACTTCAAATCACTTTATTGCTGTTGGTTCCGTTTGTCCTTGGACAGTTACTTCGACCATATGTATTTCCGTATATGCAAAAAATGCCAAGCATCGTCAAAGCATTCGATCAGGGATCGATATTAATGGTGGTGTACGGTGCTTTCAGCGGTGCTGTGGTGGCCGGTCTATGGCAAGAGGTGAGTGTCGGTACTTTAATCCTATTGATCATTGTGTGTTCGGTCTTATTGACGATTATTATGTTACTTGGGTTGTTTTTACCACGTTGGTTGGGCTTTAATCGTGCCGATCAGAAAACCATTTTTTTCTGTGGTTCAAAAAAGACTTTGGCTAGTGGTGTTCCAATGGCACAAATTCTCTTTATTGGGCAGCCTTTGGGGATGATTGTTTTACCGATTATGATTTTCCATCAAATCCAGTTAATGGTGTGTGGGATTATTGCTAATTATTGGGCGAAACAAAGTACGGATGAGTAATAAAATTTACAAAAGCTAAGTTCTGAACTTAGCTTTTGTAAATGTCTAAACACAATTGATTAATTTCCTTATACTAAACTTTTTAAATTATAAACTTATGAAAATAATAAAATTTTTAATCTTTTGTTTACTTGGTTATAGCAATATCAGCCTTGCAAATGAAGATCTAAACATGAGAACAAATCGAGATGTTTTTGAGAAAATGCCATTAATATCCCTACAACCCATGTTAAATTTTTGTAGAGAAAAACAACCACAGCTAAATGTTGAACTGGAGCAAGCTTATTTAGCTGTGAAGCAGAAACTGCTGAATACTGCAAAAGTGGGAAAGGATATCAAATATAATGGCGTGAGTATTTTTCAAGAGACTGAAATGGATCAACCGATTGATCCTACGTTCAAACAAGAAATACAAAACATGTTGGAAGTGATGTCTTCATCCATGCGAACAGTGAATGCTGAAAAATATTGTCCTTTCTTGATTAAACGACTCAATCATTTTGATGAGGCTGAATTTCAACGCATGGTAGAAATGCAATACTTCGATTATATGAATAGAGCAGGTCAGAAGAAAGCTCGAAGCCAAGAATGATGTATTTATTAATGCATCTATTTCAGTTATAATCATGCTCACTTGTTGTGCTTAGCTCTGACGGTATCCGTCTCGGTGGGCCAAAAGAATGGTCTGTTATGGTGTTGATCTGCAACTTAATTTAATTAAGTGGCCCTTTCCTCAATTTTGAGAGTGATCAATTGCGATGACAGCAAAACCTTCTTTAATTTTTATGGAGTAATCGACGATGCGCGCCGATATTCACCCAAAATACCAAACTTTAGTTGCTACATGTTCTTGCGGTAACGTAATCGAAACTCGTTCAGCACTTGGTAAAGAAACTGTTTACCTAGACGTATGTTCAGCTTGCCACCCATTCTACACTGGTAAGCAAAAGAACGTTGATACTGGCGGTCGTATCGACAAGTTCAAACAACGTTTTGCTGGCATGTCACGTTCTATCAAACGCGACTAATAGCAAAAGAAAAAAACGGGCATTTGCCCGTTTTTTTATGCCTATGATTTTGATACAGAGTCATAGGGCTGCTAGTTAGACCATATAGTAAAAAGACCCCATATAGAGGCCTTAAAATTTAGAGGCTAGTTTCCAAAAATTTAACTTTTACTGATCCTGCACATCAATCAGATGATCGAGTTTCTTCTGGAAATAATCGCCTTGAATAAAGCGGGCATCGACATTCCACGCATTGGCAAACGACGTCATATCATTCAGATCACGCAGCATAATTTGAATGTTTTTCAATTGATGGTATACCGCAACTTTTTCTTGCAACTCTTCCGTGTTGGCGTCGCTACTGAGCATGCGAGTTAAGTTTTCATGTAAGGTGAGATTGTTGATATCGAGCTGACGTAGGATAGATTCACTATAAATGCTATTACCAAAGTCACGAATCGAAACTTCAGCACCATATTGGCGAAGCTGGGCAATGTATTTTTGCGCTTCAGCAATGTTTTGGCTGATATCATCCTCAGAGAACTGAAGGATAATTGGGTGACTTAACTTACTGCGTACAATGGTAATCAGTTTGGCGATAAATTCAGGGAAAGAGCGGTCATTTAACAGTACGGCTTTGTTTAAGTTTACAATCAACTTTGCTTCAGGATACTGAGTGATAAAATTGTGTAGCTGTTTACACGACTCAACTAAAATCCAGCGGTCAAGTTTAATAGACAGTTCGTGGTCTTCACTTAACTCTTTGAGGCTCGATATATCTTTCCATGTATTACCATAAATAAAGCCACTAGTGACCTCATAGGTATATAAATTGGTGTCTTCTTTGTCGTAAAGCTGTTGATATTTAAGATGAATCTCACCACGCTCCAAAGCTAGATGTAAAGCTTTAAGTACCGTAGGCTCATTTGCTGTTTTTTGAGTGTCTAAAGTATCGCTGACAGTAGGGTTGATCAACTCAATCACAGGCATGTCAATACTGGCTTTTTGCTCAATTTCGCAATCGTCTTGATTAGTCGGTAAAGCGGTTTTAAAGGCTGAGCATAACAAGTGTTCAAACTGATCTTGATTTGAAATTTCACCTTTCAATAAAGTATAGCCAATGCGCAAATTTACGGGATAGCTATTGTTTTCTACCGTAATGAGCTGTGGTTTGGTGAGCGCATTTAACGCAATCAGCTTAGATTCAAGTTTGACCTGTGATTCCGCTTGGAATAAACCAACGATGGTTTGCCCACCCGCCTTAAACAGAGGAATATGAGTCTGTTCATTTAAAAAGCTGTAAATATTGTTAAAATAATCACGCGTAGTTGCCCAGTTGGCTTTAAAAATTCCATCTGGACAAGAGCTGAGTGCAAAGCTAACCAAAGCATTCTGATCAGAGGGTTGCTTGGTCATGGCACGGTTAATCTGTTGATACGTATTAGGTTTTATTACGTATTTTTCAGTGTTGACCGATGGAGCAGCGGTGCGTTCAGATTCGACTTCAATTGTCAGTTGGAGCGCATCATCTTCAGGTGCAGCTAAAAACTCAACTTTTAAAGGATTTTTAGTTTGGGCATTATTATTGAGAGTAGCAACTTCAAAAGCACCTAAATCAAACTGACCTTGTGAAATTTTCTTAAAACGGATTTTGAAATCGTTTACATCTTTCGGCTGGATAATATCAAGCAGCGGTTGACCAATAATATCATCTTCAGAGCTTAAGCCGAACAGTTGTAAGTATTCAGCATTGGCTGAAACATGAATCCCTTCTTGAATTAAAGCGATGGCTTTATTGCTTTCTTCAACTAAAGCCTGTGCTTGGCTTTGAGCCGTTTCAAGCTCATTCATGAGTTGTTGTTGGCTTTGCAATAAACGACTTAATGACAGCGCACGTAGTAGACCTAAGTAAAAGTTATCCGCTTCTTCTAAGTCCAAAATATCATAGACCCCTTTACGAATAAAACTTGCGTATTGGGTTGATTGATATTCATCGGGCTTTAATAAAATCAGCGGTAAATTGACTTGGTTAGAGTTGCGAATCAAAGTTAGTGCTTGTTCATACTTTAAGTCATAAGCGCGACCAAAAATCACGACATCCCAAGGCAGATGAAGCTGTTTTTCAAAGTTTTGTAAGTCATCCAGTAAAGTGGCATGAACTTGATGATCGCTAGAAGTTAAAAGGTCACGAATTTGGTTATAACGGATCTGATTATCATCAATAATGAGTAAACGTGTTTCCGTACGTTTTAACTTTTTAGATAATAATGGATTTCTCACTTCAATGCTTCCCATAAATCGTGATTCTTAATAGCATTCATTTGCTTTTGAATAAAACTTTGAACTAATGGCTCTTGTTGGTCATTCAACAATTCATAATCAAAACGAATAAAACTTTGCGTAATTAAATGTGCTTTTACTAAATAAATTTTAAGATCTTCATCACCTAGGCGTAAGTGAATGGTTTGTTTTTCTCGGTACATATTCGAACCCGGCACAATGAGGCTGGTTTGTACTTCATCTAGCTGGGACGTTTGCACCAATAATGCAGGCTGATAGTTCTGAGTGGTTCGGTCTGTTTTTACCATAACAGCACATGGGAAAAGATCTTGCGCTAAGATTTCTAACCCTAGTTCTAAGCTTTTCTCACTTGATTGTTTAATCCAGCGAATCACACCACCGCGCCATTGGCTATGCGCATTTTCTTGGACCAAAATAAACTCACCTGTTTTTAAATGTGCAGGTGTTGGTCCGGTCCAACGAATACGGTAACCATTCACACTAATATCTAAAACTTCGGCAGGGTAGATTTGTTTCGATTCACGATCAATCATACGAGCAGAACTTGTCTCCACAGGAATATTACTGTTCATGGAGTTGATCAGGTGACTTTCATTCTGAAAGTTGTAGTTGCCTTCTAGCTCTAAAGTTTCATTAAAGTTCTTGCCTTTAGACAAATAGAAATGTGCGACTGACAGGCCAAAACAAATTTGTAATTGGGCCGAGTATTCATATCGTTCATGCTTACGTTCAATATTATTGGTCAATAAGTTATGAATGTGAAAATGCAAAGCAGGGGTAAGGAAAATCTTCTCATCACGCGACAGTGGCTCAGTGCGTTTGGTTTGCATCTCCGAGAGATGATCAAGCAGAGCTTGTGTCGATATAAAAATATTCGGCTGAATATGACTATTTTTTTGAGAATTATAGGTCGGCGGGTAGTCTTTTGATGCATCGACAATATAGCGAGATAAGGTGGTTTCTTTAGGTAATATTTGAATCAGCTTAGCCCAATCAAAACTACACAAAAATAGTCCTTGAATTTCACCTGGACGGATTTGATGGGTATTAAAAATATCCAATAGAATGAGCTGCGCATAGGCTTGGCTAATATTGTTGAGCTGATGCTGCGTGCCTTGTATTTGATTAATGTTGGTCAAATAGAAGTTATTTTGGATAGCAGAATCTAAGAGCTGATGAGCTGCTAGCCACTGCCCCGGAATCGGCGAACTATAGAGCAAGTGTTGTTGGTACAACAACAGTGACAGTTGTTGTAAAGCATAATAACTCGATACAGTTCGAGCCGTTTGTAGGTTCTTTTTTTGGTTAAAAGCAAATAAAGAAAACTTATTTTGAGTGATTTGCTGAGAAACACGTTTTGCAATGTCGATATAGACTTTAGCAAAATGACTACGCATTAATAAGGCAAGCTCAATAATATGGTCATTTCGATCAGTGGTGATGAGGCCTTGATTAAAAAAATGTTTCTCTAAACTGGTAAGCACATTTTCCAAATTTGGATGCAGTACTTGAACCAAATCAAAGCGAAGTGTTTCGCTGACTTGGAGCTCGGAGACTTCAAGTAATGCTTGAAATAAGGAACGAGAAGAATCACCTAATTGTAAAATGGATAAGTTTGCCAACCATTCTTGTAAGCCTTTGACTGTGCTTGGGCAAAAACTAAGCTTATCCAACTTTAATTCGGTTGGTTTTTGGAAGATATCTGAAGTACTCGTCGTCATCATCGTTATTATTTAACTCAAAAAGTTGAAACCCCGAAAAGTGGTGTCTTATTCTTTTCTCCCGCAATTTCCCTGACCAACTTGGGAACCAGATAGCCGGGTAGATTCGCCAATAATCCTTGATATAAGAAATCAATGTCTTGCGGGTTTAAATCAAAATGGTGAGCCCCTTTTACTTTATCTAAAACATGTAAATAGTATGGCAATACACCTGCATCGAATAAACGGTAGCTCAAATCTGTCAAAATTTGAACGTGATCATTGACCCCTTTCAACAAAACCGCCTGATTGAAAACGGTGATTTTTTCTGCGACTAATTGCTGTAATTGACGGCAGGTAAGATCATCCAATTCCGATGCATGATTTGAGTGTACCACTAGAATAATGCGCAGCCTACTGTTTTTTAAGATGGAAATTAGCTCATCATCGACACGGTTAGGCATTACGATAGGAACTCGTGAGTGAATTCTCAAAAATTTAAGTTGGGGAATACTTTCTAAGCGTTCAATCCATAATTTTATTTTACGATTGGACAGCGTTAAGGGGTCTCCACCACTCAAAATGACTTCATTAATGTCAGGTTGCGACTGAATATAGTGTTGAATATTGATCCAATCTTCTGACTTTGGTAGGTTCTCTTGATAGGGGAAATGTCGACGAAAACAGTAACGACAATGAACGGCACATGCCCCAGTCAGAGTAAGTAAGAAACGAGTTTTATATTTGTGCAAAACACCGGGTTGTTGGTTGGCTTGTTCCTCACCCAAGGGGTCGGTCACGAAGTCGGGATGTTCTTCAAGCTCAAGATGATGGGGCAGGACTTGAAGGAGTAAAGGATCAAGCGGATTACCTTTTTGCATTCTTGTCACAAAAGCACGGGGAACACGGAGTTTAAATTGGGTTGATGCAAGCAGTGCGCCTGACAGCAGTTGCTCAGGATAAAGCTCTAGAATGTTAAGTAATTCTAAAGGGTCAGTAATTAAATCACTGAGTTGAGCTTGCCAATTTTGCTCTTGGTACAAATAATGAGTCATGCAATAAGGGGTCAAATACTAGGTCAAAAGAAAGTTAGGTCATCAAATCGAGTGATGTCAAAACGAGTTGTTCGGATGTGTGCGGTCTAAAAAGGCTTTTTCAATACACGAAAACACGTGGAACGAGGCTATTTTATCAAGATCTTCGGCTTATAGGCAGTGGATTTTCATTGCTTCATAACACCTTGCTCATTTACAATACGAGGCATCAAAAAAGATGCCCTATCTTTATGGCCCTGCTTTTCAAAGCTTTGGTGTCTAAGATAAAGACATAAATATTTAAGTTAGTTAGTTTGGAGTGCGCCAGTCATGGCCTATTATTCTACGAATGATTTCAAGTCAGGCCTTAAGGTTATGCTTGATGGTAACCCATGTTCAATCATGGAAAATGAATATGTAAAGCCAGGTAAAGGTCAAGCATTTAACCGCGTAAAACTACGTAATTTACGTTCTGGTAAAGTTTTAGAAAAAACATTTAAGTCTGGTGATTCTTTAGAAGCGGCTGACATTGTAGAAGTAGAAATGGAATACTTGTACAACGACGGTGAAATGTGGAATTTCATGGATCCTGTATCATTTGAACAGATCGCTGCTGACAAAACAGCAATGGGCGATGCTGCAAAATGGTTAAAAGATGATTCAAATGAAAAATGTACCATTATGTTGTTCAATGGCGTTCCGTTAACAGTAAACCCACCAAACTTCGTAGTTTTGAAAATTGTTGAAACTGATCCGGGTGTTCGTGGTGATACTTCTGGCGGTGGTGGTAAACCTGCAAAATTGGAAACAGGTGCTGTAGTACGTGTTCCATTATTTGTACAGCAAGAAGAAAGCGTTCGTGTAGATACTCGTACTGGCGATTATTTAGAACGTGCATAATGGTTTAAAAATAGACTATTATCGGAAGGGGTGATGAAAATCATCCCTTTTTTTATGCCAAAGTATTAGATCAAAACAAGGAGATGCAGAGTAAAGTCGCAAAGGAAAACAGCAGTACCTCGAATAATTAAAGACGCTGATTGAATGCAACAAATATGAGGGATTGAAATGGAATCTGTTCAGCCGAAGTCAACCCTGACTTCAAAAATCATCTGGCTACTGGTAGCCATCGTCGGTGCAGTCTCTTTTGGGATATTGGCACTGAGTCGTGGTGAGCATGTCAATGCCATCTGGCTCGTACTTGCTGCGGGCTGTATTTATAGTATTGCTTATCGCTTCTATAGTTTATTTATTGCAAATAAAGTTTTTGAGCTTGATGAACGTCGCTTAACTCCCGCGCATCGTTTGAATGATGGTCTGGACTATGTTCCAACCAACAAAAGTGTTCTATTTGGACATCACTTTGCAGCGATTGCAGGTGCAGGTCCATTAGTAGGGCCTATTTTAGCAGCGCAAATGGGCTATTTACCTGGCACGATTTGGTTACTTGTCGGTGTAGTGCTTGCAGGTGCAGTACAAGACTTTTTGGTGTTGTTTATTTCTACCCGTCGTGATGGACGTTCACTCGGTGAAATGGCAAAGCAAGAGCTTGGAACTTTTGCAGGTATTGTGGTCATGCTTGGTGCATTGGGGGTAATGATTATTATCCTTGCTGTTTTGGCACTGGTCGTGGTCAAAGCACTTGCACACAGCCCATGGGGCGTATTTAGTATTGCGGCAACGATTCCAATTGCGCTCTTTATGGGGATTTACATGCGTTTTATCCGCCCGGGTAAAATTGCAGAAGTATCTATTATTGGTTTCGTTTTGATGATGCTCGGCATTGTCTACGGTGAAAATATTGCACAGCATCCATATTGGGGTGCGCTCTTTACACTGTCGGGCACTCAGTTGACATGGGCGCTGATTATTTATGGTTTCGTGGCTTCGGCACTGCCTGTGTGGCTATTGCTTGCACCACGCGATTACTTATCAACCTTCTTAAAGATTGGTGTTATTGCCGGTTTGGCAGTCGGTATTATTTTCGCAATGCCAGAAATGAAGCTACCAGCATTCACGCAATTTATTGATGGTACTGGCCCTGTGTTTGCAGGTTCAATGTTCCCATTCTTATTTATTACCATTGCCTGTGGCGCAATTTCAGGTTTCCACGCTTTAGTGTCGTCAGGCACCACGCCGAAACTTGTGAACAATGAACGTGATATTCGTATGATCGGATATGGCGGTATGCTCATGGAGTCATTTGTTGCAATCATGGCCTTGATCTGTGCCGCAGTGCTTGATCCGGGTGTATATTTTGCGATTAACTCACCAGCCGCTTTACTGGGTACAAGTGTCGACACCGCAGCTGAAGCTGTTCGTAACTTAGGTTTTGTTGTTACTCCAGAAACATTAACTTTACTGGCTCAAGAAGTGGGTGAAAGTACCATTCTTTCACGTACTGGCGGTGCGCCAACTTTTGCTATTGGTATGGCTCACATCATTACGGAAATTTTCAATAGTCGTGAAATGATGGCGTTTTGGTATCATTTTGCCATTTTATTCGAAGCACTATTTATTTTAACAGCTGTTGATGCGGGTACGCGTGCATGTCGTTTCATGGTGCAAGACACCGTAGGTATTGTGATTCCTGCAGTGAAAAACTCACATAACTTCTTCGGGAACTTGTTGGGTACAGCGGTTGCAGTTTCGGGTTGGGGCTTCTTTGTTTACCAAGGTGTCGTCGATCCGCTCGGGGGCATCAATAGCTTATGGCCACTGTTTGGTGTGGGTAACCAGATGCTTGCGGCAATGGCATTGATCTTAGGTACGGTTATCCTCTTCAAAATGAAGAAAGAGAAATATGTATGGGTCACGATTATCCCGACCATATTCTTGTTGGTAACCTGTATGACAGCGGGCTGGCAGAAAATTTTCCACGAAAATCCAAAAATTGGTTTCTTGGCACAAGCTGAACGTTTTAACAATGCAATTGCAAACAATGAAATTTTAGCACCAGCAAAAACAGTTGTTGAAATGCAGACTGTTGCGATGTCGAATCAGATCAATGCAGCACTGTGTGGATTCTTTATGATTGTGGCGATCGTGATGCTCTTTGCTGCGATTAGAGTGATTCGTCGTGCATTGGCAAGCCCAGTTCCGACTGTGCATGAAGCAGAAGCCATTTATCGTGATCCTGAAGACATTCAGCCATCAAAAGCTGGACATTAAGGAGAGTCAGATGAATCTAAAATTTGCTAAAAGTGGAAAAACGATGATTTATAAAATCATTAAAATGACCGTGATGTCGCAGAAAGATTTGATTCTGAACCCTAAAAATTGGTCTCGAATTGCGACATTGTGGCAACGTTTGCAGCAAAGTTTTCGCTTGATGGTGGGGGTGCCTGATTATCCAAACTATTTGGAGCATATGAAAAAGCACCATCCTGATTTAGAAGCGATGGATGCTAAAACTTTTTATCGTCATTGTGTGGATGCACGTTATCCATCTGCAACGAATGGCATGAAAAAGTGCCCATGTTAATATAATTAATCAATTCAAAGACGGCACTTCGGTGCCGTTTTTTTGTGAAAATACTCAATTACATGCGGTTGCTCGTGTTAGATTCGACAGTGTACTTTTTGCATGAAGCAAGTTGTTACATCACGGCTTAAATCATAACGAACACGGAGTGTGATGCATAAAGGTTCAAGTCGTATATCGGACAGCTTTTGATTGCTATGGCTCTTAAAATACTGGAATGTTTGCAAAGGGAAATTGAATGAAAATATATATTTATGGTGCTGGAAGCATTGGGTGTTATTTAGGCGGAAGTTTGGCTGCTGCAGGTAGTGATGTTACTTTTATTACGCGTCCACGTATTCATGCAGAGCTTTCCCAATTTGGCTTAGTGTTAACCGATTATTTAGGCAAAAATATCAAACTTGCACCTCATCAACTAAAACTAACGATCGATCCTACTCAGGTTGTGGATGCCGATGTTATTTTAATCTGTGTGAAATCAGCGGCAACCGAACAAGTTGCACATGAACTCAAAGAATATTTAGGGGCTAAAACACCGCTGATCATCAGCTTTCAAAATGGCTTAAGCAATGTCCCTATTTTAAAAAGGGTTTTGCAAGGGCAGATGATTTTAGAGGGGATGGTTCCTTTTAACGTTGCCACGCAAGAAGCTGGGCATTATCATCAAGGTACCTCTGGTGCATTAAGTGTTAAGCAATATCCGAATCAAAATTTGCTTGAGAATGCATTTCAAAAAGCAGGTTTAGAGATTGTTTTTGAAAAAGATATGCTGGCTGTGCAGTGGGCTAAGCTTTTACTTAATTTAAATAACTCAATCAATGCATTGTCAAAAAAACCGTTAAAGGAACAATTGTCGATTCGTAAATATCGCCAATGTGTGGCAATGGTGCAGCAGGAAGCCTTAGTACTGCTTGATTATGCACAAATTAAACCTGCAAAGTTAACCGCAGTTCCGACCCATTTGATTCCAAACTTGCTGAGTTTACCTAATCCATTATTTAAATTATTAAGTCGTAAAATGTTGGCAATCGATCCACTGGCTCGGTCGTCTATGCAAGATGATTTAATTGCAGGCCGTCCCACAGAGGTCGACTGGATTAATGGTGAGGTTTTAAAACTCGCAGAACAATGCGGTAGACAGGCTCCAATCAATGCAAGACTCATAGAATTGATTAAGCAAGCAGAGAAATCATCGCTTTCATTTTCAATGAGTGCAGATACTTTAAAAGATCAGTTGAAATCTGCAGCGAAACAGTAGCTTGCGGTGACGTAGGTCATTCGTACGCAAATCATTGAATATTTATAAGGATCGCCTTTGAGTATGGTTGAAAAACCTGTATGTTAAACCTTGATTTATATTTTGATTGGGGAGAATAAGGTGCTTTGGGGAAAAGAGAAAACGGTAGAAACGTTGCAATATGACATGCTCGATGAATCACAGTTAAGTATTTTTTATCCAAAAATCCAAGAATTCCTCAATCAAGTTAATCAAATCGTTTTAGATAAAAATCAACAAACCCAATTAGCCTTATGCAGCCTTTTAGCTGGTGGGCATATCTTATTTGAAGACTTGCCCGGTTTAGGCAAAACCACTTTGGCCAGTAGCTTGGCGCATTTGGCGGGTCTTCAATTTAAACGGATTCAGTTTACCAATGACATGCTGGCAAGTGATGTGATTGGGGTGAATATGTTTAACCAAAAAGAACATCTGTTTGAGTTTAAGCAAGGGCCAATTTTTACTCAAATTTTACTCGCAGATGAAATTAACCGCTGTAGTCCGAAAACGCAGAGTGCGCTTTTAGAGGCGATGGAAGAGGGTGTGGTGACAATCGATGCAAGTCGTTATGTACTACCGCAACCTTTTTGGGTGATTGCAACGCAAAACCCACTTTTTCAAAGTGGAACCTATGCACTACCAGAGTCACAGCTCGACCGTTTTCTTATGCGGTTATCTTTGGGTTATCCATCCCGTCAGGCAGAAAAGGCTTTATTGCAGCAACAATCTCGTCATGACTTGATTCAGCAGTTGATGACAGTATTCTCCGAACAAGACATTCTCGCCTTACAAGCTTTGGTGCCACAGATTTATTTATCTGAAGAAGTCTTGGACTATATTTTAGATTTGGCGGTTGAAACCCGTAAAGGTCGACATGGGTTATCTACACGTGGCGTACTGGCTTTGAAGAAAGCAGCACAAGCCTATGCTCTGGTTAAAGCCCGTGCATTTGTTACACCGGATGATGTACAGGCTGTATTTGTCGCAGTGACCGCGCATCGAATAGGGCTGGGTGAAGCTGAAACTGAGCAACTGATGAAGCAAGTCAAAGTTCACTGATAGGATAAGCTGACGCATGCTGTGGCAAAACTGGATAAATAAACGCTTTCAATTTAAAGCTGAAAAACAACTGACCCAAAAAGATGTACTGGTGTTTATTTATCAGCAAGGATATTTGTATGTGGTGCTGATTTTAATCACCTTTATTGCTGGGGTGAATTATGCCAATAACTTAATTTTAGCGTTTTGTTTTTTAATCAGTGCTGTGCTATGTATGAGTTTTTATTTGACCTTTAAACAGCTACATGGGTTAAGTATTGACCTTGTATTGCCTGAAATAGGGCAGGTTGAGAGTGCATTGCAATTACAAATGCATTTCAAACAACATCATTCACAGCCTCGATATCTTTGGCTCGCTTATGCTGATCATATAGAACAGTTGTTTATTCAAGATACCCATCAGGTGGTCGATTTAAATTTTTTTCCAAAAGAGCGCGGACAGTTTAGTTTTCCAGAGATTAAAATATATTCGATTTATCCATTTGGTTTCGTTCGCGCTTGGAGTTATTTTTTCATTCAGAAAACCCTGTGGATTGCGCCTAAAGCTAAGTCTTTAGCGGCAGAAAATAAGCAGCAACAGCACAGTTTTGAACCAGACATGGATGAATTTCGAGAATTGCGAAATTTTAAAGAGGGTGACTCTTTACAGGCGGTTTCATGGAAACAAGTAGCACAAGGACAAGGGTTATTTATTAAAGTCTTTGAACAACATCAGGATCAACACAGTTTAGAAATCCACTATGCACATATGCCGAGTCCTTCACATGAAGAAAAATTAAGCTTAATGATGGGCTTGGTTGAACAATGTGAGCAGTTGCAGTATGCCTATACATTGTATTTACCACATGCTGAGCTAGCCAAAGGCATAGGTCGAGAACAATACTTTCAAGCCAAATTACTTTTGGCGCAGGCATAGGTGAGTAATATGCACTCTTCTATTCGTATTGCCATTGTGCTGACACTGAGTTTGATTTGGATCACACAACTAAGTTTTAGTCCTGTGCTATTGAGTGTCATTTTCGCCATTTGTATCGGTTGTCTATGGTATTTCATGAAATCCACGGGCAACCATTTCCCGAAATGGGCAATTTACATTTTGACCCTTGCTGCTCTAGCAGTCACTTTTTGGAGCTATCAAAGCTTTTTAGGGGTGGAAGCGGGTGTAGCCGTTTTAAGCATCTTTCTCTTTGCGAAAGCCTTAGAAACAAAAACTCAGCGTGATGTGATCATTTTGTTTAACTTTACTTTATTTGTTGCGGCGAGTATGTTTTTACATAGTCAGTCATTTATGACGGCAGTGATGGTTTTACTCTGTTTATTGAGCTGTTTGTTGGGGCTATATCGAGTGCAAACCCATACTTTTGCATCTGAAAACTCGAATCGTATGGCATTA
This sequence comes from Acinetobacter sp. AB03, assembly GCF_058107045.1. Classification (NCBI taxonomy): domain Bacteria; kingdom Pseudomonadati; phylum Pseudomonadota; class Gammaproteobacteria; order Moraxellales; family Moraxellaceae; genus Acinetobacter; species Acinetobacter sp. AB03. The sequence goes on along the minus strand of NZ_JBUEBA010000002.1, from coordinate 1,933,014 downwards.
AGGCAAGATGCAAAACATGTCATTAAATTTGTAGGTCTCGCACTGCCTTTTTTTGTGCTGCTGTTTATCTTTTTTCCGCGTTTACCCCCACTTTGGCATATTCCAATTCCTGAAAATAAAGCAGTGACAGGCATGAGTGACAGTATGTCACCTGGAGATATTGCGCAATTATCCCAGTCCAGTCATTTGGCTTTTCGTATTATTGGTGATGTCACTCAGCTCCCAAATCGTTCAGAGCTTTATTGGCGCGCGATGGTCTTAGATCAATATGATGGGCAAAAATGGACCAGTAGTTTTATTAATCAACAAAGTATTTCGGATGAGACATTAACGCAAATCTCTACATCCAAAAAATGGAACTATCAATATTTACCCGCTGATGTCGCGATTCCGTGGATTATGGCATTGGAATATTCACAACCCTTAGAGCGACGTTATCAGCTACGTCAGGATTGGAGTATTCAAGCTTATCGTCAAGTGCAGCGGGTGGAACCTATTGCATTGCAATGGATGGGAAATGTTCAATTTTCACAAAGTGAATTATCTAAAATACAACGAAGCATAAACTTAAAAGCGCCTGAGCACATGGACTTGGAAGCACAGCAATTTGCACAGCAGCTGTTTAGCCAAAGTGAGCAGAACCCGAAACGTTATATCCAAAATGTTTTGCAATGGTATCGCAATAATGGTTTTAGTTATACCTTGCAACCGGGCTTGTTGGGGCAGCATCGTATTGATGAGTTTTTGTTTCAATCCAAACAAGGTTTTTGTGAACATTATGCTTCTAGCTTCGTGATGCTGATGCGTTATGTGGGTATTCCAGCGCGTATTGTGGTTGGGTATCAAGGTGGTCAGCCTTCACTAGATGCAAAAAGTTGGGAAGTTCGACAGTTAGATGCGCATGCATGGACGGAAGTATTTGTGGATGGGCACTGGAAACGCTATGACCCAACAGCCATGATTACACCGCAGCGTATTGAACAGGGTATGCAAGATCTAATGAGCCAGGATGCCAGTGTTTGGGGGGAGAGTAGTCGATGGAATGTACAGCGCTATTCGGTATTAAACAAAATACGCATTTGGAGCGACTATGCAAGCTACCAATGGCAAAGTAAGGTGGTTGGCTATAATGCAGAGACTCAACGAGGTTGGTTACAGAAGCTAGGACTCGAATCCAGTTATTCATTGGTATTGCTAATTATGATTGGCATCGGTGGATTAGTTTTACTGTACTGGGGCGTTATATTTTGGTGTAAACGTGCTCAAACTTCTGAATATGACATTGTCGTTCAGTCTTTTTCTCGAAACCTAGTAGCAGAGCAGCGTAAACAAGATGTCGAAACGGTAAATCAATGGTTGTTGCGCTTAGCTCAAGAGGTTAAACCTGAACAGCAAGTTTTATTTAAGCAGGCGGGTGATTATTATCAACAAATGCGTTATTCTAATAGGTTGAATTCAAAAAGCATTCAACAATTTAAACAGATGCTTAAAACTTGTGCATCTGCTTTAAAAAACAAGAAATAGCGCTTGTCATACTTTTTAAAAGTGAATATTATGCTTTTACTTCAGGTGTATAGCTCAGTTGGTTAGAGCGCTACGTTGACATCGTAGAGGTCTCCAGTTCGAGTCTGGATATACCTACCAAGATATATATTGAGTAAAATCAATATTTTAATGGGAGTATTGTAACGATATTACCCTGTTTTTATTGTCAAATAGGTCAGCTTTGGGGAATCAAAATACCCAAAATTTGCATTAAAAACTGCTTTATATTTCGCTTTCGGGCGCCATTTTGAGATGATCGTATATATCTCAAGATGGATGGCGCCCGTTTTCGGCACCAAATATTGAGAGTTTATTAATATGCAAAAACCTGTCAAACGCGGCAATGCCTGGCGTATCCAAGTCAAATACAAGCATCTTCGCGATGCAGCAACTAAAGATACCTCACAAGAATGTATTCAATGGGCGTACAAGCGACTCATGGAATTACAGCTTGAGTATGAGAAGCAGCTCAAAAATTTAGATAAACCCCAATACACCGTAAAGCAGCTATTTAATATCTATTACGAAAAAATTGGTCAGTTTACTAAAAGCAAAGTCTACATCAAAAATCACATTAAATATTTAGAACGGTATTACGGCAAGCTGACTGAATATTCTATTTATGATCTCACGCCAAAGCTAATCACTGAAAATAGAGAAAGACGACTGCAGTATGTGGAAGCAGGGACAATTCATAAAGAAATGAGCCTTGGATCTTCTGTTTTCACATTTGCAGTACGTGAACTATTCTTACTGCCTTCTAATCCATTTAATTTGGTTAAGAAGCCAATTAAACCACCTGCACGAAAGAACCGTATAAGCCAAGATCAAATCAAAATGGTTTTGGTGGGTTTAGATAATTATGAAGAAGGTATGGTACCTAAAACACCAGCGCACTATGTAGCTTGGAGTTTTCTATTTGCATTGGAAACTGCTATGCGTAAAGGTGAGATATTAGGAATTGAGAACCAACATGTCTTTCCTGATTATGTTCATTTGCCTGATACTAAGAATGGTACCTCACGAGATGTCCCACTAACGACAAAGGCAAGAGCGCTATTAGATCTACTGCCTAAGCGCGAAGGGTTACTGGTCAAACACAACTCCAATTCGTTTAGATTGCTTTGGCAGCGTAATTTAAAGCGTGTCGGACTTGCTGGAGCATTTACGTTCCATGATTCACGTCATGAAGCCATTACACGCTTTGTGAATAAACAAAAATTGCCTGTTGAGATATTAGCTAAGTTGACTGGGCATAAAACCATTGGGGTTCTTGTGAACACATACTACAACCCAACGGCTTCTGAGATAGCAAAAATGCTAAATGCTGCTTAAGATATGCCCCATTGAATGGGGCTTTTTATTATGCAAATTTCTGATTTATCATTAAATGAATTAACAACAGTAATTTTGCGTGAATTTTCTTCAGAGAGGAGATCCGGCCCTGATATTGTAAAACTATTTAATTATTTAGGCTTCAGTGATGATTATTGGGAGTTGAATAAAAAAGGGGAATTTGGTAGTAGAAGGGACTTTACAAATAAAAAGCTTGCTGAGATAAATGGAACTTTTAAATTAATTTCCTTGATCGAGATTTTGGTTGATGATCGCCAAACGGCTTTGTTGCACAAACCTATCTGTAAAGGGTTTTTCAGCA
>NZ_JBUEBA010000002.1:1840481-1929712 GCF_058107045.1 Acinetobacter sp. AB03 | reverse complement strand
CTTTTATGAAGACTTAACTTCAACCCACTCTAAATAGCTCCGACCAGTTACTCAAATAGGCAGGAGAGCGATTGCACTGATTCATTTGCCAAGGTTCTTTTTTCTCATGGCAAACCCCTAAAGAAATCATATTTTTACCAAAACGTTCAGTAATGGCATCCATCGTATTGGAGAGTTCTTCACGGTCATTTTTATGGCTATAGTCGGTAAAAAGATCATGCACAAATTTAGATTTATCCATAATTTCCAAAAGGACGATGCCCGCCTTTTTGTATTTAAACCCTGACTTGAAAATTTGGTCAATGCCTTTCATGGCAGCCTGTGTAATTTCAAGTAAATCATCGGTATGTTCATGCATGTGCACAATGGTATAGGGCGAGTAACGTTCACTTTGGCTAAAACGACCTGTTTGAATATACACCCCGATCATTCTACAAATAGAGCCATCATGACGTAAGCGTTTAACCGCACTGGCAACATATAAGCGTACAGAGGCTTTGATGTCATCAATCTCATACACAGCTTGACCATATGAGCGACTACTAATAATTTGTTTATGTGCAACTTCATCACTTTCAATATTGATGCAAGACATCCCTTGAAGTTCACGGACAGTCTTTTCCATGACAATACTAAAGTGCTTTTTAATTTCACTCGGCTTGGATTCAATCAGATCTAAAACCGTATAAATACCCATCGCGTTCAGCTTTTTGCAGTTCTGTCGACCGACGCCCCAGACTTCACCGACCTCCACATGTGCAAGCATGTATTCAGCAGTACATGGGTCCATGTGTGCCAAATTGCACACACCATTTAAAGCCTTATTTTTCTTGGCCAGATGATTGGCTATTTTGGCTTCTGTTTTAGAACGACCAATTCCAATACAGCAGGGAAGACCAAGCCACTGCCATGCCTTGTCTTTCATGTCTTTGGCATAGTCAGTGAGGTTAAATAAATGCTCATAAGCTGTTAGCTTTAAAAAACATTCATCAATGGAATAGATCTCTTGTTCATCGGCTGCCACATATTGCCCCAATAACTGCATGAAGCGGCGAGACATTTCCCCATATAGAGCATAGTTACTCGAAAACACTTGAATATCATGCTGCTGGACGAGTTCTTGAATTTGAAAAAAAGGGACAGCCATGCCAATGCCGAGATCCTTGGCTTCTTGGCTTCGAGCAACTACACAACCATCATTATTACTTAATACAATCACAGGGCAGTCATTGAGCTTTGGATTAAATACGCGTTCACACGAGACATAGCAATTATTCACGTCAACGAGCGCGAATATTTCAGTTTCATTTTTCATGTTGCTTCTTCTTATTATTCTTAACGGTGGTACAAACGTTTTAAGTTAAACGTCACCACTCCCCAAATGACAAAGGTTTGATTTTCTGTAGGAATAATATGTTCATACTCGGAGTTTTCAGCTTTTAGCCAAAGTTGAGGCAAAGGGTAGTTTTCATCTCCAAAAATGTCTTTGATATCCGACTTTGACATTTTGCTTGTCATCATCAGTCTTTTAATAGTGGAGTCATTATTATCAATTAAAACCACCACAATGTCGTAGTGTTTGGCTTCAATACTCCGATCAATAATAATTGGGTCATTTACTTCAAGACCTGCGCCTAACATTGACTCACTGTCTACATGAGCGATGAACGTTGAAATGGGGTTTTGTATTAAAAACTCATTGAGATCGATGGCTTTGCCTTGTTCATCTTTAGTGCTGAAGGCTGGGCCTGCTGGAATGCGCTCTAAAGAGACAGGAATGGAGACTTTAGACTGAGGTAGAACAGGGGTTAGCCCAAGTTGATCTGAAAGTTCAGCTTGCTGTGCAATTTGTTCGAGCATGCTATTGATGGTGGGGCTGGGTTTGCCGTCTGGCCCCATGAGATCTTGTAGAGACGACCATGCGTCGTCCGAGAAGTAGATAGGTAACTTCTTTGACATGTTGAATACTCCTACGCTACAAGGCGTGTTTGGAAGTGAAATCTGTCTGTTTAGAATATGCTGATGTGGGTGAAAACTCAAATTTAAAAACACTGAATAAACAATGCTCCGTCAATTTTGGTCGCGGATAGCCCACCTGAATATTTCAAGGTTAATCCAAGCCAAAGCCCAATTTTTTATTTGGCATTAAGTTCAGCGCATTTATCTGCGGGTAAATTATATGAAATTGCCAGCAATCAACTCCAGCCCAATCTTGCGCAGATAAGTGGGGTTGGTGAAGTTGAAATTGATGGCGCGTCTATGCCTGCGGTGCGGATCACCTTAAATCCGAATGCACTCATTGCACAGGGCGTTTCATTGGAACAAGTCCGTACTGCAATTGAAAAAAGCAATACAGTACAAGCATTGGGCGTGGTTGAAACCGATCAACTTCGTTGGCAAGTTGCACTATCGAATGATTTAAAACAAGCGCAAGATTTTTCAAACTTGGTGATTCATCGTAATGCTCAAGCCATCGTACGTTTAAAAGATGTGGCTGAGGTGCAAGATTCTGTTGAAAACCGCTATGTCAGTGGTTTTCATAATGGTAAACCTGCAGTGATTATCAAAATCAGCCGTCAACCCAATGCCAATACCGTGGCGACCATTGATCAAATCAAAGAAAAACTGCCTGAATTAAGATCACTCATTCCCGCAGATGCGCAATTGACTACGGTGATGGATGGTTCTGAAATCATTCGCGCAGGTTTAGCGGAAGCCCGCGATACGTTGTTGTTTTCCATGCTGTTGGTCATTATTGTCGTTGCTTTGATGTTAGGGCGTATGCAAAGTGCTCTTGTGCCGAGTATTGCCATGTTGGTGACTTTGGTGGGGGCTTGTAGTTTGGTGTATTTGGCGGGTTTTTCGCTCAACAACCTCTCCATTATGGCAGTGATTGTCGCTATAGGATTGGTGGTGGATGATGCGATTGTGGTGCTGGAAAATATTGAGCGTCATATTGAGCAGGGAGACTCTCCTGTACAGGCTGCCATTAAAGGGATTCAGGAGGTGGGGCTGACTTTAATGGCCATGAATTTGGCTTTGGTGGTGATTTTCATTTCAGTGTTGTTTATGGGCGGTGTGATTGAGCGGCTGTTCCGCGAGTTTTCACTGACCTTAGTTTTTATTGTGGTGTTATCGGTTTTTGTTTCCTTGGTCCTAACACCAAGCTTATCTGCACGTTGTCTAAAACCGCTAGAGAGCGACCAACATCAGCCTTTATATCAATTTAGCCATCGTTGCATGCAGCAGTTTAATCATGCTTATTTAACATCTTTAAAATGGATGCTAGCACATGGCTATGTCGTGATTTTATTTTGGTTGGGTGCGATTGGGGCTTCATTCTATGTTTATCAGCACCTTCCTAAACGGGTATTGCCTGAGCAGGATACAGGACGGGTTGAGGCTTTTATTCGTGGTGATGACGGGTTTTCCTTTCAAATTATGCAACCCAAAATTGCAGCCTTTAGTGAAAGCTTGTTGAGTGACCCTGCTGTAAAAGATGTGGTTGGAACCTCAGGCGGAGCAGACGGAACCACCAATTCTTTTTTCATGGTGAGTTTAAAACCCAAAGCAGAGCGTGAGGGGCAAAGCTCACATGCCATTTTGGATGCGCAACTTGATGTGCTGCAGCAAACCCAAAAAAGTTACCTACGTTCAGTGCAAATTTTAAAAAACCAATATACAGCAGGGATGATTGCGCGGGCAGATGTGATACAGGCAGAAACACAGTTGAAACAAGTGCAAATACAGCAGATTGAAATGCAGCGTGAACGTAATTTACAGGAAAATGTGCTGGCGGTCTTACAGGGTAAAAGTGTAGTTCAGTTTCAACTGGTGAAACGTCAGCAAGGTTTGAGTATTCCTACTGTACCTGCATAGTTACCAAGTCGCTTACTCATGCAACGTCCTGATGTGATTCGTGCAGAGCGAGAGCTTGCGAGTACACATGCACAGTTGGGTTTAGCACAAACGGCATGGTTGTCAGATATTAATATTGGTCTTAATGCGAGTTTAAATAGTCAAGTGTTGGGTCAGTTGTTCCAAGCCCCTGCATACTTATGGTCTACGGGATTAGAAGCGGCTCCGGTTATTTTTGATGGTGGAAAACGTCAAGCTGAAATTGCCCAAGCGCGGGCAAGTTATGATGAAAAATTAGCAGCCTATAAGCAAGCTGTACTTACGGGCTGGAAGGAAGTTGATGATGCTTTAATGCAAACTTCAAGTTTGAAACAACAACAACTGGAGCAAGCTCAGTTACTGCAACTGACTAAAGAAAATGAACAAGTGGTGATGCGACGTTATAACGCAGGTTTAGTCAGTTATTTGGAAGTGGTCACGGCGCAGAATTTAAGGCTGCAAGCTGAACAGAGCACATTAGAGTTACAACAAATGCAATTAAAAAATACAGCGCAATTAATGACTGCTATGGGTGGAAATATTTCCTAGACACTTGCTTTCTTTCCAAGTGGTGATTGACCAAACCATTAAGCCTTACATCTTGGGCATCAGATGTAAGGCTTATACTATGTATTTGAAAGTAATAATAAAATAGAAAGTATGTGCTATTGAACACGAACTTTTATGACACACCGTTTATAAAAACAGTGCGCCTGACATTGCTCCAAAGAGCATGACCCATAGTGGATGAATTTTTTTCACTAAGCTTAACCCCGTTGCCACGATAACGATCGCGATAAGCAACCAGTTCTGAGCAGATGCTGCGGCAATAATATAGGCACTGACCAAAACCAAGCCGACAGTAATTGGTTTCAGTGCTTTTTCAAACATGCTACGTAGCGGGTGATCCTTAAACTGATTCCAAAACTTGAGTGCAAATATAGTCAGTACAGAAGAGGGCCCAAACTTCGCCAATGAAGTCACGAACAGTCCAGCAGGTCCAGCCACATGCCAGCCGACCAGTGGCACAATCATCATATTGGGGCCCGGTGCCGCTTGAGCCATGGCAAACATGGTACTGAACTCTGTGGCAGTAAGCCAACGATGCACTTCGACTACTTGATGTTGCATTTCAGGCAAAATTGCATTGCCGCCACCAAAGGCCAATATAGAAAGCTGGGTAAAAACGATGGCTAAGGAGAGTAAAATCATGCGTTTTTTCCTCTTTTTTTCAAGCTTAAGACTGCGACATTGATGCTGACTAAGATCAGTAACGTTAATGCCAAGGGAATCTTAACAATCAGCATAAAGACAATGGTCAGCGCGATGGTAAAGATCGTGAGGTAACTTTTCAGAATGGGTTTCAACATTTTTAACCCCATCGCAAATAGTAAACCTGCTGCCGCTGCTGCTAGTCCCTGTATCATGTGCTGAATCACGGGGATACTTTGAAATTGGCTATAGAGCTGATACAGCAAAATTACAATCACCGTCGGTGCAAAAATCAACCCGAGAACAGCACTAATAGCACCTTTAACTCCCTGAAACTCATAACCAATCGCAACAGCCATATTAATGATGTTTCCGCCGGGGAGGATTTGACAGACACCCAATAAGTCCGTGAACTCTTCCGTATTGAGCCATTTTTGGTCTTCTACAACCATTTGGTGTGCAAGTGGCAGTACGCCACCAAAGCCCATGAGTCCCAGCTTCATAAAGCCTGCAAATAGTGCCCGAGAAGTCGGGTGGGTTATTTGTTCAGCAGGGAGCACTTCAGTGTTCATGTCTTTCGCCTTTTGTGGAATGTGTCCAGTATGAACCTGTAGAGATATATTGAAAAATGCTATTTTTGACGTTATATATACTGAAAAAGTATGTTTGATGGGGCAGACATGATGGATATCCATAAACTCAGAGCATTTGTTGCAGTTGTAGAAGAAAGTAATATTTCGCATGCTGCGGTACGTTTGAATATGCAACAACCACCGTTGACACGGATTATCAAAAGCTTGGAAGAAGAGCTGAATACTCAACTGTTAAAGCGTTTGCCACGTGGTGTCGAGGTGACAGAAGCGGGCAAGGTTTTGTACAAAGAAGCCCTTGCGATATTGGCGCATGCACAGTTAATTCCTAAACGTGTGCAGGATATTTCTTTAGGGGTTGAAGGTCAGATTAATATTGGCTTTACCAACTCGGTTGGCTTACATCCTTTTTTACTTGCCTTGCTGCGTAACTTTCGGGAAACTTTTCCACGTGTTTCAATTCATCTGGAAGAAGATGGCAGTAGCTCGCTGATAGATTCCATTAGTAATGAAAAAAATGACATTGTGTTCTTACGCAAACCTGCACCGATTGGCCTTGGTTTAACCAGTCTACATGTATTAGATGAACCGCTCATTGTGGCTTTACCAAATAATCATCCTTTGGCTGAACAAGCCGAACCGATTCACTTGCTGGATCTTGAACCGCATGATTTTGTGTTATACCGACGTTTAGCTGGACAAGATTTATTCGATAATATTTTGGCCAGTTGTTACCAAGCTGGATTTAGTCCCAAAATTGTACAAGAAGCGCCACGTTTAACCTCAAGCTTAAACTTGATTGCTGCGGGGATTGGTTTATCCATCGTGCCTGAGGCCATTCGTGACTTTTGGAATAAGCAGATTGTTTATAAAACGCTTAAGGCCAATAACCCATGTATTGCGCCGATTTATGCAGTCTATAAAGAAAATATAGACAATGTCCGTTTGCAACACATCTTAAAGTTATTGCAATAATCTGTTGAATATTGTGCACCTTATTCTGCCTGACAAGAGCCGGCTTAAAGTGCTAAGGTAGAGTGATGATGTGTTGTATTTAAAGTTTTATACCTATAACGAATGCTCGTATGGAGCAAAATATAATATTTAGCAATATGAGGTGTTTAACCCATGCTTTTTAATAAAGTTTCTTTTGCACTTACGGCTCTACTTTCTTCCTCTGTGGTAATGATGAGTGGTTGTACAACCAGCCCGTCTAGCAGCGTTTCAAATACACAACAACAGACGCAAAATGCCTTATTGGTCTATGGTGGCCCCATTTTAACTATGCAAGGCATGCAGCCCAGCTATGTCGATGCCATATTAATTCAAGATGGAAAGATTCGTTATACAGGCACATTGTCTGAGGCTGAAAAGCTTGCGCCACAGGCGAAACGCTTAAACTTGAATAACAAGAATGTCATCCCAGGCATCATTGATGCCCATAGTCATTTAAACTCTGTCGGTATGCAGCAAACTGTGGCTAATTTATATCCGCCACCAGATGGCAAGGTGGTGAGTATTGCCACACTTATCCAAGAAATGAAGGCGTGGGCGAAGCAAAATCCAACTTTTGTCCAAGCGACTTCTGGCTAGATTATTGGCAATGGTTATGATGATGCCCAGCTACAAGAGAAAGCTCATCCAACAGCCACAGATTTAGATCAGATTTCAACGACTCAACCTGTACTGATTTTGCATCAGTCTGGACATTTGGCCTCTGTGAATCACAAAGCGCTAGAGTTGTTAGGCATTAATGAAAAAAGTAGCAACCCCAGTGGTGGTGTGATTCGACGCGTAGTAGGGACCAATATTCCGAATGGTGTACTGGAAGAAAGTGTCGTGATTGAGGCTATGTTACAGGCGTTTAAAACGGTCCCACCTGAAATGATGCAGCAAATAGCGTTGACTGCGGTACAGACCTATATGAAAAATGGTTACACCACAGTACAAGAAGGACGGGCTGATCGTGGTACTTCAGAACTTTGGCGCAGTTTGGCCAATCAAAATAAATTAGCCATCGATGTCGTCTCTTATCCTGATATTAGTTCTGAACAGGCGTATATGCTCGAAAAAGGTGTAAGCAAAAACTATGTAAATCACTTTAGAATTGGTGGCGTGAAAATTAGCTTAGATGGTTCACCCCAAGGTAAAACAGCATGGTTAACTGAACCCTATGTGGTTCCGCCTGAAGGGAAAGATAAGAACTATCGTGGCTATCCTGCATTTCCAGAGCAAAAAACAGTCCAGCACATGATTGATTTGGCTTTCAGGCAGCATTGGCCCATTTTGGCACATGCCAATGGTGATGCCGCGATTGATCAATACCTCAATGTGATTGCCAATGCGCAAAAGAAATATGATGCCTCACAGCGACGAGATGTGATTATTCATGCACAAACCATGCGAGAGGATCAACTGGATCGGGCGAAACAGCTTCACTTGATTCCCTCATTTTTTTCTTTGCATACCTACTACTGGGGCGACTGGCATGTGGCACAAACCTTAGGTGAAAAGCGTGCTGAACACATCTCACCAACAGGTTCGGCCTTAAGAAAAGGCATGATTTTCACTGAGCATCATGATGCTCCTGTTATCCCACCGAAAAGCATGATGGTGTTGGATGCAACGGTTAATCGCACCACACGAACAGGCAAAGTTTTGGGTGAGACACAAAAAGTCAGCCCGTATATCGCACTTAAAACGATGATGGACTGGGCTGCATATCAGTATTTTGAAGAAGATATTAAAGGCACTTTAAGTACAGGTAAATACGGTGACTTTGTTATTTTAAGTGCCAATCCAATCACCACTGAACCATCTAAAATTAAAGACATCAAAGTTCTTGCAACCTATAAGCAAGGACAGTTGGTTTATCAAAGATAAAGTTGTTTAGCGGCTTGTAAACCTGCGACTGAAAAGGTCATGAGATGTTTGACTAAAAGTGCAGGTTCAAGCTTGGAGACATTTTTAAGTGGGCTTGGACCATTTGCATCTGCCAAAATTAGCATCATACAAGGCGCGACGGTGCTGAGTACACAAGGCAAAAGTGCAGGATGATTTTCATCGATACCTGAAACTTGGCTAATAATTTTTTTAACCAAAAGAAACTTTCGCGCACCATCATTTTGCATAAACGTGTATAGGTGGGTAGTCGGTGAAAAAAGTTCGCGAACAAACACTTTGCTATGCCAGACATCGGTTTCAACCAGCTTACCGATCAGGCTTTCAAAAAAAGCTTCCAGTTTTTCAGTAGGCGTTTTAGAGCTGTTAAGCAAGGTCAAGAGTTCTTGTTCATCAATATAATGCGTATGTGCTTCGGCAAGTACGGCACGATATAAGCCATCACGACCATCGAAGTGATAGTTAATGGCAGCTAAATCGACTTCGGCCAGCTTGGCAATGGCTTTACTCGTGGTTTTTGCAAAACCATCCTGAGCAATTAGGCGGCCAGCAGCATCCAAAATTTTAGATTTGGTTAAATCACCATCACTACGTCCAGCTCTAGACATTATTTACTCTGCATCAAAATTTAGACTTGAAGTATATCTTTCTTAACTGAATTGTTATAGTTTAAATTAAATTTAAACTTGTATTGAAACTAAGCGAAGGTTTGGTGTGCATGAACAAAAGTAAGTTCATATTGTTGGTTGGGGTATTGCTCATTGCTGTAGCGGCTGCATTGTTGTGGTTCAGTCGAGACAAAGCCGATCCCGATCATCTGGTGCTATATGGCAATGTCGATATTCGACAAGTCTCGCTGGCATTTGAAACGGCTGGGCGTATTCAAAGCTTGGCTGTTCAAGAAGGTGATCGCGTTCAAAAAGGTCAGGTTCTTGCCGAACTAAATACTGAATCGCTGACTATACAAGCACAGCAAGCCCAAGCACAGTTACAAGTTCAACAGCAAACCTTAAATGAGCAAGCTGCGGGCAATCGACCTGAAGAGATTACCCAAGCGAAAGCGAAAGTACAGTCTGCCCAAGCCCAGTTTGAAAATGCCGATAAACAATACCAACGTTTAAATGTCTTAAATCGGAGTACTGCGGGTCAAGCGGTGAGTAAGCAAGAGGTTGATGCTGCAAAAAGCAATATGAAAATGGCGGAAGCGGCCGTAGGTGAAACAAAAGCCAACTTGGAGCTACTTTTGAAAGGTGCACGCACAGAAGATCGTGAAGCGGCTAAAGCACAATATGAATCGACCAAAGCCAATCTTGATTTGATTGATTATCAAATTACTCAAAGTAAGCTGCTGGCACCTGTTAATGGCGTAATTCGTGCACGTTTACAAGAAGTTGGTGACATGACGACTTCAAACAAGTCCGTCTATACCATTGCCCTGATCCATCCTAAATGGGTGCGTGTTTATGCAAGTGAAATGGATCTTGGGCATATCAACATGGGCGCAGCAGCACAAGTTATTCGTGACTCACAACCGAATCAGCCCATCACAGGAAAAATTGGTTATATCTCATCTGTGGCGGAATTTACCCCGAAAACGGTACAGACCGAAGATATTCGCACGACTTTAGTTTATGAAGTCCGTATTTATGTCGATGACCCGAATGACCAACTGAAGATGGGACAACCTGTGACGGTGAACATAGCCAAATCATCTCGCCCAACGGCCACGAACAATCCTTAAGGCAGGGGAATATGTCGATGTCAGTAGAGAGCATTGTAATTGCCACGGATTTAAACAAAACCTTTAAAGCAGAACAAAAAGGTTTAGATGATGTGCAGGCTTTGCAAGGCATAAATATGCAGATCAAGGCAGGACAACTAACGGCTTTGGTTGGGCCTGATGGTGCAGGTAAAACCACATTTTTAAGATTGATCGCAGGTTTATATGAGCCAACCACTGGAAGCTTAAAAGTCTTAGGAATGGATGTCGCCAAAGATCCACAATCTATGCAAGATCGTATCAGCTACATGCCGCAAAAGTTTGGTTTGTATGAAGACCTCACCATTCAAGAAAATTTAGACTTGTATGCGGATTTGCATGGCGTGCCAATGGACGTTCGCAAGGAGCGTTTTGCACGTTTGCTCAAGATTACCGACTTGGCGTGCTTTACTGAACGTCCCGCAGGAAAACTCTCTGGAGGCATGAAGCAGAAGTTAGGTTTGGCCTGCACTTTAGTCCGTTCACCTGAACTATTGCTGTTGGATGAACCAAGTGTCGGTGTCGATCCACTCTCACGCCGTGATTTGTGGATCATCATTGAACAGTTGGTGAGGGAGGAGAACTTAAGTGTCATCCTCAGTACTGCGTATATGGATGAAGCTGAACGATGTCATGAGGTTTATGTTATGTTGGATGGGCAAGTCCTAAAGCAAGGTACACCCGATGAACTGACGGCTCAGGCACAGGGACAAACATGGCAAGTAGAACCCAGTCCCGACATGAAGGCGCGGGTGTTACAAGCACATTTACTCGATAATCAACATTATATTGCCGATGCAGTTCCCAAAGGCAATGTAGTGCGTTTTATTACGCGAATTGAAAGCCCATCACTTCCAGCAGATCTCTTGCCCAAAGGCATTGTTGCAGAACCGAGAGCAGCAGAGCTAGAAGATGCATTTATGTTACTTTTACATGAGGCGAAGCATACTCAAAAAACGGTATTGGCACAGGAAAATTTAGCTTTAGACCCTTCAATAACTTTGATAGAAAACTCTGATTCACCACAAGTGAAAACAAAGCAGGATGTAAAACAACAGCTCGAGAAACCTGTGATTGTGGTGAAGGATTTGGTACGCACCTTTGGTGATTTTACCGCCGTGGCCAATACCTCGTTTGATGTATATCGAGGCGAAATTTTTGGTTTACTTGGCCCCAATGGTGCAGGTAAGACCACGACGTTTCGTATGCTCTGTGGCTTACTGCCCGCCAGCAGTGGTGTGTTGGAAGTGGCAGGCATGAATTTGCGTACAGCTCGTGCGCAGGCAAGGGCAAAAATTGGTTATGTATCGCAGAAGTTTGCCCTGTATGGCAATTTGAGCGTACTGGATAATTTAAAGTTTTTTGGTGGTGCTTATGGCTTATCGGGTAAACACTTAAAGCAGCAAATTGATAAAGCGTTGCTTCAGTTTGAACTTAAGCCACATGCTAAAAGCAGTGATCTGCCAAATGGTGTTAAACAGCGTTTGTCGATGGCAGCAGCACTGTTACATCAGCCTGAAATTGTATTTTTAGATGAACCGACCAGTGGTGTTGATCCGTTAGCAAGGCGCTCTTTTTGGTACACCATTGGAGAGCTAGCGAACCAAGGCATGACCATTATTGTGACCACACACTTTATGGAAGAAGCTGAATATTGTGATCGGATTGCGATTCAAGATGCAGGGAAGTTGCTGGCGATTGGCACACCTCAACAGATTCGTGGGATGGCACAGTTAGAGGGTGTAAACGATATGAATAGCGATTTTTTTGCCATCGTTGAACAGTCCCGTGCGGACATGCAGGCTCACTGAGGAGTGTCAGATGAATCATTTCTCAGCTTTCTGGACACGACTGTTTGCCTTAACACGTAAAGAATCCAAACAATTGCTTCGTGATAAAAGCAGTATGGCGATTGGTTTCATTCTACCGATTATTTTAATTTTACTGTTTGGTTATGGACTGTCTTTTGACTTAACCAACGGACGCGTCGGGGTGGTGGAGCAACAGCCCACGCCACAGAGTCAGCAACTGATGAGTGGCTTAAACGGCTCTAGATACATTACCGTCAAGCACTATCCAAGCTTTAGCCAAGCTGAAGCTGCAATGGGCAAGGCTGAAATTGATGCCATCGTCAATATACCCAGCAACTTTGCGGAGCAATATGCAAAGGGAGTGGATGCTGTTCAGGTCATTACGAATGGCCGTTCGACCAGTATTGCTTCGGCTTTGCAGGGTTATATTACCAGTGCGCTCAATACCGCCAGTTTGATACAAACAGACCGAACCAATGCAGCTTCGGTGGGTGGCATTATCACGGTTGAACAACGGATGTGGTTTAACGAGTCCGCAAATAGTACGTGGTTTTTAGTACCAGGTTTAATTGTCTTGATTTTGACCTTGGTCGGCGCATTTTTAACAGGCTTGCTGATTGCACGTGAGCGCGAGCGTGGCACTTTAGAAGCATTATATGTTACGCCCGTACGTCCTCTAGAAATTGTACTTTCAAAACTGGCACCCTATATCGTGATTGGGATGATCGATATTGTGATGTGTTTAGTTGCAGCACATGTTCTGTTTGATGTACCCATTCGCGCATCACTGCTCTCTGTCATGAGTGCCTCTTTTTTATATTTAATGGTGTCGTTACTGCTGGGTCTAATGATTTCAGGCCTATCAAAAAGTCAGTTTCAAGCCAGTCAAATGGCACTGCTTGCTAGCTTTATGCCCGCTTTGATGCTTTCAGGTTTTGTGTTCGATACACGAAACTTACCCCTAATTGTGCAAATCATCAGTAATGTTTTACCTGCAACGCACTATATGACTTTGATTAAAACTTTATTACTTGGTGGTGATGATTGGTCTTTGTGGTTTAAAGAATGTGGCATTTTACTGATTTATATCGTGCTATTCACGGTAATGACCGCGCGCACACTGAAAAAGCGCTTGGACTAACGAAAGGAAGAATAGTGTTATGACAACGTTAATGCAGTGGTTTCGTTATCTTTGGGTGCTGATCCGAAAAGAGTTTTTAGCCATTTTAGCCGATCCTGCCAATCGAGTGACCTTAATTGCTCCTGTATTTATCCAAGCGGTCTTGTTTGGTTATGCCGCAAGTTATGATGTCAATCATGTTGATTATGCCGTGCTGGATCAAAGCCGAAGTCAAAGTTCACAACAAGTTTTAGCGCATTTAGATGGTTCAGGAATTTTTAAACGCACGGCAGATTTGCAGAATAATCAACAAATTCAACAGGTGATTAATGATCGAACAGCCTTGGCCGTTATCACCATTCCTGCTGATTTTGAAGATAAGCTCAATAATCAAGAGGCTTCGCCGATTCAAGTGATTCTAGATGGGAGAAACTCATCTACTGCAAGTATGGCGGGCTCCTACATCAGTAGTGTGGTGGGGCAGGTCAATCGAGAACGTTTGGGGGCTAGCTCAGCGATTATGGTACAAGCGCGGACATGGTATAACCCGAATGTCGAGTCGAGATGGGGCATCATGCCATCTCTGATTGCAACTTTAAGTATGATGCAGACACTGTTACTTTCGGCACTTTCAGTAGCACGCGAGCGTGAACAAGGGACTTTTGATCAACTCTTAGTTACACCTTATACCCCGACGCAGATTATGATCGGGAAGGCCATTCCGCCGATTATGATTGGGGTTATTCAATCTTCCATTATTTTGGCGATTATTCTGTTCTGGTTCCAGATCCCGATGAATGGCTCCTTGACCTTACTTTATTTTGGATTATTTGCCTTTAACATTGCTGTCGTGGGTGTGGGACTGTCGATTTCAGCGATTGCACTCAATATGCAACAAGCCATGCTGTATACTTTCTTTTTGATCATGCCTTTAACGCTTTTATCAGGTTTACTAACTCCTGTACAAAATATGCCTGAAGTGCTGAATTGGCTGACTTATGCCAACCCACTACGCTTCGGCATAGACTTGGTACAACGGGTGTATTTGGAAGGTGCGAGTTTTGCGCAAGTGAAATGGGACTTTGTACCGATGTTAATATTAGCCGTAATTACCTTGCCTTTGGCTGCGTGGTTATTTAGAAATCGTTTGTCATAAGAGAGTGATATCTTTATGTTTCTCTTATCGATACAGACTGTGACTCGGCGTTTGACGTTAAATAATGCAATCAATATCGGTTCATGATTAAAAAAAACGATTTTTGCATTGTATTTCTGGCTTAAGCTTTTTATTATTGCCCGCTTGTTTTCGCGATCAGCTTGGAATGGAACCTTGAGTAATTTTCTAACCGAACACCTGATTCATCGAGATGAAGACTTTATGGTCATCCATAAGCCTGCAGGTATACTCACCGTTCCGGGGAAGACAGAAGACTTACAAGATTGTATGATCAATCGTTTAGTCAAACTAGAACCTAAAACTCTACTAATCCACCGTCTTGATCGCGATACCTCGGGTATCTTGGTTTTTGGTCTCAGCCGTTGGGGACAAAAATCCATTTCTCGTCAGTTTCAAGAACGCCAAACCGATAAAACCTATCAAGCGATTGTGGCTGGTCATTTAGATGGTCAGGGCACTGTTGATGTGCCTGTGATTTATGATCCATCCCGTCCGCCGTTACATATTGCAGAGCTCAGTCATAACAAGCCTGCTGTGACTGAGTGGAAAGCCTTAGAACATTTTGAAATACAGGGTCAGCCCGTGACTCGTGTGGCGCTCACCCCTATTACAGGACGCTCGCACCAGCTTCGTGTGCACATGCAGTTTTTAGGTCATCCTATCGTCGGAGATACGCTCTATGCTGCGCCTGACCAGCAAGATTTGATGCCGCGTTTGTGTTTACATGCAGAGCGTTTGAGTTTTCATCATCCCCAAACCAATGAACGTATCGAATTTATTTGTCCAGTACCATTTTAAGTACGTGGAATCATCAAATTTGCTCACTTTTTTAGTGAGCTTTATGTCAAAATATATTGCTTAAAGGTGTATAATTTTGCTCAAATATCAAACAATGTTTGAGCATTAAATTTGCAGTCCTAACTTGTAGATAAAGGTGGAAAAATTGCAGCAGTTTGCTATTGGTCAACGTTGGTTATCAGATACTGAAACGGAACTAGGTCTAGGAGTTCTTATTGATGTAGATGAGCGATCTGTCAGCATCTTATTTCCTAAAAGTGATGAAACACGTGTATATGCACGGAATAATGCACCTTTATCACGTATCATTTTTAACGTGAACGATGAATTACAAGATCAAGAAGGCACCAAGTGGACGGTTGAATCACATGAAGACCGTCATGGTGTAGTGCGTTATAACGTTGTTCGTCGCTTAGAAGATGGCACGGAAGAGCGTAAATCACTGAATGAGACTCGCATTGGTGCTCAAATTCAGCTGTCTAAACCGCTTGATCGCTTATTGGCAAGTCAAATTGACTATAAAGAATGGTACGACTTACGTATTGAAGCGATGCTGATGCAAGCCAATATGAAATCGAGCCCTTTACGCGGTATGGTTGGTTCACGTGTCGGTCTGATTCCTCATCAGTTGTATATTGCACACGAAGTGGGTCAACGTTTTGCACCCCGTGTCCTTTTAGCCGATGAAGTCGGCTTAGGTAAAACCATTGAAGCTGGATTAATTATTCATCAACAACTTAAAACGGGCCGTTCAGAACGCATCCTAATTTTGGTGCCTGATTCACTGCAATATCAGTGGATGATTGAAATGCGTCGTCGTTTCAATTTGAACTTCTCATTATTTGATTTAACCCGTACGGCTTCAATCAAAGAACATGATCCTGAACTGAATCCATTCCTGACTGAACAATGCATTATTGCGTCAATTGATTTGATGATTGACCATGATGACTTGCGTGAACAAGCCCTAGAAGCTGGTTTTGATCTGTTGGTGGTCGATGAAGCGCATCACTTGATGTGGAATGAAGAAGACGGTGGTAATGACCGCTATGACTTGATCGAAGAGTTAGCAGAAAAAACACCGGGTGTTTTACTGTTAACGGCAACCCCAGAACAGCTGGGTGTGGAAAGTCACTTTGCGCGTTTACGTTTACTTGACCCACAGCGTTTTAGTTCGCTGGATCGTTTCTTGGATGAAGAAACCCAGTATCAACAAACTGCAAAAATTGCTGAAGTACTGATGTCAGATATGCCACTTGAAGAAGGGCATTTGGCTGCATTGGAAGGTTTACTAGGGCATCGCATTGAAGATGCACCCGAACAACGTTTCCGTGCCATTCATGAGCTTTTAGACCGTCATGGTACAGGGCGTATTTTGTTCCGTAACACCCGTGAGGCCATCCAAGGTTTCCCAGGTCGTGACTGTCAACCTGCGCCTTTGCCTGCACCAGAAAACTGGTCTAAAGACGGTAAATTGCGTGAACAAATGTGGCCAGAGGAAGCACAGCTTGACGGTGCGTGGATGGAAGCTGACCCGCGTGTCATGTGGCTCATGGAAAAACTACGTACAGACTTAAAACACAAAAAAGTGTTGCTTATTGCACGTACTGGTCCCGTGGTTGAAGCACTTGAAAACGTACTCCGTTTACATGCGGGTATTCGTACTGCAATGTTCCATGAAGGCATGAGTTTACTTGAGCGTGACCAAGCGTCGGCTTACTTTGCTGAAGAATCTTATGGTGCACAAATTTTACTGTGCTCTGAAATTGGTTCTGAAGGTCGTAACTTCCAGTTTGCTTCAGATTTGATTTTATTTGACTTGCCTGCGAACCCAGATGTACTTGAACAGCGTATTGGTCGTTTAGATCGTATTGGTCAAGAAAACCGGATTCAAATTCATGTGCCGTATCTAATTGGTACAGCGCAAGAACGTATATTCCGTTGGTATAACGAAGCCTTGAATATTTTCAGTAATATCTCGCCAACTGCTCAAACTTTACAAGAAAACTTTATTGTTGAACTGAAAGATTGTTTACTGACAGATAAAGGTCAGCAGTTTGATGACTTACTCGAAGCAGTTAGCGTGCAACGCGAAGCCTTAGAAGCAGAGTTACAATCAGGTCGCGATCGTTTGCTTGAATACAACTCTTGTCGTCCAATTGTGGCGCAAGAAATTGTGCAAGCGCTTGAGTCTTATGATGACAACACCACTTTGCCAATGTTTATGAAGCGCTTTATGGCGTCGACAAATATTGATTTTGACGAGCAAAGCAACGGTACCGTCATCATTAAACCAACTGATCAAATGCAAGTTCAAGGTTTAACCTTGGATGAAGAAGGCATGACAGCGACCTTCTACCGCGATCAAGCTCAGATACGTGAGGATGCTCAGTATTTAACTCTTGAGCATCCATTTACTGAAAGCGTAATGGAAATGATCAACACTCAAGGTTTTGGTAGTACCAACGTTGCAGTCTTGAAGTCAGCTGCTTTACCACAAGGTTCGGTGTTGTTAGAAGTGTGGTTTAAGGTCGATGTGGTTGCACCGAAAGCATTGAATTTGCCTTCAAGCTTACCGCAGCAGCTGGTTCGCGTTTTGTTAAGTGAAAAGGGTCAAGACCTGTCGCAGAAAATTGCGCCTGAAATCTTAAAACCGTACTTGCATCATTTGGATGGTAATAGCTGTCGCCAAGTCGTGAAAGCACGCCGTGAAGTGATCGAGCAGCGTTATGTACAAGCATTGGAGCTTGCGCGTGCGGCCTTACCGAGCTTTGTGCAACAGGCGAAAGAAGTTTATGGTAGCAAGTGGCAATACGAAATTGACCGCCTGACTTACTTAAAGCAGTTTAATCCGAGTATTCGTGAAGATGAAATTTCACGCCTACAAAAATTGCAAAAAGAAGGCCTCTGTTTGCTCGATGGCCTATCGGTCACACCAGAAGCAATTCAAGTGATGGTTGTGGTTAAACCATAATTGGAATTGCTGTATGAAAAGCACCTTCGGGTGCTTTTTTAATGGATCCTTAAAAAAGGGATGTCTAAGTTGTATTTGAAAAGTAATCCATTGAAATTTTAAGCGCTTGCTTATGCTAGAATTTTCGCCATTAAAACTCTAATGTATCGAACAATAAATTATGTCTAAAGCTCTAGTAACAATGGGTTCAAAAACAACACATGGTGGCATAGTCACTGAGTGTGAAAATAGTTTTGTGATCAATGGCATTGCTGTGCATTTAAATGGAATGAAGCACTTTTGTCCAAAGTGTCGAATGGTGGTTTCTGCGATTGCAGCAGATCAGAGTACAACGGTCTTGGGGCGTGCTGTGGTGATTGCAGGAGACAAAACCAACTGTGGCGCTACTTTTTTAGCTAATCAGAACTTAACTGTTTCTGCAAAGTGATCTCAGATCTATCCCAAAATATTTTTAAAAATTGGCGGAAGTGATCAAAGTTCATGACTTAGGATTCATCCTGCGCCATTTCGTTTAGTTTGAAAAACGATTATGGTAAATAGGCTATAAAAACAATAGATCTGAATGACATGAGCAAACCAGCCTTACACTTTACCCATGCAAACGGCATTCCCTCGGGCAGCTATCAAAAATTTTTCCAGTTTTTAAATCAAGATTTTGATGTCAAAGCGATCCCGATGATTGGCCTAGATCCGCACTATCCTGTGGAATACCGTTGGGAAGCGTTGGTGGACCAAGTTATTTCAGATATTGAACAGCAGTTTCCACGGCAACAAGTGATTGGTTTAGGGCATTCTTTTGGTTCTTTACTTACGCTTATGGCGGCTTATAAAAAACCACAGTTGTTTTCGCAAGTGATTATCATGGATCCACCGTTTGTGATTGGTTCCAAGGCCTTTTTATTTGAAGCGTTACAAAAGCTGGGATCAAAGTCTATTGAAAAACTTACCCCAGCGGCGGTGACCGTCAAACGTCGTGATCATTGGGAAAGTATTGAACAGGCCAGTCAGGCGCTTAGACCGAATCGTATTTTTAAAGACTTTGATGAACAGTGTTTTACGGACTTTATAGCGTGTGGTTTAAAAAGTGATCCGACTCGAAATGGGGTGACGTTAACCATTCCCAAACATACTGAAGCTGAGATCTTCAGGACAGTGCCTGCATGGTGGTGGCGTACCCCACGCAAAGCACCTGATATGCCGATTCATGTGTTGACTGCAAAAGATAGCCATTTCTATAAGCAAGGTTTACCCCAAGGGATGAAAAAAACCTATGCGATTGACTATAGCGTGCTTGAAGGCGGGCATATGTTTCCACTGGAACAACCGAAACAGACCGCTGAATTCGTGCACCAGCTCATTAAAAAGCAACAGCGAAACAAATAATAAGATATTTCAGCGAATCTGTTGGGTGTAATCACAGGTTAGCGAATCATCGCCTCATCCAAATGGCGCGAACCTTCCAAAATCATGCGAATCATGATCATAGTTTGTTCAGCCATTTTTTTACGCTCTACACTTGGTATATCAATTACTTTGGCACCCATATTGAAGACCAATTGGGTGATTGCCATGGACACCAATTCAGGGTGGAAGAGCTTACTATTATTTAAACGTTCTAAACGAATTAAATCGTCTTTGAGCTCTTGCTGGAAATAATTCAACTGTCTTTCGACCGCATTTTTATAAGATGCCGAACCCGTATATGCTTCGCGTAATAGCAGGCTTAAGTTGCCATCATCCGCATCGAGTTGTTCAATAAAAACTTCGACTGAGCTACGAATAATACTTTCTTGGCGAATGGCCTTAATCCGTGCTTCATGCAAAATTTGGCGTAGCACAACACCTGCACGTTCAATCAACTCGATAGCCAGTTCATCGGTATCTTTAAAATGACGATAAAAACTATTCGGCGCAATGCCTGCTTCACGTGCGACTTCACGCAAGCTCAGGGATGCAATACTTTTTTCAGGACCAATCAAATTTAAAGCAGCTTGAAACAGTTCATCTTTTGTAATCGTTGCTTTTCGACCAACACTACGTGCAAGCACTGGTGCATGTTTTTTTGAAGCTTCATGCTCTGTGTTGGTTGTATGGGTTTGAATGGTGGTCGGTGTCATATTTATCAAGCAATTAAATCAATCGGTTCATTATAGCCCCACTGGTCGGCATTGTGAAACGAAACGAAACAATCAGAGTATATATACAAATATATATACATGTGTATAATAATTCAAAATCTATGGCGTGGTCCTTTACTATGCAGATCCTTGAAAAAACTAAATCTCCTTTAACTGAGTATGCTGAGAGTGTTATAGACCGACACACAGCTAACTTTTGGCTTCAAAAAATCAATCCACTTTGGTCGATACACCAAGCTTTGGGTAAAGTCGTAAAAAAAGAGCAAGTTGCACACGATATGGTGAGTTTAACGCTGCAAACCAACCGTCACTTTCAAATGGGGCAAGCGGGACAGCACCATCCTGTATATGTCGTGGTTCAAGGCGTACGTTATGAACGTACCTATAGTTTGACCCAGATTGATGCGCAACATATCTTACTGAATGTGAAAAAAGTAGACCAAGGCAAGGCAAGTCATTGGCTATGTGAGCAGGCTCAAATCGGCGACGTTTTAGAATTCGGCCAGCCTTATGGCGATATGCAATTGACTGTAAATGATCAACAGCTAATTTTACTTGCTGCGGGCAGTGGTATTACCCCCATGCTGAGTTTACTGAAACGTTTAGAGAAGACCGCCAAGCTTAAAAAGCAGCCTGTACATTTGATGTATTGGGTGAAAAAACATACTGATGCAGCTTTCAAAGCCTATTTTGAACAGTTGGCAGCACAATACTCAAACTTCACATTCAGCATGTTTTATACCCAAGAGTCAGATGAAGGTGAGCGTTTAAACCAAAACCATATGTCTGGATTGGATCAGATTGAAAATGCAACGGTATATGCATGCGGCCCTTCAGGTTTTGTGGCTAAGGTTGAGCAGCTTTTCGCTCATGCCAATACCTTAAAAACTGAAGCGTTTAGCATGAGTCCATTTGCAAATGATGATGTTGGTTTTGTGAATATTACCTTAACAAAGTCGAAGAAGATTTTAAGCATTCCCAAAGGTCAATCTATTCTTGCAAGTTTGGAACAGCAAAATGTGAAGCCTCAGCATGGCTGCCGTATGGGAATCTGTAATAAATGTGCTTGCAACAAAGTGGAAGGTTCGACCAAAAACTTGGTCAATGGTGCACAAAACTCTGAGCCTGGAAATTTTCTAAAAATCTGTGTCAATACGGCACAAACCGATCTTATTGTTGATTTATAAGGGGAATAAATACAATGAATATGCCTGTTAAAGTTGAATATTTTAAAAACCCGAAGAATCGTGAGTTAACGACATTTGAGTTAGATGAACTTGCACGTGAGCTAGATGCCATTAAGCAAGAAGTACTGGATGATATTGGCGAGAAAGATGCGCAATATATTCGTCGTGTCTATGCAGCGGTGCGTTATGCATCTATTGCAGGTCGTGCATGTTTATTTGCAGGTTGGTTCCCACCTGCATGGGTGTTGGGCACGGGCTTGCTGAGTTTTGCCAAGATTATGGAAAACATGGAATTAGGTCATAACGTGATGCACGGTCAATATGACTGGATGAACGACCCTAAGTTTAATGGTCAAAACTATGAGTGGGACATCGTAGGTACAGCAGACAATTGGCGTCAGACCCATAACTACAAGCATCATACCTATACCAACATTAAAGGAATGGATGATGACATTGGCTATGGTCTGCTTCGATTATTCCCTGAACAACGTTGGAAACCGGGCTTTTTATTACAACCGATTTATAGCATTCCATTTTGTTTGTTGTTCCAATGGGGCGTTGCGATCCAAAACTTGGAATTAGGCAAATACTTCAAGGGACGTAAAAGCAAAGCGCAGACTTTAGCTGAATGGAAACCTATGCAGCGCAAAATTGGTAAACAATTGTTTAAAGATTATGTGTTTTTCCCACTCATTGCAGGACCTGCGGCGTTGCCTGTCTTTACGGGGAATTTGATTGCAAATGGTATCCGTAATATGTGGACATTTAGTGTGATTTTTTGTGGTCACTTCACCAAAGATGTGGAAGTTTTCCCGAAAAAAGTACTGGAAAATGAAAGCCGTGGTCACTGGTACATGCGACAAATTCGTGGTTCATCGAATTTAACGGGTTCTGAAGCATTCCATATTTTGACGGGGCACTTAAGTCATCAAATTGAGCATCACTTATATCCAGATGTACCTGCGCGTCGTTACCGTAAAATGGCACCGAAAGTACAAGCAGTGTGTGAAAAGTATGGCATTAACTATAACAATGCCAGCTTAGTAAAACAGTATGGTAGCGTCATCAAACGTATTGTGAAATATGCATTTCCCTTTAAAAAGTAAGTAAAAAAGCCACTTCATTTGAAGTGGCTTTTTTTGTTATTTACTAAATTGACGTAAGGTCTTTACCAGATGATGGTAATCACCTTGTTTGGCGATATTGAGCACATGTTCAATTTCGTGTTTTAACCATTTTTGTTTTGAAGCATTAAAAGCGAACTTCGCCAATAATACAAAGGGGCTTTCACCGAATTTAATCGAAAGACCTTTGACATACTTGGGTGGAGATAACTGTTCCATACTGATGCCTTTTTATAATTTAAGTGGAATGGTTCTCAAAATATTTTTATTAGGCAAAATTTATCATAAATATATTTTTTGGTAAATAAAACATACTGAATTTTAATAATAAATATTTTTAAAAATTTAATATGGCTAATTATTAACCTGCACTTAATAATTAGCTTATTTGACGATGATTTGATGTTTCTGACAAGTCAGGAAGACTTAAATCTGTCCCTACCAAATAGCTAAAATCAGCTAAAGACAACATTTGTTTATCTTCAATGCTATTTCCATAAGCATAAACGGCATGATAACTATCCAGCGCATATTTTTCTTGGATACGTTGAGCTTTGTACTCACAGCTACAGTCCGCAGTCAGATAACGCCCTGTATAGTGTTGCTGGTCTTGTTCAACTTGGGTACAGATCAGTTCAATTGAGAGGATTTCACACACATATTTTAAATAGATATCAATTGAAGCAGAGACCAAAACCACATCATCACCCAAACTTTGGTGTTGTTTCAGTTGGCTATAGAGTGCGGGGTTAAGTCCTTTGATTAAGAGTTCTGCATAGCGTTTTGCATAAGCGTCAATTTCGCTCACTTCAGCTTGCTTAAACATCGCATGGAAGAGTTTAGAGCGCATATGATGCGCAGGATAAAAACCCAAATAATAACTTTGAATATAAGGCAGTACTTTTAAGCCTTGTAGGGCAATATGCCGTTTCGAGTGTACGTAGAAGATGAACCCCGTAAAACTGTCTTTGTCATACAGGGTGCCATCAAAGTCAAATAAGGCTAGATTTTTATGCGCTTTGCACGTTGCATGCATGTTTGATAACGTCCATTGACACGAGTGGCAAACCAGTTGGTATTATAGTCACGGCTGAGCTTTGGACCAGAAATGACAACTTCTGGCATCATGGCATAGAAAGGTTCTTTTTTAGTGACTTCTTGATAAAGCTTAGTCACAGCGCGATAGGTTGCTGTATCTTCAAATTTCTTCTCTTTCTCTTTTTTCAGGTCAGAGCGAATTTGACGCGGAGTAACCAAAATATTGTGCTGAGCGAAAACACTGATGAGTTCACGTTCTGATTGGCTTTTTGCAGATTTAGGTGAGCCATCTTTGCCATAAAGTAACAAGTCTCCGTCTAAATCAAGTTCTGCTTCAGTTAAGTCATTTAACATACTTTGGAAGGCTGCATTTCGACTTGAGTACATGCCCGAGTTATAGTCAGCAAAACGGTAAAGCGGTTTGTCATAGTCAGCAGGGTACATCATCAGTCGGTGAATGCCGTAGTACAGACCACCATATTGACTATAAAGGTCGGTACGTAGGTCAGCCATGCTGCCACCTTCACGTTTATTGTCTTTGGCATAGCCGATATGCACTTGCATTGAACCCAACGTGGTAATCGGGTTCATTTTTTCGCCCACGTCCTGACCGACAAGTTTGGCTGCACCTGTGAGTGCACTGACGTGATAGTGCTTTGACATATAGTCAAAAATTTCACGGTACAGTTCATCCAGTTCGCGTTCTGTTTTAACGCGGCGCATTTGGCTTAAATAGTTATCTTCAGGGCTTGGCTGCTCTTTTAAGACCTGTTGGAAATAGCCCGCAATCGTGCCACCGATAGCATCGCCGAGCTTATCTTTAAATTTTTCATCTAAACGATCTTGGACTTCTTTAACCGCTTTTTCACCTAAACCATAAACTTGTGGATCTGCAACAAAGTTAGACTCTTGATCAACCACGGCAATGATCGAACACATATTCTCTTTATTTTGCGGAATACCAAACTGCTCTGAAATATCGTATATATCTTCAGCCCATGAACGGCGGTCATTTACGCGTCCGGGAATGATGCGTGCGATTTGTTCAGCATTGAGCTTAGGCTCATCATCTGTCCACCATGAACGATCACCGCAGGCGGTTAAGCCTATAGATATGGCCAAGACACTCAGTGTTTTTAAACCAGAAGAAAGAAACAGCTTTTTACTCATAAACAGAGAACACATGATAAAAGGTGAGCCGAAACAGCAGGTGCAGTATACTATGTCGGTCGAAAAAGTGATGAATTTATATGTATATTGGTCGGTATCAACTGTCAAATCATTTGGTTGTTGTTCCTATGGCAGGTGGGTTGGGTTATTAAGAAGAATGAATATTATTCAGTCTGTTATCTGTTTTATTATGACGGATGGCGCAAAATTAGTGTAATAGATTGAGGAGAACTTAACTTATGATTTTTCCATTTTTTGAGATTCGTTTTTTTAATAAATTAAACAGAAAATAGTTCAACGAATAGAATGTAATGACATTCTAAAAACAAATTTAAATTAATATTTGAAAAATAAAGTAAAAGGGTTAAGATCTAAAATTAGATCAAAAAATGTACTTGTAATAATAATGAGGGGAATATGGAAAATTTTATTAATAGACTAAGAAGCCATATTGAGCATGTGAAAAAAGTAGGGGGCCACTGTACTACAGAAGAAACAACTAAGCAGGCTTTAATCCTTCCTTTATTAGATATTTTAGGTTTTAGCCCTTATGACCCGACCAAGGTGCTTGCAGAATTTGCAGCTGATTTTCCAGGTGTGAAATCTACAGAAAGAGTTGATTATGCTCTTTACTGTAATGGGCAACCTGTAATGTTTATTGAAGCAAAACCTTATGTTGCTAATTTAACGAATCATGCTCCGCAGCTATCTAGATATTTTAATAGTAGTTTAGGGGTGACGATTGGCGCGATCACAAATGGTAAAGAATGGAGATTTTTTACTGATTTAATTAATCCAAATGTGATGGATGATAAGCCATTTTTAACAGTTGATTTTACGAAGAATAAAGCCGAGGATTTGACACAGCTAGCTGAGTTTAAACATGATAATTTTCATGTAGAAAAGCTACGCTTTTTTGCTGAAGAAAATCAATATATCCAGCAGTTTAAAACTGTAATAAAAAGAAGTATTAATGAAGTTGATATTGATTTTGTTCGCTATGTGGCTCAACAAGCAAGTATTCCTCGTCAATTAAACACTAAATTTTTAGAGTCAATTCAGCCTTTTGTAAAACAAGCTGTTGAGCAGTCAATTAGTGATACCGTTGTTAAAGGACTATCCTCGCCTACAATTATTACTGCCCAGCCAGTTGAACAAAAAGTAGAGGAGACTATTGAGATTGTGTCCGAAAGCTCAAGGCTAGCTGACATTGTTAATTCTGAAAATGAAAGAATTGTGACTACTGTTGATGAACAGGAGTTAAGTCGTATTGTGATAGAGCTCTTTCCTGAAGTTGAATTGGTTGCTAAAGACACAGAAAGCTATTTTAGCGTGCTGTTTCAGAATAAAAATAATCGCTGGTTATTTAGATATGATGTAAATCGTAAGAGACCAACCATTCAGTTTGCAGTAGCAATTGATGACTATCGAAAAAAAGAGTTAGAGCGGGCAGGATTGGAAGTGCAAAATAACGGTCAAGTTTTTTTAGATAAACCTGAACACATATATAGAGCCGTAGGCATTTTAAAAGATTGCTTGGATTACTGTAGTAATGATGACAACTTTAAAAGAGCATCTAATTCCTAATAGAAAAAGCCACTTTATAAGTGGCTTTTTCATAGCACAGTAAAACTTCATACTTGAGAGATAGGATAGATCTTATTTTGTCATTACAAGTCATCCTTGGACGTGACCGTCGTGCAAAGATATCAAAATGATGTTTCTAATTTTCGATGAACTATGAATAAGAGTTATGGAGTACAGCCAAAGGCTCGATAACAAGCCTCAAAAGCTTATCAAAGAGTAGGCTTTTTTATTTGTGCTATAAAACTACAACGCGCCACTTGTGTTAGGTGACTTTAACGAAAGTTGGGCTTTAACTTCCTTAGATATACCGCAAGCTTCTCCAGCTTCATTAAGATCTAGTACAGGATATTGCCTGGTGAATATGTCTAAAACCAGCATGAACACCATGTATAAAGAAGCAAAAACCGATGTAAGCTACAACGATTGGGAAATGCTGATATTAGCGCACGAGTTATCTCACTGTTTAGATCGTGCGACCGATGTGCCTGGTGAACTTGGCCAGCCACTTAA
Organism: Acinetobacter sp. AB03; assembly: GCF_058107045.1. NCBI lineage: Bacteria > Pseudomonadati > Pseudomonadota > Gammaproteobacteria > Moraxellales > Moraxellaceae > Acinetobacter > Acinetobacter sp. AB03. The sequence continues at coordinate 1,902,716 of NZ_JBUEBA010000002.1, read as the reverse complement.
AGCATTAAATTCAATTGCGCCGTCTGATCGGTCCAAAGTAAAGATGGATGATGTATCTACCTTTGTAACGGCTGAAAGTAGCGGTAAAACGCAACTATGGCGAGAATCTTATGCGGATCTGTTTGCGGTAGGTTTTATGTCACTTGATCCAAAATACGATACTGCAGCGTTAAGAGAAAGCCTGATTAAATTACGTGAAAAACGTAAGGCACAAGATCCAACCCATAATTCGGTGTGTTGGTTGCAGTATTCTAAGAGTCAGCCTTTCCCACAAAAAGGTTCGGATGTTTATTCTTGGGCAAATAACATCAGAATTAAAGCGCCGTGCGAGTTGAAATAACTTGTCTTCAGACAAATTAAAAGCCCGAATTTCGGGCATCTTTTATACCAGCTAATTAACAATAAAAGCCAGGGCTTATAGTTGGTGCAGACATATCATCATAGATGCAATCTATACTGACTGCAGGTTTATCAATGTGGCTAAATAAGCTTGGATTGACCAATTGATTTGTTAGCTTAGATTTTTCTATACTAAAGCCAACCAGTTCAACTTCACAATCACACACGTAATGGAATTTTGCCTTACCGTACAACACAAATACATTAGGTGACTTCTCATACATCTTGAAGTACTCGGCTTGAGTTTGTGACAATGGAACCTCCAGCACCACAAAGCCATTTGGTACGACAAAAACTGCAGATCCATCTTTTACTGAGTAAACGATGGCTTGAACATCAGAAGCACGTTCAAAACCCACACTTTTTTTTATCATTTAGATTACCTTTTTATTTTGTAATATTCGCCTCGAGCGCAGCGTTTCGTACATCAGCTAGGTTTAACCAATGGCGGTGCTCAGCTTTAGTTTTTTCAATTTTGTGTGGTGTTCTTGGGTATTCCCAACTCCAGTAATGCTTTTTATAAATCTCCTTATCTTTCACAAGATACGCCTGTATAGATTGACTATCCTCATTAGTTGCATAGCCAACGCCAAAGTAAATATCTAAACCTTGCTTTAGTGCAGTTTGATAATCGGCTTCAAATTGAATAACAAGGGATTCAATCCTAGCTTCATGAGAAAAGATACTAGATAGTTTTAACATCACACGGCTCCAAGTTTAAGGCAATATGCCTCGAGATAAAACCATTATAACGGTCAAAATCCACTAAATTAGTTTATTTAAAAAAAATTTCATTAAAGTTAAACCCTTGAAGATTAAAACATACGGCGAAAAACTTAGGTTTTTTATTCAATATTAATCAGACTTACTCAAATTTAGTCTAGATGAACTGGTATTTTTAAAATTAAGGCTGCTTCGCGTTCCCATTTGTGAACAGATTCTCATTTTTGAGAATGAATTATATTTCATTTTTTGACTGACACTGGAACAATTAGCCATAGACGAGTAGGGGGTGGGTAAAGCCATATACCACATTTAAGAAATAACGCCGTAGTGGTGTTAATTCATTGTTAATTGAATATGGTTTGAATTAAGGCTTGATGGAAATGCATTAGTAGAATTATGGGTGCTGAATTATCAAAATTAAGTTTTGGATTATTTTAATCAATTAAAAAAACATCGTTTGCGTTTATAAAGCCAGCAGTTGATCAATTAGCTGATCAACGCAAGGGTATTAACCTTTTTTATGGTTTAAATACTTTTGAGTACGTTCTAATAATTTCGGGATGGTTTTTTCTGCTTCTTCTTGGGTGAGATGCAAACCATAAAATTTATTAGTTGTTCCGTAGCTTTCATTAAGTACTGAATAGGGAATATATAAGGTGTACATGTCTTGTTCTACTGAGTACAACGTGATGAAGTCAGTCGTATATGAAAACTTGCCATTTTCGCTCTCTAGCTTGATTTGTTGGTGTTTAACGAGCTTGAGTGGTGAAATGCAGTCACCGCCATAGATCGCAACTGTGCCACGCTCTTTGTACAGCTTAATGAGTTTTTTGGTGCATTTTAACGGCTTGCCGTGTTTGTCCAATTTTGGTTGGTTGCGAACAAAGATGTTATAGCGAAGATTCGAGTCACCAAGCATCCCGCTTGTTGTTTCACTGATGGTCAATTGGCGTTTAGACTTCTTATAAAACTCTAATAAGCGTTGCTGTAAATTGAACCGTGAAACACCGCATTCGATGTCAAAATCTAGACTTTTAAAAGCGTTTTTATTACTGTTGTTTCCAAAGTAACAAACTGCATCGTTAAACATTTGCGTTAAGTTTGCAAAAATTAAGAGAAAGTCGTTTTGTGGGTACGGACGTTTTTGATACATGCACCCAAACTCACTGTCTGACAACTTATAAAAATAGGTGCGAACGCCAGTATAACTGCAAAGTGAATCATAAATGCGTGTGCCTTTAATTTGAATCTGAGTAACATAGCTAGATGAAAATTCAGGGGTAGCCCAAAGCATAGGGCTGAACAGGATGTCTTTCACTAATCCATTGTCGTATGCACGGTCGCCAACGCGACTCTTTTGGTTAATGCGGTCGTTTTGGGTGTAAACATGGATGTTCTTCAGCTCCAACGTTTCACGTTTGAACACGGTCTTTTCAGCGGTAGCAGTAGCGGTCGTCATGGTGAAGTTCCTTATCGGCTTAAATACGTGTGTGCAAAAATTGCTTGCATGGTTTTAAAAATTTGGTCTGTTTCAAAGTAGTCAGAAATTTGCTCTTGGAATGGGCTTTGATGGTTGCGAACCAACGTGCGAATCGCAGAACTATTTAAGGTGTCTGAGTTGGTAAAACCATTTTTTAGTACTTTGATCTCAAAATATGGGCTAGTGGATGCAATCACACTGACAATAATGTTGCCGTCTTGGTCTGTCTTAACTGACAAATCAGCAATTGGGCTTAGCTCATGGCGTAAAAAATACATATTGTCGGGGTTATAGATTGCTTTAAATCTGATTCCGTCTTGGCATATAGCGCAAAACAATTCATTCACCGACTCAGCAGTAAAGATCGCCCCAAACGTCACAACAACAGGCCCGACATTTTTTTGCTGTTTTTCATCATGTTTGATGGTTAGCTCGCAATGCGCTGTAATTAGGTTTTGCATGGTTTATATCCTCAAATGTGATTCAGTGGCATACGCACGTTATCCGTGCGTATGGGTGAATTGAATTAAGAAAGTTCGCGTGACCAACAATCTTCTATACGGTCGTATGCGTAGCCGTTTTGAGCCATTAACGTGCAAATGTCTTCAAGGTTTTTGCCAAAGATATTTACTGAGGTAACTTGGTCGAGTACTGATGTATGACCAAAGTTTTCTTTTAATGTTGCAACGTAGATTTCAACATCCATGAAGAAGAAATTTGTTTTATCAGCCAATGTCGGCATGTGCTGTTGAAATTGAAGTTGAGCATAGTCACTATCCGCTTGAAGATCCGCAAGGGTTAAATCACAGTTGTTGTCGATGTAATCTGAGATTTCATCAAACAATGTTTCCATGTGAGCACCGCTAAAAGTTTTAGGGAAACCGATGTATAAAGTGCCTTGTAACTGTACTGATTGAGCGTTTAAATTTGACATGCTGTTCACTCCAAGTTTTAAGCTTTCTGCTTTTGATAGTTTCATTTTATTGGAAAACACAACCTGGCAAACTTTTCTCGAAAAATAAGATTTTCAATCTTTTTTTAATCAATTAAAAAACATCGCTTGCGTACTAATATGATTTTTCTATTAGCCGTATCGCCGTAATGCATTAAGAATAATTTAACGAGCAATTAGTTAGGGTCTGTTGACATTTTCTGTTCAAAAAAATAGCGAGAAAGTAAAATTTAATCGCCAAACCAAATTTACTTCTCGCTATGCCTCGTACAATGCTGAATGATCAACACTGGTCTAAGTTACTTTCTATTTTCCGAAATTTTAATATCTATTTCAAATCTAATTTGAGAAATTTTGTCGAAGCAATACTTTATAGAATAAGAACAGGCTGTCCGTGGCGTGATTTGCCTAAGGAAATTGGTTCGTATAACTCAATCTTTAAAAAATATAATCGTTGGTGTAAAAATGATAAGTTAATGAAAGTATTTAAATTAATTTCTTCAAATGCTGATGTGGAATGGGTTTTTATTGATGGTAGTCATGTTCGGGCACATCAACATTCTGCTGGAATAAAAGATCAGGATATTTCTAAAAGCATTGGTGGCAATAGTTCTAAAATACACTTAGCTGTTGATGCGGATGGCAATCCAATCGAAATTATTATCTCCGATGGAACGACACATGATGTCAAGATTGCTCCCAAAATGATTGAAAAACTAGATTTGAGTGAAACGGAAGTGTGTTGTGCAGACAAAGGATATGACTCTGAATCATTAAGAGAACAAATATCTGCGAAAAAAACTAAAGCGAATATTCCAAGAAAATCAAATACCCAGTCAAATAATGACCATATGGATTGGTATTTATATAAAATCAGACACTTAGTGGAGAATGCATTTTGTAGGTTAAAGCAGTTCAGAGGAATAGCAACACGATATGATAAGTTAAAGTGTAGCTATGAGGGTGCAGTTGCATTAGCTTGTATATTTATTTGGCTACCTTTATCGGGTAAATTCTATACTTGAAATGTCAACAGACCCTAATTAATTAAGTTTAATTAAATTGTTAAGTTTTAAAACATATGAAGCTGAACCAGCTCAAGACCGTCTTGTGCTTGAAAACATCACCATTGCTGAAGCGATGAAGTTAGCTGAAAACAACGGATTCTTTAAAGCAAAGTACCAGGTGCTTAAAGTGATTCAATATTTTGATGTTGAATTGGTACTCACGGCGTCTGATGTTGAGCACTGTGCTGAATTACACCAGTTTAGCGGTGGCTATAACGTGACGGTGCTTGCTGATACACCTGAACAAGATCTTATTGCAATTCTCAATTCATTGGGGATATTGAATTAGAGCCATCTCGTGATAAGAGAATGCAGCTCCGAAAAATGGAGTCTAAATTTAAATCTGCCTTTAAGGGATATGATTTATCCCAAGTATCCATAGTGATATGGTCAGTGTATGTTCACCAGTGGCACGATCGCAAAATTAGTACCGTATATATCTAAAAAAAAACCACAATAACAATTGATGGTTTTTTAATGAGCTTTATAAAATGGGTTCATCATACGCACGGCGTTTGTGTTTTACATTTGGATCTATGCCAATTTGATTCGGATATAACAGGTTTAATACCTGGTTAATGCGATCAACTACGCATTGATTAAACAAGATATGACAGTTACCGTTTTCGTAGATCTTAATGCGTAATAAATTATCATCAATGCTATGCCAGATACCACGATCTAACCTGAGTTTATCTAATCTAGTGTGGTCTAAAGGCTTGCCAAATAACTGCCTTGCTATAAAGCGTACTTCTTCCACTAAATTATCTCGTCTGCAATAAGAATGGTAGCTATTGTGATGAATGATCACGCACGGGTTAATACCAGCACCAAGATTGGTTTTGTATTTGCTTGATAATTGGCAAAACAATGAATCAACTTTACGAGCATATGCCATGTGGCGCGTAGACCAGATAGATTCTAAAAATACATTCACGTTATCCATCGTGAAATCTTCAATTTCATGACGAGCAATTTTATCTGACAACGCATCATATTCTTTTTCAGATATAAAGTTTCTAAGATTGATGATCTCAGTTAACTTCCTCCAGAAGCATGACGATATTTGTTTTAAAGCAGATTCTTCAGTATTGAATGATGATGAATATGATTTTCGGGTGATTGCACTCACAATCTGGTAAGCATCAAGTTCAATATCTTTGATGCTTTCATAAATAACCTTTATTGACGATTTTGCTTTTTCGCATTGCAAAATTAGCTTTTCGACTTCAATAAAGTCTAATTCAGATGCTTGCACTTCTCTTTTTATATTTACCAACATATTCATAATTGCCCACCTAATTAGCTTAATTGTCTATATAGATATTTTAATAAAAACCATGGTCATTAATTTTTTTTTAAAATTTATAAGCTAACTTTTTCACTATAATTAAATTAAATAAGCACAACGCTTAAAACTTGGTGTAGTGGAATATGGCTCAACCTTTAAAATTCCTTATTACCTCTACTCATAAATGATGATGTCGATATGCTTATGAAAAAACAACATTCAGTTATGTTCTCAACTGATCGAACAAATACCAATGCTATAAAAATCTGTAATGAGGATATTGTTAAATGAAAAAATCAAATGAGCGTTCAGAACATATACGTGCGACAACTAAAGATCTGCTTATTTATCTGCCTTGTGTATTTGCATATTTTTATGCGCTTTCTTCAATAGCAATATTTGCCTACTTATATATGTTGAAGCTTGCAAGTAACCATCCCCAGCAACATGATTTTCTAATCATTACTGTGATTTATGGCTTTTTTGTGATTGGTGTAAACAATGTGATGCAGCGGATCTTAAGGGTGTTCAAGTTGATTGATGATTCCAAGCCATTACAGTTTAACGGCGCTCAATCTTTGTGGGCTGTTTTCGTGATGTGTATAGCTGGAGTACTTGGCTTTCTCACCTCATTTAATCTCATGGGTTGAATAATCCAAAACCTTTTTAATCAATTAAAAAACACCGTTTACGGCCATAAATCTATGGCCATAAAAAAGAGAGGGCAAACCTCTCTTTTTTATGGATCTGATTAGAACAAATCTCTTTTAAGGTAATTGGTTACTTTTTGCTTCACCTTGCTGGCCATAAAGTGTGTGCTGTGAAGTCCGTTGTATTCGGTCACGCATTCAAAGCTTTCAAGCAATAGGCTTTCAGGTGAGATCCCATTCCATGCGTTGAACTTCTCCAGACCGTCTTCTGAGAGCAAATCATATTCAATCATTTCCTCAATTGCCTTGCGTTGTAGATTGATTGCTACATCCAGCACTTCACCCTCAATAAGTGCTCTAGCTTCACTTGGATTGAACATTCCAATACGGTGAGCTTCGGCAACAGGCTCAACCTGTAACGGTGCACTCACTTCAATTTCGTATACTTCGCCATCTTTGGGATGAAACAATACAACCTCAACAAAAATCACTTCAATAAAGTTGGGAACAGTCTTTTTTGCTTGCCCAATGATATTGATCACACATGATGGAACGCCACTATATGTAGCACTCTCGGTTTTCAAAAGGTGGCGAACTGTATCGGTACCAGGATTCAAATTGTGTAGTTGCATTGTCGTATCTCCAAGTTTTAAGCCATGAGCTTGATTAGTTTTGTTTAAAGTGTTCTGTGAACTCTGACCATGTTTCAGGGCGATCAAGAAGATCTGCCAGCTTCCCTAGTGTGCAATTGGTTAAGTAAACTTCCTTACCTAATGCAGACTTTAACAATGGTTTTAAGCTGTTTGAAAAACGTCTTAGGCATAACACATGCTCTTTACCAGCATTATTGAGTATTGCCTCTTGTATGAGCTGTATTGCCGTATATACGGCTTTATCTGTGCCTACGCCTGAGTAGATCAACTCAGATCCAACCTCTAAACCATCTGTGACGATAAACGGTTCATTACATGACTTTGGCACTGGCATGTTATGGTCACGAGCAAATTGAATTGCCTTATTTAGATAGTTTTGAGCTTGTTCAACGGTCAATAGACAGTTGTAGACTTCACCAGTAGCGGTGAGTTTTGGTGCCGAAAATAATGGTTTAGTTGCTACTGTTGCTTCGTATTTTTGCTCTGGTGCTTCGTAGTAGTACCACAAGTCAAAATCAGTGCTGAAATCATTGTAGACTTCTAAATCAATCGCTTTTAAAAAGTCTTGGATAGGCTGAAAAAAAGATACTGGTTCATCCATCCATACATCCTGAAAGGCATTGACCATTTCAGACAGTTCAGCAAATTGTTGTCTACTTACCATATCGGGTATTTGACCAGATTTAAGCTGATTCAACTGTGAAAATAAAACTTCTCCGTCAGTAATACGCCCTGACTCAATGGCAAGTACAAGCTTATTCATGCGTCCAGCTCCTTAGTTCAATTCACGTTCAATAATGTTTAGTACCTCTATTGCAATGTTTAAAAATAAATTTAATTTTTTATTTTCGCTCAGTGGGTTATTGACACTACTCGCCTGTTTACCTGTGGTCGCTTTAATTTGGACAGCATTACAAGGTGATAGTGAAATTTGGGGGCATCTGCTGCGTTATGTAATTCCACACACGTTGGCAGAAACAGGGATTTTATTGTTGGGTGTGGGAATTCTCACCATCCTGATTGGTACAGGCAGCGCATGGATTGTAACGGCGTATCAATTCCGAGGTCGTGCATTTTTAGATTGGGCCTTACTGCTGCCTTTAGCTGTACCAACTTATATTATTGCGTATAGTTATATCGACATTTTGCATCCTATTGGTCCTGTGCAAAGCATTCTGCGTGATGGGTTTAATTTAGAATTACAACAGTTTTGGTTTCCCAATATTCGTAGCGTTTGGGGCGGCATCTTCTTGCTTAGCTTTGTGCTGTATCCGTATGTGTATTTAAGCACCCGTGCAATGTTTCTGATGCAATCGGCCAGTTTAATTGAGGTCGCACGTACATTAGGATTAAAACCCGATCAAGTGTTTTTACGTGTTGCGATTCCATTAGCACGTCCTGCGATTGCTGTGGGTACTAGTCTAGTTTTAATGGAAACCATTAATGATATTGGTGCAACAGAATTTTTAGGCATTAAAACCTTAACTTTGTCGATTTATTCAACCTGGACTAATCAATCTGACTTAGCTGGCGCAGCGCAAATTGCCATTTTCATGTTGATGATCATTACCTTATTGGTTTTGGTGGAACGTTTAGGTCGACGTAAACAGCGCTATATGAACTCTGCACAACGTAGCCGCTTGATGCCTGCACAATCGGTTAAAGGTGTTAAAGCACTGGTATTATTGGGTTTAGGCTTAATTCCTGTCTGTATTGGCTTTCTAATTCCAACCAGTCATTTATTGGTCGAATCCTATAAACGTATTCAATATGCAGGCTTTTCAGATTTCCTATTACAAGCCTCAATCAACACACTAATCCTTGCCAGTCTTGCAACTGTGGTAACTATTTTGATTGGTTTCTTTATTGTCAGTGCGGCACGTTTTAGTAAACACACTTGGTTTAGCCGTATTGCCAGTTTAGGTTATGCCATTCCAGGAACCGTTTTGGCAATTGGTCTCATGCTGGCTTTGGGTAAAATTGATCATACCATTGCCGACTTTTTAGAATTTAAATTGGGGATACACACAGGTTTATTATTCCTCGGCACCAGTTTTACCCTTATTTATGCTTATGCTGTGCGTTTTTTAGCTATTTCAGTAGGTGGCATTGAGTCAGGCTATAACCGTATTCATGGTGTTTTTGATGATGCTGCACGTAATTTAGGACAAAACAACTTTGCATTGTTGTGGCGTGTACACCTACCATTATTACGCCCTGCTATTATTTCTGCAGCTTTATTAATTTTTGTAGATTGCATGAAAGAGCTCCCTGCCACTTTGTTGCTCCGTCCTTTAAATATGGAAACACTCGCTACCCAGCTATATGCAGAAGCGTCTAGGGGCACTTATGAAGATGGCGCAGTAGCAGCTTTACTAATTGTATTGGTCGGTCTGATTCCTGTTATTTTATTGGCAAAGCTTGGAAAAACCCCACGTTGATCTGTCCCATTGTTGCTAAATATGTAGAGCAACAATGGGTTTTAGAGTAAAAATAGTATTTTTTTTAACCAATCAAAAACACCCTACCAAATGCAAATTTATTAATTTTATTTCTTATTTATCAAATACTAATAGAAAAAAAACACCTCTTTATTAGAACAAATACTCTATTTGGTTTAATTTTTATACTGAATAGTTTTTTCTAGAGCATTTACTCTTATTTTAATTGTGATATTTATGTCACATGGAGTAACAAATGGTCTCGGTGAATACAAGCCGAAATCATCCTAGATGAAAGCTTAAAGCATCAACAAAAACTGTCATAAAAGACTTTATAGCCCAAGGGAAATGTATAATGAAATTAAAAGCACTAAGCACAGCAATGATTTTAGCAACTGTACCAATGACAGGTGCTTTTGCTGCAGCTCTAGATCGTTCTGGTCAATCTATGGCTGCGTTCTTACAACCGGGTAACTATTTTGAAGCAGGTATTTCTGTTCTGGATCCAAGTGTCTCTGGTAAAGTAAGTAATACATGGGTTCCTGGTGGTGCAGCAGCTCCATTAGCTCCAGCTTATCAAAATACTGACTTAAGTGCCATGGGGGATGATTACTACTTCCCTAGTGCGGCACTTAAACTGCAATTAACAGATAATTTATCATTTGGTTTGATCTATGACCAACCATTTGCTGCTGAAGGTACTTACTCAACTGGCGACTTTGTCCACCCAGCAGCTGGTGGCGTATTACACAATGGTGCTGAAGCCACAAAGGCAGAATTTAAGACTCAAAACTTAACAATGTTATTTGGCTTTCAACCAACTGAAAATTTTAACATTTATGGTGGCCCAGTTTACCAAACAGCTAAAGGTAACGTTCAGTTACGTGGTTTAGCTAATGGTAGCACAACAGGTTTAGGTGCTTATAATGCAGATATGAAGGAAGATTCTGCTGTAGGTTGGTTAGCTGGTTTAGCGTATCAAATTCCAGAAATTGCATTAAAAGCATCTGTAACTTATCGCTCTGAAATTGATCACGAATTAGCTACTAACGAGCGCGGGCAAAGTAATGTTTTAGCACTCGTCGGACAATCTCCTATTTATGATGTTGATACGTCTACTAAACTTTCAACACCGCAATCTGTAAACTTAGACTTCCAAACAGGTGTTATGGCTAATACCGAAGCCTTTGCAAATTTACGCTGGGTAAATTGGAAAGAATTTTCTATCCGTCCTGAACAATTTGGCGCAGTTTCAGAAACATTAGGACTTGCAGGAGCAGCACCAAATAATCCTAATGGATTTGATCTTGTTGGGGGGTACACAGACGACCAAATTTCTGCAACTGTTGGTGTTGGTCGCAAACTCAATGAGCAATGGGCTGGTAACGTGTCTGTAGGCTGGGATTCAGGTACTGGTAACCCTGTATCCACCCTTGGACCAACTGAAGGTTATTGGAACGTAGGTCTAGGCGTTCAATACTCACCTGCGCCAAACTACTTCATCGCTGGTGGTGTAAAATACTTTATGCTAGGAGATGCCAAAGCACAAGTAGCGTCTGACTTCGGTTCAGATTCTTATATCGCAGAATTTGAAGACAACGATGCTTGGGCATACGGTTTAAAAATCGGTTACCGCTTCTAAACAAAACCACATAGAAAAAGGCGAGTCATTTATGACTCGCCTTTTTTAGTTACGAAAAATCTATAATTATTCAGGAATATTACGCTGAGATACTGAACGAATCGCCTGCTTTAATGCTTCATAACCATGCAGTGGTGGAAACTGTGGAAATTCAGCAATTACATTGTCTGGCGCATCAAACAGGAAACCATGATCCGCTTCACCTAGCATCGTGGTGTCGTTATATGAATCGCCTGCAGCAATTACACGGAAATTTAAACCGTGTAGTGCTTTAACTGCCTGACGTTTTTGATCTGGTTGACGCAATTTATACGCGGTAATCATGCCATTTTCATCTGTTTCTAGTTTATGGCAGAAAATTGTTGGCCAGCCCAATTGCTTCATCAACGGATGTGCAAACTCATAGAACGTGTCTGAAAGAATAATCAACTGAAAGTGAGTGCTGACCCATTCAACAAACTCTTTCGCGCCAGGAAATGGCCCCATATCCGCAATCACCGCTTGAATATCATTCAACCCCAAGCCATGCTGTTTTAGAATATTTAAACGCTGAGTCATCAACACATCGTAGTCAGGAATATCACGTGTAGTTGCTTCAAGTTCTTTAATGCCAGTTTTTTTAGCAAAGTTAATCCAAATTTCTGGAACTAACACACCTTCAAGATCAAGACATACGATTTCCATGGGTTCTCCCAAAATACCATTAAAAATTTTTTCCTATCATAGCCGAAGATTTGGTATTTGCCTTGATCTTTTTTAAATCTGTTTCATTCATAAGCATTTATTTTTAATTGATCTATAAGAAATCTTTTGAAGGACTGATTAAGAATAGTAGAAAAATCCCTAGATAAAGGGATTTCAATGCCAAGTAATCAATATGAGAATAGGAATGAGGTGAAATTGTGATATTTGCTATGACACCGTAAAAGACTCTAGGAACGAGTTTAGTGATGAAAGTGTAAAAGCTGACTCGGAAAAATGGAGTGATCTATGAGTATTGTTGAATTACATGAAGTGAAGTACCACTTACACTATGCCGATGATAGCAATGATGTTTCATTAAAAAGCTTTATTGTTGCTGGTGACGCTATAATTAAAAACTACATTACAGATAATTTTGGATCGGAATATCCATCTGCCATTAAACAAGCTGCTTTATTATTAATCGAATACTGGGAACAGCACAGAAAAGATGGGGGAGAGGTGTCTGTGAATGGTAACTACCTCCCAATACCCGTACTCTCTTTGCTTAATCTATATCGTAAGCCCACTGTTTGATAGGTGATGTAGATAATTGTATGTATCTTTAGGTATGGCATATTCAAAACTACAATATTGTAATTGATAATTATTTGCATTTATTGGATTTGTGCGTTAGAATCAATTTCAAGAATAAAATAAAATTTGACAATGATGTTTCATTAACCCAGCTCTATTGATTCTCCAGAGGCTGGGTTTTTTATCTGCTTTAACAAAAAATAAAATTAGGTTAAATTATACCGATTGTTAAAATAATTATGAGAATAAAAGATCATGAACAAAAAATTTGAATTACATGTACTCAGCCAAATCTATGACTTTCTAATTGAAAGAGAAGGATTCACTGCTCTAAATCTGCATTTTAAAGTTATGGAATTCTTTAGGGAGTTACATGTAGGGGATAAGAGGGATTTTGTTGTTTTGGCCCCGAATAAAATTTCAGGTAATTTCGGTGAGGTTACTCATATTCATTTATTAAATATTCCACATTTCCATGAAAAGGAAAAATTCATTCATTGGGCACATAAAGCTTTAAATCGCTAAGTACCTCATCTGTAAAGAAAGAGAATGAGGTTGTTTCATAAATTAAACATTGAAATCTTTAGATTTTGATAAGTTATATTTTTAAATCGTGCTAGGCAAAAATGATGAAAATATTTGCAATAGTAAGTTTAGTTTTAATGCTGGGATTAACGGCATGCCAAAAAAGAGATACAGATACGAAAGAGCAGGATAAAACTACAACGCCACATTCCATGGATAAAGATCAGTAAGAAAAAGCTCGCCAAATGGTGGGCTTTTTCAAGAGTTAAAATGGTATAGTAGCGCTGTCATTTAAGTACTTTTTTCTATGTCTGAAACCTATAAATACATTTACACCCAAATTAGTACATTTGGATCATTACCTACACATAAAGTTCTTATAAGTAGTGTGGGAAGGAAGACAAAATTAGTTTTCGCTGATAATACTTTTGTTTATAGTACCGTTTCTGATTGGGCTTTAAATCATTCGGGTCTTGATTCTAGGAAATCAATATGGTCTGAAGAGCCTAAGTCATTTTTAGACAGTGAAAAAACAAGATTAAGCGTCTATAGAGCCTCACATCCCGCTTTTATCACTGAAGCAAGCATTGGCTAAGCACTAGTATTTTGTATGCTGCTTATGTAATAACTGTTTATATTGCAAATAAAGTTTGCTTTGTGGGTGCTTAGGGCGTATAAAGCTAACTCGTTGATGCGGGATGGAGCAGTCTGGTAGCTCGTCGGGCTCATAACCCGAAGGTCGTTGGTTCAAATCCAGCTCCCGCTACCAACGAAAAAAGATTCAAAGTTTATAGCCTAGTCTTCACAGATTAGGCTTTTTTTATGGCTAGTTAATTTTATACATAGCTGTTTCTAAGAACGTAATTTTTATACAAGTCACTGGAATGGTGTGTAAGTCATGAAAGTACAGTATTTCTAGAAAACAATTGACTTTAAGTGACTTAAAACAGGTTTAAGTCTTATTCTGATTCTAAAGGCATAATGGGTTTCCCAAATAAACCAATATTTTTATCCCCCCATTGTTTTAATGCAACCAAAATAGGGGCTAAAGAAGTGCCGAGTGTTGATAATCGGTATTCTACTTTAGGAGGAACAACGGCATAAACCTTTCGTAGAATCAGTTGATCCTCTTCAAGTTCACGTAATTGTCTAGTGAGCATTTTTTGAGTGACATTTGGAATTTTCTTCCTCAGTTCATTAAACCTTAAAACATCATCTTCTAATAAATGCCATAAGATAATACTCTTCCATTTACCATCAAGTAAGCCTATGGCAGCTTCAACAGAACATCCTGGTGTGCAATCAAAACGCGAATGTTTTAGCTTACCCATTTCAATAGTATCCTTTTGGTAACTATAAGACGAATTTGTCTGTATAACTTAAAAAAGAATATTAAGTAAACTCAAATAACAAAACAAGAGGACAAGTGAATGAAGGCTATTTCTTATATTGACGGTATGGATCATGGATTTCAAAATCCACTGGTAGATATTGAAAAAACGATGCCGAGCTTAAAAGATCGGGATTTGTTGGTTAGAATCAAAGCGATCTCGGTTAATCCTGTCGATACTAAGGTTAGACGAAATCCTGTCGTAGCAGGCAATACGCGTATTTTGGGGTGGGATGCAGTGGGTGAGGTTGTTGAAGTCGGTTCTGGCGTGCAACACTTTAAAGTCGGAGATCAGGTCTGGTATGCGGGTGATTTAACTCGAGATGGGAGTAATGCTGAATATCAAGCAGTCGATGAGCGTATTGTTAGTTTAAAACCACAAAGTCTGAGTGATGCTGAAGCTGCTGCGCTGCCATTAACCGCTATTACAGCGTGGGAAATGTTATTTGATCGTTTCAATGTTGATTTAGATCAATCTGATAATATTTTAGTGATTGGAGGGGCTGGAGGTGTAGGATCTATTGCGATTCAATTACTCAAAGCGAAGACAAATTTAAAAGTTATTGCTACAGCATCTAGGGAAGAGACTAAAGCATGGGTTAAGTCTTTAGGGGCTGACTACGTCATCGATCATACCGAAGATTTAAATACGCAAATCAAAGCATTGGGTTTAGACGCACCTATATATATTTTTTCAACCAATCAAACAGAAACGTATCTTCCTCAAATTTCTAAGCTTATTGCTCCACAAGGTAAGTTTGGCTTAATTGATGATCCGAAATCACTAGATATCGGTGAGTTTAAGTCTAAGTCGGTTTCTGTACATTGGGAGTTCATGTTTACACGTTCAATGTTTAATACAACAGATATTGAACAACAATCTCAGCTATTACATCAGGTTGCAGAACTGGTAGATAACCATAAAATTAAAACCACGCTGAATCAGACTTTAGGCAAAATTAATGCACAAAATTTAAAACTAGCTCATGAGCTGATTGAATCTGGTCGGGCGAAAGGAAAAATCGTTTTGGAAGGCTTTTAATACATTTTAAGCTCAGCTTAAATAAGTGGGTTGATTTTTAAGTTAAACACTTGAAATTATACAATTAGGATCAATATTCTGAGCAAGGCCATTCTAGGGTTCAGCGCACTAGGGTGGCTTTCCTCTTTTTGAAATCAGTTTCGTTCTTACACATATAACAAAGAGCCTTTAGAATAATTTTTTCAATCCACTTAATGTTATGTTATAGCATTTCTTTTTTAGTGGGGTGAAGAATGAAACACACAACTTTAATGACTCTCATTTTGATGGTTATTCAACAGACACATGCAGAACAAAAAGTTACAGCTTTAGATCCGCTTATTTTTCAAGCAGAAAAGACAGAATTTACTTCAGTCATTATAGAGAAAGAGAGAATCGAAACATCAAATACACTTGGAGATGCACTTAAACATGTTTCAGGAGTGCAAAGTACATCTTTTGGTCCAAATGCTGGTGCACCCGTGATACGCAGTTTATCGGGTAATAGAGTGAGTATCCTTGAGAATGGGCAAACCATTAATGGAATGAATGCGATAAGTGGCGATATTAATATTCCATTTGATCCACTCTTTACGGAAAGCGTCACCGTTCATAAAGGCACAAACTCAGTTAGATATGGGGGGAACGCCATTGGGGGGAGTGTGGATATTGATACTGGACTGATTTCAAAAAAGTTGGAGGATAAAAGTCGAAGTTTAGATATCGCTTATAAGAAAGGGTTTAATGATTTTAATGCCCACGGTATTCGTTTAAATGTAAACAATCAAAAAAACTTAAGCACAAATATTCAGTTCTCAACCCAAAGTATTTCTTTATATAAAATACCTGGATCAAGCAAAGCTGCAGTATGTGATACAGCTGTTTTTCCGAGTACTGGTGGCGTAAATTCTGCTTTGGCAGATGCATGTCAAAAGGACTCTCGGATCTCAAATGTGTTTAATAAAGCGCATAATCAGTATTTAAATAAGCACGTTTTGGAAGATATCACGAAGAACCCAGAAAATTTTTATGATTATTATGATGGTTTAGAGTCAGCGAAATACACAGATGAGGCAATCTCAAAACGCTATGTAAATGGTTCATTGAAAGAGTTTATTAATGATCCGAACCCTGATTATGTGCCGGACACGGCTAAGTACGTACAGAATAGAATTAACAATGATGTAACGCCGAATTATAAAAAGAAACTGGGTAACAGCTATGCCAGAAATGAAAACATGGCGATAGGGACAACCTATTTCTTAAACAATGGCTATATCGGCGTGAGTGCCGACTATAAAAGTAGTGAATATGGAGTTCCAGGTTTTTCTATGGAAAACAAATCTTTTCAGAGCTCTTATAGTGATGGCTTGCCAGTGGGTGTAAAAATCGAACAGAATCGTTTTGCCGTAGACTCACTGTTTAGAGAGCCATCAAGCCTGCTGAAGAGTGTGCAGCTAAAAGCATCTAAACTGTCAAACACATCTGGAGAGTACATTGGTGCAAGAAAAGCCAATGAGTATAAATTTGATACTGATACAGCTGAGTTGCTGTTTGAACACATGCCTTATAAAAACCTGATTGGAGAAATAGGAACGTCTATAAATGCCAGACAGGTTAAGGGCTCAGGTTCAGAACGTTATTTACCGAATGTGAATACAGTTTCTCAGGCAATATTCATTCAGGAAAAACTAGATTTCAATAAATTTTCTTTTGATGCTGGTTATCGTGTCGAGAAAGTGAAACATGAGATTCAGGATCAGAGCTTTAAGTTGGCGCGTAATGCTTCAAATAGTACGCTTGAAGATAAGTCCTTTGATCTGAATAGTTTTTATATCGGATCGGATTTTAGAGTTACAGACTATTTGGGTTTCAGACTTCAATACAGTGAGTCGGAACGAGCACCCGAAATCAATGAACTCTATGCCAGTAACCCTCACTACTCAGTCATGACCCAAGAAGAAGGAAATCAACAACTCAACAAAGAAGTCATGCAGGGTTTAGAGTTTACAACTACTCTGAATTTGGATTTGACCAATATTGAAGTTTCATTGTATCAAATGGATTTTGAGGACTATTTGTATTTGTCCCACTCAGGTGCCTCTTGCGGAACCGTTTACCACTGAAGTATTGGAAGCAAACCGATACAAAAGTGAATAGTTTTGAGTTGGATATGAACCATACGTTTTCCCTCGACAACTTTGGGGACTTAAAAGTGGGTAGCTTTGCAGATTTGGTCAAGAATAAAGCGACAGATCCTGATCGTTTACGTTTAGCCAATGATGGAATCTAATTTGCCTAATATGCCAACCAACCGCTATGGCGCAAATATTGAGTGGACATTAGAGAATTGGTCAGCGCGTCTGTCTAGTATTTATTATGACAAACCTCGTTACCTAGGTAAAAATGTGGGTGAGGAAGTACCATTGCCTGCATACAATTTGCTCGATTTAGATATTCGTAAAAAAATGACGTTGAAAAACGCCAGTTTTGATCTTTTTATCAATGGTTCTAATTTGCTGGATGAAGATGCACGGCCGCAAAACTCTCCATTAAAATATATTGCACCCTTACCAGGTAGGGCTTTCCAATTAGGCATAACGATGCATATTTAATATATTATCCTCAGCATAAGTCTAGATAGAGCGCCGTGTGGCGCTTTATCTTTATTTAAGTTAAATCAAAACAGTACTTTGTGAGTATTAAAAATCTTAGGTACGGAAGATTTCGTATAGTTGTGATTATTTGAATACCCAAGAGCTATTTCACTGTTCCTGCTTTTTGCATTTCTTGGTAAAGCTGATCAAGATAATGTTGTTGTTGGACGTTATCTTTAAAGTATCGTTGATAATTCACACTACAACTATCGATATCGGCGATATTATTGAGATTGAATGTCCAATCATCCGTATTTTTAACACGGATGCCTAAGTCATCACTACAGTTTTGCCAAAGTTGAGAAAATCGTGTCTGCTTATTGCTCGAGAGTTGGCTGAAACGTGCATAAACGCTAAAGCCTTTCATTTCTGAGTTAAAATATTTGTGAATAAAACCAATGGGTACACCAACCCAATTCATTGATTGATCTTCTGGGAAGGAAATTCTGATGAGTTTTTTTTCGTTCAGTAATGAATCTTGTTGGCCTGATTTAAAATGTTGTTCTTCATATTCTAGTTTTGTGCCTATAGGTACATTGATCTTTTTCACGATCATTGGTTGTGTCGTGATGTAATAGGGATAATCAGGCCTACTATTGCCGCCTGTAGGATTCATATTGCCAACACATGCTCCCAAATTTGAGAGTAGGGCGATGCAAAAGATTAATCTAACTTTATTATTCATTATTGATCCTAAAAAACTTTACTTAAAAGCTATTTTATTTATCCAGAATGAACACATAGTACACCTTATGCGAAACGTTTGAAATTTCATCTCTAGCCTCAATTTTTTGGTCCAAGCTATTCTAAGGCTCAGCACATGATTAGGGCTTTTTTAGATGCGACGACTTCTATTTTTAAGGACGATTCAATTTTTTGCAGGGAACACCTAATATAATTAAAATTTATGACAGCTATAAATAACTTGAATATTTATTTTTTTCATGTATACTTGGCCTAACTAGAAAAAAGTAATGTTTAGTAAATCTTCTTTAAGTATCGCAGTTTTAGTCATAATCCTCCGTTGTTTCAGATCTTAAGCTCCACTTTTATTATTTTCAAAGTTACATCTAGTCATTTATTTTTGACTAAAATTATTAAAATTCAGCAGGATATATTATGTCTACTACAGTTACCGGTACAGTTAAATGGTTTAATGAAACTAAAGGCTTTGGTTTCATTCAACAAGAATCTGGTCCAGATGTTTTTGCTCACTTTCGCGAAATCGCTAGTTCAGGCTTCAAAACATTGCATGAAGGTCAACAAGTGTCATTTAGCATAGAGCAAGGTCAAAAAGGCCCAAATGCTGTAAATATTGTTGCTTTATAAGAAGCATTAAATATAAAAAAGCACTGAACAGTGCTTTTTTAATGACTAAAAATTATTAATTAAATATTTATTCCTTGTTGGAATATATGAAAAAAAATGGTGAAAATTGAAAAAACTTAATACCTTAATTGCTAAATCTTCAAATGGTACTGAAATTATAGTCTCGTTAATTCCTCTAAATAAAATGCAAAATACCCGTGATGGATTCAAATCTATTGAAGTGGGTAAGCGTGTGTTGCTTCAGTCTGGAATCGAAGTGGACTTAAATTTAGATGGTAGAACATTTTATACCGCTTTAAATCAATTATTTAAATTTAACTATAAAGTTGCCTAACTAAATATTTGATTATATTGTTTTTAAATGAATTAATATTATAGGTATAGAAAAAATGTTAAAGAAAAACGTTACTGTCAAAGATCAATTCGGTACTGAATACTCTATTCAGGCAACTGTAGATAAAAACTCTTGCAGCACAATGTTGCATTCAAATTTAAGATATATAACTATTGATGGCGAAGATATTCGTCCTGGTTTTGAAATGTTCTTCCAAAGTCTCAATAGCGGTAAAATTTTCAAGTTGATCTGAATGTTATTATTTTTAAGTTGGTCGTGATGACTAATATTACATTATCTTAATCACCCCCAATTACTCCTCCTCAAATCTATTTGAATTATAGAACAGTTATTTTAGATAATTTGAAGAGGGCTATGTCAGGCAGAATACTTTTGTTAATAAGTAGTTTAATGACATAGCTAAAATGTATTCTTAGCAAAAAATCTTCTGTGAATGTCAAGAAAAATTCATTTTATTATATAAATATTATAGGTTTAATGATTGTTAGCTTGTCCCCGAGGAATTCTTAATCTCCAAATTTCTTCCAATAATTGGTTTCTCGATGCAGCCCTTTGCCTATTATTCCTTATATTCCTAGCTCAATTCGCTCCTAAATGAGTTCACAGAAAGTTTTCCGCAAATGGGTTTTTAAAAACCAAATTCATAATAGGCGTCTGCCGTATGACAATATGACCTATATCATATTTGAGCTCATTGAAAGTAAGTATAGAAATGCTAGCGTATGACGATCAACACCTGTTTGAAATGAAGGCTGCTTTTTCGTATTCAAGATAGAATTTACTGCATTAAAAATATAATAAAAAGTTTTACAATAAAGATAATAATAATTATCATTCTCGAAAATATTCTACAAAAGAGGAATAAAAATGCGCTTGTCACACTTTAGTCTTTGTCTACTTACGGCAGCTATTTGTACCCAACTGTATGCTGAAGACACAGCAACAAATGACTCTACAACACAAAATACTGAAGCTAAACTTCCAACTATCGTGATGACAGCAACACGTACACCGAAAAGCATTTCCGAAATTGCAGGAACTGTCCAAACCATTTCTGCTGATCAAATTGCGCAACAGGCTGGTCCAGGTCGTAAAGTTGCAGATATTTTGGCGCAACTGGTTCCATCTTTAGCACCAAGCAGTGGAACGAGTAGTAATTATGGTCAAACTATGCGTGGACGTAATGTACTTGTAATGATTGATGGGGTATCACAAACCGGTTCACGTGATGTAGCGCGTCAGTTAAATAGTATTAGCCCAAATATGATTGATCATATTGAGGTAGTTTCAGGTGCGACCAGTATCTATGGTTCAGGTGCGACTGGCGGAATTATTAATATTATTACCAAACGTGCTGACAAGTCTGAGCTTGTAAGCTTTCAAACGAAATTAGGTGTGACATCGGCCGATAATTTCCGCGGTGACAGCCTAGCTTATCAAGTGGGACAAACAGCTTCATTTGCAAATGACAAAGTCGACGGTTTTCTTGGCTTAGAGGCTTTGTTGCACAAAGATTTAAAATTAAAGCTACTCTGAGCTAGTCAAATTTAAGACACAACTCGGGTATGAGGTCGGCCTAATTCCGTAAATTTATTTAATACTGCCACACGTGCATGAATCTCATTGACTTGGCTTTGAAAGTTTCTCGCACTGAGTTTATCCCCCAATAATTTGATGCAATGCATCTTGGTTTCAACCAAACTGCGCCGATGGTAACCTGACCATTTTTTCCATATTATTCTTCCTAAATGCTTAACTGTTCGAAGTAATTCATTTCGCTCTCGCGAATGAACTTTTGTATCTTTCCAAGGTCTCGCATTTTTCCTAGGTGGAATCACTGCATGCGCTTGCCGATCTGCAATGACCTGACGGCATTGTTTTGTGTCATAAGCCCCATCTGTATAGACTGAATCAATCTGTTCATCCAATGGGATTTGATTTAGTAAATCACCAAGGACTTGCGAATCACTCACATTGTTGGTCGTGAGTTGAACTGATCGTATTTGTAGGGTTTCAGCATCTATACCAATATGAAGTTTTCGCCATTGGCGACGATATTCAGGCTGATGTTTCTTGCGTTTCCATTCACCTTCACCTAAAAACTTTAAACCAGTAGAGTCGACAAGTAGATGTAGTCCATCACTACTTTTTTGATAGCCAATTACAAGATCAATATGCTTTTGTCTTCTGCAAATGGTGGAATAATCTGGCGCTGTCCAATCTAAACCACAAAGCTTAATGAGGCTTTTCACAAAGCCAGTGACCATACGTAAAGAGAGTCGAAATAAGGATTTAATCATTAAACAGCATTGGATGGCTGTATCTGAATAAGTTTGATTTCGACCATGTTTACCTTTGGGTTGAGCGTACCATTGAGTCTTGGGATCAAACCAAATCGAAATGTTTCCTCGATTAATTAAGGCTTGATTGTATTTGGACCAGTTGATTGTACGGTAGATATTAGGTGCAGGCTTCTTCATTCGGAAATTATATTGCTGAATTAGACCTTACGAACAGCTTTGTGCAACAAAGCCGTTGCAATGGTATATCTGACTGCAGGTGATCCCACAATAACAGACTGGAAAGGCCAGATTCATGTTGCAGGTGGGATTTTAATATTTATTTTATTTTTCTTGAGATTGAGTTTTGTTTTTCT
Source organism: Acinetobacter sp. AB03 (assembly GCF_058107045.1). NCBI lineage: Bacteria > Pseudomonadati > Pseudomonadota > Gammaproteobacteria > Moraxellales > Moraxellaceae > Acinetobacter > Acinetobacter sp. AB03. Next base: position 1,880,204 of record NZ_JBUEBA010000002.1, on the reverse strand, counting down.
GTATAGAAAAAGTATTCCTAAAACTGAAATAATTAATTCTTACCAGATAATGTTATTTAAAACGGTCAGATTTTTCCTTTACTTAAGCTTATGTATTGTTCCAATTGCGGGGTGGATGACATTATCGAGTTTTACTGATAATTTCCACGTTTTATCTTTAAATTTACCGCTTTTGAGTACTGTTTGGGGGAGTGACTATATTGCAGATGCGCATCAATTTTTAGGGAATCTCTTTATTGCGCTCGTGGGTTTGCATGCCTGTGCGGCATTGGTTCACCACTTCATTTTCAAAGATAACGTCTTAAAAAGTATGCTTTTTAAAAAAATGATGTGATTTAGAGGCTATCTGATGGCTGCCTTTTAGATTCGTCTGGCTTTTTTATTATGAGTATTTCATAGTCACATAACACATGATAAAAGATGAGCCGAAAGTGTAGATGCAGTATACTGTGCCAGTCGAAAAAGTGATGAATTCATATGTATATTGGTCCGTATCAACTGTCAAATAATTTGATTGTTGCTCCGATGGCAGGCGTAACTGACCGTCCATTTAGGTCTCTGTGCAAATACTTTGGTGCAGGGCATGCTGTCAGTGAAATGATGACATCAGACCAAACGTTACGGATGAGTAAAAAAAGCTTATATCGTGCTAATTTTGATGGTGAATTGGCGCCTATTTCAGCACAAATTGCAGGATCAGATCCCAAAGAGTTAGCGGAAGCTGCACGATATCAGGTCTCAAATGGTGCTCAAATTGTGGACATTAATATGGGGTGTCCTGCCAAGAAAGTCTGTAATAAGCTGGCGGGTTCTGCACTTTTAAAAGATGAAGACTTGGTGGCTCGAATTTTGGATGAAGTTGTGGCTGCAGTTGATGTACCTGTCACACTTAAAACTCGTTTGGGTTTTTTGAATGGTCATGAAAATATTTTGCGTGTAGCGAAACGTGCGGAAGAGGCGGGTATTGCTGCGTTAGCATTGCATGGGCGGACCCGTGAAGACATGTATTTGAACACGGCTCGTTATGATTTGATTAAAGAAGTCAAACAGCTCATTCATATACCAGTGGTTGCCAATGGGGATATTGATAGTCCAGAAAAAGCCAAATATGTACTCGATTATACCGGTGCAGATGCAATTATGATTGGTCGCGCTGCGCAAGGGCGTCCATGGATTTTTCGTGAGATCGCACATTATTTGGAGACAGGTGAACATTTGGCAGCACCAAGTATTCAAGAAGTAAAAGAAGTTCTACTTGGACATCTTGCCGAACTGTACACATTTTACGGGGAATACTCTGGTTGTCGAATTGCACGTAAGCATATTGCTTGGTACACCAAAGGTTTACGTTTAAGTAATGAGTTTCGCCAGAACATGTATAAAGTGGAAAGTACAACTGAACAGTTTAAAATGGTCGCAGACTACTTTGAGCAGTTACTCATTCATGGTGAAACCATGAATGACGTACAGGTTGAACAGGTCAATTTGTTGGAAACCAAATAAATAAAGCTCCATTTGTGGAGCTTTGAGTGAATAATATGACTTAATAACTGACTTGTTGCATTTCAACCAACAGTTGATTAATTAAGTCAGGTGCTTCCATGGCACGAATTTGAAAAACATTAGTGCCTGCCCAAAATGCACCAAAACCTTGATCACCTTGTTTAGTCGCTGCGGCATGTAATTGTTTCCCAAGATCATAACAGTATGGGTATGCAGCAACAGCAGGGCGGTTCGGTAGATCAATCTGGGTATGCCAGTGACCGAGTAAACCGCGAGCAGGGCGACCTGAAATACTGGCACTTATTTGTGTGATGTGCTCATGGAAAAGTGCATGACGGTAGGCATCATTGGCATTCGACGTTTTACATTGTACGAAAGCTGTCCCCAACTGTACCGCACTCGCGCCGAGGCTTAACATCTGCTGAGCCTGTGTACCATTCATAATGCCACCCGCAGCAATAATCGGGCACCGACAGTGCTGCGTCAGAAGTTGTACGAGGTCGATCGTACGTATTGCACTATCAAAATGTTCATTAAAAATCCCGCGGTGTCCACCTGCTTCTATGCCTTGAGCAATAATAAAATCAATTCCTGCTGCTTCAATGGCCCGTGCTTCCGCTAAGTTGGTTGCAGAAACCATGGTTAAAATGCCAGCGTCTTTTAGCGCCTGTATTTGGTGCGGATGGGGAATACCGAAGTGAAAACTGACGGCTTTAGGGCGAGTTTCAAGTACAACATTTAAAAAGTCATCATTGTCCAAAAAGCTAGGATAAATACAGTGCAGTTGCGTGGGGGGTTCTACATCGTATTGTTCAAAATGAGGTCTTACAAAATCAATCCATGTTTGTGCGATAGCTGGATCAAGTTCGACACTTTGATGACAGAAAAAATTAACTTGAAAAGGTTGTTCGGTCAGTGCTTGGGTTTTTAAAATTTGGCTACGTGCGGTTTCTGCGGTGTTTGCACCTAATCCAAGTGAGCCTAGCCCGCCTTGATTTGAAACCTCCGCCGCAAGCTCTGGTGTAGAAACACCCGCCATTGGTGCAAGGAAGATAGGATGTTTAATTTCAAGACGTTCTAATAATAAAGACATGTACTTGCTCCTTTTACATATAGACACTTTGCCCCAGCACTGCAAAATTGGCAAATAATATTCAGTATTTTCTCGAAAAATATCTAAAGCAATCACTTTTATTTTTTGGTTTTTAGCGACAAGCCATGTCGTTGAGTAGGTGTATTGGTAATGCTTTTAGTCTGAAATTTTTTATACTTTTATTTTAGATTTTACCGAGGATAGTCATGACCGATCGTATCCGTGAAAAGCTACAGATTCTAGCTGATGCAGCTAAATATGACGTGTCCTGTTCGTCCAGTGGTAGCAATCGTAAAAACAAAAAACAAGGTTTGGGGAATACTGGAAACGGTATCTGTCATAGTTATACAGAAGATGGTCGGTGTGTTTCATTACTTAAAATTCTATTTTCAAATGTCTGTATTTTTGATTGTTCGTACTGTGTTTCTAGACGCTCTAACGATGTCAAGCGAGCCGCTTTTACTGTACAAGAAGTGGTGGATTTAACCATCAACTTTTACCGCCGCAATTATATTGAAGGTTTATTTCTCAGTTCAGGTATTTTTAAATCAGCTGATTTCACGATGGAGCGAATGCTACAAGTGGTGAAAAAGTTACGCCTTGAAGAAAACTTTAATGGTTATATTCATCTAAAAACGATACCAGGTGCCTCCCAAGAAATTATTACCGAGGCGGGTTTATATGTAGACCGCATGAGTATTAACTTGGAAATGCCAACGGAAATTGGTCTAAAGCAGTTTGCACCTGAGAAATCACATGCAGAAGTACAAAAGGACTTGGGCATTGTACGCGATCGCTTAATTCAGTTGACGGATGAGCGGCGTGTGATTCAGCATGTGCCGAAGTTTGTACCCGCGGGACAAACCACTCAGATGGTGGTGGGCGCACATCAAGAAACAGACAAAGATATTATTTTAATGGCAGATCACCATTACAAAGTGTATCAACTCAAACGGGTGTATTTTTCAGGCTATATCCCAATCAATGAACAGGAAAAAATGCTTCCTGTCGTGGGTTCTGCGCCGCCATTATTAAGAGAAAATCGGCTGTACCAATCGGATTGGCTCATGCGTTTCTATGGTTTTGATGCGCAGGAAATTGTGAATGATCAGCATCCGAATTTAGATTTGGACATCGACCCGAAGCTAAGTTGGGCACTACGTAACCCTGAGCATTTCCCTGTTGATATTCAACATGCAGACTATCGTATGATTTTACGTGTTCCGGGGATAGGTGTTCAATCGGCTAAAAAAATTGTGCAAGCTCGTCGTTTTGGGCAGATTCATATCGATCAACTAAAGCGTATGGGCATTGCTTACAATCGGGCACAGCATTTTATTCGCTGTGCAGATACGCCAAAGTTTAAAAAAGAACAACAAGCGAACCAGATTCGGCAGCACATTTTGCAATCGGGGCAATCCAAATATCAAAAACAGCTTTCGCCTCAACTGGGCTTCGGTTTTTAGTATGTCGATATATCGCTTTGATCAAAGCATGACTGGACTACTGAGTTGTGTATATAGAAGCTTTCAGTTTAAAGATTTTGACGTCAAGCTTGCATTTAACAATTCCCAAGCCAGCTTGTTTGATGAGTGTATTGAGGTTGCTTCAAATGATGAACACGCTGAGCGAGTTTGGCGAGGCTTAAAGCAAAAAATTACGGCTGAAAATCTACGATTTTTTTATTATTGCTTCCTGTCTGAGCAGGAACAGGCACATCAACATCTTTTTAATTTCTGTATCTATGTATTTAAAAATACATATGCGGTAGATCATAACTATGCGCATACTGATGTATTGGCTGTTTCGCAGTGGGCCAAACAAGTGGGCAGGGAAAAGCATCGTATGGAAGCTTTTGTCCGCTTTAAAAAATGTCAGGATGGATTGTTTCTAAGTTTGGTACAGCCGGATTTTAATGTTTTACCACTGATAGAACGGCATTTTAGAAACCGCTATCAAGATCAAAGATGGTTGATCTATGATGAAAAAAGAAATTTTGGAATTTATTATGATTTGACAGCGGTCCATCAGGTGGAAATGGATATAGAGCAAATTGATCATGCACACAAAGCCGGACACAGTCAGTCCTTTAATGTTGAATTAGATGATGATGAGCTGCTGTATGACCAGTTATGGAAAGATTATTTTAAAAGTATCAACATCGAGGCAAGAGCAAATATCAAACTACATGTGCAATATGTTCCTAAACGCTACTGGCGTTATATGAATGAAAAAACAATCTAGCGAGATGTAAGTAAGGCGTTGACTCATCATTTTCTATGATGTTTTGGGCTGTTATGGGAAGGGGAACAGACGTTAAGCAATTCATGCTAATTAAAAAATAAGCTGTTGCACCTGTAGACTTGAAGCACAACCATCAGTAATAGTGCATTTGATTAGTGGCTCAGAGAAAAATGTGCAAGCTTAAAGTTGATGATAAATGATGCTGTAAATAGTAAAAAGCCCATTCAATCCATGGGCTTTCTGCATTTTTAATAGGTAGATTGTTAACGTTTATCCTGTTGTTGACGTTAAACATGCACATTAAATAGGGAGCCAATCCAACTGGCAAACAGCATCGCGAAAATCCCCCATAGCGTCACACGAAATGCGCCTGTCCACATAGATGTCCCAGAAAAGTAGCTCGATAAAGCCCCTAAGCCAAATAACGATAGTACCCCTGTAAGAGCAACTGACTGAGTCAGATAACCTTGAGGGCTTAATAGAATGGCCAGCATGGGAAACAGAGCACCTAGTGAAAAGGCGAGGGCAGAAGAACCCGCAGCTTCAAGTGGCTTGGCACTGGTATTTTCATGGATGCCTATTTCATCACGAGCATGTGCAGACAGTGCATCATGTGCGCTGAGTTGTACTGCGACTTCATGTGCTAGTTCCGGTTCTAGTCCACGTTGTATATAAATTTGAGTCAGTTCTTTAAGTTCTAAGTGCGGGTTTTTATCTAATTCCCTAGCTTCATGTTTTAAGTCGGCTTCTTCAATATCCGATTGAGACTTCACCGAAATATACTCGCCCGCAGCCATAGAGCTTGCACCTGAAATGAGCCCTGCAATACATGTGATGAGTAAGGTATGGCTGGTTGCGCCACTGGCCGCCATCCCCATAATCAAACTGGTCACTGAAATGATGCCGTCATTGGCACCCAAAACCGCTGCACGTAGCCAACCAGTACGATGAATTAAATGAGGTTCAACATGGTGAGAATAGGACATGACGATAGATCATCCTCAAATTTTAAAGTTATGATTTATTTAATAATGCACGTTTCATCTACTATAGCACAGCCCATAAAAAAGCCTCCGAGTGGGAGGCTTTTTTGAGTTTAGAAATATTATTGCGCTTTTTCTTTCACATCAGCAGCACCTTGTTCTACGGCGCCAGCAACATGAGCTGTTGCTTCTTTAGAGGCATTTTTAACATCTTCAGCAGCAGCTTCAGTTTTCGCAGCAGCTTCGTCAGCGGCAGCACCAATTTTTGCAGATGCTTCATCTGCAGCTTTTTGAGTGTCAGATACAGCTTCACTTGCAGCTTGGTTAATGTCATGACCTGCTTGTTCAGCAGCATTTTCAAGGTGTTCACCTGTCGTTGCACCTGTTTCAGGTGCTTTTTCTTTTGAACAACCCACTAAAACAACAGCAGCAGCAAGACCTAAAGCAATAAGTAATTTATTCATTTTCATATCCTTTTCGTTTTATACCCAAAAGTAGGGGTTGGGCAAAATATAATCTACTTTGAATGTAAAGCAGACTGCATTATTGTTAAAAAAATGTAATTTTTTATAAAAAACAGCGTGATAAAAAGGCTTATAAGCTGAGTTGCCTATAAGCCTTTAGCAGGGAGGCGTCTGAGAGGATTACACGCCAGAACGAATAATATAATCAAAAGCAGATAGAGATGCTTTCGCGCCTTCACCTGTGGCAATGATGATTTGCTTGTATGGCACAGTCGTACAGTCACCTGCGGCAAATACACCTTTGACATTGGTTTCGTTGTGATCATTAATCACAATCTCACCACGGTTTGAAAGCTCAACAGCAGTCTCTTTTAAGAAATCAGTGTTTGGCAATAAACCAATTTGTACAAAGATTCCTGCAAGTTCAACGGTATGTTCCACATCAGTTGCACGGTCTTTATATTTCAATGCCGTCACTTGTGAACCATCACCCACAACTTCAGTCGAGAGTGCATTTAGGATCACTGTGGTATTAGGCAAGCTATGTAACTTGTCTTGTAACACTTGGTCAGCACGTAGTTTGGTATCAAACTCAACCAAAGTCACATGTTCTACAATCCCCGCAAGATCAATCGCAGCTTCGACACCGGAGTTCCCCCCGCCAATTACTGCTACACGTTTGCCTTTAAACAGTGGACCATCACAGTGTGGGCAGTAGGCAACACCACGAGTACGGTATTCTGCTTCACCCGGCACATTCATTTCTCTCCAACGTGCACCTGTTGAAAGGATTACCGTTTTAGATTCAAGCTTCGCACCATTTTCTAAGGTGACTTCAACCAAGCCATTTGCTGCCTCATCTGCACCTTTGATGTTAGAAACACGTTGTAAGTTCATGATGTCCACACCGTACTCACGTACATGTGCTTCCATTTCAGCAGCAAACTTCGGCCCTTGGGTCTTTTGAATCGAGGTGTAGTTTTCAATGTCCATGGTATCCATGACTTGACCACCCATACGTTCAGCCACGATCCCTGTTTTAATGCCTTTACGCGCTGCGTAGATGGCAGAGGTATTTCCCGCAGGACCACCACCAATCACTAAAACATCAAAAGCATCTTTGGCATTGAGTTTTTCAGCTTCTTTGGCTGCGGAATTGGTATCCAGTTTGGCAATAATTTCTTCCAAGGTCATACGGCCTTGACCGATATGGTTGTTGTCTTGGAACACCATCGGTACAGCCATGATTTTGCGTTCTTCAACTTCGTCTTGGAAGAATGCCCCATCAATCATAGTTGCTGTCGTGCCCGGATTGTAAATAGCAATCAGGTTCAACGCTTGCACCACGTCTGGACAGTTATGACAGCTTAAAGAGACAAATACATCAAAGTTAGACTGGATGCCCAAACCTTTGATTGAAGCCAAAACTTCATCCGATACTTTTGGTGCGTAACCTGAGGTTTGTAACAATGCCAAAATCAAAGAGGTAAACTCATGTCCCATTGGTAAACCCGCAAAGAACACACGCGGCTGTTCACCGGCTTTTGCCACACCGAAGCTGGGTGCACGTGAGTTTTGACCATCAAAACGAGCAGTCACCAGTGGAGACAGTGCTGCAACTTCTTCAACCAATTCTTTGATTTTGTCTGATTTCTCAGAACCGTTCAAAGTCGCAACCAATTCAATCGGACCTTCAAGGCGTTCAAGAAGTGTTTTTAATTGAGCTGAAGTATTTTGATCTAACATGGTTAAGCTCTCCAAAGCAGTCTGTAAAATTATTTGATAGAAGAATCATAGAGTAAATCTAAAAATAGATAAAACAGTTTGTTTTTATTTTAATAATCGGTTTTATAGATTTAAAAATGTTTTCTTCAATCATTTCATAAAGCTATATGGGGGATTTAAATGATTTTTCAAGTGATTTACAGTTTAAGCCGTATAAATTAGGTATGATCAAGACAATTAAAAAATAGGGAAGCAAGTGATGCAATTACAGCGCGGTATCTACCAGCATTATAAAGGGCAACTGTATCAAGTTTTACATGTAGCGACGCATAGTGAAACTGAAGAAAAACTGGTGGTTTATCAGTGTTTATATGGTGATTATTCGATTTGGGTACGTCCACTTGCCATGTTTACTGAAACGGTAATGCTAGAAGATGACCGTGAGGTTGAGCGCTTTAAACTGATTCAAGAAGTATAAACGAAGCTAAGTAAAGTAGAGGGGGATTTGATGATGCATGCAGAATTTTTGAGTAAAGTATCGGCCTTATATCATCGCTTTCAAGAACATGACAGTACGCAAACAGATCGCATTGCGCGCTTTCGCAATATTGAGCCTGAGTCTGCACAATTTTTGGCGCAATTGGTGCATATTCAACAGCCTCAGCAGATATTAGAAATAGGAACATCAACAGGTTACTCAACCTTATGGTTGGCTTATGCTGCGCAACAAGTGAATGCTCGATTAACCACTTTAGAAATTGATGCTGAGAGAAGTCAACAAGCCGCTAGCCATCTTGCGGATTTCAATTTATCCAATGGTGTTGAGTTTTGGGTGGGTGATGCAGCTGAATATTTGAAGCAGTCGCAAGCCATCTTTGATTTTATATTGCTAGATGCTGAACGTGATGCTTATGTCGACTATTGGCCAGATTTGAAACGACTAATGTGTGTTTCACGCGGAGTTTTGGTGGTTGATAATGTTCTATCGCATGCAGATCAAGTCACGGACTTCATCGCGATTATTCAGCAGGACGAGCAGTTTAACCTGTCTACATTAGCGATTGGTGCGGGCTTGTTGGTGGTGACATGGGATCATGAAAAACAATCAGGATAAATCCTGATTGTTTGAGATTCAAAAATTAATGAATACTTAAGCGCGGCTTTGTTGCACAAAGATTTAAAATTAAAGCTACTCTGAGCTAGTCAAATTTAAGACACAACTCGGGTATGAGGTCGGCCTAATTCCGTAAATTTATTTAATACTGCCACACGTGCATGAATCTCATTGACTTGGCTTTGAAAGTTTCTCGCACTGAGTTTATCCCCCAATAATTTGATGCAATGCATCTTGGTTTCAACCAAACTGCGCCGATGGTAACCTGACCATTTTTTCCATATTATTCTTCCTAAATGCTTAACTGTTCGAAGTAATTCATTTCGCTCTCGCGAATGAACTTTTGTATCTTTCCAAGGTCTCGCATTTTTCCTAGGTGGAATCACTGCATGCGCTTGCCGATCTGCAATGACCTGACGGCATTGTTTTGTGTCATAAGCCCCATCTGTATAGACTGAATCAATCTGTTCATCCAATGGGATTTGATTTAGTAAATCACCAAGGACTTGCGAATCACTCACATTGTTGGTCGTGAGTTGAACTGATCGTATTTGTAGGGTTTCAGCATCTATACCAATATGAAGTTTTCGCCATTGGCGACGATATTCAGGCTGATGTTTCTTGCGTTTCCATTCACCTTCACCTAAAAACTTTAAACCAGTAGAGTCGACAAGTAGATGTAGTCCATCACTACTTTTTTGATAGCCAATTACAAGATCAATATGCTTTTGTCTTCTGCAAATGGTGGAATAATCTGGCGCTGTCCAATCTAAACCACAAAGCTTAATGAGGCTTTTCACAAAGCCAGTGACCATACGTAAAGAGAGTCGAAATAAGGATTTAATCATTAAACAGCATTGGATGGCTGTATCTGAATAAGTTTGATTTCGACCATGTTTACCTTTGGGTTGAGCGTACCATTGAGTCTTGGGATCAAACCAAATCGAAATGTTTCCTCGATTAATTAAGGCTTGATTGTATTTGGACCAGTTGATTGTACGGTAGATATTAGGTGCAGGCTTCTTCATTCGGAAATTATATTGCTGAATTAGACCTTACGAACAGCTTTGTGCAACAAAGCCCTTAAGCGCGTAAAGTGCAAATCATATTCTAAATATTTATGAACAAAGGCTGTTTTATTATTACATCGAACTAAGTTGTTATAAATAAATTCAGACACAGGGTGGTAGAGCTCGCCTGAACCATCGGCATAGAAAATTTTTAAATAGCGTGTGGAAGCGTTGTATTTCCAAGATGTTACCGCAATTGTCCCCATAAGCGACTCCCCATCATGTACATGGAATCACAGCAATGTGGCTGCTTAATTTAAACTTATGCCAAACTTAAAAAGCGAAGTATTACAGTTTTGTAAATAAAAAAACCGTACATAAAGTACGGTTTTTTAAAGTGATCAATTAGCGCATTTTCGCAAGGAAACGACCTACTCGGGTAATGGCTTCACGTAGTTCATTTTCAGCAGGTAAGAACACTACGCGGAAATGATCTGGTGTTGGCCAGTTAAAGCCTGTGCCTTGAACCAGAAGTACTTTTTCCGCACGAAGTAGATCAAGCATCAGTTTTTCATCATCTTGAATTGGATAGATTTCTGGGTCCAATTTCGGGAAGCAATACATTGCACCTTCAGGCTTAACACACGATACGCCTGGAATGTCATTCAACATTTGCCAAGCAATATTACGCTGTTCGTATAAACGACCGCCTGGACGAATTAAATCATTAATTGACTGGTAGCCGCCTAAAGCAGTTTGAATGGCATACTGTGCTTGGTGGTTGGCACACAAACGCATAGAAGCGAGCATATCTAAACCTTCAATATAGTCGACTGCACGCGACTTATCGCCTGTGATGGCCATCCAGCCTGAACGGTAACCCGCAATACGGTATGCTTTAGATAAGCCATTGAAAGAGATACAGAGTTGGTCACCCGCTAATGCTGCTACAGAAACATGTTCAATACCGTCATAAACAATTTTGTCGTAAATTTCATCTGCAAACAAAATCAAATCGTGCTTTTTAGCCAATGCGACGATTTGCTCAAGTACATGGCGTGGATAAACTGCACCTGTTGGGTTGTTTGGATTAATAATCACGATACCGCGGGTACGTGGTGTGATTTTACTCTCCATATCCGCAATATCGGGATACCAAAAGTTTTCTTCATCACATTTATAATGAATAGCTGTACCGCCTGAAAGATTTACCGCAGCCGTCCAAAGGGGATAGTCAGGCATTGGCACGAGCATCTCGTCACCATCATCTAACAAGCCTTGCATCGCCATCACGATCAATTCAGAGACACCATTTCCGATATACACGTCATTAACGTGCATATCTAAAATGCCTTTTTGTTGGTAGTACTGACAGATGGCTTTACGCGCAGGGAAAATCCCTTTTGAGTCGGTATAGCCCACTGCATTTGGCAGGTTTAAAGCTACATCATTAATAATCTCTTGAGGAGCCTCAAAACCAAACGGTGCAGGGTTACCAATATTGAGTTTGATAATCTTATGGCCGGCTTCTTCCATTTCATTGGCCGCTCGTAACACTGGTCCACGGATGTCGTAGCATACATGCTCGAGCTTAGACGATTTTTTTATTTCGCGTGGGGTTTGGAGAGTGTTCGGCATTTTGATGTTCTCGGAAAGAGTGGAGGTCACTTTTGCATAACGGTATAAATAGCTTTTAAATGTTTCAGTTGTCACTAGATCGAGATCATGTTCATCTCTGAGTAAAGCAACAATTTTTTCATGCGTAAAACCCACCTGTTGATATTGTTTAATCACAGGTAGTAAATGTTTAAAAATAACGCTCTTTTTTTGCGACATTTTTTAATCCTGAGCAAGAATGTCAATAAGACTAACATTAAATTTGCTCACAAAAAAGCATTTAAGAAAATAAATTGCTTACCGTTTTTATTAATTGCTTTCTTTTTGCTTTTATTGGAATTATAGGTCTTTTGTAAATTGTGAACTAAACACTAGGAATTTTAAGTTGAATCACGTAAATATAGGATTATCCTATTTTAAATAGCAAGATAGAAAGGGACGTGATCATGGGAAAACTCAATAAAACAGACCGAGAATGGCAAAGAGAGTTATCGCCTGACGAATTTCGCATTACGCGACAAAAGGGGACGGAACCAGCCTTTACGGGGAAATATTGGAATACTAAACAAGCCGGCACTTATGTATGCCGTTGCTGTGGTACGCCATTATTTAATTCTGAAAATAAATATGACAGTGGTTGCGGCTGGCCAAGTTTTTATAAGCCACTCAATACGACTGTGATAGAAGAGCATCAAGATACAACACATGGCATGGTGCGTACAGAAATTGTATGTCATCACTGTGATGCTCATTTAGGCCATGTTTTTACAGATGGACCTGAGCCTACAGGTTTACGTTACTGTGTAAACTCGGCTTCATTAGAACTAGAAACACAAGAAAAAAGTGATGAGGATACTTATCCATGACCAACATTTATCAGTTTGAAGCGGAATTGTTAGATGGAAAAAATAAATCCTTTGCTGACTATGAGGGCGAAGTGCTGCTCATCGTCAATACGGCCAGTAAATGTGGTTTTACACCACAATTTGCTGGACTAGAAAAAATTTATGAGCAATATCATGCACAAGGGTTTGAGGTGTTAGGCTTCCCTTGTAATCAGTTTGGGGGGCAAGATCCGGGTAGCAATGAGCAAATAGGAACATATTGTCAGAAAAACTATGGGGTGACTTTTCCCATGTTTTCCAAAGTTGATGTTAAAGGCCCTGAAGCCCACGCCATATTCCGGTATTTAACCAATAACAGCAAAGGGATTCTCGGCAGCGGCATTAAGTGGAATTTTACAAAATTCTTGATTGGTAAGGATGGCAAAGTAATTAATCGTTATGCGCCAACCACCAAGCCTGAAGCGATTCAGGCAGATATTGAAAAAGCATTACAACAATAATCTGTTGATGTGTTGTCAGTGATGAAAGAGCAAGGCGCTTCAGTTGAATTTTGGAGTGATCCGCGCATGCCTTATGTGGAAACACGTCGGGCATGTGCAAGTCGTGCTTGTTATAAAGCTCATAGTCATCCGACATTTTCAATTGGAGCAGTGGATCAAGGCAACAGTATTTTCACTAGCCACTTCGGTGGAACGCAACAAATAGACGCTGGTACTTTGGTATTGGTTCCTGCACATGTAGAACATGCGTGTAATCCTGTTCCAGATCAGGCTTGGAGCTACCAAATGATGCATTTAGATGCACATTGGTTGAATCAGTTATTACAAGAAACTGCACATAAAGATGCTTATCAAGACATACCGCAGTTCAAACCCGTGCTGTATAAACAGCCTAAGATGTATCATGACCTCAGTTGTCTTAACAGTCAATTATTTGATACTGCACTGTCTTATTGGGAAAAAGAACAAACCTTAATCACAACACTTACTGAGCTTTTATTTCCATATATTCAGCTAGAATTTCTTGCTCCTCAACACTATGCACAGCAAGAGTTTAAGCAGCTTTTATCGATGATTCAGGATGCTGATGTGTTTTTATCATTAGAGCAAATGGGCTTTGTTGCACAAACCTAGCATAGAAGGCTTATTCAGCAATATAATTTCAAAATGAATAAGCCCAACCTTAAAATCTATCGTACAACCAATTGGTCTTCCTATAATCGAGCCTTAATTAACCGGGGCAATATTTGCATTTGGTTTGATCCAAAGACTCAGTGGTATGCACAGTCACAAGGCAAACAAGGTCGAAATCAAATCTACTCCGATACAGCTATTCAATGCTGCTTAATGATCAAATCTCTATTTCGACTATCTTTACGTATGGTCACAGGTTTTGTTCAAAGTCTGATTAAACTTTGCGGATTAGATTGGACAACCCCAGATTACACAACACTTTGTAGAAGACAAAAGCATATTGATATTGCGATTAGCTACCAAAAAAGTAGCGATGGACTGCATCTACTTATGGACTCTACTGGCTTGAAGTTTCTAGGTGAAGGTGAATGGAAACGCAAGAAACATGGATCTGAATATCGTCGTCAATGGCGTAAGCTCCATATTGCTATAGATGCTGAAACCCTGCAAATACGTGCTGTACAACTCACCACAAATGATGTCAGTGATTCACAAGTACTAGAAGATTTACTTGCTCAAATTCCCTTGGATGAGCAAGTTGATTTTGTCTATACAGATGGTGCTTATGACACAAAGCACTGCCGACAAGTCATTTTAGATCGAGATGCACATGCGGTAATACCACCAAGGAAAAATGCAAAGCCCTGGAAAGATCAGCAAGCGAGGTCTATAGAGCGGAATGAGTTATTGAAAACAATCAAACGGCTAGGAAGATCCCTTTGGAAAAAGTGGTCTGGTTATCATCGTCGAAGTTTGGTGGAAACCAAGATGCATTGCATCAAATTATTAGGCGATAAATTAACTGCAAGGAGTTTCCCTAGTCAGGTGAATGAGATTCATGCACGCGTAGCAGTCTTAAATAAATTCACAGAGCTAGGTCGCCCTCATACCCAAGTTGCCACTTAAATTTGGCTCACTTAGGGTAGCTCTGCCTTTCAAACCTTTGTGCAACAAAGCCATTAAGAAATGCTTCAACGGGTGCTAGTACACTCTACCGTTTTGATAATGCTCGTGTAGACATGGTCAATACAGGTGAGGTTGGGGTACGTGGAAAGTTCGATACAGGTTCAATTAAACATAATTTAGTTGTTTCTGGATCAGCATTTCAACTAAATACGAGAAATGCCTATTTTATGGATTCAGGGAATCCATTGAACTCTAATATTTATCATCCTATTCAACATGACCAACCTGCTACTTTAACACCAGCATTCTCAGGTGGAGATATGGATAGTCCGAAATTGACCACTCGGACGCGCTTAAGAAGTGTTGCTATTGGGGATAATCTGACTGCATTAGATGATAAATTAATTATCATGTTGGGTGCGCGTTATCAGCAGATTCTCCAAGATACATATAACTATGCTCAAGTGAAAACAGGGGTATATGATAAGAGTAAATGGACGCCTGCACTTGGAGTAACCTATAAAATTACTCCAGAATTTTCAGTATACGCCAACTACATTGAATCTTTATCAAAAGGTTTAACAAATACAACTGGTGGTGTGACCACTACGCTGAAACCGTTTGTGGCTGAACAGAAAGAAGTAGGCGCCAAATATGAAAATGACCATCTTGGGGTGACACTAAGTTTATTTGATATTAATAAACAACGTGGCATCATGCAAAGAATGCCCAATTGACTTATACAGGTTCAACTTATGCAAGTTTGGACAATAATTTGAAAGTTAAAGATTGGACTACGCTTGATTTAGGTGCAAGTTATAGAACTCAGTTTGGTCAAACCCCAACAACATTTAACTTCCTTATAAATAATGTATTTGATAAGGATTATTGGGGTTCTGTTGGTCTATATGACAATATTAACAATACAAGCAACACCAATAATGGCTATTTAGTTGCTGGTTTACCGCGGACATTTATGCTTAGTGCATCATTTGATTTTTAATTGAATAAAAAAGAAAATCTCCGTTATAGGAGGTTTTCTTTTTTAGATGAGCTGATTTATAAAATTGCTTTTAAGCGAGCAATGACTTGTTCACACTGTGCAAGATCGGCCACTAGAGCGAGACGCACATGGTTTTCGCCTGGGTTACCTTGCTCAGTATCGCGTGACAAGTAACGTCCTGGAAGTACTTTGACATGTGCTTTTTCCATGAGCATTTTTGCAAAAGTTTCGTCATTATCTACTTTTAACCAGTAGTAAAAGCCTGCATCTGGTTTTTGTAGGGGCAGTATATGGCCCAATTCCTTTTGAAATAAATCAAATTTTGCACGATATTGCACACGATTTTCTTCAACATGCGCTTCGTCATCCCATGCTGCAATCGAAGCCAATTGGTGCTGTACAGGCATCGCCGCACCATGATACGTACGGTATTGTAAATAAGGTTTGAGCAATGCTGCATCACCCGCGACAAAGCCAGAGCGCATACCCGGTAAGTTTGAGCGCTTAGACAGTGAGTGGAATACGACACAGTTTTTGTAGTCATCTCGGCCTATTTCAGCACAAACTTCGAGTAGGCCCACAGGTGCAGTATCAAACCAAAGCTCTGAATAGCATTCATCCGATGCAATCACAAAACCATATTGGTCTGACAGTGCGATTAACTTTTTAAACTGCTCTTTTGAGAGTACAGCACCTGTTGGGTTACCCGGTGTGCAAACAAATAACAGGGCTGTTTTCTCCCAGACTTCAGCAGGCACAGCATCAAAGTCACCGAGATAACCATTTTCTTCGGTGCAATTTACAAAATACGGTTTTGCCCCAGCAAGTAAGGCTGCACCTTCATAAATTTGGTAGAACGGGTTAGGCATAACCACATAAGGCGCATCTTCACGATTTACCAATGCCTGCACAAAAGAGAAAATTGCTTCACGGGTGCCCGAAACAGGCAATATATTGTTTTCAGCACTAATCTGATTGAGTTGAAAACGACGAGTCAGCCAATTTGCAATACTGGTGCGTAATTCGGGTATACCTTTACTGTTTGGATAGGTCGATAAATGCTGAAAATTATCGATAATGGCTTGTTTCACAAACTCGGGTGCAGGATGCTTAGGCTCACCAATCGAGAGTGGAATGAGGGGTAAGTCTGCGGGAGTAATATCCTGAAATAGTTTATTCAACTTTTCAAAAGGATAAGGATGTAAAAGGGATAAACTCGAGTTCATGAAACAAAATACCAGTGTGTATTGTTAATGTTGACCACAGACCTGACTAGAGGCTTCATCTAAGGCTGATTTTAGTTGTGCAGCAAAAGTTTCAGCTTCAGTTTCAGTCATGGGTTGACCATCTTTTTTGGTGACAAAGAAAATATCTTCGGCACGCTCACCTAGGGTGGCAATTTTAGCAGAGTGAATATCTAGACCTTGCATCATAAACAACCCGCCTACTTTGGCAAGTAAGCCGGGATGGTCAAGTGTTGCAATTTCAACCATGTTTTGTTGCAGTGCTTCATTCAGCGTAATATCAACGGTGTTTTCAATGTCGAAATGGCGTAGCTGACGAGGGATGCGACGTTGCATGAGCCCAGGGTATTTATCTGAATTGGCTAATGCATCTTTTAATGCTGATAGCACTTTTGCTTCACGTTCAGGGTCGGTTAGCAGAGTACCAAAACGGTCAAGAACGACATAAGTGTCTAAGCTAAATGCTTTGGTTGCGGTAATAATACGCGCATCTTGTACGTCCAAATTCATACGATCGAGAATAGCAACCGTTGTTGCAAACAGGTTGGGCTGATCTTGGGTATAAATAAAGATTTGTACTGCATCTTGAGCAAATTTACGCTGTGCACGCATCAAAACAAGTGGTTCAGGATTGTCACCGTGCTGTAAAATAGCACGTGTATGCCAAGCAATTTCATCAGCAGATTCTTTGAGGAAATATTCATCTCCTAGTTCTTGCCAGACTTTTTCGACATTATCTAGTGCAAACTCTTCGACCAGTTGTTCGCTGGCAGAAAACTTGGTGTCCTCAATTAGCATTTGATAATCCACAGGACGACCTAAACCTGAGCGAATCACGTCACGTGCATGGGTATAGAGCTGACGCATCAGAGAAGCGCGCCACGTATTCCAAAGTGAAGGATTGGTTGCATTGATATCTGAAACAGTCAACGTATATAGATAGTCGAGATGTTCCATGTCACCCATTTTCTCAGCAAAAGCTTTAACCACATCGGGGTCAGAAATATCTTTCTTTTGAGAGGTAACAGACATGAGTAAATGGTTTTGGATGAGCCATGCGACAAGGTTGCATTCACGTTCGGTAAAACCATGACTACGACAGAATTCAATCGCATCGCTTGCACCTAGCTCACTGTGGTCACCACCGCGGCCTTTAGCAATATCATGGAAAATGGCAGCCAAATAGACAATGTCACGACGTGCCAGACGTTGGAACACGGAACTCACGACAGGGAAGTCCTTGGCAAACTCAGGTTCTTTGAAACGGTTTAAGTTCCGCAGTAACAATAAGGTGTGTGCATCTACGGTATAGATATGGAACAAGTCATACTGCATCAACCCCATAATCTGCCCAAATGCAGGAATATAGTTGCCTAAAACGCCATAACGTTTCATTGCCACCATGGTTTCGTATAAGCGATGCGGGGAGCGAATGATAGCCATAAACAGGGCTTGATGCGCTGGATTATCTCTGTATTTTTGGTCAATGCGTTTAGCCGCCAAAATTAACAAACGTAGCGTACGCGCGCGAATGCCTGTAATTTCAGGTCGATTGGCCAATATATAGAAAATTTCTAAAATAGCACTTGGGTTTTCAGAGAAAATCTTATGGTGTTGAACCGCTAGTTTGCCGTCGACTAGTTTAAAATTTTCATTGATTTCTTCAATGTTACGCTCATAGTTCGGTAGGCGTGGGGTAATCACAGATTCATTGAAATAAGCCAACAGCATTTCATTCAGCGTGGTGACTTGTTGAGCGCTTCGATAATAACGTTTCATGAATTGTTCAATTGGGTAATTCGGTGATTTACCTTCTTCACGCACATAGCCAAACTTTGCGGCAATGTCACGTTGATAGTCGAACAGTAAACGGTTTTCATCACGTTTAGTGAGGCGGTGTAGGTGATGACGAATTTCCCAGAGGAAGCTTTCGGCTTCTTCTAATACACCTAACTCAAACTCCGAAATGAAGCCTAAATGCACCAAGTCATAAATACGGTTGACGCGGAAATGCCGTTTAGCAATCCAACCAATTTGGTTAATGTCCCGAATGCCACCCGGCGCATTTTTAATATCGGGTTCTAGATTACTTTCCGTAAAGTTATGCTGTGCATAACGTTTGGCCTGTTCTTCCATTTTTGCATCATAGAAGGTTTTATCTGTCCATGTTTGCGAAACAATGCGTCGCGGCCATTTGGCTAAGTGTTCATTGCCTGTAATTAAACGGGACTCAATGAGGGCTGTGGCAACTGTTAAGTCGGAGGTTGCTTGTTCAACACAGTTGGCAATGGTACGTACACTAATGCCGGGCTTGAAATTGCCGACATCCCAAAGTGAGGAAATAAAGACAGAAATGAGCTTTTCTTGTTCTTCGCTAAACTCATCTTCAGACAAGATCATGATGTCTACATCTGAGTAAGGCAGCATCTCCCGGCGACCATAGCCACCGACAGCAAATAAACTTAAGTCTGTCTGATCGAGTTTTGCATATTTCCATAGGAAAATAAGTGCTTCATCGATCATATTTGAACGCGTTAAAATGACATCACGAATGGATTGGCCATGATCAAAACTTTCTTGTAATTGATTTTCGACATCACTACGCCATTGATTAATGGCTTTGATATCGTGATTACTGCTGACATAGCTAAGCAGTGGAGAAGTATTGATCATGAACCGTATCCGTATATTTTAACAATGCTTAATTTTGATGAACGCTCACCAGTCCAGCAGCTTCGGCCGCTAGTTCACGCGCTTGGTCGGTTGTTTCAGCCCGCGCTGTCGCAACGCCCATACGGCGACGTGTAAAGCCTTCTGGTTTTCCAAAAATGCGTAAATCAGTATTTGGGTTTGCCAAAGCAAGATTTAAGCCAGAAAAAGATAAGTTATTTGCATCCACACCTGCATAGATCACGGCACTCGCAGCAACGCTATGACGTGCTGTATTGACAGGCAGACCCAAAATCGCACGTGCATGTAGTTCAAATTCACTTTGGAACTGAGAGGCAAGCGTCACAAGACCTGTGTCATGTGGGCGTGGTGATACTTCACTAAACCACACTTTATCGCCTTTGACGAAGAGTTCTACACCGAAAATACCACAGCCACCCAATGCGATGGTGACTTTATTGGCAATACGCTTTGCTTCGTCAAGTGCCGCTGGTGTCATGGCTTGAGGCTGCCAGCTTTCAACATAGTCGCCCGCGTCTTGGCGGTGACCAATTGGGTCGCAGTACGAAGTTTCAATTTCACCCGTTTCTGGGTTTTTTGAACGTACTGTTAATAGCGTAATTTCAAAATCAAAATCAATTTGTGATTCTACAATCACTGTCCCTTGATTTACACGACCACCTGTTTGTGCATATTTCCACGCAGCATCTACTTCTGAAAATTCTTTTACGCGGGATTGGCCTTTACCAGAAGAGGACATGACTGGTTTAACAAAGTTTGGATAACCAATGTCATCACATGCAGCACGGAAAGATTCTAAAGTATCTGCAAAACGGTAAGCCGATGTCGGTAAGCCCAGTTCTTCCGCAGCTAAACGACGGATGCCTTCACGGTTCATGGTTAAATTAACCGCTTTTGCAGAGGGGATGACTGTGGCAATATTTTCTTGTTCGATTTCAACCAATACTTGTGTCGCAATGGCTTCAATTTCAGGGACAATTAAATTCGGCTTAACGTCCTGAATGAGTTGTTTAAGCGCTGTCGCATCTGCCATATTTAAGGTATAGGCATAGTGTGCCACTTGCATTGCAGGAGCATGATCGTAACGGTCAGCAGCATGAACTTCTACACCCAAACGTTGTAAAGAAATCACAACTTCTTTCCCAAGCTCTCCAGAACCCAATAGCAGGACTTTAAATGCTGAAGGCTGAAGTGGAGTACCAATAGTAACGCTCATGTAAATCATCCATGCTTGATTTTATGGGCTTTTAGCATAGCAGAACTCTTAAAAGTGTTCAGGGTTCATTCACATAAATTAATGATATTGTCCAACAATTTTTTTTATAAAGCTGCGCATTCCAAAGTCAAAATTTTCATGCAAAAGGATGCTAAATAAACTTTTCCAATCAAGCTGGAAATGACTTGCACAGCTGAGCGCTTCAAATAGTAAATTAGGTTTTGATGGATGCAAGATATGGGTTAAAAAGGCATAGGAATATAGGTATAAACCAAACCATAGCTCAGTGCTGCGGTGAGTGTAGCGGGGACAATTTGCTTAAACTTGAAATAAAGTCCGGCTAATACGATGAAGCCGACTAACATGGCAAAGCTTTTATTGGGTGTATCTAACAGTGGTGGCAAAGTTGCAACCACAAGCATTGAACTAATCGCCGCAATACCAATCGAACCCAATGCAATTTTTAACCATAGAGCACCGCGCTTTTGTGAACCTTGCTGGAACTTTTGAATGACGAAGAATGGGCCAAAGCGTGAAGCAAAATTTGCAATACCCACTACAATGCCGACCAAAATAATTTCGATATTCATGCTTGATCTCCCATATGTTCAGGGTCTGGTTTTTTCAGTACATAGTGCTTAAACAAACCTGCAAATATACCTGAACTGATACCAATAAAAATTGCAGCAGATAAGTCAATAAAATAGCAGGCAATGGCAGATACAAGAATGGTCACAGCCACCACAAAAGTGTGTTTCTTTTCAAATGCTGCCAATAAGAAACTTAAGAACAGTGCAGGTAATAAAAAGTCTAGAGCGGCTTGTAAAAACTGGGGTAAATGACTGACTTGGTCTGCAAACATTCCACCTAGAAAAGAACCTGTAGCCCATGCGAGCCAACTAAACAGGCTTAAGCCCAGCATCCAAGACTCAGACCACTCTTGACGGCGTTGTGACAGTTTAATCATACCTGAGGCAAAGACTTCGTCGGTTAGCCCCCATGACCAAATAGCGGTTTTTTTTAAGTTCAGTTTATCTTGAATTAAGTTTTGTAGCGCAGGGCCATAGAGTAAGTGACGAATATCTAGGGCAATCACAGTGAGGGCAGTCATCCAAATAGACGTGCCACTACCCAATAGTGCAACCACTAAAAACTGACTGGCCCCTGCATACATTGAGCAGGATAAAAATAAAGCTTCCCATGCACTAAAGCCAAACTGGGTTGCAGATACACCAAAGGCAAAAGAAACAGGCAGATAGGTAAAGATAATCGCTTGGCTATCCTTAGCCCCTTGCCAAAAGCCAGCAGCTTGTGCAGGAGTGGGATTAAGTTCGGACACAACACACCTTGAAGAAGACTTTATCAATAGGTCAAAATTGATTGTGTATTGTAACTGAATTCACTAGCATAGTGCCCAATTGTTTGTTGAGGCGTTTAACCATGTTGAAGCTCGAATTACGTACTTTAGGGCTGGCTGCTATAATTGTAAGCAGTTTACTTTTGCAAGCTTGTGGGCAGTCAGAGCAAGCTCCTGAACAAAAAGTAGAAATTAAGGCTGCGCCAAAAATTACCAATGACGCGACGGAATATGCCCAGCGTGCTTGGGTGTTTATTAATGAAGTAGATGGCTTGGTATATAACAAGCAACTGGATCAGATTGAAGCTAAAGTCCGTCATCCTGCACGTAAACTCAGTACGGACTGGCGTATTAATGTCAAAATGACAGACTCAGTGACCGAAGGAAAATACGCACTGTGTCGTAAAGCCTTGACCAGCTTAGAAGTGTGGGCACGTGAGACCTTAGACGGTTCTTCGAGTGTTGCACAGAAACAGAGCGATTATGAGCGTGATAAAGCACAATGTCGGGGCGCAATTGATAACCCCAGTTTAGGCAATACTGACCCTAAAAAAGTGGGTGTCTAAGACCGATATAGCATGATTAAAAGCGAGTTTTAAAACTCGCTTTTTTATGGTTGTAGCTTTAATGAATAATATAATAAAAATAGTAAATTATCCCAATGCAGTAAAATATCGGAATTGAGTCGAATTTTGAGAGTTAATCTAAAAAATTTAGCTGTTGCAATGTTTGCATTAGCTGCCTGTCAAACACGGTGACAGCAGTTTCAAGTCGGGGAGATAAATAGCCAAGACGTTAGGCCGTGTAGCAATATTTTATATGGTTCATCACTGTGAGTTGGACTATTAAGGGGCACATTTGATTACTTATTCTGAGCTATGTGCAATTCTATGCAGCTTTGCAGGATCTAAAATCTTAATCTTTTTAAACGCAATTGCCAGTATTCCTTGTTTTTCTAAGTTTTGAAGTTCTTGGTTGATGGTTTGGCGTGAACACATCAGCATTTGAGCCAGTTGCTCCTGTGATAAATGAATTTCATCATTGGTAATCGATAGATGGTTGCCATAACCGCTTAAAATAAACAGTAAGCGTTGAGCCAGTCGTTGACTGATATTTTGACTTTGGATTGCGATCAGTTCTAAAAAAGCGAGGCGTAACTTCTGCGAAGCAAGCTGTGCAATATGAAACCAAAATTCTGGGGTGGCTTGGATAAATTCCTCAACATCGCGTTTAGGTAGATGGAGCAGGGTACTTTTTTGCATAGCAATCGCATCGTGCGAACGCGGTTGCTGATCTATTAAAGAAATTTCTCCAAACCACATAATCGGTTCTGCGATTGCTGCAACTGCTTCTTTACCTTCAATGTCGACATGACCTAAGCGAATTGCGCCGTTCAAGACTGCATAGATGCCATTAAATAATTCTCCAGAGTGAAAAACAGCTTGGTCTTTTGCAACCTCAATATATTTGGCATGTTGCACAATATACTGTTGATAGGCTTGTGGTAGTTTGGCGAACCAATTGTTATTGAGTAATTGTTGTTGATGTTGAATTTCCAGCATTCCGCGTCCTTTCGTGATTGATCGAGCAACTTGTCAGGTCGACGACAACTTGATGGGCTGTTTTCCTTTAAAGTTATTCTATATCGTGATCAATATCATGCAATAAGGAAATACAGTATGAGTAAATTAGAAAAATTATTAAGTCAGTATGCAGCTTATCATCTTGATCATAAAAATATCGTGACCCACTTTGTTGGTATTCCGCTGATTGTGTTTTCAATTATGTGCTTAACCGCGAGAGCTGGCATGACTGTGGGCAGTTTTGAAATTACCTTGGCGATGGTTTTGATCTTAGCGAGTATTGTTTACTACCTGAGCTTAGATCGAATTTTTGGTGTGATCATGTTAGTGATCTATGCCATGGCTTATCCATTGGCTTATAAAATTGCACAGTTTGATTTGGGACTTTGGTTAGGTCTCAGTATTGGTATTTTTGTCGTTGGCTGGGCGTTCCAGTTTGTCGGGCATTTCTATGAGAAGAAAAAACCGGCCTTTATGGATGATGTGATTGGCCTAGCCATCGGTCCATTATTTGTTTTGGCGGAAATGGTGTTTATGCTTGGTTTTAGAAAAGACATCGAACAACGCATGTTAGATGAAGCGCGCAAACAGCGTGCTGCAATGGATAATAAACATGTCTCTGTGACATCACATTAACTGAATTATTTTATCGATAAAAAGCCAGTGAATTTCACTGGCTTTTTTATGTTGTTTTAAGATGTCTTCACGACTTTATGTGTATCTGGTTGAGCTTTGGGTGTATTCGGGTTTGGAGCATGAGCATCTTTATGGGATTTATTGGTCATATCATTGGCTTTCATTGAATCATCTTTCACCATTTTATCTTGCTTCATGGCTGGATCTTGTTTGGCTGTTTTGTCTTGTTTCATTGCCTGATCATGTTTCGTCACGTTCATGGTTGCGATGCACTTACCACCTTTATGATTTGCACCTGTACCACCCGACAGTGTTGTTCCTTGTGGGCATGCAAATGCTGTAGCGCTAAGCGTTGTGAATAAACCTGCTGCAATAAATGTGCTGATCTTTTTCATTTTCGTTTGTTCAAGGAAGGCATTAGTGCCTGTGATTAAATTAGCGATAATGCGAAAGAATAGAAGTTATAATATTGTGTGAGATCCAAACGGATCAGGTGTTCATATGTTATTTAATGCTGTTTTTAAGATTGGTTTAAGCTTATAAAAAAACCCGATGGGTATCGGGTTTTTTTATATTCGGAACGACTTATACGTTAAAGCGGAAGTGTAGAACATCACCGTCTTGAACGATGTACGTTTTACCTTCTAAACGCCATTTACCTGCTTCTTTCGCGCCTGCTTCACCGTTGTATTGAACGAAGTCGTTATAAGCAACACATTCAGCACGGATAAAGCCTTTTTCGAAGTCAGTGTGGATCACACCCGCCGCTTGTGGTGCAGTTGCACCCACTTTAACGGTCCAAGCACGAACTTCTTGTACACCCGCCGTGAAGTAAGTCTGTAAACCTAAAAGACCATAGCCCGCGCGAATTACTACGTTTAGACCTGGTTCTTCCATGCCTAAAGCTTCAAGGAACTCAGCACGGTCTTCGTCTTCTAGCAGTGAAATTTCAGCTTCGATTTGGTTGCAAAGCGGAACTACGATTGCATTTTCTTCAGCTGCCAGTTTTTTCACAGCATCTAAATGTGGGTTGTTTTCAAAACCATCTTCAGCAACGTTCGCAATATACATGGTTGGTTTTAAAGTCATTAAACCAAAACCACGAACTAGTTTACGTTCGTCGTCGTCTAGGTCAGCTGCGCGAGCAGGTTTGCCTTCATCAAGTAAAGGTAAAATTTTGTCTAAAACCGCTTTGGTTGCGAGCGCTTCTTTGTCGCCACCTTTTGCAGATTTTGCTAAACGAGTCACTGCTTTTGTCACAGTTTCTAAGTCAGCAAGTGCAAGTTCCGTATTGATGGTTGCGATGTCATCAAGCGGGTCAATTTTACCGTTAACGTGAATGACGTTTTCATCTTCAAAACAACGTACAACGTGAGCAATCGCATCTGTTTCACGGATGTTTGCAAGAAATTGGTTCCCCAAGCCTTCACCTTTAGATGCACCCGCAACTAAACCTGCAATGTCTACAAATTCCATCGTCGTTGGAATCACACGTTGAGGTTTTACAATCGCTGTTAATTTGTCTAAACGTGGATCTGGCACAGGAACGATGCCTGTGTTTGGTTCAATGGTACAGAATGGGAAGTTTTCAGCAGCAATAGCAGCTTTAGTCAATGCATTGAAAAGTGTAGATTTACCAACGTTCGGCAAGCCGACAATACCGCAATTAAAACCCATGAAATAACTCACAACGTGTTATATAAAAATTGCCAGTGATTTTACATGAAAGCCATGACAAAGTCAGGTCTCAGGGGAGAAGAATCAAAGTTGTAAATCATGTTGTGGGCAGAACTTCCTCATTTAAGCCTTATGTATGAGCCTTTTAAGCCTTTTCTTTTAATAATGGGATTAAACCTTCCTTTTATCGAGTTGATTTGCCAGATTGTCTCCAATCGCTTGCACACACATCACCAAAATTACGAGCACGACAGTCACGGCCAACATGATCTGCATATCAAAACGTTGATAACCATAGCGATAGGCAATATCGCCTAAACCACCTGCACCAATTGCACCTGCAATGGCAGAGGAGTTAATCATGGTCACAATGGTCACGGTAAAACCCGCGACAATTCCTGGTAGAGCTTCAGGTAACAACACATGCCAAATGATTTGAGTACGGTTACAGCCGATGGCTTGCGCAGCCTCAATCAACCCTTGATCCACTTCGCGTAAACTGACTTCTGCAATTCGTGCAAAAAAGGGTGTTGCTGCTAAGGTTAAAGGGACAACTGCTGCCCAAACACCATAACTGGTGCCTACAATCCAACGTGTGAGTGGAATCAGGGCCACCATCAAAATCAGGAAGGGAACGGAACGAGTGATATTTACCAACCAGCCTAAGCTATGGTTAATACTTTTGGAAGGATAAATGCCATGCTCAGAGGTGCTGACTAGAACTACTGCCATTGGCAGACCAATGAGTAAGGCAAAAAATGCGGATGCACCGACCATGATTAAGGTGTCGATGGTGCCTGTCAGTAATAAATCAATGAGTTGGTCGTGCATAGCCCAGTACCTCTACATGTGTCACATGTGCTTTTAGTTTTTGTAGTAGCGATTGAATTTCTAAGTCCTGTGTGGGAACAGCAATAACCAATGTTCCTATTAAATGGTTCTGGATGGTGTCGACCTGACTTTGATATAAATGCACAGTTTGTGGAAAGTGCTCCAAAATCTGTTTTAAGTCAGGTGGATGATGCGCATCTGAAGTCGAGCGAATTTTGAAAATGGCATGTGTATCGAGCTGCGTAGGTTCAGCATTTAAGCGAAAAGGCAAATCGAGTTGTTCTAGATTCAGTAGTTCTTGGGTAATGCCTTGTTGGGGTTGAGAAAACACCGACCAAACTTCGCCTGATTCCACAATTTCACCAGCATCGATGACCACGACCTGATCGCAGATTTCCCGAATCACTTGCATTTCATGGATAATCAATACAATGGTGATACCCAGCTTTTGATTAATCTCTTTGAGTAGGGACAGCACTACAGAGGTGCTTTCTGGATCAAGTGCAGATGTCGCTTCATCACAGAGTAAAATTTCAGGATGGTGGACCAATGCACGGGCAATGCCCACGCGTTGCTTTTGACCGCCAGA
Organism: Acinetobacter sp. AB03; assembly: GCF_058107045.1. Taxonomy (NCBI): domain Bacteria; kingdom Pseudomonadati; phylum Pseudomonadota; class Gammaproteobacteria; order Moraxellales; family Moraxellaceae; genus Acinetobacter; species Acinetobacter sp. AB03. The sequence continues at coordinate 1,852,680 of NZ_JBUEBA010000002.1, read as the reverse complement.
CAGTTGTGATGGGTAATGCTGAGTCTTATCGCTTAGCCCGACCAATTGGAGAACTTCGTTGACACGTTGTTCGATGTCTTGTCTGGGATAATTGGCCACTTTGAGGGGAAGTGCGACATTTTCATAGACTATTTTGGCAGACATTAGATTAAAATGCTGGAAAATCATGCCAATGCGTTGTCGGAGCTGAATCAGCTCAGCGTGGTTCAATGCGGCCAAGTCTTGCTGATGAATATGGATATGGCCTTCACTGATACTTTCTAAACCATTTAAGGTGCGGATCAGGGAGGATTTACCTGCACCACTTTTGCCAATAATGCCAAACACTTTACCTGTCGGGATGTCGAGGTCAATATTTTTGAGTGCATGCACACTATGCCCTTGTACTGCATAGTGTTTATTTAAGTTACGAATTTTGATATGTGGAATTGAAAAATCCACATGAGAACCAAAGCTGACCATTCTTTTTCTCCTTATTTCCAGCCTTCAAACCACAGACCTTGGCCAAAATCACGGTCTAAAATTTCTTGAACGTGTTTTGAGCTTTGGAATGCTTGCACAAAAGTCGCAAGTTTTTGGTTTTGATCTGGATAGTCTTTACGTGTCACAAATAAAATGGCGTATTTCTTGTCTATCGGATCAAGAAAAAGGACATGATGCGGATCTGTGACCTTGGCCATTTTTAAATAATGCGGGAAGCCAAAAATTAAATCGGCATCATTAAACGCATGGGCAGTTTGTGGGCCTTCTACTTCAATAAACTGAAGCTGTTTAGGATTGCTCACAATATCTTTTACAGTAGACAGTTCATTGTTAATGTCTTTGAGCTGAATCAATCCCGCACGATGCAGTAAAATCAGTGCACGTGCCGAATTCACTGGATCATTGGGGATGACCACACGTGCTTGAGCTGGTAGTGCATCTAAGGACTTATATTTTTTTGAATACAGTCCGACATGACTTCCTGTTCCTGTGGCGAATGCATGCAGATCATAATTTGTTTCGCGTATTGCATTGCGTAGAAAGACACTTTGCTGAAAAAAGTTGGCATCAATGTCACCATTTTGCACAGCAACATTCGGTGCATGCCAGTCAGAGAATTCAACCAGTTTGATTTGAATGCCTTGCTTTTTTACATCGTCTGCCACGCTTTGCAGCAGTTCGGCATAAGGTGGGCTAATACCAATCGTTAAGACATCATCTTGCGCATGGCTTTTGCTATAGCGGTAACCCGCTAGAGCAAAAATTGTCACGATGATGCTTAAGCCAATCAGCCATTTTTTTCGATTTTGAGTGAAAGATTGTGTCATGGCTTATACTCACTTCCAACCCGGGAACCAAAGTTTTTCACCAATTTCACTATTCAAAGTCTGTTTAACTTTGTCAGACGTTTGATAAATCTTGATGAATTTTTCAAGTTGCGCGGCTTTCTCTGGATGTTGCAGTTGGTAGTCGTCACGCACCACAAATAAAATCGAATACAGGGTATTGGTGTTGTCATCTAAGATCAGCGCATCATTTGGGTCGATGGTTTTTGCAAGACGTAAATAATGTGGATAGCTAAAGACCAAGTCAGCATCATCAACGGCACGCGCAGTTTGGGGACCTTCAACTTCAATAAACTGGAGCTTTTTAGGATTGCTGACAATATCTTGCAGGTTAGATAGATGATTGTTTGGGTCTTTTAAGCTAATCAATTTAGCCTGTTGTAACAGTAAAAGTGCACGACCTTGATTCACTGGATCATTTGGAATAACTGTACGTGCATTTTCAGGAATTGCATCAATCGAGTCATATTTTTTTGAATATAAACCGACGTGTGTGGTGATGCCTTTATCCAGTGCTTTGAGTTTAAATTGAGTTTCTTTGATGGCGTTATCTAAGAAGGGCTGATGCTGAAAATAGTTGGCATCAATATCACCATGGTTGAGCGTGATATTGGGGGTATTCCAATCGGAGAACTCGACCAGTTTGACGTTGATGCCTTGCTGTTTCGCTTCTTCCACAGCCACCTTTAATGGATTGGCAAAGGGTGGGCTGATCCCAATCACCAGTTCAGTGCTGCTCGATTTTTTATGATAAGACCACGCCACCAGCGCAATGACGATGGCAGCGACAATTACCCCAATAATGGTAAATTTTTTTTTTGCTGTTTGAGCCATGATATTTCTCGTATTTTAAAATTTATGCGGTTTGTTTTGCTGTGTTTTAGGATGAGAGCTCGAGCTTTGACATCGATACTGCTGTACAGGGTGGTCTGCGGCCAGTCGGTCACCTTGAGCGAATAATTTGTGGCGTAAACTACCTGTTTCATAGGCGGTTTTATAACGGCCACGCTGTTGTAATTCTGGGATGACCCAACGAATAAAGTCTTGATGTGACTCTGGGGCAACGGTTCGTGTGAGATTAAAGCCATCTACGCCAGTTTCATCTAAGAGCTGAATGAGTTTTTCTGCTACAGTTTTTCCACTCCCGACAATCAGTGGATAGCGTCCACCGAGTACATGTTGGGCTTTTAAATCAGCTCGCGTAACTTTTTGCTCTTTAAATTTGTTATTGACCGAGGCAATGCTATTGGTTTGTTTATAAGGAATCGCTTCATCATCTGCAAACTGTGCTAAATCAATTCCGACTGAACTGGAAAAATGTGCCAAACCTGCTTCTGGACTGGCATAGCGAATATATTCGGCGAGTTTTTCTTGTGCGAGTTCATCCGTTTCTGCCGTCACTACACTAATGCCAACAAAGAGTTTAATGGCTTGTTCATCACGTCCATGTCTTAATGCAAGCACACGAATCTTATCGACTTGCTGTTTGAGTTTTTCAGGCGTGTCAGCACCAATAAACATGGCTTCAGCATGTTGAGTTGCAAAAGCTAAGCCTTTAATTGAAGCGCCCGCTTGATAAAGTACAGGTGTCCGCTGTATAGATGGGGAAACCTGAAAAACGCCCTGACTTTGGAAGAATTTGCCTTGATGCTGGATGGCATGAACTTTTGAAGGATCGGTAAAGACACGGTTTAACTTATCTTTTTGTACGGCATCGTCTTCCCAAGAACCTTCCCAAAATTTATAGCAAAGTTCGAGAAACTCTTCAGCTTGTTCATAACGCAAGTCGTGATCTTTTAAACCTTTTTGACCAATTAACCGTTCTGCGCTGTCTAAGTAACCCGTGACAATATTCCAACCAATACGACCGTGGGTTAAATGGTCAAGGCTCGCAAAGCGCCGTGCAAACTGATAAGGCGACTCATAGCTCAAATTTACAGTGACACCAAAACCTAAGTGCTGTGTAACGGCAGCCATAGCAGAAACGAGGGTACTTGGGTCGTGGCTTGGAAGTTGAATTGACTCTTTGAGGGTTAAATCCAGACCATTTTGATAAACATCATAGACACCTGTAATGTCGGCGATAAACAAACCATCAAATAAACCTTGCTCTAAAGTTTGCGCCAAATCGGTCCAATAGCTGAGCTCATTAAAACGATGTGACTCATCACGTGGGTGTGTCCACAAACCGTGATTGATATGACCTACGCTATTCATATCAAAAGCATTCAGGATGATTTGCTTCGACTTTCTATTTTGAGATGATAGTGTCATTACAATGCCCCTCTGCGTGGCGGGAGTACACCATTAAGAAGATAATTGGCAATGAAGTAATATTTCCAACGTGACGCATCATGTAGCGTGTGAACACGAGCATTACGCCAAAAACGGTCTAGGCCATCTTCACGCTGACTACCACGACTGCCTGCCAGTTCAATCAATTTCGAAGCGGCTTTTAATGCGGTTTCTGTGCTATGTGCACGCACTTTCGCTACATCCAGTGATGCTTTCGCAATGTTCTCTATGGTTGGATTGGGACGTGCTTCATCGATTGAGCGGGCTGCTTGTTTGAGTAGGACTTCACTGGCACGCACATCGGCAACTACTCGTCCCAGTTCAAACTGTGTTAGAGGATCATCGGTTGCCTGTTCAACAGCAGAGTCAATCCACGGACGAGCCTGACGCACACGAACCAGTGTTTCCTCAAAAGCAGCACGCGCGATGCCTGTTTCAATTGCAGCATGCATAATTTGAGCAAAAGGCCCAACCAGAGTCGGTCTAGAAAAAGCGGTATCGAAAGGAACAATATCTTCGGCATCTACAGCGACATGATTGAATTTGACTGTACCGCTGCCTGTGGTTCGTTGACCAAAACCCGACCAATCATCAATCAGTTCTAGTCCTTGGCTACTCCGTGGGATAAAGACCAGAAACTCTTTCTCATCGGCATCTTTGACTAAGGTGGGGATACGGTCTGCAAACAGACTGCCCGTGCAATAAAACTTTTCACCATTGACCTCATAACCTTGTTCAGTTTGGCTGAGAGCAGTTTGTTTTTGTGTTGCATTTTTAGTTTTAAACTCAGCCAAGGCATTACCAAAGCGTGCCCCTTTGAGCACTTCTGCATAGAGTTTACGCTTTTGTTGTTCAGTACCGTTGTTACGTAAAACCTCTAAGGCATAGAAATGGTTCTGGGGAATTTGTCCAATCGAACCATCCACACCACTCATTAATGCGATAATTTGCGCGACGGTATAGCTTGAAACATCTGCCCCTCCGAATTCCTTCGGTACAGTAATAGCCCAGAGCCCAGATTGGCTGTAGGCTTCGATTTCCGCAAAAGGCAAAATTCGTTCAGCATCGCGTTGGATAGCCTGTTGTTTAAATTGCTCCGCCAAATTTTTGGCAATCTCTAAAGCTTCAGCATCACTTTGAATAATATGTGCATACGCCGTGTCTTGGGATTGAAGTGGAAGAATAGGTTGAAATGAAGTCATGACGTTCTCCTTAAATCCAAGCGTGGCGAGCAGGGAAAGTGTTGTTCAAATAATAGTTACCCAGTGCATGCAGCTTCCAGCGGATCGGGTCGTGTAAGGTATGCACACGTGCATTGCGCCAATGTTGATCTAAATTATGTTGGCTTAGGCTCGAACGACTGCCGCCAAGCTCTAGGAGTTTTTCAGAAATTTGTAGTGCAGCATCGTTAGCATAGACCTTCGCTTCGGCGACTAAAATAGAGGCTTTAGCTGCTTGTTTGGTACTGACAACGCTCAGTTGGTCGAGCTCATCTAAATATTCAGCAGCTTCATCGAGCAGTAGGATAGCGGCATCTAACAGGACAGCGGATTTGCCGACTTCTTGTAAGATGTAATGTTCAAAACTGGCTTTCTCAACTTGCGCATCGACAATTGGTCGGGCTTTTTTAACTGCTGACAAAGTGTCTTCAAATGCGGCTTCTGCAATACCGATATCAATTGCAACTTGCATTAACTGCGAGAAAGCACCGCGATAATTGACATCTTCAGCCAGTTTCCGCTCATCAAAAATAAGTAGTGGATCGATTTCAACCCGCTGTAATTTTACTGTGCCGCTTGAAGTTGTACGCTGACCAAAACCATTCCAGTTATCGATAACTTCCACACCTTGTGCTGTGGCATCAACAAGAGTCAGTACCACATACCCTTCAGGGTGAATGGCTTTAATGGCTAGCCAATGGGCAAAGCTACTGCCTGTAGAGTAGAACTTTTCACCATCGACATAGTAATGACCATTTTCAATACTTAATGTCGTACTCAGAGTTTTAGTATCTTTGGTATTTCGTTCGGGGCCGCCATTGGCAAGGCGTTTGCCGTTTAATATTTCATTAAAAATAAACTGTTTTTGTTGTTCGCTGCCCAAGATATCAATCATGTTGAGCAGCGCAATTTGGTTTTGTGGAATTTGGCCAACACTTGAGTCGGCTTTATTAATAATGCGAAAAACCTGAGCTAAGGTTTTGTTGGAAACAAATGCGCCTCCAAAAGCTTGAGGAATACGAATACCGCCTAATCCTTTTTGGCTAAATAACTCGACTTCAGCAAAAGGAAGCTGACGGTTCTGATCACGTTGATCCCGACCTTCTAAGGCAAAGTCAGCGACATGATAGGCTGCATTAATCGCATCTTGATCATTTTGTATCACGTGAATATTTTTAGAGAGTGTATGAGACATAAAAGCACCTTTACTTAATGCCTATACGCTACTTGGGATTGCTTGAATGATTAAATACTTATCAAGATTTGAGATATTGTAGAGAAAAAAACGTATAAATTTGATAAAGGCTGTTGAACATTTTCTAGGCAATTTGAGTAAAAAGTACATTGTAAATCCTAAATACAGTGACTAAAGTATCCAACTGAAATAGATGGCTTTTCTGAAAAGCCAAAATAGAAAAATAAATGTGGAGCATTTATGAGAACTTTATACCAGTTTCCTTTATCTCATTTTTGTGAGAAAGCTCGCTGGTTGCTCGATCATAAAGAGCTAGATTATGTCGCACAAAATGTGGTGCCTGGGGTTCACCGGGCTTTTGCACAGTTAAAGACCGGTCAAAATAAACTACCTATTTTGCGTGATCAGGACAAATGGGTCGCTGATACCACCGAGATTGCGTTATATCTTGATGAGCGTTATCCAGAACATCGACTGTTACGTAATGAAGCACAGCTTCGTAAAGAGGCTTTAGATGTTAATGCGTTAGCTAATGATTTGGGATTGCATGTCCGTCGTTGGGGGTTGGCCCATGCATTGTCCGATAACGATCAATCATTACAGATTATGTTGGGCGAAAAGGGGTATTTACGTAAATTTGAAAAATACACCAAACCTTTAATGAAAACGTTGATGTCGAAAGGCTATGAGTTGAATGCAGAGAAAATAGAGCATTCCAAAGCTGAAATGCAGCGTTTAATTGAAGTATTGAATGAGAAGTTAATTGCTAATCATGGACGTTACTTTGTCGGGGATCGTTTAGGTTTGGCGGATATTGCTGTATGTTCGATGTTAGCGCCTGTACTGGAGATTAAAGGGACACCTTGGGAAAAAGACCATGAGGAAAGTCTATCTGAAGAATTTAGTGCTTATAAAACCTATTTAACCAATTTACCCTTGGGGCAGTATGTTTTAAGAGTCTATCAAACCGAGCGCAATGCTCGAGTCGACTGGCGCGGCGTTTAAAATAAGCTCAAGCCAAACAAGGCAAAGGTGATGTGTGATACAGACAGCCTTTGCCTTTCTTGTATTTTCAATATCATGATTTATAGAAGCTGAATAGAAAGTTTCTCAGTCTATTTATAACTTTGTAAAAGATCATGGCACTCTTTGTTTGAAAAAGCTGATATCTTTTTATCAATCTGAAAATATATGAAAAAAAACTGCAAATAAGCTTTATCTTTCACTTGAAATGCTTAATATGAAATAAACACCTATAAACATAAGTTGTTATGAGAGTTAAATAATGGAATTAGATCGTTTTGATAAGCAAATTTTAGAAATTTTAAGTAATGAAGATATCAATCTAAACGAATTATCAGAGCGTATTAATCTATCGGTCAGTTCAGTACATCGTCGTATTAAGCACCTCATTGATAACGATATTATGACCAAAGTTAAGCGTGATATTAACTATCAAAAGCTCGGTTTTAGTCTACATGTTTTGCTACAAGTATCTTTGAGCAAGCACGATACCGATACTTTTTCCAAGTTTTTAGAAGAGCTAGAAAATATTCCTGAAGTGACCAATGCCTTTTTAGTGACAGGGCAGTCGGCAGACTTTATTGTTGAAGTTGTGGCAAGAGATATGGAAAACTATAGTGATATTTTACTCAAACGCATTGGTAAAATCGAACATGTGGTGGCACTGCACTCAAGCTTTGTGATTAAAGAGTATAACGTTTTTAACTGTAGTGGTTTGTTGAGCAAAGTCTAAGTCACGCTGAACTTGTATGAGTCTAATGAGTATTAGGCTTCCTACTTTCAAAAGTTTGCATAATATCAGCGACAATAAGAGCACATGAGCTGTGTATGTTAGAGGTGCTACAGCAGGATGATGTTACTATTCAATTGGTCGTGAAAAACGCTCGGTGGTAAAGTTTTCTGATCTTTCGTGATCGCTTGTTGAAAAATCAGAATTTAGTTATGGCTTAAAATCAATTAAAACACGACAGCCAGCATTTAAGCATGGATAAATATCATTGTAAAAAAGCAAAATTTATTGAAAGGGTATTCAATCAGACATAAAAAATGCGCTCCCAAAACTATATTCGAGAACGCATTTTTTAAAGCAGTAGACTAGGCGTCTAATTCTGCCAATACCGCGTCAGAGAATTCAACATTGGTATATACGTTTTGTACATCATCTAAATCTTCAAGCATATCAATCATTTTCATAATCTTTTTGGCTTGATCGATATCAGTGATTTCGGCTTTAGTTGAAGGGCTCATGACCACTTCAGCATTATCCGATTTTAAACCTGCAGCAGTCAAAGCATCTTGTACATCACCAAAAGATTCAGGTGTAGTAATGACTAAGATTTCATCTTCATCGACTTCGATATCTTCAGCACCTGCTTCAAGTGCCACGTCCATGATTTGATCTTCTAAAGACACATCTTCAAAAGTGATCTCACCACGTTTTGTGAACAAGAAAGCAACTGAACCGTTTGTGCCTAAGTTACCATCTGTTTTTGAGAAACAGTGACGGACATCTGGTACAGTACGGTTTAAGTTGTCAGTCATGGTTTCTACAATAACTGCAACTCCACCAACACCATAACCTTCGTAGGTAATTTCTTTTAAGTCATCGTTATCTTCACCACCGGCACCACGTTGGATTGCACGGTTGATGACGTCACGTGTCATATTTACGGAAAGTGCTTTTTCTACAACTGCACGAAGACGTGGGTTGCTTGCAGCATCACCACCGCCAAGCTTTGCAGCAGTTGTTAATTCACGAATAAATTTGGTAAAAAGTTTACCACGGCTAGCATCTTGTTTTGCTTTACGATGCTTAATATTGGCCCACTTGGAATGACCCGCCATGCGAAATATGCTCCTTGTAGATTGGCTTTGTGCCTATCAAATTGTGCAAATTCTACCATAAGCACTTTTTTATGCGAAAGTAGGTGTTTTTCTGAAAATCGCCTGAACAAACAAAAAAAGAAGTAAAATTGTTTGAAATAAAACCAGTTATTTAAAATTTACCTTGTAAAGGAAGTTCACTTTAAAAATTAACTGTTGGGAAACACCCACAGAGACCTAAAAGAATAGCGTCTTCACATTCTTTTAGGTTAATTAAATGACCTTATTGTGCAGCAGTTTTAGGTTCTAGAATCTCAATATCTAAACCAACATGCTCTTTATAAAGTGCTTTAATAAGCGCTAAGTCATGATCTAGATCTGTTGGGTAGATTTTTCCAAAAATACCGCCTTGCTTAGTTTTTGAGTTCGCGTACATGAGTACAATAGGGACATTGGCTGCTTTAGCAATATGCCAAAACCCAGTACGAATAGGTTTACGTACTTCACCTGTTTTGGCACGTGTTGCTTCAGGCGCAATCACTAAATTGAATTTTTTATTTTGGGTAAAGTGTTCAACCATTTGAGACACAATGTCTTTATTTGACTTGCGATCAACTGCAATACCGCCAAGGGCTTCGAGCACTGGCTTCATTGGCCCTTTGAATAATTCTTTTTTAATCAGGGTATGAATTTTCATATCATAGATCTGAAAAATTGCCAGTGACAAGACAGCATCCATCATAGAAGTATGTTCAAATCCAATAATGACTTGCTTGTCTTCCAAAACATTTGGTTCTACATGATATTTCCAGCCTGCGAGTTTAAAAGCAGACTCACCAATGAATTTTTTTAACATGACCATAAAAATACAAGTGTTTTTTAAAGAGGCTAATGTCTGCTTGTTTGCGGTTTGAGTCAAGTCCTACTTGATTGCACTTACCACTTTTATGAATCGGCTTGAATCCTAAGTAGTTGAACAAGGTGAGGGTAGAAATGGAGCATTAAGATGTTTTAAATCTAATCCAATAGAAAATAAATATGGTGAAAATGAAAATACTACTATTCATAAGCTAAATGACAGATTAGACTTTGGTCTAAGACTAAAGTGTGCACTTTCACACTTTAACTTTGGTTTAACAAAGTTCAGGATTGTTAGAATGGCTTATCTTTCGACTTTTTTATGTGCAATAATTCTCTTTTCTTTGATTGTTTTATGGTCAATTGTTGAGTTTTTCATTGAGTCGCGAAAAAAAGAAGAAGCCAGTATTTAGTTTTTATCCAATTTTAATTAAATTTTATTATTCTAGTATTTATAAGTGCTTTTGAGTCTTATTATGTAACTCAAAGATCGTGAAAGACCTGATATGTCAGTTTGATGATGTAAATTTCCCTGATTGTTTGGATAGTGTACAACCATGTATGAAAAAGCTTGTCTTTTGAAAAAATCTTCGCTAGTATTCATTTCGCCTGAACTTGTTGATATATAACAAATTCAGCATATTAGGGCCTATAGCTCAGTTGGTTAGAGCAGCGGACTCATAATCCGTTGGTCGACAGTTCAAGTCTGTCTGGGCCCACCATATAAAACAACCACTTACGTGTACTAATCGTAAGTGGTTTTTTTGTTTTTAGATTCTGGTAAGCAAATGGTAAGCAGCTTAAATCAACATTATTCTTAATTGGTTTTGTTGGATAAAGACTTTAAAGATAGAATTTCCTATAGTTACTCAAATTCAAGTGACGACTTGGGTATGGGGCGATCTAATTCTGGCATGGCTTAATCATAATTTAAGTCAATACTTTGAGATATGAAGTATATGATCGAATTTTAGATCAGTTTATTACAAGTTTCGTAAGCGTGGGCTGAACCCCACACCTATTTTTTAATTTTGGTCGGGTTGCCACCGGTGTGGCAGTAATTCTTCTATTTAGGTCACTTTATGTGTCGGTAACATAGGCATACAGATCCAAGCCATTCAGCTTTGCTGACTGGATTTAAGTCTTGATATTCGCCGCTCGTTGACCACTGCGCAGCGAGCCAACAAACAGCCAGTTCTTACTTCCCAAGGCCTAAGGGCGCATTTGGTTGTCGGGTAGTCAGACGCAGTTGCCTACGTCAACCCCCTAAGAACCGTGCATGCGAGTTTCCCAGCACACGGCTCAAGCCTCTTCTAAGGCGCCATTCGGCACCCGGTTATACCTCGTTGACATTGGCAAACTGAACACTCCTCGGACAATACAGATAGATGGTAAATCTCAAGATGAGCGACCGCATCCATCCTACCATGACTTAGCTTCACAATATGACGGCTGTGCCATGGTGTATCTTTGGTGACTGGTTTAAGACAGGCGCAGCAGGGATGACTTTGTTTTAGCCACACTCTATACAGCTTGGCTCGCCACTTTGGGGATCTGGTGATAGAATTTACCAAGGCAGTAAATGGGTTTTTTACACGGTAAAAATTGGCTGGCAGTGCCGCATTAAGAAATACATTTAAGAGAGCAATGTTGAATTAGCCGGGACAATTTCAGCTGGGATCTCACCTGCTTCAGGTGACGATGTTCAAGGTATTATTGCCAATACAGCATTTGGTGCAGGGGCAGGCAGCATGAGCACATGGAAAAAGGTTTACAAACGATAAAAGGGCAGGCTGCCATACCTGGGTGTTAATTGTGGGTGTCCGCTTTAGTTGGAATACAATATGATGTGGGAAGGAAAAAATTTATTAAGGTTAAGGGTGATTAGATCATTTGGATCAGTAGCAATTTTCGCATGCAATATTAAAGAATCAGAATTGGAAATGTAAATTTCTTTATTTTTAAATTTTTCTGATATAACAGATTTTTTGAACAACTCATATTCGGATACATATGAGTTCATTCGAATATCACTGATCCAATTTTTAGCTCTTAGCAGGCGCCAATTTATATTTGTGACGTCAGCTATAGTCAGGCCTCGATAAGATATTTTTCTAATTTTATCGAAAATTATGTCGAATAAAAATATGTGAGATCTATGCAAATAGCTAATATTTAATAAGAGAGTTTCTAAGTTTTTTTCAAGAGCTATAGCACAATAGTTACATAATTCATAGTTATTAATAATTAATCCCCATTGATATAGAAGATATATAGAATAGATAGCATCAAGATTTTCAAAAGAAATAATTTTTTCAAGTGTTGGATAACATATGGGTTGTGGACAACCTAATCCATCGGATATTACATAGCTGCGAATATCTGAAGATAAGTTATGCATGTCATTTATAATTTTATTTGATGTAAATTTTGTGTTTTCAATATCCCAAATAGGG